>NZ_JALJRG010000009.1:0-107141 GCF_024519805.1 Microbacterium sp. Mcb102 | reverse complement strand
CCGCATCGAGGCGACTCATCGCCTCGTGCAACCCGGTCAAAGTGGACATGCTCCATTCTAACCCGGTAACACGCTACCTTCGAAGCTATCTCCGCATCACATCCCAGAATGTCGCAGAAATACGCCACAGCGCCCCCCGGGGAACACTCCTCCACAAGCACCCCAGATACGTACTTATCCACGAATCACCTCAGCGCCCCGCGAGCAACTCCTCGAGCCGCGCCGCTTCCCCCGCCGGCATCGCATACCCGTGCTCGCTCGCTGGGTACACACCCCCGCGCACCTCCGCCGCATACGCCTCCACGCCGCCGATCGCAGCCGCCCGCAACTCCGCGTACCGCTTCACGAACTTGGCCACCCCGCCGTCGTACAGCCCGAGCAGGTCGTGGAACACGAGCACCTGCCCGTCGGCATCCGCTCCGGCTCCGATGCCGATCACGGGGATGTCGAGCAGCGGCACCAGGGCGGCGGTGACCTCGGAGGGCACCGCCTCGACCACGAGCATCGAGCAGCCGGCGGCCTGCAGGGCGAGGGCGTCGTCGATCACGGCGAGCGCCGCTTCGGCGGTGCGGCCCTGTGCGCGGTAGCCGCCGAGCGCCGTGGCCGTCTGCGGGGTGAGCCCGACGTGCCCGACCACGGGGATGCCGGCCTGCACGAGCGCCCGAGCGCGGTCGACGGTCGTGCCGCCGCGCTCGATCTTCACCAGGTCGCAGCCGGCTTCCTTGACGAAGCGCTGCGCGGTGGCGATGGCGAGCTCGTCCGAGGCTTCGTACGACCCGAACGGCAGGTCGCCGAGGAGCAACGGCATGGTCAGCCCGCGGCGCACCGCCTTCGTCAGCATCAGCATCTCGTCGACCGTGACCGGCACGGTGCTGTCGTAGCCGAGCACGGTCATCGCGGCCGAGTCGCCCACGAGCACGACATCGACACCGGCAGCCTCGACGATCTGCGCACTCGGG
The DNA here is from genome assembly GCF_024519805.1 of Microbacterium sp. Mcb102. Taxonomy (NCBI): domain Bacteria; kingdom Bacillati; phylum Actinomycetota; class Actinomycetes; order Micrococcales; family Microbacteriaceae; genus Microbacterium; species Microbacterium sp. Mcb102. The sequence goes on along the minus strand of NZ_JALJRG010000009.1, from coordinate 106,182 downwards.
TGGTCGTAGGCGGTGACCATGACGATCGGCTCGCCGGCATCCTTCTTCGCGGCGAGAGCGGCGAGCGTGACACGTTTGCGCGGGGCGGCGTGGGCGCTCATGCGCGGGCCTCCGTCAGCAGGCGGTCGACGTCGTCGTCGACCTGGATGATCGCGTTGTCCCGGTCGACGTGCACGACGACCGGTTCGTAGCTCGCGAGGTCTTCGCGCGAATAGTCGGCATAGGAGATGACGATGATGGTGTCGCCGGTGTGCACGAGGCGGGCCGCGGCGCCGTTGACCTGGATGACGCCGGATCCGCGCTCCCCCACCAACGTGTACGTCTCGAAGCGCGCGCCGTTGTCGACGTCGACGACGTGCACCTGCTCGTGCGGCAGGATGTCGGCAGCTTCGAGCAGGATGGGATCGATCGTGATCGAGCCGACGTAGTGCAGATCGCTGGCGGTGACGGTCGCGCGGTGGATCTTCGACTTCAGCATCGTGCGTCGCATCAGGCATCGCCCTTCGGGTCGTTGGCGTGTGGGTCGGCGGCATCCGGGAGGGCGGCATCCGGTTCAGCGACGTCCGGTTCAGCGGCATCCGGTTCAGCGACGTCCGGTTCAGCGGCACCCCGATCAGCGACGTCGGTAACGGACAGCACATGGTTGTCGATCAGCCGGGCGGCGCCGACGCGTGTGGCGACCGCGAGCAGCGCGTCCCGCTCGACGCGGACGACCGGGTTCAGCGTCTCGGCATCGCGGAGCTCCAGGTACTCCACAGAGATCCGGGCGTCTTCGAGCACGCGCCGTGCCGCCGACAGGATGCCCGCACCCTCGCGCTCCCCCGCCGCGAACACCTCGGCCGCCGCATCCAGCGCCCGGTTCAACGCCGTCGCCTGCAGCCGCGCGGCATCGTCGAGGTAGACGTTGCGCGAGCTCATGGCGAGTCCGTCGGCCTCTCGCACGATCGGGCAGGCGACGATGCGCACGTCGAGGTCGAGGTCGCACACGACGCGGCGCACGACGAGCACCTGCTGCGCATCCTTCTGTCCGAAGTACGCGGCATCCGGCCGGACGATCCCGAACAGCTTCGTGACGACCGTGGCGACGCCGTCGAAGTGGTGCGCGCCGCGGCTCGCACCGTCGAGCACATCGGTGAGGCCGGCGACGTGGATGTTCGTCGCGAACCCGTCGGGGTAGATCTCGGATGCCGCCGGGGCGAAGAGGATGTCGACGCCCTCGGCCTCGGCGAGCGCCGCGTCGCGGACCTCATCGCGCGGGTAGGAGCTGAGGTCTTCGTTCGCGCCGAACTGGGTCGGGTTGACGAAGAGCGAGACGACGACGAGATCGGATGTCGCGCGCGCGGCCCGCATGAGAGAGAGGTGTCCGTCGTGGAAGGCGCCCATCGTGGGGACGAGGCCGACCGAGCCGTTCGCGAGCCGAGCCTCGCGGACGGCCGCGCGCACCTCGGGGATGGTGCGGAGGACTCTCATGCGGACGGTTCCTTCGGCTCGCCGGTCGTTTCTCCGGTCACTTCGCCGGTCACTTCGCCGGTCGCTTCGCCTGTCACCTCGACGGTCGCTTCTCCGGTCACCGCGCCGTCCACTTGTCGGGAGAAGGGACGAATGTCGGGCCGATCGGCGGCGTTTCTCCCGGCATCCGTCCCTTCTCCCGACATCCGTACCGGGTCGTCGGCGCGAGAGGCGATCGCCCGGGTGGCGGCGGCGAGGGCGTCGAACAGGTCCTGAAGGTCGAGCTCTGCGGCAGCCGACCTCTGCCGGGCGACCGTCTCCGCGTCGCCGCGGGCGATCGGTCCGGTGAGGGCGTCCTGCGCTCCCGCATCCGCCCAGTTCTCGACCGACCGCCGGACGAGCGGGGCGAGGAGTTGGCGAACGTCATCCGAGGGGATGCCCGCGGCCGCAGCCAGCTGCTCGGCCGCATCGACCACCGTCAGCACGAAGTTCGAGGCGAAGGACGCCGCCGCGTGATACCTCGCGCGGTCGTCGACCGTGAACGGTCGGGTACCGAGAGCCCGGGCCAACTGCTCGGCCACGGCGCGGGCATCGTCGGTGCGGCCGGCGACCGCGGCGCCGATGCCGTGGAACACATCGGGAGTCTCCGCGCCCGTGAACGTCTGCAGGGGGTGGATGCTGAAGTCGACGTCGTCGAGCGGCGTGGCACCCGAGACGTGACCGACGAGCCGCACATGCGGTCGAGCGACGAACGCGACGGCCGGGATGGCGGAGTCCGGAACGCAGAGCAGGGCGACGTCGGCGTTCGGCATCGACTGATCGCGGCGGAGGGGGCCGAGGACGTCGAACCCCGCCGTGCGCAGGGAGCGCGCGAGCACGCGTCCGAGACGACCGGCGCCGACGATGGCGATGGTCGTTCCTGGCGCGAGTGAAGAGGAGGTCTGCATGTCGATTCCCCGGCCGAGTTGGGGGCCGTCCGGATGCGAGAAGTATCCGCCTCTCACGGCATCCGCTCCAAATCGGAGAGCAATATGACAATCACGAGACCCCAGATGGATGTCATTATCGTAGCTCCCAGCGATCAGTAGATGTCATATCGCTCTCACACCAAAAGGAGAGGCCCGGGGAGCGCATCGAGACGCGCTCCACGGGCCCACCCTGAAACGACCTCAGTCGCGACGCCAGACCGCGACGATCCCCACGCCGACGACCGCCAGTCCCGCTGCTCCGAGGAACAGCCAGGAGAATCCGCCGGTGAGCGCCTCGGCAGACGACGCCCCCTCTGCCGACAGCGCTGCCGTGCGCAGACCGGCGACCGTGCCGAGCACGGCCAGTCCGATCGCGCCGCCGATCTGCTGGCTGGTGTTGACGAGTCCGCCGGCGAGTCCGGCCTCTCCGCCCTCGACGCCGTCGACCGCGAGCTGGGTCGTCGCGACGACCGCGCCGCCGAGCCCGACCCCGATCAGGATGGTCGGGCCGAGCAGGTGCGTGAGGAACACGGCATCCGCCGGGGATGCGGCGAGCCAGAGGAGCCCCACGGCCAGGACGAGCAGCGCCCCGATCAGCACCGGCCGCGTGCCGACACGGGCGATCACGGCGGGCACGCCACCGGCGACGATCACGAGCACGCCGGCGAGGGGCAGCTGCGTGAGGCCTGCGGTGAGGGCGTCGTAGCCGAGCACGGCCTGCATGTACACCGAGAGGGCGAAGAAGAGCGCGACCATGGTGGCGCCGCCGAGCAGCATGACGATGTTGCCGAGGGCGAGGTTGCGGTTGCGGAACACGCGGAGCGGGACGAGCGGCTCGGCAGCGCGACGTTCGATCGCCACGAAGGCGACGCCGAGGATCAGCGCGAGGGCGAGCAGGCCCAGCGGGAGCGGGTGCACGAAGCCGACCTGCTCGACTGCGCTGAGAGCGCCGACGAGCGCGACCAGTGCGGCGGTGACGGTCACGGCGCCGGCGGCATCCAGGCGCCCGGGAGTTCGGATGCCGTCGCGGGTGATGAGCAGCGGGATGGCGATGAGCACGAGCGCACCGACCGGCACGTTCACGAAGAACACCGACTGCCAACCGAGGGTCGCCGTGAGCACTCCGCCGAGCAGCACCCCCGCGGCCGATCCGATGCCGGCGACGGCTCCCCACACACCCAGCGCCTTGGTGCGCTCGGCGTCGTTCGGGAACAGCTGGGTCAGCAGCGCGAGGGCGGCAGGGGCGAGGAGCGCAGCCGAGACGCCCTGCAGGGCGCGGGCGGCGAGGAGCATCTCGCTCGACACCGAGAGCCCGGCGAGGGCGGATGCCGCCACGAATCCGGCCGTTCCGATCAGGAACACCCGGCGGTGTCCGTAGCGGTCGGCGAGGCGTCCGCCGAGGAGGAGCAGTCCGCCGAACGCGAGCACGTAAGCGGTGATAACCCAGGCGAGGGCGGCGGTATCCATGCCGAGTTGCCGGCCGAGGACGGGGAGGGCGATGTTCACGATCGAGGCGTCGAGCACCACGAGGAACTGCGCGAGGGCGAGGACGCTGAGGGCGAGCCACCGGCGCGTACTGCGCGGTGCGGCGAGCGCCGGGAGGGAGGTGAGGGTGGTCATGACGTGCTCCTTTTCTGTGTTCTTGTCCGTGCTGCTTCGACATTGGTTGGATGAGTGACTACTCACTCACTCTTGCGGGCATGAAGAAGGGCTGACGCCCCGGGGGGGGTGGATCAATCGGGGTGCGTGATCCCCTTGGTCAGCAGGGCGACCCAGTCCCCCGGGCGTCCGTCGAGCTGCGTGGTGACGATCAGGTGACAGAGCTGCCCGTAGGCGATGAAGCGCTGCACGTCGTCGTCGCTCGCCCGCGAACGGGTCTTCGCGAACGTGGTGACGCGCTCGAGTCCCGCGCGCAGCGCCTCCCCGATCGCGGGGATCTCGGCGACCGACTGCGCGTGCACCTGCAGCATCAGCAGCTTCCGGTCCGAGATGAGGTGCGCGTAGGCGTCGCCCATCGCGTCGAGCACGCCTTCGGGTGAGGTGTCGGCGGCAGCATCCGCCCCTTCTTCGAGGGCGGAGACGATTGCGTCGAAGCACGCCTCGAGCGCCACGACGAACAGCGCCTCCTTGCCGGAGTACAGCTTGAAGACGTAGGCCGGGGAGATCTTGGCCTCGCGCGCCACGTCGGCGACGGTCGTGCCGTGATAGCCGCTGCGCGCGAACGCCGCCAACGCCGCCGCGGCCACGAGGGGCCGGCGAGCGTCGGCCGTGGAGAGGATCGAACTGCGGGCGCTGGGCATATGAGTGACTGTACACTCACCCTGCCGAGAGCTGCAAGGGGCGGGCCAGTCAGGTCGATGCCGGGACCGGTCGAGTCCTGATCGCCGAGTTCAGGGAGAAGGCCGACAGCGTCAGCGCCACGAGAGCGCCGACGAGCGCGAGTGGCGGGTTCGACACGGTGAAGACGCCGACGGATGTGGTGACTCCCTGAAGGAAGAACAGCGCGGCGAGGAGGATTCCGCCCCCTCGTGTGCTCGTCATCTTCCACCAGGGTCGAGGAGCATCGGATTCTCCTGCGCTGCGGAAGGTTCGAGCCGCCACGACGACAGCTGCCACGAGGGCCAGGACTCCCCACGCGAACCCGAGGTCGAGGTTGACGGCCGCGAGCGGAACGGTCGTGAGCATGAGTCCGATGGCGACGGCGACGACATAACCGAGCTTGGCGGCCGGTTCCTTGATACGCATCATGCCCCTCCTGGTCTGCTCATCCCCGGACACCAACGTACTAACGCTCTCCCTTGCGCTGCCAGAGATGGACCGAAGTCGGCGCCGAGATCGGAGGAAGGGCTGATCGCGTGCGGCACTGAGGTCCCGGAGCGCGCCGGTCAGCGCAGCACGGAGTCCAGCAGCCCGGGGAAGAGCGCGTCGAGGTCGTCGCGGCGCAGCGTCAGCATCCGTCGGCGGCCGTTGGGCTCGTTGCGGATGATGCCGGCTTCGCGCAGCACCTTCATGAAGTGCGACTTGGTCGACTTCGGGAGGTTCGGGTCGGTGGAGTGGCAGGCGGCCATGTCGAGGGGACCGTCGGCGAGCTGGCGCGCGATGGCGAGGCGCTCGGGGTCGCTGAGCGCGAAGAGCACGTCGGTGAGTTGGATCTCGGAGCGCTCCGGGTGCGGAAGATCGCCAGGCATGGTTCGAGAATAGTTGAACAATCGACGGATGGCGAGTACGCTCCGATAGTTCGATGATTCTCGAACCATAAGAGGAGTCGCCATGACCAGCACCGAGCCGATCGTCCGCCCGTCGACGCCCCTTCGACAGGCACAGGAACTCGGCGGGAGCACCGTCGTTCCCCGCGCGCGGTTCGGGTTCGTGCTCGCGATCGTGGCGCAGATCCTGATGATGGTCGGAGCGAGTGCGCCGTCGCCGTTCTACCCGGTGCTCGCGCAGAGCATCGGGTTCGAGGCGATCGTGATCAGCGCCGTGTTCGCCGTGTACGCGGTGGCGCTGCTGCTGACCCTCCTCACCGCCGGGTCGCTCTCGGACCACGTCGGCCGTCGACCCGTCGCGATCGCGGGGTTCCTGCTGCTGGCGGGGAGCATGTTCCTGTTCTGGCACGCGGATGCCGTCGCGATGCTGTTCCTCGCGCGCATCCTGCAGGGTTTCGCGAGCGGTCTGCTGATCTCGGCGCTGTCGGCGACGGTGCTCGACTTCGCGCCGGGCGGGCGCGCGGGGGTCGCGGCGCTGTGGAACGCTCTGAGCCCCGGGATCGGACTCGCGCTCGGAGCACTCGTATCGGCCGTGGTGCTCGACCTCAGCGGCGAGGCGCTGCTCGACGTGTTCGCGCCGTTGAGCTCGGCGTACGTCCTGCTCGCGGCGCTGTTCTTCCTGGTGCCCGAGACGGCTCCGCGCAAGCCGGGGGTGTGGGCGTCGCTGAGTTTCCGGCTGTCGATCCCGCCGGCGATTCGGGCCGACTTCTGGCGAGGGGCTCCGGCCGTGATCGCCGGATGGGCGACGGGCGGACTGTTCCTGTCGCTGGGCGCGAACATCGTGCGGGGCGAGCTCGGTGGCGAGGCGCATGTGTGGCAGGGGCTCGGGGTCGTGCTGCTCGCCGGGGTCGGTGCCGTGACGGCGTTCGTGCTGCGGAAGATCGCCGCGCGGTCGATGGTGCTGTTCGGCACGTCGGCGCTCGCGGTCGGAACTCTGCTGTCGCTGATCGCGCTGGGCGTCGGGTCGCTGCCGTTCTACCTCGTCGCGGCCGCGGTCACCGGAATGGGCTTCGGCACCGCGTTCTCGGGAGTGGTCGCCTCACTCGCCCCGCGGATCCCGGCGACGCAGCGCGCCGACACCTTCGCCGTGATCTACCTGCTGGCGTACCTGGCGTTCGGGGTGCCGGCCGTGATCGCCGGAGCGCTGGTCGGTGTGGTCGGGCTCGAGGCCGTGTGCGTCGGATACGGGGTCGTGGTGATCGCGCTGGCGGGGGTCGCTTTCGGGCTGCGGGTGCGGGCGGGGCGGTAAGTCAGCTTACAAATCGAGGCCCCGACAGCATGAGCTAGCCGGGGCCTCGGTTCGATGCGACTGCGAAACCGCTACGGCTTGATGAAGACCTCATCGGCCAGGAATCCGGGCTGCACACGAACGAGGACCGCCTCGCCGTCCGGGACCAGGAACGCCTGTGAGCCGGTGAGGCTCCCGCCCGAATACAGCTCGTCCAGCGAGAAGTCGTCCGCCAAGCTCACGAAACTGTCGTAGCTGTCGATGACGTTGCCCGCCGAGGTGACGGCATCGACCATGACCTCCATCGAGTAGGACGAGTCCGCGCCTGTGTACGTGATCGTGTAGTTGACGATCTCGTAGTGAGACCCCGCCGGCGCCGGCTCGTTGAACTGGTTGGCTTCGGCGACGATCGTGTTGCCGTCAGGATTGTGGGAGTTGACCACAACGGTCCAGTCGGAGTTGCTGATCTTGGATCCGAGCGGCAGCGGGTTGTCTCGCGTGCCGGCCTCTGCGTCAGTGGACTCCTCCTCTGCCGGGGCGGCTTCTTTCTCCGAGTCGCCGGGTTCAGTGACCGTCGTCTCACCGCTCCCGAACGCGTCATCGACAGAGGCCGCGAGGACACTGGCGAACACGACGACCCCGATGATCGTGCCGACGATCGACAGCACGAGGCCGACGATGCCGAGCCACTTCTTGTCGCCCTTCAGGAATAGCGACACGATGCTGAGCACGAAGGCGGTCGGCAGCAGGATCCAACCGACGATGAGGGCGCCCGGGATGCAGGCGAAGATGAACCCGACCGCAGCGACGATGGCAGAAACGAGCGCGAGAACATTGAGCTTCTTCGGGACGGGCTCCACGGACGCGATCGGAGCGGCGGTCATCGTGGCTGCCGGAGCGTTGAGCTCATCGGCGAAAGTTCCCCACTGCTGACCGTCCCACCAGCGCTGACGACCGGAACCGTCGTCGTACCAGCCAGCGGGAGTGGTATTCGGTGTTGTCATGGGCTCATGATGGCAGAACGCTGTGAGCCGGATCAGTGGCGTTGCTGCTTCGTTATGGGGACCCCGATCGGCGGGAGCGACCTACGATCGGCCCACGTCGATCGCGTGCCCCTCCCACTATCCGCGCGCGAGCAGACCCTCGGCGTCGCGAACCCAGGCGACGTTCGAACTGTCGCGGAACGACATCCCGACGACGCGGCGCTTCCTCGACTTCGTCACGGGACGGATCTCCTCGTCGAACGAGCGCAATCGTGAGGCGAACGTCCAGCCATAGGCCTGCGGGCTCTCCTCGAGGTAGTACGCACCGGGCGGCAGGATCGTGAGCCGCACCGGAGTCCGTTCCACCTCGTCGGCGCCCGTCACGCGGACGACGACGTCGTAGATCGCCTGCTCGGAGGAGTTCACGATGACGACCCCGTAGAACTCTCGTTTACTGATCCGGGTCGCCACCCACGCGAATGCCTTACTGGCCTGCGATTGCACCTCGCGCGCTGCCACGGCGGCATCCCGCTTCGCTTCGATACCGAACAGACGGGCCGCATTCTTCGCGCCGAAGACGGCGGCGATGAGGGCTCCGATGGCGGTGAGTGCGGTGACGACGTCTGCGACGGATCCGAGCTGCATGCCGTCACTGTATGGACAGCTTCCGGCGACGGAACGGAGACGGGCGGATGCCCCTCCAGGGAATACCGGTGTACTCGTCCGGCCGTCGGGTGGACGGGTTACGAGGTGCTGGATGCCGCCGTCAGGGCCCTGTCATCGGGTTGGTCGAAATGTCGATGACCCCGAGCGGGAACGGACTGAAGTACGTCCACGAGCCGGAGGAGAAGTGCTCGAGCGGGGTCAGCTGGAACCACACGTGCGACACGACGAGCGCGATGGCGACGAGCAGGCCGGCTCCTTGGATCGCGCGTTCCATCGTCCGCAGGGCCGCGCGCGCGTCGACTGCCTTGGTGACGCGGCCGAGCGCGATCAGGACGATCAGTGCGATGCCGACGTAGACGAACACGCTGGGGTGGAGCGACAACGAGACGCAGAGCGGCGCCTGCTCGACCGAGCGGCCGTCGGCATCGATGAACCCACCGTTGGCGTCGATGCCGCCCGGGCAGATGCCCTTGCTGCCGCTCATGAAGACCGAGTACACGACTCCGGCGACGACGGTCCAGATGAGCATTTTGCGGATGCCCGCGATCACCACAGCGCCGGGCAGCCCGGTGACGGCGGTGTCGGCCTGCGGGGCCGGCGGCGGTGTGGGTGACACGGAGGACTCCTTCGAGATCGGTCCTCTTCATCATGTCGGAGGAGTCCGCGGGAAGGAAGGGCGGAGGAGCCCCGCATCCGCAGCATCCGCTCTACGCTGGAACGTCTGCCTCATCTCGAGGCGCCTTCCCCTGGAGCATCCATGTCTGCAACGACGATCGACGATCGTGCCCGGTACCGGGCGAATCCCACGGTGCTTCAGGCGCTGAAGAATCCGCGGATGCTGACCCGCGAGGTGCTGGCCGGACTCGTCGTGGGGCTCGCGCTGATCCCCGAGGCGATCGCGTTCTCGGTGATCGCGGGCGTCGACCCGAAGGTGGGGCTGTTCTCGTCATTCATCATGGCGGTGTCGATCGCGTTCCTCGGCGGGCGTCCGGCGATGGTGACCGCGGCGACCGGAGCCGTGGCGCTCGTGATCGCGCCCGTCGCCCCGATGTACGGGCTCGACTACTTCATCGCGACGGTCATCCTCGCCGGCATCTTCCAGGTGATCCTCGGGCTGATCGGCGTCGCGAAGCTCATGCGATTCATCCCCCGCAGCGTCATGGTCGGGTTCGTGAACGCGCTGGCGATCTTCGTGTTCAGCTCGCAGTATCCGCAGCTGGTCGACGTGCCGTGGCTGGTGTATCCGCTGGTCGCGCTCGGGATCGTCGTGATGATCCTGATGCCGAAGATCACCAAGATCGTGCCGGCACCGCTCGTGTCGGTCGTGATCGTGACGGGCGTCGTGCTCGCGTTCGGCATCACCGTGCCTACCGTCGGCGACCAGGGCGAGCTGCCGAAGAGCCTGCCCGAGCTGTTCATCCCGAACGTTCCGCTCACGTGGGAGACGTTCACGATCATCGCGCCGTTCGCGCTCGGGGTCGCGCTGGTCGGGCTGATGGAGTCGCTTCTCACCGCGAAGCTCGTCGACGAGATCACCGACACCCACTCGCGCAAGAGTCGTGAGGCGTGGGGTCAGGGCGTCTCGAACGTGCTGTCGGGGATCTTCGGCGGCATGGGCGGCTGCGCCGTGATCGGTCAGACCATGATCAACGTGAAGGCCTCGGGTGCGCGGACCCGCATCTCGACCTTCTGCGCCGGGATCTTCCTGTTCCTGCTCGTGGTCGTGTTCGGCGACTTCGTCGGGACGATCCCGATGGCTGCGCTCGTGGCCGTGATGATCATGGTCGCGATCGGAGCGTTCGACTGGCACAGCGTGCGACCGTCAACGTTGAAGCGGATGCCGAAGAGCGAGACGTTCGTGATGGTGGCGACCGTTGTTCTTGTCTTGCTGACGCACAATCTGGCGGTCGGGGTCGTCGGTGGGGTGCTGGTCGCGTCGGTGCTGTTCGTGCGGCGGGGGGCGCACTTCGTGTCGGTGACTCGGGTTCTCGGTGCGGCGGGTGACGTTGTGACGTACGTCGTGGAGGGGGAGCTGTTCTTCGCGTCGAGCAACGACCTGACGACGTTGTTCTCGTACTCAGATGATCCATCTCGCGTTGTTGTTGATCTGTCGGGGTCGCATATCTGGGATGCGTCGACCGTTGCCGCGTTGGATGCGATCGAGACGAAGTACCAGGCGCTGGGGAAGACGGTGGAGATCGACGGGATGAATGAGAGTAGTTCGCGGATGCGCGGGCGGTTGACGGGTGGATTCGAGTAGCGACGAAGAAGGGGCCGGACCGCAGCGGCCCGGCCCCTCTCTGTCCGCTGCGGGTCAGCGAACGGTCTCGTACAATCGCTTGGCGACGTCGGCGATGTCGATCGGGTTGGCCTCCAGCACCTGCGCGTACTTGTCGCGCGGCACCGCGGCAAAGCCCGAGAACGCCCCGGCGATTGAGCCGGCCATGCACGCGACCGTGTCGGTGTCGTCGCCCGCGTTCGCGGCGGCCTGCACCGTGAGCCATGGGTCGCCCGCAGCGGCGACGAAGAAGCCGAGTGCGGCGGGAACCGCTTCGGCGGCCGGCAGGCCCGTGCCGATCTCGGCGGCGATGCGCGTGACGAGTCGGTCCTGGTCGCGCTCGGTGATCGCGATCTCGGCGGCGCGCTTGGCCCGCTCGTAGACGCTGGGGGCCGGGACCTCGCGGCCGAGCTCACGCCCGAGTCGCTCGCCTTCCAGGGCAGCCCAGAGGAACGCGTCCACGACATCGGTCACGGTCGCGTCGTCGACGAGCGCCGCGGCGACGGCACCCGCGACGGCCGCTGCTCCGGCGACACCGACCGAGGTGAAGTGGCTGGGGCGTGCCGTGATCAGCGCCGCCTGCACAGCGCCGTTCACGTCGCCCGGGTGGGCGAGTCCGGCCGCACCGGCGCGCATCGCGGCACCGTTGCTCGCCCCGGTCGTGGCCTCGTCACCCGCAGCGCCGATCGTTTCGGGGTCGGCCCCTTCCTTGAGCGCGGCCACGGCACGACGGGTCGTGGGGCCGGCGAAGTGCGGGAAGTAGTCGGTGTTCGTCGACCACTCGAGGATCATGTCGGCGACGTCGCGCGAAGTGATCGCGGTGCCCGTTCGGATGAAGACCTCGGCGAGCATGAGCAGCTGGCTGCTGTCGTCCGTGATCTGCGCGGCGTGACGCCCCTTGGAGTAGGGCGAGTCGGCCAGCGGCTTGTGGAACTCGGTCACCGGTCCGCCGAAGAGCGCGCGGATCTGCGGGATGCTCCGCGTCTCGGTCGGCGCGCCGAGCGCATCACCGATCACCGCGGTCGCGAGCGATCCGAGGATCTTGTCCTCGAGGCGGGTGAACCGCGTCGGGTCGGTCTGCGGGGTCGTGGCGGTCGGTTCAGTCATGGATGTCTCCTCTTTCTTGTGAGTCGTGGGAATGCGGCCACCCGGGTAACCCGCCGGAGCGGGAGCCAAGGTGGCTGATGGCGCGGGCCGCGTGGGCGGCCGCGGCTGTGAGAGCGTGGTCGACGCTGCGGTCCGCGAGCAGTGCCGCGATCACCGTGCCGGCGAAGGCATCGCCCGCTCCGGTGGTGTCGACTACGCGGGGTACCTGCACGCTGGGCTGCGACCAGATCGCGATCGAGCCGTCGCCGGCGGATGCCCCGAGCAGGGAACCTCCGGCACCGCGAGTCAGAACGACCACGCGGTGCCCCGTGTCCTGCAGCAGAGCTCGGAGCGCGGCTTCGTCGTCGGTGGTGCCGGTCAGCGTCTGGGCGGCGCCGGTGTTCACGATGGCCAGGTCGGCCAGCGCGATGAGCGCTCGGGCCCGGTCGGGATCCTCGGCGACGAAACTGCCTTCGACGTCGACGCTGGTCCCCGCTCCGGCCGCTCGCGCGCGCTGGATCAGGTCGTCCGAGCCGGGCACGTCGGCGAGCACGTGCAGCCAGCGGGTCGCTGCCAGCACGTCCGCCCCGACACGCGAAGCGTCCGGCAGCGAAGCGGGCGTGCGACCGCCGAGGAGGCTCTTCTCCCCGTCGGCGGCGACCGCGACGGCGCACCACCAGGTGAGTTCGTCTGCCATCACCTCGACGTGGTCGGTCGCGATCCCCGCGCTGGCGAGGGCGCGGATGCATCCGATGCCGAACGGGTCGTCGCCGACCCGCGAGAACAGCGAGACGCGCAGCAGCGGTTCGGCCAGCCCCGCGGCGACGGCGAAGTTCGCGCCCATGCCGCCGGGGTGGATGCCGAGGCTCCGGCCGATGGACTTCGCGTCGCGACCGGGGAGGGTGTCGACGTCGACCATGAGGTCGATGCCGGTATCTCCGACCACGAGCAGGTCGATCGCCCGCTCGCCCCGCACCGGGGTCGAGGGGATGAGGGTGCTGAGCTCGCTCATGTGCGCTGCCTCCGTACTCGCAGGGTGTCGATCAGGACGCTGACGATGAGGACGGCGCCGAGGAGTCCGATCTGCCAGGTGTTGCTCACGCCCGCCAGCTGCAGGCCCGAGTTCAGGATCACGACGAGCACGAGGCCCAGCAGTGTCCCCGACACCCGGCCGATGCCGCCGGTGATGACGATGCCGCCGAGGACCGCGATGGTGATCGACTGCAGCTCCATTCCCGCGCCCGCCGCCGCTTTCGCGTTCAGCAGCCACGAGGCGTTGACGACGGCCGCGAGACCGGCGAGCGCACCGGAGGTGATGTAGAGCCCGGCGCGGGTGGCGCGCACGTTCACTCCGGTGAGGAGAGCTGCCTGCGCGTTGTTGCCGGTCTCGTAGATGCGGCGTCCGGTGGGTGTCCGCGACAGGACGATCGCGGCTATGACGTAGGCGGGCAGGAGCACCAGGATGACCTGCGTCGGGAAGCCGGCGATCTTGCTCTGACCGAGGAACGCGAAGCCGGAGCGGTCGAATCCGTTGATGTCGATGCCGTTCGTGAGCACCAGCGCCGCGGAGGCGAACAGGTACAGCGTGGCGATCGTCGCGATCAGCGGCGGGATGCGGAGCAGGGTGATGAGCGCCGCGTTGACGCCACCCAAGAGGGCTCCGGCCGCGATCGCGCCGAGCGCTGCGACCCACGGATCGAGTCCGACGTTGACTGCGAGAAGTCCGAAGACCACGCCCGACAGGCTCATGGTCGAGCCGACCGACAGGTCGATGCCGCCGCCTCCGCCGAGGATGACGATGCTCTGCCCGAGGGCGAGCAGGCCGAGCACGGCGCCGTACTGCGTCATGGAGAGCAGGTTGTCGGGGCGCAGGAAGTACGGCGACAGCAGGCTCATCACGACGACCGCGATGACGATGAGCAGCGCCAGCGAGACGCGGCGGTCACTCCACGGAACAGACCTCATCACGCGGTTCATGCGAGACCTCTCAGGATGGGGCGGTTGGCCTTGCGGGCGGCGAGGACGTCGATGGCCACGGCGAGGATGATCGTGGTGCCGACCATGAGTCCGTTCCACAGCGGCGGGACGCCGGCGAGGACGATCCCGTTCTGCAGCACGACGATGAAGACGAGGCCGCCGAGGGTGCGGAGGACGGATCCTTCGCCGCCGAGGATCGAGGTGCCGCCGACGACGACCGCGGCGATCGCGAGGAGCGTCAGCTCGTTGCCGCTCGAGGCCTGCACCACGCCGACCCGGCCGACGTAGATCAGGCCCGCGAGTCCGACGAGCACACCGATCGTGAGGTAGCTCAGGAACGTGAGTCTGCGGACCCGGATGCCGGCCAGGCGGGCGGCCTCGGGGTTCGAGCCGGTCGCATACAGCTCGCGGCCCGAGGGGCGCTTGTGCATGAACCAGGCGAGGAAGGCGTAGACGACGATCACCAGGCCGACGACCATGGGCACGCCGAGCACGCGTTCGCCCGAGAAGATCGGGGCGATCGGGCTGGCGAACAGGTCGTTGCTGTTCCAGAGGGCGAAGAGCGCGGTCTGGAAGATCGCCGCGGTGCCGAGCGTCGCGATGATGGGCGGTACCTTGCCGAACGTGACGAGGCTCCCGTTGATCGCGCCGAGCAGGGCGCCGACGACGAGGGCGGCGAAGACCACCACGAAGGCGGGGAGCCCTGCGCCGCTGAGCTTCGCGACGGTCCAGGCGACGATGCCGACCGCGAAGCCGGTGGAGACGTCGATGCCGCCCAGGATCACGACGAGCGTGACGCCGGCGGCGACCAGCGCGAGGTCGGCGGAGTTGTAGGCGATGTTCGCGAGGTTCTCCGGGGTGAAGAAGCGCGGCGACAGCAGCGAGAAGACGATGAACTCGACGACGAGGAGCACCGGAAGCAGCGCGAGCTGCACGCGCCGGAGGGTTCGGGAGTCAGCCATCTGCGCTCACCCCCGCTCCGACGGCGGCGCGGAGCACGGCATCCTCTGTCGCCTGCTCGCGGGTGAACGAGGCGGTCATGTGCCCCTCTCTCAGGACGTGGACGTGGTCGGACAGAGCGATCAGCTCGGGCAGCTCGCTGCTGATGACGAGCACGGCGACACCGGTCGCGGCGAGCTCGCGGATGTCCCGGTGGATCTCCGCCTTGGTGGCGACGTCGATGCCACGGGTCGGCTCGTCGAGGATCAGCAGCCGCGGCTCGGTGGCGACGGCGCGGGCGAGGAGCGTCTTCTGCTGGTTTCCGCCCGAGAGGGTGAGGATGCCGGCGCGGCTGGTCGCGGTCTTGATCGAGAACTTCGTGATCCAGGACGAGACGAACCCCTGCTCCTTGGCGACGCGGATGACGCCGGTCGTGGTGATCTTCTCGTGCGTGGATGCCGTGAGGTTCTCGGTGACGTTCATGAACGGGAAGACGCCCTGGGTCTTGCGGTCTTCCGGGACGTAGGCGACGCCGTGGTTCAGCGCGTCGCGGGTGCTCCGCGGGGTGAACGGGCGTCCGCCGAGGGTCATCGCGCCGGAGGTGACGCCGGTCGCGCCGAAGATCGTGAGGGCGACCTCGCTACGGCCGGCGCCGACGAGTCCGTACAGACCCGTGATGCGTCCGGGGAACACCTCGAACGAGATGTCGGCGAACTGTCCGTCGACGGTCAGACCGTCCACGGTCAGCGTGGGCGCGGTGCCCGCGGGAAGGGGCGGGCGCTCTTCGGCGGCGAGCGGGGCCAGGGCAGCGCCCGAGCGTCCGCCCATCATCTTCAGGAGCGGCTCCTGGGCGGGGTCGTCGGTCTCGCCGACGTACCGGCCGTCGCGGAGCACGATGAACCGGTCGCCCAGGCGCTCGAGCTCGTCGAAGCGGTGGGTGATCGAGACGACCGAGGTGCCCGCGGCGATCAGCGTGTCGACGATGTCGAAGAGGCGCTCCGATTCGGCTCGGGTGAGGATCGAGGTCGGCTCGTCGAGGATGAGGATGCGCGCGTCGACCCGCACGGCGCGGGCGATGAGCACCTGCTGCTGCTCGCCGAGCGACAACTCCCCCATCTTCCGGTCGAGGAGCTTCTCCGGCAGGTGGAGTCGGCGGAGCAGCGCGGTGGCCTCGCGGCGCATCGCCCTGGCGTCGACGGAGCCGAGCCGGGTGCGGGGCAGGTTGCCCATGAACAGGTTCTCGATCACCGAGAGGTGGGCGAAGAAGGCCGGCTCCTGGTACACCGTCGAGACGCCGAGGGCGAGGGCGGCGTGCGGGTCGGCGGGGGCGTAGGTCTCGCCGTCGAGGGTCATGGAGCCCTCGTCGGGGCTGTAGACCCCGGCGAGGAGCTTCATGAGCGTGGACTTGCCAGCGCCGTTCTCGCCCATGATCGCGAGGCGTTCGGCGCGGCGCACCTCGAGGGAGACGTCTTCCAACGCGACGACCGCGCCGAACCTCTTCGAGAGGCCGCTGACCGCGAGGAGCGGGGTGGGGTCAGAAGTCGAAGTCATCGACATTCTCCTTGGTGAACACGGTCGGCTGGCCGAGCAGCAGGGTCTGGGTGGCTTCGTCGTAGCGGACGGGCTCATCGAGTCCCGGCACGTCGTTCTCGGCGGCGAAGTCCTTGCCCTCGATGACCTGCGTGAGCGCCCAGACGGTGAGGTAGCCGAGGTCTTCGACGTTCCACAGCACGCTGGACTTCATGACGCCCGAGGCGATGAAGGGGGCGACGGTCTTGGGGCTGCCGAAGCCGGTCACGGCCACGTCGCCGGCCTTGCCCGCGTTCTGCACGGCCTGGGCGACGCCCGGGACCGCGGTCGAGGGCACGGCGATGATGCCGGCGAGGTCGGGGTAGGCGGTCAGCAGATCCTGGGCCTCGCGCAGGGCTTCGGCACTGTCGGCGGTGTGGCGGATGCCGCCCACAAGCTCCATGTCGGGGTACTCGGATTCCTGGCGATCGACGGCCGCCTGCGACCAGGAGTTGAAGGTCGCGACATCCGCTGCGCCGGAGACGATCGCGTACTGGCC
This sequence comes from Microbacterium sp. Mcb102, assembly GCF_024519805.1. Classification (NCBI taxonomy): domain Bacteria; kingdom Bacillati; phylum Actinomycetota; class Actinomycetes; order Micrococcales; family Microbacteriaceae; genus Microbacterium; species Microbacterium sp. Mcb102. The sequence continues at coordinate 89,274 of NZ_JALJRG010000009.1, read as the reverse complement.
CTTGCCTCCGGCCTGGTCGGCGATCTGGTCCATGGCCGTCTGGCCGAGTTCCTCGTCGCTCGCCTGCGAGACGAAGACGCTGCGCTTGCTGTTGGGAGCATCCGCATCCGAGGTGATGACGGCGAGGCCGGCGGAGGATGCCGCGGCGATCGAGCCGTCCATCGAGGTCGGATCGAGGGGCGAGATCGCGATGCCGTCGTAGCCCTGGGCGACGAGTCCGTCGACGATGCGCTTCTGCTCGGCGGAGTCGGCCTTGGCGGGCCCGGACTGCGTGTACGAGACGCCGAACTCCTCGGCGGCCTTCTCGGCGCCGGTCTTGAAGCCGGAGAAGTAGGGGATGCCCTCAACCTGAGAGACGAAGGCGATGCGGGTGTCGCCGTCGCCGCTGCCGGAGGTCGCACCGGGAGAGGTGGACGAGTCGGGGGCCGTGCAGGCGGCGAGAAGGCCGAGAGCGGCGAGCAGAGCGGCGGCCGTCGCTGCGGTGCGGCGGAAGTGGGTGCGTCGTTGCATGATCTCTTCTCTTCGTTGATCGAGGGGGTGGCTCGCCTGGCTTGTATGGTGACGTCGGGTGCGAGCGTGAAAGCGACGATACCAAGTTGTGGGTACAACTTCAACAGGTGTAGGTACATTTGAAAATATGTGTAGGTACATCTTCTGTGTGGCACAGTGACAGGGTGACGAAGCCGGCCTACCAGCAGATCGCCGACCAGCTGCGACAGGAGATCGCGGACGGCCGGTGGAAGTCTGGTGAACGCCTCCCCGGCGAGCTGGAGCTAGGCGAGCTCTTCGGCGTCAGCCGCAACACGGTGCGCCAGGCCCTCAACGTGCTCACGCAGGTGAATCTGCTGCGGCGCCAGCGCGGCTCGGGCACCTACGTCAGCGAGCAGGGCATGACGCACACACTCGGCGACCTGCGCAGCTTCACCGACGTGATGCGCGACCTCGGCCTGCGGCCCGGCATCCGCGACATCGTGATCGAGCCCGACCCCTCGCCGCCTCTCAACGCCACCGACTTCCTGCCCGGAGCACACCTCTGGCGCATCTCCCGCGTGCGCATGAACGACGACCGCCCGTTCTGCCTCATGGTGTCGTGGGTGCCCGACGAGATCGGTGCGCGGCTCAAGGCCTCGGAGTTGGAGCGGACCCAGTCGCTGTATGCGCTGTTCGCGGAGCTCGGCATCTACCTGAAAGAGGCGAGCGAGAAGATCCGCGCCGAGGCCGCGACGCCCGAGCAGGCGGCGGCGCTGGGAGTCGCGGAGGGGTTCCCGCTGCTGACGATCAACCGGTGGACGAGCGACACCTCCGGGCGGCCGGTGGAGTACGTGTCGAGCTCATCACCGGGTGACCGGTATGAGTACTTCGTGAAGCTGACGCAGTAGAGGGGGCCGGAGGGGTCTGTCCGATCTACCCGGGTAGATCAGGCGTAGCGCTCAGCGAGCCAGGACTCCCCGACGATGGGAATGCCGTAGTCGCGCGCCTTGCGTGCTTTGCCGGAAAGCGAGTCAGGGTCGGCCGCGACCACGAGGCGCGCCGCCTTCGTTACAGCAGGCTTCGCTACGATCCCGTGTTCGCGGAGGCGCTGCTCCCACTCGGAGCGCGCTCGAGTCATCTCACCGGTCAGAACGACGATGTCCCCGGGATTCAACGTGAACACCGTCGTCGCCGGCGGTACTGCGATCTCGACCGGCTGAGCAACCGCATCCAGCACGATCTCCACGGGCACCTCCAGAAGCTGCGCGACCGAGATCAGGTCGGCGCGCTCATCCTCAGTGATCACGCCATCTGCCCAGGCGATCTTGACCAGCGCGGCGAGGTAGTCGCGATGCAGCCGCTCGACCGTTGCGCGCGGCAGACCCACTCGATCCGCGAACGCGACGAGGGCATCCTTCTCGTGCTCCGACAGGTAGCGATCGAGGAGGCACCGCTCGACGAGGGCGACATACTCCGCTTGCTCGTCGGAGTCGCTCACATCCGGAACGCGGTCGATGATCCGCTCCAAGAAGCTCGGCGAGTAGTCCTCGACGTTGGATCGCGCGAGCCACTCTCCGCGCTCCCCTGTGTACGGGGCCAGACGCTCGGCCTGCCCGAGTAGGTCGCGCCAAGAGGACTGTTCCGTGCTCGCCACGAAAGCACCGAGCAACTCAGCCGTCGCGCGCGCATCGACGGCTGCACGATGCGCCCCACTGAGGTCGATATCGAACGCCGCACAGCAATCAGCTAGTGTGCTGCTCCCGCCGAGGTGGGTGCGCGCCAGTCGCATCGTGCAGAGGCTGACGAATGGCACGCCTGCCCAGTAGGCCGCGCGCCCCAACTCGGCTTCGAGGAAACGCATGTCGAAGGAGGCGTTGTGCGCCACGACCACGCGCTGTGAGAGCAGATCGACCAGGTCGGCAGTGATCCCCCGGAACTGCGGTGCTCGCAGGATCTCCCGGGCGCTGATGCCGTGGATGTCCTGCCGACCGAGGTCTCGGCCCGGGTTGATGAGCGTCTCCCACTGACCCGTGATCGTGCCGTCCGGCTCAGAGTGAACCACAGAGATCTCGATCGCCCGGTCAGTCCCCTCGGCATAGAAGCCCGTCGTCTCGAAGTCGATAGTCGCGAAGCCGGACGAGGGCACGGGAATCGAAGACATGACGTCACCTTATCGACGGCAGGCCGCGCCGAGGATGCCAGCGAAGTTCGCGGTCCTCACATTCCCCTCGTCGCTGGCCTGGCGCGCCGAACGAACTAGCCAGCCTTGAGGGCCGACGTTTGCGCACCGTCGAGAAGAGGAGGACCGCCGCGGTGAGCGGGATCTGCAAGCGATCGACTCTGCCCGTCAGGATGGGGATCGAAAGTGCGGCAGGATGACACTGTCTGGAACGCCAGCGCTGGCGTCACCTCCGCGACCAAGGAGCAACTGCATGAATGTCTGGGGCGTCCACAACAACGTGCTCACCAACGAACTCACCGATGCCGGGTTCATCAGCATCGGCTGGGACGAGCTCGGCTCGCTGACAGACATCAGTGGCGGTCGAGAGGGGATCAAGTCGCGTCTGAGCGAGCTCAACCCCGACGCGAAGCCGCGTTCGATCGCAGGGCAGGCAGGGGTCCTCGTGCGCTTCCGCGACGAGATGCAGGTGGGTGATGTCATCGTGGCTCCGTTCAAGCCGAACTCCACGATCAACATCGGAATCGTCACTAGCGCGTACTACTTCGAAGCCGACGTGCCGGTCCATCGACACCGCCACAAGGTCGAATGGAAGCAGCTGGGTCTGCCCCGGACTGTCTTCACACAGTCCGCCCTGTACGAGATCGGGTCCGTTCTCGCAGTGTTCCGCATCCGAAACCACACCGATGAGTTCCTCGCGGCACTCAACAGTGACGGCAGCTCGGTCGAGCAGGTTTCTGAGGCGGTCGAGAAGAAGATCATTGAATCGCAGACGGCAGACGACACGGATGACGAGCCGCGCGCGTCTCGAATCGAGCGTCACACGCGCGACTTCGTTTTGGAGGCGCTTCACAAACGGCTGACTCACCAGGAGTTCGAGGACTTCACGGCTGCGCTTCTCCGCGCCTTGGGCTACCAGGCTCGCGTGACGCAGTACTCGCAGGATGGCGGTGTCGACGTGATCGCACATCGTGATCCGCTCGGCGTTGAGCCGCCACTCATCAAGGTGCAGTGCAAGCACCACACCGGCACGATCGGCTCCCCCGAGGTACAGCAGCTCATCGGCACCCAGGGGCTGGGGGAGCTGTCGCTTTTCGTCACGTTGGGCTCCTACACGCGCGACGCCCTGGCAATCGAACGACAGCGTCCTGGCCTTCGACTTCTCACCGGCGAGGATCTCGTCTCGATGGTGCTCGAGAACTACGAGAAACTGCCCCAGCGGTGGCGCGCGGAGATTCCGCTGACAAGCGTGCTTGTCGTGTCGGACAGCGCCGAAGACTGACCGCTGTGGGGGAAGATGAAGAGTGCGTGTGCCCATCGGCTTCGCGCCCGAGGACGATAAAGCGGGAGTCTCTTCAGTGGTCAACCACGTCAACTTCATCTGGAACATCGCGGAGTCTCTGCGCGGCCCATTCAAGCCGGCTGAGTACGGATCGGTGGTGCTGCCGTTTACGGTGCTCCGGCGTCTGGATGCGGTACTCTCTGAGACCAAGCCGAAGGTGCTGAACGTCGCGAAGGCGACGGAGTCGATGCCCGACATGCTGCGGCACCTCCGACTGACTGAAGCGGCTGGTCTCCAGTTCTACAACACGAGCCCGTTCGACTTCGCAAAGCTCGTCGCCGACCCGCAAGACCTCCGTGCGAACCTGTCGGTCTACCTCGCCGGTTTCTCCGAGAACGTGCGCGACATCTTCGAGCGATTCGAGTTCAATAAAACGCTCAACAAGCTGGCGGAGAAGAACAAGCTCTATGCTGTTTTGGAGAAATTTGCTCAGGCAGACTTCCACCCGGAGGTTGTCAGCAACATTGAGATGGGGCTGGTGTTCGAAGAGCTCATCCGGTCGGCGAACGAGCGCTCGAACGAAACAGCGGGCGACCACTATACGCCTCGCGAGGTGATCACCCTCATGGTTCAGCTTCTGTTCGCTCTCGACGATGACGCGCTCTCGAAGCCGGGCGCCGTACGTTCGATCTATGACCCGACTGCTGGCACCGGCGGCATGCTCTCGGTGGCCGATGAGTACTTGCGCAGGATGAACCCCGGAATCCAGCTCAGCCTGTACGGGCAGGATTACAACGATGCTTCTTACGCGATCTGTAAGGCCGACATGGTCATCAAGGGCCAGGATGTCGATAACATCGCCCTCGGTGACACCCTCACGGAAGACGCCTTTGAGGACAAGAAGTTCGACTACGGGCTTTCCAACCCACCGTTCGGCGTCGACTGGAAAGATCAGCGCTCGTATGTCGAAGCGGAGCATGCGCAGCTTGGCTTCAACGGCCGGTTCGGTCCCGGAACCCCGACCGTCAGCGACGGTGCGATGCTATTCCTTCTCCACCTGGTGTCGAAGATGCGCAAGAAGGAAGATGGTGGTTCACGGGTCGCGATCGTCCTTAACGGATCGCCGCTATTCTCTGGTGGCGCCGGTGGGGGCGAGTCAAATATCCGAAGGTGGCTACTCGTCAACGACCTCGTTGAGGCGATCATCGGGTTGCCGAAGGACATGTTCTATAACACCGGCATCTCCACCTATATTTGGGTTCTCAGCAACCGCAAGAACAACGAGCGCGCGGGTCGCGTTCAGCTCATTGACGGCCGGGAGATGTTCACCAAGCTTCGAAAGAGCCACGGGTCAAAACGCAACCAACTTTCTGCGAAGGACATTGAGACTATCGTCAGGCTCTACTCCGGATTCGAACAGGACGAGCGCGCAAAGATCTTCCGAAACGAAGATTTCCTTTATCGCACCATCACCGTCGAGCGGCCACTAAAGCTCAACTGGCAGGCGACTGCCGAGCGGATTGATGCGGTCTTCACCGCGAAGACGACACAGAAATTGAGCGAGGTGGACGCCGCGGCCCTGCGCTCCATCCTGGAAAGCCTCGGCTCAGAGACCACGTGGAAGAACCGAGCACGATTTCATGAGGCTTTGACGGATGCGGCACGGGCGGCAGAGTTCGGTCTAAGCACTCCGCTGGTCAAGGCAATAACGGTGGGGCTCGGCGAACAAGACGACACCGCGGACGTGTGCCGCGATTCGAAGGGCAACGTCGAGCCCGACCCGTCGCTGCGGGACACCGAGAATGTGCCCTGGAACGAGGACGTTGACGAGTATGTGAGTCGTGAGATTTTGCCGCACGCATCGGACGCGTGGGTGGACCGAGCTAAGTCCAAAGAAGGTGCAGAAATCCCCTTCGCCCGACACTTCTACCGATACGTGCCACCGCGTTCACTCGACGAGATCGACCGTGATCTTGAGGTCGCTATTGACGAACTGCGGGCCATGCTTCTTGAGGTCGAGCGGTGAGCACAGTTCGGTTCGGAAGAGTTGTCAGACTCATGAGCGGACGCTCCGCCATGCGGAGACAGTTTCGCATTGGACTCGAAGCGATTGAGAAAGGCACGGGGCGGTTGCGTTTCGATCCGGACGTTCGATATGAGGGGGACGGGATCGAGTTCCAACGCGGCGATGTACTCTTCGGCAAGTTGCGTCCGAATCTTCGAAAGGCATGGCTCGCAGACAGGGCCGGGGATGCTGTCGGAGACTTCCATGTCTACCGGCCCAACGAGTCGTTGGTAACGGAGCGATATCTGGCCTATCTGGTGCTGTCCGAACCCTTCCTCGAGCCTGTCATCGCATCGGCGAACGGAGCCAGGATGCCGCGGGCTGACTGGCGGGAAGTCCGCAACATCAGAGTCTGGATCCCGTCGATCGCTCAGCAGCGGGGGATCGTCAACCACCTGGACCGAGAAACAGCGCACATCGACGCGTTCATTGCGAAAAACGATGAACTGATCGCGCTTCTGGGCGAACGCCGCGCCGCCGTTATCGCTGCAGCCGTGACAAGGGGTATCGCTGAGAATATTGAGCTCCGAGATAGCGGCGTCGCCACGCTCGGAGCGATTCCCGTCGGCTGGACGGTCCGTAGCATTCGCGACGTAGGTCGGGCGATCACCGGATTGACGTACTCGCCTGACGATGTCTGCAGCGAGGATGAAGGAGGAACGCTCGTGCTACGCGCTAGCAACATCCAGCGTGGCGAACTGGCCTTTGAGGACTGCACCTATGTCACGACGCCGATTCCAGCTGCGCTCAGGCTGCGCCCAGATGACATCATCATCTGCGTGCGAAACGGCAGCGCTCAACTCATCGGTAAAAACGCCTTAGCAACCGACGAGGTTACGGGTCACACGTGGGGCGCGTTTATGGCGGTACTGCGAACACCGATTAACGACTATCTGCACTGGGTCCTCAACTCGACGATCTTTACCTCGAGCATTGGGTCTTTTACGACTTCGACGATCAACCAGTTAACTTCGGGTACGCTTCACTCGCTCCAGTTCGCGATGCCGCCCTCGGAGGAGCGGCAGGCGATCACCACGTTCCTACACGAAGAAATTGGCGCGATAGATTCAGCGATTCGTACGGCGATGCGAGCAGCCGACTTTGCACGTGAGCGTCGCGCGGCGCTGATCTCTGCCGCGGTTACAGGAGGAACCCAGGCGCCCGTAACTAGGCGCGGTGTCCACGAGGGTACGATGAGCCGCTCGGACTGAACCGCGCCTCCCCGCAGGACTATGTTTCAGCCATGAGGACCCCAGCAAGAAGGAGCAGCAGGAGTGACTACCTCAAACGAGTTCGCCCACAGGCGTGACGGGACGGACCTAGACCTCGCAGCGCTGGTTGCTTCGATTGCCACGGAAATCGCCAACGCTCAGGACGCGTTAAACGAGATAAGCCGGGTGGTCGATAGCATAACCGGAGACGTCTTGCTGGAGCGCGCAGACCCGGAGAGAGAATGAGCGCCGAAGCTTCCGGGGCGGAGATCGAACTCGGGTCGCTGGTAGATCGAGTCCGTCAGACCTTCATGCCGGAAGAGTTACCAGCCGATTCGATCTACGTTGGCCTGGACTGTATCGAGCCCAATGCAGGACGGCTCTTGAAACAATCTATCATTGCTGATGTTACGAGTCGCGTTACCAAGTTTAACCGCGGCGACATTCTTTACTCACGCATGCGACCGTACCTTCGGAAGGCAGTTGTAGTCGATTTTGACGGCTATGCCTCTCCTGAAGTTCTCGTTCTCCGCCCTTCAGCTCGCATTCACGGCGACTATCTCTTAATGTTGCTGCTAAGCCAGCACTTCACGAACTATGCTAATGAAAGAGCAACTGGCGATAGACCTCGAGTCTCATTCGACACTATCGCGGGCTACCGTGCTCGGCTGCCAACCATTGAAAAGCAAAAGCTCATAAGACGCATGGACCGAGCTCTTGCCGAATGCGCATCGAAGCTCGCGGCGGTCTTGGATGCCTCGCAAACCGCGACGGAGTTCGCGGTCGACCAGGTTCGGTCACTGTTGCTGTGGGGTGGCTCACCCAGTGATGAGCCTGTGCCGCTGGCGGACTTGCTGACAGCGATTGACTACGGAACATCTGTACGCAGCACGTACGAACTGAGCCGGGCCGTGCCCGTGTTGCGGATCCCCAATATAGCTGCTGGCGGCAACATCGACGGGAGCGATCTCAAGTATGCGCCAATGGACGAGCGCGAGCTCGAGAAGTATCGCGTGAACGAGGGTGACCTACTGATCGTTCGATCAAACGGCAGCCTCTCGCTCCTGGGCAGGTCCGCCATGGTGACTTCCGAGTACGACGGGTATGCATTCGCGGGCTACCTGGTTCGCGTCCGTCCAATACCCAGTGTCTCGAGTGAATACTTGCTTGAGCTATTCCAAAGCGTAGAGTTCATAAACCTTGTGCGCACTTCACCCCGCTCTTCAAGTGGAATCTTCAACCTGAGCGCAAGCCAGCTCGCAAGCTTTCATGTTCCGAACAAGGCGCGAGAGGAGCAGGATAATGTCGGTGCCCACCTCTCGAGGCTACGCATCGCTACGCGTTCGCTGCAGAGCGCTCTCGCCGTCGCCCACAACGACGTCGTGAAGTTGCGTGAACAGGGCCGCGCGCTCCTTCTGGGCCAATCTGTTGAAACGAGACAAGAGGTCGTGCCTGATCGGGAAAAAGTCGGGCCCAAACCGCCGTCTAGCAAAAAGGCACACACTTCGAGCACCGAAGAAATTGACCAGCTTCTTCTCAGCCAGCTTGATAAAGCACCCGCTCTACCGATATCTTTCGGAGCCCTCTATGAGGAGATCGTCGCTGACTACGACACTGTCCGGGATGCAGTTTTCAAAATGCTGCAGTCCCACCCACCAGTCCTGGCTCAAGAATGGGACGGACCCACTGGGACAATTCTTCTTCGGCGATCAGCATGAGGATAATTCACCTGTCGATCGACAGCACCACCCTGTATGGCAGCGTCCTCGACGGGTTTCGACTCACTCTTGACCGAGGCCGATCCACTGGTGAGATGCTCTCCACCGTCTGCCTCATCGGCGCCAATGGCGCAGGTAAATCGCAACTCCTTCAACGGATCGCGGAGATATTCCAGGATGCCTGGCATACGTGCTCTCCGGAACAAGAGAGGGCCGACCCCAACAACGGTCTGAACTTCGAGATTGTCTACGAAGTCGAGCGCGCACCCGGGAGTCGACAGGTGGTGCGGCTGCATAGAAGTGCTGCGCAGACCAATCGTTCCGATGTCCGACTCGAACTCGAGGATGGCGGCCGATGGCAGGAAGTCGAGTCCAACGACCCCCGCTTCGGAGAGCTGCTACCTCCCGTCATTGTCGGCTACACCTCCGGCGACAATGAGACGCTGAGTCTCCCCTTTTTCCGCAGTCGAGCCGCATACGCGAGAGATGTGGCAACCACAGCTCTCAATGCGTCACGTCGGTTGCAAACCGTGCCTGATAGCAGGCTCCTTCTGGTGGACTATGCGACCAACCTGGAAGTCCTGATCGCGAATCTGATGCTCGGGTCACATGTCGCAGCGGAAGAGCTACTTTCCCACGCGGACCTCGCAGATCTTTCGTCGTGGCGTTGCGTGATCCAGCTGCAACCCTCAACAGTCGGCAGAGGTGGCGTTAAGCTTACTGCCGAACTGGAGCAGATTATCGCCGACCTCAGGTCAGCCTCGACCTGCCAACATTACGACCGCAGCACGGGTACCTACACCCTTGACTTCCTGGTCGACGACCAATCTCGCAAAGCATTCGCGGCACACTGGGGAAGTGCGGTCGATCTGTACCGCGCATTTCACAAGCTTGCGATGTTGAACGATCTCGCCATTCCGAAGAAGGCGCGCGCGCGCGTAAATCGCGAAATTGAGATCGGGAGATTCGCCGCGCGCCTCCCAGAACCGCAGGATGAACAGAAAGTTTTCAGGTTTGAGGAGGTACGGTTCCGCCCCAAGGATCCCAAAGGTACCCCCATCGACTATGTCGCGCTTTCCGACGGAGAGCATCAGCAGGCTCAGATCCTTGGAATTCTGTCGATGATTACTGATTCTAATGCGCTCTTTTTATTCGACGAGCCAGAATCACATTTTAACCCCCAGTGGCGAGTCAAGTTTGTCTCGAGAATCCAGGACCTTTCCTCGGCAAGTTCCGCCTCTCGTGAGCTGGTTTTGTCATCTCATGCTCCATTCGTCCCGTCCGACATGCCAAGGGAGCGCGTTGTTGTCCTAGAACGGAACGGCTCCAAGGTGACCGCCCGGAACCCGCGCACCGAGACCTTTGGTGCCAGCTTTGATCAGATTCTTCGAGACTGTTTTGAGATCAATCCGCCCATCTCGCAGGTCGCTCGCGAGGAGATCGAGCGCTTGATGGCCAGCAACGATGTGAACGAGATGGAGCAAGCGATCTCCGGAATCGGATCCTCGGTCAAGAGAGCCTTTCTACTCGATCGGATTAATCAGCTGAAACTCAGGGATGCGGATCTTGCTGTATAGCTTTCCTCCGGTTCCACCGGTATGGAATTGGTTCCAGGACTTCTTGATTGCGCTCGTGCGAGAAGCAATATCCGCGCGAATCGATCAGCGTGATCCCCGCGCATGGGGCGACATCGTGCCCAGCGATAGGCGGGTTGCCCTCAAACGTAGATACGGTCTTAGGCGCCGCTACGAATCGCTATGCGAATCGACGGCGGGTCTCGGAGCGGAGTATATGGAGAGCTTGCGGGAGTACCTCGATTTAGACGACTACTTCGATCGAGTTCTGGGCGGCGAATTCTCGCTCCCGACGTCGCGGTCAGCGTCGAACTTCGCGTCCGACCTTGCGGCTTTGTTTACCTTTGGTTTTGGTTTGCTCGCGGAGCTGGAGCATTCATCGGAGGCTGGCATCAGCGTTAGAGATCAGCTGTATCGTCGCGCTTATGATTTTATGCCCGGTCACTTTTGCCCATTTTGCGGCATTGACAGGTTTGACCCACCGCATCCACGCTTTCCCCGCCACGCGCTCGACCATTATCTGCCGATATCTCGTTATCCATTGTTCGGGGCGCACCTCGCAAACCTGGTTCCGATGTGCGACCGGTGCAATAGCAGTTTCAAGATGGACGAGGACATCCTTCGAGACCACGGCGAGCCTCGACTATGTGTTAACCCGCACGAAGGTCCGACCGCGAGAATCTCGCTACTCGGCAGTGAGCCGTTCGGAGCCGGTGGCTCGATCAGCATCCCGAACTGGAGTATCGAGTTCGTTCCTTCACGCCCTGAATTCGAAACGTGGGATAGCGTCTTTAGGATCCGTCTTCGATATACGGAAAGCGTCTTGAATGCTGAATACGAGGCGTGGCTCGAACAGTTTGCAGCCTGGGCCGTCGACGCCCGTATCCAGATAGTGAGTAACATCGATGCCCGTGATGCCCTGGGGAGGTGGGCTCAGCTGTGTCCAGAACTGGAAGATCGCGGCTTTCTTAAGCGGCCAGCATTTGAGATGCTTGCCGCCGCCGCGATGCGGCCCGACGCGACAGGCAGGCGGGTGACCGATCTCGTTAGATCCTTGTGCGAGATCAACGCGTTAAGCGAGTGCTCTCCGAGTTGAAGGGGGATGGCCGCCCTTTCTTGTACCGCTCGAAGCTTGCGGTAGGGCATGGTGGAGGGTGTGAACGGTGCACACCTCGAAACTGTCCTAGAGAGCGAGATTGCCGAGTACCTGGCGGCAAACATGTGGGAGTATTCGGCGACTGACGCAGGCTATGACCGCGAGCTCGCGTTGTTCCCTGAGGACGTGCTCGGCTGGCTGATCGATACACAACCGACCGAAGTCGACAAGGTCGTTCGCCCTTTCGACTCCGTCGCGCAGCGTGAGACGGCCTCCCACGGCATCCTCGCCCGGCTTGCGAAGTCGCTCGACAACGACCCGATGAAGAACGGTGGAACGATTCGCCTTCTGCACGAGGGCTTCTCGATGGTGCCGCTGCATGGGGGCGCGGTGAAGTTCCGGATGGCGCAATTCCGCCCGGCGACGACCAACAACCCCAAGACGCTCGCCGACTACGACAAGATGCGCGTGCGCGTGATGCGGCAGGTGCATTACTCGACGAAGCATCCGAACAAGGCGCTCGACTTGGTGCTCTTCGTCAACGGCATCCCGGTCGCCACGGTCGAACTGAAGACGGTTTTCACCCAGCCGATCAGCAACGCGGTCGCCCAGTACCGGTTTGACCGAAACCCGGCCGGGGAGCCGTTGTTCGCGTTCGCGAAGCGGTCGCTCGTGCACTTCGTCGTCTCGAACAACGAGGTGCAGATGACTACGAAACTCGCCGGCGCAGGCACTCGCTTCCTTCCGTTCAATCAGGGTTACGACCAGGGTGCGGGCAACCCGCCGAACCCCGCAGGCTCGGCATCCTCCTACTTCTGGGAAGAGCTGCTACAGCGGGATGCCTGGTTGCAGGTGCTTGGGTCGTTCGTGCACCTGGAGGTCGAGGTCGAGGTCGACCCCGACACGGGCAAGAAGACGCGTACCGAGAAGATTCTCTTCCCTCGATACCACCAGTGGCGAGCGGTCAACAGACTCGTGGAATCCTCACGCGCGGAGAGCGCAGGTAGTCGCTACCTCGTTCAGCACTCCGCCGGCTCGGGGAAGACGAACTCGATCGCGTGGCTCGCGCACCGGCTCTCGCAACTGCACGACGAGCAGAACGAGAAGGTGTTTGACACGATCGTGGTCGTGACCGACCGCACGGTGCTCGACAAGCAATTGCAGGAAGCGATCGGGCAGTTCGAGAAGCATGCCGGCGTGGTGCAGTCGATTACCCGCCAGAGCGGGGAGTCGAAGTCGACTGAACTCGCGGCCGCACTATCGGGCGGCAAGCAAATCGTGATCGTGACAATCCAGACGTTCGAGGCCCTGATCACTGCGATCCAGTCCAAGCCGGAGCTACAAGGTCGCCGGTTCGCGGTCATCGCGGACGAGGCGCACTCGTCGCAGACCGGCTCGACGGCGGGCGCGCTCACGAAGGTGCTTTCCCCGCAGGAACAAGCTGCCGTGGCTGAGGGAGCTCCGATCGACTCGGAGGCCTACCTGCAGTGGGCGATGGAGGTCACCGCCAACGCGTCCAACATCTCCTACTTCGCGTTCACCGCGACCCCGAAGCCGAAGACGCTGGAACTGTTCGGCCAGATCCCCGATGGTGCGGAGACGCCGGAGCCGTTCGATTTGTACTCAATGCAGCAGGCGATCGAAGAAGGCTTCATCCTCGATGTGCTGCGGAACTACACGCCCTACAAGGTCGCGTGGCAGCTGCAGCATCCTGGCTCGGACTACGACGGGCCCGGCGAGGTCGACGAGTCAACAGCAGTGAAGGCGCTTGTACAGTATGTGCGGCTGCATCCAACGAATATCAGCCAGAAGGCGAAAATTGTCGTCGATCACTTCCGTGCGTTCGCGCAGCCGTTGTTGGACGGCAAGGCGAAGGCGATGGTGGTCACCGGTTCGCGCAAGGAAGCTGTGCGTTGGAAGAAGTACCTCGACACGTACCTGTCCGACTCACGCATCCAGGGAGTGAAGGCGCTCGTCGCGTTCTCGGGGACGGTTGAAGATCCGGAGGATGTCGGTGAGGGATTGACGGAGAAGACGCAGAACCCGGACCTATGGACGTCGGATCTGGCGGCAGCATTCAAGCCCTCGACGTACAACGTGATGATTGTCGCGGAGAAGTACCAGACCGGATTCGATCAGCCGCGCCTGGTGGCGATGTACGTCGATCGCAAGCTCGGTGGTGTTCAGGCCGTGCAGACGCTCTCGAGGCTCAATCGAACGTACCCCGGCAAGGACAAGACGTTCGTGCTCGACTTCGTGAACGAGCCCCTAGAGATCTTGGATGCGTTCAAGGACTATTACCGCAAGGCGACGCTGACGGCGACGACCGACCCGAACCTGATCTACGACCTGGTGACGAAGCTCGACGGCGCCGGGATCTACACTATGGCTGAGGTAGGGCAGGCGATTGATGCCGCCTTGGCCGGCGGGGTGAACGCGAACAGCGCAGTGAGTGCCGCGACCGCACCGGCGGTCGATCGGTACTCGAAGCGGTGGGTGAACGCCGTGCTCGACGGAGATACGGCGGAGCAGGACGAGCTCAAGCTGTTCAAGAGTGACGCCGGCCAGTACGTGAAGTTCTACGACTTCATCTCGCAGGCACGAAACCTCGAGGACACCGATCTGCCGCGGCGACACTACTTCCTGCGGCGCATCCTTCCGCAGTTGTCGACGGCGACGTATGAGGAGCCGGTCGACATCTCGAACGTGCAACTCACCGAGTACAGCATCGCCGCCGGGGAAGCTGTAAAACTCACCCTGGAGCAGGGGCCCGGGCTCGACCCGATCACCGCCATCGGTTCTGGAGCGATTCACGAGAAGCACCGCAGCGCTCTCGAGGAGATCATCGGCAAGCTCAACGACCGGTTCGGTGACAAGTATGGTGTGGGCGCGGTCGATCTGACCGTGAACCACATCATGGGCAAGCTGGCTGTCGACTACGATCTCGCGCGGCAAGCTGAGGTGAACACGCCTCAGCAGTTCGCGGAGTCGCCGGCGCTGCCCAAAGCCTTCGCGAAGGCCGTGATCGAGGTGCGCGATGAGACACCGATGCTCGTAGACGACATGCTGAGCGACGGCGGACTATTCGCTGAGCTGAGCAAAGCACTGCCGGCGATGCTCTACGAATTCCTCAAGAAGAACGGCGACCAGTCGGTCGATGATTAGCAATCGTTCGACTTCCATCACACACATTGCACTGGCGTCGAAGCGCCTGGAGGACCGCCCGTGAACATTGAATCCGGTGATGTCGCATCCTGGGCCACGCTTCTCCTCTCCGTGGTCACGGCTGTGGCTTGCCGGCGGAGCGTTCCTCGGCATACGGAAGCGTGAACGACGTCTGGCGCTGGCCGGCCTCCACACATCGTTGACCACTGGGGAGACCGCCGCTGCAAGGAACACCATCGGCACGCTTCTTTATGCAGCCGCGCCGGAAGATCGCCCGCCTCGCAACGAGTGCATCAGCGCATACTTCTCATTGATCTGGGACGTGCAGGGAGCTCGCAACGTCTTCCGAGCCCAAAGGCTCCCGAGCAAGCAACTAAACGCCCCTTTGTCCCGTTGGACAAACTCACACGGGGACGCCACATGAAGGACGCCGCATGAAGGACGCCGCAGCGGCCTTGACATGGAACCTCACTGAGATCTCGGAATCTGGTTCGGTTTCATGACCTGTATGGATCGGATTGGGAGTCCAAGATCGAGACGCGTGGGACGAAATTGGAAACTTGGTGAACGCGGACGTGATCAGGCGACTTCGAGGCGTGCCGTCCGATGGTCACACGCGCTAGGCCACTGGCTAACCCCCTACCCCGCGCCCCGACCAAACCTCTCCCCCGAGCTCACCTGCTGCGCCACCCGCCGCAGCGCCAACAACAACGGCTCCACCAGCACCGACCCCAGCACCACGTACCGCACCGCCGCTTCCGCAGACTCCCCCGGCACCCCCGCGATCTCCGCCTCCGCAATCCGCCGCATGCTCGCGAGGTACTCCGCCATCGCCGCATCCGGAACGGTGAACCCGACCCGCTCCAACCCCTGCAGCGCCCGCGCGACCGCATACAGCACCGCCTCGTCGCACATCCCCGGCTTCCACCCGAGGCCCCCGACAAGAGCCTCAGCCTCCGTCAGATCCAAAGACTCATCCACTGGCGGGGTGATCGCCGCATGCGCCATCCCGAGCAGGTTGTGCGCGTTCTCCGGCGGCTCATCGAGCGCGGCCAGCACCCGCCGCGTCTCGGCGATACTCACCCCCGCGTCGAGCAGCGCCCGGATCACCCGCAGCCGCTCCACGTGCTTCTCGCCGTACGCGGCCTGAGTCGGCGCACTGCGCTCTCCCTCGGGCAGCAGCCCCTCGCGCAGGTAGTACTTGATCGTCGGCACGGTCACACCGGTCTGGGCTGACAGTTCGGAAATTCTCATGGCCACCTCTTGACTTCGATAGTAGCGCTATCCATTATGGATAGTGTCGCTATCTAACCAAGGAGCCACCATGTCGAAAGTCATCACGGGCCGCATGACCCACCGCCACGAGGGCGAGCTCGTCGTGTTCCACATCGGGATGCAGATCAACCGCTGGTGGCGCCCCGACCTGTGGATGCCGGCCTTCTTCGCCATGCCGGGGATGCTGCGCGAACTCAGCACCGACCCCGACTCGGGCATGCTCGGTTACCACCTGCTCTTCGGCTCGGGCGGACCCTACGTCGTGCAGTACTGGTCCTCCGTCGACAAGCTCTACGCCTACGCGTCCAGCCCGAACCAAGAACACCGCCCCGCCTGGACCGCCTTCAACCGCGCAGCCCGCAAGGCTCCGGGTGCGGTGGGAATCTGGCACGAGACCTTCCGCGTCGACACCGCCGAGAGCGTGTACGTCTCGACGAAGCCGATGGGGCTGCCGAAGGCGACGGAGCTCGTCGAGGTCGGGAAGCGTCAGGACCGGGCGCAGGCGCGGTTCGCGGAGGGGCGGACTCAGGCACAGCCACATCCGACCACCGCGGGCTGACGGGGAGTGAACGTGCCCGGAAAAGGTCTACCCGGGCACCCCGCGCTCTGCCACCATGAGGGCCATGACCCCCAACGATGCTCCGCCCGCAGTGCCACCCAAAGGCGAACGGACGACACTCGAGAAGCTCCACGACGGGCTGACGAGTCCGGGCGGACGACTCATCCGGTACATCCTCGTGCTGGTGATCGTCGGGGCCGCCGTGTACTTCTCTCTCGCGGGATGGTTCCAGGTCTGCGAGGTCGTCGAATCGGAGAAGGAAGGACTCACCCGCACCTGTTCGGGACCAGACCTCACGAGCGCCGGCGTGCTCGCAGCCGTCATCTTCGTGTTGCTGCTCCTCTGGCCCGACCTCTCGGAGTTCAGCGCCTTCGGAGTCACGCTGAAGAAGCTGGTTCAGAAGGTCGACGAGAAGATCACGGATACGCGCGACAAGGCGACCCATATCGACGGGACGACGACCGAGACCAAGTCGCGCCTGGAGAGCCTGAGTTCCGCCGTCGACAGTCAGGCCGGCGACGTCCGTGCACGCCTCTCCCTCATCCAATCGAACCTGACCCGCCTGAGCGAAAGCGGATGGGGCCGCGAGACCGCACCCCCACGGACCAGCGCGTCACCCTTGACACCTTCACCGCGCTGGGACCAGTTCGACCGCAACAACTTCCTGAACGCGTGCCGCGGACTATCCGGCCCCGACGAGCTCGACGCGGCCATCAGCGAACTGCACGACATGATCGGCGAACCGTGGTGGCCTGACGCTCTCGAGTTCGGCGTCAGCGGCGACACCGCGAGTTTCGAGGGCCTCATCCTCGAACTCCTCCGACGATTCCGGGGACGGTGGGACGACCGCGCCGTGGAAGACCCCCACCGCGCCGCCGAGATCGACGCCATCCTGCGGGCCATCGAGAGGATGCTTCTCGCACTCATCAGCGACAAGACGGTCGACGACGATTCGATCCACACCGCCGCAGGAGTTCTGGTCCTCCTTCACCGAATCGCCTGAGCCGCATCGAGCGCGAGGGTTCGTCTCCCGCTGCTCGCTCGACGAACGGGACACTCAACCACCGTCTCCCCAGACCCGTCGCCTGCTCATTCCGGAGAGGAACTGGGCGGCCCGGGCCGCTCCGGCCCGCGCCGCAGGAAGAACCGAACGATCCCCCGCACGACGAAGAACACGATCGCCAGGATCACGACGAGAACGACCACGCTGATGAGGAGACCCCACCAGCTGAACATCGACCCGGTCATAGTTCGCGCTCCTCAGGAAAGGCCGAATACGCAACGGCAGATTCGTTCACAGTTCAGGATCCCGCACATTGCGGCCGACTTCGTCAAGGGGCACGCCGCGCCGCACATTGAGCACCGCGATCACGCGGTTCCAGAAGGTCTCGTTTGCGAACGCCGACTCGTTCCTCTTCTCAGCCGCAGCCGCGAGCGTGCTGGTCAGCAAAGAAACCATGGTGAAGATCGGGCCCATCCACGGTGCGCGCGCCCCGAGAGTGAACCCCACCACGACGACCACTCCCATGATCAGAAGGCCCGGGATGAAGCCCATCCTCCGATAGGTCGTCGATGGTGCCCCTCCGAGCACGAGGCCCGCGCTCACGGCCAGAGCAGCCGTCAACACGTACGTCAGAATCTCGCCTTCGATACTCATCGTCACGATCGTCTTCCCAATCCATCAGCAGGTCATTGCTCCCTACGGGCTCTCCGCGAAGCTCCGGCCCCGCTAGCAAGGTTCGATCCGACAAAGAAAGCAAGCAGCCCGATCACAAGGTACGCGGGAAGCGCATCTGCGGCTGGGGTATCAAGGCCTCCTGTCCACCCGAACCACGCCAGGAAGCCGAACCACACCGCAATAGGGATGAGTGCGAGAACAGTGCCTACCCTCCGCCCCGCTCGTCCAGCCAAAACTCCCCACAGGAGAAGAGCTACTCCTACCGCGACGTAGAGCATGGCTTCGGGCTCAGCAGTTCCGTACCCGGACGGCCCACCGACGCCGACCGCGCACTGGACCGAAATGCATCCGCGGGCTCCGAAGTCGCCTGCTCACCTTCATGCGACCAATCAAAGCATACATATGAGGACAGTCCGATATGCTTCGTCTGCGGCGGATCCAGGGGCACCACCATCGCGTCACTCAGCGCTCGGGACAGCGATAACGTCTTAACTGTCAGGGCGGGGTCGATCAACGAAGGAGCAACAATGACGATCTTCGAACCTTCCACGACCGGGGAATGCGCAGCGAAGGCGATGATTTCGTGACGACTCAACGCGTCCGCGGCACTGCGCTCGAGCGGACGATCGTCATGGCAATGATCCTCGTCGGCGGGGCGCTGCCAGTCGCCGCCAACGCGCCCCTGTTCCAGGACGTCGTGTGGGTCTTCTGGCTCGCAGCGCTCGTCCTCATCGTCGGAGCGTTGGCCTTGGTGCTGCGCATCATCTGGCGCGAACGACGCTCCAGCGATTCCTGAGCCCCTCACCGATCCGTCCCGCCACTCACTCTGTGGCGGGCCGGAGTTCACCGTTCGCCTACTTCGCAATCCCCCGCAGCAACCGCACGACCGTCTCCTCGACCCGCTCCGCACTCAACGGCTGTCCGATCAGCGCGGAGTATGACGCCATTGCAATGAACTGATCCGCGATCGCGGCAGCATCCACATCCGCTCGCACATCCCCGTCGGCCCGCCCGCGCGACACCCGCTCGGCGACCCACTCGCGGATCGGCGCCGCCAGCCGCTCGTTCAGCACCAAGCCGAGCTCGGGATCGGCCGCCGTCACCTCGATCAACGCCCGCGCCAGCGCCACGCCCTCGGGCCGAGCCAGCCCGGCGGACATCGCCGAGAACCACGCCCGCAGATCCGCCCCGAGGTCGGCGGTCATCGGCACCGACACGTCTGCACCCGGCAGCGTTCCCTCGAGCAGCGCCTCACCGAGGATCGCGGCCTTCGACGGCCACCACCGGTAGATCGTCTGCTTCGAGACCTCCGCCGACTCGGCGAGACCCTCGATCGTCACGGCCTCGTACCCGTCTGCGGCGAGCGCACGCCGCATCGCCTCCAGCACGGATTGACGGGCTTTTTCACTGCGGGGACGGGGCACCTTTCGAGCGTACTCAGGCGTACACTGGAATATAAGTAGACGCACCGTTGCGAAACTCGAACAAGGAGAAAGAGCATGGCCCTCACCGCACACTCCACCATCGGCGACTGGATGAACGACCCGACCGGCGGGCCACTCATCCGCGCACTCTTCGAGCAGACCGGCGCCGACCCCGAACTCCTCACCCCCGTGCTGGGCCTGCCCCTGCAGCAGCTCGTCGCGATGAGCCAGGGCCAGCTCCCCCAGTCGGTCGTCGACGACCTGGTGCGCGCGGCCAACGGCGGCGAGATCCCCGAAGCTGACGAGTCCGAGGGCTGGACCGAGAAGGTCACCACCGGCCGCTTCGCCGGCAAGACCGTGATCGTCACGGGCGCCGCCTCCGGCATCGGCAAGGCCACCGCCTCGCGCATCGCCCGCGAAGGCGGACGCGTGATCGCCAGCGACATCGCCGCCGAGAAGCTCGACGCCCTCAAGGCCGAGCTCCCGGATGCCGACATCGTCACGGTCGCCGGAGACCTCACGAAGCAGGAGGCGATCGACGCCGTCATCGCCGCCGCGGGCGACCGCATCGACGGCCTCGCGAACGTCGCCGGCATCAACGACGACTTCTCCCCCGCGGGCGAGACCCCGGATGCCGTCTGGGACCGCGTCATCGCGATCAACCTCACCGCTCCGTTCAAGCTCATGCGCGCGGTCATCCCCGTCATGGAAGCCGCCGGTCGCGGCGCCATCCTCAACGTCTCGAGCGAAGCCGGCCTGCGCGGCAACTCCTCGGGCAACGCCTACACGGCCAGCAAGCACGGCATCATCGGGGTCACCAAGTCGGCAGCCTTCATGTACGGGCCGAAGGGCATCCGCGTGAACTCCGTCGCGCCGGGCGGCGTTGCCACCGGCATCCCGATGCCCCCGAACATGTCTGAGTACGGCTCCGGCCGCCTGGCTCCGTTCCAGCAGGCGATCCCGACCGTCGCGACGGCCGAGCACCTCGCGGCATCCATCACGTTCCTGCTGTCGGATGACGCCGTGAACATCAACGGCGCCATCCTCGCCTCCGACGGCGGATGGTCGGTGCAGTAAGCCGCACCCGCGAAACCAACGCCCCCGCCGACCCGAACGGCGGGGGCGTTTCGCGTATCCGAGGCAGGCCATTTCGGCACGCCCCGACGACTGCCGTGCCCGCCCCACGGCGGAGCGATGTCTACGAGTAGGTCAGGCCGAAGAAGGTGGACCCGAGCATGAGGGTCAGGACGGCGACGATCGCGCTGACGGCTCTCACCCACGCCGTTCCGCGGCGCACGGCGACCGCACCGGAGAGGACCGCAGCGATCATCGTCGCGAAACTCAGGTAGCGGATGGTGAGATCCGGCAGCACCGCCGCTGTCGCGATGCCCGCAAGAAGTGCGAGAACGGCAGCGACCGCGGGGACCACGAGACGGCTCCCCACGTGCGGTCGGGTGCGGATGACCCCGCTCCTGTGCTCCGAGACACTCATGCTCGCTCCCCCATCAGCCTGACAATCGACGCGGCCAGGATCCCATGTCGTCGGCGCGGTGGCAACAGTTTCGGGAAGGCCTCCACACAGCAGGGCGTTTCGCGTGTCCCAGACCCGGGGCTCAGCGTCTGGTCGTGAGGACCGCCGCTGTCAACGCAGCTGCGGTCAGCCCCAGGGCCCCCACCGCGAGCAGAACCAGCCCGGCGGGCCACACCGCGAGCATGATGACGTCGTACATCTCATCGCCCGCCGGCGTCCACTGCTCGATCGCACCGGTGTTCGTGAGCGCGATACCGACGATCAGCGCCACCAGCGGGAGCCCCCAGGCGAGCATCCACGACAGGCGCCGCACTGTCGTCCGCTGGGTGTCCTCCTGTGATGTGCGAGGAGCCTGAGCACTCTCGACCGAACGCTCTTCCGCCGAACCCTGTTTCGCATCCATGCCTGCACCCTACCGACACGGATGCAAGGGGGCTGAGGCCCGCACTCGTCGCCCTTACACTCGACCGCATGCTGAAGCTCGCATCGATCGTGATCCGCGTGAACGACCTCCCCGCACAGTCCCGCTTCTGGAAGGCCGCCCTCGACTACGTCGATCGCGACCCGGCGGAAGACGACTGGGTCGTGCTGAAACCCCGCGACGCCGACGCCCCCTGCATCGCCCTCGACGCGCACCACTCCGAACGCGTGCTGCCGCCGCGCATCCACCTCGACATCTACGCCGAGGACCAGGCCACCGAAGTGCGCCGACTCACCGGGCTGGGCGCCCGCGAGGTGAACTGGGACAACCGCCCGGCCGACGCGGACTACGTGATCATGGAAGACCCCGAAGGTAACCGGTTCTGCATCGTCGACCGCCCCGACTGGGCGGGATGGGAACGCGCGGGCGACTGACAGCCGCTCACCGCCTCACACCCGGGCGAGCGACTCGGCCATCTCGACCAGCTCGTCCATCTCGCAGAGCAGCCCGGAAGCATACGACCGCCGCCACTCCTCGGCCGTGAGCCCCTCGCGCACCCGACGGCGATACAGCTCGAAGTCGGCGGGCTCGTTAGCTCGAGGGTCGAATCCGTAGCGCCTGCCGATCGCATCGACGGCTCCGATGATCCGCGCGCCCATCGCATCCGCACCGAGTGCAGCCGCAGCCCCCGCCGCGACCGAGACGGCGATCAGGAGCGACACCGGATCGCCGCCCGCCGCACTCCGCCGCACCGCGGGCAGCAGAGCGGCCATCGCCGCCGCCCCCTGACGCAGGTCGAGCTGAACCTTCGCCGCCACCACCGGAGCCATGAGCATCACCCACTCGTGACCGCACCGCGACGCGAGCGCCCCGGCACGACCCAGCAACTCGATCGCCACCCGGGATCGCCCCGACGCCCGCTGAACCTGGCCAGTGATGAGAAGGATCATCGCCGCCGCCGCATCCGGCATCTCATCGACGTCGGCGAGCGCGACCGCCACCTGGGCCACCGGGTCGCCCGCCGGCTCCGGACTGAGCGTGAAGAGGTAGGCGGAGAACGCCGCGGCGAGTCCCCGCAGCGCACGATCTCCGGAAGCTTCCGCCGGGATCCGCGCAGCCGAGATCCACGTCGCCGCCTCGGACATCTGACCCAGTTGATACGCGAGGAACCCCCTCGTGAGACTCAGCGCCGCCTCGAGGGAAGGAGCGGCTGATAGCGCCGACGCCCGGCGCACCATCTCGAGCAGCTCCTGCTGCCTCCCCGCCCGCACGCCGAACCAGAGCAGACCCCCGGCGATGGTCGCCGCGGTCTCCCCGTCGTCGGCGAGCACCGCGGAGTCGAACGCGGCCACGACATCCGGCCACTCGATCCGCAGCCGAGAGATCACCACCCCGGATCCCTCGGCCGTCAGAGCGACGGATGCCTCCGCAGCCTGCGACGCGAACCATGCGCGATGCCGCCGATACCACTGCTCATCCAGAGTCTCACCGCCCGCGGCGGCCCGCCGGATGAGCGGAGACACGCGGAAGACCGGCTCCGCCTCTCCCTCCTCCGCTGAGACGAGCGAGAACGACACGAGCTGATCGAGGTCGCGATCACGCGGCCTCTCCCCGCACACGGCCGCGGCGGCACCGCGGGTGAACGGCGCCGCGAACCCGGCGAGGCAGCGCAGAGTGTCGTGCTGCTCGCTCGTCAGGAGCGCCAGTGACGACCGCAGGGCCGCGGCCAACCGCGGTTCGCCGGCCTCCTCCGACCGGTCGATCTCCCGCAGCATCGAATCGCCGACCTCGGCGAGCGGCATCACGGCGGTCCGCGCGGCCGCCAGCTCGATCGCCAGCGGCAGCCGGCCCAGCATGTCGACGACCCGGCCGATCGTGACGGCATCCGCCGCGCGCGCCGCCGGAGGGAGCCTCGTCTCGAACAGCTCGTGCGCGTCCGCCGCGGGCAGAGGATCGACCCGCAACACACTCTCGCCGGGAACGCCGAGTGTCCGCCGCGACGTCGACAGCACGGCGAGTCCGCGCGCCCGCGCGAGTACGGCCACAGCGACGGCTGCCACGCCGACACTCGCCCCCTCCGCCCCGTCGATGACGAGGATGCCGCGCCGGTCGGCCAGATGCTCCGCGATCGCTTCCGGCGCCGCATCCGGGGCACCGACGGCAGACGCGATCACCGGCGCGACGGTGCCATCGACCTCGTCTCCGACGTTCACGAACCAGATGTAATCCTCGCCGGCGACCGCGTCACTGCCCAGCCAATCGACCGCGAGCCTCGTCTTGCCCACGCCCGCCGCGCCCGTGAGCGTGACCAGGCGCGCGACATCGAGCGCTGCCGTCAGCGCCGCACGCTCCTCCCGACGCCCCACCATCGGGGCGATCGGCGCCGGCACACCGAACATGCGCCCCGCGTGCGCCGCGAGGTTCGATACCGAGTGAGCGCCCGGGCTGCGGTCACGCTCCGACACCGCACCACCGCCCAGGCGCGCCAGCGCTCGATCCCCCGCGTCGGCCCGCGCCCGCGCCGTGTGCAGCAGAGCCAAGACGTCGTCATCATCGGGATGAGCCGCGCGCAGACCCTGCAGCGTCACCAGCGCCCGCGCGTTGTCGCCGGCATCCAGGTCGGCACGAACGCCGAGCAGCCGAGCCCGATCGACGGCGGTCCGGACCCGCACCCGCGCGAGGGCAGCGAAGGGTGGATCGCCGATCCCCTGCAGCGGCGAGTCCCGCCACCGCAGCAGCAGCGAACGCACCTCTTCGGAGTCGGACGGGATGACCCCGGCCTCGGCATCCTCCAGCGTCCAGAGGTCGACCTGCATCCCGGGATCGTCGACGAGACGGTAGCCAGCCCGCCCACCCTCGAGCCAGGCGCCGAGAGGCGTCGCACGCAATCGTGACATATACGCCCGGGCGGTCGTCCGCGCCTGCGCGGGCGGCTCGGCCCACAGGTCGTCGATGAGGTCTTCCAGAGCGACCGGCGCTCCGCGTTCGAGAGCGAGCCGAGCGATGACGGCGCGCGGAAGCGGACCCCCGACCGGCACCCGCTCGCCGTCGACGGACGCCTCGATCCGGTCGAGAAGCTGCACGCGCGCGGTGGCCACAGCCGATCATTGCACGAACGTTGCACTCGGTCGAGAGCCAGGATCGAGGCATCCTTCGAGCCCGAGGCTGGAGACATGAATCACACAGATGCCCCTGTTCAGACCCGGTTCCGCACCTCGCTCGGCGACATCGCAGCGACCGTCATGGGCAGTGGCCCCTATGCGGTTCTCTGGCACGGCATGTTCGTCGACGGCGACTCCTGGGGTTCGGTCGTCGAGGCACTCGCCCCGCACCGGACGCTCGTCGTGCTCGACGGCCCCGGTTACGGCGCGAGCACCCCGTTGTCACGGGTGAGTTCGATCGAGGAGTGCGCGGAAGCCGGCGCGCAGATCATCGAGCAGCTCGGGGGAGACGGACGCGTCGACTGGGTGGGTGCGGCCTGGGGTGGTCACGTGGGGATGACCATGGCCGCGCTCTTCCCGGACACCGTCCGCTCACTGGTCGCGGTGAGCTCGCCGGTGGAGCCGATCGACCCGGTGTTCCGGATCAAGCTCATCATCGCCAACCAGATCCTGGCCCACTTCGGACCCATCGCCCACCTCCGGCACGTGATCCACGACGCTCAGCTGATACCGCCGCACACCAAGGACCGGTCGATGACTGCCGTCATCGATCACGCCCTGAACCGCGCCCCGCGTCGCAGCATCGCCGCCACCGTCACATCGTTCATCATCAACCGCGGCGACGCCTCGCACCGCCTGCCGCGGATCACCGCGCCCACCCTGCTCATCACCGGCGACGACCGCGGCGAATGGACGCCCGAGGTGATGGATGCCGCAGCCAGCCGGATCCCCGACGCCAGGACCCTCGTCATCGAAAGCGCGCGCACCCTCGTGCCGGTCGAGCAGCCCGCGGAGCTCGCGGCAGGCATCGTGGAGTTCTGGCAGTCACTGGATGCGCGCTGACTCTGCCGGCGTCCGATCCCGCTCCACGATCATCCGCACCACCGTGCCGACCACGCCGATCACGAGCGTCACGATCACCGGCTGCCACACCTCGGCGAGCACCATCGGGAACACCCCCACCGACGCCCTCATCATCTCGGGAACGTCGCCGTCGAGCACCCGCATGCCGAGTCCGTACTGGATCGCCGTGAACAACGCCGGTACGACCCACACCGCGAGGAGACCGACCACCCAGACCACGATCCGCCAGGCCGGTCGCACTCCACACCACACCAGCGCCGCACCGACGACGATCGCCGGCAGCCAGGGCGACAGATAGGGCAGGAACACCGGCGGGAATGCGTCGCCTGTGACGGCCAGGAAACAGCGGCCCACCCAGTTGGCGAACGGCACCGCCGCGAGCACGACACCGAGAGCGACAACGCCGACCGACCGCCGCGATGTCATCCAGAAGCCCAGCTGCGCGAGGAGAATCGCCGCGACCACACCGCCGAGGAGCCCGGCGAAGTAGAGCGTCACCCGACTGTCGCCACCGCGACCGAGCCCGAGCCCGCCGGCCAGCACCGTGAAGCTCTGCACCACCGCGATCACGTGCACGAGCAGCACCCCGAGCGCCGCGGGCCACACGGCGATCGCACGACGACGCGCCACGAAGTGCACCGTGAACCCGGCGAAGACCCCGCCGAGCAGCAACAACGAGAAGAGCAGCGTCACGAAGTACTGACTCAGCGGCAGCAGCACGAACGGCATGTCCTCCGGCATCGTCGCCGACGCCCAGAGGTTCTGCAGCGGAAGGATGCCGCCGCCGATCAACCACGGCAGAATCCCCAGCACACCCCCGCCGACGCCGATCGCGAAAGGCAGGGCGCGAGCGCGCGCATCGACGGGTGGCGATATTTCAGTCATGGGGAGACCCTGCCAGACGGAGCCCGCCGCTCACGGAAGGCGCGACCGAATGCCGGGGCAGACGACGACACCGCCGCCTGCCGATCCGGCCTCTGCTCAGACCTGGCCGGGGCGACCGTCCCGCGCCATCGCCTGCCGATGCGAGGTGAGCGCCGCACGCACGGCCGAGTAGATCACCAGCCAGGTGATGAGGACGCCGATGAGGATCACGGCAGACCAGAACAGGATGATGAGGAGGATGCTGTCGCCGAACATGGCCTCAGGATGCCGCAGCCACGCCGCCCCGGGCGTCAGACTCCCCGCATCCGCTGCACAGCCGCCCGCACCAGCGCCGCATTCCCGGGCGCGCTGCTGCCGTCGGGGAGGAGCAGAGTGTCTTCCAAGCCGATCCGCACATCGAGTCGGAGCTCGACCGCGAGGTCGAACACCGGCCACGTCGAACCCTCTTCGCCGTGCAGCAGGATGGGCAGGTCGGGCTCCTCGAGCGACACGTGCGCGATCATCGCCTCGGCGTGCTCGCGCACTGTCTCGGCAGGCTCATCGGGCAGCTCGATCAGCACCCGCAAGCACCGGTCGCGCAGGGGCGAGCGCTTCCACACCTCGAAGCCCGCCGCATCCCACAACCCCGCCTCGACCGCCACCCCACGCCGCAGCAGCAGGGCCGCCACCTCGTCGGCACCGGATTCATGCCAGTTGACGGATGCGTGGTCGGGCAGCTCCGTCCACGACTCGATCGCGGCCAGACGACGCTCGACGTCGGGCTCGGCCCACTCCCCGGTCGTCACTCCGACCGGCACGCCCGGCGCGGCTTGACGGACAGCCCACACCCACCGGGCCACATCGTCGGCGGCCAGGCTGTCGCGCCCCGCCGCATCCTTCGGGTGCACATGCACCTCGCGCGCACCGGCGGCCACCGCCCGTGCGGCATCATCGGCGACCACGCCGGGGTCGAGGCCCAACCACGGATGCTCCGCGGGATCCCTGGCGCCGTTGACACATGCCTGCAACAGCATCCGGCCCTCGGAACCGGCTGCGCGCGCGCCCTCGGACGGCACGCTCATCCGATCAGGTCGCGCGGGTGCCGCTCGTACGCGCTCTCGTCCTTCGAGGGTCCCTCTTCGGTGCGCACCGTGTGCGCGACCTGGCGCGCCATGGCGGCACCACGAGCGGCCTTCACCGCATCGGCCTCGGTCTCGAAGCTCGCGCCCAGCGTCTGCGATTCACCCTCGATGCGGTTGAACCAGATGCCATTGCGATGGAAAGTCTCGATATCACCTGCGGCCATGCGGGATCCCTTCTCTCGACTCCCTTTCTACGGCACACGACCGACACCCACAGAGCCCCTTGACACCCTCCGCAGACGTGTCCGACCCGGTCGCCTCAGCCGCCGGGGCCGGCCCGCCGCACCGCATCGCCCATCGCCGCGAACGCCTCTTCGAGGATCGGGCGCGGGGTCGCGAACACGACCCGGACGAAGCCCTCCGCACCGTGCCCGAGCAACCGACCTTCGGTGAGCACGACCCCGGCCTGCTCGCGGAAGAACTCCGCCGGCGGCCCCGGGATGCCGAGCGCACGGGTGTCGATCCAGCCGACGTACGTGGCATCGGGCACCCGGTACACGGCTCCGGGCAGATGCTCCTGCACGAGCGAGGTGAGCTCCCGCCGCGACCCGTCGAGGTACTCGAGCACGTCCGACAGCCAGGACTTGCCCTCGCGATACGCGGCCGTCGAGGCCACGACACCGAGGGTCGACGCCCCGTGCTGCACCGCGAACCCGAACCGTTTGTACAGCTGCTGATCCGCGTCGTTCGAGGTGATCAGCTGCGCGGTCTTCAGCCCCGGGATGTTCCACGCCTTCGACGCGCTCGTCCCCGTCACCGTATGCGCGGCCGTCGCCTCCGACACCGACGCGTACGGGACGAAGGGCGCCCCGTCGTAGCGCAGCGGCGCGTGGATCTCATCCGCGAACACCCGCCCGCCGTGCCGCTCGACGACCTCGGCGATCGCCTCGAGCTCTTCCCGACCGACGATCGTTCCCGTCGGGTTGTGCGGGTTGCAGAGCACGAGCGTCCGCGCCCCCGCGGCGAACGCCTCGTCGATGCGCTGCAGGTCGTGCTGCCAGCGTCCGTCGACCTCGACCCCGGGGACCTCGATCACCGGATGCCCGATCGCCGGCAGATATGTCAGGAACGGCATATAGGCCGGAGTCGGCACGATCACCGGCGAGCCAGCGGGTGCATACTCCTGCACCGCGACCCCGAGTGCGGCCATCACATCCGACACCGGGTGCACGCGCTCCGGGTCGACCGCCCAGTCGTATTCGCTTCGCATCCATCCCGCGGTGGCCTCCCCCAGCTCCGCGGCCTGCGGCGGTGAGAGGTAACCGAGGTTCTCGTCGTCGACCGCCCGGTGCAGCGCCGCCGCGATCTCGGGCGCGATCCCGAAGTCCATCTCCGCCACCCACGCCCCGATACGACCGGGGTGCAGACTCCACTTGCGGCTCTGCGGCCTGTCGAGGAAGAGGCGGGTACGTTCGTCGAACGGATGCGGGGAGGGATGTGCGGTCATGGTCGTGGGTTCGCGCCGGCTCAGCCGACAGCGTCCGTACAGGACAGATGCGGGGCACGGATCTCGGGCACGGGAAAACTCCATTCACAGCGGGGTCCGACCAATCTACGGACGGTCTCGCCCGGTCGCACTTCGCGTTTCCGTCCGTGACGGTGGGCATGCCCGGCCCGCGTGCACAACTCCTCAAGAACGGCCGCGTTGTGCCGGGAATCGGCGCTCGCAACACCTTCCGGCGGAGATTCTGAGGAGTTATGCACGCGCCGGGCGGGAGGGCGCGATCGAGGCCGCCCACAACTCAGGAAGTCTGTGCCGAATCCGGCCCGAATCCCCGCCGACGGACCCCATCGGCGGGATTTTCCTGAGTTATGCACGCGCACCGCGACGGACGACGCCGGCAGCACCCCGCGGATCCCGGAGCCCGCTGGTAACGTTCCCTAGATCGCACGCACGACATCCGGAGGGCAGTGATGAGCGAACGAGCGCGCCGCCCGACCGTGAAAGAGGTCGCGACCCGAGCGGGCGTCAGCCCCATGACCGTGTCGCGCACGCTCTCGGGCGGGCTCAACGTCAAGCCCGACGTGCAGCAGCGCGTCATGGAAGCCGTCGCCGAACTCGGCTACCACCGCAACGAGAACGCGCGCAGCATCCGCCCCGGCCACAGCAGCGGACTCATCGGCGTCGCGATCACGAACATCGCCAACCCGTACTACAGCACCTTCGCGCTCGGCGTCGAAGAGGAGGCCGCGCTCACCGGCCGCCGCATCCTGCTCGGCAACACGTCGGAGGATGCCGCGCGCGAAGCCGACCTCGTCGGCGACTTCCTCGGCCGCCGAGTCGACGGACTCATCGTCGTGCCCGCCGGCCCCACCTCCGCCCACCTCGCGCACTCGCAGAGCCAGGGCGTACCCGTGGTCCTCGCCTCGCGCCGCATCGACGGACTCGCGGTCGACAGCGTCGTGCTCGCCGACGACGACGGCGCGCACCGCGGCACGATCGCGCTCATCGACCACGGCCACACCCGCATCGGCTACCTCGGCAATGCGCTGTCGATCTTCACCGGTGAGCGCCGATACGCGGGCTACGTGCGTGCACTCGAAGAACGCGGACTCGCCGTCGACCCGAGCATCGTCGCCGCGAACCAGCAGACCGTCGACCAGGCCCGCGGAGCCACCCGGGCACTGCTCGGCCTCGAGCATCCGCCCACCGCCATCTTCTGCGCGAACAACCGCAACGCCATCGGCGCGCTCAAGGAGATCAGCGCCCAGCTCAACGCCGGGTCCCGCGCCGCGGCCGACTTCCCCGAGATCATGAGCTTCGACGACTTCGAGCTCGCCGAGCTGTCGCCCGTGCCCATCAGCGTGATCGACCACGACCCCCGCGAACTGGGCCGCACGGTCACCCGCCTGCTGCTCGACCGCCTCGACGGCGGGGACCGGGACGCCGCGCCGCGCGAGGTCGAGCTCCCGGTGTCGCTCCGCTCCGTGCGCTGACCTCCTCCGCGCCCAGGCACCTCCGTCCGGGCACCCGCTCCATCCGGACACCACTTGCATGACTCCACGCCGGATGCATGAGTGATTACCGACGCACCGTCATGCAGGCGGCCGCGGGGTCATGCAGGTGTGCCGATGAGGGGTGGCTCCGCTCCGTGCGCTGAGCCCGGACTCCCCGCATCCGATCGGGTGTTGACACCCCCACACCGCGTTGATAACGTTACCAATCATCGACGAAGCAGTCGGATGAGGCGACGAGGAGGCCGGATGGAGCTGTGCATCGATTTCGGGGGCACCGAGATCAAGCTCGCCGTGATCGACGGCACCCGTGTCGTCGCCTCGGGCAGCATCCCCGTGCTCGGCAGCCCCGCCGACCTGGCCGCCGCCGCCGCCGAAGCCCGCCGACTCCTGACCGAGACCACGCGCCCCGCGGATGCCGTGGGCATCGCCGTCCCGGGCGTCGTCGACCCGACCAGCGGACGGATGCTGCACGCCAACGCGAAGTACGACTTCCTCGAGGGCCTCGACCTGAACAGCTGGGCGCTCACCGAGTTCGGCCTCCCCGCCGTGGTCGAGAACGACGCCAGGGCGGCGCTGATCGGCGAGACCTCGACGGGCAGCGCAGCCCGCGAGGGCGATGCGGTGCTCGTCACCCTCGGCACCGGCATCGGCACCGCGGCCATGATCGACGGCCTGCCCCTGCGGGGACGCACCGGGCACGCCGGCATCCTCGGCGGACACCTCACGGTCGACCTCGACGGACCGATATGCCCGTGCGGGAACATCGGCTGCGGCGAGGCGCTGGCGAGCACCTGGGCGCTCCCCTCCGGCACCACCATGACCGAGGTCTTCACGACCGACGCGCACCCCGGCATCCGCGACCGCTTCCTGCACGTGTGGGGCGCGGTCGTCACGTCGCTCGTGCACTCTTACGACCCGGCGGTGGTGATCCTGTCCGGCGGGATCCTGCGCGCGGGCGATGCGGTCCGCGCCCCGATCGAAGCCCACGTGCGCCAACATCTCTGGCCCTCGATGACGCCGCCGCAGTTCGTCGTCCCCCCAGAGCCTGAGCTCTCCGTCGCCCGCGGACTCAGCGTCCTCGCCCGCGCCACGACCATTCACACCGCCACACCGCAGGAGGAACAGTGACCACCCCGATCAGCGACATGCACGAAGGGCACACGACCCGAGGTCGCTACGACACCCAGCCCACCGTGGCGCTCCCCCCGGGCGAGCGCATCCTCCGCGGCGCCGAGGGCTGGAACGCCGCCGCCGAGCTGGCCGAGGCCTGCGCCCGCGTGACCGGCACCGCCCCCGTGCTGCTGGTGGACGCCTACCCGGGAGTCGATGTCCCCGCCCTCACGACCGCAGTGCGCGATGCCCTGCCGGACTGGACCGTCGTCGACGTCGAAACCGCTGCCCGCCCGGTCGCCGAGGTCGAGCAGCTGATCGCCCCGAACCTCACCGACGACCGCGTCTTCGGCGTGATGAGCCACTTCACGCTGACCGACTTCTACGACGCCGCGAAGCTCGACGCCCTCGCCGGCAGCATCACGCAGAGCCCCACCGTCGTGATCGGCTGGGGTTCCGCGCTCCTCGCCCCGCGCCTCGACGGCGCCGCAGCGACCGTGCTCGTCGACATGGCCCGCTGGGAGATCCAGCTGCGCCAGCGCAAGGGCGCCACGAACTGGCGCGCCGACAACGCCTCGGAAGACAACCTGCGCAAGTACAAGCGCGGCTTCTTCGTCGAGTGGCGCGTCGCCGACCGGCACAAGCGCAGCCTGTTCGACACGGTCGACTTCGTGCTCGACGGCAACGCGATCGCGCCGGCCGAACAGCATCCGGACTCGCCCGAAGCCGGCATGATCACCGGAAACGCGTTCCGACAGGCCCTGAAGGATGCGGCGCACCGGCCGTTCCGCGTCGTGCCGTTCTTCGACCCCGGAGTCTGGGGCGGACAGTGGATGAAGAACCTCATCGGCCTCGACCCCTCGAAGGACAACTACGCGTGGTGCTTCGACTGCGTGCCCGAGGAGAACTCCTTGCTGCTGGAGGGAGAGGGCGGCGTGATCGAGATCCCCGCCCTCGACCTGGTCTTCCGCCGCCCGGTCGACCTGCTCGGCGCGAAGACGTTCTCGCGCTTCGGCGCCGAGTTCCCGATCCGCTTCGACTTCCTCGACACGATGGACGGCGGCAACCTCAGCCTGCAGGTGCACCCGCTGACCGACTACATCCAGAACACGTTCGGCATGCACTACACGCAGGACGAGAGCTACTACATGCTCGATGTCGGCGACGATGCGGTGGTGTACCTGGGCACCAAGGAGGGCATCGACCGCACCGAGATGCTGCAGGATCTGGCGACGGCGCAGGACGGCGAGCATCCGTTCCCCGCCGACAAGTACGTCAACTCGTTCCCGGCCCGCAAGCACGACCACTTCGCCATCCCGGCCGGCACCGTGCACTGCTCAGGCGCGAACTCGATGGTGCTGGAGATCTCGGCGACGCCGTTCATCTTCACCTTCAAGCTCTGGGACTGGGGCCGCGTCGGCCTCGACGGCATCCCCCGCCCCGTGCACCTCGACCACGGCGCCCGCAACATCCAGTGGGACCGCGACACCACCTGGGTCGGCGACAACCTGATCGACCAGGTGCAGACGATCCGCACCGACGGCGACGTGATCGAAGAGAGCACGGGCCTGCACGAGCTCGAGTTCATCGAGGTGCGCCGGCACTGGTTCACCGGCGGCGCCGACCACGACACCGAGGGCACGGTCAACGTGCTCAACCTGGTCGAGGGGGATGAGGTGCAGGTCGTCAGCCCGACCGGCGCCTTCGAGCCCTTCGTCATCCACTACGCCGAGACGTTCATCGTCCCGGCCGCCGTGGGGGCGTACCGGATCGAGCGCACCGAAAACTCGCGCAGCGCCCGCTTCGCGACCGTCAAGGCGTACGTGCGCGGCTCGCGCACGAGCGACAACTGAACACGGAAACCGCACACAGCAACCCGAATGCAGCACCCATCGCGACGGATTCCCGCGGGAATCCCTTGCACCGCACTCATCACCTTGGTACCGTGAACCCAGATTTATGGTAACGATACCAAACGAACAAGGGAGTTCTGAATGATTTCGCGACGCACGATCGCCGCTGCCGCGGCCGGTCTCCTCCTCGGCACCCTGGCCCTCGCCGGGTGCTCCGGCGATTCCGGATCCGGAGACGCCGGAGAGGTGACCGGCACGCTCAACTTCTACACCGACAAGGCGGCGTGGAAGCCCGACTTCGAGTCGCTCAACGAGGTCAGCGGCGAGGCCGTCGACATCACCCTCAAGACCACCGGCTACTCGGATGCGAACCAGTACGACGCCTTCATCAAGCAGTCGTTCCGCACCGAGAAGTCGCCAGGCCTGTTCACCTGGCACACCGGCGACTCGCTCAAGCAGCTGGTCGACGAGGGTCTGGTCGCCGAGACCACCGACATCTGGACCAAAGCGGTCGACGAGGGCTGGGTGAGCGAAGACCTGCGCGACAGCTACACCTACGACGACAAGCAGTACTGCGTGCCGATGAACATCGCCTACTGGATCATGTTCTACAACAAGGCCGCCTTCGCCGACAACGGCATCGAGGTTCCCACCAGCTGGGACGAGCTGAACGACGCCGCCGAGACGCTGAAGGACGCCGGGGTCACCCCGTACTACCAGACCAGCGTGCTCTTCACGTTCCAGTGGTTCCAGCACCTGGTGGCCTCGACCGACCCCGACCTGTACGCCGGGCTCACCACGGGCGACGTGAAGTACACCGACCCCGAGATCGTCGACGTCATGAACGTCTGGCTCGACGAGCAGAAGGCGGGCTGGTTCAGCGACGCGGGCAGCACGACCGACCCCGCGGTCGGCCTCAAGCAGGGCGACTACGCCATGATCAACTTCGGCACGTTCTTCGCGGGCAACCTCGAGGGCGCGGGCATGACCACCGACGACTACGGGATGTTCGCGATCCCGGCCGTCAACGACGACCTCGACGCCACCCCGGTCGCCGTGGAATCGGGCCCGATCTGCACCGCCGAGAACTCCAAGCAGCGCGACCTCGGTCTCGCCTACGCCGAGTGGTGGATGTCACCCGACGCGCAGACCGCCTGGAACGACGCCCACGGAGACGTGGCGTTCAACCCGAAGGCGAAGGTCGCAGACCCCGCTCTCGCCGAGCTGGGTACCACCATCGCCGGCGACGACTACATGCTGTACGACCGGTTCTTCGAGGCGATGCCGACCGAGATCGTGACCACCGCGATCGAGCAGTTCGGCGCCTTCAACGCCAACCCCGGCGACCCGATGCCGTTCCTGGAGAAGATCCAGGCCACGGCTGACAAGTACTGGGCAGAGCAGGAGTAAGCGTCGGATGGCGCATCAGAAGTCGCCGTACCAGTGGTCCGCCCGGGGCTTCATCGCCCCGGGCGTGATCCTGGTCGCGGTCCTGCTCTACCTCCCCCTGCTGTGGACGGTGTTCCTCAGCTTCACGAAGTACAACGGCCTCGGCAGCCCCGACTGGATCGGGCTCGACAACTACGTCGAGATGTTCACCGACGGCGACTTCGTGGGCTCCGCCATGAACACCGTGCTCTGGGTGATCGGCACCCTGATCATCCCGGTCGGCATCGGCCTGGCGATCGCCCTGCTCACCTGGAACCTCGGCGGCGGCATCTGGCTGCGCCTCCCCTTCCTCATCCCCTACGCCCTCTCCGGCATCGGCGTCGGCGTGGTGTGGTCGTTCATCCTCTCCTCCGGCGGAGCGCTCGACCAGGCCCTGGCCGCCTTCGGCGTGACCGACCCGCCGCGGTGGCTGTTGGATGCTCCGCTCAACACGATCGTCATGATCATCGCCTCGTCGTGGCAGGGCGTCGGCGTGAACGCGCTGCTGTTCACCATCGGCCTGCAGGCCATCCCGAAGGAGCCGCTTGAGGCCGCCCGCATCGACGGCGCCGGCGGCGTGCGCCTGTTCACCAGCATCCTCTGGCCGATGCTCCGCCCGCTCACGGCGGTGGTCGTCGGGCTCTCGATCGTCGCGAGCCTGAAGACCTTCGACATCGTCTGGGGCATGACGAAGGGCGGACCGGGCACCGTCTCGGAGACCCTCGCGCTGACGATGTACAAGGAGACGTTCGTGAACAGCGACTACGGACTCGGCTCGGCGATCGCGGTGTTCCTCACCGTCATCACCCTGGTCGCGTCGGTGCTGTACCTGCGTCAGCAGCTCTCCCCGAAGAAGGAGATGTGATGTCGAAGATCATCCGCACCGCCGTCCTCGTCATCCTCGGGATCGTGTGGCTGCTGCCCGCGTACCTCCTCGTCGTGAACGCGATGAAGGATCCGATGACCTTCACCTCGAAGGAGTCGTGGATCCCCACCGAGTTCCACCTGTTCGAGAACTTCGCCGACGCGTTCGAGCTCTCGGGCCTCGGCGACAGCATCCTCAGCACCCTCATCTACTCGATCGTCTCGCCGACCATCGCCGTGCTCGTGGGCGCGGCGGCCGGGTACGCGATCGTGGCCCTGCGGCTCAAGCGCGGCTTCCTGTGGTTCGTCGTGATCTTCGGCGGCACGGTGTTCCCGCTGCAGATGGTGCTGCTGCCGCTGTTCGACGCCTACTCGCGCATCGGACTCTTCGACACCCGCGTGGGCATGGTGATCATCTACACGGTGATCTCGATCCCGTTCTCGGCCTTCGTGATGCGCAACTTCTTCACCGGCGTCGCGCACAACGTGTTCGAGGCCGCGGTGCTCGACGGCGCCACCACCTGGCGCATCTTCGTGCGGCTGTACCTGCCGATGGCGTCGAGCGCGCTGGTCGCGATCTTCATCCTGCAGGCCACGTTCGTGTGGAACGACCTGCTGCTCGGCCTCACACTCAGCCAGTCCGACGACATCCGCCCGATCATCACGACCCTGTCCGGCATGCAGAGCACCTATGGCGGCGCACAGATGTCGGTCGTGCTCGCCGCGGCCGTGCTCGTCTCGCTCCCGACCGTGATCCTGTTCCTCTGCACGCAGCGGTTCTTCGCCAAGGGCCTCGCGCTCGGCCAGTACTGACCCCTCTCCCGCCCCTCGCCCCGCCCCTCGAAAGGCATCATGCATCCGCTCATCCCCACCGTCGAGGACCTCGCCGCCGTTGCGGTCACCCACCATTACGACGACATGATCGCGCCGACCGGCCTCACGAACATGTTCGGCACCGTGCGCGTCGACCACGACCTGACCGCGATCAGCGCGGTGCAGTTCCCGCCCGTGTCGCAGGGGCTCACCCAGACCGCGGTGCTGTTCGTCGACGGCCGGCTGTTCGCGTCGTACGGCGTGCCCGTCACGCACGAGTGGCGGGCGGACCGGGTGGTGCGGCGGGCGACCGTCGGTGAACTCGAGATCGAGACGACCACGGTGTGCGTGCCGGGGAAGACGGCGGTGGCGATCGACATCGCCGTACGCAACACCGGATCGCAGGATCGGGAGGTGCGGATCGGGCTCTCGGCAGCCGCCCGGGTCACCCGATCGCAGGAGGCCTGGCTCGACGCCGAGTCGCCGTCCGAACGCGACACCGCGGCCGTCGACGGCGAGCGCCTGCTGTTCTCGTCGGCGGATGCGGCGGCCTGGAGTGCACAGGGCCTGGCGGGCGGGTCGGCGGCGCTGAGCGGGGTGGCCTCGCTTCCCGAGGCGTTCGACACCGGCATCGGCGGGAACGGCCGCGGCGGCGAGCTGTCGGTGGCCCTCGCCGTGCCGGCCGGGGGCGTCGCGCGCACGGCCTACGTGCAGGCGGTCGGGATCTCCCGCGACGATGCCGCGCGCACCTATGACGCCGTGACGGCCGACGTGCCCGGTGCGGTCGCCGCCGCCGAGGAGTTCTGGAACCGGCAGCTGCACGCCGCCTTCGACCCCGACGACGGGGAGTTCTCCGGGGCGCTGCCCGTGCTCGAGACGGCATCCGTGCCGCTGCGCCGCCTGTATTGGTGGGCGGTGCTCGGCGTGATCTGGTTCCGCCGCGACTTCGCCGGGAACGTGCTCGGCCGCTCGTACGACACCCTCATGCCGAACTACTGGGGCACCACCACGTTCATCTGGGACTACAGCCTGAGCTCGGTCAGCCACGCGCTGCTCGACCCCGCCGAGATGCGGAACCAGGTGCGGCACTGGATCTCGCTCGACATCCACTCGCACTTCGGTACCTCTTCGCTCACCGGCGGGCCGGTCGGCCGCTGGTACTCCGTGAACGACTACGCCATGACCCGGCTCGTGCACGACTACGTGCGCTTCACCGGTGACACCGCGTTCCTCGACGAGATCGTCGGCGACGAGACGGTCGCCGAGTCGGTGCGGCAATGGGCGATGGCGTGGAAGAAGTTACGCCGAGGCACGGCCCTCGCCGATTACGGCGAGATCGACAACCTGCTGGAGTGCGTCAGCTCGTACACGCACGAGGTCGCGAGCCTCAACGCCGCGAACGTCTGGAGCATGCGGACGGCCGCCGCGCTCGCCGAGCTGCGGGGAGACCTGTCCGGCGGTGCGGAACTGCGCGCCGAGGCCGACGCCCTGCTCCCGGCCGTGATCGAGCGCTACCTTCCCGGTGAGGGCATCTTCACCGCGGGACAGCCCGACGGCACGCAACTGCCGGTGCGGCACTGCTACGACTTCAGCGTGGTCGGCACGACGATCGCCGACGACCTCGCCCCGAGCATCCGCGACGAGATGGTCTCGTTCTTCCAGCGCGAACTGCAGACCGACAACTGGATGCGCGCGCTCTCGCCGTGGGACCCCGACGCCAGCTACAGCCCGCGGCCCGACCACCAGTGGAACGGCGCCTACCCCGCCTGGCCCGCGGATGCCGGACGCGCTCTGGCCGCTCTCGGCGCTCCCGAGGTGCTCGCCTCGTGGGTCGAAGGGCTGTCGCGCACCGCGAACCAGGGCCCGATGGGACAGGCGCACTTCGTGGAGGAGGCCGTGCCCGGCATCAACGGCGGCGCGCGCAAAGCCCCACCCCAGCTGCCGTACATCATCGACTGGTCGTGCTCGTCGTCGGGCGCCTGGGTCGAGCTCGTGATCGAGGCCCTGTTCGGCGTCTCGGTCGCGGCCGACGGCACGGTGCGCGCGTCCGGCTGCGTCGCCGCACTCGACCCGCACGCGGTGCTGCGCGGCCTGCGTGTGGGCGAGAAGACCTACGACATCGACGCCTCCGGAGGGATCACCGAGACCCCAGGGCTCTGAACCGTCCCCGCAGTCTCGTGCGTTGAGCGACACTTCGACTCGCTGGCGCTCGCTCAGTGCAGGTCTCCGCGAGACGAAACGCCCCACGCACGACCCTGCAACACGAACACGAAGGAGTGATCGAGATGAGAAGACGCATGATCGCGGCGGGACTCGCCGCCGCATCCCTGTGCGCCGGAGCGCTGTTCGCCGCCCCGGCGAGCGCGGCGGTTCCGGCCGGCGGCGGACACGGAGGCGGACACGGACCCGGCCAGTGCTCACTGGTCGACAAGACGCTCACGGCGACATCGAGCGTGAACCAGGATCTGACCGAGACCTTCACGACCTACGGGAACACCGGCGGCGAGTGGACCGGGGGCGACAGCACCTACTCGCTGCCGCTCGGTAAGGGGAAGACCGGCTGGTTCTTCTCGGACACCTTCCTCGGCACCGTGAACCCCGACGGCTCACGCCCGACCGACTCTCCGTTCGTGAACAACTCGGTCGTGGTGCAGGACCGCCGTGGCGACCTCACGACCATCACCGGCGGCACCCCCGACGACCCGGCCGGCATCATCCCGCCCGAGCCCGACGGCAAGTGGTACTGGATCGGCGACCCGACGCCCGGCCGTCACGGCACGGTGCAGGTGCCGCTGCTGCAGTTCGCCCGAACCGGCACGGGGCAGTGGGACTTCGCGTGGACCGCGAACCGGCTCGCCACGCTCGACGGTCAGACGCTGCAGCTCGAGGGCATCGTGGACCTCCCCTCGGCGACCGGCATCAACTGGGGCTCGTGGACCCTCGAAGAACGCGGCACGACCTACATCTACGGCATCGCCGACCCCGGCGGAGTGCGCTCGGCCTACGTCGCCAAGGTGCAGGGCAAGGACGGCCTCAAGGGCACGTGGACGTATTGGAACGGCACGACCTGGGTGGCGAACGAAGCGGATGCCGTACCCGTGGTGCCCTACGTGGCCAACGAGTTCAGCGTCGCCCCCTTCCGCGACGGCTACCTGCTCGTGACGCAGGACACGTCGGAGCTGTTCAGCACCCGCATCGTCGCGCGCACCTCGTGCTCGCCGACCGGTCCGTTCACCGACCCGGTCGAGCTGTACCGCACACCCGAGACCGGGGCGCTCGGCAGCTACGGAGACCCCGACGTGTTCACCTACAACGCGCACGAGCATCCGAATCTGCGTCAGGGCAACCGCATCCTCGTGTCCTACAACGTGAACACCTTCGACAACGTGGGTGACGTGTACGACGACGCCTCGATCTACCGCCCGCGGTTCATCGACGTGCAGCTCAAGGTCACCGGATGACGGATGACTGCGCGGCGCTCCGGGGGCTCCTCGCCTCCGGAGCGCCGGTCACCTGGGTGTTCACGGGCGACTCGATCACGCACGGACTCATCCACACCCGCGGTGCCCGCAACCACGTCGACCACCTGCACGAGCTGATCCGCGGCGATGCCGGACGGGTGCAGGATGCCGTGATCAACACGGCGATCACGGGGTGGCGGGCCGACCTGATCCTGGGCGACTTCGACCGTCGCGTGGCGCACTGGCGGCCCGACGTGGTGACGCTCATGATCGGCACGAACGACTGCACCACCGAGTGGCTCGACCCCGTGATCGAGGTGTCGGCGTTCGCGGCGTCGATCGCCGAGTTCGTGCGGCGGGTGCGGGCGCTCGGTGCGGTGCCGGTGCTGCAGACGCCGCCGACCGTCGACCTCCTGCACGCGCCCGACCGTGCCCGCATCGGCGAGTTCGCG
The DNA here is from genome assembly GCF_024519805.1 of Microbacterium sp. Mcb102. Taxonomy (NCBI): domain Bacteria; kingdom Bacillati; phylum Actinomycetota; class Actinomycetes; order Micrococcales; family Microbacteriaceae; genus Microbacterium; species Microbacterium sp. Mcb102. The sequence goes on along the minus strand of NZ_JALJRG010000009.1, from coordinate 48,655 downwards.
CAGGCGATCCGAGATGTGGCTGCGCGGGAAGGCGTGGTTCTGGTGGATCAGTACGCCGCGTTCGCGGACTTCTCGGTGGGGACCGGCCCGGGTAATGAGGGCGTGCCGTGGGGACTGCTCGACGACGCGTTCCACCCGAGCGCGGCGGGGCATGCCCTGCTCGCGCTCGGGTGGGCCGAGGTGGTCGGGATCGGCGACGCCGGGTCGCTCGTGCTCGCGGAGCTCGCGGCGCGGGTGGCGGTGGCGCGGCATCCGCAGTGGCCTCCCGTGTGACGGGCGGCGTGCCGGGTTCGCGCGGGGCGGCGTGCCGGGTGGGGCGGTACACCTGTCGGGAGTTCGGACGGATGCAGGAGCGAAACGCCGCGAACCCTCCTGCATCCGTCCGAACTCCCTGCATCCGTCCCGGGAAAGGATACGTCGCGGGTCAGCCGGCCTGAACGTCGAGCACCCAGGTCACGCCGAAACGGTCGGTCAGCATGCCGAAGCCCGCCGACCAGGCTGACGCTGCGAGCGGCTCGATGACCGTCGCGCCCTCGGCCAGGCCGTCCCAGTACCCCCGGAGCTCGTCGAGCGAATCCGCCCGTAGCGACTGGAAGAACGTCCGATCGGTGATGGTCGCGCCGTTCTCCCGGTGCGTGGTGCCGGCGGTCGCCGTCGGGTCCGGGTCGTCCTGCCCGGGGATGTCGTACGCCATCAGCCGCATCCCCTCCGCGGTCTCGAGCTGCCCGAACACGATCTTGTCGAACCCGGGCACTCCCTCCGGCATGCCGAACTGGCCGTATGTCGCGGCGGTGACCTCGCCGCCGAACACGGACCGGTAGAAATCGAGCGCCTGTCGAGCCGTGCCGCGGAAGTTCAGGTGGGTCGTGGTGTTGATGGTCATCGGTCTCTCCTTCTTGTGCGGCCCGCCGTTAGGAACCGCCTGAGAGAACGATCACAGGGGTAGCGGTCGGTTTCTGTCCTCTACTGCGGGCAGACTGAATCGCATGGCCTCAAGCTCGTCACGAATGCTCGCGCTGCTGTCGCTGCTGCAGACACCACGCGACTGGCCCGGCCACGTGCTCGCCGAGCGACTGGAGGTCAGCCCGCGAACGGTGCGTCGCGATGTCGATCGCCTGCGAGAGCTCGGCTACCGGATCGCTGCGGTCAAGGGTCCGTACGGCGGCTACCGCCTCGAAGCCGGATCCGAGCTGCCGCCGCTGCTGTTCGACGATGACCAGGCCGTCGCTATCGCGGTGGCGCTGCAGACCGTCCCCTCCAGCGGCATCGACATCGAGGAGGGCGCGGCGCGGGCGCTCGCGACCGTGCGGCAGGTGATGCCCTCACGACTGCGGCACCGTGTCGACGGCATCCGCTTCACGGGTGCCACTGCCGATGTGCGCGTCGATCCGGCGGTGCTCGAAGCGGCGAGCGCGGCCGTGCGCGACCGCCAGGTGCTGCGCTTCGACTACGGCTCCGACCGCGACCGACCTGCCCGTCGCACCGAGCCGCACGCGGTGGTCGCCCGCGAGGGCCGCTGGTATCTGCTCGCGTGGGATCTGGAGGTTGCGGATTGGCGTACCTTCCGGCTGGACCGGATGCAGCCGCGCACCCCTACCGGACCCACGTTCAGCCCGCGTCCGCTGCCGGCGGCGGATGCTGCGACGTATCTCGCGGCTCGGGCGAAGGGGTCGGCGGCCGAGGATCGCTGGCCGTGCGTGGGCGAGGTCGTGATCGCACTCCCTGCCCGCGAGGTCGCACCCTGGGTCGACGATGGCGAGCTGGAGGAGCTCGCCGACGGCACATGCCGCATCACGGTCGGCTCCTGGTCGTGGGTCGGGGTGCTCGCCGCGGTCGCCCGGTTCGATGCGCCGTTCACGGTGGTCGGCCCAGTGGCGTTGCGGAAGGTCGCGGGGGTTCTCGCGGCGCGGTTTGCGGCGGCGGACTCTTCCTCCTGATCCAGGAGTTTTTACGAACTTCTCCCATTCTCTGCAGCTGCGTCGCCACGGGACGGAATCACTGCAGTCGATGACGTTCCCTAGTGCGATGACAAACTTTGCCATCGGTATTAGCGTGGAGGTATGGCCACGATGAACATCTCTCTTCCGGACGCGCTGAAGGACTTCGTCGAAACGCAGGTGGCCGAGCGCGGCTACAGCAACAGCAGCGAGTTCATGCGTGAGTTGATCCGCCATGAGCAGGCCCGCGAGCAGCTGCGATCCCTGGTTGTCGACGGGATGACGTCGGGGCCGGGTTCCGAAGTGGACCAGGCGTACTTCGATCGCCTCCGAGACCGCGTCCACGCAGACGCCGCCGACGCGTGACTGCGGGGCGAGTCGTCACCACCAGGCGGGCGGATGAGGACATCGACGGCGCGGTCACGCGCTACCTCGGCGAAGCAGGGCCGCCGGTCGCGATCGCGTTCATCGACGACCTCCAGCATGCGCTGAGCCGGCTCACTGCGTATCCCTCGCTGGGATCGGCGCGCTTCGAGCTGGTGACCGAGATTCCCGACATCCGCGCCTTCCCTCTTCGAAACCATCCGTACCTCGTCATCTACACAGATGATCCGGACGCCGTGCGAGTCCATCGCGTGCTTCACACGAGGAGAGACATCGCTGCCGCCCTCACCGAGAGCGATCGTGACACCGCGTGGTCGCGACTCGTGCGCACCGGAAGGGTCACCCTCCCCACGAAGAAGGGCGCCCTGTCGCACCCACCGCAGCGACAGGACGAGACATCCGCACAGATCCTCGACGCCATCCGCGCCGACCGCATCTGACCTCCCGCTCTCGCGGGAGAGCCGCCTCACCCGCGCCGGTAGACTGAGCATGCCCCGCCGGCCCCTTCCTTTGGAGTGCGCGTGACCACCGCCCCTGCACCTTCCCCCCAGCACGTCCCCGACTCCGTCGAGAACGCGATCGCGACGCCCGAGAAGGAGCAGCCGTACGCGGCCCTCGGACTCAAGCCCGACGAGTACGAGCGCATCAAGGAGATCCTCGGCCGTCGCCCCACCTCGGGCGAGCTGGCGATGTACTCCGTCATGTGGTCGGAGCACTGCTCGTACAAGTCGTCGAAGAACTACCTGCGCCGCTTCGGCCAGAAGGTCTCCGAAGAGATGAAGGAACGTCTCATGGTGGGCATGGGCCAGAACGCGGGCGTCGTCGACGTCGGCGAGGGCTGGGCCGTCACCTTCAAGGCCGAGTCGCACAACCACCCCTCGTTCATCGAGCCCTTCCAGGGTGCGGCGACCGGCGTCGGCGGCATCGTCCGCGACATCATCTCGATGGGCGCTCGCCCGGTCGCGGTCATGGACGCCCTGCGCTTCGGTGCGGTCGACCACCCCGACACCGCCCGCGTCGTGCACGGCGTGACCAGCGGCATCAGCTTCTACGGCAACTGCCTGGGTCTGCCGAACATCGGCGGCGAGACGGTCTTCGACTCCGTCTACCAGGCCAACCCGCTCGTGAACGCGCTCGCGGTGGGCGTGCTGCGTCACGAAGACCTCAAGCTCGCGAACGCGACCGGCGTCGGCAACAAGGTCGTCCTGTTCGGCGCCCGCACGGGTGGCGACGGCATCGGCGGCGCGAGCATCCTGGCCTCCGACTCGTTCGACTCCACCGGTCCGACCAAGCGCCCCGCCGTGCAGGTGGGCGACCCGTTCGCCGAGAAGGTGCTCATCGAGTGCTGCCTCGAGCTGTACCGCGGCGAGCTCGTCGAGGCGATCCAAGACCTGGGCGCCGCCGGCATCTCGTGCGCGACCAGCGAGCTCGCGGCCAACGGCAACAGCGGCATGAAGGTCTCGCTCGACAACGTGCTGCTGCGCGACCCCACGCTCACGGCCGAGGAGATCCTCATGTCGGAGTCGCAGGAGCGCATGATGGCGATCGTCGCTCCCGAGAAGCTCGATGCGTTCCTCGAGGTCGTGAACAAGTGGGAGGTCGAGACCTCCGTGCTCGGCGAGGTCACCGGCGACGGACGCCTCATCATCGACTGGCAGGGCGAGCGCATCGTCGACGTCGACCCCTCGACCGTCGCGGTCGACGGCCCCGTCTACGACCGTCCGGTCGCCTACCCGACGTGGATCGACGCCCTCCAGGCGGATGCCGCCGAGAACCTGCCCCGTGCCAACGACCCCGAGACGCTGCGCGAGCAGTTCCTCGCCCTCGTCGCCTCGCCGAACCTGGCCGACACGAGCTGGATCACCAACCAGTACGACTACTACGTGCTCGGCAACACGGCCCTCAGCTTCCCCGACGACGCCGGCATGATCCGCGTCGACGAGGAGTCGGGCCTCGGCTTCGCGGTGTCGACCGACGCCAACGGCCGCTACTGCCAGCTCGACCCGTACGCGGGCGCCCAGCTGGCCCTCGCCGAGGCGTACCGCAACGTCGCCGTCACCGGCGCGGTGCCCACGGCCATCACCGACTGCCTGAACTTCGGCTCTCCCGAGAACCCCGAGGTCATGTGGCAGTTCGGTCAGACGGTCGACGGCCTGGCCGACGGATGCTACGAGCTGGGAACCCCGGTCACCGGCGGCAACGTCTCGTTCTACAACCAGACCGGCGACGTGCCGATCCACCCGACCCCGCTCGTGGGCGTGCTCGGCATCATCGACGACGTCTCGCGCCGCATCCCCTCCGGATGGCAGGACGAGGGTCAGAACATCTACCTGCTCGGCACCACCTCGACCGAGCTCTCGGGTTCGGCCTGGGCGGACGTCGTGCACGACCACCTCGGCGGACTGCCGCCGAAGGTCGACCTCGCCGGCGAGAAGCGCCTCGCGGGTCTGCTCTCGGCCGCCCGCGATGAGTGGCTCATCTCCTCGGCGCACGACCTCTCCGAAGGCGGCCTCGCACAGGCACTCGCCGAGGGCGTCATGCGCTTCGGTGTCGGCGCCCGTGTCTGGCTGAACGAGATCATCGAGAGCAACGGCGTGGATGCCGCATCCGCCCTGTTCTCCGAGTCGACCGGTCGCGTGATCGTGACCGTGCCGCGTGAAGACGACGTGAAGTTCCGCGGACTCTGCGAGGGACGCGACTACCCGGTGATGCGCATCGGCGTGACCGACACCGAGGGCGCGAAGCTCGAGGTGCAGGACGTCTTCACCGTGTCGATCGCCGAGCTGCGCGAGCGCTCGCAGGCCACGCTCCCCTCGTACTTCGGCCCGACGGTCACGGAGGTCAGCGCATGAGCGACGTGAGCCGGCAGAACCCGAACGAAGAGGACTACGGCGACCTCGGCGAGAAGCGCAACCGTCGCATCCGCATCGTCGCCTGGACCGTCATCATCGCGCTCATCCTCGGCGGTGGCGGCGCGACCGTGATCACGCTCATCCTCGGCTGAGAGCGGCCGGCCCCTCCGCACCCGGGTCGCAGTTCCGCACCCAGGTCGCACGGATTCCAGGATTGCGTGCGACCTCGATGAGAGAGTGCGACGCGAGCCTCGCCAGGCGTACCCTCGGGCGGGAACGGAGGAACCATGACCATCCACCTCAGAGACGTCGCCACCGACGAAGACATCGAGGGGTACCTGCTCGGCTCGCCCGTGAGCATCATGCGCGAGTTCATCACGACACCCGGTCGAGGACCACGTCTGCATCGGCATCCGTACGCCGAGACGTTCGTGATCCGCCGGGGCCGCGCGCTGTTCACGGTCGGCGACGATCAGGTGGTCGGCGTCGGAGGGCAGATCCTCGTCGTGCCCGCCCTCGTCTCCCACCGCTTCGAGGTGCTCGACGGCGGCACATACGAGGCCACGCACATCCATGCGAACGACCGCTTCGTCACGGAGTGGCTCGAGTAGCTCGGCGCGACGCGCCCTCGACGCTCAGCGGGCGAGGAGATACCGGACCAAGTCGACGACCCCGTCGGGATCGCGAGCCTCACGGCCGAGGGATTCCACGATGATCGCGCCGAGGAGGGCCCTGCCGATCTGAGCGACCGGTGCATCGGCCGGCAGCTGCCCGTCTCGGATTCCGCCGCGCAAGCGCTCCGACAGGTGCTGCTCCACCCCGAGGCTCTCACTGAGATGCACGCCGACGTCGGCGTCATCGGCGGCGGCCGCGACGAGCGAACGCAGCAGTGCATCCCCCTGCGGAGCCTCCAGGATCGACAGCACCGAACGCAGCCAGGTCTCGACGTCGGCGAGCAGGTCGCCCGTGTCGGGCACGACGAAGTCCACGGGGATGAGACGCCCGTCGACCAGGCAGTCCGCGATGAGCGCACCGCGCGAGAGCCACCAGCGGTAGATGGTCTGCTTGCCGACTCCGGCTTCCTTCGCGATGCCCTCGATCGTCAGCCGGTCGTACCCCTGCGCGTGGAAGAGTCGCGAGGTCGCATCGAGGATCGCTTCACGCGCCGCAGTACTGCGCACGGGCCCGCTCCGATGCTCGTTGACCATGCGTTCAGGATAGCCACAGATCGCTAGACGAGACGTGCCGTATGATCTTCGAGTCTGAAGGAGACCACTGTGGCATCACTGCTCTACCGTCTGGGTTCGTTCGCTGCGCGCAAGGCGTGGACGGTGATCGTGTCGTGGGTCCTGATCCTCGGCATCGGCGTCGGCGCCTTCCTCACCCTCGGCGGCACGCTCAGCAACAGCTTCGACATCCCGGGCACCGCGTCGGGCGCGGTGACCGACGAGCTCGCCGACAAGCTCCCGGATTCCGCGGGCGGCACCGGAACGGTCGTCTATCGCACCACCGACGGTTCGGCGTTCACCGACGAGCAGAAGGAGGAGATCTCCGACCTCGCTGCGAGTGCCGAGGATCTCGACGGCGTCGCGTCCGTGATCGACCCGTTCGACGCGCAGCAGCAGCAGGCCGACCAGGCGAAGGAGCTCGCCGACGGCGAGAAGCAGATCACCGACGGTCGCGCCCAGCTGGACGCCGGGCAGACGAAGCTCGACGAGGGCAGGGCCCAGATCGAAGCCGGCCTCACCCAGCTCACGGCGTCCCGCACCCAGGCGGAGCGGGCCGGCGCCGGCCCCGAGCAGCTCGCCGCCATCGACGCCCAGGTGGCGGCGTTGAACGCGCAGGCAGCCGAGCTCGAGGCCCAGAACGCGAAGCTCGATCAGTCCCGCATCACCCTGCAGGAGAACGCCGACCAGGCGGAGTTGGGCTCGACCCTCCTCGACCTGGCCGACGGCATCGGCGTGGTGTCGGAAGACGGGTCCACCGCGATCGTCAACGTCTCGTTCGTCGACCCGCGCCTCGAACTCTCCGAAGAGGTCAAGCAGGGCACGATCGACCACTTCGCCTCCGCACCGATCGACGGCACCGAGGTCGACTTCGGCACCGACATCGCGCAGGGTGTGCCCGAGATCTTCGGCGTCGGCGAGGCGGTCGGTCTCGTGTTCGCCGCGATCGTGCTCATCGTGATGCTCGGCTCGCTCATCGCCGCAGCCCTCCCCATCGTCACCGCCATCGTCGGCGTCGGTGTCGGAGTCACGGCATCCCTCGCGTTCTCCGGCGTGGTGGACATGGCGTCCGTGACACCGGTGCTGGGCGTGATGCTCGGCCTCGCGGTCGGCATCGACTATTCGCTCTTCATCGTGAACAGGCACCGCAAGCAGCTGCTCGCCGGCGTTCCGGTGCGCGAATCCATCGGCCTGGCCACCGGCACGTCCGGCACCGCCGTGGTGTTCGCCGGCACGACCGTCATCGTCGCGCTCCTCGCGCTCAACGTGACCGGCGTCCCGTTCCTCGGCCTCATGGGCACGGTCGGCGCGGTGTGCGTCGCGGTGGCCGTGCTCGTCGCGATCACCCTCGCGCCCGCCATCCTCGGGCTCGTCGGCGACCGTCTGCTCAGCCGCCGCGCGCGCGCGACGGTCGGGCAGGAGCACGCCGCGGGCAAGCCCGTGAAGCGGATGTCGACCCTGCGCGCCGTCGTCACCACGCTCGTGAGCGTGGTCGCGCTGCTCATCATCGCGATCCCCGCGATGTCGATGCGACTCGGTCTGCCCGACGGGTCGAGCGAACCGAGCGACTCGACCAGCTACCGCGCGTTCCAGACCGTCGACGAGCAGTTCGGCGAGGGCGCGAACGGTCCGTTGCTGGTCACCGCGACCCTCGACGACGCGGTCACCGACGATGATCTGCTCTCCACGCAGGTCACGATCGCGCAGGCCATCGCCGACCAGGACGACGTCGCGGCGGTCGCGCCGATCGCCACCTCCGACGACAACACCCTCCTCGCATTCCAGGTCGTCCCGGAGGAGGGCCCGAACAGCGCCTCCACCGAGAGGCTCGTGCAGGACCTGCGCTCGATGCCGGCCATCGGCGACGGGATCACCCTCGGCGTCGCGGGTCAGGCCGCGATCAACATCGACATCTCCGAGGCGCTGGCCGGGGTCCTGCCGCTGTACCTCGTGGTCGTCGTCGGCCTCTCGCTGCTCATCATGATCGTGGTGTTCCGTTCCCTGCTGGTGCCGCTCATCGCGACCGGTGGCTTCGTGCTCTCGCTGTTCGCGACGTACGGCCTGATCGTCGCGGTGTTCCAGTTCGGCTGGGGCGCCGAGATCATCGGGCTGCACAGCACCGGGCCGATCCTGAGCTTCCTGCCGGTGATCCTCGTCGGCATCCTGTTCGGGCTCGCGATGGACTATCAGCTGTTCCTCGCCTCCGGCATGCGCGAGGCGTATGTGCACGGAGCCTCGGCGCGCGATGCCGTGGCCCAGGGCTTCCGTGCCGGCCGCTCGGTCGTGACCGCCGCCGCCCTCATCATGGTGTCGGTGTTCGGCGGATTCATCTTCTCGGAGTCGACGATCATCCGCTCGATCGGGTTCGGCCTCGCGTTCGGCGTGCTGCTCGACGCGTTCGTGGTGCGGATGCTGCTGATGCCCGCGCTCATGCATCTGCTCGGCCGCTCGGCGTGGTGGCTGCCGCGCTGGCTCGACCGCATCCTGCCGAACGTCGATATGGAGGGGGCGGCCCTCGAGCGCGATCACCCCGGCATGAAGGCCGTGGCCGTTCCGACGACGACCGACTCGGTGCCGACAAGCGGGCACTCCGCCTGAGGCGGCGGGCGTCGCAGATTCGCGTCGAGGTCGCAGAGTTCCGCTGGATCCTGCGACCTCGATGCGAAAGTGCGACGGGTGGGGCCGGGGTGTCGGCGGGGATGCCTAGAGTGGGCGCATGAGTTCTGACCCCCGCGCGCTGCTCCAGGAGCTGCGCGTCCAGGCCGAGGCCCGCGTGCAGGCGACGGCCGCAATCCTCGACGAGCTCACCCACGACCGCGAGAGCTCGAACGACGACGACGAACACGACCCCGAGGGCGTCACGCTCTCGTCGGAGTGGTCACGGCTGACCGGGCTCGCCGAGGCGGCAGCATCCGAACTCCGACAGGTCGACGATGCGCTGGCGCGAATGGATGCCGGCACCTACGGCGTCTGCGCGAACTGCGGCAGGCCGATCCCCGCGGCACGACTGCAGGCCCGACCGTTCGCCGAGTACTGCGTCGCCTGCGCCGAGAAGCTCGGGCACTAGCCCTGACACGGGTGGCGAGCACGAGTAGCATCCCACCCATGCCCATCACACTCGAGAACGTCGGGATCGCCGTGCGCGACCTAGAAGCCACCATCTCCTTCTTCACCGACCTCGGCCTCACGGTGCTCGGTCGCGACGAGGTCAGTGGGGAGTGGGCGGCGACCGCGGTCGGACTCGACGGCAACCACGCGAAGATCGCGGTGCTGCAGACCCCCGATGGGCGCGGCCAGATCGAGCTGTTCGAGTACATCCACCCGGACGCGATCGAGACGGAGCCGACCCTGCCGAACGAGATCGGCATGCACCGGATCGCCTTCTCGGTCGACGACATCGACGAGTCCCTCGCGATCGCGGCCCGCCACGGCTATCACCCGCTGCGCGGCGTCGCGAACTACCAGGACGTCTACAAGCTCACCTACCTCCGCGGCCCCAGCGGCATCCTCGTGATGTTCGCGCAGGACCTCACGAAGAGCTGACGCCTGTCCCCCAGACTTCCCGTGCACGACTTCGGCACCCCGTGCACGACTTCGGAGCTCCCCGGCGACACGCGGCCGTTCGGTCGATCCGCCCGGCGCGTCACGCGCGCGATCTCCGAAGCTGTGCGGCGGAGAAGGGCGACAGGCAGCGACGAGACCGCCGGACCCGAACGGGGTCGCTCGGCCCCAGGCGGAGAACTCCCCCTCGGGAGGAGATTCTCGGTGGAGCCGTCCGCCCGAGGGGGAGAAGTCCGCCCGAACGCTTATGCCTGAAGCCGGACTCCTGAAGGGGGACAGCCGCAGCGAGGCAGCTCAAGCGGGCACCCCCACGCGCGGCAGCCGAACACGCGACACCGAGCCGGACAGCCGAAGCGGGACAGCCCCCCGAAGGAACTGCCCCGCCACGAGAGGAACCTACGGCAGCGCCGGACCCCCTGGTCCCGCGCCCGGCACGGGGTAGTACACGGGCGGAGTGTCGTCCCACGCCGACGGCAGCATCAGCAGGTCGTCGTAGTGGTGCATGGCGATGCCGCCGAACGAGGCGTCGTCCTGGAACGCCGTGTACGTCTTGTCGAGCTCGCCCTCGAGGTAGGTGCGTCCCTCCTCCCAGAACGTCACGGTCTCGGGGTCACCCGTGCCGGAGAGGTCCTTGGTCTCGATGCCGACCACGACCGAGTTCGGCTTGCCGATCTGGTTCGCGTAGTCGATCTCGTGCTGCGCCTGGGCGATGATGCCCGCGCTGCCGTCGGCCGTGTCGCGGTAGTCCATGATCGCGATGTAGTCGGTCATGTCCTGGATGTGGTCGCTGAGCGGCTTCGTCTGGCCGTTCCAGGTGATCGACGTGCAGCAGGCCGAGGAATCCAGCCAGCGCGGGATCGCGGGCCCGACCAGCACCGGCAGCCCGGAGGCGTCGCGACGCTCGATGAGCGTGTCGAGGATCTCGAGCCACCGGTTCGGGAGCCCGCCGCTGCCGGGCAGCTTCCAGTCGCTGAGGATGTACGGCTCGATGTCGACATTGATGCCGTCGAAGCGCGCGGACTCCGGCACGGCGAGGTTGTAGTCGAGGACCTTCTCGAACTCGTCGACCGCGAAGTGCTCGAACTGCTCCAGGGCGCCCAGGTACGGCGGACGCGTGCCGCCGGCGACGGTGGCCTGCACGTGGTAGCCGCGGGCGCGCGCCCACTCCACGAACGCCACGACCTCGTCGCGCGAGTCGCGCAGCATGTCGGTGGTGCCGTACTTGTCGACGCCGAGGTAGATCGTGCGGATGGGGTCGGACCCGAAGGTCGTGGTGTCGTCCATCACGGCGCCGAGGCGGTCGCGGGCGTCTTCATCGAACACGGCCTCGTAGGAGGCGCGCTCCCAGATCCACATCGCCCGGTCCTGGTCGTAGATCACGGGGGTCTCGGCGGTGGCTCCGCCGAGCGCGACGTAGGTGGTCGGCGCCTCGGAGGTGTGCCCCGACACGTCGGTCGCACGGGCCTCGATGCTCGCGAACTCGGAACCTGCGACGGGGAAGGATGCCGCGTACTCGCATCCGCCCTGCGCCGTGGCAGCCTGCCAGGCACCGCCGTTCACCCGCACCTCGACGGCGGACAGCGCGCGGTCGGATGCCACGTCGACGACCACGTCGAGCGAGGACCCCGCATACGCGCCCTCGGTCGGCGAGACCACCGTGACGACCGGGCGGGATGCGGCCGGGTTGTCGACCTCGACGGCGAGGAACTCCGACCAGGTCGTGTAGAGGGTGGTGAGGTCACGGGCGCGCACCGCGAGGTCGAGTCGCCCGTCGCGGTCGGCGATGTCGAGGTCGATGGTCCACGTGCCGGCCGTGCCGGTGACCGGGATCGGGATCACCTCCTGCGCCCCCACGACGAGCACGAGCTCGGAGGTGTTCGCGAACGTCCCCTCCACCGTGAGCGTCGATCCGCTGACGGTGCCGCCGTCGACGGGAGAGGTGATCGCGAGCTCGGTCGTGACGGTCTCTGCAGAGGCGGCGCCGCCGGTGGCGACCACCCCTCCGGCGAGAAGGCTCGCGGCGACCAGCGCCGACAGCCAGCGTGTGCGTCTCATCGGTGTCTCCTTCCGCTCCGCCGGGCGCGGAGTCGTCGTGACTGCCACCGTGACGCGCGGGCATCCGACGGTCAACGGAAGGTCAGCGAAGAGGAATGACTGGAGGAAGGAATCGGGACTTCGCCGGCTTCGGCCCTGCACTTCGCTCGGCCGATCGCACGTGCGTCGGCCCTTTCGCACGGATGCGGCCGAGGGAAGCGCGAATCCCCGCAGCACGCGCCGCGAGTGCCCGACACCTTGCCGAACCGAGTCCGAATGAATACGGTTGCATAGCAAAGACTCACGGGCATCCACGGGCCGAGGAGGGCGACATGGGAGCTTTTCCGAACACCCAGCCGCTGTTCGTGAGCCTGGCGCAGCAGCTCCGCGACCGCATCACCGCCGGCGAGTGGTCACGGGGCGAGCGCCTGCCACCGGAGGCGACTCTGGCGGCGACGCACGCGGTCGGCATCAACACCGTGCGTCGGGCGGTGGGGATGCTCGTCGACGACGGAGTGGTGGTCCGCCGCCAAGGATCCGGCACCTACGTGTCGGCGCGCTGGACCGGGACGACGCCCCTGATCGGCGTGATCGTCCCGTCGCGCAGCTACTACTTCCCCACGGTCGTCGACGGGATCACGGAAGTGGCCCGGGCCGCGGGCGCGACCGTGCGCATCGTGTCGAGTGAGTATGACGACGCCCTGGAGATCCGCCGCATCCGCGAGCTCCTGGCCGCCGGATGCGACGGCCTGTTGATCACCCCGACACTGCACCGCACCGACCCGACGGCGCGACTCGACCTGCTGCGCGCACTGCCGATCCCGGTGGTGCTGATGGAGCGGATGCCGACGGATTCGCCGCCGGACGACGGGCTCTCGGCGGTGTGCACCGATGTCGTCGCGGGCGGATACGCGGCCGTGCGGCACCTGGCACGGCAGGGCCGTCGGCGTATCGGATTCCTCGGGCGTCGTGACACCGCGACCGCCGATGCCGCGCTGCGCGGCTACCGTCGCGCGATCGACGATCTGACCCTTGTCGACCTCCCGGGCGCGGTGGTGCGTCGGGACTCGTGGGACGACGCCGCACTCGCCGACTACGCGCACCGAGCGCTCTCGGTGGGACTCGACGGCGTCGTCTGCCTCGGCGACCGCGAAGCGACGGCGCTCCTTCCGCACCTGAGGCGCGTGGGGCTCTCGCTTCCCGACGACCTCGCGCTGGTCGCCTTCGACGACGAAGAGGCGGCGGATGCGTCGCTCCCGCTCACCGCCGTGTCCCCGCCGAAGCGCGAGATCGGACGCCTCGCGGCGGCCACACTGTTGCGGCAGCTGGGGCGCGGGGGCGACCGAACCCCGGTGCGGATGCTGCTGCAGCCGGTCGTTCGGGAGCGGGCCTCCACTACCGTCGCATCCACCCGCGTCTTGCAACCGCTTGCATGATCGCGCCGCGCGTCATAGGTTGAAGTCAGGCCCGCCCCAGGGTTCGACGATCGACCCGAGGATTCCCGTGCCCCACAGCTCGCGCCGCACCTTACCGCGCGCCCCCGTGCGCATCGTGCACCTCGGACTCGGCGCCTTCCACCGCGCACACCAGGCCTGGTACACCGCCCACGCCGATCCCGAACACGAGTGGGGCATCGCGGCATTCACGGGCCGCTCGCCCGATGCCGCCGAGACGCTCCATCGACAGGACGACGTGTACACCCTCCTCACGCGCGGCGCAGAGGGCGATTATTTCGAGACCATCGAGAGCATCGTGGCCGCGCACGACGGCGGCGACACCGACGCGCTGCGCGACTACGTCTCCCGCCCCGAAGTCACGGTCGTCACGCTCACGGTGACCGAGAAGGGCTACCGACGCGGATCGGACGGCCGCCTCGACGTCGCCGACCCCGACATCACCGCCGACATCTGTGCGCTGGGCGAAGCCTTCGCCGATCGGGAGAACCCGCCGGACACCATCGCGAACGGCGTCCTGCGCACGATGCCCGCCCGCCTGCTCTGGGCGCTCGACGCTCGACGCCACGCCCTGCCCGACGGCACGATCACGCTGATCCCGTGTGACAACCTCGATGACAACGGCTCCGTGCTCCGGGCCGTGCTCGGCGACCTCGCCGCGCTCACCTCCCCTCCCCTCGGCGCCTGGATCGACGCGCAGGTCGACGTGGTCAGCACCTCCGTGGACCGCATCACCCCGCGCACCACGGCAGACGACATCGACGCCGTCGCCGCCCGCGAGGGCATCCGCGACGAAGCCCTGGTGGTGACCGAGCCGTTCCACAGCTGGATCCTGAGCGGACGCGTCCGCGCCGCCCGACCGCGCTGGGAGGATGCCGGCGCCTCGTTCGTGTCCGACATCGAGCCGTTCGAGCAGCGCAAGCTCTGGATGCTCAACGGCGCACACTCCCTTCTCGCCTCCGACGGCATCCTGCGCGGACATGAGACCGTCGCCGAGGCCATCGCCGACCCGGAATGCGCGGCGCTGGTCCACGACCTGTGGGATCTCGCCCAGCGGCGCCTCGATGCCTCCGCCGACAGAGCCGGCGTCGAACTCGACCTTCCCGCCTACCGGACGGCGCTGCTCGAGCGATTCGCGAACCCCGCCATCGTGCACCGGCTGCGGCAGATCGCCGCGGACGGCAGCCTCAAGCTGCGCGCCCGCATCGTCGAGCCGGTGCGCCGCGCCCGCGCCGACGGCGAGACGGGCGCGGCCGGCATCGCCGCGATCGCCGCCTGGGCCCGGTTCGTCATCGCCGAGGTTCAGGCAGAGCGTCCGCTCGACGACGTCGCCGCGGAGGAGCTGGCCGCACGCGCGACAGATGCCGATCCGCATCGCGCCCTGCTCGACCTGCTCGCACCCGATCTCGCCGCGGACCCCGCCGTGCTCGGGATACTCACCGACCACGCCCGCTGATCCACGCCCGCTTCTCCCCCTCACACACGAAGAGCGCCGATCCCGAAGGACCGGCGCTCTTCGACGTCTGTGGCATCAGCCCTTCACGGCACCGGCCATCATGCCCGCGCCCAGGCGACCCTGGACGAAGAGGAACAGGATGACCACGGGCACCGAGATCAGCGTGGCGCCCGCCATGATGCCGGCCCAGTCGGTGGCCGACAGCTCGCTGCTGAACGTCTGCAGCCACAGCGGCAGGGTGGCGTTGCCCGGCTTCGTCATCACGACGAGGGCCAGGGTGTACTCGTTCCACGCCTGCAGGAACGCGAAGACGGATGCCGTGACGATGCCCGGCCCGAGCAGCGGCAGCGTGACCCGCATGAACGCCCCGAACCGGCTGCAGCCGTCGACCATCGCCGCCTCTTCGAGCTCGGCCGGGATGCCGTGGATGAACCCGCGCAGCAGCCACACCGTGAACGGGACGACCGTGCCGATGTAGAGCAGCGACAGGCCGCCGACCGTGTTGAGCAGGTGCCAGCCGTCGAGCATGCGGAACTGCGAGATGAACAGGGCCTCGGTCGGGATCATCTGCACGATGAGCACGAGCAGGATGATGAGCCCGCCGCCCTTGAAGCGGAAGCGGCTCACCGCGATGGCGGCGAAGAACCCGAATAGCACGGCGACCACGACCACGATGGCCGTCACGCCGGCACTCATGCCGAGCGCCGACCAGAAACCGCCGTCGGCGAGGATGCCGGCGAAGCTGTCGAAGCTCAGCGGGAACGGGAAGAACCGCGGTGTGCGCGAGAACAGCTCCTCGTTGTCCGAGAGCGCGGTGTTCACCATCCAGTAGATCGGGAAGACGAGGAGCAGCGCGGCGGCCACGGCGACGCCGTTCCAGGTGCGCCGGCGGGCGTCGTTGCGATTGCCGATGGTCCGGCGCGAGCGCGGCGGCACGACGGCGGCGATGTCGGTGGTCCTGGTCATGGTCGGGGCACTCATTCCGAGACCTCCTTCTGCTGGGCGAACATCTTCGCGATGTACTTCCAGGTGAGCAGCAGCGTGAGGATGAGCACGATCGTCGCGAGAGCAGATGCGTCGCCGTACTCGCCCTGGCCGATGCCGATCCGGTAGATGTAGGTGCCGAGGAGGTTGGTCTCCTCGATCGAGACGCCCGCCTGCTGCAGCACGTAGATCTGCGTGAACACCCGCAGGTCCCACACGATCTGCAGGAGTCCGACGATCATGACCGCCGGGGTGATGAGCGGCATCGTGACGTGCCGGAAGCGCGTCCAGGGTCCCGCGCCATCGAGCTCCGCCGCCTCGAGCACCTCGGTGGGCACCTGGGTGAGGGCGGAGTAGATCATGAACACGATCAGGGGCAGGCTGCCCCAGATCACGGTGATCGCGGCGATCGTGAACACGCCCATCGGAGTGGAAGTCCACGGGAAGCCGGCCATGTCGGGGAAGCCGATGCGCGCGAGGATCCAGTTCACCAGGCCGTAGCGGGCGTCGAACAGCCACTGCCAGATGACCATGGTCACCAGCGCCGGCGTCGCCCACACGAGCAGCAGTGTCACCTGCAGGGCGATGCGCGCCCAGCTGCTCACCTTGGTCAGCAGCAGCGCGATCAGCATGCCGATCACCATCGACAGCGAGGCGCACACGGCGCAGAAGAGCACGGAGCGGAAGAACACGACCCACATGTTGGGGTCGGTCAGGATCCTGCCGTAGTTCGCCAGGCCCACCCATTCGGGCTCCTGGCCGAACTGCTGCGCCAGCCCGAACTTCTGCAGCGACATCACGAACTGCTGCAGCAGCGGCCAGCCGAGGGCGATCAGCACCGCCGCGAGGAGCGGCGCGATCAGGAGATACGGGAGCAGCGCTCCCCGCGCGCGGCGCGGCCGCGTGCGGGGAGCGGGCTGCTGCGGGGACGCCTCGGGGGCGACCTCGACATCGATCACGGGAGTGGTCATCATCAGTCGCCGTTGAGGGTCGCTTCGATCTTCGCGCCGATGCGCGTGACCACCTCGTCGATGTCCTCACCCTTGGCGATCGCCGAGTACAGGTCGACCGGGATGTTGTTGCCCTCCACGATCGCCCAGTTCGGCGCCGCCGGGGTGAGGGCGCTCGTCTCGGCGATCTGCTGCTGCAGCTCGGCGTCGACGATGCCGTCGGGGATGGCCGACGCGAAGGTGGTGTTGCCGGGGACCCAGCCGGAGTCCTCGGCGAGCTGGGTCATGAAGTCCTCGCTGAGGATCAGCTTCATGGCCTTCTTCGCGAGCTCCTGCTGCGACGACTTCGCGGCGATGCCGACGTTGGATCCTCCGAGGAACTGGTGGCTCTCGCCGCCGGCCTCGACCGGGGGAAGCGCCATCACACCGGTGACGTCGGCGAGCTCGGGAGAGATGCTGTCCTGCGCGAACACGCGGTAGGAGAACATCGCGACCTCGCCGTTGTTGTACGGCACCCACGGGTTGCCCGCGGTCTCCTTCGCGTCGAGCGCGCCGAGGGCCGAGCCCTGCCAGATGGTCTGCATCTGCTCGAGCGCGGCCTTGGCCTCGGGGGTGTCGAGTCCGCTGACCCAGGCGCCGTCCTTCTCCTCGGCGTAGTTCGCGCCGTGCGAGAACAGCCAGCCCTCGAGCCCGTGCACGTCGACGACGGGGAAGTAGATGCCCTTGAAGCCCTCCACACCGTCGGGATTCGCCTGCTGCACCGTCGCGGCTGCGGCGACCAGGTCGTCGAGCGTCTCGGGGGCGGCGATGCCCGCCTTCTCGAGCAGATCGGTGCGGTAGAAGACGACGCTGGTGCCCGCGTACAGCGGGTAGGCATAGGTCTTGCCGTCGAGGGTCGCCTGATCGACGAAGCTCGGGATCAGGTCGTCGCCGTCGACCTCGTCGTACAGGTCGGAGATGTCGGCGAGCGCCCCGACGTTCGCGAACGTCGCGGTCTTGGTGTTGCCGATCTCGACGATGTCGGGGGTCTCGGACTCGCTCGCGAGCGAGGTCTGGAGCCGGGAGACGATGTCATCCCAGGGCTGCATCTCCACCGTCAGCGTGGAGCCGGGGTTCTGGGCGGCGAACTCGTCTTCGAGCCACGCGACCGCATCCTCGGACACGGAGTCCTGCATGAGCCACACGCGGAGGTCTCCGCTGTCGGCGTCGCCTCCGTCGTTCCCGGTGCCTGAGCTGCAGCCGGTGACGGCCAGCACCGCGGCCAGTGAAGCGGCCGCCGCGATCACAGTGCGTCTTGCCATTCTCGTTCCTCCATGGTCTTCCTCGACGGGCCCGAAAGGCGCCCGATGAACGGGTGGTTCAACCGTTTCTCACGCTAACGTGCAAACGGTTGCATTACAATAGCTTCTTCGTTGAAGAGGGTGTAACGGTTGTGTTTCTGTTTGATTACCAGGGATAAGTCAGTGGTTGCGGGGAGCGCGCCGCAGCGGACACGACCTTCGGGGGCGTGATCCCTGCACCGCGTTGCACAGCCTCAGACGGCGATGGCCGCCGTGGCGCGGGCGACGGTCTCCAGCACCGCGATCGGGGCGAGCAGCTGCGCCGTGGGGATCGGGGCTTCCCCCGTCGCGAGCATCCGGGCGAACGCATCCACGCCGGGCTGCACGTAGTCGGCACCCAGTACGATGTCGCGGCTGATGACCCCGTGGCCGCCGACGGCCGTCGCGCGGAACGGCACCTGGCCGTCGCCGTCGGGGCGGATGAACTCGAGCGTGACGAGCACGCCGCCGACCCGGTAGCGGGCGACGACCCCTCCCGGCAGGCGCTGCACGTCGATGTCCTCGGGCTCCCCCGGCACGAGACGCTGCGCCACGTCGGCGATGTGGATGCCGTAGAAGAAGATGCCGCTGTACGGACTGGCCGCGTCCGCGGGTCCGGTCACGGTGACCGCCTGCAGCTCGCCGATCGATCCGAGGCCCTCGGCGATCGCGTCGGTGTCGGCCACCCAGCGCAGCGCCGATGACGAGGTGAGCACCGTGCCACCACGCTCGGCCGCCGCGACGATCTCGTGCGCATCGGCGATGCTCGCCGCGAGCGGCTTGTCGACCCAGACCGGCGTTCCCGCCTCGAGGAACGGCACGGCGTGCGCCCGGTGCAGCGCCCCGTCGCGCGAGGTGACGATGAGCGCGTCGATGCTGCCGAGCAGGTCGCCCGACTCGGCGACGATCTGCTCGATGCCGCCGAGTTCCGCGAGCTCGCGCGTGCGGTCGTCCTCGCCCGCGACGAGCGCCACCACACGCACCGGCACGTCATCCGGCCGCTCGACGTTGAGGTAGCGGATGATCTCCTCGGCGTGGCTGTTCTCGATGCCGACGATCGCGACGTTCTTCGTTTCCATGTCTCTCATCCTCTTTCACTCGTGCAGGTCGACGGGACGACCGGTGCGGGCGGACTCGTACACGGCGAGCACCACCTGCAGCGCCCGGCGGCCGTCGTCGGTGGTGATGGCGGGGCGACCGCCGCTGCGGATCGCCCGCACGACGTCGAGGTACTGCCGGCGATGCGCCATGTCGACGTCGCTCCACCCCTCCGGCACATCGTGCTCGACGAGCGAGTCGGCATCGGGCTGCGGCGCGGTGGCCGAGGCGAAGAAGGCGAGCCCGTCGTTCTCCATCACCGCGGTGCCCTGCGAGCCGTGCACGGCGAGGCGCACCGGAAGCCCCGGGTACGCCGCGGTGCTGGCGAGCAGCAGCCCGATGGCGCCGCTCTCGAACTCGATCGTGGCGCCCGCGACGTCCTCCACCTCGATGCCCTCGTGCGCGAGACGGCCGGTCTTCGCGCTCACCGACACCGGAGTGCCGAGCATCCACAGCAGCAGGTCGAGCGCGTGGATGCCCTGGTTCATGAGTGCACCGCCGCCGTCGATGGCCGCGGTGCCGCGCCAGTCTCCGGACTCGTAGTACTCCTGCGGGCGGAAGAACGCCGACTCCACGACACCCGATGTCACGCGTCCGAGCGCGCCCTCGTCGATCGAGCGGCGGATGAACGAGGCCACCGGCTGGAAGCGGCGCTGGCTGATGACGGAGACGGTGCGTCCGGAGGCGCGCTCGGCGGCCCGCACCCGATCGGCGGATTCGAGGGTGACGTCGATCGGCTTCTCGACGATCACATCCACCCCCGCGTCGAGGGCGGCGACCACCGCGTCGGCGTGGAAGGCACTGGGCAGGCAGATCGCGGCGAGGTCGACGCTCTCGGCGCGATAGGCCTCGGCGGCCGACGCGTGGAACGGCACGCCGTACTGCTCGGCGAGCGCACGCCCGCGCGCCTCGTCGAGGTCGACGATCGCGGCGAGCACGCCGGCGTCGCCGAGAGCCGCGACGAGGCGCGCGTGGACGGCACCGATCACCCCGGCGCCGACGATCGCGATGCGCAGCGGTTCGGTCATGATGTCTCCTGTCGTGGGGGTGGATGCCGGAGGTGTCGGCGCAGTCGGCGAGCTCCGTCGGCGGACTCAGTCAGCCGGGCGCGACCAGGCGATCGCGGTGCCGCCCTGTTCGGCGGAGGTCTGGGCGAGGAGGGCGAGTCGGGTCGCGGCGAGCGAATCCCGGGTTCCGACCTCGGGGGTGCGCCCGTCGGCGAAGGCGTCGAGTGCCTCTTCGGCCGGACGTCGTCCCGGCGGCAGATCGAGCGCGCGGGTCGGCCGATCGTGGGTGGTGACCTCGACCCGGCCGCGGGCCCAGAAGATCTCCGCGGTCCCGCGGGTGCCGACCAGGCGCAGCCGATAGTCGCCGTGCACGTCGGAGGCCTGCGGGGTGAGCCAGTTCACCTCGGCGGAGACGACGGTGTTCGGTGTCGTGAGGGTGGCCGAGCCGTAGCGCGCGAATCCCTCGGCGCCGTCGAGCGGTGCCGAGACGGCTCCCCGGATCACGCCCTCGTCGGCCGGCGCGAACAGGAGCGCGGCGTCGAGGTCGTGCACGGACAGGTCGGTCAGGATGCCGCCGTACTGCGCCGGGTCGAAGAACCAGTCCGGCCACTGGGCGCGGTTGAGCTTGTGCGGGCCTGACGAGGTGACGCCGACGATGTCGCCCAGCTCTCCGGCGCGCACGACATCGAGTGCGGCGAGGGTCTCGGGGTAACCGCGCTTCTCGAGCAGCAGGTTCACGGTGCGATCGACCTCGGCGGCCACGGCCTCGATCTCGTCGAGCTCGGCGAGCGAGGTGCACAGCGGCTTGTCGGCCAGCACGTGGGCACCCGCACGGAGTGCGGCGAGGGCATCGGCGCCACGCGCTCCGTAGACACCGGCGATCACGGCGACGTCGACGCCCTCGGCGAGCAGATCCTCGGCGCGGTCGAAGGCGGGCACGCCGAAACGGGCGGCGTGGTGCTCTGCGACAGCAGGGTCGGAGTCCTGCACACCGACGAGCTCGAACGCGGCGCGGTCGGCGCGGGTCAGCTCGTCGAGCACGTAGTCCACGTGCGGATGGGCGGCACCGATGATCGCGATCCGAGGCATGGGCGACAGTAAATCATGCGACCGGTTGCATGGTCAACCGCCGATCGTGTGCGCAGCCTCCGTGGTGGCCCGGACGACGAGGTGCGTCGCGATCGTCACGCGGGCATCCGAGCGCTCCCCGCTGGCGAGCACGCCGAGCAGCAGCTCGGCTGCCGCATCGCCCGCCGCCGCGGACGCCGCCGAGATCGTGGTGAGGGCCGGATGCGTGCCGGAGGCGAGGGTGTCGTCGCATCCGATCACGCTGATGTCGCGGGGAACGTCGATGCCGCGCAGTGCGAGCCCCGCCATCACACCCTGGGCGACCACGTCGTCGAACGCGATCACGGCGGTCGCCTCGGAGGCGAGGATGCCGCCGACCGCGTCGCGTCCGCCGGCCGAGCTCGGGCGCCCCAGCTCCTGCACGATGACTTCGAGTCCCGCGCGCTCGGCAGCCCGGGCGAGGGCGGCCCGGCGCTGCTGGTCCGACCACGACTCGCGCGGCCCCGACAGGTACACCACGCGGGTGTGGCCGAGGCGGTGGAGGTGCGCGACAGCCTCGTCGAGCCCTCCGCTCGGATCGATCAGCACCCGCGCCAGACCCTCGATGTCGCGGTTCACGAGCACCACGGGGCGCGACGCGTCGAGCTCGCGGATGCGGTCCTCGTCGAGGCGCGGGGAGGCCAGGACGAAGCCCTCGACCTGGGCGCTGAGGCGCGAGGTGAGGTTGGCCTCGCGGTCGGCGATCTCGTCGGAGTCGCCGAGGAACACCGCGTAGCCGGCGGCGTCGGCCAGCGTCTGCACGCGCCGCACGAGCGGCGGGAAGAACGGGTTGGCGATGTCGGGGACGACCACGGCGACGTTGCCGAACCGACCGGTGGAGAGAGCGCGCGCGGCGTGGTTCATGACGTAGCCGAGCTCGTCGGCCGCCGCCTTGACGCGTCGCACCGTCTCGGGGTTCAGCAGCTCGGGGCGGCTGAACGCACGGGAAACCGTCGACCGCGAGACACCGGCCACGCGGGCGATGTCGCCGATCGTCACCGACGTCGATGCCGTCTTCCTGTTGCCTGTCACGTCACACACACTAAGCCCGTGCACCGTGGCTGCGCGCGTGCGAACCCTCGGGAATCTCCTCCTGGGGGCGGCGAGAACGCGGAACGGATCGCACGCGGGGGCTTGACTTTGCAAGCGGTTGCATTAATCTTGCGGATCATGAGCACGACGACGTTCGCCCTGCATGCCCACCCCGACCGCGCCGCGATGGGCGCTGCCGCCGCGCGATCGGCGGCGCGCACGCTGCGCGAAGCCGTGGCAGCTCGCGGCACCGCTCGGATGATCGCCGCCGCCGCCCCCAGCCAGCTCGACGTGTACCGAGCCCTCACCGCCGAGCCCGACCTGCCGTGGGACCGCATCACGATCCTGCACATGGACGAATACCTCGATCTCGACCCCGCGGCCCCCCAGCGCTTCGGCAACTGGCTGCGCACCCACCTCGTCGATGCGGTGCAGCCCGCCGCGTTCCACCCCATGCGCACCGAGCTCGGCGCGGAGGCGGCGACCGAGGAGTACGCGGCCCTGCTCGCCGAAGGGCCCATCGACCTGGTGTGCCTCGGCATCGGCGTGAACGGCCACATCGCGTTCAACGATCCGCCCGACGCCGATCTCGGCGACCCGTGCCCCGTGCGCGTGGTGCAGCTCGACCTCGCCAGCCGCGTGCAGCAGGTCGATGACGACTGCTTCGCTACGCTCGAGGCCGTGCCCACCCACGCACTGACGCTGACCATCCCGGCGCTGATGAAAGGCGCCCACCTCGTGTGCGCCGTTCCCGATGCCCGCAAGGCCGAGGCCGTGCGCGCCCTGGTCGAGGAGCCGATCAGCTCGCACTGGCCGTGCACCGTGCTGCGGCGGCACTCGCGCTGCGAGGTGCACGTCGACCGCGACGCGGCATCACTGCTGCATCCCGCACCGGCCGTGGCGGCCCCGGCGGCGCGATGACCGCGCGCACGCTCCACGGCCGCGACGCCCTCGGCGCGGGCGGGCTGGAGGTCGTCGTCGAGCACGGCCGGATCAGCGCGCTCACCCCGACCGCCGACCCCGGCGACGGCGCGCCCTGGATCGGTCCCGGGCTCATCGACCTGCAGGTCAACGGCCATCTCGACGGCGACGCCAACGCGGCAGAGCCCTCGGCGGACCACATCTCGGCGATGGCGCGGTCTCTCGCCGCCCACGGCGTCACGCGATTCCTGCCGACCGTCATCACCGCCTCGCCCGCCGAGATGCTCGCCCGCATCCGTGCGATCGACGAGGCCGTGCGCACCTCGACCGCGACCTCGCGCGCGGTCGCCGGCATCCACGTCGAGGGTCCCAGCCTGTCGGAGCAGGACGGCCCCCGCGGCGTGCATCCGCTCGCGCACATCCGCCCGCCGGCGATCGCCGAGCTGCAGACCTGGCTCGACGCCGCTCCCGGCCTGCTCCGGGTCGTGACCCTGTCTCCGCACCATCCGGGGTCGGTGGAGGCCACGCGCTTCCTCGTCGCGCACGGCGTGCGGGTCGCGGTCGGACACACCCACGCGACGGATGCCGAGATCGCCGCGGTCGTCGACGCCGGCGCCACGCTCTCCACACACCTCGGCAACGGCGCGCACGCGGTGCTCCCCCGGCATCCGAACTACCTGTGGACGCAGCTCGCCGAACGCCGGCTCGCCGCCGGTGTCATCGCCGACGGCCACCACCTGCCCGATGCCACGCTCGCGACCATGATCGCCGCGAAGCGCGACCACGGCGTCTTCCTCGTGAGCGATGCCGTCGCCACCCCCACGGCCCTGCGGGAGGACGGCGTCTCGACCGTCGGCGGGGGCGTGCACCTCGCCGACGACGGAGCGCTGCGGCACGTGTCGACCGGGTTCCTCGCGGGCTCTGTGCAGACCCTCGACGTCGGTGTCGCGACCGTCGCCCGCCTGACCGGTTCGCTGTCGGCGGCGCTGCGGCTCGCGACCTCCGCACCCGCAGCCGTCCTCGGCGACGGCCCGCACTGGACGGTCGGCGCCCGCGCCGACGTGCTGCTGTTCGACTGGGCGCCCGGCGAGCGCGCGATCACGCCACGCGAGGTCCTGATCGCCGGCGAACCCGCCACCGAGTCCGCCGACGCCCGCACGACCGCAGGAGGAAACCGATGACCATCGACAGGGCTGACGTGATCGTCACGAGTCCGGACCGCAACTTCGTGACGCTGAAGATCACGACCGCCGGCGGGGTAACCGGGCTGGGCGATGCGACGTTGAACGGCCGCGAGCTCGCCGTCGTCGCGTATCTGACCGAGCATGTCGTGCCGTTGTTGATCGGGGCCGACGAGTCGCGCATCGAGGACACCTGGCAGTTCCTGTACCGCAGCGCCTATTGGCGGCGGGGCCCGGTGACGATGGCCGCGATCGCCGCAGTGGACATGGCACTGTGGGACATCAAGGGCAAGGTCGCCGGCCTCCCCGTCTACCAGCTGCTCGGGGGAGCGTCGCGGAACGGCCTGATGGCGTACGGGCACGCGTCGGGCAAGGAACTGCCGGAGCTGTTCGACTCGATCCGCGCCCACCAGGAACAGGGATACAGGGCCATCCGCGTGCAGACCGGGGTGCCGACGTTGAAGGCGATCTACGGGATCGCCGCACAGGGGGCCGATGTCGGCGACGCGTCGGTCCGGTACGACCACGAGCCCGCCCGCCGTGGGGCGAAGCCGGTGGAGGAGGACTGGGACACCCGCGCCTACCTCAACCACCTGCCCGGAGTGTTCGAGGCCGTGCGGAACGAGTTCGGTCCCGACATCCCGCTGCTGCACGACGGCCACCACCGGATGACCCCCATCCAGGCCGCCCGGCTCGGCAAAGACCTCGAGCCGTACGACCTGTTCTGGCTGGAGGACTGCACGCCGGCGGAGAACCAGGAGGCGCTGCGCCTGGTGCGCCAGCACACCACGACGCCGTTGGCGATCGGGGAGATCTTCAACACGGTGTGGGACTTCAAGGACATCATCCGCGACCAGCTCATCGACTACGTGCGAGGAGCCGTCACCCACATGGGCGGCATCACCGCACTGCGCAAGACGCTCGACTACGCGGCGATGTACCAGATCAAGTCGGGCATGCACGGGCCGACCGACATCTCTCCGGTCGGCATGGCCGCCGCGATGCACCTGGGACTGTCGATCCACAACTTCGGCATCCAGGAGTACATGCAGCACGGCGCCCGCACCGACCAGGTCTTCCAGCAGTCGTTCACCTGGACCGACGGATACCTGCACCCCGGGAACAAGCCCGGACTCGGCGTCGAGCTCGACACCGACGAAGCGGGCAAGTACCCCTACGAGCAGGCCTACCTCCCCTACAACCGCCTCCTCGACGGCACCGTCCACGACTGGTGAACGGTGGGTGGTCGCGCCCGTGAGCGACCCCGGGCGCGACCACCCCGCGCAGTAGGCTGAACGCATCATGGACGAGTTCATCCAGGGCTTCTGGAACTTCGCGGGCAACTACTGGTGGCTCATCTTCCCCATCATGGGGATGGCCGGCGGTGCCGCGAAGGCGTGGGAGCAGGGTTCCAAGCGCCGGCACGAGCGCCGCCTGGAGACTCTTCGCATGAAGGCGCAGCTGAAGACCGCCGAGATCGAGGCGCGCGCGCTCACTCAGCAGGCCAAGCGCCGCGGCCCTTCGGTGGTCGACACCACGGCATCCGTCGTCCCTAACGACCTGGTCGCGCGCCTGTTCGCCGAGCACGACGAGATCACCGCGCGCTGGCTCGACTACGAGCTCGACGTCGCGAAGCTCATCGCCTTCCCCGCCATGAGCGACGGCCGTCAACCGCTGACCGCCGCGTTCCTGCGCGCCAAGAAGACGGCCGATGCGCTGCGTCCGGCATCCGCCGAGGCGAAGGTGTCGGAGCAGCAGATCACCGAGTACCTGCAGGCCGTGGGCGACTACGCGGTCGCATTCGAGATCGCCGAGAAGGATGCCCGGCGTCTGCGCGACTCGACGTTCACCGCGCCGGAGCGCAAGCGCCTGGAACGGGCTCAGCAACTGCTCAAGGTCGCGGTCGACGAGTCGGCCACGCAGGCCGAGCGCAACGTCGCGTACAAGCGCGTGCGCGAAGAACTCGACGGCCTCATCCTGCTCTCCGACGACGCCGTCACGGTGCTCGAGAAGCAGGTGGCTAAGGAGATCTCCGCTCCCGCCGCGGCCGCCGAGGAGCCCGAGCGGATGAGGCTCCCCCTCCGCGACGAGAAACCCCGAGACGCGAACACCCCCGCAGGCCCCGCCCGCACCCTGCCCCTGCCGGGCGACGACGACGGAGGCATGCCGCGGTGATCACTCGGTTCGAAGAGCTCGACTGGCAGACGACCCCGATCGGCGACCTCATGCTGCGCCGGCGCACGGAGCCGGCGGTCGGGCAGGAGATCTACGAGGTCAAGCTCGGCGACGAGTACCTGATGTCGAGCCTGTTCACGGTGGCAGAGGAAGAGCTCGCGAATCTGGGGCTCACCGCGGTGGTCGGCGACGACCTCTCGGTCCTGGTCGGCGGGCTCGGGCTCGGCTACACCGCCGTCGCGGCGCTGCGCGATGCGCGGGTGGCATCGCTCACGGTGATCGATCGACTGGGCGCCGTGATCGGCTGGCACGAGCGCAAGCTCCTGCCCGCGTCGGCGGAACTCGTCGAGGATGCGCGTACGAGTCTGGTCGAGGACGACTTCTTCGCCGTCATGCGGTCGGCACCCGCTGAGGGGCACCGCGGGTATTCGGCCATCCTCCTGGACGTCGACCACTCTCCGCGCCACCAGCTCGACCCGACGCACGCCGACCTCTACGACGCCGCCGGTCTGCGTGCGCTCGACCGTCATCTCGCCGCGGGCGGGGTCTTCGCCCTGTGGTCGGATGATCCGCCCGACGACGAGTTCATGGTCGAGCTGAACGCCGTGTTCGATGACGCCGTCGCCCACGTCGTCGATTTCGACAATCCCGTGACCGACGGGGTCTCGTCGAACACCGTGTACGTCGCGCGCAGTCGTGGAGCGGGCTCCGTGTCGCTCGACGCCGCCGGGCGCACCCAGCCGAGAGAAGAAGTATGACCCCGGAGAACGTCACCGGTCCCGTCGCCCGTCACGCCGAAGGTCCCGTGTGGTGGCCGGGCTGGGGTGGACTGCGGTGGGTCGACGGGGAGGCCGGCGATCTGCTGACGCTGCGCGCCGACGGCGTGACGCGGCAGCACATCGACGACGAGTACCTGGCGTTCGCGCGACCGCGCACCAACGGCGGCCTGGTGGCGGTCGGCGCCCGCACGCTCTACCTCGCGGATGACGTCGACGGCGAGACGCGCGCCGTGGCGACTCTGCATGAAGACCCGCGAGTTCGCATGAACGACGGATGCTGCGACCCGCGCGGCCGCCTGCTCGCAGGTTCCATGGCCTACGACGCCGCACCGGACGGCGGGTTCGTGCTGCGGCTCGACGCGGAGCACGCGGTCTCGACCGTGCTACCTCGGGCGACGATCTCGAACGGCATCGGCTTCTCGCCCGACGGCCGCCGCGCCTACTACGTCGACACCGCCACCCACCGCATCGACGTGTTCGACGTGGCCGAGGGCGAGCTGCGCGGACGGCGGGCATTCGTCTCGATCCCCGAGGAGCAGGGGTCCCCGGACGGACTGACGGTCGCCGCAGACGGCAGCGTGTGGGTCGCCCTCTGGGGCGGCAGCGCCGTGCACGGCTACGACGCGACCGGAGCGCTCGTGCAGACGATCGAGCTCCCCGTGCCGCAGGTGTCGGCGTGCACGTTCGGCGGCGACGACCTCGGCACCCTCTACATCACGACGTCAGCGCAGGGCCTCCCCGACGACCACGGTACCGAGGCGGGCTCGGTGTTCGCCGTGCAGCCCGGCGTACGCGGTCTGCCGGTCACGCTGTTCGCCGGCTGAGACGGGCGCGGGCCAAGACGACCGACGGCCTCTGCCCGAGGCACGGTGCACTCAGCAAAAGGAACCGTGCCCCGGACACAGGCCGCCGGGCGCGAGAGGGTGTGTCAGCCCAGGTGCACCCGCTCGGTGCGCTGGTGCTGTCGGCCGAGACCTTCGATCTCGATCGTCATCTCGTCGCCGTCCTGCAGGTACGGGAAGCGTCCGGAGAGCGCGACGCCCTGCGGAGTTCCGGTGTTGATCACGTCGCCCGGCTCGAGCACCAGGTACTGGCTCAACTCGTGCACGATCTGCAGCACGGGGAAGATCATGTCGGCTGTCGAGGAGTCCTGACGCGGTTCGCCGTTCACGAAGGAGCGCAGCCGCAGCGCCTGCGGGTCGACCTCGTCGGCGGGCACGAGCGCGGGCCCGAGCGGGTTGAACGTCTCGGAGCACTTGCCCTTCGACCACTGCCCACCCGAGACGTCGAGCTGGTACGCGCGCTCGGAGACGTCGTTAGAGATCGTGTACCCGGCGATCACCTCGCGCGCGGCATCCGGAGATGACAGGTAGCGGGCGGTCTTGCCGATCACGATCGCCAGCTCGACCTCCCAGTCGACCTTCTCTGCGCCCGGCGGCAGCAGCACGAGGTCGTCCGGGCCGACGACGGTGTTCGGATGCTTGAAGAAGATCACCGGATGCTCGGGCGGCAGCGACCCCGACTCGGCCGCGTGCGCGGCGTAGTTCTGACCGATGCAGACCACCGCGGTCGGACGCGCGACCGGGGCGCCGATGCGCAGTCCGTCGACGTCGGCCGTGGACAGCTCGCCGCCGCTCAGTGCCGCGCGCACCCGGGCGATGCCGTCGGACGCGAGGAAGGCGCCGTCGATGTCGGCGGTGAGGGGTGCCAGGTCGTAGACGACGCCGCCCTCGCGGACGTACGGGCGTTCGTGGCCGACCGGGCCCAGTCGCAGCAGTTCCATGATGATCCTTCGGTCAGCGCGCGGCGGCGTAGGTCGGGTTGACGATCGGCACGGACTCACCGGCGAGATACCGGATGATGTTCTCGGCCGCGTGCACGGGCAGATCCGCCAGCGCCTCGGGCGAGAACCAGGCGGCGTGCGGGGTCAGCAGCACCTGTTCGAGGTCGCGCAGCGGCGAGTCGGCGGCGAGGGGCTCCCCGGCGAACACGTCGAGGGCGGCGGCGCCCAGATGCCCGTCACTCAGCGAGGCGGCGAGCGCATCCTCGTCGATGAGCGGGCCGCGGCACGTGTTCACCACGACAGCGCCGGGCTTCATCGTCGCGATGGCCGCGGCATCGACCAGGTGCCGGGTCTCGTCGGTGAGCGGCACATGGAGGGTGAGGATGTCGGCCTGGGCCACGGCATCCGGGATCTCGACAGGCTCGCACCCGGCATCGCGCACGGCGTCGGCGGGGGCGTAGGGGTCGGCGACGAGCACGCGGAAGCCCAGCGCTCGGCATCCGCGGGCGACCATCGACCCGATGCGACCGAAGCCGAGCACCGAGACGGTGGTGGCCGAGGGACGCACGGCGAGCGGGCAGGCGTCGACGGCCTTCCAGGTGCCGGCGCGCACGGCGCGGTCGTAGGCGGGAAGACCGCGGGCCTGCGTCATGATCATCGCGATGGTGTGCGCGGCGACCTCTTCGATGCAGTAGCTCGGGGTGTTCGCGACGGCGATCCCGCGGGCGGTGGCCGCCTCGACGTCGACCATGTCGTAGCCGATGCCCACGCGGCTGATGATGCGCAGGTTCGGCATCCGGTCCATCACCTCGCCGGTGATCTGCGCCCACTGCACGACGAGCCCTTCGGCGTCGGAGCCGGCGGCGGCGATGTCGTCGAGGTTGCCGGATGCGGCGCGCTCGGCGCGCAGCCCGGCCTGCCGGAGGGTGTCCTCGATGACGGTTCCTGGCAGGTCGCAGTCGCTGACGAGGATGAAGGGCTCAGTCATGAGAGCGATGCTATAGCATCTAGCAGATGTCTGCACCGCACTACGGTTGGCCATCATTTGCTATAGCATCGGACGCATGACTACCCGCCGCGCTCTGATCACGGGGGCCAGTTCCGGTATCGGAACCGCCGCCGCCCTCGACCTCGCCCGCGAGGGCACCGCCCTCTGGATCACGTACGCCGGACGGGAAGCCGAAGCCCTCCGCGTCGCTGAGGAGTGCCGGGCGGCCGGCGCCCCCGAGGTGCACGTCTCGCGCCTCGACCTGCGCGAGCGCGATTCGATCGACGCGCTGGTCGGCGAGCTCACGGACGCCTGGGGCTCGCTGCATGTGCTCATCAACAACGGCGGCGTCTGCCCGTACACCGCCTACGACGACATCGACTTCGACGAGTGGGACATGGTCCTCGAGACCAACGCCCGCGGCACGTTCTTCCTCACCCGCGGCGCCCTTCCGCTGCTCCGGGCCGCCGAGGGAGATCGCTCCGTGATCAACATCGCCTCGATCGCCGGGCAGGTCGGCGCGCTGCAGACCGGCATCCACTACGCCGCCAGCAAGGGGGCGATCCTCGCGGTCACGCGCAGCTTCGCCCGACACCTCGCAGCGGAGGGCATCCGCGTGAATGCGGTCGCCCCGGGCCCGGTCAAGAGCGCGATCACCGACCAGCTGCAGGGGGCGGGCCGCGAGAAGCTCGAAGCCGGCATCCCCCTCGGCGCGTTCGGCCAGCCCGAGGACGTCGCCTGGATCATCACCTCGCTCGCGTCGGAGCGCGCCCGCTTCATCACCGGCGCCACCTACGACGTCAACGGAGGTGTTCGCATTGACTGACCACGCTGCCGCCGACCGTTCCGCCGCATCCCGCTCCGCCGCTGATACCGTCCAGGCGCAGCTCGACGCGTTCAACGCGCACGACCTCGACGCCTTCGTCGCGACGTACGCCGCGGATGCCGTGATCACCGGCGTCGCTCCCGAACCGGTGGCGGGCTCGGCCGCGATCCGCGCGTTCTACGAGCCGCGGCTGCAGAACCCCGAGCTGTCGTGCGTGATCGAGACGAGCGTGCTGTTCGGCACCCGCTGGGTCGTCGCGCAGGAGCAGGTCATCAACGCGGGCGTCGCAACCGAGACCATCGCCACCTTCGACGTGGTCGACGGACTGATCTCCCGCGCCTCGATGCTCAAGGCCTGAAGCGCGCAGGACGCGGCGTCACATTCGGCGGTAGACGTCCGAGCGGTGGGCGATGCGCAGCACGTACACGGTACGCGCGTCCTCATCGACGCGAACGACGACACGATACGCGATACCGATGTAGCCGCTGCGCTGCCCTTCGAGCTCAGCGCCGAGCGCCTTGGTCGTGCGCAGCGGATTCTCGGCGAGCGGACCTTCGAGGAACCTGAGCACCGCGTCGGCGAGCTTGGGTTCCAGACGATGCAGTGCGCGAACAGCAGGGCCGGTGAGCTGGATGTCGTAGGGCTCCGGCATCACCGGCGAGCCAGCTGCTCTCGCACTTCTGCGAGGCTCAACGTGCGACCCGCAGCGATATCCGCATCTGCCTCCGCCACCTCTTCGACGTGCTGCGGATCCTGCAGCAGCGCGAGAGTGGCCTGCAGCGCTTCGAGATCATCGACGCTCAACATGACGACGGCGGGTCGCCCGTGGCGCGTGATGGTCACCGCCTCGTGCGTGGTGTCCACTGCTTCCACCAACTGCGAGAACCTGTCCTTCGCCTCGCTGACCGAGATCGTCTGCACGTCCATAAATCTAGCCTAAAGTCAGGCCAGTTCATAGGCCAATATTCTGTCCACAGCTTGCTCCTCCGCGCGAGAACCCGCTTGTCCCAACGATGGGGCTGGGCTGCGGGGGCGGCCCTCTCGGCATGAAGGAGATCTCCCAGAATGAAGGAGCCTTCCGCGAGAACGCTCCTTCATGTCGTGGTTTCTCCTTCAGAACGCGCGGGGTCGCGGCTTCAGAACGCGCGGGCGCAGCTGCAGCACGCGTGGTCACAGCTTCAGCACACGCGGGCGCCCGGGTCACTCGTGCTCGGGCAGGGTCGGCGACGACCACCCAGGATCGCGCCCCAGCTGCGCCGCCCGCGCCACCGAGGTCGAGCCGTAGCGATCACGCAGCGTGTCGAGCACGGAGTCGAGTCGCGCCTCATCGCCCCAGTCGATCGGCAGCTCGGGCTGCACGTTCCCGGCGCGGTCGAGCTGCGACAGCGAGATGCCGATCAGGGTGATGCCGCGCGCCGAGATCTCGGCCTGCGCCGCGGCGAGCAGGGTGCGGGCCACAGTGAGCACGATGGCGGTGCGATCGGTGGGTGCGCGGAGCGAGCGGGAGCGCGTGGCCTTCGTGAAGTCACCGAACCGCAGACGCAGCACGACGGTGCGGCAGACGCGGTCGCCGTCCCGGAGTCGCCGCCCGAGCCGGTCGACGATCTGGGTGAGGATGAGGTCGAGCTCCTCCGCGGACCGCGGACGGCTGCCGAGCGCACGCTGCGAGCCGACGGAGCCCCGTCGCCGGGTGGTGTCGACCGGCCGTGGATCCCGCAGCCGGGCCAGCGCGTGCACATGGGCACCCGTCGCCTTGCCCAGCATCCTCTCCGCCGTCGCGGCCTCGAGCTCGGCGAGCTCACCGACGGTGCGGATGCCGTACCGGTGCAGCTTCTCGGCCGTCACGGCCCCCACACCCCACAACCGTTCGACCGGAAGGGGAAGCAGGAACTCCTCCTCGCGCTCGGTTTCCACGACCAGCAGTCCGTCGGGCTTGCTCACGGCGCTGGCGACCTTGGCGAGGAACTTGGTGCGTGCGACCCCGACCGAGATCGCCAGGCCGGCCTCCGTCCGCACGCGTTCCCGCAACCGTGCCGCGATCTGCTCCGGGGTGCCGGCGATGCGTCGCAACCCCCCGACCTCGAGGAACGCCTCGTCGATCGAGAGCCCATCGACGAGCGGCGTGGTGTCGCGGAAGATCGCGAACACATCTTTGCTCGCGGCGGAGTAGGCGTCCATTCGCGGCGGGACGACGACGGCATCCGGGCAGAGTTCGCGCGCTTGCCGGCCGCCCATGGCCGTGCGGACGCCGCGCGCCTTCGCCTCGTAACTCGCTGCCAACACGACCCCGCCGCCCACGATGACCGGTCGACCCCGCAGTTCCGGGGCGTCGCGCTGCTCGACCGACGCGTAGAACGCATCGAGGTCGGCGTGCAGCACCGTGGCTTCCCCGCGCATCCGTTCTCCCGTCGACGTGCGGATCGTCGCACGGACCGGGGACATCCGGCTCGGGATCGAACGAGGGCGGCCTGATGTCCGTGCTCGCGGTTATCGTCGGCGCGTGCCGGAACCGGTGATGCAGTGGTGGGCGCGACGGCAGTTCTCCCGCGGTCGCGCCGTTCCGTATGACGTGGGCACATACCGCGCCGGATGGGCGGCATACCCGGAGCTGATCCGGCAGTACCACCCCGAGCTCAACCACGGCATCGCGCTGTCGCAGGTCCCGCTCGCGGCCGATGTGCTGCTCTGTTGGGAGTGCGCGGTCGGGCATCGGTTCGCCGCCACCCCGACCGAGCAGCGCGAGCGGCCCGGACAGGTGCGGCGCCGCTCCGCGTGGTGTCCCGAGTGCTCGGCGCTCGCCCGTCCGCAACCGGTCGTGCTCGGCGAGGCACGCGCCCTCCCGCGCAAACCCCGTCGCCCCGCGCCCGCGCTCTGCACCAAGACGCCCGACCTGCCCGCCGGGACCGCGTTCGTGAGCGCCTGCGCCCCGCGCCCGGCATCCGCGGTGGAAGGACGCCTACGGGCAGAGCTCGGAGCGCGGATCGAGTTCGACGCGGCGGTGAACGCGGTGAAGGTGTCGCGCCCGTTCTTCCGCCACACGGAGGTCTGGCCCGACATCGTGTTCCCGGAACTGCGAGTCGCGCTCGAGTACGACACGGTCGGCCGTCACGGCCTGGAGCACGTCGGCAAGCGGCAGGATGCCGATCTGCGCAAGGACCGCGCCCTCCGTGCCGCCGCTGGGAGGTCATCCGCATCCGGACCGGGAAGCTCGAGCCTCTCGGCCCGCACGACCTCGCGCTCTCGTCGGTGAGCACCAAGAGCATCGCGCGCATCCTCGACGAGCTGCGGGCGATCCGCGGTGCGCTGCTCGTGGATGCGTACCTCAGGTGAGACGTTGCCGCGCTCCCGGCCACCCGCCGCGAAGGAGAACTCTTGAAATGACGGAGCCGACAGCGCGAAGCGTCCTTCATTCCGCGACTTCTCCTTCAGAACGCGTGACGCGACTGCCGGTAGTCGCCGCCTCAGTCCTCCCCGAACCGGAACACGCCGGGATCGAGCGCGAACCCGAGCCCCACGGCATCCGTCGGCCGGATCCGCCCCTCGAATGACGGACCGCCGAGCACGAACGACGGCGCCGGGTCGTAGGGGTTGACGCCCCGTGCGAAGGTCTCGACGCCGATGCCGAGGTGCGCGGTGACCTCGGGATAGACATGCCCCGAGACGGGCACACCGCGCTCGGTCGCCCAAGCGATCAGCTCGCGCGCCGGTGTCACGCCGCCGATCGCGACGACGTCGAGGCGCAGCGCTTCGACCCCGCCGACCTCGACCAGTGCCTTCAGCACGGCGGGGTCGGTGACCTCATCGCCGACCGAGACGGCGAGGCCCGATTCCCGACGGATGCGCGCGACACCCGCGGCATCGTCCGGCAGCAGCGGGTCTTCGAGCCAGGCGAGCTGCGGGTCTCCCCACTGCGCGATCTCGGCCAGGGCGGCATCGGCATCCGGCCAGCCGAAGCCGACGTCGACGATCAGACCGGTCGCGGAGGGCAGCTCGGCGTTGAGCAGGGCGAGCAGTTCGCGCATATATGCCGGATCGGGAATGCGGGAGATCTTCACGTGCGTCCAGCCGTCCGCCTGCGCGAGGACCTCGTCGGCGACCTCGCGCGGAGTGCGCGACGGAGAGGGATATGCGGCGACAAGGATCGAGTCCCGAGGGGCATCTCCGGTGCCGAGCAGCTTCCACAGCGGCACATCCGCACGCTGGGCTGCGATGTCCCACAGCGCGATGTCGACGAGGCCGATGGCCCGCCGCACGAGCCCCACCCTTCCGACGATGGCACTACCGCGCAGCATCCGATCCCAGGTCGATGTCGGGTCGTCGGCATCCGCACCGACCGCATGCTCCGCGACGAGCCGGTCGACGATCTCGGCCATCGGCGCCTCGCGCGACAGACAGTACGCGACGCCGGTCGTGCCGTCGTCGGCGGTCGCCTGCACCGCGCTGTACTCGCGGCGGGTCACCGTCATCGCCCCCAGCTGCAGGGGCGCGGGAAGGGGCAGCACGGCCGTGGCCGTGTCGATACGGGCGATCGTGCTCATTCGGGCTTCTTCGCGAGGGGTACGCCGTAGTCGACCATGAAGCCGCCGTCGACGTAGAGGGTCTGTCCGTTCATGTAGCGGGACTGGTCGGAGACGAGGAAGCTGACAGCCGCGGCGATCTCGCTCGCGTCGCCCAGGCGCTTCGCGGGGATGCGCGACAGGATCGTGTCGAGGCTGAGTGTGCCCGCCTCGACGCCCTGCCGGAACACGCCCGTGTCGACGTAGCCGGGCGCGACTGCATTGACCCGCACGCCGCGCGAGGCCCACTCGGCACCGGCGGTCGAGGTGAGGCCGATCACCGCCGCCTTGGTCGTGGCGTAAGGCGCACGCCCCGCCGACCCCCGCGACGAGATGGACGAGATGTTCACGATGCGGCCGTCGCCGCGCTCCAGCATCCGCTTCCCTGCGGCCTGCAACGCCGAGAAGACGCCGTGCAGGTTCACGTCGACCACGGCCGACCATTCGTCCCAGCTGAGGTCTTCGATGCCGCGGTGGCGCTGGATGCCGGCGTTGTTGACGAGCACCTCGATGGGTCCGAGCTCGGCCTCGATCTCGCCGAACACCCGGTCGACGCCGGCGTGGTCGGTCACGTCGAGCTCGCGCCACAGGATGCCGGCGGGGTTCTCTCCCGCGGTGAGTCCGGGCACGCGGTCCGCGGCGACGACCCTGTAGCCGTCGGCGGCGAGGCGCTGGCCGATCTCCCAGCCGATGCCGGCGGATCCTCCGGTGACGATGGCGACGGGCGCGGTCATTGCTCTCCTCAGGGGGTTCGATATTTGCTATAGCAAGTGTAGTGGCCGGGCGACTCAGCGGTCGAGCAGATCCGCGACGACCGCCGCGACATGCTCCTCGAGCAGGTCGAGCGCGCCCGGAGCGAGCGGCGTCTGCCACGCCTGGTACGCGCCGCGGTCGTAGGCGTCGCGCGTGGGCAGGTACACGAAGCCGGGGCCGTTCGTGAGGTTCATCACGACGATCGGCGTCTCGGGGAACCGTGCCCGCAACGCGGTCTGCAAGCGCGAGTACGCCTCGCCCGGGTGCCCCACGATCACCGCATCGCCGAGCCGCCAGGCCCAGACCGGATGCTGCACCGTCGGCCCGTCGATGTACCCTTCACGCAGGTTGCGCGCGCGGCCGAGGCGTTCCTCGCGGGAGCGCGGATCGATGTCCTTCCACTCCTCGGCGAGCTCTTCCAGCGTCGGCAGGTCGCGCAGCGGCAGCTCGACGCTCGTCACCGAACCGGCCGCGCCCTCCCCGCCGTGAGCCACCTCTCCCGCCCAGATCGCCAGCGGCGCTCCCGACTCCACGACGCCCTCGAGGGTCAGTTCCTCTCCCGGCGCCGGCAGCGAATCGAGGGCCGCGAGCACCGCGTGCCCGAGCGAGCGTCCGTGGCGGTCGGCGACCGTGACGTCACCGGTGTACTGCTCACGCGGAGCCAACTCGCCCGAGGCGCCCTGCACGAACAGGCACGGCGCACCCGTGGCGGCCTCGACGATCTCGCGCATCGCGCCGACGTAGTCCGGCGACACCTCACGGCTCTGCCAGGCGAGCGTGGTCGGGTGGCAGGCGTAGTTCACGAGCGTGCCGCGCACGACACCGTCGATGCTGAGGCGGCCGATCATGACGGTGTCATCGGCGGTGCCGGCGGGGTTGAAGCCCACGAGCGCACGCCCGTCGACGTCGAGCTCGCGATCGGCGGCCAGTGTGCAGCGGCCGGTCGTCCACTCGACGAGTCCGGGGACCGCCCCGTCGAGTGCCTCGCGTCCGGCGGCGATGCCCGCGGCGGCGAGCGCCTCGAGGTACCCGGGGATCAGCTCTCCGCCGGGCAGGTGCGCATCGGCCGCGCAGAGCACCGCGCCGGCATGCGTGTGCGAGAGCGACAGCATCAGCTGGTCGGCCTCGAGTCCGAGTCCCGCCAGGATCGCCCCGCGGACGCCCTGTTCGTCGGCCACGCGGCGCCACCAGGTGCCGTCGACAGCGAGCAGCAGGCGCGGCCGCTCGTCTCCCGCGATCACGGCGAGCGCGGTCAGCTCGAACGGGCGGTGCGCCCCCTCGGAGCGCTCCCAGTCGGCGGGACCCCAGTTCTTCGCCCGGATGCCGACGGGCGGCGTGATGTCGCGGCGAGCGACGCCGATGCGCGCGCGGGTGCGGGGGATACGGATGCGGTCGCCGAGATGCGTGGGCGATGCCGTGTCGTTCAAGAGAAGTCCTCCATGCTGTCCATGATGCCGCCGCTCACGCGCTCGTGAGCACGTCGGCGATCAGCACGCGGTCTCCGGCCTCGGGGAGATCCGCCTCGACGCCACGCTCGACGTTGTCGCTGTAGAGGAGCGTGGAAGGCTCCGAGAAGCCGTCGGCCAACCGCATCCGCCCTCCGACGAACTGGCTGCCGGTGACGCGCGCGTGGTTGACGCCCGCGCCGATGTCGACATGTGCCACGCCCTTCGGCGCTGCCGAGGTCAGGCCGCTCAGACGCCAGGTGATGACCCCCGAGCCGGCGGCTCGGGACAGCATGGCGCCCTCCGCGCGCTCTGTGCTGAGCTCGACGCCCTCCAGCGCGATGGCCTGGTCGCGCACGGCGGTCGCGGAGAGCACGGCATCGCGCACCGAGCCGCCCCGGATGGTGACCCTCGACGCACCGATCTCGGCGGGCGCGCCCTTCGCCGGGCCGCTCAACCGGCAGTCGACGAACTCGACGGGTCCGGAACCGCGCGCCTTCGCCCCGTCGATTCCGGTGATCGTGCAGCGCACGAAGCTGACGGGAACCGTGACCGGGGTCTGGATGAGCACCTGGTCTTTCGGGAGCGCGAAGGTGCTGTCCTCGATCGTCGTCGGCCGCGACGATCGGGCCGACCGCTGCCCGATGGCGAGCAGCCCGGCCGTGCAGCCGCGAACCTGGGCACCGTCGGCGTTGATCGTCATGGTCGCCTGCGGGTCGAAGGTCGACCGCCCGATCACGCGCACGTTCTCCAGCGTCAGGTCGCTGATCTTCGTGCCGGCGACGAACCATGAGCAGACGTGATCGCGCACCGTGATGCGCTTGGCGGAGGTACCCCACTGCGCACCGGAGTTGGCGATGTCCATGAGCCCCGAGTTGCCGATGAAGGTGAGGTCGTGCTCGTACTGACCGTGGGTGGTGAACGGGTTGCCGCCCTGATCGTCGCCGTCACCATGGCAGTTCTCGACGAGGCAGTAGGCACTGGCGGTCAGGTCGTTGAGGTGCCGCGCGTTCGACGACGTGCAGTCGCTCACCCGCCCGTGGAGGCAGTAGATCTGCTGTGTGAGATACCCCGCGCCGCCGTAGAACACCGTGGGCGGGTTCTCGACCGAGCAGCGTTCGGTCGTGAAGTGGGTGTTCCACCGCCGCATCACGACGGGCCACCAGGTGCGACTGGCGTGCACATCGGCGACATCGCATCCGATCGCGTACTCGAAGGCGATCGGGTGCGAGCCGGTCAGCTCGCGGGCGTCGGGGAACGAGCCGTCGGTGGGTCCGTCGAAGGGCCCGGCGCCGAGGAACCGCATGTTCGAGATGCGCACCCCTTCGACGGGAGCCATCTGCCGCCAGGTGAGCGTGCGGCCCTTGTCCAGCGGCCAGCCGTTGAGATAGTTGATCCGGATGTGCTGTCCGTCGATCTGCTGCGTCACCTGGACGAACCGCTGGAGCTCGCGCTCATCGGCGCCGCCCCCGGCGACCGTGTCGCACTGCACCGCCCACCAGGTGTCGACCGGGAACTTCGCCGCATCGGGGACGGCGACCGCATCCGTCAGCTCAGGCCAGGCCTCGGCCAGCTGATGCTCGACGACGACGTCTCGGGACACCCCGGTGAAGAACATCACGGCGCCGAACGGGTTGTCGTGGGTGTTCGGCTCGATGCCCTCGGTCGCGATGACATGCCCGCCGAAGTCGATCTCGAGATGGGAGCGCGTGAAGCGATGCCGCTTCTGGAACAGCAGATCCGTGTGCGCTTCGATCCGCCGGATGCGGGGATCGTTCACCATCGCGGCGAGCGCATCATCGGCCGCCTTCTCGGGCCCCGTGATGCCGAAGACCCGGAAGTCGAGCGTGCCGTCATGCTGCAGCAGCCAGGTGGTGCCGCGCGTGCCGGCGACCACCGTGCCGCCGTTGGGCTTGATCTTCGCCGCGTCGGACCCCACGTACACGAGCAGCCCGGCGTCGCCCGGTGTCCGGTAGCCGGCGACGATGGCCACCTCGCCGGCCCGCGCACGCAGGCGGGACAGGTCGGCGACGGTCTCCGCCCTGGTGATGTCTTTCGCACCCATGGCGACGGGGGCCGCCTGCGCGGGTGTCGCGACGGCGAGGGAGCCGGCAGCGCCGAGCGCGACCGCACCGAATCCGGCCATGAGGGCGCGTCGCCCCGTGGAACGCACGGTGTCTTGCGTGGCGGGGGTCACGGGCGATGTCGCGGGTGCGGGGGAATCCGCCACGGTGGTCAGTCGGTCGGTCATGACAACTCCTTCGTCATCGGGTGGTTCGGGCGGGAACCGCGCCCGTCACGGCACCCTGGGCCTGCCAGAGCACTGCAGCCTCGGCACGTCGCCGACGCTCGAGCACCGGGTCGGCCACGGGAATCGCGGCCATGAGGCCGCGCGTGTACTCGTGCTGCGGAGCGGCGAACAGGGCGTCGCGCGCGCCGATCTCCACGATCCGCCCCTGCTGCATCACGGCCACCGTCGACGACATGTACCGGATAACGGCGAGGTCGTGACTGATGAAGAGGTACGTCAGCCCCAGCTCGGCCTGGAGTTCCCGCAGCAGATTGAGCACCTGCGCCTGGATCGACACGTCGAGCGCCGACACCGACTCGTCGAGCACGAGGAATTCGGGCTCCAGCACGAGCGAGCGCGCGATCGACACGCGCTGGCATTGGCCGCCCGACATCGAGCGCGGCAGCCGGTGGGTGAACTCCTCGTCCAGCCGCACCCGATGCATGGCCTCGCGCACCTTCTCGGCGCGGGTCACGCGGTTGCCGATGCCGTGTGCGAGCAGTGGCGCCTCGATGATCTGGGCCACGGTCTGCCGCCGGTTCAGCGCGGAGAACGGATCCTGGAACACCATCTGCATCCGCCGCCGCAGGTTCCGCAGCTCCTCACCGCGCATCTCATGCGGACGATGCCCGTCGAACACCACGGCTCCAGCATCGATTCCGCCGAGCGCGAGCACGGCTTTCGACACGGTCGACTTGCCCGAGCCCGACTCGCCCACGAGCCCCACGGTCTCACCGCGGCGGATCTGGAACGACACGTCGTCGACCGCGGTCACCCGTCGACCGGAGCCGAGGGTGAACACCTTGGAGACGCTTTGCACATCGACCAGCACGTCTCCCGACTCCCGAGCGCGGTCGACCGCGCTGATCGAGCCCGCCTCGACGACCGGCTCGGTGCCGCGTTCGAGAACCTCGGCGGCGGTACGGATCGGCTCGTGCACATCGATCGTGAGGTCGACCACGGCTCCGAGCAGCGCCTTCGTGTACGGATGCTCCGGCTCGGCGTAGAGAGTGTCGACCGGAGCCTCCTCGATCACCCGCCCGTGCCGCATCACGTGGATGCGCTCGCAGAAGCCGGCGGCGACGCCGAGGTCGTGCGTGATGAGCACCACAGCGGTGCCGTGCTCATCGGCCAAGCGGTCGAGCAGGTCGATGATGCGCGACTGAGTCGTGACGTCGAGCGCAGTGGTCGGTTCGTCGGCGATCAGGACGGCCGGCCGAGACGACATGGCCATCGCGATCATCACGCGCTGCCGCATGCCACCGGAGAATTCATGCGGGTACTGGGCAAGACGCTCCTCGGGGAGCGGCACACCGACCTCGGTCAGCAGCTCTACGGCCCTGGCCCGCGCCGCATCCTTCGGCACCCGATCGTGCAGCCGGATCGCCTCGACGAGCTGGTGCCCGATCGTGCGCACGGGGTTGAGCGACGACATCGGGTCCTGGTAGACCATGGCGATCTCGCCGCCGCGCACCCTCGTCATCTCGCGCTTGCTCAGAGTGAGCAACTCGCGATCGCGCAGTCGGATGCTACCGCCGAGCGTCGCGCCGTCGTTGAGGCGCATGATCGAGAGCGCCGTGAGCGACTTTCCCGAGCCGGACTCGCCGACCAGCCCGATCCGCTCGCCGGGGCGCACCGCGAACGAGATGCCCTTGACCGGCATGGCGTCGCCGTAGGAGACGGTGAGGTCCTGCACCTGCAGGACGGGCGTGGCATCGGTCATCGTCCCTTCCCCTTCCGATCGCCGCCGAACTGATCGGCGAGCACGTTGAGCAGCCAGATGGTGACGAAGATGAACAGCGCAGGGAACAGCACGTACCCGATCGACTGGTACATCTTCTGGTAGCCCTGCTGCACGAGGGTCCCCCAGGTGGCTTCGGGCGGCGCGATGCCGAGGCCGACGAAGCTCATCGACGCCTCGAGGAGGATCGCGTTCGCGGCGTTGATGGCCGCCTGCACCACGATCGGCCCGCGGGCATTCGGCAGCACCTCGGCGAACAGCAGTCGGCTGCGCTTCGAGCCGAAGGCGACGGCGGCCGTGAAGTAGTCCTCCTGCAGCTCACTGAGCACCGAGGAGCGCACCAGGCGCGCGGTGGTGGGGGTGAGCAGGATGCCGATGATCACGGCCAGTTTGACCGGATCGGCGCCGAACGCCGAGATGAAGACGAGCGCGAACAGGATCTGCGGGATCGCCATGACCGTGTCGGCCAGACGCATCAGGATCTCGTCCCACACACCGCGGGCGAACGCGGCCGCCATCCCCCACGCGATGCCGAGCACCATGGCGACCAGGGTCGCACCACCGGCGATGAAGATCGTCAGCTGTCCGCCGTACAGCACGCGGCTGAACAGGTCGCGCCCGAGCTCGTCGGTGCCGAACAGGTGCCCGGCTGACGGACCGGCGAACCGGTCGGGCGATTGCGCCGAGGGATCGTAGGGCGCGATCACCGGTGCGAGCACGCAGGCCAGCACGATCACGCCGAGGAGGGCGAGCGGAATCCACGACGCGACCGCGAGACGGCGACGCGGGCGGGCCGAGCGCAGAGCGAGGGTGAGGGTGTCAGCCACGGCTGCTCCTAGCACGAAGACGCGGGTCGAGCACACCGTAGAGGAGGTCGACGATGAGCGTGGTGAGGATGAACATCGCGGAGATCAGAAGCACGACCGACTGCAGCACCGCGTAGTCGCGCTTGAAGACCGCGTCGATCGCGAGCGAGCCGAGCCCCGGCACGCCGAACACGTACTCCACGATCACGACGCCACCGAGGGTGTACCCGACGATGAGACCGAGCATCGTGAGACCGGGGATCAGCGCATTGCGCAGCGCGTGCCCGATCACGACACCACTGGCCGACTGCCCCTTGCCGCGAGCGGTGCGGATGTAGGGAGCGTCGAGCACCTCGACCATCGACGCTCGCAGGAACCGCATGAGCAGTGGCGCAGCGGCGAAAGCGAGCGTGAAGGCGGGGAGGATCATCCGCACGAGGTTGTCTGCGGGGTCCTCCCCGAACGGCGTGTAGCCGCGTGCGGGGAGGACCTTGAGCTGCACGGCGAAGACCACGATCAGCACGATGCCGATCAGGAACTGCGGCAACGCCATGCCGGCGGTCGAGATGGCGGTGAGGGCGCGGTCGACCACGCCGAGTGGGCGCAGCGACGCGATCACGGCGGCTGGAGTCGCGATGATGACAGCGAGCACGATGCCGATCAGCGTGAGCTCGAGCGTGGCCGGGAGTCGCTGCGCGATGAGCTCCGACACCGAGTACTGGTTGAAGTACGACTGACCGAAGTCGCCGGTGAAGACGCCGCCGATCCAGCGCAGGTACTGCTCGATGATCGGAGCGTCGAGGCCGGCCTCCTCGCGCAGGCGCTGGAGCATCTCGGCATCCACACCCGGGGTCGAGCCGAGGCGCGTGATGACGGGGTCGCCCGGCAGCAGCCGCAGGACGACGAACACGAGAAGCGAGGTGGCGATCAGCATCGCGATGCTGATCGCCACCCGCCGAAGGATGGACAGAGCCACGTCAGCCCTTGAGCTGGGCGTTCTCGAGGTGCAGCTGTCCGCCGCCCTCGACCCACACGCCGTCGACCTTCGTGCTCGTCGCCGTGACGACCGTCGACTGCAGCGGCACGATCAGCGGGACCTGCTCGTTGACGATCGTCTGCACCGTGCCCCACTTCTCGGCTCGGGCGGCCTCGTCCGGCTCGGCCACGGCATCCGCGAACGCGGTCTGGAAGTCGGGGTCGACCCAGTTGCACTCGCAACGGCCTTCGAGATAGAAGTTCAGCGAATAGGCCGGCTCCGGCGGCGTCGACTGGAAGTTCGGCACGATGTAACCGGGGAAGCTCTTGCCCGCCGGGTAGAACGAGTCCACCCAGGTGCCGATGTCGTTGTTGTCGATCTTCAGCGTGATGCCGATCTCCTTCAGGCTCGCCTGCAGGATCTCACCGCTCGTGTTCCACTCCGGGTACTGCCCCGCGATACCCCACCAGGTGAGCGTGCTGCCCTCGGTGATGCCCGCTTCGGCGAACAGCTCCTTCGCCTTGTCGAGGTCGTACGAGTAGTCGGTCAGGTCGCCGCCGAACCACGGGTTGACCTCGCCGAGGGCGTTGTTCGTGGGTGAGACCGTGCCCTGCCCGTAGTACGCCGCCTCGAGGATCGCTTCGCGGTCGGTCGCGTAGGCGAGAGCCTGGCGTGCGCGCACATCGTTGAACGGCGCGGACTGGGTGTCGACTTCCCACGACGGCCACTGGCTGGGGTTGTCAGGCTTGACGAGCGCGATGTCGCCGCCGCCTTCGAGCCCGGCCACATCGCCCTGCGGTACGGACCACAGCACGTCGATGTCGCCCGAGCGCAGCCCCGTGACCGCGGCCGTGGACTCTGCGGCCTTGACGATCGTGATCTCGTCGAGGACCGGCTCCTCACCGAAGTACTCGGGGTTCGGCACGAGGGTCAGGCTGTCGTCGGGCGTGAACGCATCGACGATGTACGGGCCGG
Organism: Microbacterium sp. Mcb102; assembly: GCF_024519805.1. Taxonomy (NCBI): domain Bacteria; kingdom Bacillati; phylum Actinomycetota; class Actinomycetes; order Micrococcales; family Microbacteriaceae; genus Microbacterium; species Microbacterium sp. Mcb102. The sequence continues at coordinate 4,059 of NZ_JALJRG010000009.1, read as the reverse complement.
TGCCGATCGGCTCCTTGTCGATCGTGGCGAGCGCATCGACGTCGAGCATCTTGACCCAGACGATGCCGGCCGCGAAGGTCGCGATGGGCTCGGAGAGGGTGATGACGACGGTCTTCTCGTCGGGCGCCGTGACGTCCGTGACCATGTCGATCTTGTTCTTCTCCTGGGTCGCGGTCTCCGGGTCGAGGTAGTAGTCGAACGATGCGACGGCGTCCTCGGCTGTGAAGGCGTCGCCGTTCGAGAACGTGACGCCGTCCCGGAGGGTGAAGGTCCAGGTCTTCTGGTCCGGCGACGCCTCCCACTTCTCGGCGAGGTCGCCGACGATCTCACCCGACTCATCGGTCTTGGTCAGACCGTTCCAGAGCAGGGGGAACAGCACCTCCTCCCAGGCGAAGGTGCGGATGGCGGGGTTCAGCTGCGGGATACCTTGAGCGGCGGCGACGGTCAAGGTGCCGCCGTCCTGCGTCTGGCCGTCAGGAGTCGAGGGGGTGCTGCTGCAGCCAGCGATGAGGAGCGCGGCGGTGAGCAACGCTGCTCCGCCGAGCAATACACGACGACGCGACATGGGTGCCTCCAAGTGTCGGGTGATGCGTTCGGGTGGAAGGGTTTCGCTATAGCATGTAGCAAACGCCCGGCCGCGTCTAGTGCGAATCAAGCGAATGCGATTACGTTCTCGTTACGCCCACCCGGACCCGTATCCCGCCACGGCGGTGAATTTGCCATAGCATCGGTCGATGCAGGAACTCGGCCGAGAACGGCTCGCGGGTTCCGGCACAGACAGGAGAGCCACGGTGCGCAGCGTCTCGGATCAGAACATCGCCGAACAGGTCGCGGATGAGCTGCGCGCGGCCATCCACTCCGGAGAGCTCGCCCCCGGCGAGCGCCTGGTCGAGCGCAAGCTCGCCGACCGGCTCGGCGTGAGTCACATCCCGGTCCGCGAGGCCCTGACCCGCCTGGCCGAGGAGCGCCTGATCACCCGCGAGCCCCGCCGCGGCGCCCGCGTCGCGCAGCTGAGCGCGCAGGACCTGGAGGAGATCTCGAGCCTGCGGATCGTGCTCGAGCAGTTCATGGCCATCCGGGTGCAGGAGCGCTGGAACGAGGAATCCGCCGCCCGCCTCGGAGCCATCATTCAGGCGATGTCGGATGCGGCACCCGGCGACATCGACGAGGTGCTGCGCCAGGACCGCCTGTTCCACGAGACCCTCGCCGACCTCGCCGAGCATCGCTTCCTCGACGAGGTGAGCGGTCAGCTGCGCGGACGCATCACCGGCTTCCTGCACGCCGCCAACGCCGCACTCGACCCTGCCGAGCAGGAGGAGCATGTGCGCAGCCACCAGCAGATCGTGGATGCCATCGCGAGCGGCGACCCCGACCGGGCGCAGGCCGTGATCGCCGAGCATGTGACCCGCGCGGTGCGGCGCATCACGCCATCGGCCGAGGCCGAGTGACACGGCGCGTGGCTCAGAAGACGGTCGTCCTCACCGGAGCTTCCGACGGGATCGGCGCGGCGGCCGCCCGCCGACTCGCGGATTCACCGCACCGGCTCATCCTGGTCGGCCGCTCTCCCGAGAAGATCCGCGCCATCGGCGAGGAGACCGGTGCGGAGTGGTTCACCGCCGACTTCGCCCACCTCGACGATGTGCGGGCGCTCGCCCAGAAGATCACGGATGCCGTCGGCGATGACGGCATCCACGTCCTGGCGAACAACGCCGGCGGCATCTTCGGGGATCAGACCCCGACCGTCGACGGCTTCGAGAAGACGATGCAGGTCAATCACCTGGCGCCGTTCCTGCTCACGAACCTGCTGCTGCCGCAGCTGTTGGCATCCGACGGCGCGGTCATCAACACGTCGAGCATCGCGCACCGCCTTTTCGGGCACATCGACGTCGACGACCTCGACAACGCCCGCCGCTTCAGCCCGAACAAGGCCTACGGCGACGCGAAGCTCGCCAACGTGCTGTTCACGAAGAGCCTGCACACGAAGTTCCACGCCGACGGACTCAGCACCGTGGCGTTCCACCCCGGCACCGTGCAGACGAACTTCGCGTCCGACTCGTCGAGCATCATGCGGCTGGTCTACCGCACACCTCTCAAACGCCTCCTGCTCATCGGCGCCGACAAGGGCGGCGACACGCTCCGCTGGTTCATCGAGGGCACCCCCGGCGACACCTGGCTCTCCGGCGCGTACTACGACGAGCGCACCCTCACCACGAAGGTCAACCCGCAGGTGAACGACCCGGATCTCGCCGAGGCCCTCTGGCAACGCAGCGCCGAACTCGTCGGCATCCCGTCCCCCTGACCCCCTCCCTCTCCCCCCTTTCGCCGAGCGCACGGCTTCCCGCCGAGTGCACGGCTCCCTCTCGCGAACACCCCGTGCACTCGCGAGCAACCCGTGCACTCGGCAGCGGCAGCGGCGGCGGCAGCGGCAGCGGCAGCGGTGGCGGTGGCGGTGGCGGTGGCGGAAAGGGGCGCCGAGAGGTGGGCGCACGCCGGGCGCCGGATCCTGGCCAGAAGTCTGATTGAGGAGGGGACAAGGCGGGCGTAACGTGTTACCGGTCAAAAGCTCAGCCATCGCTCGCCGCCCGCACCCGGGCGGCCATTCAGGGAGGCAAGGATGCCCCGCACGAATCCGAAGAATCCGGCGTATTCCGTCTGGCGGCGCAAGCCGGTCGGCGACCTGAACGAAGAGGCGGAGAGCAGTGGTCTCTTCAAATCCCTCGGGTTGTGGCAGCTCACCGCGATCGGCGTCGGCGGCATCGTCGGCGTCGGGATCTTCTCGCTCGCCGGTCTCGTCGCGCACGGCGACGCCACGAACCCCGGCGTCGGCCCCGCGGTCGTCATCTCGTTCCTCATCGCCGGGCTGGCGTCTGCTGCCGCCGCTCTCTCGTACGCAGAATTCGCGGGAATGATCCCCCGGGCCGGATCGGCGTACAGCTACGGCTACGTCGCGCTCGGGGAGATCACCGGATGGTTCATCGGCTGGGATCTGCTCCTGGAGTACGTGGCCATCGTGGCCGTCGTCGCGATCGGGATCTCCGGCTACCTCGATGCGTTCCTCTCCGGCTTCGGCGTCCACCTGCCGACCGCGGTCACCGAGACGTTCGACCAGCCCGGCGGCGTCGTCAACATCCCGGCGATCCTGATCTGCCTGCTCGTGACTTTCCTCCTCAGCCGCGGCACCAAGACCTTCGGCCGGTTCGAGCTGGTGGCGGTCGGGATCAAGATCCTGCTGATCCTGTTCATCGTGGGCCTGGGCATCTTCTACATCAACACCGACAACTACACCCCGTTCATGCCGTCCGGCTTCGGCCCGGTCTTCACCGGGGCCGCGACGGTGTTCTTCGCAGTGTTCGGCTACGACGCGATGAGCACCGCCGCAGAGGAGGCGAAGGACGGGCGCAAGCACATGCCGAAGGCGATCATCCTGTCGCTCATCATCGCGATGCTGCTCTACGTCGCCGCGACGTTGGTGCTCACCGGGATGCAGAACTACCAGGACATCGACCCGAAGGCCGGCTTCGCCTCGGCGTTCTCGAGCGTCGGGCTGCCCGTCATCGCCTCGATCATCTCCGTGTTCGCGGTGCTGTCGATCCTCACGGTCATGCTCACGTTCCTGCTCGGCGCCACCCGCGTCTGGTTCTCGATGAGCCGCGACGGCCTGCTCCCCGGCTGGTTCTCGAAGGTCGACGGCCGCGGTGTGCCGCAGCGGGTGACGTGGATCGCGGGCATCGGCTCCGCGTTCTTCGCCGGCATCTTCCCCATCCGCGCCGTGGCCGACCTGACGAACATCGGCATCCTGGCGGCGTTCGTCGTCGTGTGCATCGCCGTCGTCGTGTTCCGGTACACGAAGCCGGATGCCCCGCGCACGTTCCGGCTGCCGTTCATGCCGGTGGTGCCGATCGTCGGCGTCGCCTTCTCGCTGTTCCTCATCTCGCAGCTGCACTGGGAGACCTGGCTGCGCTTCGGCGTCTGGCTGGTGATCGGACTCGTCGTCTACTTCGCCTACGGCCGCCGCCACTCGCTGATGAACCCCGACAGCCCCCGCCGCCCGCGCTGACG
>NZ_JALJRG010000008.1:0-283148 GCF_024519805.1 Microbacterium sp. Mcb102 | reverse complement strand
AGACACAGTGCTGCTCAACGGCAATAACGGTGCTGCTCAGAAGACCAACTACTCAATCAGATGAACTCGAAAGCATACCGTGCCGTTACTGCCTAGCTGACAGTAGGGCAGAGGCCCCGGCGCGATTAGCTCGAACCGAGGGATGTGCTTGTGCTTGCCCACGTTCTTGGGTTGCACTGTATATCGATGTTTTCGACGAAGGTCTCTCTCCCCAAACAACCTGTCGATGATGGCTCCCTGCAAGGTCGTAGGGGAGGGACACGCAACCCGGGGGCTCAGACCCGCTTGTGCACGGCGCGTCTAAATTGCCGTAGCGAGAGAAGCGCCCAGGGCTCGGCCGCTGATGACTGTGACCACCGTGAGGATGACAGCGCACGCCGTCATGAATATGACGACCCTCATTGCATGGGCGCGTCTCAGGCCTTCGGTTGGGTGCGCTCCGCGCCAAATCGGTCACTCAAACGACGGCTTCGACCACTGCGGGCCGAACGATGCCAGCGAGCCCAGAGCTGAACGGCGTGCTCGACCCCGTAGCGCGGCGAGGACTCGGTGGTCCTCTTGCTCGGCGAGCGTAATCTGCAGCATCGCCTCGGCCAGCTGCACATGCCGGCTGAGGAACCAGAGGACACCAAAGAACAAGAACCCTGTAGCTGTGACGAGACCGACGATGATGAGTACGCTAACGGACCGCACTGCGGCTCCGCCGACCGCGGCGGCCAGTGCTGATATCGCCGCCACCAGGGAGAATCCAAAGACCGTCGCGGTAACAACGTGCATCAAGGATGAGGCTTCTCTTGCCGCGAGTGCGAGGTTCACATGCCCGATGTGAAGAACACGGTTCTGGCGAGCGAGCTTGTCCTGCAATAGGGCCAGGAACTTCGACTGTTCGTCGGTGTGGCGTGTGAGCGTCATGCTCGCAGCCCTCCGGCTCCCACGGACATTCGTACGGACGCCGGTTGAGACCGGACGGAGCCAGTGCAGCCGGGGGCTCAATTTCTCGTACTGGCTAGCGACTCGTGCGGAAATCGGTGATGGCGTCGTCCTCGGTGTCGGGATAGCGGTACGTCGCAGGCAGCTCCACAGTCAGGACTCGTCCACACCCCCGACAGCTGAACCCATCCGGGGCATCGTGCATGGCGGTTCCGCACTCTGGGCAGGCGGGTGCGCTGAAATCGGCGTCTAGGGTTAGAGCTCCGTTGTCCGGGGAGCGAGGGGCGATGAGGCCGGGGTCACTCCCATTCGCGGTGCGAACGTTGTTGACGCGACGGTCGACGACGTGATGGCGAATCGTGGAGGCGACGTCGGCCGACCCGTGGTCGAGTATCGCGAGCAGTTCCGTCTTTGCGGCGCCCACCACCTTGGTGGGGGTCAGCCAGGCCTCGAGTGCATCTGGAGTCAGGAACGCTGGCATGCGGTCATGGACCTCCCCACCGGCGTCTCGAGCTTCGCGGGTGACGACGACGAAGCAGCGCGACTGCTGGCCACTGGGGAGTGTCATCGACCAGGTGAGCCCTGCGGCTGAGAGCAGACCATCGCCGTGAAGGAAATGCGGCGTCTTGTCGCCCGGTTCGCCCGTCCACTCGTAGTACCCGCGCATGGGTACCACGCAGCGTGCCGCCGAGAGCGCGGGTGCCCAGAACCCGGTAGAGAGCTTCTCGATGCGTGCGTTGATGATGGGCCCGCCGCGGGGTCGGTTCTTTGGTTTCTCCCAATCCCACCGGACGCGTTCAAAGAGACGGCCGTCGCCGCGGTCTCGCACAATGACCGCATCATCGGTCGGGGCGATGCTGAAAGACCCGTGCCACTCGGCCCACCAGTCCTCAGGCTTGCCGCCCTCGCTGACGTACTCGCGGATGAGTACGTCAGTCGTGGCGTCCATCGCAAAGCGTCCGCACATGCTGCGACCTTATGCCTGATAAGCGGGAGAGTGCGAGCGGCGTTGCGCTGCGGAGTTGCATCGACGTGCGCTGTGCTCGCGGTAATGAGAATGAGTGTGGGTTCGTCGGGCCACTAGACACTCTCTAGCTCGCCTGCCTCAATCAGCACACCTCGCCGAAGGAACGCGTCTGGGACGAGCGAAGGGTCTGACTTGTAGGTCAACGGGAGTGAGGACCGTTGGGGCTCCCACTGCTCGTCTGGGCGACCGATTGCCTCGCGGACCCATGTCGGCGGAGAGACTCTCGCCTCCTCGAGTCGTAGCTCGACAAGTCCTGCGATGGCGTCGTCCCAACGCGATTTCGTGGATTCCGGCGGCTCGGCGGTCAGCGACACACGCGTCGGAGCGCCTACGGCGGCGAGGTCGTCGCTGAGCTGCATGAACGCTCGGTAGGTCCTGCTCGCGTCCCCAGCTCGCACCCACTTTGCGATGACTGAGGCATGCACACGCGCCGAGCGTCGGCCTTGCGTCTCTGTCATCTGTCCTCCTGGGGCAAGGCTAGCGTCGCCGCACGGCACCCGCCCACACCCACACGTGATGCACGTTTCCCGCCGCATCGGCGTACTTCAGGAGGACGGCCTTGTCTGTGTAGGCCACGACCAGCGCATCCAGGAGCTTCGTTTCGTCGAGGACTACGCGGTGTCTGACCCATGCGGTGACGGGGATTGGGGATTGGTCGAGGTCCCTTCGCCGCCCGGTTCCGCGCACCTCATCGACGCTGAGCGAGATTGGAGTTCCACGGCGCTCGTAGGCGTTTGCGACTTTCTCAATCTCGCGTTCGATGCCTTCGCTGTATCGACGATTCTGCGTCATTCGTACGCGGCGATGAAGGCCCACTGATGCGCCGTGCGCTCCACATCTCCCACGACAGTTCTGTGGTCGACGTCACTGCGCATGGTGAACCGCCATGTCGCCCAGAGCGCACCGTTCGTTTCGTTCTCAGTTGGGCGGTCGATGACCCGCCAGCGCTCGCCCCGCCAGACCAGGCGCGCGGGAGTTCCGGTCTCGTCCGTCCATAACTGGATGTCTTCGCGTGTACTGGTCAGCATGGAGCACTCCTCGTTCGAATAGATGTTCGATACTACGTGGAGTTGAAGCGAGTGTCGATGGGGTAGAGGCTTCAAGGCAGGTACCGGGCTCGGAGCTGCTGAACGGAGGATGAGCTCGGGCCGCTCGACTCCATCGCATTGATGAGCGCGTCGAGGGTAACGAGGTGCACGGAATCCGAACGGGAAAGTGTGCCGCGGTAGCTCTCCACGTGACTACCCGCCGAAACATCATCAGGGTGACACGCGACGAGGAGAGTGCACCGAACATCCTTGTCGGGATGGAGAACCTCGGCGGACCGTTCAGTGAGTGCGTGCACGCGAGTGAGCTGGTTGAGCTGCGGGGTAACCAGTCGATTCAGGGGAGCACGCCAGGGCGCCCTTGTGCGGGCGAGTTCCTGGTAGCGAGGGTTGCGGTCAAAGGGGACGCGTCTCGACGAGAATCGGTCTGCAAACTTCAACTCGAATGCGATAAGCTCCGGCCCAGCTTCGCTTTCGACTTCGACAAGGGCATCGACGATGGTGTGGTCATTGAGGTATGTGCTGAGGCGGCGGGGCGCGTACTCGAGATGAATAGCTTTGACCGACTGAGCGTCAGTACGCCCGAGCCACAGATTGGTCGCTCTGACGGCCCACTCCATATCGCCCCCGAACTCCCCGAAGAGGTTGAACAGCAGTGCCTGACTGCTCGTCATATTCGTCGTGATGCGCGTCGGGTCAACTCCCCAGCCGAGAGTCTTGCGCTCCATGTACAGACTCTGCGCGGTTGCGCTTGTGAAGTTGTATCCGGCTGCGGCGGCCTCGGCGTCGAGGATTGACCCCAGCGGACGTCCTTGAGGAGTGCTTCCCCATGTCGGGAGCTGCAAGACCTCCGCCCGATACCTGGCCTGTTCGATGCGCAGGCGTCGAGCGAGTAGCGAGTCACCAGGGACGTAGACAGGACCCCATGCGGCCGGTGTCACCGACCCAGAGTGCGGCCCGCGCATAGTCGGTGAAGTCGTGATGTCAGACCTCCTCAGTACTGTCGCGCATGGCCCCGCCAGCAGTCTGCGGGAGCGGCGTGGGAACCCTGGAGAGGGTGGGCACGCATTAGCCTAGGAGTAGCCAGCATATGGAACACATCAGCAGGGAAGACGACGTGAGTGATGCCCCCGACGTTCGCGGCGCGAACGTACACGCGGAAGGAACTCGCGATGCTCAGCAGTGGACCCTTCTTCAAGGTGACTGCCGCGAGCAATCGTCGCTACTGACCCCAGACAGCGTGGACTGCGTCGTTACGAGCCCGCCGTACTTCTGGCAGCGGGACTACGACGTTGATGGCCAGATTGGGATGGAGGAAAGCATCGACGGGTTCGTGACGAACATCGTCGATGCAATGGAAGCTCTGAAGCCAGCTCTCAAATCCACCGGGACGCTGTTCCTCAATCTCGGCGACACGTACTACAACGCCAAAGGGCGGCCCCACGGCACTGACCCCAAGCATCGCAGCCGTCGCATGTCGATGCTGCGTGCTGTCGATGGGCCCGGGCTTGGGCTTCCTCGAAAGTCACTCATCGGCATTCCATGGCGCGTTGCGTTGGCCATGCAGGAAGCCGGATGGACGCTTCGCAGCGACATCATCTGGATGCGGAAAACCAGCATCCCTGAGCCAACGGCAAAGGACCGTCCGTGGCGTAAGTACGAACACATCTTCATGTTCTCGAAGAGCCCGAAGTACTTTTTCGACCGGGCAGGACTTCAAGGCGAAGAGGACGTGTGGTACATAGAGCCCGAGCGAAACTCGATAGCTCGAGGCACGCACTATGCCCCTTATCCGCGAGAACTCGTGCGTCGCTGCGTTCGGATTGGATGCCCCGAGGGCGGAATGGTCCTTGACCCGTTCGTCGGCGGAGGAACCACGATGGACGTCGCCCTCGATGAGGGACGAAGCGCAATTGGGATTGAACTCAATCCAACTTTCTGTGACCACATCGCGGAGACACTGAGTGCCTCTTCGAAGGGCGTGGCATAGCGGTTCGGTAGAGTGCCGGTGTGCCTTACGCTTCACCGGAGTTGCTCGCTGCCGCCGCAGAAGACCTTGCCGGCAGTCATGCGCTGACAATCGTCACGATTCCTGCGATTCTTCACGCGCTCCATCTTGGGGAGGGTGCGACCAGCGGAACTGCAACGCTCACTCCAATGATTCGCGGGTTCGGAACAAGACACGAACGTTGGGCACTCGAAAGCTTCCGCCTGGCGGACGGCATTAGCCCGTATCTCGCCGTTTGGGCTAAGCCTCCCGTCTTTGTGAAGGAAACGTATGCCGGGTCCACTCTGCAGCGACAGCGGACACGCGACTCCCTGGGGTCTGGCGTGTTCGACGTGGTCCGCGAACCGGGCGGCGCAAAGAGCGTAGGGACGTCGTTGCGGCTCAATGCTGCCGATGCTTTGCATGACGAAGGCGTGAAGAGGGTTTCTCGATTCAGCCTTGCTGTGTGGCTTGCGCGGCACGAGGACATGACGGAGCTGAGCGACTATCTGGACTGGTTCGATGCGAACGTACCGGTTTCCGCAGTAGGGCTGGACGACTTCTACGTGCCGGGCATCCCTGACTACCCCAACGAACTGGGGCTACTTGCTGGCCCGTTTTGGCAGGACGAGCCAGAGAATGACGACATTCTCTACGCAATCAAAGACATCGCCCCGGCAGCACTGCGCGCTGCCTCGACATCAGTACCGGTCCTCGTCGAACAACTGCAGCAGAGCGCTACGGCACGATTCGACCTCTTTCGCGAGAAGGGTGCCCAGTCTGGCAACGACACCGACTCGGAGACGGAAGACAACGTGAAGACAAACGACGAGGCTGAGTCGACCACAGGTTCGCTCGCGTGGACGAAGGACGTGTCTCCCATCCCGATGCGTGGTGTGGACGTCTTGCAACTTACCCAGGCCGTGCTGGACATCTTGGAGTCCAAGAACATCGCACTTCCGGATGCAGCGAACCTCGTACGTCGCTGCGTCTCCGCCTTACTCGTCGGACACCTGGTGCTGCAAGGCCCCCCAGGCACCGGCAAGACCACGCTGGCACGAGCCCTCGCCTCGGCGTTTGAGGTGGCCCTTCAGGAGAGCACCGCCACCAGTGAGTGGTCCCCTTACCAGGTTGTTGGTGGGCTTCGCCCGGGCCCGGACGGCGGGCTCAATCCTGCGTACGGTCACGTCACAGCCGCCGTACTCGCCTGCGCAACAGTGGTCCGAAACGACGAAACCGAGTCCGATGAGGGTCCGCAAGCGACGTGGCTGCTCATCGACGAGTTCAATCGTGCGGACATCGACAAGGCGATTGGGTCGTTGTATACCGTGCTCTCATCGGTGAGCCCGGACAACCTGTTGCAGAGCCCGCTCGACCTCTGGTTCGAGCAGCCAGGTCGGCAGCTTCTCTGGGTGCCCGCGCGTTTCCGCATCATTGCATCGATGAACGACCTCGACACCAGCTTCGTCAATTCCATCTCCCAGGGACTCATCCGCCGTTTTCAGTTCATTTCGGTGGGCGTGCCCGACGCGTCCGACATCGATGCCGAACTCAACAACGCGCTGGGAACCGCGCACAAGTGGTTGTTGGACACCTACTCGGGCTCGCTCATCATCCCGGAGCTGGATGAGCTCACTTCCCAGCTATCCCCGCAGCTTGACCATGCGCGCGCCTTGATTCCCGCTCTCCGGCGTCCCCAAACGGCTGCTGCAGGATGGCCGGTCGGGACAGCGCAGATTGTCGACCTCTTCAGAGTTACCGCCCTGCAAGCTATTTCCGGGCTGGACGCGACCAGCGCCTTCGACTGGGCGGTCGCAGACCGCATCGTTCCCCAGATGGCGTTGCTCGATGAACTGCAACTCAGCAACGCCGCTAGCGTCCTCACTGACCGTGCGCTGGGGAATGCTGCACAAGCGGTACAGCAGCTCATCGACCCCCACGCGACATGACTCTCGCGGTCGACGTAGTCGAGAACACAGATGAGCCTCGAAGCGGGCAGTTTACCGTCGAAGGGCGTCGCGCAGCTCTGGCGGGTGCGCTCCCGATGCTGGGCGTCTACTTCTCGTTAGGCCACGCATCGACCGACTACGACGGCGCGGCGGGGGCGGGCGCTGCGGACGAAGCAGACCCCGCTTTGCCCGGCCTGCGCTTGCGTGTAGCCATCGCCTCGGGGCGGAAACTTCTCGAAATTCTCGCCGAGGCTCAGCGAGAAGCGACATTTCGTTACGAGAGTGTTCGGGCAGAACAAACAGGTCACCTATCCGGGGTTCTGGACATCAACCGCTGGGTGACACGCCCACACGGGGGCGGCGGTGACATTTCGTTCCCCGTCATTGACGTCGCTCGCGGCGTCAACACGCCGGAAAACATCCTTGGCGCGTACGCCGGGCTCTGGGTTGTCCGCGAGCTGCGACACGCAGCCACCAGGGCCGCAGCCGCGGTGAATTCGACGGACTACCACGTCGCCCGGTCTTTGGCCCGCAGAATTGAGAGGGACCTGCAGCGCGCTCCCTTCGGGGGAGTTGAGAAGGCCGCGAGAGCAGTCCGCACGTCAGCCGGCGTCACGCAGCTGGTCAGCACGGTGAGAAGACGCGTGCGTCGCCGCGAGGTCGCGAACCCGCTTCCCTTCGTTCGCCTAGCTGACTGGGTAGCCAGCAATCTCTCGGGTGAGCCTGTACTCAGTGCAGGTGACCTTGACGTGGCGGCATATGACGAGACGTTTGACCCTAAGCTGTTCGAGCTGTGGTGTCTTCGCCAGCTTGCGATACGTCTGTCGGTTGCGTTGAACGTTCCAGAACCGAAAGTGCGACTCAGGCGACGAGGTACACCGGTGTTCGAGTTCGCCATGTTCGCGGGCACGGTGCGGGTCTACTTCCAGACGTCGATTACGCGCATCGATGCGGCCCGGTCCGCTCGCTGGCATACTTCGGACGGAGCGCCGCTAGGCGGAATTCCGGACATCGTAGTCGCCGTCACCCCACGTGGGGCCGAGTCAATGCGGCTCGTCGTCGTGGACCCGAAACTTCGACGACGTCATCGGCCCCCTGCCGAGGAACTGTACAAGATTCTGGGCTATTTCGAGAACTTCGAGGTGCATCCGCCTCGTGGGGCCCTACTCACCTACACCACCAGCACGGTGGCTCCGGCCCCTGTTGCGTTCGAGGACAAAGCCCATGGTCAGCTCGTCTGGGCGGCCCTGAATCCAGCAGCTGATGAGGATGCCTCGGACGCGACCTTCGACGCAGTGGTCAACGTGGTCCTAGATGCCCTGGGATTCGAGCCACCGCTAGGGGGTAGCGCGACCGATGAAGAGTCCACAATTGGCGCGGTACAGGCCGCGTTGGCCACCTGGGCAGCAGGACACAGCGCGGACATCGCGCCGAGTTTGGAGCGGATGCGGACGCTCATCGGCGAGGACTGCTGGAAGAAGCTCCACGCCGAAGAGCGCACCATGCTGGCTACCGCAGACACGCTAGGACACCAGTTAGACAGCGCGGGAGATTTCAGTGGCCCCGTGATTGGGTTGTGTGCCGCATTGGAGCACCTGCTTCATCGGGTTACCTTTGCCCAGGCCTTCACGGAGGCGGAACTCCAAGCGCCCGCACAGCGCTACTTCAAGACGTTCGGTGGTCAAATCCGCGGGATACGCGAGGCAAGCGGCGAAAATCTTGCGAGCTCGCCTCAGCTAAGTGCTCACATTGCGGCAGAAGGCTTCGCTGCGGCAGACCTTCTGGCGCTGTGCCTGCCAACCGGTGACCTCAGTATTCTCAACACACGCTGGCGCATCCCTGCCGCGCATCGAGACGTGATGACGCAGCGAGAGTGGCGCGCGGCGTACTCCATGGTCGTCGGAAGCGGGCAGCTGCTCGTGCGAACAGTTGGGGCCTTGACGACCGCCACACCTTGAGCAGAGATTCTTGTGCGATGCGCCTCCACATGCGATAGAGATGTCAGGAGACGCACACAGGGGGAAGGGTCCACTCATGCAGTTGCTGTATGTCGTGAAGTTCGAAGTCGCGGGCGAGGACGCTTACGAGCGCATCTTGAGTCACATCGCCGAGTGGCTCACAGATGAGTACACTCCACTCACCAGCGATAGCTTTCACAGCGGAGGCTCCCAGACTTTGCGGACCGCGTACGTAAACGGCCAGGCGTACGTCCGCCACGGCACGTGGGAAGTCGTCGAGCTGGAAGGCACACAGGCTCTCAAACTTGAAGTCTCACAGGCGGCCGACCAAGCCGCCCTGGAGCTCACGACTCGCGTCACCGTCTCTGAGGTTGATGGCGAGGTGCAGTTCCGCGTCGGAATCGGGCGTGAGAACGTTACCGAGCAGGTTGTCCCTGTCACGGAGACGGATGTCTTCCAGCCAGGTATTGTTCGAACCCTCGCATACGACCCAGACCTGACCCTTCGTCGAGCAGGGCAGCTCGTTCTGCCGCAGTACATAACGGCACGCACACCCGAGGAAGCAATAGAAATCGCGGCAAGCCTGCCGCTGAGCACACGTCTTCCCTTGGTCCTGGTGCACGCACGAACTCATGACATGTGGGAGACGGCGAAGGCGCTCTCGCGGAAGCTTCTTGGCCTGGCCCAGGTAGTGACGGTGAATTTCGACGTGTCTAGCAGAATCACGGCTGCTCACCCGAGTATCAAGGTGCCGTTCGGCGGGCTGATGCTGGTCTGGCCGGGGATGTCGGCTGAGCCGGTCGACGTGTCCTTAGCGCTGATGGACACACTCGGCGCTGACGGAATCCTTCGTCTACTGACAGGCCGGCTAGGGGCGCTTTCTGCGCTCGGTAACGGCACCGACGCGCGGTGGCGACAGGCTAAGTCCGCTGCGGACAAAGCGAAGATGCAGACTGCATTGCAGCGGGCCGAGCGGGCACGAGTAGGCGGCGACACGCAGGAGGAGATTAAGGCTCTCAAACAGCAGATTGAGATTCTTGAGGACTCGAAAGCCGAGCTCGAAGCTATAGGGGAAGAGGCTCTCACGTCTGTGGACGCCCGGGACCGTCGAATCAGCGAGCTCGAAGTTCAACTCGAGAAGTCTCAGAACGACACCAGAATTTGGCGGGAGGCCTATCAGGAGAGCGGTGCGCAAGAGCCCGCGGAGCCGGAGGACCCTTGGACACGCATCGCGACGCTTGAGCCCAAAAAGGACCCGACTGCTACGTTTCGAGACATAGCCAAGGCCGCATCCTCGCACATCGTGTTCACTGAGCGGGCGAGTAAGTCATGGTCGGACATTGCGTACCCGGAGCCGGCTGACATGACCGAGAAGCTTATTGCTCTGGCGCACGCAGCCGTTGCGCTGTACGCCGACGACCTGGGCGCCATGGGGCGTCTGGACGACTGGTTCAAGGAAAAGCAGGGACTCAACGTCGCTCTGACCGACCAGACCATCACTGATTGGAAGAAGAAGGAGTTCAAATGGTTGAACGCTTTCGAGTTCGAAGGGGAAGTGCTGAACGCGACCCCTCATGTCAAGGTCCGTGATGGCGTGAAACTGAACGAATGCGGGCGAATCCACTTTGCGCTTGAGCCGAAGAAGAAGCGCATCGTTGTGCACTACGTTGCGGTCAAGACATACTCCTGAGAGGAACCTCGTGGGCATGCGGGGTTCCTCTGTAGCAGTCGGTGTCGGATGTCGCATATAGCCTCTTTCTGAAGCCAGGAGGGGGACCGATGACTGAGGCGGCTGTAGAGGTTGCGCGCACATCGATTGACGCGTCGGTGCGGGAGCGTATCTGGGGGCGAGCAGCGGCACGATGTGTGCTGTGTTCGAAGTGGTTGGTGGACGAGCGCGAGCATTGGCGTGCGATTCCCGTAGGACAAATCGCTCACAACGTCGCAGCTTCCAGCGGCCCCAAAGCGCCCCGAGGGCAATCAACGCTCTCGGCAGCGCAACGGGCGGGGGAGGACAATCTGCTTCTCCTGTGCGGCGACTGCCACAAGCGCATCGACTCGGCCCAGTATCGGGACGTGTATACGGTCAAGTTCCTCCGAGCTAAGAAGACCGAGCACGAGAGACGAGTCAGAGAGGTCACCGACTTCGCTACCCTTCGCCCGGCCACAGTTCTTCGATTAACGGCGCCCGTGCGCGGCACTGTCGCGCCGGCAACCGGCGGGCAGATAGGCGAATCGTTGCGCGTAGCCGGGCTGACGGGGATGGGGGCCGATACACGTACCGGCTCTTTCGACATCGACCTGAGACACCATGAGAGCGAACCATGGTCCTGGGAAGCGTCTAAGGCAGCTATCGACCGTGTCGTGACCCAGATGCAGGAAGCGTTTGCGGCGCAGGACATTGGGGTTGTCGCTATCTTTGCGATGGCTCCCATCCCGATACTCGTGTACCTCGGTTCCGCACTAGACGACAAGACAGAGACAAAGCTGTTCCCGCGACGTCGTAGCGACGACATCACAGCATGGACCTGGCCGGAGCGGTCGGGCTCCTCGCGCTCGTACGCAGCTATTCTGGCGGACGACAGCGGCCAGTTCTCAGATACGACAGACGTCACCATACTCGTGGAAGTCACGAGCGAGGTGGAACTCGCGCGTGCCCCGGATTCGCTTTCTGCGTTCCCAGTAGCACGGCTGCGCGTTGTTGGCGGATTCGGACCTGAAGCAATCGACTCGGCCGCCGACCTGGATGCGTTCGCGAGAGCGTGGCGGGAACTACTTGCAGTAGTGGAGCACCGGCACCCTCATGCTCAGAGATACCACCTCGTAGCCTCCGTGCCGGTTACTGCCGCAGTGGCACTCGGACGTCATCGCATGCGGGGTGTACACCCTGCGTTCGTTGTCTATCAACGTACTGCGGACGGCACCTACGAAGAAGCATTGGAGATTGTCGGATGACAGCACGTGTTCGTGAGTTCAACCTGTTCCTGCAGGATTATGTGAACCTCAATCAGACGCGCATCAAGACTCTACAGACGCGAGTGTCGAACCTCGACGACTTCCTGCTGGAAGACTCGACCTTGGCTGACGTCATCGAAGACGGGCTGGTTCCACAGGGGTCATTTGCCCACAAGACCATCATTCGCCCATTCACCGGGAACGACTTCGATGCCGATGTGCTTCTCCCGATGGAGGAGCAAGAAGACTGGGAGCCCAAGAAGTACACGGTGGAACTGCAGAAGGCGCTCGAAGCTTCCTCGCGGTACGAGGAGAAGACCATCCTCAAGACTCGATGCGTGACGGTGAACTACGCCGGCGACTTCCACATCGATGTCGTTCCCTTCATTACTCGCGCGGACGGTAGTACTTACATCACTCACCGCACGAACAACGAGTTCCTCCGATGCGACCCGAAGGCCTTCACCTCCTGGATTGAGGAGCAGGCGCGGGCCACGAACGGACATCTCATTCGTGTCATTCGTCTTGTGAAGTACCTTCGAGACCGCAGCTCGATTCAGACTCCATCTGTCGTTCTCGCTGCGCTCCTCGCCGAGCGAGTCCGGAGCTTCGCTGGCGTCGACGACTACACAAACGTGGCGACGACCCTGGTCTCCCTTGTGGAGGGCTTGCACGAGTACATCGGTTCGATGACCTCAAAACCGTGGGTGGACGACCGTATCGGTCAGAACCTCGCGGACCGCCTCACGGAGTCGGGGTTCAAGAACCTGCAAAGTCAGGTCAAGACGTGGGCGGGAAAGATGAGGACTGCTCTCGACGCCGACGCCGCAGAAAGCGTCGAAAAGTGGCAGAGCGTCTTCGGAGACAACTTCGGTGCTGCCAAGAAGGAGAGTCTGGTGCTGGCCGGCGCAGCTTTGGAGACCTACGAGAAGCGTGTCGCGCCGGGCGAACAGCGGCTGCCGGAAGACTTCGGGATTCCCATTCGGTTGGACCCGAAGCACCGGATACGTGTGGTCGGTCGCGCAGCAGCAACCACGCGCGCAGGGGGTCGCTTCCGTCAGATAAGCGCCCGAGGTAACCATGTTCGAATCGGACGCAAGTTGCGCTTCACAGTGGAGGACTGCACAGTGGAGAAGCCGTACGACGTCTATTGGAAGGTAAGGAACGCAGGGGAGGAGGCTGCGAACCTCAACGATTTTCGTGGAGAGATTCGTCAGAGCGGTGACTCCATCACTGAGACAAGCACGTTCGCTGGTAATCACTGGGTCCAGGCGTGGGCTGTCAAGGACGACGTGGCCGTAGCAACGAGCATCCAGGACGTCACAATCGTGCCGAGCTGATTCGGGTGCGCATTCATCACCCTCGCTAGGTACGCACGAACGGCCGCGGGTCTGCTCGAAGGTCAGACGGAGCCACGGCATCGTTGAGTGACACTCTGCGTGCAATCAGCGGCCTCGAGCTCGCACGATACCCAGGTCAGGTCAGCCTTCTTCGTTGGGCATGGGCCCGTCGATGGTTTGAGCGTGTCGGTAGGTCAAAGGCACGAGGCAGGCTTCTCAGGCCTGGTCGGCTCCGACGTCACGGGTTCGTTGTTCTCTTGGTCGGTCATGTGACCTCCGTTTCCCGGTCGGGACCCTCCCGTGCACCTGAGGTCAGTATTCTACGGATGCTACCGTCTGCTCTCGCGGTGCCTCACTACTCCTCGTCGAGTGGAACGACCGCCGACCGTTCGTGCATCGTCCCTGCGTGTGCAGGGGATGGCCTCGTCGAGGTTCTCGATGCCTTGTAGGAGCGGCATCACTTACAAGTTGTCGAGCCAGGTTGGTTCCTCGCGGTCATCCCACGAGTTTCCCGTGCGCACCGTTCCCAGAGATGCCACCCGTTTGCGCAAGCCTTCGATTGCGCGATGTGCGTGCGCTCCCTGAAGTTCCCCGACGTTGCTGATACGAACGCCGGTGAGTTCATGGACCGCCCGAAACTGTTCGGCAGCCGTGCTGACTCCGAGCTGAGAAAACAATTCCTTGAGCTCCGCCCGCTGAGCAGGAGTCATCATCACGGGGCCGGCGGTCGTCGCCGGCTCTGGCTCACTCGCGGCGCCGTCGAACAGGGAGAATAGCTCGCTCATATAGATAGTCTGACCGATTCTCCGCTGAGATGTTCAGGCTGCTGCCGAGTAGATGCGGCGTTGCATGCGTTTCGCCTACGCATGAAAGGTTCTGCGGTGCGGTGCGGTGCGGTGCGGCGCGAGACAGGACGAAGGAAGCGCACATCGCCGTTTGAATCTTCGCCGAACTTAGATGCTTCCCGGACCACTCGGAGACCGCCGCGAGGGGCTCCGGAATGAACCCACCGTTGTGTCGCGATTGACACGTCGAACTCCATGAGCCGGGTCAGGTCTCGTCATCGAGCAGCCGTAGGAAGGTGTTCTCGACGGAGAGGGGGATGCGTCGAACGTCCTGAGCCCAGACTCGTTCAATCACAGTCGCCGCGAATCTGTTGTTGTGGCGGTATCGCTTGAGATGAGGGACACGTTCGACAATGAGGTCCTCCAGGTCGTGCCCGTTCATATCCAACCACGCCGCATCGACGCTCACTTCGGAGTGGTCATGGTAGGCCACCACTCGGCGAATCGACCCCTCGGTAGTTCCTAGGACCCGCGCCGTGACACTGTCGACGAGTGCCTGGGCGTCTTCCGGGCGGAACTGCAACCCAGTTGACGAGGGCACGGCATCGATGGTCTCTGCTTCTCTATCGAGGAGCAGGAGCATCCCAACGCTGAGCGGGTCGAAGATGAGGTTCTCGATGGCGTATCGCTCGTCATTGAATATCACCCAGGAATTGGGTTCGGACGTGCGGTTGTCTTGGTCGACGAGACCCCACACCGATACGTTCCCGTTCTCGCGAAGCTTGTCCACCATGGAAATCACGGCTGCACATCCGTTGCCGTCGCTCTTGTTGTTGCCTGCGGCAATGAACGTCAAGGTGCGCTCTGACTCGATGTGCGGGCGGAGCGCGCTGAAGATGGCCGTGTAGCGGTCGACATCGTGCGGGCTTTCGGTGAAGACGACTCGTCGATGCTCGGCAGAGACGCTGACCGTGGGTACGCCGACGAGTAGCCGGCGGAGGGCTTCGTCGCGAGACACCTTCTGAAGGCGTTCTTCACCTTCAGGTTCCATCACGTAGAGAGCGTTCTCAGGGGCTAGCGCAACGGTCGTGGGGGAGTGGGTTGTGATGATGACGGTCACGTTGAGCTTGGCGACCAGGATGTCTTGAATGAGAGAAAGCATGCTTCGAACCATCGACGGGTGAAGCGTGGCGTCAGGCTCGTCGAGAAGCAGAACACTCGGCATGAGCGCCACTTCGTTTCGGTGCATCCCGGAGTATGCAGACAGGGCAATCTGAACGAGTGTCTTCTCTCCGGATGAGAGTGCTTCGGGAGATATTGAGCTCGGTGCCCTGGTGGACTTCAGGCGAGGCACATAGGGCTCCTCCGTCACGCTGATTGAGGGGGCAGGGAACTCATACGGAAGTCCGAGTTGCGCGAGGACACCGTTGAGCACGGTCCACGGCTCGGGGCCGTAGCTGTCCACGAAGTCATCCTTGGATATCCACGGGTCATGTGGCTCGCCCTGCGAGTCGAGCCACATGTTGAGCTGATTGACGGTACGCATCGCGCTGTACCGCTGGAACGCGTCGGCGACCGACCACTGGAACATGGTTTGGTTCAACTCTGACGGAGTGAAGGTGACGAAATCAGAGTGGTCCCAACTCTGCAGAAGTTTGCCTGCCGTGCTCTCTGCTTTCCTCACCGCCTCTTCAGACATGCCCCAATTTTCGCGAAGCACGTGGAGCATATTGGGAAGGTTCTGCAGCAACGTGGCGCCGTTGGGACGGAGAAGGCTGTTGACGTTCTGCTCGAACTGGTCGACGACAGAACGCCGCGTCATGCCAGTGGCGGCCATGGAGGTTTGCGTGGCCAGGTCGGCTGACGAGAGCAGCACGACGCGACGCTGGTCGTACGTCCACTCGCCGCGTATTGCTCCTTCGCTGATGGCCTGAAGGAACTGCGACTTCCCTGACCCATTGGCCCCTGTGATGACCATGAACTGCGGCAGCTCCTCGGTCGTCGGAACCGTTGAAAACGTCACGTGTGGTCTGTCCAACTGCAGTCGCACTCTGCCCCCTAAGTGTTGTCCTTGCGAGCGTATCGAGAGTGCGTTCAGCGGCTCGTCAATTCCGCCGCAGAGTAGACATTGCGACGGCTCGACCCAGCCCGCTCCGCCGACAGCATCCGTGTTTGCTGATGGCGTCAAGCACGAAACGGAGCGCGGGTATCGAAAGAGTCGGCCGGCGTGTGATGCGTGCAGTGAAGCGCACAGGCCCGCGCAGGCTGCTTGGCGAGCACCTCGCGAACCTGTGCGCAAGGGGCGAGGTTGGGCGAGCGGCAACTGCCTGAGAATCACGAGTAGTGCGCCTCAACGGTGACGTTGAGTGCGGGTCGGCGGAGACCTACCGCCCGTGTGAGCCATTTCACATTGATGTCGCTGGCGGAATCGGGACTAGGGACTGTGCATGACCACGTGCATCTGTCCCCGTCACCTGGGGAACACGTCGAGAATCGTCTTCACAACCTCAACCCAGCTGTTTATCGTGACCGGGAGCGTCATGAGGACGTACCCGGCGACCTGCCACCATACAGGGCGTCGGGGACTCTCGCTTCGAATGGAGGCGCCACGTGCTTCCTTCCTCGTTGCGGGCGGTCGGATGGGCGAATTTTCACTTGGCATACCTACACGTGTGCGGCTCGCTCGCGAAAGTGTGCCGGTGCCGAGATTTTTCTTCAGCCAGAGCGACTTAAGACGTGACCGTCGTCGAGCTCAGAGGGGATACACCGCGTAGATTGCGTTGGGGATGTGGCTCCAAGTCATCGTGCAGATGATGCTGATTGATTCGAGGGGGACAAGATGAGCGATGAGCAGCGGCCAAACTCTAGAAGGCCCAGCGCAGCGAAGGTCATCGGGTGGAGTGCAATATTCTTCTGCGGTCTTCTCGCCTTCATCAATGCAGGGCGCGCAACGGACTCGGGGTTCCAGGTCTTCTTCATCGTCTGTGGAGTGGCTCTTCTTGTCGGTGGCGTCGTCGAAGTATGGCGGTGGTCACGGCACCGCTAGGCAGTCCCGAGAGGCTAGCGGGCGCTCTCCACGACGCAGACCGGTGTGAAGCGAGAAGCCACCGAGCCGCGCACGTCCCCTGCCTGGGAAGCGGGGTGCAAGCATGCTCGAGACGACGGCGGAGTAAGCGAGCGGCAACCAACCGGGATTTCCGGATAGTTCGCACGACGGCTACGCCCCATATCGATTCCGCCGCAGGGTATGAGATGTGACGAACTCGACCCAGCCCGTTTCGCTGACAGCACCTCTATCTGCTGACGGCATCGAGCACGGAACTGAGCGCGGATACCGGAAGTGCCGGCCCGCCTGTGACGCATGCCGGGAGGCGAATCGCATCGCACAGGCCGCCCGACGAGCCAGACGTCTCGCGACGCCGATACCGGACGAGCTTCACGGGAAGGCATCGACGTACACCGACCGCGGCTGCCGCTGCGAGCTCTGCTCCCTCGCGGCGAACGGAGCTCCCGCTTACAAGCCCCCGACACGCGACGAGCAGACGAGGGCGTCAGAAGCCGCACTCGGTGCTGACCGCGTCCGCATCGTTCGATACGAATACCCCATCCACCCGGAGCCCGCCGTCGAACAGACGCTCCGCCAGGTGATAGGGGCCAGCCGGTTCGTCTACAACTCCTATGTGTCTTTCATTCGAGACCACAAGAAGGAGCACGGTCGGTATCCGGCCTCATCGCGGGGACAGTCCTCAGCGCTCATCACCCAGCCGCGAAGGAACGAAGATACCTCGTGGATGCGCGACATCCCGTACGCCGTGCTCTCGAATGCCCTTCGACACGGGCAGGCCGCGCTCTCCGCACATATCTCATCGCTGTCCGGGCAGCGGAAGGGGCCCCGAGTGGGAGCGCCTACATATAAGAGGAAGGGGCATGGAGGCTCCGCGCACTTCAGTGCTGAGAACTTTCGGATTCAGGACGGCTGGCAGAACACCGGTCCCCGTGGCGGGCGGTTGCACTTGGGCAGTCACCTCGGGGACGTTCACGTGCGGTGGACACGGCCGCTACCCTCCATGCCGAGCGCCGTCACCATCATCCAGCGCCCCACCGGAGCCTGGTATGCGTCGTTCCTCGTTCGCGTGCCCGTGGCAACAAGCACACCCCAAGCACCGGGTCAGGTCGTCGGAATTGACCTCGGGCTCGAACACTTCGCCGTTCTCGCCTACAGCTCGGGTCGGGTCGAGCGCATAGAGAACCCACGCCTGCTGAGTGAAGAGGAGCGGAAACTCGCTCGCATGCAGAAAGACCTCGCCCGGAAGGAACGGCCCCGCGCCGGACAACCGGCGTCGAAGAGATGGGAGGAGCAAAGGGTGCGAGTCGCCCGGCAACATCAACGCGTCGCCGACCGACGTCTCAACTTCACCCGCACACTGGCGGCCCGACTGATTCGCGAAAACCAAGCGATAGTCGTCGAGTCGTTGAACATTGCAGGACTGGGGAAGACGCGCATGGGCAAGTCAGTCCACGACGCAGGCTGGGGCATCTTCCTCCGCGTACTGAAAGAAGGTGCAGAGAACAGAGGACGCGACCTCTTCGTCCTGCCTCCGTTCTTCGCCGGCACGCGCACCTGCAGCATGTGCGGACACAACGGGGGACCCAAGCCCCTCAACGTTCGCCAATGGGAGTGCAGCAACTGCGGGGCGCGGCTCGACCGGGACATCAACGCAGCCGCGAACCACCTTAGACACGCCTTCGACCGCGCGATGAGCGCGGAAGACAACAACCTGGCCGCCGGGCTGGCGGACAGGATAAACGCTCGTGGATGGGACATGAGACGGACATTGAGCATGCTCAATGACGCAGGCCCATGTGAAGCGAGAAGCCACCGAACTGCGCAGTCACGACCTGCGCAGAGGCGGAACTCGCGGCGCTCCACGCCGCGACGCAAGCATGTTCGAGATGACTCACCTTCGGCTCTCGTTCCGCGGAATGACGCGGAGTACGAGGCAGCCGGAGGAAAAAGTGACGGTCGCCGGAGGAACACCTTCGGAACGGTCGTCGACGAGGCCCGGAAAACCGGGGCGCGATGAGTTACTCGAACAACCCACCACGGAGGTCCTCGGACCCGACCAGGACGTTTCGAAAGGCCGCTGACTCGACTCAGCGGCCTTTCGGCTTGATCCGCTCGTCTCGGCGAGAGGACGCGACGGGGGACCGCGCCCTCGGTCCCGTGCCCAGCCGCCGACGGAGTCCTCGAATTCTGCCCTCGCCCGCTACAGTCTCACTCGAACCACCTACGAGAGGCAGCACCGATGGCCGATGACGCAAGGCTCGCCCAGCTGGAGAAGGAGCACCTCGAACTCGTCCTGCGCCGGTTCGACCGCAAAGACGCGTGGGAGCTCGGACGTGCCATCGCAGAACGGGCACTCGCAGCTGGTCATCCGGTCGCCGTCGACGTGCGTACCTCGTCCGGGATACTGTTCCACGTGTCGCTGCCGGGCGCGACCGCCGATAACGATTCCTGGGTGCAGAAGAAGGCCGCGACGGCCCTCCGCTTCGACACCAGCACCGCGCTGCTGGAGGCGCGGATCGAGAACGGCGGGCGCGACATGCACGAACCGGGGTGGCTCGATCCCGCCGTCTACGCCGTCGCCGGCGGTGCTGTCCCCATCCGCGTGGAGGGTGTGGGTGTCGTCGCGGTCGCGACGATGTCGGGGTTGCCGTCTGCGCAGGACCACGACAACGTCGTCGACGGCATCCGCGGGCTCGGACTCCTCGCGGGATAGCGCCTCCGGCCCGGCTGCCGGTCAAGGCTGGAGCGATGTAACGCAGATGGCCGGCCCGCATCGGCGGGCCGGCCATCTCCGTCCTGATCGAATCAGCGCAGCGTGACGTCGATCGTCTCGGTGAACGGATCGATGTCGATGTTGGTCGTGATCGCGTAGCCGGATCCGGACGCACCCGTGGGGCGGAACTGGATGCGGATGTTGGTGATGTCGTTCGCGGTGATGATGCCCGTGATCGAGCCGTCAGGGTTCGTCGTCACCACGATGCCGATGGCGTTGGTGACTGCCAGGGTGACGCCAGGGTCGGGCACGATCGTCACGCTCGTACCGGCGGGAAGCAGCGCGAGGTTCCCGTCCGCGTCGCTGCCCTCCACCGTGAAGTTGGTGACGTTGCCGCTCACGACGCTCACGGTTGCTCCCGTCGCCCAGAAGGTGGCGGGCGGTGCCGTGGTGGAGGCCGCGGCCAGCGGAGTGGCGACCGCGACAGCGACGACCGGCACCGACCACGCCGCCCCCTTGACGAGCGTCCGGCGGGAGAGGCCGTGGGTGTCGAGTTCTTCCTGCATGTTGTTTCCTTGTCCGGCTCTGTCGAGCCCTCTGTTCCGTGGGCTCTCTGTCGTCCCTCGGTAAGGAGTCGGAACGCACTCGGAGGTGACGCGAGGGGGTCAGGAAAGTGGATTCGCGTCACGTTCTCCGCCTTTTCGGCTCTTTCTTCTCCACCTCGCGTCACTTTTCGAGACCGCCTGACTCCTTGTAGGTGTATCGACGCACAGGCGTCCACACCGGAGGCATCGGCGTCCAATCGAGGGGATTCGGAACAGATGAATGAGAACGAGGTAGCAGTCCCGGGGCGCGGCATGTCGCGCAGGACGATCGTGAAGGGAGCAGCATGGTCGCTGCCCGTGATCGCCGCCGCCGTGGCCACACCACTGGCGGCTGCATCGACGACGAACTGCACGGCGACGGTCAGCACGAGCACCGCCACGTACACACGGCTGAGCGCCACCTCGTCCGTGTTCACGTGGACCGACCTCTTCGGTGACGGCAAGGACTTCACGCTCACGCTCAGCGCGGTCACCAACGGGGCGGCCAACATGACCATCAACACGACGAACAACCTCGTTCTGGATTCCAGCACGCAGGGCAACGAAGCGCTGCCCAGCGTGCGGTTGTCGCTCGACACCGTGAACCTCAACAACATCGGCGGAGGCGAGCGCGTGACCTTCAGCTTCGCGCTGGATGGCGTGCCCAGCATCGTCGAGAACCTCACGTACAAGATCAAGGACATCGACGGCTTCCAGGCGCTCGACGGTCTCGGCGGCGCCGAGCGCGTCTACCTGTCCGCTGCTGCCGGGACCGGGGCCTACAACACGGACTGGATTCGCGGTCAGGGCACGTCCGCCAACCCATGGCGACCGTTCACCGGTGCCCCCAATGTCGAGGTCATCCCGACCAACCCGGGTGGCAACATCGCGGTCACCGCGCCGTCGGTCGGTGCGTTCGACCTCACCTTCGTCGCCAACAACTCGGGCAGGGAAGCCACGGATCGACCGATCCAGAACATCTGGGTGGGCCCGTTCAGTTTCACCGCGGTGAACCCGGCGTGCCTCGCATGACGGCCGCCATGCCCTCGAGGAGGTCGACTCGGTCGGCGGGATGGGTCGCGGGTGCATTGCTGGCCCTCGGCGCGCTCGTCGCACCCGTGGGCGTCAGCGCCGCAACGGCCGCGGAGATCGCCCCGGGGGACTCGGTCTACATCGGCAACAAGGAAGGCTACAGCGGTACGGGGATCTTCCCGATCTGGTCCGAAGGGGTCCAGGCCGGGGACCCGGACCTCTGGGCGTACTGTCTCGAGAACCAGGTGACGGCGCAGACGGGTCGGGTAGGCACCGTCGGCGACGGCGACAGCTTCCTCGGCAGCAACTACTTCGTGGACCCTGCCCTCCAGGGGAAGGTGCTGTGGGTGCTCGCCCACAGCTACCCCGCGGTGAGTCTGGAAGATCTCGCAGCCGCGGCCGGGGTCGCGCAGATCTCGCGGAACGATGCGATCGAGGCCACGCAGTACGCGATCTGGCGATACACCGACCTCACGTTCGATGCCGCGTGGGCGTGGGAGACACCGGACTCTGAGGCGGCCTACTGGTACCTCGTGAACGGCGCGAACGCGAACCCGGGTCTGACCCCGGGGGACTTCGAGGTCACGGCCACGGTGACGGCGCCGGGTGTGGCACAGACGGCCGGCACCCTCGTCGGGCCGTTCGTCGTGAACACGAACCAGGCCGCCGTCGCCGTCTCCGTGGACCCCGCCGTCTCGGTCACCGACGCGAGCGGAACGGCCGTGGCACTCGATGCGGTCGTAGACGGTCAGGAGCTGTATCTGGACCTGCGTGCATCGACGGCAGCGGGAAGCGCGACCGTTCGGGTCGCGGCCGAGGGATCGAGCAGCACCGGCATGGTGGTCTCGGTGCCGAACGTGCCGGGTGGCACGCCAACGGCCGACGACCACGCGCAGTCGATCATCCTGGTGGCCCCCGAGGCGACGCAGACGACCGGGGAGGCGACCGTGGAATGGGCCGCTCAGCCCGGTGCAGCGGAGCCGGTGATCGGGACGTCGCTGGTCGACGCCGCCGACGGCGACCGGGTGCTGGGATGGAACGGGGGAGCGGTGATCGACACCGTCGCCTACCAGAACCTTGTTCCGGGCACGGAGTACACGGTCTCGGGTGAGCTGGTGCGCAAGTCCGACGGCCAGCCGACCGGCATCACGGGTTCGACGACGTTCACTCCGACGACGGCGAACGGATCCGTCGGTGTGAACCTCGTCGTGCCGGCGGGCTTCGCCGGAGACGTGCTCGTGGCCTTCGAGGAGCTCTTCGAGGGCCCGGACGCATCCGGAGACCTGGTGGCCGAGCACAAGGACATCGACGACCTCGCGCAGACCGTCACGGTGGAGCAGGTGCCGGAAGCACCTGAGCCGTTCATCGGAACATCGCTGGTCGATGCCGCTGACCAGGACCATGTTCTGGCTCCGGGCGGCGGAACCCTCATCGACACGATCGCGTACCGCAACCTGACGCCGGGAACCGAGTACACGGTCACGGGTGTGCTGATGGACAAGGCGAGCGGCGAGTCGACGGCCATCACGGGGTCGACCACGTTCACGCCGACCGCTCCGGACGGCTCGGTCGACGTGTCGTTCCGTGTCACGGCAGAGTCCGCCGGCGCGGTGCTGGTGGCGTTCGAGAGACTCTTCGTCCGCACGGATGTCACCGGCGACCCCGTCGCGGTGCACACCGACCTCGATGACGCGGCGCAGACGGTCGCGGTCGAAGCGGCGGATCCCGGTGTGCCCACCACACCGGCTCCGGGTGGAAAGGGAGACCTCGCGGCGACCGGCGCCCCGGCACCGATCGCGGGCATCGCTGCGGCGCTACTCGCTGTTCTGGCCGGCGCTGTTCTGATGCTGACGAGGCGGCGCCGCCTCGACGCCTGACGGGCGCCCGGACAGGACAGGGTCGCGGATTTTTCCACTCCGCGGCCCTGTCCGCTGCCGCTAATATGAGCCCAGCCCCCTCGTTGAACACAGATTCAGTTGTGGACCGACCGCCTGGATCTGTCTACGGTCAGCTGCTCGTCGGAGATGAGCGGGCGTTCTTCTGGAGAGGGAAGACGTGGAAGATTCTCGCGGTGATGCCGAACTCCTCCGTGCGCTTCGGGACGGTGATCAGGCAGCGTATGCCGTGCTGTGGGAGCGACACATCGGCGCTGCACTCCGCTACGCGCACCGGCTGTTCCCTTCGCGGTCGGAGGATCTCGCCTCCGAGGCGCTGCTCGCCATCTACCAGCAGGTGACGACCTCGGACGCGGGGCCCGAGTTCGCGTTCCGGTCGTATCTCAAGGCGGTGATCCGCAACACGGCGATCCGGTGGCGCAAGGATGCCGACCACATCGACGACACGGTCGAGCCCGATCGGGCCGACTTCCGCGATGCGCTCAGCCTGGTCGAGCGGGAGACGAACGCCCAGCAGTTCCTCGGGGCATTTCAAGAGCTCCCGGAACGCTGGCAACGTGTGCTGTGGCTGACCGAGGTCGCTGACGTCCCCCGCCCGGAGGTCGCGCGCGAGCTCGGCATCAAGCCCAACGCCGTATCCGCCCTGCAACGACGAGCCCGTTCCGGGCTCAAAATGCACTGGCTCACGTCGCAGGTGCCGCTCGCGCTGCGCGACGATGAGGCTCATGTCGCTCGCCTCCTCCCGCGACACCTCACCGAGCCGCTCGACGAGGTCGTGGCGCAGGAAGTGGCCGGGCATGTGCCCTCATGTGACGTGTGCGGCGACCTGTTCGTCACCCTTCGCAGTGATGCCCAGCGCCTGCACGGCGTCACCCTCTCCGCCGTCGGATTCGGCGCACTGGGAGTCATCCTGCCGTCCACCGGAGCTTTCGCTCCCGGCACCGCGGTGGCGGCCGCGGTCATCGCCACCGGAGCAGGAGCGGGTCTTGCGAGTCTTCTGGCGGGCGGCCTGGGCGTACTCACCGCCGGAACCCTGATACTCGGTTCGCTGCTGCTCCCCGGAGCCACGCCGGCCGTATCCGCGCCCTCCGCGGAGGGCGACAAGCCGTGGAGTGCGGCGCCGTCCGTCCCTCACGTCGGAGCGCCGGCCCCCGTCGTCGGAGCGCCCGACGGGAAGGTGGGCACCCCCGCGCCGTCCGCACCCCCGTCCCCGCCCCGAACCGGACGCTGGAACTCGGACCCGTCGATCGACTCCATCGACCTCGTCGACGACCCGAATGCCCCCGGACCGCGCAACCCCACGAGGCCGGGAACGGCGCCGGGGACGACGCCGGATCCGGGGGAGAATCCGGGCTCGTCCCTCGGCCCGGGGGTCACCAGCCCTGCGGCATCCTCCGGCTACCTCGCTCCGGTGGTGGCGGGCACCGCCACGCCAGGGTCGACCGTAGCGATCGAGGTCGACGGCGCACGCTATACGCCGGAGATCGCCGACGACGGGGCGTGGTCCTTCGACCCGCGCGCTCTGGAGCTCCCCGCCGGCACGTACGACTATCGCGCCTGGGCGTTCGATGCCACCGGGCAGTCTCCGGCCACGACGGGCACCTTCACCATCCTCCCCATCGTGATCGAGGGTTTCGAGGACATCGCCGGCACCGAAGACATGCAGGTGGAGGAGGCGCGGACCACAGGCGTGGTGATCGCGGCCACGGGGCCCGCGAACGGAACGATCTACGTGACCACCATGCAGGGGCACTCGGCGATCATCCCTCTCGACGACACCGGGTATGCGCTCAAGCGATTGCGGATGAACTCCCGCGGCTGGTACTGGTTCACCTTCCGAGCGATGGACTCCGACGGCTACCTGGGGTCGATGGTGGAACACCCTCTCGACGTCTACGATCCCGACATCATCTTCGACCCCTGGGGGCCGGGGCCGGAGGAGATGACGTTCGAGCTCGTCGACCCCTGACGGCGCTCCGGGCGGCTGCTGTCACCCGTCCGTCGGGACGACCGGTCCGCTGCCGGTGAGCGCGTACCGGCTGCCATCCGAGCGGCGTTCCACGAGCTGGTAGTCCACGAGATAGCGGCGGAGCACGGCGACATCTTCCGAATACGGCAGAAGCCTGCTGTTCGCCTCGCGTTCGGTGACGACCTCTCCTTCGGAGAACACAGCGCGGGCGACCCAGGCGAGGAGCTCCCCGCGCTCGTGGAGGTTCGCCGGGTACTGGCGGATGCGCTTTCCGTCGGTGAACCGTTCGATCCCCTCGCGCCGGGGAACGGTGGCCGACGCCAGAATCTCTCGGAACACGTCGGGCGCGAGCGCCTGGGTCTCCGCGTCGACGAGCCCGCTCTGCGTGACCGCCTCCGTCACCCGTCGGCGTCGGGAGGGCGAGAGACCTTCCGTGGCCGACGCGAGACTGCTGCCCAGCATCACCTCGGCGGCGACCCGGCGCGTCTCCGGGTTCGCGAGAATCGCGATCAGCGGTCGCCAGCCGTTCGAGCCTTCCATCGCACCATCTTTCATCCGCAGCGCTGCCTCGTGCTCCCGCTGCGAGCCGTGGGAACCTCCTGCAGGCTACTTCGTGTGGTCATCTCGGCGCGATATGCGGGTGACACCGAGACCCTCCATCCGCCACACTGAGTCCCATGGGATCAGCGTTGACCACCATCGGATTACCCGTCGCCCTCGGCATCATCATGCTGGGTCTCGGCCTCAGCCTCACTCTCGCCGACTTCGCGAGAGTCCTGAAGCAGCCGAAGGCGGTGATCATCGCGCTGCTCTGTCAGCTCGTCGTGCTGCCGGCGATCTGCTTCGGACTCGTGCTGGCGTTCCAGCTCCCGCCGATCCTGGCCGTCGGCATGATGATGCTGGCCGCATCGCCCGGCGGTACCACCGCGAACCTTTACAGCCATCTGTTCCGCGGAGACATCGCGCTGAACATCTCGCTCACCGCGGTGAACTCGGTCATCGCGGTGATCACACTGCCGATCATCACCAACTTCGCCATCGCGTACTTCGAGCCGTTCGACGACCGGCTCGGCCTGCAGTGGTCGAAGGCGCTCGAGGTGTTCGCGATCGTGCTGCTGCCGGTGGCGCTGGGCATGATCGTGCGGCGCTTCTGGCCGAAGTTCGCCACGGGCATGGACAAGCCCGTACGCATCGCCTCGGTGATCATCCTGATCATCGTGATCGCCGGCGCGGTGGCATCGAACTGGACGTTGCTGGTGGCCAACTTCACGCAGCTCGCCCTCATCACCGTGCTCTTCTGCCTGATCAGCCTCACCATCGGCTTCCTGATCCCGCGGATGCTGCGGGTGGGCACGCGGCAGGCGATCGCCACGTCGTTCGAGATCGGCATCCACAATGCGACGCTCGCGATCGTCATCGCGCAGTCCGTGCTCGGCTCCGTGGAGCTGAGCCTGCCCGCCGCCGTCTACGGAGTGCTGATGTTCTTCATCGCGTTCGGCTTCGGCTTCCTCATCCGGGATCGGACGGCCGAGGGCACCGAGGGCGTCGCGGCGCCCTCGGGTGCCTCCCGTTCATAGACTGGAGCGATGCGACCGCTCACAGAGGCCGACGTCAGGGCATCGTTCGTCAATGCGGATGCCGATGAGCTGCGGACCATGGAGATGCCGCACGACTTCCTGCTCGTCGACTGGGACTACCTCGACTTCTTCGCCTGGCAGGATCCGAGCGCCAACCGACGCGGCTATGTGCTGGTCCCGCACGGCGATGGGGTTCTCGGCGTCGTCCTCCGTGCCACCGAGCCGGGGCGCGGACGCTCGGGTCTGTGCAACATCTGCCACACCATGCAGCCGGGCAATCAGATCGCACTCCTCTCCGCACGGCGGGCGGGAGAGGCGGGGCGACGAGGGGACTCGTTCGGCACCTACATGTGTGCCGATCTGTCGTGCCACGAGAACGTGCGTCTGGCGCACCCGCTCGCGCCCAACGAGATCCGGACTCCCGGCCAGGTCGACTTCCGCCTCGACGGCACGCGGCGTCGGATGGAGAGCTTCGTCTCGCAGGTCTGGGAGCAGAACTGATCACGGTTACGCTGGACCACACGTCCTGTGCTCGAAGGAGAAGCCATGAGTGATGCCATCCTGTTCGCCGTCGAAGAGGGAATGGCTCGGCTCACGCTGAATCGTCCTGCTCGCCTCAATGCGTTCAACGCCGACCTCGCCCACGCGTGGAGGGATGCGACGGCCGAGGCGACGTCGCGGTCCGACGTGAAGGCGATCCTGATCGATGCGGCAGGTCCGGCCTTCTGTGCCGGCGGCGACGTCATCGACATGGCTACGACGATGGGGGCATCCGGTGCGGAGATCACCGCGCTCGCCGAGGTGATCAACGCCGGTATCCGGTCGCTCACCGAGTCTGCGGTGCCCGTCGTCGCCGCCGCGCACGGCACCACGGCCGGCGGAGGCCTCGGCATCCTGCTCTCCAGCGATTACGCGGTCGTCGGGTCGCGTTCCAAGCTCGGCAGCCTGTACGCGAACATCGGCCTGACTCCCGACCTCTCGGTGTCGGCGCAGCTCGCCAGGGCGGTCGGCCAGCGTCGCGCGTTGCAGCTCGTGCTTCAGGACCGGCTGCTGTCGGCAGCGGAGGCCGTGGAGTGGGGGCTCGTCGCCGAGTCGGTGGAAGGCGCCGACGGTGCCGCCGAGGCGGATGCCGTGCGTGCCCGCGGCGAGGAGATCGCGCGCTTCTGGCTCGCCGGAGCAGCCGACGCGTACGGACAGGCGAAGCGGCTCGTGCGCTCGCAGCCCGAACGCTCGTTCGTCGAGCAGCTGACGGAGGAGGCGCGCTCGATCGGCGCAGCGCTGGAGACTCCGGATGCGCAGGCCAGGGTCGCGGCCTTCGCTGCCGCCTCCGCGAGGAAGTCGGGCTGACTTCTCCTGCCCGCATCGGCGTCGGGTGACGACTTCTCCTCAGCACGGCGCTCGGCCCTCGCCTGCGGCGATGCGCGTGGCAGGATGAAGGCATCGCCGCTCGACGAGAGGATCGCCATGTCCCAGCCGGACATCACCACGCAGCCGCAGGGTGAGAAGAAGAATATGTCGCTGCTGATCAGAGGATCCCTCTGGATCGCCATCGGCGCACTGATCGCCGCGGCGCTCGTGTGCGTCATCTGGGTGCTCGTGGGGGATCAGGACGGGCTGATCGGAAGAGCCTTCCTCACGATCCTGCTCCTGGCGGCCTTCGCGGGGATCGCGATCCTCGAGGCCGGCCTCGCGCCGAATCGCCCCGACTGGCTGCAACTGGCCAGCATGGTGAGCTGGATCGTCGCGCTCCTCGTCGGAGCCGTCAAGATCTGGCTCCCCGAAGACGGCATGTTCTTCGGGGCCGAGCGCTTCTTCCAGCTGCTGCTCGTCATCGGCATCCTGCAGCTCGCCCTCCTGCATGTGCGGCTGTTCACTCCCGCCGCTGAACGGCACGTCACGACCTTCACCCGTGTGATCTACATCGTCACGATCACCTTCCTGGTCGGACTCGTCGGCATGCTCGTGTTCTTCCTCGCCTTCCCGAACACGTTCCACTACGGCGAGCTCTACTGGCGGATCGTCGTCGCGCTCACGATCCTCGTCGCCGTCGGCACCACGCTCATCCCGCTGCTCAACGCGCTGTTCGCGCCGAAGAAGAAGGCGTCGCCCGCTCGTGGCGTCGCACCGGCGCCGTCGTGGCCGACCTACGCCGACGGCGTCACCCCGCTGCCGGCGCTGCCCGACTCGTCGCCCGACTGGAACGCCTACTACACCGGATATCCGACCCCGGCGCCGTCGCAGCAGCAGCTTGCCGCGCCCGCGTCGAGTTTCCCGGTCGCGCCGCAGCCCGTGCCCCCGCAGCCCGTGCCGCCGCAGTTCGCGCCGCCCGCCGCTCCGGGTGGACACCTCGTCCCTCCTGTGCCTGCCGGAGGCCAGGCGTCGGCCCCGCAGCAGGGCGAACCGCCGGCGTTCCCGCCGCCGCCGCCCGCGCCCCAGCAGCCTGCGCAGTGACGCTCGAACTCGAGCTCGGCGAACTCGCGACCGAGATCGCCCGGGAAGCAGGGGCGCTCGCCCGAGCCCGTCGGCGTGACGGGGTGCGTCTCGCCGCCACCAAGACGACCCTCGCCGACATCGTGACGGACGCCGACCGCGAGGTCGAGGCGCTCATCCGCGAGCGTCTGCGCGCCGCTCGTCCCGAAGACGGCTTCCTCGGCGAGGAGTCGGGCGCCGAGCCGGGTGCGAGCGGGATCACGTGGGTCGTCGATCCGATCGACGGCACGGTGAACTACGCCTACGGCATCCCGGCGTACAACGTCAGCATCGCCGCGGTGCAGGGCGAACCCGACCCGGAGACTTGGGTGGCACTCGCCGCCGCCGTCAACGCGCCCGCGCTCGGGGAGATCTTCACGGCAGCCCGTGGCCAAGGGGCATGGTGGGAAGGGAGCCGGCTCGCGGTGACCGAGGAGACTCCGGCGGGAGCGCTCCTGGGCACCGGCTTCGGCTACGACCCCGCGACCCACGAGGGCGATCTCGCCACGGTGGCGCGCGTCATGCCGATGGCGCGCGATCTTCGACGCATGGGTGCTGCGGCGCTCGACCTCGCCTACGTCGCGGCCGGTCGGCTCGACGGGTACTTCGAGCGGGGGCTCCGCCCGTGGGACCACGCCGCCGGGGCACTTCTGATTACGGAGGCGGGAGGCCGCGTCTCCCGGATCGACGTCGAGTCGACGCGGCCGATGCTGGTGGCCGGAGGTCGCGAGGTGCACGCCCGACTGCTCGAGATCCTCGACCCGAAACACTGACCGATTCATGGCATTCCCAGGCTGATCAGGGTATGGTTTACCCGATCGTTACTTTCGCCACCCGAAGGTGAAAGTCTGAGTTTGCGCCCCCGAGCATGACGCACGACCGAGAGAAACGCTTTGCCCTTCGAGAATTCCCAGGCTGCCTCTGCGCCCACGCGCCGGTCCAGCCGACTCCGCACTGAGGCCCCCGAAGCCTCCGCGGCGGGAACGACGGCACCCGACTCCGCGGCAGAAGCCGCGGCCATCGCCCTCGCCGTCGTCGCTCCGCTTTCCCGCCGTGCTGCACGCCGGCGACAGACCACCGATGACACCGTGGTCGAACCGCCCTTCATCGCCCCGACGCCCGAGCCGATCATCGCGGATGTGCCCGCCTCGCCGGTTGCGGTCGACAAGGTGGAGCAGATCATCGAGATCGCCACCGGCGACGAGGCCCACGCCGCGGCCGACTCCGAGCCGGAGCCGGCGACCGACCTGCCCCTCGAAGACGATGCCGACGCCTTCGAGCGTGCGTCCCGCGCTTTCCGCACGGGCTCGATCCCGACGGTCGACTCCGCCGCCGCCGCGTTTACCGCGCAGAAGCCGACGGCTGCGGACTCTGCGCAGCCCGAGGCGCCCGTCCACGTCGTCGCGCGCCGCCCGCGTAGCTTCCGCAAGGTCGTGGCCGTCGGCGCCAGCGTCGGCGTGATGAGCCTCGCAGGGCTCCTCGCCGTCTCCATGACTCTTCCCGCCGAGGCTGTCGCCGCGGTTCAGGGAACCTCGGTCGCCGCCACTTCGCTGGTCTCGGCTGCTGCCGCCGACGCGAAGGGAGCGGCCGACGACGAGATCCAGGCCTTCGTCGCACCCTCGGGTGTCGAGAACGAGACGCTTGCGCGGTCCGATGACTTCAGCACCGTCTCGCTGGTCCAGGTCGCCGCCGAGCAGGGCATCAACTACTCGGGCGAGATCTTCACGAACGACCCCGACGCGGCCATCCAGTGGCCCTTCCTGGTCGGCGTCGGCATGAGCTACGGGTACGGCATGCGCAGTGGCCGTCTGCACGAGGGCATCGACTTCGTTCCCGGCGACGGCGCCCCGGTTCAGGCGATCGCCGACGGCACCGTCCGCATCGCGACCGAGCAGGGCGGCGCCTACGGCGTCACCGTCTACATCGACCACGTCATCGACGGGTCGGTCATCACGAGCCACTACTCGCACATGCAGTACGGCTCGCTGCAGGTCAAGGCCGGCGAGACCGTCAAGGTCGGCACCGTCGTCGGCAAGACCGGAAACACGGGCCGTTCCTACGGCGCGCACATGCACTTCGAGCTCATCGTCAACGGGTCGACCATCGATCCGATGCCGTGGCTCAAGGAGAACGCCGGGCGGACGTCGTACTGACCGGCCCGGATTTCATGAGGACGCCACAGTAATGGTATTCTCGTACGGTTGCCCCGCGAGGGGCAGCACGCCCCGATAGCTCAGTGGCAGAGCACTTCCATGGTAAGGAAGGGGTCGTCAGTTCAATCCTGACTCGGGGCTCGCAGCATTCTTCTCACGCGGACGGATGCCTCGCGGCAGGGTAGCTCAGCTGGTTAGAGCGCAC
The DNA here is from genome assembly GCF_024519805.1 of Microbacterium sp. Mcb102. Lineage (NCBI taxonomy): Bacteria > Bacillati > Actinomycetota > Actinomycetes > Micrococcales > Microbacteriaceae > Microbacterium > Microbacterium sp. Mcb102. Next base: position 251,507 of record NZ_JALJRG010000008.1, on the reverse strand, counting down.
GACTCATAATCGTGAGGTCGCGGGTTCAAGCCCCGCTCCTGCTACAGACTTAAACCCCCGGTCATCCGGGGGTTTTGTCGTTTCCTGAACGGGCGCGGTATAGCCGATGATGTGGCCCGGCGCCGCGAGAGAGCAGGCGTGCGCGTGTCAGTCGACGACGCGCATCAGCCGGTCGCGGGAGCGCTCGATGTGCGTGCGCATCGACTCCGCCGCCGCGGTGGGATCGCCATCGGTGATGGCGCGCACGATGGCCGCGTGCTCGTCGACCGTGTCGGACACGTACGCGCCCGTGTACGCGAGTCGGAACGTGTGCAGGTGGCAGTGCGTGCGCGCATACGCCTGGCGGACCGTCTCGTTCTGCGCCGACCGGAACACGAGATCGTGCAGTCGCACGTCATGGCGGGAGAGCAGGCGATAGGCGTCCGCCTCTCCAACCGCGGTCCGCCCCGCCTCGACCTCGTGAGCGAGTTCCTTCAGGTCCGTGGCCGAGCGGCGCTCGGCGGCGCTCGCCGCGCTGCCCGGCTCCAGCAGCAGTCGCAGTTCGAAGAGTTCGGTCAGGCGCGTCCGGTCGAGCAGATCGGTCGTGCGGTACCCGCGCAGGGGGAGCTTCTCGACGAGCCCGTCCGACTCGAGTCGCGCGAGCGCCTCCCGCACCGGGGTAGGTGACACTTCGAACTGCCGGGCCAGCTCGCCGGCGTTGATGCGTGCGTCCGGCGGGTAGGTGCCGTCGAGGATCGACTGCTGGAGCGCGCCGTACACCTCGTCGCCGAGCATCGTGCGTGCACCGGGGGTGAAGGAGGGCAACTGACCGAGCGTAGACATCCGACCTTTCCCTTGACATAGCGGCGGAGTGCAGCCATCATATCCTTTGAAAGATCAAATACGATATTTCAAAAGGAACCCTTTCCTGGAGGCTCAAAGATGCGCATCACACAGCACGTGCGGCTCGGCGCCGTCATCGCGGCAACTGCCGCCCTCACCCTCGCGCTCGGCGCCTGCACCCCGCAGAACGCCGATCCGGATGCCGGCGGCGACGGGGCCGGCGGGGATCTGTCCGACGTGCGCGTCGCCCTCGTTCCCGGCGGCGCCCACCCGTACTTCCAGCCCTGGATCGAGGCCGGCGAGAAGGCGGCCAAGGACTTCAGCCTCGGCGAGGTCACGTTCAACGAGACCGCCGAGTGGGACCAGACCAAGCAGAACGATGTGATCAACTCGCTCGTGGCCAACGGCTACAACGCGTTCGGCATCTTCGGCGTCTCCCCGACGGACATCAACGCGACCTTCAAGAAGCTGACGGACGCGGGCGTCGCGGTCGGATCCATCGCCTCCTGTCCGGCCGGCGACGAGAACCTCGCCGCCTTCTGCCTCTCGACCGACACCGAGGAGGCCGCGTACCAGGCGGCCGCTGCGGCCATCGAGGCGATCGGCGGCAAGGGCACGATCGTGCACATGACCGGTAACAACGTCGATTCCAACACGCAGCGTCGCATCGAAGGCGTCCAGCGCGCGATCGACGAGACCGACGGCGCCGTCACCCTGCTCCAGACGATCACCGACGTCGACACCGACCTCGCCACGGCCCAGAAGGCGGCATCCGATCTCCTCGCGGCAAGCGGCTCCGAGATCAACGCGATCGTCACCACGGCCTACAACCCGGCCGTGGCGAGCGCCGAGGCGATCGCCGAATCCGGCCTCGAGATCCAGCTCGTCGCGATCGACGACGACGCCACCATCCTCGACGGCATCCGCGACGGCTCCGTCTACGGAACGGTCGCGCAGAACCCCGCCGGCCAGGCGTATGTGGGCAGCTGGGTGCTGGCGCAGCTCGCGAGCGGCACCTGCGAGATGGCCGACCCCGGAGTGATCGTCGACTCCGGTTCGTTCGTCGTCACGAAGGACAACGTCGACACCTACGACGACGAGCGCGTCGCGTTCGCCGAGAAGGTGAAGAAGCAGTTCGACGACGAGCTGCTCACCTGCAAGTGATCTGACCCACACCAGGAGATGTACCCGATGGCCAGTACGATCACCGATGCTCGCGCGTTCCTCGTGGACGTCGCCGTCGAGACCGAACGCACGGATGCCGTGCAGAGCTTCGTGTCTCAGGAGACGATCTTCGTCGAGCTCACCACGAGCGATGGCCTGCACGGCCTCGGGTACTCCTACACGATCGGAACAGGGGGTCGCGCGGTGCTGTCGATGCTGCGCGACCACCTGCTCCCGATCCTCGTCGGCCAGGAAGCCGACCGCATCGAGGCGGTCTGGTACCGCCTGTTCGCCTCGACCCGCGCGACGACGACCGGGGCCATCACCTCGCTGGCCCTCGCCGCCGTCGACACGGCGCTGTGGGACATCGCCTCGCGTCGTGCCGCGCTCCCGCTCTGGCGGCTCGCGGGAGGGTTCCGTCGTGACATCCCCCTCTATGACACCGAGGGCGGGTGGCTGCACCTCGACACCGACGAGCTGGTGGCCGGAGCGCTCGCCTCGAAGGACGCCGGGCTCAAAGGCGTGAAGGTCAAGATCGGCAAGCCGAGCGGACAGGAGGACCGCGAGCGGCTGACAGCTGTTCGTGAGGCGGTCGGCGCGCACTTCGACATCATGGTCGACGCCAACCAGTCCCTGACCGGCGCGGAGGCCATCCGTCGTGCTCGACTGTTCGACGGACTCGACCTCGGCTGGATCGAAGAGCCCCTGCCCGCCGATGACATCGAGGGGCATGTCCGCCTCGCGGCATCGACATCGACACCGATCGCGGTGGGGGAGTCGATGTACTCGATCGCGCAGTTCCGCGAGTATCTCGACCGCGGCGCCGCGGGAATCGTCCAGGTGGACGTCGCCCGCATCGGCGGGATCACCCCCTGGCTGAAGGTCGCGCACCTCGCCGAGTCGTTCAACGTGCACGTGTGCCCGCACTTCCTCATGGAACTGCACGTGAGCCTGGTCGCCGCTGTCCCGAACGGACGCTACGTCGAGCACATCCCGCAGCTGCGAGCGATCACCCGGACCGGTATGACCATCGAAGGCGGCCGCGCCCTCGCGCCGGAGACGCTCGGCCTGGGCATCGATTGGGATCGCGATGCGATGGACGACAGGATCGTGCTCTGATGTCGCGTCTGGGTGCTGCCGCGCGCGCCGAGCTCCGCTCACCGCGTGCGCTCCTCGTCGTCCTGATCGTCGTCCTGGCCACGACCCTGGCGATCCTCAAACCGGCGTTCCTCAACGGCCCCTTCGTCATCGCGCCGCTGCTCACGACGATCGCGATCTTCACCGTCGTCGGGCTCGCGCAGATGGTGGTGCTCTCGATCGGTCACATGAACCTCGCTGTCGGTCAGCTCGCCGGGATCGGGGCGCTCGTCACCGGTGCCGCGTTCGAGAACCTCGGCCTGCCACTCCTCGCCGGGCTCGCTCTCGGGGTGCTCGCCAGTACGGCGCTCGGCGCGCTCGCCGGATGGATCATCGCCAAGACCGGCGTGAACTCGTTCATCGTCACCCTCGCGATGAGCTTCACGCTGCTGGGACTGATCCCCACGCTGTACAAGTCGTGGAGCACCGGCCAGGCGTTCACGGTCTCGCCCGCCGGGTTCGAGACCATCGGTCGCGGCACCTTCGCCGACGTCTGCATGTTCGGCTACTGCGGCTCGAACGCCGTGCCGCTCATGGTCCTGCCCGCCCTCGGCTGCATGGCCGTGATCTGGTACTTCTACACCTGCACCCGCAGCGGACGCGAAGTCCTGATGACCGGCAGCAGTGTGAAGGCCGCAGAGCTCTCCGGCATCCCGACCGCGAGCCGGACCATCCTCGCGCATGCCCTCTCCGGGCTGCTCGCGGCGATCGCCGGGTTCTTGCTCGCCGCGAGCACGGGGTCGTTCACCCCCGCCATCGGCAGCGAGTTCATGCTCTCCTCGTTCCTCGGACCGATCCTCGGCGGCACGCTGCTCGCCGGCGGCCTGGTCTCGATCGTCGGCACCGCGCTCGGCATCACGCTGACCTCGGTGATCCGCAAGGGGCTCGAGCTGTTCGGGGTCGGGCTCGAGACGCTCAACGTCCTGCTCGGCGTCATCCTCCTGGCGGCACTCGCCACGGACCGGCTGCGGCTGCTCTTCGCGCGACGCCGTCCCGCCGCAGCGACGGAGTCCGCCGCGACGCTCGCCGTCGAACTCGAAGAGGCGGAGGCCCACCGATGAAACGCATGATCAGCGCGAACAACCTCCTGCTGGTAGGGATCGTCGTGGTCGGAGCCGCCGTGCTGGGCATGGCGACGTCGGGACAGTTCTTCGGCCCGGTGTCGATGACGAGCTTCTTCCGGTTCGTCAGCGTGCCGATCCTGATCGGGCTCGCCCAGATGATCACGCTCTGCGTCGGGCAGCTCAACCTCGCGGTCGGTGCCATCGGCGGCGTCGCGGCCTGCTTCACCGGCGTGATCGTCACATCCTGGGGCGTCCCCCCATGGATCGGTGCCCTCGTCGCCGTGCTCACCGGCGCCGTGCTCGGCCTCGTCAACGGTCTACTGGTCGTCGGCACCAGGATCAACGGCTTCATCGTGACTCTCGCGATGTCGCAGATCCTGATCGGTGTGCAGTACGCCCTCGTCGGCACCCGCACGATCGAGCGCAAGGCGTGGCCCGAGCTCGCCGCCTTCGGGCGGTCGGAGATCCTGGGCATCCCGACGATCTTCCTGATGACGCTCGTGGTCGCCGCGATCGTCGCCCTCTACTTCGCGCAGACGGTGTCGGGGCGAAAACTGCTGGCCAGCGGCGGCAACGCCTCGGCCGCGCAACTCGCCGGAATCTCGACCGACCGCGCTCTCGTCGTGGCCCACACGCTCTCCGGACTCCTCTGCGGCGTCGCCGCGATGGTGAGCATCTCGTTCCTCCCCGGTGTGAACACGACCGTCGGCGGCGACTGGCTGCTGCCGAGCTTCGCCGCACCGATCATCGGCGGCGTCGCGCTCGCCGGAGGGACCGTGGCAGTCCTCGGCACGGTGCTCGCGGCGATGGTCGTGCGGCTCGTGGATGCCGCCAGCCCGATCTTCCGCTTCGACGCCGAGGTCGTGAACTTCGTCGTCGGTGCGGTGGTGCTGGGTACCGTGGCTCTCGGCAAGCTGCGCGAGGTGCAGGCGTCTCGACATGCCAGCAGGATCAGATCGTTGCGGGCGGAAGCCGCACTGGCGGAGGTGAAGCGATGACCGTCGCACTGGAAGTCCGGAACCTGCGCAAGACGTTCCCTGGCGTGACCGCGCTCGCCGACGCGAACCTGACCCTCGAGGCCGGCTCGGTGCACGCCCTCATGGGCGAGAACGGCGCGGGCAAGTCGACGCTCATCAAGATCGTGACCGGTGTGCAGGGCGCCGACTCCGGGAGCCTGATCCTGGGCGGTGAGGAGATCTCGTTCTCGAACCCGTTGGAGGCGATGGCGGCCGGTATCGGTGTCGTGCATCAGGAGCGCAACGTCGTCCGCGAGTTCACCGTGGGGGAGAACATCGCCCTCTCCGCGATGCCCCGCCGTGCGGGCACGGTCGACCGGCGGCAGGTGTGGCGCGAGTCGAAGCGCTGCCTGGACATGCTCGACCTCGACATCGATCCCCGCACCCCCATGCGTGAGCTCTCGGCCGCGCAGATCCAGCTCGTGGAGATCGCCCGCGGCCTGTACCGCAGCGCCAAGGTGCTCCTGCTCGACGAGCCGACCGCCTCACTCAGCAACGACGAGGCCGACCGGCTCTACAAAGTGGTGCGGCAGCTCAGCGCCGAGGGCACCGCCATCGTCCTCGTCAGCCACAAGCTCGACGAGGTGTTCGCGCACTGCGATGCGATCACCGTGCTCCGCGACGGCAGCACCGTCATGCCCTCGCAGCCGATCGCGGACACGACCCATGACGAGGTCGTCGCGCGGATGGTCGGCCGCACGCTCGCCGATCTGGAGGTCGAGGAGCGCGAGGTCGACCGCACCGTCACGCCCGCGCTCGAGCTGACGGATGTCAGCACCGCCGCCGGGCATCGCCGCATCTCGCTCGCGGTTCATCCGGGAGAGGTGCTCGGGATGTACGGGCTCGTCGGCGCCGGCCGCACCGAGCTCGCGCGAGCCATCCTCGGACTCGACCGAGTCGTCGGGGGAGAGGTGAAGGTCGACGGCAGATCGGTGCGGATCCGCTCCGTGCGCGATGCCCTGCGCCGTTTCCGCATCGGCTACGTCACCGAGAACCGCAAGGAGGAGGGAGTCTTCCTCCTGCAGTCGATCACGCGCAACGTCGCCGTCACCATCTGGTCGGAGATCTCGAAGGTCCTCGGATTCGTCCCCGGGCGCACGGAGCGCGACGCGGTGCAGACCCACGTCGACGCCCTGGATATCAGGATCAGCTCGCAGGATCAGCTCGCCGGACAGCTCTCCGGAGGCAACCAGCAGAAGGTCTCTCTGGCCAAGTGGCTCGCCGCGCGGACCCGTGTGCTCATCATCGACGAGCCGACGGTCGGGATCGACGTGCGCACCAAGCGCGCGTTCTACGAACTCATCTGGCGGCTCGCCGACGACGGCATGGCGATCCTGCTCATCTCGAGCGACCTCGCCGAGATGGTGACGCTCGCCGACCGCATCGTCGTCATGGACCAGTTCATCGTGCGCGGCGTCGTCGAGAACACGCACGATTACCAACCGATGAGTGCGGCCGTGATGAGTCACATCCACGGATCGTCGGTGGAGGCCTCATGATCCCCGTTCGCACGCATCGCGGGCTCGACGTCAGCATCCTCGGCATGGGATGCGCCCAGCTCGGCAATCTGGGCAGCGTGATGACCGACGAGGAGGCGGAAGCGTCGGTGCACGCGGCCTGGGACGCCGGCATCCGCTACTTCGACACGGCGCCCCACTACGGACTCGGGCTCTCGGAGCGCCGACTCGGCCGCGCGCTCGCCGCGTATCCGCGGGACGAGTACGTGCTCTCCACGAAAGTCGGGCGACTACTCGTCCCGAGCCCGGAGACGGCTCACCTGCGGGACATGGCCAACCTCTTCGACGTGCCGTCCGACGTGCGTCGCGTCTACGACCTCAGCCGCGACGGCGTGCTGCGGTCGCTCGAGGCGAGCCTGGACCGGCTCGGAGTCGACCGGGTGGACGTCGTGTACATGCACGACCCGGACGACCACTTCGACGCCGCCAGGACCACCGGTGCGCAGACGCTGTCGGCGCTGCGCGACGAGGGCGTGATCGGAGCGTACGGCGCCGGGATGAACCAGGCCGGGATGCTCGCCGACCTGATCGAGCAGACCGACGCGGACATCGTGATGTGCGCAGGCCGGCTCACACTCCTCGAGCAGGCCGCCAGTCTGCGGATGCTGCGGCTCGCGCGCGAGCGTGGTGTCGCGGTGGTCGCCGCCGCCGTCTACAACTCGGGACTCCTCGCCCGTGACAGCGTGCCCGACCGGGTCAGCTACGACTACGCCGATGCGCCCCTGGACGTGGTGGAGCGGGCGCGCGAGCTCGAGCGCATCTGCCGCGCGCATGGCGTGACGCTGCCGTCGGCCGCCGTGCAGTATCCGCTGCGGATGCCGCAGGTGGTCTCGGCCGTCGTGGGGATGCGCGGGGTGCAGCAGGTGACGGAGGCCGTCGCCCGCGCGACGGCGGTGATTCCTGCGGAGCTGTGGACCGCCCTGCAGGACGCGGGACTCATCGTCCCACCGGAATCGATCTGAGCGCGGAGGGGACCACATGCGCATCGCCCTGCATTCGATCATCGCCGAGGGCGCGGTCGACGACTACCGAGCCCACCACGCCCGGATCCCCGACGCGCTGCGCGACCTCTTCGGCGTCGCTGGCATCCACGACTGGACGATCTGGCGCTCCGGTCGCGACTTGTTCCACCTGGTCGAATGCGACGACTTCGAAGCGGCGATGCGTGTCGTCGAGGCCTCGCCGGTGAACGACGCGTGGCAGGCCGACATCGGCCGGTTCGTCGAAGGCTTCCACGGTGCTGATGGCGAGGACGGCTTCACCCCGATCGAGCAGGTGTGGGCGCTGTCGGTGCAGCGCGGCACCGACGCGTGACGCGCGGTCAGGCCGGACGTGTCTCGCTGAGGTCCGGGCGGGTGTCGCCGACGCGGCCGCGGATGAAGAAGATCGTCACGAAGCCGGCGACGACCACCACGATGTTGCCGAGACCGGCGAAGCCCGTGAGCGCGCCCTCCGCCGGGTAGGCGGTCTGCAGGAAGATGCTCGGGTCGGTGCTCGCGTGCAGCAGGATCGGCGCGATGATCGTTCCGGTCACGCGGAGCGCGAGGTACATCAGGATGCCGAAGGCGAAGGTGTAGACCAGCTGGAACCCGGTCGCGAGGAGGTTCTGCCCGTTGAGCAGGTTGCCCGCGTGCAGTCCCGCGAAGAGGGCGGCCGAGACCACGGCCACCACGACCTCGCGGTGGCCCGCCTTGCGCATCAGGTTCACGACCAGGCCGCGAGTGAGCACCTCTTCGGTGAAGCCGATCAGGAGTCCGGCCAGGAGCCACGTCAGCACGACGTCGAAGCCCGCCTTGCCGTAGTCGATCGTCGCGAAGCGGAGGATGTTGAACAGCAGCACCACAACGATGGCGATCCACATCCAGCCTCGGCCGCGGATCGGCTGCCGGCCGAAGACCTCGCGCCACCACCCGACCGAGAGGGTGAAGGCGGCGAGGATGACGGCCCCGACGAGTTCGGGCAGGACGTAGAACACGGCGAGGCCCGCCGCGCTGCTCGGTTCCTGGATGTTCAGCGCGAGCGGAGTGAACGACAGCGAGAGCAGCTGGAAGAGGACGAAGTACGCGGCCGTGAGGAGGAGCGCTCGCCACCATCCGCCCTTTTCCCAGAACCTCTTCCAGAACGTGGCGGTGGGTGCGGGAGAGGTCATGAGGACTCCAGGCGGTGGGGGAGGGCCGGCGTGTTCACGTCAGTTTTGCGCAGGCCGGCGCTGTGCGTCCAGCGGAGACATCTCGGCGTGTCAGCGAGGAGCGCTCCGACCCGCACCCCGGTTGCGCGTCGGTGGGAGGTGCGGGATCGGGATCGGCCGCGTCGCCCGAGAGGCGTCCTGGAACCTCCGGACGGCGTCGAGCACGTCCTCTGCGGAGCTGTACCGCAGGGCGAGGGGGAGGTCGCGTCGCCACAGGACCTCGAACTCCGTCGGCGCGTCTTCGAAGATCGTGCAGACCACTCGGCGGTGATCGCCCTCCGGGTAGTGCAGATCATGGATCGCCCAGTCGGTGTCGCCGACGCGCGCCAGGGCGAACCTGCGGTCCGGGTCGTGCTCCATCGTTCTCCTGCCTGTCCCCACGATGAAGGATGACCGCTCGCTGCGCGGAAAGGGAGGGGCTTGACACCGTCGCGCCCTCACCCTTCATCGGAAGGGTGAGGGCGCGAGGATATCAGCGGACCGTCGGTGTGGAACCTGTGTCCGTCGGCCCGGCATCCGCCGTTGCGAGATCGTCCGGATGGGCGATGCCGCGCTGCTCGGCTTCCATGCGCTCCGCTTCCTCACCGCTGATCGCCTCGCCGCGGGCGACGAGTCCGGCCTGATCGGACAGCGGGATCTGCTTGAGGAACAGCGACAGCACGAGTGCGAGTGCGATGAAGGGTACGAGGTACCAGAACACCGGCGCCAGAGCGTCCGCGTACGCGGTGACGATGCCGTCGCGCACCTCGTCGGGGAGGGTGTTCAGCGTCGCGGGGTCGATCGTGGACGCGGCCTGCGACGCGGCATCCGGCGAGGCACCGGCCCCGGCGAAGACCCCGGTGAGGTTCTCGGTCAGGCGCGTGGTGAAGATCGTGCCGAACACGGCGGTTCCCAGCGACGCGCCCACCTCGCGGAAGTAGTTGTTCGTGCTGGTGGCGGTGCCGAGCTCGCCCGCGGGGACCGCGTTCTGCACGACCAGGACGACGACCTGCATGATGAGGCCGAGCCCGGCGCCGAACACGAACAGGAACGTGCAGATCAACCAGATCGGTGTGGAGGCCGACAGGGTGGTCATCGAGACCATCGCGATGCCGGTGATGATCGTGCCGAGGATCGGATAGATCTTGTACTTGCCGGTCTTGGAGATCGCGATGCCCGAGAAGATCGACGTGCCCATCAGGCCCACCATCATCGGGATCATCAGCAGACCGGATTCCGCCGCCGAGGTGCCGGACGACATCTGCAGGAAGGTCGGCACGAAGCCGATCGCCGCGAACATGCCGATTCCGAGCACCAGTCCGATCGCGGTCGCGTTCACGAAGATCGGGTTGCGGAAGAGGCTGAGCGGGATGATCGGGTCCTTGACCCGCGATTCCGTGATGACGAAGGCCGTGGCTGCGACGATCAGGCCGGCGCCCCAGGCCCAGGTGGCCAGCGAATCCCAGCCGAACTCCTTGTCGCCGCCGAAGTCGGTGAAGAAGATCAGGCAGGTGGTCGCGATCGAGAGGAAGATGACGCCGAAGATGTCGATCGGCTTCTCGGCCTTCTTGCTCGGCAGCTTCAGCGCGACCAGAGCGATGATGAACGCGGCGATGCCGACGGGGATGTTGATGTAGAACGCCCACTGCCAGGTCAGGTGGTCGACGAAGTAGCCGCCGAGGAGCGGCCCCGCGACGGCCGACAGACCGAACACGGCGCCGAGCGGGCCCATGTACTTGCCGCGCTCGTTGGCGGGCACGATGTCGGCGATGATCGCCTGCGACAGGATCATCAGGCCGCCGCCGCCGAGGCCCTGCAGGGCGCGGAAGACGACGAACATCCAGAAGTCGGTGGCGAAGGCGCAGCCGACCGAGGCCAGGGTGAACAGCGCGATGGCGACCAGGAACAGGTTGCGTCGGCCGAGGACGTCACCGAACTTGCCGTAGATCGGCATCACGATGGTCGTGGCGAGCAGGTAGGCGGTGGTGATCCAGACCTGGTGGTCGACGCCGCCGAGCTGGCCGACGATGGTCGGCATGGCGGTCGAGACGATGGTCTGATCGAGGCTGGAGAGCAGCATGCCCGCGATGAGGGCGCTGAAGATGATCCAGATGCGGCGCTTCGTGAGCAGGAAGGGCGCATCCTTCGTGGCGGTGGCGGACATTCAGAGGTCTTTCTGTGACGGTGCGTAGAGCGAGCGGGCGAGGTCGAGACGTCGGGTGATGAGGTCGCTGAACGGCTCGGTGGACTGGTGGTGCAGGAGCTGGTCCATGCTCATCCGCACGAGCGCGCCGACGGTGTGCACGATCACCTCGGCGCGGAGTCCGGCATCAGCGTCGTCTCCGGTGCGGCGGACGATCAGCCCCATGTCGCGACGCTCGTTCTTGGCGAGCTGCTCGAACGCGGCCTTGAGCAGACGCGGCTCCTGCTCGATCACGGCGAACATCGCCGGAGCATCCTCGACCGGGTTGAACAGCTCGAAGCGGCGGATCGTCAGCTCGATGAAGTCGTCGAGCAGGTCACCGTGTTGCGAGGCGAACTCCTCTTCGAGGGCCTCTTGGCGCGAGTCGATGGTGGCGAACCCGAAGACCGCGTTCTCCTTGCTCTCGAAGTAGTTGAAGAAGGTGCGTCGGGACACGCCCACCTCGGCGCACAGCTCCTCGATGGTGAAACCCGCGAAGCCCTGCTCCGTCGTCAGTCGGCGGGCGGCATCGGTGAGTGCACGGGACGTTTCGCGCTTGCGCTGCTCCCGCAGTGAATCTGCACTGTCGCTCATGGAGTGCAATATTGCACTCTCTTCCTTGGAGTGCACTGTGAGTGCCCGCTCAGGCGGGGACGAAAAAGTTCCGACGAATCTGTGACGTTCTCCGCCCGGCATCCGTCCTAGTGGTGTCGCTGAACGGCGACCCGCACTCCGCAGGGGGACGGATACACGGATGAAGGAGCTCGAGATGGCGAACGTGACCGGCAGTACTCAGCCCAAGACCCAGATCGTCGCACCGCAGCAGGGGGCTGCTGCGGGCAAGACCACGATCGAGGATGCGGTGGTGGCGAAGATCGCCGGCATCGCCGCTCGCGAGGTCAGCGGCGTCTACGCACTCGGTGGGGGCACCGCGCGCATGGTGGGGGCCATCCGCGACGCGCTCAACACCACCGACCTCTCGCAGGGGATCCGCGTGGAGGTCGGGGAGACTCAGGTCGCGGTCGACGTGACGATCGTCGCCGAGTACCCGGTCTCGCTCCAGAAGGTGGCGGACGACGTCCGCGCCGCCATCCACCGCGCCATGGTGGAACTGGTCGGCATGGAAGTCGCCGAGGTCAACGTGACCGTCAACGACGTGCACATCCCCTCCGATGACGAGGGCGACGGCACGCAGGAGACGCGAGTCCAGTGACCGCGTCGGTGATCGGAGCGGCGGCTGCGGCCGCCCTCGCGTTGACCTGGGTGGCTCTGGGCTTCTGGGCCTTCGTGCTCGTGGCACTGGCGATGCTGGTGGGCGCGGTCGCCGGCCGCATCATCGACGGTCGACTCGACCTGCGGGCGCTCGCCGAGGTCTTCCGAGGCCGGCGCTCCTCCTCATGACGGCCGACCGCTCACCCCTGGCGGAGGCAGGTGCCGTCCTGGGGACGACGACCTTCACCGCCCGCGCGCTGCAACGGCTCGCCGTGGGCATCGCGCACGATGTCGCCCGGGTCTCGGCTCGCGACGTCGGGGTGCAGCTGTCGGACGATCACGGTCCACTGCGGATCGCGGTCACCGTGCCCGTGGCCGTGGCATCGACGCGTCGAACGGACCTGGTCGCCGGCGGGGAGGAACTCCGCACCGGTCTGATCGAGGGCATGCGAGAACTGGCCGGCCGTCAGGTCGGCACCGTGGACGTCCGGTACTCGGGCGTCCACCGGAGTACGGAGAGGAGAGTGCGATGACGAACGAACAGGCGACATATCGCCGCGTCCTGCGTCGCGAGACGCACACGTCCCGCACTGCCGCGGCGGTGGTGGTCGCATCCATCGGTGCCCTGCTCCTGATCGCGCTGCTCGCCGGCGCCGTGTGGTGGCTTGTCGACGGCGGCTTCCGTGATGCGGCAGCGCGACCGCTCGAGGAGATCTCCGTCGGGGTGCAGCAGCCGCCGGTGCTGTTCGCCGTGGGTGGGGTGCTCACGGCTCTCGCCGTGGTGCTCATCGCGCTCGCACTGCTGCCCGGACGACGGGCACGGCGGGCACGCCTCACCGAACGGACCGCGCTGCTCGTGGACGACGGCGTGATCGCCGACTCGATCGCCGCGGCGGTAGCCCGTCGTGCCGGCGTCGAACGCAGCCGGGTGGCCGTCTTCGTCGGCCGGCGCACGGTCGAAGTCCGCATCACTCCGACCAGCGGCGTCTTCGTCCGGGTGGCCGACGCCGAGGACGCAGCGAACGACATCCTCGCGGGGATCGGCTTCTCGGCCACCCCGCGCGTCATCGTCGAACCGAACGGAGTGGTCGCATGAACGCGACGAACCGATTCGTGAACCGCAGCGTGCTCTTCCTCGTGGGTGCGGCGCTTCTGATCGCCGGAGCCGTCGCTCTCGCGGCAGGAGTGCTCTCCGCCGGTGATCCGCCGGCGTGGGTGCGGCGGCCGGCGGCAGAAGTCGCGGCCGCGTGGAAATCCGTCGACGACCGGACGTGGCAGGTGATGGGCATCGGCCCGGTGCCGATGCCGCTGCTGTTCGCGGCGGCGGCTGCGCTGGTGCTGACGGTCCTGCTGGTGGTGTTCCTGATCTCGCGCCGACGTGGGCGCTCGAAGACCGTGCTCGACGTGCATACCGCCACCGGGCGGACGACTGTCGATCGCAACGTGGTCGACGCCGTGCTCACCGAGCCGCTGATCCGGCGACCCGATGTGCTCTCGGCCCGCACAGGCACCTACCGTGTCGGTCAGACGCGCGCGGTCGAGTTGGCCGTGACCGTGCGGCCGGGGGCTCCACTGGCGAACGTCGTCGCGGCGGCCGAGGCGGCGATCGGCGAATGGGACGAGCTGCTGGGGTCTCGAATCCCGATCCTGCTGCACCTCTCGGACCGGCGCTGGAGCGAGGGTTTCCGCTCGCCGATGAGAGTGCGGTGATCGGGTGCGACGGCGACACAGACCAACGCACGGACCACGTGCGTGAACACGCGAACCCGAGACACGGGTGCGATGAGAAAAGGAGACGCCATGGGCGCTGAAGACAAGATCAAGGCCGCTGCGGAGAAGGTCGCCGGCAAGGCGAAGGAGGCCGTCGGCAAGGTCACCAACGACGACAAGCTCATCGCCGAGGGCAAGGCCGAGCAGGCCAAGGGCGAGATCCGCGACACGGCCGAGAACGTCAAGGATGCGTTCAAGAAGTAGCGGACGCGGGGAGGGACCCGACCGGGTTCCTCCCCGATCACTCCCAGGTCGGTCGGCGAGGATCCGATCCGGTGAGGCGTCGGTTCCGAATCTCCTGTGGGGATCGGATCGAGGGGTGGGGAACAGATGGAAGAGGAACGCTTTCGCAGAGCGCTCGAGCAGGCCGACGACGGCATCGTCGCCGGACGTGCGATGGACGGCGATGTCGAAGCCTTCGCGGTGCTCGTGCGGAGATACACGCCGATGATGCGTGCGTACACGCAGCGGATGCTGAACGCCTCGGCCGATGTCGACGACATCGTGCAGGAGTCCTTCGTCACCGCCTGGCAGCGGTTCGGCGAGCTCGACGACCCGTCGAAGGTGAAGAGCTGGCTGATGCGGATCGTGAGTCGGAAGGCGGTGGATCGCATCCGCGCGGCCCGACCCGTCGTGGACATCGACTCCATCGATCGCCCGGCGCCGTTGCACGCCTCGCCGTCGGCGGTGGTCGAGGTGCGAGCCGGAGTCGCCGCCGTCGGTGCCGCGCTGCGCGAGCTGCCCGATGCCCAGCGCGAATGCTGGGTCCTGCGCGAGATCGGCGGCTACTCCTACGAGGAGATCTCGGAAGAGCTCGGCATTCCCGTCTCCACCGCGCGAGGACTGCTCGCGCGGGCCCGGAAATACATGATCGTACGGATGGAGGAGTGGCGATGACCGACGAGAGAGACATGCCAGAAGTCCGCCGTCTCGGTCTGGAACCGAGCGATCTCGACGGGCACACGCTCGACGAGCTCACCGACTACCTCGAAGCGGGACGACAGCCCTCCGACCGCTCGATCGACGAGTCGCCCGGCTGTCAGCTGGCGCTGGACGCGCTCGAACGTCTGCACGGCCTCGGCGCGGAGCTGATGGCCGCCGAGACCGCCGCGGAACCGGAGGTCGAGGGGAGCTGGGTCGACCGCATCCTCAGCGGCATCGCCATGGATGCGCGCTCGGGCCGACGCATCCCGTTCGAGTCCCCGGATCCGTCGACGGATCTCGGGATCACCGAGGGGGCGGTGCGCGGACTCATCCGCTCGGCCGAGAGCACCGTGCAGGGACTCCTCATCGGGCGCTGCCGCCTCATCGGCGACGTGACCGTCGCGGATGAGCCGATCCGCGTCGAGATCGACGCCAGCGCGCTGCACGGGCAGCCGATCCCGGTGGTCGCCGACCGCCTCCGGGGCGAGGTGGATCGGGTCCTTCGTGCGCACACGGAGTTGAACGTCGTCGCGATCGACATCGCGATCCGGGACATCAGGGAGGTGTCGTCATGGACGCAGGAGAGCTGAGGGTCACCGATGCAGGGGCGGTGGTCGCCGCCGAGATCGAGAAGGCGGTGCGAGCGTCTCCCGGGGTGCGCTCCGTGTACCGCTCCGGTTCGCTCATCTCGAATCTGCTGCGCGCGGGGGCCGCGGCGCTCGGCGGGCGACCGGAGGACGAGCCGCTGGTGTCGGTCGCGCCGGTGGGCGACGGCATCGCCGTGGAGGTGTCGATCGGGGTGGACTCCGACGCGAGATCGGCGGATGCCCTTCGCGCCGTGCACGCCGCGGTCGATGCGGTGCTCGAGACGCGGGGGCTCCGGCCGGACAGCATCACCCTCACGGTCGTGCACGTGCAGTCCGCAGAGGCAGCACCCGCAGGATGACACGGGGGATGCCGCCCTCGGAGGAGGGCGGCATCCCGCGGAACACCCGGTGGCGATCAGGCGATCGCGCGCAGCCCCTCGACCAGCGGGGTGGTGGGGCGTCCGATCAGCCGCGCGAGCGTCCCGTCGGTCTCGGCCAGGGCGCCACCGCGGATCCCGGCGTCGAGCGCGGCGACGAATCCGGCCGTTCCCTGATCGAGACCGGCTTCGCGGAGGGCTGCGAGCTGGTCGTCGAACGAGACCGGGACGAATGCGACCTCGCGCCCCGTGACCTCGGAGAGGGCCGAGGCCAGATCGCTGTAGGTCCAGGCGACGTCGCCGCCCAGCTCGTAGACCTCGCCGACGTGTCCGTCTTCGAGCGCGACGACGGCCGCCGCTTCTGCGAAGTCCTTGCGGCTGGCCGAGGCGACCCGTCCGTCACCGGTGCCCGAGGTGAGCACGCCGGTCTCGGCGGCGCGGGCGAGGTCGGCGGCGTAGTTCTCGGTGTACCAGTTGTTGCGGAGGATCACGGCGGGAAGTCCCGCGGCGGCGATCAGCTCTTCCGTCGCCTTGTGCTCGGGCGCCAGGACCAGATCGCTGGTGGTCGCCTTCGGCGCGCTGGTGTAGATGAACTTGGAGACCCCGGCGGCCTTCGCGGCGTCGATGACCGCCTGGTGCTGGGCCACCCGCTGTCCGACCTCCGATCCGGACACGAGCACGACGGTGTCGACGCCCTCGACGGCCGCGGCCACCGAGGCGAGGTCGGTGTAGTCCAGGCGCACGACGCGCACGCCGAGGTCGGCGGCCTTCGCGGTGTCGCGGGCTCCGGCGACGATCGACTGCGGGTCGGCGCCGCGCTCGAGAAGGCTGGCGATGATGAGGCGTCCGAGGTTGCCGGTCGCGCCGGTGACGAGGATGGTCATGAGGGTCCTTTCGTAAGTGACACCCTCGACAACCTCGCGACGGGCATTGCGCATTCCGATCTGCGGGTACCCACTTTGAAGTAAGGTACCCACATGACGGTTAGTTTCGCGCAGATAAAGGAATCCACGCCGTTCGTGTTCGATCAGAACTGCGGCACGCGGGTCGTCCTCGACCACATCATGAGCAAGTGGGGTGTGCTCGTGCTCTCCTGCTTGTCCGACGGCACGCACCGCTGGGGTGCACTGCGTCGCGAGGTCGACGGCATCAGCGAGAAGATGCTCGCCTCGACGCTGCGCACGCTCGCCGAGGACGGGCTCGTGCATCGGGAGTCGCTCCCGACGGTGCCGCCGCACGTGGAGTACAGCCTCACTCCGCTCGGCCGCGATCTGATGGAGCGGATGCTGCCGCTGATGGAATGGGTCGCCGACCATGCCGAGGGGATGCTCGAAAGGGGTTGAATCTGCGGATTCCGTTGCCAGGATGCGCCGTTGGCCGCGGATTCGGTCGGTGAAAGAAACCGTTGACGCGATAACCGTGGTGGCTCTACTGTTCTGACATGGCAGCAACGACGCCCATTCATCTGGAACGACCCGACGGCAAGGGTCTGGCTGCGGGAACCCTGGGACTCTGGGGGTCGACCGTCATCGGTCTCGCCTCGACGGCCCCGGTCTACTCGCTCGTCGCGACGCTCGGCTTCGTGGTGCTCGCCGTCGGTGCGCAGGCGCCGATCGCCTTCATCATCGCCTTCGTCCCGATGCTCCTGATCGCCTTCGCGTATCGAGAGCTCAACAACGCGGTGCCCGACTGCGGCACGACCTTCACCTGGGGCACCAAGGCCTTCGGGCCGTGGGTGGGCTGGATGGGCGGCTGGGGTGTCGCCGTCGCCGGTATGGTCGTGCTCGCCAATCTCGCCCAGATCGCCTCGGTCTACTTCTGGTCACTGATCGGACAGGACCTCGAGAACAACGACTGGCGCGTGGTCGTCGTCGCCGTGCTCTTCATCGCCGCGATGACCTGGGTCAGCTGGCGTGGAGTCGAGATCGGCGAGCGCATCCAGAACATCCTGCTGGGCATCCAGTACCTGGCGCTCGCGATCTTCGTGGTGACCGCGCTGTGGCAGTTCTTCGCCGGCACCGCCCCGAACCCCACGCCCTTCTCCTGGGAGTGGATGAACCCCTTCGCCTTCACGGACTGGTCGGGCTTCACCGAGGCCATCCTGCTCGCCCTCTTCATCTACTGGGGCTGGGACACCTGCCTCGCCCTGAACGAGGAGACCAAGGACCCGAAGCGCATTCCCGGCCGCGCCGCGCTGCTGACCACCGTCATCCTGCTGGTCACGTATGTTGCCGTCACCATCGCGGCCATGATGTACGCCGGTCTGGGGGAGAGCGGCACGGGCCTCGGCAACGAGGCGAACGCCGACGACTTCTTCCTCGCGATCAAGGACGGACTGCTGGGCCCGTTCGGCTGGGTGCTCGTCGTCTCGGTGATCATCTCGGCGATCTCGTCGACGCAGACCACCATCCTGCCGACCGCCCGCGGCACGCTCGCGATGGGCGTGTACCGCGCCCTGCCGGCGAAGTTCAAGGACGTGCACCCGACCTACAAGACGCCGTCGTTCTCGACGATTGTCATGGGCGTGGTCGCCTCGGCGTACTACATCGGCATGACGCTGATCAGCGACAACATCCTGCAGGACTCGATCCTCTCGCTCGGCCTCGCGATTGCGTTCTACTACGCCATCACGGGTTTCGCGTGCGTCTGGTACTTCCGCAAGGATCTGACGTCGTCGCCGCGGGAGTTCTTCTTCAAGGGACTCTTCCCGCTGCTGGGCGGACTCATGCTGACCTGGGCATTCATCCAGTCCGCGATCGACATGTGGGACGTCGACTACGGATACACCGTCCTGTTCGGCATCGGCGGCACATTCGTGATCGGCGTCGGCTCGCTCGCGTTCGGTCTGGTGCTGATGTTCGTCTGGTACCTGTTCCCGCGGTCGAAGCGGTTCTTCCGCGGCGAGAGCCTGAACCGCGAGACGCAGGTGATGGTGCCGGACGAGCCCAGCGTCACGATCCGTTCGATCGACGGCGGCATCTGAGGTCGCCCGGGCACGTCCGCGGACGTGTCCTAGGCTTGCTCCGTGCGCATCCGGCTCGATATCGCCTACGACGGCACCCACTTCCGCGGGTGGGCCAAGCAGCCGACGCTTCGCACCGTGCAGGGGACTCTCGAGGCGGCTCTCGCGCGGATCGTCGGCTCCGACGTGCAGTTCGTCGTCGCGGGCCGCACCGACGCGGGAGTGCACGCCAGCGGTCAGGTCGCGCACGTCGATCTCGACGAGAAGCAGTGGTCGCGCATCGAGGCCAGGCAGGGACGGGCTCCGCTGGCTCCGGCGGAGACCATCGCCGGGCGCATGCGCGGGGTGCTCGGTGCCTACTCCGACGTGACCGTCACGAAGACGTCGATCGCTCCCGAGGGCTTCGACGCCCGGTTCTCGGCGGTGTGGCGGCGTTACCGCTACCGTCTCGCCGATGCGCAGGCCGGATTCGATCCACTGCGCCGGCACGATACGACGAACATCCGCGGGAATCTCGACGAACAGGCGATGGATGCCGCGGCCCGCAGCCTCATCGGCCTGCACGACTTCGCTTCGTACTGCAAGCCACGCGAAGAGGCGACGACGATCCGCACGCTGCTCGACTACCGCTGGGTACGTGATGCCGAAGGTGTCCTCGTCGCCGAGGTCAAGGCCGACGCGTTCTGCCACAGCATGGTGCGCGCACTCGTCGGCGCGTGCGCGGCGGTGGGGGAGGGACGCCTCGACGTCGAGGATGTCGTGGTGCTGCGCGACGCCCTGACGCGCACGAGCGAGTTCAAGGTCCTGGCGGCGCGCGGCCTGATCCTCACCGAGGTCGGCTACCCCGCCGACGAGCTGCTCGCGACGCGCGCGGAGCAGACGCGGGCTCGACGTGACGGTACGAGCCGCGTTCGTGATCCGGAGCCCGACCACAGCCTGGGCGAGTAGCGTGGAACGGTCATGAAGGTCATCTCCTACAACCTCCAGAAGCATCGCGCGGCCGGTGAACTCGCCGCCATCGTCGGCGAGCACGACCCCGACATCCTGTGTCTGCAGGAGTGCGACGTTCCGGAGCTGCCCGCAGAGATCGGCGACCTGGTCCTCGCGGACGCGACGCAGGGCAACCGCCTCGGGCTCGCGCTTTTCTACCGCTCGAGCACCTACCATCTGCAGTCGATCCGCACCCTCGGGTTGAAGAAGTCGCTGCACGACCGGATCGCGAAACCCGCTCACGAGCGTGTGCTCGGCGCTCGGCTGCGTGACATCGACGACGCCCAGGATTTCATCGTCGCCTCGTTCCATGCCGCACCGCTCACCGCATTGAACTCGTTGCGTCGGCACCAGATCCGCGCGGCGCTCACCGAGCTCGCGACTCTCGGGGAGGGTCTGCCGCAGCTGATGGTCGGCGACTACAACTACCCGATCTTCAAGGAGAACCTCGGTCAGGCCGTGCGCGACCACGGTTATGCCCTCTCGCTCAGCGACGACCACACCTACACGCGCTACCGGGTGTTCCGCGGGCACTACGACTTCGCGACCTCGGCCGGTTTCGAGATCGAGCGCATCACGACGCTGCCCCAGGGGTCGAGCGACCACCGCCCGATCCTGGTCACGGTCAAACCCGACTGAGTCGGCGGTTTGGGCATCCGCGCCCGGTGGCGTATGATTTCCCTTTGGTGCCTTTCCCGTTCGCGGGAAGTGGGCATCGTCCGAACGTGAGCCCTCCACTGGCGTGTTCCTCCCTGTCGGGAAGAACCACCCCGGAGTGGGATTCACGAACTTCTCCGTTCGACACAAGAAAGCAGCACTATCGTGACGCGCACTTACACCCCCAAGGCTGGCGAAGTCCAGCGCGATTGGGTCGTCATCGACGCCACCGACGTCGTTCTCGGCCGTCTGGCTTCGCACGCCGCTACGCTCCTGCGTGGCAAGCACAAGCCGACCTTCGCCAACCACATCGACTCGGGTGACTTCGTCATCATCGTGAACGCCGACAAGGTCGCGCTCACCGGTCAGAAGCTCCAGAAGAAGCTGGCCTACCGCCACTCGGGTTACCCGGGCGGCCTGAAGTCGGTCACCTACGCCGAGCTCCTCGAGAAGAACCCGGTTCGCGCTGTGGAGAAGGCCATCCGTGGCATGCTCCCCAAGAACAGCCTCGGCCGCCAGCAGCTGACCAAGCTCAAGGTGTACGTCGGTGCCGAGCACCCGCACGCCGCGCAGCAGCCGCAGACGTACACCCTCGACCAGGTCGCCCAGTAAGCGCCGTAAAGACTTAAGGACATACTCGTGGCTGACATCCAGGACACCACCGAAACCCCCCAGAACTTCTCGACGTCGACTCCGGAGACCGACGTGGTCGAGGCGGCTCCCCGCCCCGTCCTCAGCGTCCCGGGTGCCGCTGTCGGCCGTCGCAAGCAGGCCATCGCCCGCGTGCGCATCGTCCCCGGCTCGGGCACGATCACGGTCAACGGCCGCACGATCGAGGACTACTTCCCGAACAAGCTGCACCAGCAGCTGATCAACGACCCGTTCACGGTGCTGAACCTCACCGGTGCATACGACGTCATCGCGCGCATCTCCGGTGGTGGCCCCTCGGGCCAGGCCGGTGCGCTCCGCCTCGGCATCGCCCGTTCGCTGAACGGCATCGACGAGGAGAACAACCGTCCGACCCTGAAGAAGGCCGGCTTCCTCTCGCGTGACGCTCGCGTCAAGGAGCGCAAGAAGGCCGGACTCAAGAAGGCCCGTAAGGCGCCTCAGTACTCGAAGCGTTAAGGTCCACTGCTCCGATGCCGATCTTTGGCACGGACGGCGTGCGAGGACTTGCCAATGGCATCCTCACCGCCGACCTGGCGCTCACCCTGGCCCAGGCGACTGCTGTCGTCCTGGGCCAGGGCCGTACTGCGGAGGCTCGCAAAGCCGAAGGCAAGCGACTCACCGCAGTGGTCGCCCGCGACCCCCGGGTCTCCGGACACTTCCTGACGTCGGCCGTCTCGGCCGGGCTCGCCTCCTCGGGTGTCGACGTCCTCGAGGCCGGTGTCATCCCGACCCCGGCGCTGGCGTTCCTCGTCGCCGACCGTGACGCCGACTTCGGTGTCATGATCTCGGCCTCGCACAACGCCGCTCCCGACAACGGGATCAAGATCTTCGCCCGCGGGGGCCGCAAGCTCCCCGATGAGGTCGAGCAGCGCATCGAAGAGGCCATGCACGGCGAGATGCTGCGCCCGACGGGTGCCGGCGTCGGTCGTGTCGACCGCTTCTCCGACGCGGAGGACCGCTACGTCGTGCACCTCCTCGGCTCGCTGCCGAATCGTCTCGAGGGCATCCACGTGGTGCTCGACTGCGCCCACGGCGCGGCATCCGGGGTCTCGCCCGAGACGTTCCGCGATGCGGGCGCCGAGGTGACGGTCATCGGGGCAGACCCCGACGGCTGGAACATCAACGACGGAGTCGGCTCGACCCACCTCGACAACCTCGCCGAGGCTGTCGTGCGTCTGGGCGCCGACATCGGCATCGCCCACGACGGCGACGCCGACCGCTGCCTCGCCGTGGACGCCGAGGGCAATCACATCGACGGTGACCAGATCATGGCCATCATCGCGGTGTCGATGAAGGAGCGCGGACGCCTCACAGACGACACGCTCGTCGCGACCGTCATGAGCAACCTCGGCCTGCATGTCGCGATGCGCGAGCACGGCATCACGGTGCGTCAGACCGCCGTCGGCGACCGCTACGTGCTCGAAGACATGAACGAGGGCGGATACGCGCTCGGCGGCGAGCAGTCCGGTCACGTGATCATGAGCGAGTACGCCACCACCGGCGACGGCATCCTCACTGGCCTCCACCTGGTGGCGGAGATGGCGCGGCAGAAGAAGTCGATCGCGGAGCTCGCATCGATCATGACCGTGTACCCGCAGGTGCTCATCAATGTGCGCGACGTCGACAAGGATCGCGTCGCAGACGACGAGGTCGTGCAGCAGGCTGTGCGCGACATCGAGGGTGAGCTGGGTGATTCCGGCCGCGTGCTGCTGCGCAAGTCCGGCACCGAGCCCCTGGTGCGGGTGATGGTCGAAGCCGCCGATGCGGAGTCGGTGCACGCCTACGCCGGACGACTGGCGGAGGTCGTGCAGGAGCGCCTCTCGCTCTGACGCTCGCAGAACCTCGGAACCGGCCGGTCGCTGATCTCAGCGGTCGGCCGGTTCTCTGTGTACGGGGAGCGAGGGGCGGCGGTCAGGGTGCCGCGCAGATGCGGTACTGGCCGGCGTCGACGAGCGTCTCGGTGGTGCAGGGCTGAGTGGTCAGCCGTGGCACGTCGGCCATGGCGGGGGCGTCGAAGAGCCCGACGTGCGCACCCGTCAGCACGATGGGCGCGACCGCGTACCCCCAGGGCTCGGCCGCCAGCCACTCGACATCGTTCGCCTCGACCCAGGCCGTGAGCGGCACGAGGGCCGTGCGCTGGCTCTCCAGCGTGGTGCGGGGCTCGTACGTCGACACGACATGACTCACGCCGCCGCCGGCGATGATGGCGGCCAGAGCGGACGCGGCGATGATCCCGATGACGCGCGCGCCCTTGCGGCGGGGCAGGGCGGCCACCGCCCACAGCGCGGCCGCGGCGATGACGGGGAAGAACGCGAGGATGCCGGGCGCGGGGTGCCGAACCCACAGCGGCAGGCGGGAGGCGGTGGCCCACCAGCCGACGAACGCGAGCGCGCCCACGATCGCCGCTACGGCGTAGGCGATCACGATCCGGTCCGCTGCGCTCGCGTCACGCCAGCGCCGCACGATGCCGGTGATGGCGAGGCCGAGGGCGATGACCGCTCCGAACACGGCGACGAAACCGGGCAGCGACCAGGAGTCCGCCAGCGTGCCGAGCTTCTGCAGCACCGTGGTCGCGGCGTCGCCCTGCCCGCCCGTGCGGAGGAAGTGGGCGAAGTCGCGCACGTGCTGCCAATAACCGGAGAACCCCAGCGACAGCAGCGCGCCCAGCTCGAGGAGCAGCGTCGGCACGGTGGCCAGCAGGAGGGGCAGCCACGACCGCCGGAGCGTGTCGCGCACCCGGGCCCAGCCGGTGCCGTCGGAGAGCACCCACAGGGCGATGGCGAAGGCGGGGAGGGCGAGGGCGGCGATGAGCTTCGCCTGGATCGCGAGGCCCACGAGGAGCCCGGCGAGCCAGGCGCGGCGGGGAAGCAGTGTGAGGGCCCAGACGAGGAGCGCGGCCGCGGGGATCTCGCCCAGCAGATCGGCGGGGCCCTGGATGGGGGAGAAGCCGGCATCCGCAGTGAACGCCAGGGGCACGGCCACGGCGAGCAGAGCGGCCCAGCGTCCGCCGATGCGTCGCCCGATCACGGCGAGGCCGGCGAGGAGCGCCACCCAGAAGGCCAAGGGGACGAGACGTGCGGCCAGCACCGGGTCCATCCCGGTCGCGAGGAGCGCGGCGACGGGCAGGAGCACGACGGGCCCGGTCGAGATACGCGGGTCGAACGGCGTGATGGTCGAGCCGGAGAGCACGCCGTCGCTGGAGTATCCGAGTCCGTCCAACAGATTGAGCGGGACCGTGAGGTTGAAGGCCTCGTCCTCCCAGAAGCGCCACACCACGAGGCTGTGCCAGGCCACGATGACGTGACCGATCAGCAGGGCGACGGCCGCCGCCCAGAACACGACCGTGCGTGCTCGGGTCATCGCGCGACGGTCTCCGGAAGACGGATGCCGCGCAGGGGAGCGGATGGCCGCAGAGAGAGGGTCCACGCCTCGACGAGGGCGACGCGAACGAACCGGCGCAGACGCTTCGGCGGCAGGGTGACCGAGTTCCCTCGCCCCCACATGGTGCCCGTGGTCGATTCGCCCCGACGAGGGATGCTGGCGACGCGGAGGTAGCGCACGGTGAAGCCCGCGCGCGCCTCGGCGAGCGAGAAGTGCACGTGCGGGACCGTGGCGTCGGCCGGGGTCGCGTCGACGAGCAGTCGCAGGGCGTCGGGGCGATAGGCACGAAGCGGGGTGTTGACGTCGGGGATGCGGCGTCCGGCGGCGAGGGCGATCAGCAGGCCGACGGCGCCCGTGAGCACCTTGCGGTACCAGGGGTCGGTGCGGCCGTCGCGCACGCCGTGGACGACATCGGCGTCTTCGGTCGTGAGTGCGTTGATGAGCCGAACGAAGTCGCTCCCGTAGAACTGCCCGTCGCCGTCGACATGCACCAGCACGTCGGGGTCGGCGGCGAGCCCGGCACGGTAGGCCGAGAGCGCGGTCGGGCCGTGGCCGCGGTTCAGCGGCTGCACCTCGACGGTCACGTCGGAGACGGCGTCGAACACCGTGGCCGTGGCATCCGTGGAGCGATCGTCGGCGACGTGGAAGGAGACGTGATCGGCCAGGGGGGAGACGCAGTCACGGATCTCGTCGATGAAGCCCTGGATGCCCTCGGCCTCGTTGTAGGCGGGCATGACGACGGCGAGGTGGCGAAGGGTCACGGGGTCCTTGGGGTGGCGGAGGGCGCGGGGATCAGCCAGTAGCCTAGTTGAGCCATGAACCCTCCCTCCCGCATCCGTCGCATCGCCAGCGTCGGCAGCCGTTTCCTCGTCGTGGGTGCGCTGAGCACCATCATCGAGGTCGGCGTCTTCAATCTGCTGGTCTTCGTGTGGGGATGGGATGTGGTCGCCGCGAAGATCGTCGCCTCCCTCGTCGCGCTGGTGAACGCGTACATCGGCAACCGCGAGTGGACGTTCCGCCACCGGGACCGTCGCGGACGGGTCTCCGAGGTCACGCTGTTCCTCGTGACCAATGCGGTCTGCACGGCCATCGGCGCCGTGCTCGTCTGGGTGGGCGTCGAAGCGGTCGGCGCGATCCTCGGTCGTGAGCCGGGGGCGGTCGCCGTCAACCTCGTGAACCTGACGAGCATCGTCATCGTGGTCCTGCTGCGCTTCGTGCTCTATCACGGCATCGTCTTCCGGGTGGCGCCGACGAAGTAGTGCGGCTCGGTCGGGGGCAGGTCAGGCTCGGGCGGTTGCGCGCTTCTTGGCGCTCTTCGCCTTCTTGGCCTTCTTCGCTTTCCGCCGATCCGTCGACGTCTCGCCGTCGAGGTCGTGCGTCGAGCCGTAGGTGTAGGAGCCGTAGCCGTAGCTGTCGGGGCCCTTGGTCGGCAGCATCGTGACGACCACGCCGAGCATCTGCACGCCGGCGTTCTCGAGTGCACGCAGTGCTCCGGAGAGCTCCTGCTTCTTGGTCTTGCCGGAGGCGGCGGCGAGGATCACTCCGCGGGTCTTGCTTCCCACCACGGCCGCGTCGGTCACCAGCAGCAGCGGCGGGGCATCGATCAGCACGTAGTCGAAGTAGTCACCGAGCGACTTGAGCACCTGATCCATCGCGGCCGAGCCGAGCAGCTCGCTAGGGTTCGGCGGGACCTGACCGCTCGGCAGCACGTATAGGTCGGACGTGCCCCACTTCTGCAGCGCGTCGGCCACGTCCACGCGTCCGATGAGCACGTCGGTGAGTCCGACGCCGCCCTCGATGCCCAGGTAGTCGGCCACGCGGGGCAGCCGCAGGTCGCCGTCGACCAGAGCCACGCGGGCTCCCGTCTCGGCGAGGGCGATGGCGAGGTTGGCGGTGGTCGTCGACTTTCCTTCGCCGGGGCCGGCGCTGGAGACGACGAAGATGCGGGGGCCCGAGTCGAGGTTGAGGAACTGCAGGTTCGTGCGCAGGCTGCGGAACGACTCGGCGCGCGGGCTGCGCGGGTCGGCGTGCACGATGAGGGGACGCTTGGTGGCATCCGGGTCGTACGCGATGCCGCCGAGGACGGGGCGATCAGTGAGCGCCTCGATGTCGTGGAGCGTGTGGATGCGATTGTCGAGCACGGTGCGGAGCATCGCGATGCCGAGGCCGAGTGCGAGGCCGATGATGCCGCCGAGGATGATCAGCAGGCGCACGTTGGGGCTCGTCGGAGTGGAGGAGGCGATGGCGGGCTCGGTCACGGTGATGCGCACCGGGCTGACGGCGTCTTCGGTGGCGGGCTGCTCGAGCGTCTTCTGCACCGCGTCCTGGAAGCTGGTCGCGACGGCGTTGGCGATGGCCGCGGCCTGCTCGGGGTCTCCGTCGGTCACGCTGACGTCGATCAGCACCGTGTTGAGCGGCGTGGTCGCGGTGACGCGGCTGCTGAGCCCCGAGACCGAGTCGTCGAGGCCGAGCTCATCGATCACGGGTTCGAGCACGAGCGCCGTGCCGACGACGTCGACGTAGCTCGTGACCATCTGTCGTGCGAAGGTCGTGCCCTGCACGAGGTCGCCGGTGGCGGCGCCCTCGGTGCGGACCGAGACGTACAGCTGCGTCGATGCGACGTACTTCGGCTGCTGGAGTGCGGCATAGCCGGCACCGCCGGCGAGGCCGAGGACCATCAGGACGAGGATCAGGATCCAGTTTCTGTGCAGCACACGCACATAGTCGCGAAGTTCCACGCGGCAGATTCCCCCTGATGCAATGCGACCGCTGCCGATCAAGGCGGGCCGTGAAAACGGTATCCCGGTATTCTTCCACAGCGGCGGTGGGACGACCGGCCGCTGCGTGTGGTCAGTGCGTCGTGGTCGGCGCGGCGGTGCCGTAGGCCGTGCTCGCGGCCGCGCTGACCGGAGCCTTCGTCAGCACCGTTCCGAGCACGCGGGCTCCGACCGACTCGATGCTCTTGGCTGCGTCGGCGAGCCGGTTCGCCTGCGACGATCCGGCGGCGGCGATCAGCAGGGCTCCGGTCGTGACGCGGGCGATCACGGCGGCGTCCGTCACGAGCAGCAGCGGTGGCGCGTCGATGATGACGACGTCGAAGGCTTCTGTGAGCGCCTCGATCAGGCTCTCCATCGCGGAAGAGCCGAGCAGCTCGGCCGGGTTCGGCGGCACGGTGCCGGCCGGGAGGACGAACAGGGCGCTGCGGCCCCAGCGCTGGATGACGTCGTTGAGGTGCACGCGTCCGGCCAGCACGTCGCTGAGCCCGATCCCGCCCTCGATACCGAAGTACTCCGCCACGCGGGGGAGCCGGAGGTCGCCGTCGAGCAGGGCCACGCGCTGACCGGCGTCGGCGAAGGCGAGCGCCAGGTTCGCCGCGGTGGTCGACTTGCCCTCGCCCGGGCCGGAGCTGGTCACGACGAACACGCCCTGGTTGCCGGAGAAGAAGAAGCGCACGTTGGTGCGGAGGCTGCGGTAGGCCTCGGCGCGGAGGCCGTGCGGTGCGGTGCTCATGGCGAGGGGGTGCTCTCTCGTGTCCGGGTCGAGCGGGATCTGTCCGAGGACGGGAACCGGCACGGCGGCCTCGACGTCGGCGGCGACGCGCACCCGGCGGTCGAGCGTCGCACGCAGGAGAGCGACGCCGACGCCGACCGCGAGCCCGAGCAGTGAGCCGATGATGAGAGACAGGGAGAGGTTCGGCGCGACGGGATTCGTCGGCACCTGAGCGGGTTCGAGCGTGACGATCCGGATGCTGAATGCGGCGGCCTGGTCGCGGCTCTCGAGCGTGTCGGTGACGACGGTGGCGAAACTCTCGGCGACGGCGTTCGCGATGCGGGCGGCCTGCCCCGGGTTGCGGTTGTCGACGGTGATCGTGATGATCGCGCTGTTGAGGGGTGCGGAGGCGCTGATGCCCGTGGGGGCTGTGGTGAGGCCGAGGTCTTCGGTGACGGGGTCGAGCACGAGGGAGCTCGTGATGAGCGAGCGGTAGGTCTCGACGGCCTGCTTCGCGTACCCGGTGGCGAGCGAGCGTTCCGCGGGCGTGGCCGTGTCGGCGACCTGCGCGGCCACCATGACCTCGGTCGAAGCCTGGTAGCGGGGAGGAGTGAGCATCGCGACCAGCGCGCCGGTGGAGAGCCCGATCAGAACACTCGCGACGATGACGACGATCTGTCGACGGAACACCCGAAGGT
Source organism: Microbacterium sp. Mcb102 (assembly GCF_024519805.1). Classification (NCBI taxonomy): domain Bacteria; kingdom Bacillati; phylum Actinomycetota; class Actinomycetes; order Micrococcales; family Microbacteriaceae; genus Microbacterium; species Microbacterium sp. Mcb102. The sequence goes on along the minus strand of NZ_JALJRG010000008.1, from coordinate 222,722 downwards.
AGTCATGGATGTCCATAGCTCTCCAGCATGGTCGGGTGCGATCGGCGGTATCGTCTTCCGAGACTACCGATTCCTATGAAGGCGACATGACGCACCTCAACGATCTCTTCCCCGACGGGCCCCTCGCCGGCGACGCAGGGAGTGTGGTGCTCGACGACCACCACACGGCTCGCCGGTTGCGGGAGATGATCGGGGAGCCGCGGCAGAGTGGCGCAGCGGCGACGTCCGACGCAGACGCCAGGGCGCTCGCCGACATGGTTCAGGCTGCCGCCCGCACCGCCGTTCCGGTCGGTGCAGGTTCCGGGGAGTCCTCCCGTTCGAAGAAGCGCCCGAGACGGTCGGTCGACGCCGTGACGCTGTCGGCAGCCTCGCTCGCCGTCGTAGCACTCGTGATCGCCGGCACCGTCGGCGGCATCCAGATGGCCACGGCCAGCCCGGCCGCGAGTGCCGTGGACTCGTTGGAGGCCGATGAGGCCGCCCTTCTGAATGCTCACCAGTCCTTGAAGACGGCTCAGGACCGGCTCATCGCCGACATCGATGCGCAGACGGCGGAAGTCGCCCCGCTTCGGAGTGCGCTCACCGGGACGAGCACCGCCCCCGATCCGGCCGGTGAGACCGACGATGCGCCGATCGCGGTGACCGACGCCGCCACGCTCGCCACGGCGCTCGCGGCCGTCGACGCCTACGCCTCGGGGCTGGCGGCGATCACCGTTCCCGAGCTGCCCGCCGAGTACGCACGTGCCGACATCGACGAGGATTCGCTCGTGGAGGTCGGCGGCGCGATCGACGGCGTGCAGGAGCGTCTGGTCGCGATGGATGACGCGACCGCCGAAATGCGGGCGGTTCGGGAGCGGCTCGATGCTCTCCGGCCCGCCGCAGACGCGGCGGTGGATGCGTACGCCGCCTCGTTCGTGCCCGCGGCGGCTGCCGCGATCGCCCGCTACCCGGACGGCGAGGAGTCGCTGCGCACGGCCGTGTCGGATGCGGCGGCGCGCGTCGCTGCCGCGGATCTGTGGGCGGTCGAGGGGCGTTCCGCACTGGCCGCCTACCGGGATGCGTTCGTCGCGTTGGCCGCGGACCAACTGCGGTTCGAGATCGAGCGTGACCAGCGCGAGCAGGCGGATCAGTGGCAGCCGCAGCAGCAACAGCAGCAGGGCGACGGGACCCAGAATCCGCCCACGGAGGGAAGCACCGACCCGGGAACCGGCGTCACTCCGCCGGTCACGGACCCCGGCGGCGGCGAACCCGATCCCGGCACCGATCCGCCGCCGGACGGCGAGGGCACGCCCTAACGCACAGACCTGCTCATTCGCTGTGAGAACATATCTCCAGGGGAGTGAATAAGTCTGAGGGGGCTCCGTATCTTGATTCCGGATGGGTCTGTCGACGTGTCTACCGGCAATATTCCAATATTGTCCGAGGTGTCCGAGGTATCCGTCGAGCAGCGGCGACGCAGACTGCTGGCCGCGGTGGTCGATGGGCTCGCCTGGATCTTCGGCGTCGTCCTGGCGATCGGACTGCGCTTCGAGTTCGCGATGGATGCGCAAGGGTGGATCGCGACGATCGTGCTCGCGCTTCTCGCCGGCGTCATCCAGATGGCGGTCGGATTCGCGACAGCCCTCTACCGCGGGCGATTCACCTACGGCTCGTTCGACGAGGTCCGCGTAGTGGCGTTGATCGTGGTCCTTGAGGGTGTGCTGCTGTCCTTGATCGTGATCCCGCTCGGACCACTCGTTGGCATTCCGCGCGGCACCCTGTTGCTCGCGTTCCCGTTCGTGCTGCTGCTGATGTTCGGCGTGCGTTACGTGGCTCGTCTCGCGATCGAGCGTGCGCGCAAGCCCGGCGCCGACGCTGAGGCGGCGCTGATCATCGGCGCGGGGTTCCTCGGCGATAAGTTGCTCGCCAACGTCACGACCGACCCGTCTTCACCGATCCGGCCCGTTGGGCTGTTGGACGACGACCCGGCCAAGCGCAACCTCCGTCTGCGAGGCGTTCCGGTGCTCGGCACCACGCGCGACATCGCATCGGTTGCCAAGAGCACTGGAGCCAAGCTGGCCGTCATCGCCATCCCCCACGCAGACAGCACCCTGTTGCGAACCCTGAGCGACAGCGCCGAGAGCGCCGGTCTACGGGTTGCCGTCACCCCGACGCTGGCGACGCTCGCGTCGGGGGAGCAGTCCGTCACCGACGTGCGCGACATCAGCATCGAGGATCTGATCGGACGCCACCCCGTCGACACTAACGTCGAGCTGATCGCCGGGTACATCACCGGTCGACGCGTGCTCGTGACCGGTGCCGGTGGCTCCATCGGTTCGGAGCTGTGCCGGCAGCTGGCCAAGTACGGGCCGAGCGAGCTGATCATGATCGACCGCGACGAGACCGGCCTTCAGGTGGCTCAGCTCGGGACGCTCGGACACGGGCTGCTCGATTCTCGCGACGTCGTCCTCGCGGACATCCGGGAAGAGCAGAATCTGCTCGACATCTTCGTCGACCGTCGGCCAGAGGTCGTGTTCCATGCCGCCGCTCTGAAGCACCTGCCGATGCTCGAGCAGTACCCCGACGAGGCGTGGAAGACGAACGTGCTAGGCACGCTCAACGTGATCAACGCCGCGCGTGCCGTCGGCGTCGACACCTTCGTCAACATCTCCACCGACAAGGCGGCCAACCCGACGAGCGTGCTCGGACACTCCAAGCGCGTCGCCGAGAAGCTCACCGCCTGGGCGGGATCAGAGACCGGGATGCGGTACCTCTCGGTGCGATTCGGCAACGTGATCGGAAGCCGCGGGTCGATGCTTCCGACGTTCCAGCGGCTGATCGCTGAGGGGCGGCCGATCACGGTCACGCACCCCGAGGCGACGCGGTATTTCATGACGATCCCCGAGGCGTGCCAGCTGGTCGTCCAGGCGGGCGGCATCGGGCGTGCGGGCGAGGTGCTGATCCTCGACATGGGTGAGCCCGTGTCGATCCTCGAGGTCGCCAAGCGCATGATCGCGATGTCGGGCAAGAGCGTCGAGATCGTCTACACCGGGCTCCGTCGCGGCGAGAAGCTGCACGAAGAGCTCGTCGGTTCGCGCGAGAACCTGGAGCGGCCCTTCCACCCGAAGGTGTCGCACACGCGGGCCGACATCATCACGCCCGAGCGGCTCGACAAAGCGGGCTGGATGGACCGGATGTTCGCGAGCCCGCGGATCAACGACACCGCGATCATCGACCCGCTGTCGGTGAGGCCCTAGCCTCATGAGCGACGAGGTCTCGTGGCGCGTCCGTCCTGACGCGGCCTGGTTCGAGGAAGAGGAGCGGGTGTCGGTGCTGGCGCTGTCCCTCTCTGGCTCGGCGGCCCCGGTGATCCTGGAGGGAACGGCCAAGGAGATCTGGGATCGCCTGTCGCCGGAGCATCCTCGTGCGACACGAGATCTCGTCGCCGAGCTCGCCGCGCTGGCGCAGATGTCCGTCGAGGACATCGAAGCGGATGTGCTCGGTTTCCTGCAGCAGCTGCGCGCGCAGCGAATCCTCGAGGCGGCGGCCTCAGTCGCCTGAGCGGCCGGCTTCGCGCTCGGCGGTCGGGCCGGAGATGAGCCACCGTGATCCGCGCCGGAGACGCGACAGCCGCACCCGGAAAAGCGCCATCCGGCTTCCTCTCGCTTCGGGATGCGCACGCTGCAGGTCGACGCGTGCCGGCCACACGGCACGGAACAGCACGCGCCCCTTCTGACCCCAGGGCGCGCGGCGGAGCACGCTTCCCCAATCCGCGGGTGAGCCCTCCGCCGCGGCGACGAGCTGCACCCAGTCCCGGTACTCCGGGGACGCGATCACTGCGGCGTCGAGGGGCACGTCGATCCCCATGGCGGCGAACGTCGCACCGAGCGGGGTGGCGCTCCCCGTCGCGTGCGCGAGACGGATGATGTCGTCCAGCTCGGCCGGCCCGTACTCGCTCCGGGTGAGGCCCTCGAGCTCGTCGCCGGGGCGCTGCGAACGCCTGCTGCTTCTCAGGCTGTGCAGCGCGAGGATCAGGAAGCTCGAGGATCGGTCGACGATGGCGCAGTCGTGCTGTGCGACCGACAGGGTCTCGCGGCGCTTCCAGAGCTCGTCGAACACCGAGCGGGGGTCGTCGAGGAACCCGGGGAAGTAGCGGTGGATGTCGAGCGTGTTCGGCCAACCCTCGCGGGTGAAGGTGCGCGAGTGCAGGGTGAAGAACTTCGTGACGAAGGTCTCCGGAAGCTCCGCCCACCCCGCCTCGGTCACGGCAGCGCAGTAGTCGTCGAACCGCGCCGGGTCCACGAGCACGTCGACGTCGGACGACGTGCGTGGGGCGCGCAAGCCATGGTGCGCGAGTGTGCGTCCCTTGATGAGCAGCTGGCGGATCCCGATGTCGTCGGCCAGAGCCTGCGACCACGCGGTGAGCAGCGCATCCGCCGCGGAGAGCGTGAGACTCAGGTTCGGACCGGGCACGAGACCCAGACTAGATGATCGCCGAGGCCGCTCTTCAGCGGAGGCCACCGCCGATATAGTGGATCGGAACCGGGGGGCCCGGGCGTCGGCGGTATGTTGGCGCGCGCAGGGAACGCCCATCTCTCTACCGAAGGAACAGACGTTCCCTCCCAAGAAATGAGTCTCTGCGTGGCCATCTCCTTCTCCCCGCCCGACGTCCGCGAGGAAGACATCGATGCAGTCGTCGAGGTCCTGCGATCCGGCTGGATCACCACCGGACCCGTCGGGCGGCAGTTCGAGCAGGATCTCGCGCAGTACTCCGGCGTGAACGAGGTTGTCCTCCTGAACTCCTGCACGGCGGCGCTGGAGCTCGCCTTGCGCGTGCTCCAGGTGGGACCCGGCGACGAAGTGATCGTCCCGGCGTATACATACTCGGCATCCGCCGCCGTGATCGCGCACGTGGGAGCCGACATCGTCATGGTCGACGTCGCCCCCGAAGAGTACGTTCCCGCGATCGACGAGATCGTCGCGGCCGTCACACCCCGCACTAAGGCGATCATCGTCGTCGACATCGGCGGAGTGCCGTTCGACGCCGCCTCCCTTCGCGAGCGGCTGGAGGGCACGGGGGTGGATGCCGACGGCAACCCTCTCCTGGATGCGCTTGACAGGCCCGTGGTCATCACCGACGGCGCCCACTCGCTCGGCGCGATCCGTGATGGCGTGCGGGCCGGCGGCCTCGGGGACTTCACGGCCTTCTCGTTCCACGCGGTCAAGAACCTCACGACCGCCGAGGGCGGTGCCCTGACCTGGCGCTCCGACCTCCCGGTCGACCAGAGCGCCCTGACGGCGACGGTGCGACGGCTCTCCCTGCACGGCCAAACGAAGGACGCGCTGTCGAAGATGAAGGCGGGAGCGTGGGAATACGACATCCTCGAGCCCGGCTTCAAGGCGAACATGCCCGACGTCCTCGCGGCGCTGGGAGTGTCGCAGCTACGCCGCTACCCCGAAGCGGTCGCCCGGCGCCAGGCCATCATCCGCCGCTACACCGAGCTGCTGGGCGACGCCTTCGCTGTCCTGGTGCACGAAGGCAAGGGGTTCGCGTCGAGCGGGCACCTGCAGCTGGTCGACCTGGGTGAGTGGCGCCCGCGTCGCGAGGAGATCATCGCAGGACTCGCCGAGCGCGGCGTCGCCGCGAACGTGCACTACAAGCCGCTGCCCCTGCTTACCGCCTATCGTGACCTGGGCTTCGAGGCCGCGGACTACCCGCACGCACTACGCCAGTTCAAGGGAGTGCTCTCGCTTCCGCTGCACACCCTGCTGACGGATGACGACGTCGACACGGTCGCGACCGCCCTCCTGTCCGTCGTGCGGGCGCTCCCGAGTGTCCGGTGAGTCACTGATGACGGGGGTCATGGGAGGGCGCAGCGGAGCTGGCTACGGTCGTCCCCTGCGCGATGATCTCGGTGCCGCTCGTCCGCGGCCCCGTATCGGCTGGCTGGTGGCCGCGCTCATCCTCGACGTGGTGCTGGTGCTGCTCCTCGTGCAGAAAGAGGTCCCCCTCAGCTGGGGCCTTGTCCTGTTCGTCTGGTTCAACGCCTTCCTCTACGCGATCTCCGCGCTGAAGCGGCGGGCGTTCCTCGCCGGTTTCCTGGTCGCGTTCTTCATCTTCCTGCTGTCGCGCGCGACGCTGGAGCGGGTGTTCGACTTCGCAAACCCGACGGTCGACCTCGACGACCTGGAGGCGATCAGCTGGATGCTCCTCCTCGCCATGGGAGGAATCCTCGTCGGCTACGCGATCGCCCGTGCGCGACGTGACTCGGAGATGCCAGCGGAGCTGGATCCGGATCCGCGGCGGAAGAGCTCGTCTGTCTCGCGGGAGGACGTGCGGCGCGGCGCGCTCATCGTCTACTACTGCGCGCTACCGTTCGCATTGTTCTCCGTGATCCAGAGCATTGGATTCGTCGCGGGGGCCTCGTACGCGGCGCTTTACACGTCGGACTACGTCGAGCGCACCTCGGGTCTGGCCGGCGGGCTTCTCCAGTACGCCCATGAGATCGCGCTGGTCGCGTTCGTCGTGTACCTGGCGACGTTGCCGACGTTCCGCAGCGCCCGCCTCCCGGTGTTCCTGTGGATCGCGTACACCGGGTCCTTCATGCTCACCGGTCGTCGCCGCGATGTCGCTGTCCTGCTCCTCTTCGTCGCGTGCTACGCCATCACAAGGAACCGGATCACGCCCGACGATCCGTGGCTCACCCGCAAACGGATCTGGGTGGTCGCTGCGATCATCCCGTTTGTCGCGATCGGCTTCGCGGGCCTCGAGGCCTGGCGCGGCGTCGGATCCGCGGACGCCGGTTTCAACTTCGACGCGCTCCCCGGATTTTTCTACGGCCAGGGCGTCAGTGTGACGGTGCTGCAGAACGTCGCGAACTACGGGCAGCATCTTCCCGATCAGTCCTACCTGCTGGAGTTCGCGAGAACGGGATTTCTTCCGCGTCTTCTGGGCTTCCCCGTGCTCGAAGGTAACTCCGAGGCGCGAGCCCTGACCGGCGGCTCGCTCTCGCACTCGCTCAGTTGGGTCGTGCTCGGCCCAAACGCCTACATGGCCGGCCTCTCGACGGGCACGTCGTTCATCGCCGAGGCCTTCGTCGGCTTCGGCCTCGCCGGGTGCGCCGCCATCGGTTTCGTCTACGGCCTGCTGCTCGCGTGGCTGGACCGCCTCGGCCGCGGCGGGATCACCGTGAATATCCTCCGCCTGCTGATCGCGCAGCCGATCCTGTGGTCTCCTCGCGGCTCGTCGACCGGGTTCATCCAGACCCTGATCGCCCCCAGCACCCTTGCGGGACTCGCCGCGATCCTGCTGCTGGCGAGTGTCGGCTCCACCAGACGCGGGAGGCGCGTGCGCGCAGGAGAGCCGTCGTGACGGCGCCGCGCAACCGATCCTCCGTGAACCGAAGTACCGAGACGGCATGAAGACGGTCATAGGCTTTCTCCGCACGTCCGGCGTCTACGTATTGGGGAGCGTGCTCTCCCGCCTGGTGGGTTTTCTGCTCCTGCCGCTGATCACGGCCTTCGTCGCGCCGGAGCAGATGGGGTACTACGACCTGTCGGTGGTGTACGTCACGCTCGCCTACGAGTTCATCTTCATGAACATCTGGGTCGTGATCCTCCGTTACATGCACGACTCCTCCGACGAGGAGCGCGTGCGCGCCCTCGCTCCGGGGCTGGTGCTATTCCTGTCGTCGACGGTGCTGTACATGGCGACGGCGGGCGTGGTCGCCGTCGTCGTGACGCCGGAGCACATCTGGTGGGTGGCCTTCTACGGGCTCAGTATCAGCCTGAGTTATCTGACCGGTTACACTTGCCGAGGTCTCGGACGCAGCGCCGACTTCGCGGTGTCGGGCGTGGTCAATGCGATTGTGACCGCGGCGCTCAACATCTGGCTGCTGGTCGGACTCTCTTTTGACATTTCGGCGCTTTACATCGCCGGTATTGCGGGGTACCTGGCGCAGAGCATCTACCTGGAGATCCGCGTCGGCATCCTCCGGCGGCTGCGCTGGCACTGGTTCACGAAGATCAGAGCGACGGCCCTGCGGTCGATGCTGCTCTATGCGCTGCCGATCGGCTTCACCGCGATGGTGTATTGGTTCATCAACTCGTTCAACCGGGTGGTGGTGTCGGGACTCCTCACGCTGGAGGACAACGGCATCTTCGCGGTCGCCGCGCGCTGGGGTTCGCTGCTCGCGGTCGTGCTCACCGCGATGAGCTTCGCGTGGCAGGAGGTCGCCTTCCGCCGTGGAACCGACGGACCGTTCTTCGGCCGTGCCTCGACGGTGTACTTCGCAGCCCTGGCTGCGTCCGTCGCTGTGCTCATGCCCGCGGTGCGGCTCGTGTTCCCGTGGTTCGTCGACCCGGCGTACGACGCCGCGCTCACCGTCATCCCGACCACGCTGCTGGCGGCGGCGTTCAGCGGCTACTTCAACTTCGTCGTCAGTATCTTCTACGCCGCGAAGAACTCGCGTGGGGTGTTCTGGGGCGCGGTGGTGGCCGCCGTCGCCAATGTGGGGCTGACCATCCCCCTGATCGCCGTGCTCGGACTGCAGGGGGCCAACCTCTCGGCGGTCCTGGCCTTCGCGTTCGGCCTTCTCATGCTGCACCTGATCCTGCGGCGTCGCATCGACTTCCGGTTCGGCTACTGGCGTGCCGGCGCGGCCCTGTTGCTGCCCCTCGCATCGTCGCTGGTCTTCTGGTTCCTCGACCCGATCGGGAACCTCGTCTGGCTGGTCGCGCTGGCCGCCGTCGCGCTGACGGCTTCGCTAGTATGGTGGCGCGTCCGCAGTCGGGCGATGACCTCCCGAAAGTCGCCGAAGGACCCCGTCGACGAGTACGACGCCGCCATAGGCGATGAGCGTGAAGGGTAAGACCATCGCAACCTCGAAGCCGCGCCTTCTTCTCGGGGGCATGACGGAGAACCAGGGAGGAAAGGAGGCGTTCATCATGAACGCCTTCCACCGACTGAAGGACCGGTACGACTGCTGGTTCATCGCCGATCGCTCCATCGCCTACGCCGATGAGATCACCGAGGCCGGGGGAACGATCGTCCGCGTTGCTCCCCGCGGTTCGGCACCGCTGCGCTACCTGCGCGACCTCGACCGTCTGATCCGCGACAACCACTTCACCGCCGTCTGGCTCAATCAGACCGTGGTCAACTCGATCGAGCCGCTTGTGATCGCCCGTCGGCACGGCGTCCCGTACCGCATCCTGCACAGCCACTCGAGTCGCAACATGGGGAGCCGCTTGACCGGGGCGCTGCACACGCTGCAGCGGCCGCTCGTCCCACTCGTGGCGAACCGGAGGTTCGCCTGTTCGCAGCCGGCGGCCGAGTGGTTCTTCGGAAAGCGGTCCTACACGTTCATCCCAAACCTGTTCGGCGCGGCCTCGTTCACGTTCGATGCGACGAGGCGTGCGGAGATGCGCGCCGAACTCGGCTTCGCGGACGAGACACTGGTCGTCGCGCACGTCGCCAGGCTCGGCCCGGAGAAGAACCATGCCTTCTCCCTCGAGATCCTCACCGCGCTGCTCGCACGCGATGCCGAGGCCGTGCTCGTCCTCGTGGGGGACGGACCGCTGCGCGACGACATCCGGCACCGTGTCGAGGAGGCCGGGCTGTCCTCCCGCGTGCAGTTCCTGGGTATGCGGGACGACGTCGACGGCATCCTCCAGGCCAGTGATGCGCTCATCCTGCCCTCGCACTTCGAGGGCCTCCCGTTCACGGCTCTGGAAGGGCAGGCAGCCGGTCTCCCCGTCATCCTCTCGTCAGCGGTGACGCGAGAGGCGGATGCTTCGCCGCTCGCGACCTTCCTGTCCCTCGAGGCCGGACCCCAGGCATGGGCCGACGGAATCCTCCGGGCGGTCGAAGCCAACGATCGGAGCGCCGGCGGGAATCCGCTGGTCGGGACGCCCTTCGACAGCGCGCGCGGGCAGGAGACGCTCCTGGCGGCTCTGGCATTCGAACGAGAGGGAGCGGCGACATGACCGTGTACAGATCGGTAGGCAAGCGCTCGCTCGACGTCTTCGGGGCGATGATCGCGCTTCCGGCGCTCGGCATCGCGGTGGCGGTGGTCGCTCCGCTTGTTCTCCTGAGTGACCGCGGCCCGGTCTTTTACCGGAGCCGCCGGCGCGGACGGGACGGCACGCACTTCACAATGCTCAAGTTCCGGTCCATGACGCCGGACGCCCCCGATCTGCGCAATGCCGATCTCTCGACCGTGAACAGCGACAGCGATGCACGTGTTACGCGCCTCGGCCGGCTCCTCCGCAAGACCTCCGTCGACGAGCTTCCGCAGATCATCAACGTGCTCAAAGGCGACATGAGCTTCGTCGGTCCGCGGCCCAACATGACACGGCAGTCCTGGGATGAGCTCTCCGACGTCGAACGCAAGCGTATCCGCGTTCGTCCGGGGATCACGGGTCTGTCTCAGGCGCTGCATCGCAACGCGGCCTCGACACGGCTGAAGTACCGCCTCGACGGGCTGTACGTCGACCGGGTCTCGCTCGGACTCGACGCGACCGTGCTCGTGAAGACCTTCACATCGGTGTTCGCGGGGAAGAACATCAACGCGGCCCCGCACGCCCGGGAGAAGGCGAGACGGGCATGACTCGCGCATCGGACTCGGCCTCACGTCTGCTCATCATCGGTGCGTCCGCACTGCAGGTGCCTGCGATCGAGCGCGCTCGGGAGCTCGGGTACCAAGTGGCGGTCGCCGACCGCGACCCGGAAGCACCGGGAGTGGCTCTGGCGAGTGCCTTCTACGAGGTCAGCACGATCGACGAGGACGGCGTGACCGCCGCCGCACGCGACTTCGCCCCGCACGGCATCATTACGATCGGCACGGACATGCCGATGCGGGCGCTCGCCGCGGCAGCGGAGGCGCTCGGCCTGCGCGGACCCTCTCGTCGCGCGGTGTACAACGCCACGGACAAGGGAGCGATGGCCGAGGCTCTGCGTGCCGCACGCGTGGCACTGCCCTGGACCGAGGTGGTGACGTCCGTCGCGGAGATGCGCGCCGTCACCGCGGGCCGACCGCATCCGCTGATCATGAAACCCGCCGACAGCTCGGGGAGCCGCGGTGTCACGTTGGTCGAGTCGGAGGAGGGGATGGATTCCGCATTCGAGTACGCCCTGTCCTCGAGCCGGAGCGGCCGCGTGATCGTGCAGGAATATATGCGCGGACCGGAGGTCAGCGTCGAGGGGCTCTGCTTCGGTGACGAGCGCACGATCGTCGCAATCACGGACAAGATCACGACCGGGGCGCCCTCGTTCGTCGAGCTAGGGCACTCCCAGCCGTCGCAGCTCTCCGGGGAGCGGCGGAGGCAGATCGAGGAAATCGTGCAGGAGGCACTCGCTGCACTCGAACTGGGGGACTGCGCGTTCCACGCGGAGATCATCGTCACCGCCGACGGCCCCAAGCTCGTCGAGATCGGCGCGCGACTGGGCGGCGACTTCATCACCTCGCACCTCGTGCCGCTGTCGACCGGGGTGGACATGATCGGCGGGCTCATCGACATCGCCGTCGGGACCCGCCCGGACACCGCGCAGCGCATCCGACGGGGGAGCGCGGTGCGCTTCCTGAAATCGCCGGGGACGCCGTCGCGGGCTCCCGAAGCCCGAGCGATGGCGGGTGTCGTACTGGTCGCCGTCGTCGAGGGGACGAATGCCCGGGCCGTGCGAAGCAGCACTGATAGGCTCGGACACGTCATCGCAGAGGGTGACACTGTGACCACGGCGTCGACAACCGCGGAGGCAGCGATCACGCTCCTCCTCAAACGAGAGCCGTGAGATCGGTGCAAGAGGGGAAAGACACGATGACAGTTCAGAAGATTCTCGTTCTGGGTGCCGGCCGCGGACAGGTCGGCCTGATCCGGGCGGCGAAGGCCCTCGGTGTGGAGACGCACGTCGCCTCCCTGCCCTCGACCACCGCGCCGGGACTGGCGCTGGCCGACAACGTCGTGACGGTCGACATCGCCGACGCCGACGCGGTGGAGCGTGCGGCCCGCGAGCTCGGCATCACCGCCATCGCGACGAGCTGCGCAGACACCGGAGTTCCTGCGCTCGGGCGCGTGTGCGACGCCCTCGGGCTCACAGGGCTCTCGGAACAGGCCGCCGCGATTTGCGGCGACAAGAACCTCATGAAGGCGGCGTTCGCCGAGGCGGGCGTGCGCACGGCCGTTTACCGTGTGATCGCGACGGAGCAACAGCTCGACTCCGCGGTCGCGGCGCTCGGCTTCCCGCTCATCATCAAGGCGACGGACCTGCAGGGCAGCCTCGGGATCGTTATCGTGCGCGATGAGGAGGAGGCCCGCAACGGCTTCGCGTTCGCGATGGAGGCGACCCGTCGCCCGCACGTGATCATCGAGCAGTTCATCGAGGGCAAGGAGTTCGGCGCTCAGGCGCTGGTGCGCAACGGCGAGGTCGTGTTTGTCCTGCCGCACGGCGATGAGGTCTTCATGGCGAAGACGGCGGTGCCGGTCGGCCACTCGGTGCCTCTCGAACGTGACGAGGATTTCCTGGCGCTGGTCGTCGCCGAGACGGAGAAGGCGATCCGTGCGATCGGGCTCGACGACTGCGCCGTGAACGTCGATCTCATCGATCGCGGCGGCGAGGTGTTCGTGATCGAGCTCACGGGGCGCGCCGGCGCGAACGGCCTGCCTGAGATGGTCTCTGGGCACTTCGGCATCGACTACTACGAGACGGTGGCCCGCCTCGCTCTCGGCGAGGACCCGACCGAGCCGTGGCGCGGAGAGCCGGGCGACCGGCCCGCCGTCGCCGTGCGCATGGTGGCCGCCCCCGATAAGTTCGGCACGATCCAGTCGATCGGCGTTGATGAGTCGGTCGTCCCGGATGCCGACTACGTCCTGTTCCGGAACGTAGGAGACACCCTCAACGGCTTTACCAACTCCGGGGACTGCATCGGTCAGGTCGCCGTCTCCGCCGACTCGCTGAACGAGGCGCTGCGCAAGCTCGACGCCGCCGAGCGAGCCATATCGTTGTCCGTCGCGTAGGGTACCGCGTGAAGGTTTTGCTGCTCTTCGCCAACGCCTTCCCGTTCGGGGCGTGGGAACCATACCTCGAGACCGAGGTCGAGTACTACTCGTCCTTCGATCGTGTCGAGATTTTCTCGCTCTCGGTGCGTGCCGAGCAGCGAAAGAGTCGACGGGCGATCGCGGACAGTCGGATCCGCGTTCACCCGATCAGCTTCCGCTCGAAGGCCTTCTATGCCATCGGGGCGCTCCGGGTGCTGTTCGACGGCGAGCTCTATCGCGAGACGGCGAGACTCGTCCGACAACGACGGCTCAGCCCTCGCCGCTGGGTGCAGCTCGTGGTCTTTCTCAGCCGTGCCCACCACGAAGCGGGCGAAGTCGTGAAGCTCATCCGACGCCACCGACTGGTCGGTCCTGAAGACGAGGTGGTGCTCTACTCGTACCGGTACGCCTATCAGCCCTACGTCGCCGACATCGTCCGCCGTCGGATCACAGCACGCTCGGTGAAGAGCGTGGCGCGCGCACACGGCGGCGACCTCTACGAGAAGGCGGCGTCGAACGGGTACATCCCCCTCCGCGCCCGAGTGGCCCGGGACGTCGATTCGGTGCATCTGGTCGGCCAGCACGGACTCCGCCACCTGCTCGGCAGCACCCCCGAGGTCGCCGGACGCGCCCGCGTCTCGATGCTGGGAACGGTCGACCGCGGCCTCGCGCCGGCGCCGCAGGGAACCTACGAGGTCCGCATCATCACGTGTTCGAGCATCGTCCGTGTCAAGAGACTAGATCGTCTGGTCGAGGCGCTGGCGGTCTCCGAGCCGGGACAGCCCATCCGGTGGGTCCACTACGGCGACGGGCCTCTCCGTGAAGGCCTGGAAGCCGCGGTGGCGACTCTGCCGGAGCACGCGGCGGTCGAGTTCCGAGGCGAGATCGAGAATGCGAAACTCCTCGACGTATATCGACGCGAGCCGTTCCACGCGCTCGTGAACGTGAGCGAATCCGAAGGGGTCCCGGTCTCGATGATGGAGGCCTGCTCCTTCGGTATCCCGATCGTCGCGCTCGATGTGGGTGGTGTCGCCGAGATCGTCGAGGACGGGGTGAACGGGCGGTTGCTGCCCGAGGCGGTGCCGCCGGAGGAACTGGCTCGCGCATTGGTCGACGTCGCCCTCCGTTCGGGCACCGAGGGGTCGCCGTTGCGCAGGGGTGCCCGCGCCGTCTGGCAGCAGCGCTTCCGTGCTGACGAGAACTACGCGGGATTCGTCGCGGACATCGCTTCCGCGACCGGCCCAGCCGCCTAGAAGCACGCCCGCGGACGCGGGCTGCGGGAAGAAGCTCAGGAACGAATGATTGGATTGCGGCACTATGACTGATCTGTCGCGTCGGGAGATGCGGGCTGCCGCGCAGGAGCGCCGCCCGCGCCGCTGGGGTCGACGGATCGGCATCACAGCGCTGGTGCTCGTCGCCGTCGGCATCCTACTCGCGGTTCTGGGCTGGCTGCTCGCGGAGCGGGTGTTTGCCGCCCGCGACTCCCTCACCGAGGCCGTGCCGCGCGCACAGGAGATTCCCGCGCTGGTGCTCAGCGGCGATGTGGAAGGGGCGACTCGCACGACGCAAGAGGTGCACGACGCCGCGGCCGACGCCGTGCGGCAGTCGGACTTCTGGCTGTGGTCGCTCGGCGAGAAAGTTCCCGTGCTCGGACCGAACCTCACCGCTGTCCGAGTGATGAGCCAGAGTGTCGCCGACCTGACCGAGGTCGGCGCCGATGTGATCTCGGCCGTCGATCTGAAGGCGTTCCGGCCCGTGGACGGCGCGATCGACCTGCCGAAGCTCACGACGGCAGGGGAGGCGGTCGGTGAGATCGCGACCGTGGCCGCCGACATCGACGGCGAGCTGGACGAGCTGCCCACCGACGATCTGATGCCGCAGCTGACCGGCCCTCTCGAGACGCTGAAGGGCGCCGTGGGGCAGATCACCGACTTCGCGGGCCCGCTCCAGCAGGTGGCCGCCGCACTGCCGTCGATCCTTGGGGCCGACGGCCCCCGCACCTACGTGCTCATGTTCCAGGGCAACTCCGAGGTCAGGGCATCCGGAGGCAACCCCGCGGCCCTGGCGATCGTGCGCGCCTCGGAGGGGCGTATCGAGCTCGTCGAGCAGGCGGACAGCTACTCGTTCAAGAACGACCGCGCCACCAGCGTCATCCCGCTCGCCCCGGAGGTTGAGGCCATCTACGGCGACACCGTCGGACGCTGGGTGCCCGACATGACCTACATGCCGGACTTCCCCACGACGGTCGACATCCTCAAGGGCTGGTGGGGCACGGTCGATCTCCCCGCGTTCGACGGCGTGCTGTCTATCGACCCGGTGGCATTGAGCTACTTGCTCGATGCGACGGGACCGATCGTCCTGGACACGGGGGAGACGCTGACGCGCGACAATGCCGTCAAGCTCCTGCTGCACGATGCCTATTCCCTCTATGAGGAGGGGCGCACGCCGCTCACCCCCGATGACTTCTTCGCTGCCGCCGCCGCACGTGTCTTCACCTCGCTGATGGACGGGGTGGAGGATCCCCTCGCGATGATGAAGGGTCTGCAGCAGGCGACCGATGAGGGACGGATCAAGTTCTGGAGCAGCGTACCGGAGGAGCGCGACCTCGTCGCCGGCACGAAGCTGTCGGGCGTGCTGCCGACCACGAACGAGACCACGACGACGGCGGGCGCGTTTTTCAACGACACGACCGGCTCCAAGATGGACTTCTTCATGCGCGCGGAGATCGATGCGACCTCGGATCAGTGCGTCGCGAAGGGAGCCCCGACGTTCGACCTCACGGTCAGACTAATCAACGACTCCGTCCGTGAGCAGGCGCTCGGCCTTCCGCGTTACGTCACTGGCCCCAATTACACACCGGGCGACATCGCGACCGACGTGCTGCTCTACTCCCCGCCGGGGGCGAAGATCGAATCGTGGAACGTCGAAGGCGCCGCGAACGTCGTCGTCAAGGCGGAGGGGCAGCACCTGGGGCGTCATGTCATCCGCCTGGGCGTGGTGACGACTCCGCAGACCACCGCGACGATCATTACGACGATGTCGGGCGACCCCGCGGTCGCGGCGAGCGACTACGGTCCGTTCGACGTCTGGACGACGCCGATGGTCTCCGCGACTCCGATCGCCGTCACCGCCAAGGGATGCGCAATCGATTGATCCGTGCGCGGCACCGACCCGCTACGGCCCACCCCACCGCCCGATCGGCCACAGAATCGGCCCGGCCTTGCCGAACACGTCGTCGCGCGTCATCCAGCGCCAGCAGCTCTCGTCTGGATCCGCCGTCCCTCGGCAGAGATACGCGGAGTCGGCCGAGTTCGCCCGATTGTCTCCGAGCACGAGATAAGAATCCTCCGGAACGGTGACCGGCGCGAAGCAGCGGGTCGACATCGGCTCGCTGTCGCAGTCGAGCGACCCGGCGACGAAGGGGAGATCCTTGACGACGTAGGGCTCATCGAGCGGTTCGCCGTCGACCAGCACCCTGCCCTGGGCGTCGCAGCACTCCACGGTCTGCCCGGGTCCGGCGATGACCCGCTTCACCAGCACGTAGGGCCGGATGCCGGTGGTCTCGCCGACCCAGTGGAACGCCTGCGAGAACCAGTTTCCGCCGGCCGCGGGCTTC
The DNA here is from genome assembly GCF_024519805.1 of Microbacterium sp. Mcb102. NCBI lineage: Bacteria > Bacillati > Actinomycetota > Actinomycetes > Micrococcales > Microbacteriaceae > Microbacterium > Microbacterium sp. Mcb102. The sequence goes on along the minus strand of NZ_JALJRG010000008.1, from coordinate 206,098 downwards.
TCGCCCCAGGCCTCATCGGGACGGAACACGACGATGTCGCCCGGCGCGGGGTCTGCGGCGACGTAGGCGAGGCGGTTGACGATGAGGCGGTCGCCCGGCTCGAGCGTCGGCGACATGGATCCGGACGACGGCTGGCCGATGAAGGCGACGATGATCCCCGTCAATGCGAGGGCGAGCGCGATGTTGACCCAGATGTTCCCGAGGAGTCGCCGACGCGGTCTCGGTGCATCTGTCGTCATCATCTGCTCTCCGGCTCGCGCGCTGCGGTGTCGACACAATACTGTCAGGGAATGGCCCAGTATTCCGGTGACAGCGGTCCCCGCCTGCTCGAGTCCGCATCGGCATCGCAGGCGCAGCGCCTGCTCATCCCCGACGTCCTCCGTGGCGTGGCGATCGTGGCGATGGTGATCGCGCACGCGAACCCGTTCCTGCCCGAACTGCCCTGGGCCGCGAAGTTCACGACGGCGATGTTCAGCGACCTGGCGTCGCCGCTGTTCGCCCTGGTGATGGGCATGTCGGCAGAGATCGTCTGGCGCCGTGGCGGACGCGTCGGCGTCACACTTCTTCAGCAGGTCTTCCGCGGACTGTTCCTGATCGCGCTGGGCGTCTGGATGGCGAGCTGGGGCTCGTGGGTCGACGTGATCCTGGCGTATCTCGGCGTGACCATCATCCTCGGAGCGCCGATCCTCCTCGCACGAACGCCCGTGGTGATCGCCGTGACAGCGGTTCTGCTGCTCATCAGCCAGCCTCTGGTGGATCTCGCCCGGACCTGGACCTGGGTGTACACCGCACCCGCCCCGGTCGCCGACATCATGCAGTGGCTCCTCCTCGGATCGCACTACCGCGTGCTCAATCTCCTGCCGATGTTCCTCATCGGCGCGCTCCTCATCCGGCACGGTCTGCAGCGTGACCGACTGCTCACGACTCTGGCCATCGCGGCGCCGCTTGCCTACGTGGCCTGGGCTGTTGGGCAGCGCCTCGGCGCCGTGCAGTCCGGCGACTACCTCGACACCCTGAAGGACTTCGGCCTCGTCTTCGCGGTCTACGTGATCGTGGTCTTCGCCGCGACCGCTCGACGGGAGGGCGCGAAGCGCTTCTGGAGTCCGATCTTCGTGCCCCTCGTCGCATGCGGACAGGTCGCGCTGAGCCTCTACCTGCTGCACGTGGGGCTCATCGCGCTGTGGAACAACGCGAACGGACGTCCGACCGAGAACTTCTGGCCGGGCTGGCTCGTGATCGTTCCCGGCATGATCCTCGTGGGGTGGCTCTGGTGGCGGTTCGTCGGCACCGGCCCCGTCGAATGGGTGATGGGCTGGCTGACCGGTCGGCGCAAGCCCCTGCTCCGCGCACGATGAAGGCGGCTTCGCGCCACTGACACCGCGTCAGGCGGGGGAGACCTCGACCGCCGCCCGGATGCTGTCGATCAGCACCCGCACCTCGTCGCTGCCGACCGCCAGCGGCCCGGCCTGCGTCCCGTCGGTGCCGATGAGTGCGGCCACGGGTGTCTCCGCTCCGATGCGGAGCGCCGCCGCAACCGAACCGCCGACGTCGAGCGCGAACCGCGTCGAAGCGGGGAGGTCGTGCGGCGGCTCTGTGCTCGCCGCGACGCTCACGGCGCGCTGGATCACATAGACGTCGACAACGGCCGCCAGAGGCGCCTCCGCGGCCTTGAGTGATGCCAGGGCGATCGCACACGCGTGACACTCCGGCGCGACGAACACGAGTAGCCGGGCGCGGGCGGCCGGGACGAGCAGATCGACGATCTCTGCGGTGCCAGGCAGCAGCACGGCGCCGGCTCCGCGGGGGATCTGCGCATCCGTTCGCCCGATGGCGTTCGATGCGCGGACCAGGGACCAGACGCCGACGGCGATCAGCAATCCTGCACCGACAGCGCCGAGCACGAGGGGCACCGACGGGCCCGTGAGGAGTGTGGCCGGAATCCCGACGGGCTCGGAGACGGCGACCGCCGTGACGGCCCCTGCGAGTACCGAGGCGGCGATGGCGGTGAGGACCGCGTTGCGCACGATGAGTCGAGGCCCGATCGCGGAGGGGAGCCAGTCACCGAAGCAGCCGCAATCATCGGTGGCGCCGAGTCGGTGCGCCCGGGCGACGGCGACCAGAAGGCCGGAGGTCAGCAGGAGTGCCGCCGCGGCGGAGACCACGAAGAGCCAGCTGGCGGTCGCGAGCAGGCCCACGGCGACAACGGCCTCGGCCGCGATCAGCACCCCGGCCGCGGTCTTCGAGTGGCGAACCGGGATGCGCAGGGCAGCGAAGGCCGACTGTCCGTGATCCGCAGAGCGCAGTTTGCCGACGGCGCTCACGGCGAAGACGACGGCGAGGAAGAAGGCAAGCGGAACGAGGAATGCGCTCATGGGTTGATTCTCCCGGATCGGAAAAGCGGGCGGATCCTGGAAGGATCCGCCCGCTCGGTGCTGCACGTCGCCCTGCCGCCACCATCGGCGGTGGCCGGAGCGACGATGGGAGCGTCGGTGCTGGGCCCGGCGCTCCCATCGAGATCCGCTCAGAGCAGGTTGATGCCCACGTTCTGCGAGGTCGAGTTGTTGCCGGTGACCGAGTCGCCGGTGACGGTCGCGGACATGACCTGCTGCGGTCCGCCGAGGAGCGAGGTGAGCAGCCCGACGTTGAGCAGAGAGTCGAGCGTCGTGCCCAGGCCGATGACGATGTTGCCGCCGGCGGGGATCGACGGGAGCGTCAGCGTGTAGTTGCCGTCTGCCCCACCGATGGACACCCCGGCCACGGTGGCGATGTTCAGGCTCAGCAGGCCCGGGTTGTACTGCACGACGGCCGTGGCACCGGCGGGCGAGGCGTCGGTACCGTTGTTGGTGATCGTCAGCGTGTTCACGGTGTTGACCGACGCGAGGAGACCGAGGTTCAGCGTGATCGGACCGCTGAGCGCGGGAACGAGGTCGTCGTTCAGCACCGAGGCCGCAGCGAGCGGCGTGGCGACGGCTGCCGCGATGACGGGGACCGACCACGCCGCGCCCTTGACGATGGTGCGCCGCGAGATGCCCTTGTTCTTCTGGATTTCTTCGGTCACGTGAGTGCCCTCCCTGTTCGATGCAGATGCGGTTTCCCGCGGTGTCGTGAAGAGGCGACACGTCGTCTGCATCCCCCAGGAGCCTCTTCGTGGTCATCAAAGTAGGGAGAGGAAGAGGGGGAGGAAGGGGGTTTCGGTGAACTACGCGCAGGGTGCGCTCAACCTGCGCGATCTGTGCGTTCTGGCTGCGCGGAGCTATGCCCGGCGCGAGGAGCGCAGGGTGCGCGGGGTGGCCTGATAGGCCTCGTCGAGTGCCCGACGCATGCTCATCGGAGAGTGGAATCCGGCGCGCTGCGCGATCTGGTCGATGCTCAGCACGTCGTAGCGACTGTCGACCAGTAGCGAGTGCGCCAGCCGCGCGCGTTGGCGACGGATCTCCGCCGCGACGCTGTTGCCGGATTCGGAGAAGACGAGCTGCAGCTGCCGCAACGACGACTGCACCTCATGCGCGACGCGCGACGGTTTCAGCGACGGGTCACCGCACTGCTGCGAGATCACGGCGATCGCCCGCTCACGCAGCACGGCATGCGGCGAGCCCTGCCCGCTGACCCCGCCGATCCGGTCGAGCAGCACCGCGCCGCACATCTCCATCACCAACTGCTCGATGGCGTACTGCTCGATCGCCGATGCATTGTCGTCGGCGTCGAGCAGGCATCCGACGAACTGCTGCATCGAGGTGTCCAGGAGCCGGCGGTCCGTGAACACGGTCGCGTCGGGAGGCAGCGACGGCACGAACGAGGCGATGGCCGAGCGCGGCACGAGTGCGGCGACGAAGCGCCACTGTCCGGCCCACCGCAACCGGCGTGTGATGCCGTGCGCGGCGACGACGAGACCGCCGTCGGTCTCGACCCAGGGTTCGCCCTCGAGACGTGACCACAACGCCTGCGCTTCGACGAACGCGAACACGGCGTGGTCGGGGTACGAGCTCACGGTGTCCACGTGGAGTTCGGAGGTCCCTCCGCCTGTGCTGAGCAGGCGCACACCGCCGGAGGCGCGCTCCCGGGAACGCAGTCCAGGGCGGTCTCCGACCCGCCGGACACCGTGCTTCGCGAGCTCTCTGTCGTCGATGACCTGAGCGTGGGAATGACTCACGAGACGTCCCCTTTCAGGGTGCCAGCGAGCGGCAGTAGCGCCTCTGCGATCGGTGCGGCCTCGAAGCCGAAGCCCCGATACAGCGGTGTATTGAATATAGATTCAATCATCCCGGACCTCCTGTCAATGCAGATCTCGAATTCGTGTAGTGAGACGACACGAAACTCATCTGCATCCCCCAGGAGCCTCACTGCGAGCCACCGTAGAGCGCCCGTCAGGGAAAATCCGACGAATAGACGAAAAGCGCGCAATGTGCGTTGTTCCTGCGCGCATTGTGCTGCCGACTCCGCGGCTCGCCGAGTCGGCGAACGTGGATAGGCTTGCTGGCATGCCCGATCGCCTCCTCGTCAACGCGGTCGGAGCGGTGATCGAGATCGACGCCTCCCAACGCGACGACGACTTCCGGGCTCGCGCCGCGGCTGCCTGGGCGGATGCCCGCTACGAGGGCGATCGAGTCGCCGATGCGGTCGCCGTGGTTCCGGCCGACACGGAGGATGCCGCAGCCCTCTCCGCGCTCTCGACCGACGTCACGATCAAAGCCCTCGCGCACCGCCGACACGACCCGATCTGGATGTTGCATGCTGCCGGTCTCGCCACTGACGACGGTCGCGTCGTGGTCCTCAGTGCGGCATCCGGCACCGGCAAGACGACGGCGGCGCGCCACCTCTCGAAGCGCTACGCGTATGTGAGTGACGAGACCATCGGCATCGACGACACCGGTCGCGTGGTGCCCTACCGCAAGCCGTTGTCGATCATCGAACAGGATGCCGTTCCCAAGGCTCAGGTCGCGCTGTCGAGCATCGGCGGCGCGCACCCGCTTCCCGATGAGCTGCGGGTGGCGAAGATCGTCGTGATCGATCGCTCGCCGGAGGGCCCGGAGGTGCCGGAGGTCGAACTGCTGGACGTCGCGGACGCCCTGGCTCTGCTGGGACCGCAGACCAGCTATCTCTCCGACGGGCCGGCACCCCTGCAGCGGATCGCTGCGCTGCTCGAAGCCACCGGCGGTGCGGTTCGACTGCGCTACCGGGAGGTGGCGGGCATCGACGGGATCATCGACGATCTGCTCGCGGTCGAGCCCGCTCCGGTGCCGCCGATCATCGCCCGCACCGCACCCGTGGTCGACGCGTCAGCCGCGGACGCGTACCGCCGCGCGGAGACCGTCGATGAGCTGGTGCTCGACTCCCGTGTCGCCGTGCTGCGGCGGACGCCGACCGGGGGACAGGTGCACGTCCTCGACGGCATCGGCCCGACCATTTGGAGCGCGGCCGCCGGCGGGAGCACGCTCGCTCAGCTCGTCGACGCCGTGGTGACCATGCACGGAGAGCCCGCAGACGGAGACCCCGTGACGATCGTGCAGACGGCCGTGCAGGTGCTCATCGCCGACGGGATCCTGCTGCCGCCGACTCAGCCCTGAGAGGGGCCGCAGACCGAGCGGTGACTCAGACCTGAGCGGTGCCGCGCCGGCGTACACCGGGCGCGGCGTCGGGCTCAGTGCTCTCGCTGTCCGCGCCGTCCTTCGCGTAGCGCTCGTAGGCGCCGTAGTACTCGCGGCCGTAGTACGCCGACTCCGCACCCTTGCGCGGCACACGGTTCAGCACCACGCCGAGCACCCGACCCGTCGTGCGCGTGATGTTGTCGATCGCACGCTGCAGCATGTCGAAGGTGGTCTTCCCGGACGAGACGACGATCAGCACGCCGTCTGCGTTCGCGGCCAGCACCGCGGCGTCGGTCACCGGCAGCACCGGTGGCGAGTCGAGGATGACGATCGCCGACTTGCTGATCTCCGCCAGGAAGTCGCGCATCCGCTGCGACCCGAGCAGCTCGCTGGGGTTCGGCGGGATGCGCCCGGCGCCGACGACGGCGAGCGGGATGTCGCGGGAGGGGCGATGCGCCACATCCTGCAGCTCGGCCCGACCCGCGAGCACATCGGTGAGGCCGACGTCGTGGGACATCCCGAAGATGTCGGCGATGACCGGGCGGCGCAGGTCGCAGTCGATGAGGATGGCCCACTGTCCGGCGGCGGCGAGGCTGGAGGCGAGGTTGACCGAGACGGTGGACTTGCCGTCTCCGGGCACGGAACTCGTGACCACGATCACGCGCGGCGGGTTGTCGACGTCGATGAACTGCAGGTTCGTGCGCAGCTCGCGCATCGATTCGATGAGGTGGTGCGACACCCCGTGCTGCGATTCCAGGGAGAAGTCGATCACCTGTCGCTCGCCGGCGATCGACTTCTCGAGCGGGAGGGTGCCGATGACGGAGACGCCCGTCTCGCGCTCGATGTCGCGGGGGTGACGCACGCGACGGTCGACGGTGTGCCGCACGAACGCATAGACGAGACCGAGGGCGAGACCGGCGAGAGCGCCGATGATCACGTTCAGTCGCGTGTTCGGCGACGACGGGGTGCTGGGAAGGCGCGCGGAGTCACCGACGATGAGGGAGATCGCCGCCGGCGTCTCGGCGGTGCCGCCCTCGAGCTTCTCGATCTCGATCGCCATGCCGTCGAGCCAGGCCTGCGCCAGTGCCTGCGCCGACTCGGGCGTCGGCCCGGTGGCGGTGACCTTCAGCGCGGTGGTGTCGACGGGGTTCGTCACCGTGACCCGGTTCACCAGCACGTCGGGCGAGGCGTCGATGTCGAGTTCGTCGATCGCATGCTCGGCGACCGCCCGCCAGGAACCGAGATTGAGGTACGACTTGACCCTGCTCTGGGCGAGCTGGTTGCCCACGAGGGCGGAACCGCTCGTGCCGTCTCCGCCCACGGCCGTCACGATGCCTGTCGTGTCGGCCGAGTACACCCGTGGCTGCAGGGAACTCCAGCCGAACGCGAGGGCCGCACCCACCAGCGTGGCCGCGACGATGACGATCCAATGCGCGCGCAGAATGCGCGCGTAGTCTCTCAGTTCCAACTCTTCATCCCCTCGCACATCCCGCGGGGAGGCCGGGATGCAGACATGAGAATGAGCATACGGCGAACACCCCGCCGCCGGAGGCGCACACGGCTCACGTGAGGGCGGCGCGCACGATTCGTTCGACCTCGACCAGCGCGGGAGTCAGCTCCGCCGCCGACCGGGCGTAGGTCTCACGCGACCGCCGGTAGGGGTCGATCACGTCGTCATCATCCCCGGAGGAGGCGGTGACGCCGCGCTGATCGTTGACGGCACGCAGCACGGCGGCGAACCGCTCGTGCGACGACGAGCCGGCCGCATCGGCGGCAGCGCGGGCGTCGTCGGTGCTCACCGTCGATGCGAGGCGCGCGAACTCGCGGACCGTGAAGGTGCGACGCAGTCGGTTCGGCATCATCTTGACCACGTGCGACCGATGCTCGCGTGCCATGGTGAGGACGAGGTCGGCGTCTTCGAGAAGCGGCTCGACCAGGTAGCGGGCCAGGTGGGCGGATGCCGTCGCGGGATCGACGCCCGCCTGCGCGGCCAGCTCCAGCGCCGGCTCGGGCATGCCGTGACCTACCAGGGCATGGGTGCCCGCGCTGTGGACCCACACGCCGAGCGGTTCGAGGTCGGCCCGCAGCATGACCTCGGCCAGCGGCGACCGGCAGATGTTGCCGGTGCACACGGTGAGGATCGTGAGGCGTGACGAGGGGGCATCCGACGCCGCTGCGCCCAGGATCGCGGCGAGGGGGGCGGCATCCTCCGTGGGGGCGGATGCGGGGGCGACGGGTGCGGACGGTGCTTCCGGGGCGGTGGCGGATTTCTGTCGTTCGCGCCATTCCCGGCGGCTCATGCCGGCCGGCGGTCCATCGTCGTGCTGCGGGTTCACGCCACCAGCCTAGGGCTCCGTGCCGACCGCGACGGCAGCATCAGGATGAGCAGCACCGCGATCACCCCGCCTACGAGCGTTCCGAGACTGTTGGCGATCACATCGGAGATCGTGGGGAAGCGCGAGGGCATCAGCCCCTGGACCGATTCGATCAGCCCGCTCATCAGGGCGCCGATCAGCACCACCTGCCACAGCCGCAGACGCGACCAGGCCAACGGCAGCAGGAACCCCACGGGGACGAAGAGAGCGACGTTCGCCAGGAACTCGAACACCACGGCGCTCTGATAGTAGGGAGCGATGCCGGCGTCGGAGACCCACCGTGCCATGACGCCGACGAGACCGGTGACCTTCGCCGAGACGTTCGCCGGCAGCCACACCGTGAAGCCGATGAAGAGCAGGTAGCCGACGAGTGCGACCCGTGCCGTCGCAGCCCCGGCGCGGACGGGGGCAGCGGTGGCGGAGGACATCCCGTCATGGTAGCCGCGGCGCCCCGGAGCGACTCTCAGCTTCGGGCGTCGCTCCAGCTCAGCTGCTCGATGTAGCGCAGCAGCACGCCCTCACGCAGCGCCCACGGCGACACCTCGAGCTCCTCCACCTTCAGCGCCGTCATCGCGGCATGCAGCGACACCGCCGCGGCCACGATCTGGAACGTGCGATCCGGGGTGATGCCGGGGAGCTCCTGCCGGGCCGACGCGGGTAGCCGCGCCAGCCGAGGGATCCACGAGCCGAGCGAGGCCCGGGGGAGCAGCATCCGCTCGGTCCCCGACCACCCGGGCGCCGGGTAGCCGACCAGCCGTGCCAGCGAGCGGATGGCCTTCGATGAACCGACGACGTGGTCAGGCCGGGGCAGCGCGGCGAACTGGGGCAGGACCGTGGCGAGAGTCGCGGCGGCGTGGGTGCGCAGCTTCTCGACGTCGGCCTCGCCGGGCGGGTCGTTCGGCAGGAACTGCACGGTCATGCGTCCGGCACCGAGGGGGACGGATGCCGCGGCATCGGGCATCTCCTCCGCGCCCGCGGCGATCTCCAGCGAGCCCCCGCCGATGTCGAGGAGCAGCAGCTGCCCCGCCGACCATCCGACCCAGCGGCGGACGGCGAGGAACGTCAGCTCGGCCTCGGTCTCACCGTCGAGCACCTGCAGCGGCTGCCCGAGAGCCGCCTCGATGCGGGCGATCACGTCGGCTCCGTTGCGCGCGTCGCGCACCGCACTCGTGGCCGTCGCGAGCAGCGCATCCACGCGTTCGGTCTCGGCGACGCGACGCGCCTGGGCGACCGCGGCCTCGAGCGCGACCACGCCCTCTTCCGAGATCGCGCCGTCGGGCGTGAGGTAGCGCATGAGGCGCAGCACCGTCCTGTCGCTCGTCGTCGCGAGCGGACGTCCACCGGGGCGGACGTCGGCCGCCAGCATGTGGACGGTGTTGGATCCGATGTCGAGGACTCCCAGGCGCACGCGAAGAGACTACTCGCGCCCGGATACAGGGGGCTGGTAGTTTCATTCTGTGACGATATTCACTACACCATGAAAGAGGAGTAGAAATGAAGGTAGTCGTGAACCTCGCGGACCGTCGAATGACCTCCAGTGGTCTGCCGGGCGTGGAGGTCATCAATCGCGGCTCTCGCCCTTGGATTCAGGTGAATGATCGGCAGTGGCCGCTCTGGCTCGTGGAGCGCGCCTCGAAACTGCCGCCGGGGATCGTGGATGCCGTGACACCGGGCGCGATCGGTTTGGTCCTCGGGGCGCAGATTCCCGACGACGAGCGCGTCGCGCTGGAAGATGAAGGACTCGCCTGGTGGGACCTGAGAGGTGCCCTGCATCTCGAGCGCGACGATGTGCTGATCCACATCGATCGCCAGGGCCGCCGCCCTTCGCGGACGCTCGACGTCGGCACCGGCCGGGTGCTCGGTCCGGTGGGCGTGCGCGCAGCCCAGTTTCTCATCGAAGGAGAACGAGGCCACCGATGGAGCGTGAGCGCGCTCGCCGCCCAAGCGGGAGTCTCCATGGGGCAGGCGCACAACGTATTCGACCTCCTCGAAAGCGAGCAGCTCGTACAGGCGCTGGGGGTGGGGGCATCGAAGCGGCGTGTTGTGGTCGACCGCGAGCGTCTGCTCGAATGGCTCGGCGCCACGGAAAGCAGGTTGCGGCTTCCCACGGGCGCCTTCACCTATATGTACGCCGCGAACGAAGTGCAATTGATGCAGAGATTTCACGAAGCAGCGCAGAAGGCGGAGATCTCCTACGCGGTCACCTCCACGGTCGGAGCACGATTCCGCCGCGTTCCCGTGACGACTTCTGTGGTCACGAGAGTTCGGGTCGATGGTTCAGACATGGACGGTGTCCTCGGTCTCCTGGGACTGCCGGTGCTGGATGCGGACGAAGCAGGAAGGGGGGCGAACTTGGAGCTGTGGCCCGATACGGGGAAGGTGGGTACCTTCTCGCGCACCGAGATCGACGGCGCCTTCGTCGCACCGGAAAGCAGGATCTGGTTGGACCTGATGCGTCAGGGTGGCAGGTACGCTGACGGCGCCTCGCTGTTGAAGGAGAGAATCCTTGAACGTCCCTGACGGACGTCGCATCGATCAATACGATGCGACCACGACGGACCTTGTGCTCGGAGAACTGGCAGACGTCATTCGCGCCAGCGGCTTTGCTGGCGAGCACCTCATTGTCATCGGCGGCCTGGTTCCCACGCTGCTCGTCCCTGTGCTTGCGCAGGACGCTGAGGCGCACATCGGGACTACGGATCTCGATCTATGCCTGAGCGTGGCTCTGGTGGAAGGGGATACCGCCGAGTATGAACGCCTGGAGAGCGCCATCACAGGGATCGGGTTCGAACAGAGTGAGCAGTCGTTCCGCTGGGTGCGCAAGGACGGTCTGCGTATGACGCTCGAGTTCTTCTGCCCGGCATCCTCGGAACGGCCTCCGGGGAGGGCCTACCGACCGCCGGCAGCTCGAAATGCCACAGCGAAGCACAACTTCGGCGGGAAGCTGTCTGCTCTCAGCCTGAAGGCAGGAAATGTGCTCGTCGAAGATGTCGAAACGGTCGAGCGTGCGGTGACTCTGCCCGAGGGCAAGGGCAAACTCTCCATCCCCTTGCGCGTGACGGGTCCGCTCGCGTTTCTGCTCGCCAAGAAAGATGCGCTGGTCGGACGAGACAAGCCCAAGGATGCATACGACATCGTGTGGATCATCGAGAACTGGCCGGGTGGGCCGCGAGGAGCCGCGGAAGCGGTGATGAAACGGCCCGCGTATCGGGAAGAGACGCGAGCAGCGCTACTCGACCTGCGTGACTTGTTCGCCGACGTGGATCAGATCGGGCCCGCGAGTTTCGCCGCGTTCGTCGCGGCACCCGATCGGGATCTGCTTCAGCGGCGGCGAGCAGTAGGAGCAGTTGAGGAATTCCTCGCGGTTATCGAGCAGGGAGACTGAGGACTCCCAGGCGCACGGAAAGAGACTACTCGCGCCCGGATACGATGTACTCCGTGACCACCGTCGACCCCACGCTGCCGCTGTCGCCCTATCGGGAGATCGGCCGCGCGGAATGGGCCCGGCTCGCCGCCGGACTCGAGCAGCCGCTCACCGAGACCGAGGTCGTGGAGCTGCGCGGCATCGGCGACCGGCTCTCCCTCACCGAGGTGCGCGAGGTGTACCTGCCGCTGAGCCGTCTGCTCAGTCTCTACGCCACGGCCACCAAGCGACTGGGGGCGGCCACGTCGTCGTTCCTCCAGGAGGACGACACGACCACCCCGTTCGTCGTCGGCGTCGCCGGGTCGGTCGCGGTCGGCAAGTCGACCATCGCGCGCCTGCTGCGCGAGCTCATGAGCCGCTGGCCCGGCACTCCGCGTGTCGAGCTGGTCACCACCGACGGCTTCCTCTACCCGAACGCCGAACTCGAGCGCCGCGGGATCATGGATCGCAAGGGCTTCCCGGAGTCGTACGACCGCCGCGCGCTGATCGAGTTCCTCACGAACGTCAAGAGCGGCGCGACCGAGGTGCGCGCTCCCTTCTATTCGCACATGCGCTACGACATCGTGCCCGACGCCAACGTCGTCGTCCGTCGTCCCGATGTGGTCATCGTCGAGGGCCTCAATGTCCTGCAGCCGCCGCCCGCGCCGAACGACGTCGCCGTGAGTGACCTCTTCGACTTCTCGATCTTCGTCGACGCGGACACCTCGCACATCGAGAAGTGGTACGTCGACCGCTTCCTCGCCCTCCGCCAGGCCGCGTTCGCCAACCCGTCGTCCTACTTCAACGTGTTCGCGCACCTCACGGACGAGGAGGCGATCACCACGGCACTCGGATATTGGAATGAGATCAACATGCCCAACCTCGTCGAGAACGTGATGCCGACGCGGCACCGTGCGCGACTGGTGCTGCGCAAGGGCGCGGATCACGACGTGGAGACCGTGCTGCTGCGCAAACTCTGAGCGCCGTTCGGGGCGGGAGAATGTACGGACGACTCGCAAAAAACCCGCCTTACTCTTGATCCCATGTGTGGAATCGTCGGATACGTGGGCCCGCGCCCCAGCCAGGACATCCTTCTCGCCGGTCTTGCCCGCCTCGAGTACCGCGGCTATGACTCCGCGGGCGTCGCCGTGATCGACGGGGACGGTTCGCTCGGCATGCGCAAGAAGGCGGGCAAGCTCGCCATGCTGCGCGACTCGCTCGCCGACGCGCCGCTGCCCGACGGGTCGACCGGCATCGGTCACACCCGCTGGGCGACGCACGGTGGACCGACCGACGTCAACGCGCACCCGCACCTGGCCGACGACGACAAGCTCGCCGTGATCCACAACGGCATCATCGAGAACTTCTCGGCCCTGCGGGAGGAACTGCTCGCCGATGGCGTGGTGTTCCGCAGCGAGACCGACACCGAGGTCGCGGCGGCCCTGCTCGGGCGTGAGTACGCGGGCAACGGCGGCAACCTGCAGCTGGCCTTCCGCAGCGTCGTGAACCGTCTCGAGGGCGCGTTCACCCTGCTGGCGATGCACCAGGACCACCCCGGTCTCGTGGTCGGCGCCCGCCGCAACTCCCCGCTCGTGATCGGACTCGGCGAGGGTGAGAACTTCCTCGGCTCCGATGTCGCCGCCTTCATCGAATACACCCGCAAGGCGCTGTCGATCGGACAGGACCAGATCGTCTCGATCACGCCGGAGGCCGTCACGGTCACCGACTTCGCCGGCACGCCCGTCGAGGCCGAGCCGTTCGACGTGTCGTGGGATGCCGCCGCCGCCGAGAAGGGCGGATGGTCGAGCTTCATGGCCAAGGAGGTCTCGGAGCAGCCCGAGGCCGTCGCGAACACGATCCGCGGACGCATCCAGGACGGCCAGGTCGTCATCCCCGAGCTCGACGGACTCGACGAGCTGTTCGTCGGCATCAACCGTGTCATCATCACCGCCTGCGGCACGGCGTCGTATGCGGCGCTCGTCGGCAAGTACGCGATCGAGCAGTGGGCACGCGTCGCCGTCGACGTCGAGCTCGCGCACGAGTTCCGCTACCGCGACCCGGTGATCGGCGCCGACACCCTCGTCGTCTCGATCAGCCAGTCCGGCGAGACCATGGACACGCTGATGGCCGTGAAGTACGCCCGCGAGCGCGGCGCACGCACGCTGTCGGTCTGCAACACGCAGGGCGCCACGATTCCCCGCGAGTCGGATGCCGTCGTCTACACCCACGCCGGCCCCGAGGTCGCCGTCGCGTCGACCAAGGCGTTCTCGGCGCAGATCACCGCGCTGCTGCTGCTCGGCCTGCACATGGGCCGTGTGCGCGGAGCGATCGCCGACGCGTCGACCGACGTCGCCGAGCTCGCAGCTCTCCCGGAGAAGATCGCGAAGGTCCTCGAGAGCGAGCAGGAGCACGTGACGCAGCTCGCCGGCTGGATGGCGGACACCCGCTCGGTGCTGTTCCTCGGTCGCCACGTGGGCTACCCGATCGCGCTCGAGGGTGCGCTCAAGCTCAAGGAGATCTCGTACATCCACGCCGAGGGCTTCGCCGCCGGCGAGCTCAAGCACGGACCGATCGCGCTCATCGAGCCGGGACAGCCGGTGTTCGTGCTGGTGCCGTCTCCGCGCCACTCCGCGCTCGTGCACTCGAAGGTCGTCTCGAACATCCAGGAGATCCGCGCTCGCGGCGCCCGGGTGATCGTGATCGCCGAAGAGGGCGACGCGGCCGTGCTGCCGTTCGCCGACGAGGTCATCCACATCCCCCTGGCCGGCGCGATGTTCGAGCCGCTGCTCGCCGTCGTCCCGCTGCAGATCTTCGCGATGGCACTCGCGACCGCCAAGGGACTCGACGTCGACCAGCCCCGCAACCTCGCGAAGTCGGTCACGGTCGAGTAGTCCCGTCTTCACGTCGCACGAATGGCCTTGTTTCCACGGAGACGAGGCCATTCGCACGATTCCGATGCGACGCATGCTCGCTAGGCTGAACGGGTGATCATCGGCACCGGCATCGACCTCGTGGACATCCCGCGATTCGAACGGACGATGACCCGAACGCCCCGCCTCAGGGAGCGGCTCTTCGCCCCCTCCGAGCGCACGCTGCGCCTTCCCTCGCTCGCCGCGAGATACGCCGCCAAAGAGGCGCTCATCAAGGCGCTGGGCGGTTCCGACGGAGTGCACTGGACCGAGATCGAGATCGCCTCCGAGCCGTCGGGACGCCCGCACTTCGTGCTCACCGGTTCTACCGCCGCGGTCGTCGAGGAGCGCGGCATACGTACTCTGCATCTGACCCTCACCCATGACGCCGGCCTGGCCGCGGCGTTCGTCGTCGCCGAAGGAGCCCCGCTGTGACCGTCCCCTTCCGCGAGGCGTCCATCGATCTCGACGCGATCGCCGACAACGTGCGGCACTTCCGCCGACTCACGGGCGTCGAGGTCATCGCCGTCGTCAAGGCCAACGCCTACGGGCACGGCGCCGCGGCCACCGCGGTGGCCGCGCTCTCGGCTGGTGCCACGCGCCTCGGCGTCGCCGAGATCCCCGAGGCGCTCGAACTGCGCAGGCAGGGCGTGCACGCCCCCCTCATGGCGTGGCTGCACGCACCGGGGGAGAGGTTCGAGCACGCGGCCGCGCAGGACATCGAGATCGGCATCTCCTCGTTCGACCAGCTCGAAGCGGCTGCGGCGGCGGCCACGGTCGACCGGCCGGTGGGCGTGCACCTGAAGTTCGAGACCGGGCTGTCGCGCAACGGCATCGCCCCGGCCGACTGGGGGCGTGTGCTCGCCGAGGCCGCGCGCCTCGAACGCATCGGACGGCTGCGCATCGTCGGGCTGTTCAGCCACCTCTCGAACACCTCGGCGGACGACGACAGGGCGGCGCTCGCGAAGTTCGAGGAAGGTGTCGCCGCGGCCGCATCCTTCGGCATCCACCCGGAGATCCGCCACATCGCCGCCACGGCCGCCGCCATCGACCTGCCCGAGATGCGACTCGACGCCGTGCGCATCGGGGTCGGCCTGTTCGGCCTGTCCCCCTTCGACGACCGCAGTTCCGCCGAACTCGGGCTGCGACCCGCCATGACCCTCCGCGGAGCGATCGCCGCCGTGCGCAGAGTGCCGGCGGGCACGGGCGTCTCGTACGGCTACGACCACCGCACCGACCGGGACACGACGCTGGTCCTCGTCCCGCTCGGATACGCCGACGGTGTGCCGCGGAATGCCTCCGGGCGACTCCCCGTCTCGATCGCCGGACGCCGCTTCGTGAACGTCGGGCGGATCGCGATGGATCAGTTCGTCGTCGACGTCGGCGACACCCCGGTCTCGATCGGCGACGAGGTCGTGCTCTTCGGCGACCCCACGCTCGGGGTGCCCTCCGCCGCCGATTGGGCTGCGGCCGCCGACACCATCAACTACGAGATCGTCACGCGCATCGGTCCCCGCGTCCCCCGGCGGGCATCATGAGCGTCGACCCGGCCTTCCTCGGCCGGCGGGAGATCGCGACGACCGAGGCGATGGAGCAGCTGGGCCTCCGCATCGGCGAGCAGCTGGAGGCGGGCGACCTGCTCATCCTCACCGGCCCTCTCGGCGCCGGGAAGACCACCTTCACCCGCGGCCTCGCCGAGGGGCTCGGGGTGCGCGGACCCGTGCAGAGTCCGACTTTCGTGATCGCGCGCACGCATCCGTCGCTCACCGGCCGGGCTCCGCTCGTGCACGTCGACGCCTACCGCCTGGGCTCCGCTGCGGAGCTCGACGACCTCGATCTGGACCTGGAGCATTCGGTGGTCGTGATCGAGTGGGGACGCGGCATGGCCGAAGAGCTCGCCGATTCGTGGTGGGACATCGAGCTCGAGCGGCCGGTCGGCGCCTCCGACCTCGACCCCGCAGAGCTCGACCCCGCAGAGCTCGACGCCGACGCTCCGCGGATCGTCACGATCGTGCGCGAGGGCATCACGTGACGGCGGCTGTGCGCCCGCCGCTCGTCGCCGTCATCATCGAAGACGACCCGGGTGTGCGCTCGCTCCTGGACGAGGTGTTCCTCGCCGCCGGTTTCGAGACCCACCTCGCCGGTTCCGGGCCGGAGGGCATCGCCGCGATCGAGGAACACCAGCCGGTGATCACGACCCTCGACATCAACCTCCCCGGCATCGACGGGTTCGAGGTCGCTCGACGCATCCGTCGGGTGAGCGACACGTTCATCATCATGCTGTCCGCGCTCTCCGACGAGTCGGACGTGGTCCTCGGGCTCACCTCCGGTGCGGACGAGTACCTCGTGAAGCCGTTCCGGCCCCGAGAGCTGCGCGCGCGGATCGAGGCGCTCCTCCGACGCCCCCGGATCGTCGACACGCGCCCGGACCCGACGCCGGCCCCGGCCGTCGTGCACGAGCCGGGGACGGAAGGCGCCACCGTCTTGACCTGGCGGGGCCTGGTGCACCGCGACCTCAGCGTCGACCTGGACACGCGGCTCGTGCTGATCGGGCAGAAGCGGATCGACCTCACACCCACGGAGTTCGACCTGCTCGCCGCCATCCTCGAAGCGAAGCTCCGGGTGCGCAGCAAAGCGGACCTCGCGCGCGGGCTGCGCGGCGCTCCCGACGGCTCCACCGACTACGTGAGCGAGCCGGACAAGCGCGCGATCGAGACGCACATCGCGAATCTGCGGCGCAAGCTCGGCGACAGCTCTGCGCGACCGCGCTACATCGAGACAGTCCGCGGCGTGGGCTATCGCCTCGCTCCCGCCGATGACACGGCGACCTGACTGGGGCGGGGCCGCGGCTCCCCAGCCGCGGCCCCGGTGCCTGCGAATCCCCATTCGCGTGGCCCCAGCGTCTGCGTTGTTCCCCAGTCGCAGTGTCGGCCCCCACTCAGAATGCTAGGGCTGCGGGGACGCCTGAAGAGCTGGCACCCGCGATCTTTGAGTAATCTTGCGGTAAAGCTGAGGTTCTTGGGGGAGGGCGAGCGTCGATGATCCGTACTGTGTCGATCTGGCGCTGGCAATTGGTCTTCACCGGCAGCATGGTGGCGATCGTCGTGATGGTCGCAGCCTTCAAGCCGCAGACTCTCGGCATACCCTTCTTCCTCGCGGGGATCACGCTGATCGTCGTCACGACCATCGCGACGCTGCTCGTCCCGTGGCACCGCCTCCCACCGAACGCGGTGATCGTCGTGCCGTTCCTCGACGCGCTCGCGGTGGGCTTGACCACCAACGCTCCCGACCTGCGGCTCGGGTTCCTGTGGGTCTTCCCGGTCGTGTGGCTGGCGTCATACTTCACCATGCCGTGGGTGGTGGGAGGCATCGCCTTCATCGGACTCTGTCTGGCGGTGTTCTCCGATCGCACCGGCACGCCGGCCGACGTTCTGCTGCGCGTGCTCACCGCGATCATCACGCTCGGCTTCCTCGGGGTGACGGTCCGCATCGGAGCGCAGCGGGCGCGCGCCTCCCGGCGGCTCCTCCAGCGTCGCTCCGAGCAGATCAACCGCGCCGCGGAGCGTGCCGAGACTAACCAGCAGCGGGTGACGCAGATCATCGATGCACTCGGGGTGGCCCTCGTCGTGGTCACGGCGGAGGGACGCATCCTGCAGATGAACGATGCCTACCGGGTGCTGTACGGGCGGGATCGCTTCGGAGCCGCATTGCCCACGGCGGCCGTGGAGTACGACGGAAGGCGCGGGGCGACCGTGCCCCCCGAGCGCACGACCCTCGCCAGGGCGGCCGCCGGCGAGCAGCTGCAGGACGAGCGCGTCTGGCTCTTCGACGGCACCGGCAAGTGGCGTGCGCTGGAGGTGACGACGCAGACGGTGGCCAGCGCGAAGGCGCGCGACCAGATCACGCTCGTCGTCATCGACGACGTCACGATGCTCCTCGAAGCAGCAGAGGAGCGCCGCGCACTCACCGCGATCGTCTCCCACGAGCTGCGCAATCCCCTCACCGCGATCGTCGGCCACGTCGACCTGCTGCGCGAGCGCGAGGATCTGCCGGGCCGGGTCCCCGCGCAGCTCGAGGTCATCGCCAGTGCCGGAGAGCGGATGCAGGAGCTCGTGACGACCATGCTGGACCAGGCCGTGCCGCCGACCGAGGACCCGTTCGAGCCTGTGGACCTTCGTCAGATCTTCGATGCCGCCGCCGCATCCGCTGCGCCGCTGATCGCGGTGAATCGCCAGGTGCTGGAAATCGTCGGCGTGGATGCCCTCATCATCCACGGGGATGCCTTCCGGCTGCGTCAGGTGCTCGACAATCTGCTCAGCAACGCCGTCAAGTACACGCCCTCCGGTGGGCGCATCACGGCCCGGCTGCGGGCGATGGGTGCGCAGGCCGAGCTCGTCCTCTCCGACACGGGCATGGGCATCGCGCCGGATGAGCTGCCCCGGCTGTTCGAGCCGTACTTCCGTTCCGACGCCGCCATCCGCGGCGGCATCGCCGGCACCGGTCTCGGCATGGGCATCGCCCGCGAGATCGTGGTCGCCCACGAGGGCGCCATCGAGGTCACGAGCGAGGTGGGGCAGGGCACCACCGTCACACTCCGTTTTCCCCGCCGT
The DNA here is from genome assembly GCF_024519805.1 of Microbacterium sp. Mcb102. Taxonomy (NCBI): domain Bacteria; kingdom Bacillati; phylum Actinomycetota; class Actinomycetes; order Micrococcales; family Microbacteriaceae; genus Microbacterium; species Microbacterium sp. Mcb102. Next base: position 187,216 of record NZ_JALJRG010000008.1, on the reverse strand, counting down.
CGTAAGAAAGAGGTGCAGGCATGACGCCTCTCGTGCCCGTGAACGTCGACATCACCACGAGCATGGTCGCGGTCGTCACTGTCCTGACGGTGCTGGTGCTCGGCCTCGCCACACTCGCCCGCCCATCGCGGGCGACGGTGATCTGGGGAGCCGCGTTCGGGCTCGGCATGCTCGGCGCATACCTCTGGCTCGCGGGGCACCAGAACGACTTCCAGCCGCTTCGCAGTGCGGCATCGGCGCTGCTGCTCTGCTTCGAACCGCTGATCTGGATCGGTCTGCGGGTGCACCTCGGACGACGCGCTCCCTGGTGGATCGTGGTGGTGTTCGTGGCCGTCGCTCCCGTGTTGCTCGTCGCGACATCGGACTCGCCCTGGTATCTGTCCGCTTTCAACCTCGTCTTCGTCGGCAGCGGCGTCTTCGCCGGTCTCGTCGCCTACGAGCTGCTGCGCAGGCAGCCGGTCTCGCGGGACATCATTCTCCCGCTCGCCCTGGCGTCCTGCGGCTTCGTGATCGTGTCGGTCGCCAGCGCGGTCAGTGCGCTCACGATCGGCACGGCGAGCTCCTCGGAGCAGCTGGACGCCCTGCGCGGCATGAACGCCGTCGGCACCATCGTGGTGTCGACCTGCGCGGCCTTCACGCTCGTGCTGCTGGTGCGGGCGGGGGAGTCCCGACCCACCGAGACGGATGGGGTCGCGCAGCGCGCCCGTCGGCGGCTCCGGAAGGCGGAGGCGCAGAACGACCACGGCTGGTCGATTCTCGAGGTGCGTCTGGACGACCCCGCCGACCTCCGCGAGGCGATGTCGGGCTCGGAGTTCGCACGCATCGTCGATCGCTTCCACGACGACATCCAGGAGGCGCTCCCGCCGCTGGCCGATGCCGAGCGGATCGCCGACGACCGTGCCGTCGTGGTGATCCGTGCGAGCGATGAAGCGGTCAGGTTCCATGTCAGGGCGGTGCTGAGCCGGATCTCCGACATCGACCACGACCGGGCCGTCGGTGGCGTCCGCGCCTCCGCCAGTATCGGGTGGGCCACGGCCGACACCTGCGGCTACGACTACGACGTGCTGGTGGCCGCTGCAGGACGGGCGGCGGCGCGGGCACGAGAGGCCGGTGGCGATCAGTGGAAGCGAGCGGCCGAGGCCGACTCGACGGTCGCCTGAGAGGTTGAGGTCGTCGACGGCGGACGACGATCCTCCGTCCGTATGCGAGTCAGGACGGGCGCGACTCGCGGCCACGGGCGAGGGCGGCGACGATCGCATCCTCGGCATCGGCGCCGGTCTCGGCAGCGGCAGACACGTTCTCCGCGACCACGGCCTCGATGATCTCGGTCCGCTGGATGCGCGTCTCTCGCGGCGCCTTCACGCCGATCCGCACGCTGTCGCCCTTGATCTCGAGCAGCGTGATCTCGATGTCGCCGTCGATGCGCACGCTCTCACCGATCCGCCTCGTCAAAACCAGCATTCGTTCAGCCTACTGCCGCGGAGACGGCGCCGATCGACGGGGCCGGGGCGTCACGGACGACACCGACCGTCTCGATGGTGAGCGCGGCGGACGTCGCCTCCGTGTAGGAGAGCACGGGGAGGCCGTCGGTCTGCGCCGACACGAGTCGTCGCACGGCGGGACGCAGTGACGGAGCGCACACCAGCACCGGCTCTCCGCCCTCGCGCACCGAGGAGACGGCCTGCTTCACCGACTCCACGACGGACTCCATGCGCTGCGGGTCGAAGACGATCTGAGTACCCTCGTCGCCGGGACGCAGGTTCTCGAGCATGGCCTGCTCGAGGAGCGGGTTGATCATCACCACGCGCAGGATGCCCGCGTCGGCGAAGCGCGCGGCGATCGCGGGGCCGAGTGCGGCGCGTGCTGCCTCGATCAGACCCTCGGGGTCGGTCGATGTCCTGGCCCGCAGCGCGAGCGCCTCGTAGATCCGGCTCAGGTCGTTGATCGGCACGCGCTCGGCGAGGAGACCCTGGAGCACGCGCTGGATCTCGGCCAGCGACAGCAGGGCGGGCGTGAGCTCCTCGACGGCGGCCGGGGAGGCCTGCTTGAGGGCGTCGGTGAGCTGACGGACGTCCTCGCGGCTCAGCAGACGCGCGGCGTGGGCGTGGATCACGCTGGAGAGGTGCGTGATGATGACGCTGGCCCGGTCGATCACGGTGGCCCCGGCGAACTCGGCGCTGTGCCGCATCTCCAGGGGGATCCACTTGCCCTCCAGCCCGAACACCGGGTCGAGCGTGGCCGTCCCCGGAAGGGACTCCAGGCCCTGTCCGAGGGCCAGCACCGAGCCGATCGGTGCCGTGCCGCGCCCGGTTTCGACCCCGGCGATGCGGATCACATAGGTCGCCTGTGCGAGTTCGATGCTGTCGCGGGTGCGCACGGGCGGGGTGATCAGGCCCAGGTCGAGGGCGATCCGGCGGCGGAGTGCTTTCACGCGCGCCAGGAGGTCGTCCGGGCCGCCCGTGACCAGATCGACGATGTCGGGGGAGAGGAGGATCTCGAGCGGGTGCACCCGCATCTTCTCGATCAGCTCCTCCGGCTGGTCGGTCGGGGCGGCCGTCGGGGTCTGGGCGGCGACCGCCTCCTCGCGCTTTTGGTTCGCCTTGATGCGCTGCGCGACGAGCAGCAGGAGGGCTCCGATCGCGACGAACGGCAGCATCGGCATGTGCGGGATGAGCGACATGATGATCGCGGCGCATCCCGCGATGATGAGCGCGTTGCGGGACTGCCCGAGCTGCGCCGATGCCGCCGTCCCCATCTCGGCCTCGGCCGTGGAGCGGGTGACGATCATGCCGGTCGAGACGGCCATCAGCAGGGCCGGGATCTGCGTGACGAGCCCGTCACCGATCGTGAGCAGGCTGTACGTGCTCACGGCCTCGTCGATCGCCATGCCGTGCTGCACGATGCCGATCGCGATGCCGCCGATGAGGTTGATGATGATGATGACGAGGCCGGCGATCGCATCGCCCTTCACGAACTTCGACGCACCGTCCATGGCGCCGTAGAAGTCGGCCTCCGCGGCGACCTCCGCACGGCGTTCGCGGGCCTCGGCATCCGTGATGAGTCCGGCGTTGAGGTCGGCGTCGATCGCCATCTGCTTGCCGGGCATGGCGTCGAGCGTGAACCGGGCGCCGACCTCGGCCACGCGCTCGGCACCCTTGGTGACGACCACGAACTGGATGACGACGAGGATGAGGAACACCACGGCGCCGATGATGAGCGAGCCGCCGACGGCGATCGCCCCGAACGCCTCGATCACCTGACCTGCGTACGCCTCCCCGAGCACCAGCCGGGTCGACGCGACGTTCAGCCCGAGCCGGAACAGCGTCGCCACCAGCAGCAGCGAGGGGAACACCGAGAAGTCCAGCGGCTTCTTCACGAACATCGACGTGAGCAGGATCACGAGTGCGAACATGATGTTCAGGATGATGAGGATGTCGAGCAGGAACGGCGGCACCGGGACGACGAGCAGCATGATGATGCCGACGACCCCGATGGGCACCATGAGCTTGACGAACAGCTGTCTCATGCGGTCCTCCGGTAGGGAAGGGTGTGGATGCCGCGGGCGGCGCCGCGCCGACGCAGCGCGTCGACGAACACCAGCACGCGCGCGACGGCGTTGTACAGGTCTTCGGGGATCTCCTGGCCGAGCTCGCACGCGGCGTGCAGGGCGCGGGCGAGCGTGATCTCGCGCACGAGCGGCACACCGGCGCGCACGGCCTCGTCACGGATGCGCTCCGCGATCACACCGCTGCCCTTCGCGACGACCTTGGGGGCCGCGCGACCGGGCTCGTACCGGAGGGCGATCGCGATGTGCGTCGGGTTGACGACCACGACATCCGATCCGGCGACCGCGGCGATCATGCGGTTGCGGCTGGCGGCGAGCTGCCGGGACCGCCGCTGCTGACGGATCAGCGGATCGCCCTCGGAGTTCTTGCTCTCGTCGCGGATCTCGCGCTTGGTCATGCGGGTGTGCTTGCGGTTGCGGCGCATCACGACGAACATGTCGATCGCGGCGAGGACCAGACCGACGGCGATCGCGGTCTGCAGCAGGGCGGCCGTGCCCTCGGATGCCGTGCCGAGCAGGCGCGAGATCGAATGGGCGCCGCTGGCGGTGAGCACCGGCATCAGACCGGCGATGACCACCCAGAGCGCGATGCCGATCGCCGCGGTCTTCAGCAGGGCTTTGGCGCCCTCCCACAGCGCCTGCAGGCCGAACACGCGACGGATGCCGCTGACGATGTTGAACTGCTCGAAGCGCCCGGTGAGCGGTTTCAGATGCACGCCGCCCTGGACCACGGCGCCGATCAGCGTGACGATGGCGACGGCGGCGAGCATCACCGCGATGGTCGGGAGCACCGAGCCGAGGCCGCGCTCCAGTGCACCGAGCGCCGCCTCCGGAGTGGGGCTGAACACCAGGGAGGTGACGGTGAGGAGCTGCTCGGTCCCGGCGCCTGCGCCGAGGGCGATCGCCGCGGGCATGGCGATCGCCGCGGCGCCGATGCCGAGCCACGCCGTGAGGTCCTGGCTGCGCGAGAGACGCCCCTTCTTGCGGGCCTCATTGAGGTGCTTGTCGGTGGCCTTCTCGCTGCGTTCGCCGGTGTCGGTGCCGCTCACTCGTGCACCCCCTGCATCATCTTCAGCGCCTGCCCGGAGAGGGCGTCGACGATGCCGGGGAGCACCGCGTACACGGCACCGGCCAGCAGCAGGGTGAGCAGGATCTTCACCGGGAAGCCCATCGCGAAGGCGTTGAGCGCCGGCGCGACCCGGGTGATCAGTCCGAGCCCGACGTCGGCGAGGAACAGCACCAGCACCAGGGGACCTGCGATCTGCACGGCGGCGAGGACCATCTGCGACACCCCGTCGATGAGGAGTTCGGCGGGCCCGGCCACCTCGAAGATGCCGTCGACCGGCACCGCCTCGAAGCTCCGGGCGAGACCGGCGAGGATCAGCTGATACCCGCCCGAGGCGAACAGCAGCGTGAGCGCGGTGATGTGGAAGAGCCGGGTGAATTGGGCGCCGTTCACGAGCGAGTGCGGGTCGAACGCCTGCGCGAGCTGGAACCCGCCGAAGACGTCGATCAGGCTGCCGGCCGCCTGCAGCGCCGAGAAGCACAGCAGCACGAGGAAGCCGAGCAGGGCTCCCGTGAGCAGCTGCAGCACGAGGGCTCCGAGGAACGGGCCGGTGTCGAGGTTCTCGTAGCCGGGAGCGACGGCCGTGCCCACGGCGAGGGAGAGGCCGATGGCGAGCATCGCCTTCACCCGCACCGGGATGGCGCCGTAGGAGAACGGCGGGGCGATCATGATGAAGGCGGTGATGCGCACGGCGGCGAGCATGGTCGCCTCGAGCCACGCGAAGTCGATGGGGATGAACACGCGGTCACCCGCTCAGCAGGGTGGGGATGCGGGCGAACATCTCGTTCGTGAAGGCGATCATCTCGGCGATCATCCAGTTGCCGGCGATGAGCAGCGCGATGCCGACGGCGACGATCTTCGGCACGAACGACAGCGTCACCTCCTGCACCTGCGTGATGGACTGCAGCAGCGAGATCGCGAAGCCGACCACGAGGGCCGTGACGAGCACCGGGGCGGCCAGCTTCGCGGCGATGATCAGGCCCTGGGTGCCGATGTCGATGACCGCTTCCGGGCTCATCCGACACCCCCGTAACTCTCCAGCAGGGCGCGGATGATGAGGCCCCAGCCGTCGACGAGGATGAACAGCAGGATCTTGAAGGGCAGCGAGATCATGACCGGCGGCAGCATCATCATGCCCATCGACATCAGCGCCGCGGCGACGACGAGGTCGATCACGAGGAACGGCACGAAGATGACGAAGCCGATGATGAAGGCGGCGCGCAGCTCGGAGATCATGAACGCCGGGATGAGTGTGTACATCGGCACGCTCGAGGGATCCTCGGGGTTCGGCTGACCCGCCATCCGCGTCATCAGGGCCAGGTCTTCTTCGCGCGTGAAGCGCAGCATCCACTCCTGCAGCGGCAGCTGGCCGACGTCGATCGCCTGCGTGAAGGTGAGGCTTCCGTCGATGTAGGGCTGCACGGCGACCGTGTTGATCTCGGTCAGCACCGGCCACATGATGAACAGCGACAGGAAGAGGGAGAGTCCGGCCAGCACCTGGTTCGGGGGGATCGTGGGCAGCGACAGCGCGTTCCTGGTCATCGCCAGCACGACGAAGATCTTCGTGAACGACGACATCATCAGCAGGAGCGCCGGGGCGACCGAGAGCAGCGTGATGCCCAGCAGGGTCAGGATCGAACCCGAGGGGCCGCCGTCGACGCCGTTGATGTCGATCGTGACGCCCTCGCCCGGGGCGTCGGGGGTGACCTCGGCGTGGGCGGCGGTGCCGGTGAGCAATGTGAGCACCGCGACCAGGGCGAAGGCCGCGAGGAGGATCAGCGCGACCCGTCGCAGCGCGCGGCCGTCGACGACCCCACGGGACGCGCTCATCGCGTGCGCCGGATGGCCTCGGCGGTCTGCCGCCAGGTTTCGGGGGAGAGGATGGAGCCGCGCAGGGGATCGTTCCGATGACGCACCCGACGCTGCGGAGCCGGCCGGGTCGGCGATGCCGCGGTCGTCTCGGTCAGGGCGGTGGCGGCGAGGATGCGGTCGAACTCCGCGGCATCGGATGCGGCGTCCGCGGTGGCCGTCGACCACTCGGCGCGGGTGTCCTCATCGGGCAGCGCCGCGGCCTTGACCGGCAGCTTGTCGACCACGCTCACGCCGTGCTCGGTGACACCGAGGACGTACCGGGCGTCCTCGGTCTGGACCACGACGACCTGCGCCTTCGGACCCACGCCCTGCCGCCCGAGCACCGTGATGACCTCGCCGTCGCGCCGACGCGCCTGCGTACGTGCGACGCGGCGCTGCAGGAACCACAACACCCCGAGCACGGCGGCGAGCGAGAGCACGACCCGCAGGCCGAGCAGGAGGTCGTCCAGGGTCAGGCCTCGACGTTCTCGAGGATGCGGGTGATCCGCACCGCGTAGTCCTGGTCGACCACGACCACCTCGCCGTGCGCGATGATGCGGCCGTTGAGCTTGATGTCGGCCGGGGCGCCGGCGGAACGGTCGAGCTCGACGATGCGGCCGGGTTCGAGGTCGAGCACATCGCGCACCGACATGCGGGTTCGGCCGATCTCGACCGTGAGCTCCATCTCGACGCCGGCGATGCGGTGCAGACGCCGGGTCGAGCTCGATGCCGCCGCCGGAGCGCGGGTGACGACGACGGCGAGGCGGCCGATCGTGCGATCCGCGTCGTCCTGCAGGTCGAAGAGCTGCGCGGTGGTATTCGAGAAGAGCGGAGAGGCATCGCCGATCACGGCATCACCGAGCGCGCCGGCTCCCAGGGCGCTCGTCGAGGCTTCCAGCACGTCGCGCAGCCGATCGGCGAGGGGCGCTCCGGAGAGCCCGTCGACCAGGGTCTCGGCGTCGAAGAGCTGCACGGCGAGCTGCGCGCTGGCCTCACCGACGAACTGCACGATCACGGCATCGCCGGTGTCTCCGGAGACCTGCGAGGCGCGGGCGGTGACGGGAGCGGCGGTCGGCAACGACGCGGCGAAGGCGGCCGCGACGGCCGACTCATAGGTGGTGGTGCTGGTCACGCGGGCTCCTCGGCGAAGACGGGATCGGGGACGGTGGTGGCGACGACGCACGCGAGACGGGCGCCGGCACTGCCCACAGCGGCGGTGGCGACGGTCTGATCGCCCACGGCGAGCAGCATCGGGCGATCGGCGGAGTGCGGGAAGGAGATGATGTCGCCGACGGCGAGGTCGAGCACCTCACGGGGGAGCACGGCGCGCGGGGCCAGACGCAGCGAGAGCTCGATGGGGGAGACCTCGACCTGGCGTCGGACCAGGCCCGGCGCTGCGGCGCGGTCGGCGTCGGAGGTGCGCACGGTGAAGCCGGCGAGGACCGACGCCGGCAGCATGATGCTCACCGGTACCGCCCGACCCGCGAGGCGCATCGAGAAGCGGGCGACGATGACCGGTTCGCCCGATGCCGCGACCTGGGCGAACTGCGAGCTGTACTGGATGCCGCTCACGGTGACACCGGCGGGGAGCAACCCGTCCAGGGAGCCGGTCAGGTGGTCGAGCGCGTCGACGATGAGGGAGCGGATCAGTGCCTGCTCGATCGGGGTGAACGTGCGGTCCTCCGACGTCGCGGACGCTCGTCCACCGACCATCTGCACGATCCAGGTCGTGGCGGCGGAGGTCGGCAGCTGCACGATGAGCCGCTCGTCGGAGTCGGGCAGCGCGCACACGATCAAGGTCGTCGTGGTCGGCAGCGAGGCGGCGTACTCGCCGTAGGTCAGCATCCCGACATGCTCGACGGCGATGGTGGCACGTACGTGGATCTTCGCCGAGAGCTGCGCCGACCACTGCCGCGAGAACGTCTCGAAGGCCAGCTCCAGGGCGCGGGTGTGCTCGCGCGACAGGGTCGCCGAACGGCCGAAGTCGTATACCTCGACTTCGGCGGTCTTCGACGCCGTCGCTGTGCGCACGTCGGAGCGCACGCTGTCCTCCATCACCACGAACCCGACTATCGGGTGGTGATCGACGTGCGTTAGAAGGGAACGGTCAGGAGGCCGGCTGCGCGGCCTGTGCTTCCGGGATGAGTGCTCGCACCTCCTCCGTCGCGTCGGAGAGGACGACGATGTCGACGCGCCGGTTCTGGGCCAGCGCCGCGGGCGAAGAACCCGCCGCGACGGGCCGCGTGTCGCCGAACCCGACCGACTTCAGGTGCGCCGGCGGGAGCCCGGACGATTCGACGAGGTGCCGCAGCACCTGGGTGGATCGACCGGCCGAGAGCTCCCAGTTCGTCGGGAACGGGGCGACCGATCCGCGGACGTCGGCGTGACCTTCGACCGAGATCTCATTCGGCGCGGTCACGAGGACCGAGCCGAGTGCGTCGAGCACCAGCACGGCCTTCGAGCTGAGGGTGGTGCTGTTCGTGGTGAAGAACGTCTCGGCGCTGACGAGTCCGATCGTGAGACCGCGCTCGTCGATGGTGAAGGTGACGTCGGCTTCGAGGCCGTTCTCGGCGAGCACCGTGCGCAGCCGCTCGCGGAGGGCCGAGAGCTCGTCGAACTCGGTCTGCGCCGCGGCCAGCTCGATGTCGGCGAAGTCCTCGCCCTTCTCGTCGACCAGTTCCGGCGGCACCACGACCCCCGTGACGGCGTCCACGTCTTCGGAGGGCTCCTGGCCGAAGCCGGTCGCGAGTGACGCGCTGAGCGCCTCGAACTTCTCCTGGTCGACGGTCGACATCGCGAACAGGACGATGAACATGCACATCAGCACGGTCACCATGTCCATGTAGGACGCCATCCACCGCTCGTCCGGACCGCTGTGCTCCTCCTGGGGCACTCGGCGACGGGCCCGGACGCTCACGGCGCGGGCTCCGTCTCCGTCTCCTCCGCGGCGCGGGTGCGGGTGCGACGGCCGGAGCGGGCGGAGGGGCGCTCGGACACGAGGGCGCGCAGGCGCTCTCCGACGAACTGCGGCGGGGCGCCGGCCTGGATCGCGAGCATGCCCTCCATGAGCACGGTCATGCGTTCGAGCTCGAGCTCGCCGAGACGCTGGAGGCGTCCGCCGATGGGCAGCCAGATGAAGTTGGCCGACAGGAGACCCCACAGCGTCGCCACGAATGCCGTCGCGATCATGGGACCGAGGGTGTCGGGCTTGTCGAGCTTCTCCAGCACGTGCGTGAGGGAGACGACCGTGCCGATGATGCCGACCGTGGGCGCGAAGCCGCCGAGCGTCATGTAGAAGCGTGAGGCGGTGCGGTTACGGGCAGCGGTCGAGGTGAGCTCATCCTCCAGCAGGGTTCGCAGGTCTTCGGCGTCCGTGCCGTCGGCGATGCTCTGCAGTGCCTGGCGCAGGAACGGGTCCTTCTCGTCCTCCAGCCCCTGCTCGAGGGCGAGGAGCCCTTCTGCTCGCGCCTTCTCGGCGTAGCCGACCACCGTGTCGATCATGCTCGACGCGGTGCGGCGCTCGCCGCGGAAGGCGCGGGGGAGCGACTTGACCGCATGCAGCGCATCGCGCACGGTGCCGCTCGCGATGCCGACGGCGATCGTGGCTCCGAAGACCAGCACCATCGGGGCGGGGATCAGCAGCGATCCGATGGTCGCGCCTTCGAGGTTGATCATGGCGATCAAAGCGCCGAACGCGAGCACCAGCCCGAGGATGAGGGACGGATCCATCAGAGACCCACCTCGGGAGTGGGGGAGTCGCCCTCGTTCGCGGAGATGAGGGCGGCGGCGGTAGCGAGCACGCCGGCCCGGAACCGGGTGATCTGCGCGATCACGTCGTCCATCGTCTCGGTGACGACGAACGTCGCACCGTCGACCATGATGAGCGTCGTGTCGGGCGTTGCCTGGACACGTTCGATCAGGTCGGGATTCACCGCGAACCGGGAACGGTTCAGGCGCGTGAGGACGATCATGGGCTCCATCCTGGAAAGATCCGTCCGCGTTCCGGGGAGCGCGGACCCGACGGCCCGTCCTGGGCTGTCGGAGGTGACTGTCGGCCGGTGAGCGTCCGGCGTTAGTGACGGGGCCGGTGGGCGCGGGGAACCGGCGCACTGGTGCTGTAAACACGAGTAGTCGCTCCGTTACTCGTGGTTAAGGATGCTAAACCTTAGTTTCGGGTGCGATAATCGGCTTTATGAACCCCCAGGCAGATGCGCAGGGAACCGGGTGGCCAGAACATGCCACGGAGACGCTTCCTTGGCGCCAGCAGGTTCGCGGCGGTACGCGAGCAGATCGGATGCTGGCGTCGGTGGAGGCGTCCATTCCCCCGATGATCGCGGATCTCGACTTTCTCGCACCCGCGGCGACTATCGTCGCCGCGGAGCGCGCGCTGCTCGCCGTCGCACAGGCGGATACCGACGCCGAGGGGCATTCGGCGGCGTTGAGCCGGTTCATGATTCGCACGGAATCCGTCGCATCGTCGAAGATCGAGCGGATCACGGCCACAGCGACGGACTACGCCAGGGCGCTGGCGGGCAACCGTTCGAACTCCTCGGCGACGAGCATGGTGGCGGCGAGCACCGCGCTGCACGCGCTCGTCACCGGCGTCGGCGATCGAGGCCGGTTCGCGGTCGATGATCTGCTGGCGGGTCACCATGAACTGATGAAGGACGACCCCGTGGAGGCGAGTTATGCGGGCCGTCTGCGTGACATGCAGAACTGGATCGGGGGGAGTGACCACTCGCCGCGCGGTGCGCTGCATGTGCCGCCAGCGTCGCAACGAGTCGCTCCGCTGATGGACGACCTGATCACCTTCCTCAACCGGGATGACGTCCCGGTGATGGTGCAGGCCGCGATCGGGCACGCGCAGTTCGAGTCCATACACGCGTTCACGGATGGCAACGGCCGCCTCGGTCGAGCTCTCGTATCGGCGGTGCTCCGTCGCCGAGGCGCGACGGTGAACGCGGTCGTCCCGCTGGCGAGCGGTCTGCTCGCCAAGAGGGACGATTATTTCGCCGCGCTGGGCGACTATCGGCGGGGCGACCCTACGCCACTCATCGACCTGTTCGCCCGATCGGCACGTGCGGCGGCTGTGTGCTCGCGTGTATCCATCGCCCGCATCAAAGCCCTGCCAGAGGAGTGGGCGAACGAGCTGCGCCCACGTGCCGGGTCAGCAGCGGCCGCGCTTATCTCTGCGTTCTACGACCACCCCGTCATGGCGGCTGCCGAGATCGAGCAGCGCTCGGGAGCGTCCGAGCAGCAGGCCTACAAGGCCATCATCCGGCTCGAAGAAGCGGGATTCGTCCAGGAGATCACCGGGCGCAAGCGGGACAGGGTGTGGGTCGCCGCTGAACTGCTCGCAGAACTCGACGACCTCGACCGCCGTATCCAGGCGGAGATGAGCATCTGAACGCAGACCGGGAGGGCTCCCCGCGATCACGCGGAGAACCCTCCCGGGGAAGCAGCGAGCGGCCGCGGCTCAGCGCTTGAGGTTCGTGAGCTCCTGCAGCACTTCGTCGCTCGTGGTGATGATGCGGGCGTTCGCCTGGAAGCCGCGCTGCGCGACGATCAGGTTGGTGAACTCCTGCGAGAGGTCGACGTTCGACATCTCGAGGGCGCCGCTGATGATGCCGCCCAGGCCGTCGGTCCCGGCCTCGCCGAGCGTCGGCTGGCCGGAGTTGCCGCTGGGGCGGAACTGGGAGGACCCGGTCTTCTCGAGTCCGCCGGGGTTCACGAAGCCCGCCAGTGCGATGCGTGCGAGCACCTCGGTGTCGCCGTTGCTGAACGTGCCCACGAGGCTGCCGTCGTTCGTCAGGGCGTAGGAGCTCAGGGTGCCGGCCGGCTTGCCGTTCTGCTCCTTGATGGCGATGTCGCTGACGTCGGCGAAGCCGGTGACCGCCGAGAGGTCGACCGTGATGCCGCCGGACACGATCGACGAGGCACCGGCCTGCTTGCCGTCGGTGAAGGCCAGCGGGGTGCGCACGCCGGCAGCGTCGGTGACGTCCCAGCCGGCGGTCGTGCGGGTGAAGGTGAGGCGCATCGAGGTCTCCGTGCCCTGCGCGTCGTAGGTCTTGATGTCGCGCACGAGCGTGTCGCCGACGGCCGCGCCGGAGGGGAGGTTGCCGGTCACCCGGGCGGTGGTCGTCGCGGCGGCCGGGCTCAGAGCGCCAACGGGGAGCGTGATGTCGCCGATGCCCTGACCGGGGACGATGGCTCCGCCGCGCGCGGTCCAGCCCTGCACGAGCGCACCGTCGGCCGAGACCAGCTTGCCGCTCGCATCGAACGAGAAGCCGCCGTTGCGGGTGTACAGCGTCTCGCCGCCGGAGCGCACCACGAAGAAGCCGTCGCCGGCGATCATGAGGTCGGTCGGGACGCCGGTGGGCTGCGGTGCCCCCGACGCGAAGTTGGTGCTGATGCCGGCGACCTGCACACCGAGACCGACCTGGGCGGGGTTCTGACCGCCGAGGTTCGTCTGCGGCATCATCGAGTTGCGCAGCAGCTGCGACAGCGAATCCTGGAACTGCACGGCCGAGGCCTTGAAGCCCGTCGTGTTGACGTTGGCGATGTTGTTGCCCGTGACGTCGAGCATGGTCTGGTGCGAGCGCAGGCCCGAGATTCCGGCGAAGAGGGAGCGGAGCATGGTGGTGCCTTTCTGGGTGCGGGGCTGATCAGGATTTGGGGACGAGGGAGACGCCGGAGACGGCGTCGAGGGGGATGGAGGCTTCACCGATGGTCACGAGCGGCACAGCCCCCGCGTAGGAGACCGAGGTGACGATGCCCTTCTGGGTGACACCGTCTTCATCGACGTACTGCGCTTCATGGCCGATGAGCGCGGCGGCGGTCTGCCGCATGCTGAGCGCGAAGCTCTCGGTCGAGGTGGCCGACAGCGCGGTCAGCTGCTCCATGGACGCGAGCTGCGTGGTCTGCGAGATCATCTCGTTCGTGTTCATGGGAGAGCTGGGGTCCTGGTTGGTCAGCTGCGTCACCAGCAGCTTCAGGAACACCTCCGAGTCGAGCGTCTTCTTGCGCTCGACCGGGGACGTGGTGCTGCCGGTCTGCACGCCGGTGGGCGGGATGGTGCCGGTGATGGGGTCGACCGTGGTCATGGGGTTCCTCTCGGATCAGGCGAAGACATCGATGCCGCCGAGCGGCGAGACGAGGGGGACGGATGGTGCGCCGTCTGGTGCGGAGGGGACGACGGCCGGGTTCGGCCGCGCGGCCGCATTCCGGTCGGCGGGGGCGTCGCCGCGAGTCTGCCCGCCGCCCGCGCTCGCCGCGTTCCCGTTCGCCGCGTTGCCGTTCGCCGAGCCGCCGCCGTTCGGCGACGATTGCGGATTCGACGAGCCGGGGCCGTCGTCCGAGGTCGAGAGCATCAGGGAGGCGTGCGGTGCCGCTGCCGCGAGATCCCGCCGCAGGTCGGCGAGCACGGCCCGCAGCGCCTCGCGGCCGAGATCGTTCGGGGCGTGCAGCTCGATGTGGATGGCCCCGCCGGAGATGTGCGCGCGCACGGTCACCGGCCCGAGGTTCTCCGGCGACACGGTCAGCGTGAGGCTGTGATCACCGTCTGCGGCCTGGGCGAGGGAGACGACGGGGGCTGTGATCTGGGGAAGCAGTACCGGCCGGGCGATCGCTGCTGCCGCGGCAGGCGTGGCCGGGGCGACCGGGGGCGGAGAGGCGGGAGCCGGTGCGGTGACGGCGGACGTCGGGGCGGCAGCATCTGCGGTCGCGGGTACCGACGCGGCGGTGGCAGTGGCAACCGGAGCCGAGACTGCAGGGGACGGCGCGGCGTCGGATGCCCTATCGACGGCGGATGCTGTCCCCGACAGGAGCGCCGTGTCGGCGTTCGACGCCGGTGCCGGTTCCGACGAGGCAGCCGCGGCGACGGCACCGTGCGGCCCGGCGGGGGCGGTGACGAGGCGGAGAGCGGTCTCGGCCGGAACATCCGCCGTCGTGCTGTTCGCGCCGGGTGCGCCGGCGACAGCGGCGTTGCCGACCGGAGCCGATGCGGCACCGACGCCGTTGCCGGTCGAGGCACGCGACGATGCACCGGTGACGGCGGGCGGGAGGGATGAGGCGGCTAGGGCGGTCGCCGATGCGGCGGCGCGTGCCGGATCGGCGGATGCGGCAGCAGTGCCGGACGCTGCGATCGGCGTGGGGCCGGCTGCTTCCGCAGGAGCATCCGCGAGTCCGGTGCCCTCCGCGGCATCCGCCGGTGGCGGCACCAGGTCGAGGTCGGGGTCCGCTCCCGTGGTGCTTCCGTCGACGGGAGCCGCCGTCCCCGACCCGCTCGGGATCGTGAGGGGTGGGAGAGGCGATGCGGTCACCGGAACAACCGGATCAGCGGATTCGGCGGTCGCATCCGTCGTCTCGGTTCCCGTCGACGCACCCGACGACACTCCCTCAGCGAGGACGCCTTCGGTGGGCGCGTCGTCGGCGAGCTGAGCCCGCGCCGCAACCTGGATCACGTCGGCGAAGGCCGCGGCACCCGGGGTCACGCCGCGCGAAGGCGCCGCGCCGCTCGGCCGCGACCCGCGAGGGTCGAGCATGTCGACGATGCCGAGAGCGGTCATGACTGCCCCTCCGTGTCGGTGCGCGATCCGATCTCGTCGAGCTCCGCCTGTTCGGCGTGCAGCTCGGCCGCCCGCACCCGCACGGCGTGGGCCTGGGCCAGACGGTCGAGTCCGCGCATCGCTCGTCGCGCCTCCGAGTGCTCTGTGCGGGCCTGGTCGACGGTCTGCTCCTGCAGCTCCGCCAGCATCGTCAGGTCGGAGAGTAGCGTCCGCCCGGCGACCCGGGCGGCCGCGAGCGCCGCCAGGGAGCGGACGTCCACGGCTTCGCTCCCGGCCCCGGCCAGATGCGCGCGGAGGGAGCGATCGCGGGCCTCGGTGTGCCGGGCGTCGAGCACCGCGCGGGAGAGTCGTTGGGCCGCGGCGCGCTCCTGGATCTCGCGCACGCGCAGCAGGCCAGCCAGGGAGAACGACCGTGTCATGAGACTCCTCCGAATGCCGAGACCAGCTGGTCGAGCCGCCGCCAGGACTCCTCGATGTCGCTCGTCTCGTCGAGCGATTGGGTGAGGAAGGCGGAGATCGCGCGTTCGTGGGTGATCGCGGCGTCGATGCGGGCGTCGGCGCCCGGCTGGTAGGCGCCGATGTCGATGAGGTCGTTGGCCCGGCGACGCGCGGCGAGAACCGCGCGCAGTGTCGCCGCGTGCGAGCGCTGTTCCGGCGCCGTGATCTTCCCCACCACGCGGGAGACGGAGCCGAGCACGTCGATCGCCGGATGGTGTCCGGAGAGGGCGAGTGCGCGGTCGAGCACGACGTGGCCGTCGAGGATCGAGCGCACCGTGTCGGCGATCGGCTCGTTGTGGTCGTCGCCGTCCACGAGCACCGTGTAGATGCCGGTGATCGAGCCGCCCCGGTCGGTGCCGGCGCGTTCGAGCAGACCGGCGAGGAGCGAGAACGTCGACGGCGGGTACCCACGGGTTGCGGGGGGTTCTCCGGCCGACAGGCCGATCTCGCGCTGCGCCATCGCGACGCGGGTCAGCGAGTCCATCATGAGGATGGCGTGCGCACCGTCGTCACGGAAGGCCTCGGCGATCCGGGTGGCGGTGTACGCGGCCCGGATGCGCGCCATGGCCGGTTGATCGGAGGTCGAGACGACGACCACCGAACGAGCGAGTCCCTCCGGCCCCAGGTCGTCTTCGATGAACTCGCGCACCTCACGTCCGCGCTCGCCGACGAGGGCGATCACCGTCACCTCGGCCTCGGTGCCGCGCGCGATCATCGACAACAGTGACGACTTGCCCACTCCCGAGCCGGCGAAGAGCCCGACGCGCTGCCCGCGACCCACGCTGACGAGCGTGTCGAGCGCGCGCACCCCGAGCGGAAGAGGGGAGTCGATCCGGTCGCGTCCCATGATCGAAGGGGGAGCGTGGTCGAGGCTCACCGGGATCGCACCCGTCAACGGGCCCTTGCCATCGATCGGTCGGCCGAGTCCGTCCAGGACGCGGCCGAGCAGAGCGGCCCCGGTCGGTACGCGCAGGGCGCCACCGCGGCCCCGCACGGGCGCCCCGACGGTGAGCCCCGCGACAGCGCCGAGGGGCATGCACCGTAGCCCGCCCTCGCCGATCGCGACGACCTCGGCATCGACCCCGTCGAGGGTCACGACGTCGCCGACAGCCCCTTCGAGACCGCGCACCTGCACGCTCAGGCCGCGCACTTGGGAGACGACGCCGATGCGTTCCGGTCGAACCGCCTCGCGGACGGCGGTCCAGGCCGTCACGACCCGGCCTCCGCGAGGGCGCGACGGGCACGTTCGAGCGCGCTGCCGATCCGGGCGTCGATGTGGCCGTGCGCCAGGATCGCGACGGCATCGCCGCGCTCGAGCGTGTCATCGGCGACGAGCGCGAAGGTGGACAGGTCCGACTCCGCGGTCTGGATCGTGCGCAGGTCGTCGGGGTGCAGGCGCACCTCGCGGATGTCGGCGGGGTCGGCGACCGCGAGTGCGCGCCGCGCGGCGGCCGCGGCAGACGAGCCGGCGTACGAGAGCTCCGCGACGAGGATGAGCTCGGCGAGTTCGATCGCGCCGCGCAGCACCTCATCGCGCGCAGCAGCGGTGAGCTCGCGCTCCCGCTCGCCCAGTGAGAGGGCGGCGGCCTGCAGCGCAGACACCGCGGTCGCCACCTCGCGCGCGGCTGCCGCGTCGCGGGCCGCCTGCTCCGCCGCGGCGACGCGCTGCGCCGACTCGGCCTCGGCGAGTCCGGCGCGGAAGCCCTCCGCGTGTCCTTCGGCGTAGCCGCGCATCCGGGCGCGCGCATGCTCCGCGCCGTCCGCGCGTCCGTCGAGACGAGGGAACAGCACCGGAGAGAACGCGTCAGTAGACATACTCGTCCTCGTCGGTGCGCTGCACCGTGATGTCGCCCGCCGCCTCCAGGGCGCGGATGGTGCGCACGATCTCGGCTCTGGCCTCCTCGACCTGCGAGACGCGCACGGGGCCGAGCGTCCGTGCCTCCTCGTCGAGGTTCTCCCGGTTGCGTTCGGAGACGTTGCGGCGGATGAGGTCGGCGATCCCCTGATTGGCGCCCTTCAGCGCGAGGGCGAGCGAGCGGATGTCCATGCCGCGCAGCACCCGCTGGGTGTCGCGGTCGTCGAGCTTGACGACGTCGGCGAAGGTGAACATGCGCGACCGGATGTCTTCCGCGAGGGCACTGTCGCGGTCCTCGATGCTCGCGAGCAGCGCCTTCTCGACAGTCGCTCCGGAGCGGGCGATGATCTCGACGAGCGGTTCGACGCCGCCGAGGGTCTCCGGTGCGTCGCGGCTCGCGAAGCTCCCGGTGCGGGTCTTCAACGCGTCGGCCACGATCGCGATCGCCTCCTGCGACGCGGTGCCCATGGTGGCGATCGCGTGGGCGACATCGGTGCGGGTCGGGTCGGGGAGCGCTGCCAGCACGGCCGCCGCCCGGTCGGTGGGCAGGTGCGCGAGCACGAGGGCGACGGTCTGCGGAAGCTCGCCGTCGAGCAGCGTCGCCAGCTGTGCCGGGTCGGCGGAGCCGAGGAACTCGAACGACGAGTTCATCGACGTCGAACCCACCCTGCCGAGCACGGCCGCCGCCCGCTCTGCACCGAACGAGGCCTCCAGCAGGCCGGCCGCGAGGTCGCGGCCACCGCGGGCGGGCGGCAGGTGTCCCGTCGCGATGCGGTGGAACTGCCCGAGCGCCTGAGCGGTGGTGGCGGCATCCAGGTCCTGCAGCTCGATGATCTCGGCCGCGACGGCCTCAGCCTCCGATTCCGAGAGATGCTTCATCACCTCGATCGCCTGCGCGCGATCGAGGTTCATCAGCACGACGGCCGCCGTCTGCCGGTCGGTCAGCCCGCTCATACGTGCTGCCTGTCGTCGATGAGGGTCCGCAGCAGCTCGGCCGTGCGCTTCGGGTCCTGTCGCGTGAGGGAGTCGATCTCGGCGCGGCGGCGCTCGAGGCTCACCTGCGCGGGCTCGGGGTCGGGCTCCGGCTCGGGATCGGGCGTCGTCTCGAGGAAGGCCAGCGGGGTCGTGGCCGCCTGGTCGATGGCGACGGTGGCCGCACCGGGGCCGAGGGCCGCCGACAGCGGAGCCGGCCGGTCGCCGAACAGCTGATCGAACTCGGTCGCCGAGTTGGCGCGACGCCGCATCCGCACGAGGGCGGCGATGACCGCGAGCAGCAGGGGCAGTGCGATCGCTGCGGCGATGATCGCGGTGTTCAGCAGAACCGACTGACGTTCCGCGGCCTCGGCGTCCTTGGCGGCCTGGAGGGCGGCCTGCGCAGCTTCGGCATCCGTCTGGCTGAACGACACGAGTTCGACCGCGATGGAGTCGCCGCGTGCGGTGTCGATCCCCGCGGCGGTCTCGACCAGTTCGGTCAGCTGCGCGGTGCTCAGGTCGCCACCGGCACCCGCGTCGACCGCGACCGAGACAGACTGGCGCAGCACGTTGCCGGCGGGGGTCGAGGTGCTCTGGGTGCTCTTGTTGACGGCGTTGGTCTTCGACGTCTCCGTGGATTCGGACGTGCCGTCCGCGCCCGCAGACGGCACCGCGATGTTGTCGGGTCCGAGCACGCCGGCGTTCGAGCTCGAACCGTTCTGCGTGTCCGTTCGAGACTGCTCGGTCAGCGGAGGCGCGCCCTCCGCCGGGGTGTAGGTCTCTTCGACGCGCTCGTTGACCGAGCGGTCGATCTCGGCGACCACCGTCACGGTCGCATTGCCGGGGCCGACGACGGTGTCGAGCATCTGCTGCACGCTCGCGGTCACCCGGGCCTCGTAGTCGCCGGCCTGCTGGTCGACGCCGCCGATCGCCCCGACGCCGGCAGCCGAGAGGGTCTGGCCGCTCTGGTCCACGACGGCGACGTTCTCGGGCTTCATGCCGCTGACGGCTGCGGAGGTCAGGTGCACGATCGCCTCGACCTGCTTCGAGGTGAGCGACGAGCTGCCCGACGTCTCCACGAACACCGATGCGGTGGCGTCGACGGTCTCCGAGACGAAGACGCTCTCCTCCGGGATGGCGAGCTGTACGGAGGCCGCCGTCACGCCCTCGATGGACGAGATGGTCGCGGCGAGCTCGCCCTCGATGGCGCGCTTGTAGGTGACGGACTGCTGGAACTCCGAGGTGGTCACGCCCATGTCGTCGAGCAGTGAGTACCCGCCGGAGCTCGCACCGGGCAGCCCGGCGGAGGCGGCGGCGAGCCGCTGGTCGTAGACGTCCTTCTCCGGCACGAGCACGGTGGCACCGCCGTCGGCGAGCTCGTAGGGGACGGAAGACGATCGCAGCTGCTCGACGACGGCGTTCGCATCGGAGGCGCTCATCCCCGAGAACAGCGGGGTGTAGGTCGGGCGGGTCAGCCAGCTGGAGAGCGCGACGATCCCGAGCGCGAGCACGGCCACGCCGATGATCGCGATGGTGCGCTGCGCGAGCGTGAAGCCCGCGATCACGCGTCCGATCCGCTGGAAGACGTTGGTGACGGCCTGGGGCATCAGGCTTGCATCCGCATGATCTCGTTGAACGCGTCGACGCCCTTGTTGCGCACGGCGGCGACGAGTTCGAGGGTGACCGACGCGCGCGAGGAGGCGATCATGGCCGAGTGGATGTCGTCGAGGTCACCCGTGACGGCGGCGACCTTGAGCGCGTCGGATTCGGACTGCAGGGAGCGCAGCTCGTCGATCGCCCCGGTGACGCTGTTCGCGAAGGCGGTGTCGTCGGCCGCCTTCGCCGGAGCGGTGGGCGGGGCGAGGGTGAACGCCGAGGAGATGCCCTCGACGCCGGAGAGGGGATCCATCAGCTGCGTCCGATCTGGAGGGCGGATTCGTAGGCGTTGCGGGCACGGTCGACGATCGCGGCGCTGGCCTGGTAGCCACGCTGCGCGAGGATGAGCTGGCTCATCTGGTCGCCGAGGTCGATGTCGGGGTAGCGGACGTAGCCGTCGGCGTCGGCGAGCGGGTGGTCGGGCTGATGCACGAGCCGCCCCTCCGCACTGCCCTGCGCGGAGCCCGCCACGTACACACCCGGCGACTGGTCGCTGGTCTGGGCGGTGATATACCGTGCGCGGAAGGCGGCGCCGTCGGTCGCCGTCACGGTGTTGATGTTCGCGATGTTGTCGCTGATGGCGTCGAGCCACTTGCGGTGCACGGTCAGGCCGGTGCTCGCGATGCCGATCGCGTCGAAGGTCATGAGGTCCTCATCGCCGCGCGCATCGACGCGAACGAGCCGTTCACGGCCTGCGTGGCGAACTGGTAGCGCAGCATCGTGTCGACGCTGGACAGGGTCTCGGTGTCGAGGTTGACGTTGTTGCCGTTCAGGCGCGTGGGCTCGAGCGAGGTGCCGACCGTCGAGTCGACCCGTCCGTCACCCGCCTGGACCGAGTCCGCGAGCGCCTCTTCGAAGCGCACCCGCTTGGCGTGATAGTCGGGGGTGTTGATGTTGGCGATGTTGTCGGCGATCGCACGCTGGCGCAGCGCGAGGCCGTCGAGCGCGCTCGTCAGCGCGTTGATGGTCACAGAATCGAACACGACCGCTCCCCGTGTGTGGTGGTGTGGCCGATCCATGGCCGAGTCTTGCGAGCCATCCGTGCTCTCCCTGTTCTATCGGCAGGGTCGCGCACGACGTTAGGGAGCGGTCTCAGCCGTCCACGTCGAGGAATGCGGGAGCATCGGGGCGACGGGTCCCCGGGATCCGGTCCACCGCGCCGAGGTGCTGTCGGAGGTCGTCGAGATCGGTGCGGGCGCGCTCCATCGCGAGGCGCTGACGCTCGACCACCCGGCGGGCGCGATCGGCGAGATGCACGGGCAGGGGAGTGGAGGGCGGCGTCCACGGTTCGATGACGGCCGTGTCGGCGGTGCCGGGGGCGGCCGCGAGGATCCGGTCGGCGTCGAGCTCGAGTCGATCCAGGAGCGCGGTCCACTCCGCCGTCACGTCGTCGGCGCTCACGACCGGGTCTCCGCGACGGCCCTGGCGGCTTCGTGCCAGGCATCCCGCAGCGGGGCGACGATCCCGTGGCACGCACGAGTGCGCTCGGGATCGCGGCCGATGTTGGCGCCGATCAGGGTCTGCGACAGGAAGACGTACACCGAGCGGAGGCCCGCGCTGCCGTTCCAGTCGTCGGTCAACGACGAGGTCAGCTCCGACACGATGGCCTGCGCGTGCTGCAGTTGGGCATTCGCCTCGGTCCAGTCCTCGGCTCGCTGTGCGGCCTCGCCGCGCTCGATGTCGAGCAGCAGCCGGTCGTACAGCAGCGTCACGAGACGCTCGGGTGGTGCCGAGAGGACGGCATCGTCACGGTAGCGCTGCTGCGCACGCAGGGCGGCGTTCATGCTCACTTCCCCGAGCTCGAGGTCGGCAGGGCGGCGATCTGCGACGACAGGTAGGTGGACTGCGACTGCAGCTGCGACAGCATCACCTCGAGGCGGGCGTAGGTGCGCTCGAGCGTCGCCTTCCGCTGGGCGAGGCGCACGTCCCAGCGCTCCATCTGCTCGCCGAGGCTCTTGACCTCGCTCTCCTGGCCGGTGATGCGGGAGGTGAGCAGGCCGTCGTACTTGTCGGAGTACACCTTCGCGGTGTCCTGCACGCGCGAGGCGACGTCGGAGAACAGTCCGGCGACCGCATCCGGGTCCTTCGCGAGGGCTTCGGCGAACTTCTCCTCGTCGAAGCTCAGCACGCCGTACATGTCGGTCTCGATGCCGATGGAGGAGGGAGACACCCCATCGACCGGATGCTGGATGGCATCGGCGATCGCCGTCCGCAGCGAGCGGACGGTGCTGTCGCCCGTGAAGACGCCCAGGGTGGTCTTGTCGCCCTGGTTCGCGGCGACGGTGGCCTTCGACCCGTTGTCGATACGCGTCAGGATGTCTTTGACTGCGGCGATGAACTCCGCGGAGGCCTTGGTGCGGGCCTCGGTGTCGATGGTGACGCCGATCGTGATCGGGTCGGCGGATACCGCGGAGACCGTGACATCGACGCCGTCGAACAGATCGGTGAAGGTGTTGCTCGACGAGGTCAGCACCTGTTCGGCGCTGGTGCCCGCCCACAGCCGCAACTGTGCGTCGGCGCCCATCGCGATCACGGCCGCCCCCGCTTCGGTGGCGATGTCGGATGCGGTGCCGGCCTCGACCGCGGCGACGTCACCGCGATAGGCGCGGAACTGGCCGCCCTCGCCCGAGTCGGCCGCGCGCAGCTGCAGGCGGTGCAGGGGGTTGCCGTCGGCGTCGCGGCCCGCGGGCACTGCTGACGCGACGACTCCGAAGCCCGCTTCGTTGATGGCCTGGGCGACCTCCTGCATCGAGGCGCCGTCGGCTTCGATCTGCAGACGCTCGCCCTGGGCGTTCTCGAGGGTGATCACCGGCGGGTCGACGGGCCAGCCGTTCGACGCGGCCGAGACGATGGTGTGATTCTTCGCGACCTTGTCGACGACGATCTCCGCCGAGACCGGGGCGGCGCCGGTGCGGGTGGCGACCGTGACGGTGTTCGACGACGACGATGTCGTGAAGCGTGCCAGTCCGTCGCGCGATGCGGCCTTCTCGGCGGCCGTGGCGAGGTTCTGGATCGCGGTGTTCAGTGTCTGCAGTTGGGTGACGATGCCGTTCTTGTCATCCATCTTCGCTTTGAGCAGCGAACGCGGGATGGCGTGCACGTCCATCAGGGCCTTGATGACCTCTGTGGTCTTCAGGCCGGAGACGAGGCCGTCGAGCGAGAGAGACATGTTCGCCTTTGCAGGTCGGGAGCGGACGGGGTCCGGGCGACGGTCGCGACCGCCGCCCGGACCCTATGGCGTGGTTCAGCGCAGGAGCTGGAGAACGCCCTGGTTGGACTGGTTCGCCTGGGCCAGCATGGCCGTGCCCGCCTGCGACAGGATGTTCGCCGAGGTGAACTTGACCATCTCGGACGCCATGTCGGTGTCGCGGATACGGCTCTCGGCGGCGGACAGGTTCTCCGCCGACACGTTGAGGCTGTTGATGGTCGACTCGAAGCGGTTCTGCAGCGCACCGTAACCGGCACGTGCGGTCGAGACCGCCTGGATCTCCGTGTCGATGTCAGCCAGCGCGGCACCGTAGGTGGCCGCATCCGTCATCGTCGCCGCGTAGCCCTTGATGTCTGCTCCGAGGGTGGCGAAGTTGGTCAGGCCGACCGAGATCTGGTCCTCGGCGGCGACCGCGCCCGCACCGACCTGGAACGTCAGCGTCGTGCCACCCGAGAGCAGCTTGATGCCGTTGAAGTTCGTGCTCTCGGCGATCCGGGTGAGCTCATCACCCAGGGTGTTGATCTCCTTCTGGATCGCCTCGCGCGACTTCGCGTTGTTCGAGTCGTTCGCGCCCTGAGCGGTCAGGTCGCGAACGCGCTGCAGGATCGAGTGGACCTCGGTCAGGGCGCCTTCCGCGGTCTGGATGACCGAGATGCCGTCCTGGGCGTTGCGCGCCGCCACGTTCAGGCCGTTGACCTGCGAGCGCAGGCCCTCGGAGATCGCGAGGCCGGCGGCGTCGTCCGCTGCACGGTTGATCCGCAGACCGCTCGAGAGCTTCTCGAGCGACTTCGACAGGTCGTTCTGCGTGCTGGACAGGTTGCGGTAGGCGTTGAGCGCCGACACGTTGGTGTTGATCTGCATACCCATAAGGGTTCTCCTCCGTGAATTTCGTTGTGCGAGAGACCATCCGTGGTCTCCCGCACACACCTATCGGCGGAGGCGGCGCGGGCGTTAGCCGGGCGCGTCGGGGAAAGCAGGCTAGGCGGGGGCCGATTCGCGGAAGACGCCGGCGATCCGCGCGCTGGCCGCGTCGGCGATCCGTGTGAAGTAGGCGTCCCGCGCTCCGGCCGACACCCGGGTCGTCGTGGCGGGGGCGGCGCCTTCGGCGAAGTACCGGTCCAGGGCGTCGCGCAGCAGGCGGATGGCCTCCGACCTCTGCTGCGACACGGCGGAATGGGTCACCCCGAGCTCTTCGGCGATCTCCTTGACGGGGCGTTCTTCGAAGTAGACGCCCTGCACGATCCGGCGCATGCGCTCCGGCAGCGCGGCGACGGCCTGCTCGAGCACCTCGCGGCGCTCACCGACGAGCGCCGATTCCTCGGGCAGCAGGATGTCAGCGGTCACATCGCGGGCGGCGGGGTCTTCCAGTGTGGTGACGCTGCGGGCGGCATCGCCGAGGGCTTCGAGGACGACGTCCTTCGCGACGCCCATCGTGGTGGCGACCTCGGCCGCCGTCGCCGTCCGGCCGAGTCCTGCGGTGAGGGTCTCGCGCACGGCGACCGTCTCTTTGATGCGTTTGCGGATGCCGCGGGAGGCCCAGTCCATGGAACGCATCTCATCCGCGAACGCGCCGAGGATGCGGCGGCGCGCGTAGGCGCCGAAGGGGACGCCCAGCGACGGGTCGAAGGCATCGGCGGCGGTCACGAGCGCGAGCGCTCCGACGGCCGCGAGCTCGTCACGGGGGATATGGGTTGCTCGGGCGTGCGTTTCAGAGGCGAGGTAGCCGACCAGGGGGAGGTTGCTCTCGATGAGGAGATTGCGCTCAGCGCGCGACGACATGGGGGATGATCCACCTCTCTGGATTCACTCCGGAAGCTCCAAGGAGACGAGTAGATGCACATATCACACTTTTTGTGATCTGTACATGGGGAGAACTACCCATCGCCGTTCCACATAGTAACCTTAGGGGCGCGGCAGCCGATAGTGACCTTTGGCCGCGTTAACAGGCGTGGCGATCACTGGGGAAAAGGGGATCATGGGAGCCAACGAACTATCGATACAGCTGTGGCGCGAGCGTGAACTGCTCGAGATGCTGCTCTTCAAACTAGACGAACAGCAGCTGCTGCTCGCGGCCGGACGATCCCAGTGGATCCAGTTCGCCGCGCGTGAGATCGATCAGGTCCTCGATCGCCTGCGCGGCGCGGGACTCGCGCGCACGGTCGAGGTCGCCGCGGTCGCCGAGGAGTGGGGGGCTCCGGAGGGTGCGACGATCCGAGAACTGGTCGCACACGCGCCGGAGGGCGCGTGGCAAGAGGTCTTCGCCGACCACATGCGCGCGCTGACGAAACTCGCCGCCGAAGTCGAGCAGCTGCGCGACGCGAACACGGAGCAGCTCAGCGGCGTGCTCCGTGCCACTCAGGAAACGCTCGCCGCGCTGGGGCACGAGACGGGCGAATACACGACGAACGGTGACCGCGCGCGCGACGACGCAGCGCGCATCATCGATACCGAGATGTGACCGGAAGGGGATCATGTCGACCTTCAGCGGATTGAACACCGCGGCCAGCGGACTCGCGGCCGCCCGACGCGGCATGGACGTGGTCGGGCAGAACATCGCCAACCAGAAGACCGAGGGGTACACGCGCCAGCGGGTCCAGACCTCGGCCATCGCCGCGATCGCCCAGACCGGCCGATTCAGCGTCGGCGTTCTGCCGGGACACGGCGTCTCGATCGACGGCGTCGCCCGTCTCGGCGATGCCCTGCTCGAAGCCCGCGTCCGCGACTCGCTCGCCGCATCGGGCTTCTGGTCCACGCGCGCGGTCGCCGCGACCACGATCGAGGCCTCGCTCGCCGAGCCCACCGAGAACGGACTGGCGGCGCGACTGTCGAAGTTCTGGTCCGGCTGGCAAGATCTCGCAAACACACCGGACTCCGGTGCAGCGGCATCCACCATCCTCGAATCCGCCAAGGAGCTCGCGTCCCACATCGCCGGCGGCTACCGCACCGTGGCCACCCAGTGGAGCGACGCGCGGGCCACCGCCGAGCGCACCGTCACGCAGGTCAATGCCGCCGCCGACCAGATCGCGGTGCTCAACGGCGAGATCCGCGACGCCCTCGCCTCCGGGCGCTCGGCGAACGAGCTCATGGACCAGCGGAGCGTGCTCGCGCAGAACGTCGCCCGCATGTCCGGGGCGGCGGCCACCATCGAGAGCGACGGGTCGATGACCCTCCGCGTCGGCGGTAACGCGCTGGTCTCGGGTTCCGATGCGCGCCACCTCGTCCTCAACGGCCCGGCCACGATCGACGCGGGGCAGCGCTTCACCGTCTCGTGGGAATCCGCGCCCGATCTCCCGGCCTCGATCGACGGCGGCGAGCTCGGCGGCTCGCTCGCCGTGCTCGCACCTGCAGCCGACGGCGGCATGCTCGCGCAGCTCGCCTCGACCTACGACGCGGTGGCGACAGCCCTGGCCGGTGCGCTGAACGCGCAGCACCGTGCGGGTGTCACCTCGTCCGGGCAGCCGGGCGGCGACTTCTTCACCCTTCCGACGACCGGGTCGGCCGCGCTCGGACTGCGGGTCGCCGTGACGACCCCGTCCGAGCTGGCGCTCGCCGCACCGGGTGCCGGTGCGCTGGATGCGACCAACGCCGACCTGATCTCGCAGATCGGGCGCGGCGCCACCTCGCCCGACGCGCTCTGGTCCGATCACGTCACGCGCTTCGGGGTGGCGACGGCAGCCGACGTGCAGCGGGCGAAGGTCTCCGATTCGGCGGCTGTCGCGGCGGTCGGGGCGCAGCAGTCCGTTGCCGCCGTCGACGGCGACGAGGAGACGATCAGCCTGCTCACCTACCAGACCGCCTACCAGGCTGCAGCCCGCGTGATGACGGCGGTGGACGAGGCGCTCGACGTCCTCATCAACCGCACCGGCCTCGTCGGACGCTGATAAAGGAGCATCGTGATCTCTCGAGTGACATCGTCATCCATGACGCAGACGGCGATGCGCCAGCTGCAGTCCAACCTCACCGAGCTGGCGCGTCTGCAGGAGCAGGCGACGTCGCAGCGCGCTTTCGCCACTCCGTCCGAAGACCCGGCGGCCGCGGCCGCGGCCCTCGCCCTGCATGCGGAGCAGCGCCGCAACGACCAGTACGCACGCAACATCGACGACGGGCTCGCGTGGGTCACGGCGGCGGATGTCGCGA
Source organism: Microbacterium sp. Mcb102 (assembly GCF_024519805.1). Taxonomy (NCBI): domain Bacteria; kingdom Bacillati; phylum Actinomycetota; class Actinomycetes; order Micrococcales; family Microbacteriaceae; genus Microbacterium; species Microbacterium sp. Mcb102. The sequence continues at coordinate 159,841 of NZ_JALJRG010000008.1, read as the reverse complement.
TCACCGCGAGCACCTCGCTGCTGGGCCGGGTCCGCGACCTCACCGCCCAGGGGGCGAACGACGGTGCGCTGGATGCCACCGCCAAGGAGGCCCTGGCCGTCGAGCTCGAGGGCATCCGCAAGGAGCTCCTGTCCCAGGCCAACACCCGACTCCTCGGTCGCTCGGTGTTCGCCGGCACCTCGGACACGGCGGCCTTCGCCGCGGACTACTCGTACAGCGGCGTGGCGGGCTCCGAGGTCAGCCGCCGCGTCTCCGACGCGGCATCCGTCCGCGTCGACACCGACGGCGCCGCGGTCTTCGGCACCGGCGACGACTCGGTGTTCGCCCTCGTCGACAAGATCGTCGCCGACCTCCGTTCCGGTACGAACGTCGGCCCCCGTCTCGCGGAGATCGACGATCGACGCACCGCCATGCTCGGAGTGCAGGGCTCCGTCGGAACCCGCCAGTCCCAGATCGAACGCGCCAAGGAGGCGGCAGTGCAGAATTCCGTGTCCCTCGAGTCCCGCCGCACGGCGGTCGAGGACGTCGATTCGATCGAGGTGCTCGTGCGGTTGCAAGCGCAGGAGCTCGTGTACCGCTCCGCGCTCGCGGTGAACGCGCGCGTTCTCCAGCCCTCGCTGATGGACTTCCTGCGATGACCGCGGCTCTCAGCTTCCTGACGCCCCCTCCGGGACTCGCGCCGCACGTCGACTTCGCTCTCGCACCGGTCGACGGTGCGGACGGTCTGTTCTCGATGCGAGCCGTGGACGACGCGGATCTGCGCCTGTACCTCGTCGACCCGAGCACCGTGCTCGGCGAGTATGCGCCGATCCTCACCGACGACCAGGCCGAGAGCCTCGCGCTCGCCTCGGCCGACGACGCACTGGTCCTCGTGGTCGCCCACCCCTCCACGGAAGGCGTGAGCGTGAACCTGATGGCGCCGGTGATCGTCAATCGCACCACGGGAGCCGCGTCGCAGGTGATCCTCGAGGATCAGGACTACCCGCTCCGGGCTCCACTGGGCTGAGGCGCGAGCCGCGGGCACTCCGGGCCGCTCTCACAGCGCGACCACGGCTACCCTGGAGACGTGATCCTTGCCGTCGACACCTCCCTGGGCACCGCTGTCGCCCTCATCGATGCCGACGGGGCGCGACGCGCCGAAGCCGCCGCCACCGACCCGCTGGGCCACGCCGAGGTGATCGGCGACCTGCTCGTCGCGGCGCTCAGCGATGCGGGTGACGGCGAGGTGACGCATGTCGTCGCCGGCATGGGCCCCGGACCCTTCACCGGGCTCCGCATCGGCATCGCCGCGGCCCGCGCCTTCGCCCTCGGGCGCGGCATCCCGGTCGTCCCGGTCCCCAGCCATCTCGCCGCCGCTCTCACCGCGCTCGAGACCGAGTCGCAGCCGTTCGCGATCGTCACCGACGCCCGCCGCCGTGAGGTCGCGATCACCGTCTTCGACGGGGTGGATGCCGACGGGGTCCCGCACATCGTCGCCGACACCGTCCTGGTGCGGGCGGCCGACGCCGACGCGCACCTCGACGGCATCCGCCGCATCGATGTCGCCACCCTGTCGGCGGCGGACCTGGCGCGCGTCGGAGCACGCGCCCTGGCAGCCGGTCGCACGCTCACGGGTGACGAGCCGCTCTACATGCGCCACCCCGACGTGACGGTGCCCGGTGCACCGAAGAAGGTCGGCTCATGACCCTGCGCGACGCCACCGCGGACGACCTCGACGCGATCATGGCGATCGAGGAGCGGTCCTTCCCGACCGACGCGTGGAGCCGCGAGACCATGGCCGCCGAGCTCGAGAGCATCCACGGCCGCTACCTCGTCGACGACCACGACGGCGCGGTCATCGGCTACGGCGGCGTGCGCGCGCTGCGTGGCAGTGCCGACGCCGACATCCAGACCATCGCGCTCCTCGCCGAGCACCGCGGGCAGGGTCGGGGCCGCGCGCTCCTGCGTGCTCTCCTGGCCGCCGCGGCCGAGCGCGGTGCCCGTGAGGTGTTCCTCGAGGTCAGGGCCGACAACCCCGCGGCGGAAGGCCTGTACCTCGCGGAGGGGTTCGAGGAGATCGGCCGTCGCCCCCGCTACTATCAGCCGGACGACGTGGACGCGATCGTGATGCGTCTGGAACTGCGCCGCCACCCGGCATCGCACGACACGACCGAGGAGGCGAAGGCATGAGCGAACCTCTGGTCCTCGGCATCGAGACGAGCTGCGACGAGACCGGGATCGGCATCGTCCGCGGGCGCACCCTGCTCTCCAACACCATCGCGTCGAGCATGGACGAGCACGCCCGATACGGCGGCGTCGTGCCCGAGGTCGCCGCGCGGGCGCACCTCGAGGCGCTTCAGCCCGCCATCGATGCGGCACTCGCCGAAGCAGGGGTGCGTCTCGACGACCTCGATGCGGTCGCCGTCACGAGCGGCCCCGGCCTCGCGGGCGCGCTCATGGTCGGAGTGGGCGCCGCCAAGGGCCTGGCCGTCTCGATCGACAAGCCGCTGTACGCCGTCAACCACCTCGTCGGCCACATCGCCGCCGACATCCTCACGGCCGATTCCGCGCCGCTCGAGTACCCGACCATCGCGCTGCTCGTCTCCGGTGGTCACACCTCGCTGCTGCACGTCCGCGACCTCACCACCGACGTCGAGCTGCTCGGCGAGACGATGGACGACGCGGCTGGCGAAGCCTTCGACAAGGTCGCCCGGCTCCTTTCGCTGCCGTACCCCGGCGGTCCCGAGATCGACCGGGCGGCGGCCGACGGTGACCCGAACGCGATCCGGTTCCCGCGCGGTCTCTCCCGGGCATCGGATCTGGCGCAGCATCGGTACGACTTCTCGTTCTCGGGTCTGAAGACCGCGGTGGCCCGGTGGGTCGAGCGCTGCGAGGCCGACGGGGTCGAGGTGCCCGTGGCCGATGTCGCCGCGAGCTTCCGCGAGGCGGTCGTCGACGTGCTGGTGACCAAGGCACTCGCGGCCTGCGCCGACCTCGGGGTGCCGCGCCTGCTGCTGGGCGGCGGCGTGATCGCGAACCGTCGGCTGCGCGAGGTCGCCCTCCGGCGTGCCGATGAGGCGGGAGTCACGGTGCGCATCCCGCCCCTCTCGCTGTGCACCGACAACGGCGCGATGATCGCCGCGCTGGCCGCCGAGCTGATCTCCTCGGGGCGGCGCCCCTCGACTCTGGCGTTCGGGGCGGACTCCACCCTTCCGGTCACCGAGATCCAGATCGCCGAGGCGGTGCCCGCATGAGCGACGTCTCCGGCTCGTCCGACGCGAAGACCCCCCGGACTCCGCCGGCGCGCGTCGAACGCGCCAGTGACGAGGTCGAGCAGCATCCCGGGGCGGCGCCGCGGCTTCCCGGCGCCCGTCGCGAGGGCTACACGAAACTGCCCACCGGCCCCGTCGGCATCGAGCCCGTGGTGGTGAGCGGGCCCGACATCGATGCCCCGGGCGAGGCGGAGTGGGAGCCGACGACCGGGGCCATCCCGGTCGACGACACCCGCCTCGCGCCGTGGGCCCTGCTCGCCGCGATCGTGGCGCTCGGAGCATCGTTCTTCGTCGGCTGGGGGATCCCCGTCGCGGTCGTCGCGGTGATCGCCGCGATCATGTCGCTGCGTCGTCCGCTCGAGAGCCGTTCCATCGCGCTGTGGGCGCTCGTGCTGGGCCTCTGCGCGACCGCGTACAGCCTGGGCTGGTTGGTCTGGGCGGGCATGCAGTTCGAGAAGCTCGGCTGACCGGATGCTCGAGCCGGAGGAGTCGGAGGAGCTGCGTTCCCTGCAGGCGCGGGCGTATGGTCGCGATTCCTCGCTGACATCGGCCGAAGCCGAACGCCTCCGCGAGCTGGAGGACCTCAGGCTCGCACCGGTCGCCGAGGCTGCACCCGCCGCACACCCGGGCGAAGTGGAGCGGAGCGCCGCCGCCGAGCCCGATACCGCGGTCGCCGTCTCCGAAGCCGCGCCCGCCGACGAGGGCCGAGTGTCCGCGGGGGAAGACGCGGCAGACGACGCGGTCGACGCCCTCTCGCCCGCATCGTCGTCCTGGCGCTCCCTGTTCTCGCTGCTCCGCACGCGCTGGCGGCCGGTCGCCCTGGTGGCCGTCGCGGTGCTCGCGATCGGGGTGGGGGTCGGCTGGCTCGCGTTCGGCCGATCCGGAGCCGCGGCGGTGGAGCTGACCGCCGACCAGCAGGGATGGCAGAACGATCTCGTCGCGGCCGGCGTGTACGATCCCGGTTCGATCCGCGCGCTCAGCGTCGAGGAGGACGTGGTCATCTGGACGGCGACGAAGGACACGAAGGAGCGCACCTGCCTGATCCTCGGCACGGGTGAGGCGACGGTTCCGTCCTGTGACCGTACGGAGATGATCGCCGAGACCGGGATCTACGGCTCGATCTCGGTCAAGGGTCACAAGGGCCTGCAGCGCGAGGTCAGCGCGCAGATGCTGTTCACCGCATCGGGCGAACCCGCTGTCGCGGTGAGCGTCTACGACTACGACCCGACGGAGAGCGGCATCACCTACGCGAACGAGGCCGAATCGGAGACGGCGGCCCGGTTGGCGGAGAACGGCTTCGACGCCGGCTCGCTCTGGGTCGTCGGCTACGACGGCGACGTGCCGATCTGGATGGCCTCGCAGACCGAGTCGCAGAACCAGTGCCTCATCTACGACGGATCGACCGATGAGGCTCCGGTCACCTGCGCCGACCCGCAGACCATGCAGGAGCAGGCCTCGAGCCTCGTGCTCAACGTCGTCGACACGGAGACGGGCGGCGTGACGCACCTGGAGATGATGTCGAATCGGGGGCCCGGGTATCTGACCATCACCCGGGAGGGAGATGCCTCGGGTGCCGTCGGAGACTGAGGCCGAAGAGTTACGGGCACTGCAGCGGAAGGCCTATGGCCGAGGAGGGCTGCTGACCGCAACGGAATCGCAGCGGCTGCGCGCGCTCGAGGATTCGCGTCGCTCGCACGCCGCGGCCGCGTCCCCGGAGCGGTCGGAGGCCGGCCACGGTACCGACGGCGATGGCGGATCCATGAGGCGGGACCAGACGGAGCCGGCGATCGGGCCCGTCGACGAAGCGTTCGCTGCGAACACGGCCTCTGAGGCGGCCGAGGTTCCCTCCGCAGCGCTCACGCAGCGTGCTCCGGATGCGCAGGCATCGCCGACGCCGCAGCCGACGCCCCCGACCCCGGCTCGAGGCTCGATGCGCCGGCAGGTGGTGGCGACGCTGGTCGCCGTGTCCGCCGTCCTGCTCGCGCTCGGCGTCGGCATCGGTTGGGGGCTGTTCGCGCCGCGAGCCGGCGGCATCCCGCTGACGGCGGAGCAGCAGCAGCGCCTCGGAGAGCTGGTCACCGAGGCGTTCGATCCCGGTTCGGTCCGCGCGGTCGCGCAGGATGGTGATGCCCTCGTCTGGTACGCGACGAAGGACGAGGGATCGGCTGCCTGCCTGGTCCTCGACGTCGGCGTGCAGTCGCAGACGAACTGTCTCGCCGCGGAGGAGTCGGAGCGCGGACTGTCGGCGTCGTTGTCGCTCCCGGGGGAGACGGGCTCCGACATCATCCAGGCCACGATGCTCCTTTCGACAGCGGGGGAGCCGCTGGTCGCGATCCAACGGTGGGGTGGGGTCGATTCGCTCCTGGCCCAGTTCCCCGAAGACGTGCGCGACCGGGCGGAATCGCTGACGACGGAGGGGTTCGAGCTCGGTCTCTCGCTCGTCGGTGTCTTCCGGGACGCGCCGGTGTGGCTGGGGGATCGGCTATCGGAACAGGGCGCCACCGAGCGGTGCCTGATCGTGGATGCCGCCGGGCCGGTCGTCTGCAAGGGCTTCGAGACCGCGTTCGCGGAGGGACTCACTGTGAAACTCGAGACCGTCGACCCCTCGGGTGCGCGGGTCGCGACCGCGGCGTTGGACCTGCAGTTCACGAACCAGCAGACGCCGTACCTGACTGTCTCCGTCGACTCCGCAGCGCCCGATGGCGTGGACGAGGTGTCCGATGCGGTGGATGACCCCTTGATGATCCAGCTGTCGCCGGGCGGTCGGATCGAGCTCCAGGACCCGGGCGACGACGGCTGACCCCGGCGGGGCGGGTCGCGATCAGCTCGCGGCCGGAACCCGATCGGCGAGGATCGCCCGCCGCTGATCGCCGATACGCGCGAGGATCAGCGTGGCCTCCTGATCACCGCGCAGCGTGAGCTTCTTCCGGAACGCCGCAGGGTCGATGTCGACACCGCGCTTCTTGATCTCGATGCGACCGACGCCGTGCGCCTTGAGAGCGGCGTTGATCGCCTTGGGGTTGGCGGGCAGGGTCTCGCGCACGCGGAACGACTGCACGAACGGGCTCGTCAGCGCGGCATCCGAGGTGAGATAGGCGATGTGCTCGTCGAGCATCCCGGCATCGAGGCTCCGGGCCACATCGCCGATCAGGCGGGCGCGGATCACGGCGCCGTCCGGCTCGTGCACGAAGGCGCCGAGCTCGCGCACGGGCTCATCGGCCACGTCGGCCGGTGCGGTCATCTCGTGCGATCGGTCGCCGCGGATCACGAGCGCCGAGCGTCGCACGCCTTCTCGGGCGAGGGCGCCGCTCCACACGACCAGCTCGACGACGCTGCCGTCGGCGCTCACCCACTGCGCCTCGGCGTCGGCGGGAAGAGCGTCGCGGTCGTGCGCGGGGCCGAGCTTGATGCCCGTCGGCACGCGCGCCGCGACGTCGAAGGCCCAGTCCAGCGAGGGGGAGTAGTCGTCTGCAGAGACGCGGCGGGTCTCACTGTGCCCGGAGGTGCGCCGGGCGGGATCCATCCAGATCGCGCGTGCGTTCGAAGCATCCGAGCCCTCGAAGGCGTCTTCCGCCGTGCTGTGCCGAACCACCGCGCCCTCTCCGAAGGGCGCGAGGTTGTAGGCCGCGATGGCGGCGGTGACCTCGTCGGCATCGACGGCGAGCACATCGAGTCCGGCTCCGGCGAACGCGAGGGCGTCGCCGCCGATCCCGCAGCCGAGGTCGGCAACGGTGGTGAACCCCGCGCTGCGGATCCGCTGGGCGTGTCGTGCGGCCACACCGAGCCGCGTCGCCTGCTCGAGCCCGGCTCGGGTGAACAGCATCCGCGCGGCGAAGGGGCCGAACTTCGCCGACGCCTTGGACCGCAGGTGCGCCTGGCCGACCACCGCCGAGACCAGCTCGGGGGAGTGCCCGGCGGCACGCAGCCGTGACACGGCGCGGGCGACGTCGGCGGTCGACCCGATCGTCCCGACCGTGTCGAGCAGTTCGAGACCGGCGGGGGTCAGCAGGGCACGCAGCTCGGACATCTCCACGTCCTCAGCCTAATTCCCGCTCGCATCACTGAATCACGGCGTGCGTTGGCACTCGCATTGCATGAGTGCCAGCCCAGCGCATAGACTGGATTAGCACTCTCGGGTTGAGAGTGCGAACAAGTCTTTCGTGTCAGTGTCAAGAAAGAAGAGGTAGACCGTGTCGGTTTCCATCAAGCCGCTCGAAGACCGCATCGTCATCCAGCAGGTCGAGGCCGAGCAGACCACCGCGAGTGGCCTGGTCATCCCCGACACCGCCAAGGAGAAGCCCCAGGAGGGCGAGGTCGTGGCCGTCGGCCCCGGCCGCATCGACGACAACGGCAACCGCGTTCCGATCGACGTCGCTGTCGGCGACCGTGTCCTGTACAGCAAGTACGGCGGCACCGAGGTCAAGTTCGGCGCAGACGAGTACCTCGTCCTGTCCGCTCGCGACGTCCTGGCGGTCGTCGTCCGCTGATCTGCGGAACCGGGTTCCGCCCCTCTCGAAGAGGTGGTGCCCAGGTCCTCGAAGGGGGCTCGGATGCTTCGGCATCCGAGCCCCCTTCTGCATCCCGCCATCAGGCATCCGATTCCTGCCGATCTCCGAGGGGCGACGGGCCGCCGCTCTCCGGGCCTCCGGCGCGGGCATAGTGTTGTGCGGTGACCCCCGAGACGACCCGCGCAACGCAGACCGCCGGAGTCGCCTACGCCGGAGCCGCTTACCTCCTCTGGGGCGTGCTCCCGCTCTACTTCCTCCTCCTGGTGCCGACCGGTCCGTGGGAGGTCGTCGCGTGGCGGGTGCTGCTGTCGTTCGTCTTCTGCATCCTGCTGCTCACGGTCACGCGCGGCTGGGCGCCGTTCGGTGTGATCCTGCGGCAGCCGAAGCTGCTGGGCTGGACTGCGCTCGCCGGCCTCCTGATCTACGTCAACTGGCAGGTGTTCCTCATCGGAACCCTCAGCGACAACGTGGTCGAGACGAGTCTGGGCTACTTCATCAACCCCATCACCACCGTGCTGCTGGGCGTCTTCGTCTTGAAGGAGCGCATCCGGAAGCTGCAGTGGGCCGCGATCGCCATCGCCGCGATCGCGGTCGTCGTGATCATCGTGGCCTACCGCGCCTTCCCGTGGATCGCGCTCTCGCTGACCGCGTCCTTCGGGGTCTACGGGCTCATCAAGAAGAAGATCGGTCCGGCGGTGGACGCCGTCAGCGGTCTCACCCTCGAATCGTTCTGGCTGATCCCCATCGCCGTCGTGCAGCTGATCGTGGTCGCGACGACTCCCGCCGGCATCACGATGGGCGGCAACGGCTGGGTGCACGCGGTGCTGCTGGCCTTCGCCGGTGTGGCGACGGCCGTGCCCCTGCTGCTGTTCGCGGCGGGAACCCGCCGGATCAACCTCACGGTGATCGGGATGATCCAGTTCATCACCCCGGTGATGCAGTTCCTCATCGGCGTCGCGATCCTGCACGAGCCCATGCCGCCGGAGCGCTGGGCGGGGTTCGTCATCGTGTGGATCGCGATCGGCGTCTTCGTCGTCGACCTGCTGATCGCCGCCCGCCGAGGGCGCCGGGTCGCCCCGCCCGAACTCGTCTGAACCCGCGGTTCTCCGGCCCGGAATCCCGGTGTCGGATCGTTAACGCACCGAGATACTTGCACCCCCTGTGGACGGGTATCACGCCCTAGTGTTAGAGCACCCGCCCGTGGTCACAATCCACGTTCAGTTACGCAAGGGAGCACCATGAACGCAATGAAGGGTTCGCGCACCGCGAAGGTCTTCGCAGGGATCGCTTTGATCAGCGCATCCGCCATCGTCATCGCCGGCTGCAGCAGCACGCCGAACGCTGAGCCCAGCGAGGGTGGTGAGAAGCCGGCCGTCGATCTGACGCTCAAGCTCGGCTCGCTGCTTCCCGCGACCGGCTCGCTCGCCTTCCTCGGCGCTCCGATGGAAGCCGGCGTCCAGCTGGCTGTCAACGAGATCAACGAGGCCGACGCCGGCGTGACCATCGACCTCACCACCGCCGACGAGGGTGACCTCGACAACAAGGCGTACGAGACCTCGATCACCAACCTCCAGAACGAGGGCATCACCGCGATGGTCGGCGCCGCGTCGTCGAGCGTCACCAAGCTCATCCTCGACGGCAACGCCGGCGCGGGTATCCTCACCGTCTCGCCGTCGAACACGTCGCCGGACTTCTCGGGCATCAACCCGCTGTACTTCCGCACGGCACCGAGCGACAACCTGCAGGGCGAGGTCCTCGGCAACCAGATCGCTGAAGACGGTCACAAGACCCTCGGCATCATCTACCAGAACGACCCCTACGGCACGGGCCTGTTCGAAGCCATCAAGTCGACGTTCGAGGGCACCGGCGGCGAGGTCGTCGCGGATGCATCGTTCAACCAGGGCGACGGCCAGTTCAACGCTCAGGTCTCCGAGATCGCGGCCGCCAAGCCCGACGCCGTCGCGGTCGTCTCGTACGACCAGTTCGCGACCATCGCGCCGCTGCTCGGCAACGCGGGCGTCGACACGGGTTCGCTGTACCTCGTCGACGGCAACCTGAAGGACTGGGGCACCGACGTCTCGGTCAACCTCGAGGGCTCGAAGGGCACCCGCGCCGGCGCTGAGCTGCCGCAGGACTTCCTCGACCAGCTCAACGAGGTCTGGACCGCCGACGGCAACGACCCGATCGACGCCGTGACCTACTCGGCTGAGGCCTACGACGCCGTCATCCTCATGGCGCTGTCGGCTCTGGCTGCCGGCTCCGTCGAGGGCGCCGACATGGCCGAGCAGATGGGCACCGTGTCCGGCGGTGGCGACGAGGGCGAGAAGTGCACCACGTACGCCGAGTGCGCCGACATCATCAACGGCGGCGGCACGGCGGACTACGACGGCCTCTCCGGCGAGATCACGTTCGACGAGAACAACGACCCGAAGGGCGCCGCGATCGGCGTCTACGAGTTCGGCGCCGACAACACCACCACGCGCCTCAAGTAAGCGCACAGACGAGGCCCCGGATGCTCAGCATCCGGGGCCTTCGTCGTCCCCGCCCCGTCCCCGCCCCGTCCCGCCCCGTCCCCGCCCCGTCCCGCCCCGTCCCGTCCCGGTTCATCCGTCGGGAGCTCGCACGGATGTCGGGAGAAACGCCGGGCGAGGACCCGACGGATGCACGAACTCCCGACGGACGCTCGCGCCGAGAGGCGACGGATGCCCGCCATGCACGCAGGAGGGGGATGCCGCGTGGCATCCCCCTCCCGCGTGACGCGCTCAGGCGGCGTCGGTGCCGAGCGTGCCGAGGTAGAGGCCGATGACCTTGGGGTCGTTCAGCAGCTCGCGCCCGGTGCCCTCGTAGGCGTCCTTGCCCTGATCGAGCACATAGCCGCGGTCGCAGATCTGCAGGCAGCGGCGCGCGTTCTGCTCGACCATGATCGTCGTCACGCCCGCCTTGTTGATGTCGGAGACGCGGATGAAGGCATCGTCCTGACGCACGGGGGAGAGGCCAGCCGACGGCTCGTCGAGCAGCAGCACCGACGGATCCATCATCAGCGCCCGCGACATGGCGACCATCTGTCGCTCGCCGCCCGAGAGCGACCCTGCGCGCTGCTTCAGGCGCTTGCCCAACTCGCCGAAGATGCTGCTGACGAACTCCAGGCGCTCGGCGAAGATCTTGGGGTTCTGGTACAGCCCCATCTCCAGGTTCTCCTGGATCGTGAGCGACGGGAACACGTTGTTCGTCTGCGGCACGAAGGCCACGCCACGGCGCACGAGCTTGTCGGCCTTGAGCCCGACGATGCTCTCGCCCTTCACCGTGACATCGCCCGAGCGGATCTCGACCATGCCGAAGATCGCCTTGAGCAGCGTCGACTTGCCGGCGCCGTTCGGGCCGATGATGCCGATCAGCTCACCTTTGTGGGCCACGAGGTTCGCGCCGTTGAGGATGTTCACCCCGGGCAGGTATCCGGCGTGCACATCGGTCAGCTCGACGATCACGTCGTCGTTCTTGATCTCGTTGCGCTCCGCGGGCGCGGGCGCGGGCGTGGGGGCGGATGCGTCGGTCATGCCTTCTCCTCCTCGACGTCTTCGGCCTCGACTTCGGCCTCGACCTCGGTCTCGATCTGCTCCCGGATCCGGATCGCGTCCTCTTCCGAGATCACCGGAAGACGACCGGTGACGGCCCCGAGATCGACGTCCTGGTGTGCGCCCAGGTAGGCGTCCACGACGGCCGGATCCTCCATGACCTGGTCGGGCGGACCCTCGGCGACGACACGGCCCTCCGCCATCACGACCACCCAGTCGGCGATGTGGCGCACCATGTGCATGTCGTGCTCGACGAACAGCACCGTCATCCCCAGATCCTTGAGGTCGAGGATGTGCTCCAGCAGCGACTGCGTGAGCGCGGGGTTCACACCGGCCATGGGCTCGTCGAGCATCACCAGGGTCGGGTCGCTCATGAGCGCGCGGGCCATCTCGAGGAGCTTGCGCTGACCGCCCGAGAGCGATGCGGCGAAGTCCTGCTCCTTGGCGTCGAGCTTGAAGCGGGTGAGCAGCTCGTGCGCCCGTGCCTCGATCTCCTGATCCTGCTTGCGCCAGAGGAAGGGGAACAGCCCCGCCCAGAAGCCCTCGCCGCGCTGGTCCTTCGCGCCGAGCTTCATGTTCTCGAGCACGGTCAGCAGCGACAGCGACTTCGTGAGCTGGAAGGTGCGCACCTGTCCCATCCGCGCCACCTTGAACGAGGGGATGCCGGAGAGGTTCTTCCCGTCGAACGACCAGGTGCCGGCGTTCGGCTTGTCGAAGCCGCACAGCAGGTTGAACAGGGTCGTCTTGCCGGCGCCGTTCGGGCCGATCAGCGCCGTGATGGCTCCGCGCGGGATCTCCAGGTGGTCGACATCGACCGCGGTGAGACCGCCGAAACGGCGCTCCACCGCATCGACGATGAGGATCGGGTCGACCTTCTTGACGCCGGGCGCGGCGGGACCGGCGGCCAGGCCTCCGGTCTTGGCGCGGGGCGTGCTCTTCGCGGGCGTGACCACCGCGTCGTCATTACTTGACAAAGGTCATCTCCCTCTTGTTTCCGAGGATGCCCTGCGGGCGGAAAATGACGATCAGCATCAGCACGACGCCGATCACGATGTACCGCACGACGTCGGCCTGTGCGCCGGACATGGGCAGGTAGCCGGCGTTCGCCATGGCGGGGAGGAGCGCACCGAGGAAGGCGAACACCACCCAGAACAGCACCGCGCCGAGCGTCGGGCCGAGCACGGTGGCCGCGCCGCCGAGCAGGAGGATCGTCCACAGGAAGAACGTCAGCGACGTGGAGTAGCTGCCGGGGATCACCGCGGACGGCAGGATGAAGACGATGCCGCCGACGGCGCCGATCACACCACCGACCACGAGCGCCTGCATCTTGTAGGCGAAGACGTTCTTGCCGAGCGAGCGCACCGCATCCTCGTCCTCACGGATGCCCTTGAGTACCCGACCCCATGGGCTGCGCATGAGCGCCCAGACCACGAGCACGGCGATCACGAGGGCGATCAGTCCGACCACCCGCACCCACAGATCGGTCGCGTTGTAGGTCCACGGGCCGAAGCCGTAGGTGCCCGGCGGGAAGGGGTTCGAGTCGCGGAAGCTCTGGTGGTACCCGGAGAGTCCGCCGGCGGAGTTCGTCCAGTCCTTGAAGAGCTCGGTGACGAACATGAGCCGCACCACCTCGGCGGCGGCGATGGTCGCGATGGCGAGGTAGTCAGCACGAAGACGCAGGGTCGGGATACCCAGGATCAGAGCGAATGCCGCGCCGCCCAGCATGCCGACGAGGACGCCGGCCCACCACGGGAACCCGAAGGTCAGGATCGAGATCGCGTAGCCGTAGCCGCCGATGGCCATGAACGCGGCCATGCCGAAGTTGAGCAGGCCGGTGTAGCCGAAGTGCACGGCGAGGCCGGTCGCCGCCAGGGCGTAGGCGATCGTCGTCGGGCTGAAGAGATAGGAGGCGGTGTTGCCGAAGATGCTTCCGAAGTCCATGCGTCAGCCCAACCTTTCCTTGCGTCCGAGGATGCCTTGCGGTCGCACCAGCAGAATGATGATCAGCGCGACGAGTGCCGTGGCGTACTTGAGGTCGGACGGCACACCCAGCAGGGTCGACACCTCGACGGCGAGACCGACGATGATCGAGCCGATCAGGGCGCCGATCGCGGAGCCGAGGCCGCCGAGGGTGATCGCGCAGAACATCAGCAGCAGCATCTGCATGCCCATGTCCCACTTCACCCCGGGGCGGAAGTACGCCCACAGGATGCCGGAGATCGCGGCGAGAGCGCCCGCGAGGATCCACACCGTGCGGATGACCTTGTCGACGTCGATGCCGGATGCCGCGGCCAGCTGCGGGTTGTCCGAGATGGCCCTGGTCGCCTTTCCGGTGCGGGTCCTGGTGAGGAAGAACGCGACACCGAGGATCACGACGATGCTCGTCCCCATCGCGATCATGTCGATGTACGACAGCGAGATGGGTCCGAGGCGGATGGGCTCGGGGCTCGCTCCCGGAAGCTGGTACGTGTCGCCGCCGATGAAGTACTGCATGCCGTACCGGAGCGCGAGGGAGAGCCCGATGCTCACGATCATGAGCTGGACCACCCCGAGGCCTCTTCGCCGCAGGGGTTTCCAGATCCCGGCATCCAGCGCCCACCCGAGCGCGGCTCCGCCGATGACGGCGGCGATGATGCCGAGCCAGAGCGGCAGGTGCCAGAACGTCGTGCAGAGCAGCGCGACGACCGCGCCCCAGGTGACCATCTCGCCGTGGGCGAAGTTCGACAGGCGGGTGGTGCCGTAGATGAGCGCGGCGCCCATGGAGGCGAGTCCGAGGAGGAGCCCGAAGTTCAGGCCGCCGACGATGCGCGACAGGAGTTGATCGAGGAACGACACGGTGACCCGCTCGCCCGCTCCGAGGAAGAAGTTGACGATCTTCGTGCCGGTGAGGCCGAATTCGAGCTCGAACGACGCGGTGGTCCCCGAGACGGGCTGGATGCCCTCGGGGAGCTGGGTCGCGTCGACGATGACGCCCTTCGGCAGCGTGGACTCGTCCACCGTGAGGGTGTACGTCTCCATCTCCGGCACGTAGAGGCGCCACTTGCCTTCGGCGTCGGTCTCCGTCTCGGCTTCGAAGCCGTTGCCCTCGATGGACATGACGACGCCTTCGACCGGCTCATCCGCATTGGTGACGACACCGGCGAAGTAGAAGTCCGTGACCTCCTGCCCGTCGTCCGTCGTCTCAGCCGAGGCCGATGAGGGGGGCAGGAACAGGAACGCCATGAGCGCCATGAGGATACCGAGGCAGATGACGGCCCAGGGGCGCCTTCGCTGCACGGCGATTGTTGTGGGTCCCACGCAACCTCCACTGTGAGTGCTGTCACTGCGGCATCGGGTATGAACCGCAGGGATGGACGACGCATTTGAGCGTAGTGCGCGATCCCCGAATCACCTACCGTCGCGGTCAACGGTCCGATAACGGCGGGCTCCGGGAATGTTCTCGGGCGCGTCGCGCTTAGAATCTTCATACGGGCCGTGGCCCCGCAAAGGCCGACGTCGACCACCCCCTCGCACTCGGACATGCGCGACTCGCGCAGAAGGAGAATCCATGGAACAGCACGATCCCTTCGGCTTCGTCGGACTGACGTACGACGATGTGCTGCTCCTGCCGGGGCACACCGACGTCATCCCCAGCGAAGCGGACACCTCGTCGCGGATCACCCGCCGCATCTCGGTCGCCACCCCGCTGCTGTCGAGCGCGATGGACACGGTCACCGAATCCCGCATGGCGATCGCCATGGCGCGCGAGGGCGGCATCGGCATCCTGCACCGCAACCTCTCCATCGCCGACCAGGCCGCGCACGTCGACCGCGTCAAGCGCAGCGAGTCCGGCATGATCACCGACCCGATCACCACGACCCAGGATGCGACCGTCGAAGAGGTCGACAACCTGTGCGCCAAGTACCGCATCTCGGGGCTGCCCGTGGTCGACGATGAGGGCAAGCTGGTCGGCATCATCACCAACCGCGACATGCGCTTCGTGTCGGGCTTCGAGCGTCAGAGCACTTTCGTGAAAGACGTCATGACGAGCGAGAACCTCGTCACCGCGCCGGTCGGGGTGGCCGCCGGAGAGGTCATCGCGCTGTTCGCGAAGCACCGCGTCGAGAAGCTGCCGCTCATCGATGACAACGGCAAGCTCGCGGGCCTCATCACCATCAAGGACTTCGACAAGAGCGAGAAGTACCCCCTCGCCACCAAGGACGACCAGGGCCGCCTGCGCGTCGGCGCCGCGATCGGCTTCTTCGGAGACGCGTGGGAGCGTGCCGAGGCTCTGCGCGACGCCGGTGTCGACGTGCTCGTCGTCGACACCGCCAATGGGCAGTCCCAGGGCGTCATCGACCTCGTCCGCCGCTTGAAGGCCGACGCGTCGTTCGAGCACATCGACATCGTCGGCGGCAACGTCGCGACCCGCGAGGGTGCCCAGGCTCTGGTCGACGCGGGCGTCGACGCCGTGAAGGTCGGCGTCGGGCCCGGCTCCATCTGCACCACGCGCGTCGTCGCAGGGGTGGGAGTGCCCCAGGTCACGGCCGTCTACGAGGCCTCGCTGGCGGCCCGACCGGCGGGCGTGCCCGTGATCGCCGACGGGGGACTGCAGTACTCCGGTGACATCGCCAAGGCTCTCGTCGCCGGTGCCGACGCCGTCATGCTCGGCTCGCTCCTGGCCGGAACCGACGAGTCCCCGGGCGAGATCGTCTTCCAGTCCGGTAAGCAGTTCAAGCAGTACCGCGGAATGGGTTCGCTCGGCGCGATGCAGACCCGCGGCAAGCAGACCTCGTATTCCAAGGACCGTTACTTCCAGGCCGACGTCCCCAGCGACGACAAGCTGATCCCCGAGGGCATCGAAGGGCAGGTGCCGTATCGCGGCCCGCTCGCCGCCGTCGCCTATCAGCTGGTCGGCGGTCTCCGTCAGTCGATGTTCTACGTCGGAGCGCGCACGATCGAAGAGCTCAAGACGCGCGGCAAGTTCGTGCGCATCACCTCGGCGGGGCTCAAGGAGTCGCACCCGCACGACGTGCAGATCGTCGTGGAAGCACCGAACTACAAGAAGTGACGTCGGATCCCGACGGGATCTTCGCAGAGGGGCCGGATGCCGCGCGCATCCGGCCCCTTCCGTCTGTCGACGGCCCGGCGTACCGTGCCGGTATGTGCCGAAACATCGTTCCGCTGAACAACCTCGAGCCCGCCGCGACCGACGACGAGTGCCACGAGGCGGCCCTCCAGTTCGTCCGGAAGATCTCCGGGGCGAACGCGCCGTCGCGTGCCAATCGCGCCGTGTTCGACCGCGCGGTCGCCGAGATCGCGCAGGCGACCCGTGCCCTGTTGGACGAACTCGTCACGACCGCCCCGCCGAAGAATCGCGATGACGAGGCGGCCAAGCGTCGCGCCCGCTCGGCCGACCGCTACGAGGCGATCCGGGTCTACCAACAGGAGAAGAAGGCCGCTGCCGCGAGGTCGTGATCCGCGCGGGCCCGGGTGGCGAACGGGCTATGCCAGAATCGACGTACCCCGCTCGACTTTCCCTGCGGTCCCGGTGTTGAAGGCGCCGAGATCGCACTCGCCGATCCCCATCGGTCAGGGAACCTCCCCAAGGAGAGCTGTACACATGCCTGAGGATGCTCCCAGAGTCCTCGTCGTCGACGACGACGCCGACGTCGCCCTGCTCGTGAAGACCGTGCTCGAGAGGCGGGCCGGCTGCATCGTCGACGTCGCCGAAGACGGGCGGGCCGCTGTCGAACGCGTGGCGCAGGTGCGCCCGGACGTCGTCGTGACCGACATCGAGATGCCCGGACTCAACGGACTCGAACTGCTCGCCGAACTCCGGCGCACGGTCCCCACCGTTCCCGTCGTGGTGATGACCGCCCACGTGTCGGTCGAGTACGCCGTCTCGGCTCTGCGCGCACAGGCCGATGAGTTCCTCACCAAACCCCTCGACAACGCCAAGCTCGTCGAGTCGGTCCTGCGACTGGTCGAGGAAGGACGCCGTCGCCGGGAAGAGGCGCGCCCGACGGAGCGCGTGCTCGCGATCGGCGCCCATCCCGACGACGTCGAGATCGGGGTCGGTGGACTCCTCGCTGCGCACTCCCGGGCGCAGGACGAGATCACGATCCTCACCCTGTCCCGCGGAGCCCGCGGCGGCGATGCCGCGAGCCGACAGGACGAGTCGCTGGCGGCGGCGGAGATGCTCGGCGCCCGGCTGTTCCTGAAGGATCTCGTGGACACCGAGATCTCCGGCGGCGGCTCGACCGTGCGCCTCATCGAGGAGGTCGTGCAGGAGATCCAGCCGACGATCGTCTACACGCACTCGAGCAACGACCGGCACCAGGATCACCGTGCGGTGAGCGAGGCCACGATCGTGGCGACCCGTCGCGTGGGCACGGTCGCCTGCTACCAGAGCCCGTCGTCGACGATCGATTTCCGTCCCACCCGGTTCGTGCGGATCGATCAGTACCTCGACGACAAGCTTCGGCTGCTGGAGCGTTTCGGCTCGCAGACGGCGAGTCGCGACTACCTGGCTCCCGAGTTCGTCACCGCGACCGCGCGGTACTGGTCGCGGTTCGGTGGCGGAACAGCCGTGGAACCCCTGGAAGTGGTGCGCGAGACGGCTGAGTTCATCGGCGCCCATGAACTCAGTCGACGGGAGAGCTGATGACGAAGCGTGTGCTGGTGACCGGAGCAGGCGGACCGGCCGGAGTCGCCGTGATCCGATCCCTCCTCCGCCGATCCGATCTGACCGTGTTCGCCGCCGACATGGACGGCTGGGCGAGCGGTATCTATCTGGTGCCGGCGGCCCAGCGTCGCCTGGTCCCACCAGGAAGGGACGAGGACTTCGTGCCGGCGATCGCGCGCATGGTCGAGGCCGATCAGCTCGATCTCGTGATCTCGACGGTCGACGTCGAGCTCATCGCCCTGGCCGAGCGACGGGACGAACTGGCACCTGCCGTGCTCGCCGCACCGTCGGCAGACACGCTGAACACCGCGCTGGACAAGCTCGCGCTCGCCGAACGGTGCGCGCCGACCGGTCTCACTCCTCGCACGGTCCTCGCCGGCCCTGACGCGCAGGCCGTCGACTGGGAGTTCCCGGTCTTCGCCAAGCCGCGCCAGGGCGCCGGCAGTCGCGGCGTGCGTCTCGTGCCCGATCGTGCGGCACTCGAGGCGCTCCCCACGGACGAGGGTCTGATCGTGCAGGACTTCCTTCCGGGGGAGGAATACTCGGTCGACGTCATCGCGGATGCGACGGGTCACGTGGTCGCCGCGGTGCCCCGCACCCGTGCGCGGGTCGATTCCGGCGTCGCCATCGCCGGACGCACCGTGCAGGACCCGGAGCTCGAAGAGGCGGCGGCATCGATCGCCCGCGCCATCGGACTCGTCGGCGTCGCGAACGTGCAGCTGCGCCGGGACCGCGCCGGCCGGGCCGTGCTGCTCGAGGTCAATCCGCGCTTCCCCGGCGCGCTGCCGCTGACGATCGCGGCCGGTGTCGACATCCCGTCACTCGTGGCCGACCTGTTCCTCGGACGCGAGCTGCCGGTGCGCGTTCCGTTCCGCGAAGTCGCGTCGGTGCGCTTCCTCGAAGATGTGATCGTCGAGGTCGACGACCTGCTGGTCTCCGAGCACGCGGGTCATCAGGAGGAGCTGTGACCCACGCCGTACTGCGCGGCGACCATCACGTGCACTCGACCTTCTCGGACGATGCCGTCTCGACGCTCGCCCAGAACGTCGATGCCGCGGTCGCGGCCGGGTTGACCTCGCTGCGTCTCGTCGACCACGTGCGTCAGAGCACCACGTGGGTGCCCGAGTACCTGGCCGCCGTGCGCGCGCTGCGGGTGCCCGATGGACTCACCGTGCTCTCGGGCGTCGAGGCCAAGATCCTGGATGCTGCGGGGTCGCTCGACATCCCGGTGCTGCCGGAGGGCATCGACCGGATCCTGATCGCCGACCACCAGTTCCCCGGGACGGACGGCCCCCTCGGCCCCTCGACCGTGCGCGATCGGATCGCCGCGGGGTGGGCCCCGGACGACGTGCTGGATCAGTTCGTCGACGCGCTCATCGCGACCATGCGTCGGTACCCCGGGAATCAGCTTGCGCACTGCTTCTCGATCCTCCCCAAGATCGGTCTGTCCGAGTTCGATCTCGGCCCGGAGCGCACGCAGGCGTGGGCGCTCGCTGCGGCGCAGACCGACACCCTGGTCGAGGTCAATGAGAAGTGGGGGTGCCCCGGCTCCGAAGCGCTGTCGGCCCTCCGCCGCGCCGGGGGCGTGATCGTCGCCTCCACCGACAGCCACGACGCCGCCGAGGTCGGCCGCTATTCGCGCGTGATCCCGCTGCTCGATGCGGTGGAGGTGTCTTGATGGCCGATCTGACCTGGCTCGAGACGGCACTCGTCATCGTGCTCCTGCTCTGCGTCCTGGTCGGCACGCTGCCGGTGATCAACACGGGACTGCAGTTCCTCATGCTGCCGGTGCATGCGTTCCGCAACCACTACGGCAAGGCCGCGCCGTACCATCCGAACGTCGCCGTCATCATCCCGGCGTGGAACGAGGGGGCTGTCATCGGCCCGGCGATCGAGCGGCTGCTCCAGCTGGAGTACCCCGCCGATCGCCTGCGCGTGTTCGTCGTCGACGACGCGTCCACCGACGACACCCCCGCCATCGTCGGGGCCAAGGCTGATGCCCACCCCGGACGGGTCGTGCACCTGCGGCGCGAGAAGGGTGGCGAGGGCAAGGCTCACACGCTCAACCACGGCCTGGATGTGGTGCTCGCCGACGTCTGGACCGAAGCCGTGCTCATCATGGACGCCGACGTGATCTTCGCGCGCGACTCCCTGCGCAAACTCAGCCGGCATCTCGCCGACGACAAGGTCGGGGCGGTGACCGCCTACATCGCCGAGGGCAGCCGCGACCGCAACTACCTCACGCGGTTCATCGCGATCGAGTACGTGATCGGCCAGCTCTCCGCCCGTCGGGTGCAGAACGTCGGCGGCGCGATCGCCTGTCTCGCCGGCGGCGCCCAGCTGCATTCGCGGGCCAACCTCGAGGCGATCGGCGGGCGGATCCCGACGGGGACTCTCGCCGAAGACACGATGACCACGTTCGAGGGCCAGCTCAAGGGGCGCCGGATGGTCTTCGAGCCGCACGCCGTCGTGCTCGCCGAAGAGCCACGGACGATCGACAGCCTCTGGAAGCAGCGACTGCGCTGGGCCCGCGGCAACGTGCAGCTGACCTCGATCTACCGCAAGCTGTGGTTCCGTCCGAGCCGCGAGCACAACCTGGGCAGCTTCTCGTTCGGACTGGCCTGGTTCACCATCCTCCTGCTGCCCGCGTTCATGCTGCTCGCCGCGGCGGGAATGCTCGCTCTGCTCGTGCTGCACAGCGACATCGCGGAGTTCGTCTTCCGCTTCATGTGGATCTCGGCGGCCTGCATCTACCTGTATTCGATGCTGTACGCGGTGCAGCTCGATCCCCGTACGGGCCGGCACTCCTGGCGCGAGGCGATCATGTTCCCGGGGCTGGGTGCGCTCCTCCTGATGGCGATCGCCCTCTTCCCGTGGGCATTCGAATCCGGTCTCGAGGCCGTCGGACTGGATCTCACCGACGAGACGCGCATCCTCTGGGCCGTGATCTTCTACCTCTGGGGCCCGATCTCGATGCTCGGGATCTGGCTCGCGCGCGCGGTCGAGAAGCTTCCGGGCGGGCGTTTCTTCGCCGGGCTCCTGCTCTACATCTGCGGCTACGGCTCCCTGCTGTGCGCGATCACCGTGGACTCCTACATCAAAGAGTGGCGTCGTGCTGACGCCTCCTGGATCAAGACCGAGAAGATCGGACGCGTCGACTCATGAACGCTGCACCGTCACCCGAAGCCGAGCGGGAGGAGATCGTCGCGGATGCCCGGCGCGAGCGACGACTGATCCCGCAGGCTGTTCTCGCGCTCGTCGTCGTCGTCGTGGTCGTCGTCGTGCGAGAGCTGTTCCTTCGATGACCGGGAGGCCGTTGGCCCTCGTCGTCGAGGACGCTCCCGACCAGGCTGCGCTCCTGCGGCGCTATCTCGATCGTGAGGGCTTCGATGTCTTCATCGCGCACGACGCCGAGTCGGCGATCGCGGCCTTCCCGGACATCGATCCGGTCGTCGCCGTGCTCGATCTGCTGCTCCCGGGAATCTCCGGGCAGGCCTGCGCGCGCCTGGTGCAGGAGCGATTCCCCGACTGCTTCCTCGTGATCAGCTCGGTGCTCGATGCCGCCGACTACCCGCCGGCGGATGCCGCGCTGCCGAAACCGATCACGGGCGCCGACCTGCACGCCATCGTCGAAAGGGTGCCACGATGAGGGCGACGCCGCTCGGCCGCGCGGAGAACCGCTGGTATCAGGTCTTCGACAACCCGAGCCCGCTGCTCAAGCAGGCGCCGACGGTCATCGCCACGATCATCGCGGCGATCCTGACCTGGTGGGTCCCCGATCTTCCGATCACGCATGTCATGCCCGCGGTGGCAGGGATCGCCGTCGTCCTCGCGGCCACCGTGCTCGCCGCCGTGCTCACGACGCGGGGGATGCATGACGGCTGGGCCGTACTGCTCATCCCCATCGTCGATATCGTCGGTCTCGGTCTCTTCCGTACCGGCACAGGCGGCGCCACCTCGCTCTTCTCCTCGCTCGTGCTCCTGCCCGTGGTCTGGTTGGCCGCGGCTCCCGGCATCCGGTGGGTGTTCGTCGTCGGCGGGTTGACCTCGATCGCGCTCCTGATGCCGTACTTCACCAACCCCCCGGACACCTCGGTCGAGTGGCTGCGCGGGGTGGTCGGTCCGCTGGTGTTCTCTGCGGTGGCCGCGGTCATCAACCAGCTCTCCCGGCAGCAGCGCATGCGCGTCGACCAGGCGGAGGAGCTCGTCGTCGAACGCACGAGAGCGTTGTCGGAGAACGTCGCGATGATCGTGCAGCTCCGCGACAAGGAACGTCAGTACCGCGAGCTGCTGGACTCGTTCGAGAGCCTGTGGGCGTCGATCACGGCGCAGGCGGTGATCGCGACGGACTGCAGTGGGAAGATCACGGCCTGGAATCCCGGAGCGGAACGCCTGCTGGGACTCTCGGCGGAGGAGGCCCGCGACGACGTGCGCATCGACCGCTTCTTCTCGACGGCGGTCCTGTCGATGCTGGCCGCCGACAACGTCGACCGTCCCGGCTCGGACCACGAGCTTCTGCCCGGCTATGCGGAGCTCTCTCCTGGAATCCAGGCGCTGTTCTCGCAGGCTGATGCCGGGCTCCCGGTCGACGGGGACGTCGAGGTGACGACGGCGGGCGGTACGACGGTTCCCGCCCGGGTCACCGTCACCCCGCACAAGGACGGCGCCGGCGCGCAGCAGGGATACCTGTTCGTGCTCACCGACGAGACCAGGGCGGTCGAGGTCGCGCGCATGAAGGACGAGTTCGTCGGGATGATCTCCCACGAGCTCCGCACGCCGCTGAGCGCGATCATCGGCTTCCTCGATCTGCTGCAGAACGATCCCGGTCAGCCGCTCACCGTCGACCAGCAGGAGTTCGTCGGCATCATCGAGCGCAATGCGAAGCGTCTGCTCAACCTCGTCGGTGATCTGCTCTTCACCGCGCAGGTCGAGTCCGGGAGGTTCCCGCTCGAGCGCGAAGAGGTCGATATCGCCGAGCTCGTCCGATCGGCGGTTGTCTCGGCGGGTCCGCACGCGCAGCGCGAGGGCATAGAGATCGCGGCGGAGGTCGGTTCCGACGCCATTCCTCTCCTGATCGACTCCGGGCGGATCGGTCAGGCTCTCGACAATCTGCTGTCCAACGCGATCAAGTTCACCCCGCGTGGCGGGCGCGTCAACGCCCGCGTCCGTCCGGTCGACGGGGGAGTGGAGCTGGCCGTGCAGGACACGGGCGTCGGGATCCCGGAAGACGAACAGGGGATGCTGTTCACCCGGTTCTTCCGTGCGTCGACTGCGACGCGCAATGCCGTGCCGGGTGTCGGTCTCGGGCTCACGATCACCCGGGCGATCGTCCTGGCGCACGGCGGGAGCATGGACGTGACGAGTCAGGAGGGCGTGGGCACCGAGTTTCGCTTCGTCCTCCCGTCGGCACCCCGCACCGAGGTGCTGACGAGCCTGAGCCGCGCCGACTGACATCCCACTGCGTGCGCATGAGTGGTACCGTGGATCCATGGATACCACGTTCGTCGCGCCGATGGGTGATCGCGGTCGGCTGGTCATCCCCGCTGAGCTCCGCAGCCGCCAGCATTGGGAGCAGGGCGTGCCGCTGCTGATGATCGAGACTGTGGGTGGGGTCATCCTGGTCACCCGCGAGCAGGCCAAGGCCCTCGTCAGGTCTCAGCTCGAAGGCAAAGACGTTCTGAAATCGCTCCTCGCCGAACGTCGGGCGGCCGCGAGCTCCGAGGACGCCGCTGCGTGATCGTCCTGGATGCGTCCGCACTCCTCGCATTCCTGCAGGGCGAACCCGGAGCCGATCGCGTGGAGGAGGTTCTCGACGATGCGGTGGTCGGAGCGGCGAACTGGTCCGAGGTCGCGCAGAAGGTGCGCGCATCCGGTGCCGACTGGGGCGTGGCGTCCGGACTGCTGCTCAGCTATCGATTGCGCGTCGAGCCGGTGTCGCACCGTGACGCCGAGGAGGCGGCCCGGCTGTGGAAGCGTGGGAGCGGCCTCTCGCTCGGCGATCGGCTGTGCCTCGCGGTGGCGGCGCGTCTCGACGCGGTCGCGCTCACGGCGGATCGCGCCTGGGGCGAATCTGAACGCGTCGAGCAGCTCCGGCGGTGATCTGAACGGCGGAGCGTCGCATCCGTGACGCTCCGTTTCCGGGTGTGAAGCCGGATGACGGTCCTCATGCCGCCCGAGCGCAGGGATCGCTACCGTCGGGCCATGACTCTCCTCCAGGACCAGCTCGCCGGTATCGCCGATGTCACTCCCGCCGAACGCGCTCGGCGACTCACCGACGCCGGAACCGCATGGAACGAGCGGATCGCCGCGGATGCCGCGAACGCACAGCTCACCTACCGCGTGAGCGGGCGGGGCATCGGCTCCGTCGCCACCGAGATCCGCGCAGGGAAGCACCGCTTCCTGGTCGACGAGCCCGGTGCGCTGGCCGGCGACGACGTGGCGGCGAGCCCCGTCGAGTACGCGCTGGGGGCGCTCATCTCGTGTCAGGTGGTCGTGTACCGGCTCTACGCGCAGGCGCTCGGTCTCACCATCGACCAGATCGAGATCACCGCGGAGGGCGACCTCGATGTGCGCAAGCTCTTCGGCATCGACGAATCGGGGAGGGCAGGTTTCCACGATGTCCGGGTCTCGGTCGACATCACGGGCCCGGACAGCGCCGAGCAGTACGAGAACCTGCGAACCGTCGTGGATGCGCACTGCCCCGTGCTCGACCTCTTCGCGGCGCCCGTGCCGACATCGAGCGCTCTCGGCTGAGCGCGGTTCGGTGCGCGGCACCCGCGCCTGATAGCCTGGTCGGCTCGGCATGCGCGGGCGGAAGGACGGCCACGCACCGTGGGCTACATCGATGTCTCCAGCGTCTCACTGACGCTCCCCGACGGCAGACCGCTTCTCGATGAGGCGACTTTCCGGGTCGGCGCCGGCTCCACCAGCGCCCTGATCGGCCCGAACGGGGCGGGCAAGACCACTCTGCTGCGCATCATCCGCGGTGATCAGCCCGCCGATGACGGCGTGGTCACGATCGATGGCGGTCTCGGTGTCATGGACCAGTTCGTCGGTCACGGCGAGGCGGGCGAGACCGTGCACCAGCTGCTGGTGCGCGTCGCGCCGGCTCGCATCCGCGCGGCGGCCGAGGCTCTCGAGGCCGCCGAGAACGCACTGATCGAACGCGACGAGCACGACACGCAGATGGCCTACGCCACGGCGATCGCCGAGTACGCGGACGCCGGCGGCTACGAGCACGAGACCGTCTGGGATCAGTGCACGGTCGCGGCGCTCGGCGTGCCGTTCGAGCGGGCGCGGTATCGCGAACTCACCACCCTCTCGGGGGGTGAGCAGAAGCGGCTCGCGCTCGAAGCCCTGCTGCGCGGACCCGATGAGGTGCTGCTGCTCGACGAGCCGGACAACTACCTCGACGTGCCGACGAAGCGGTGGCTGGAGGAGCAGCTGCGTCAGACGCCGAAGACCGTGCTGCTCGTGTCGCACGACCGCGAGTTGCTCGCACGCGCCGTCGACCGCCTGATCACGCTGGAGCCCGGCGGCGCCGGTGCCACGGCATGGGTGCACGGCGGAGGCTTCTCGACGTATCAGCAGGCGCGGACCGACCGGATGGACCGACTGGACGAGCTGCGTCGGCGCTGGGACGAGCAGCACGAGAAGCTGCGCACCCTCGTCGCGAACCTCAAAGTCAAGGCGTCGGCGAACGACGGGTTCGCGTCGCGCTATCAGGCGGCACAGACGCGCCTGCGCAAGTTCGAGGAGGCGGGCCCGCCCGAGGAGCGTCCGCCCACACAGGACTTCGACATGCGTCTGCGCGGCGCACGCACCGGCAAGCGGGCCGTGGTCGCACAGCGTCTCGAGCTGACCGGGCTCATGCGTCCCTTCGACGCGGAGGTCTGGTACGGCGACCGGGTCGCGGTGCTCGGTTCCAACGGATCGGGCAAGTCGCACTTCCTGCGGTTGCTCGCCCGTGGCGGCAGCGACCCTGATGCCACGCTCGGTCACGTCACGTCGACAGGAGAGCAGGTGACCACGGTGGCGCACACCGGCACGGCGACTCTCGGCGCACGCGTCGTGCCCGGACTGTTCGCCCAGACTCACGCGCATCCGGAGTTCGTCGGGCGCACGCTGCTGGAGATCCTGCACCGCGGCGACGACCGTCGGGCGGGGATGCCGCGGGATGCCGCGAGTTCGGCGCTCGATCGGTACGGCCTCGTGCGGCAGGCGCAGCAGACGTTCGACTCGCTGTCGGGCGGGCAGCAGGCGCGGTTCCAGGTGCTGCTGCTCGAGCTCTCCGGGGCGACGCTGCTGCTGCTGGACGAACCCACCGACAACCTCGATCTGGAATCGGCCGAGGCGCTGGAGCAGGCCCTGGCGCGATTCGAGGGGACCGTGCTGGCGGTGACGCACGACCGCTGGTTCGCCCGGTCGTTCGACCGTTTCCTGGTCTTCGGGTCGGACGGCGACGTCTACGAATCGGACGAGCCCGTGTGGGACGAGAAGCGGGTCGCTCGGACGCGCTGACGAGAGCAGAACCACGACCGACGCGAGTCCGCGGGTAAAGGGTGAAATAATACCGAGATGATAGATCTCGGGGACATCACTCACGCACGCGGATCAGTGGTTGCGCTCCTGCAACGGAGCGGCCTGGTCGACCGACCTCGGTTGCGGCGGATCTTCGACGCCTTCGAGCGTGAGATCAGGGTCGTGGGTATCTGGGCTCCCGCCGGCTCGGGCAAGTCCGTGCTTCTCCGGCAGTGGATGGCCACCGTCGACGGCCTGGTGTGTTTCGCAGATGCCGCCGATGAGGCGCAGGTGTTCGACGCGATCCAGCGGAGCAGGGCGGCAGGTGCCTCCCGGGTGTATCTCGTGATCGACCAGCTGGATCGGTCGTCGGCGCAAGCGCGGGAGGCCATCGCGGCGGCGGTCGACAGCGGCGATGGCCGCCTTCGGGTGGTTCTCGCCGGCAGATTCGATGCACTTCCGGTGTCGCCCGCCAGGTGGGTGCGAACCAGCGAGATCTCCGGTGCCGATCTCGCCTTCACCGCCGACGAGGCGACCAGCCTTCTCGCGGATGTGACAGCCCCCACCGGGAAGCAGCTCCGCGGTCTCCTCGCCCGCACCGGTGGGTGGGCGACCGCACTCGTGCTCGTGCGCCGTCTGCGGGAGACGGGCGACGGCTCGGTGGTGGATCGGTTCGACGGCGACAGTCGCCCTGTCGCCGACTATCTCGTCACCGAGGTACTGTCCGCTCTCGATCCGGAGCAGGAAGAAGTGCTCGTCTGGTCGGCTGTCGCGCCGACGGTATCGGCAGCACTCGCCGTCACGGTGACGGGGAGTCCCGACGCCGGTCGTGTTCTCGAGCAGCTCGCCTGTGCCAACTCGCTCGTGATGCGACAGGACGCGGATTCGTATCGGTTCCATCCCATCCTCTGGGCGTTTCTCGCCGCAGAGCAGCGACGACGCGATCTCCCACGGGCGAACAGCGCCCACGCAGCAGCGGCGCGGTGGTTCTCGGCGAGGGGCGATCTGCGCAGCGCCCTCGCTCAGACAGTCCGGGCCGCAGACGCGGCCGCGCTCGCCGCCTTCCTCGATCAGCACGGCTACGAGTTGATCTTCCAAGGCGAATCCGGCCCGGTGATGCGTGCCGTTCGCGCGGTCGCGCCCCGGGACCGCGAGAGGCTGGAGGCGGATATGGGGCTGCTTCTCGCGATTCCGCACTTCCCCGATCGCCCAGGGGCAGCGCAGCTCCTCCGTGTCCGCACCCACGCCCAGCGGAGGGCTGAGCGGACCGCCGTGGACGAGATCGTGGACGCGCTGTGGGCGCACGCGAATCGGCGGCGGGGCGACATGCGGGACCGGCCGCCACTAGCCGTCGACGCGTCCTGCTCCCGCGGAACCGCACTCCTTCTCGAGTATGTGCAGGTGTGGACCACGGGAGGGGTGGATGGCGAGATGAACGACAACATGAGCGCGGCGCTCGTGCACCTCGGCTCGCCGACCGCCGACACCTCGGAACTGCGGTGGTTGCGGATGCTCATCCTGGAGAGTGCGCTGTCGATCGTCTCCCGGGCGCCGAGTCGGGTCGACATGGAGCCTGTCCTCCTCCAGATCGAACGTGACCGGCTCAGTGGCGCCGATGAGCGGGATACCGTGGCTGCGCGCGCCGTCTGCCTCCAGGCGACGCGTGCCTATCACCGGGCCGACCCTCTCTCGACGAGCGTGCTGGAGCACTGGAGTCCTCGTGCCGGCGCACGCCTCGACCACTTGACGCAGATGCTCCTCGCGCTCGACGAGCTCACCCGCCGTGGGGGCGGCGCCGCGCTCGCGCGGGTGGTGGCTCTGATCGAGAACGACCTCTCCGACACGGTCTCCAGCCTCGCCTATGCCGTGGTTCCTGCGATCGGGTCCGCCATCCGCCAGGGTGACGTGCCGCTGGCAGACCGGCTCCTGGCGCGCTGTCGTCGTGTTCTCGGCGAATACAGCGTCGAATCGGCGACAGCGGCTTTCCTCCGGCATCCGAACCGTGAGGGCGATCACGTCCTCCGTGAGGCCTTGGCGGGCGGTGCTCCACGATTCACCCCGCTGGCTCTGGCCTGTGCCTGGGTGGCTCTTGCCGTTCACGCGCACCGCCACAGACGCGACGCGTCGGCGACCGCGGCGATCCTGAACGCGCTGATGTGCGCGGCGCCGCTGGGGGCCGTGCGGCCGTTCCTCCAGGAGGGGAACGAGCCGTCGGTCGTGCTGCGTGCACGCATCGAACGGTTGGGGGCGTGGCGGCCTGTGGCAGAGGAGATCCTCGCGCATCCGGACATGGCGATGTCGGAGAAGGCCGCGACCGTCACGATCGCGAAGCTCACGGCGCGGGAACAGGAGTTGCTGCGGGAGCTTCCCGCCCACCAGAGCATCGCCGAGATCGCAGGGCGTCGGTACGTCAGCGCCAACACCGTCAAGTCACAGCTGCGAAGCATCTACAGCAAGCTCCAGGTCAACGGACGTGCCGAGGCGGTCGAGGCTGCTCGCCGTGTCGGTCTGCTCTGACCGGATCGACACGGGGAGGGGCTCGCCGTCGCGTGAGACCACGAGCCCCTGCTTCGCCTCGGATCAGCCCGCGAGCACGCGCGTCTTGATCTGCTCGTACTCCGCAGCGGTGATGGTGCCGCCGTCGAGGAGGGCCTTCGCCTTCGCGATCTCGTCGCTCGGGCTGCTGCCGGCCACGGACTTGATGTAGTCGGCGGCGGCGGATTGCGCGGCCTGCGTTTCGCGGACGCCGCGTTCCGCCATCCCTCCACCGCGGGCGATCAGGTAGATCAGCGCGGTGAGGAACGGGACGAAGACAAGGAAGAGCAGCCAGGCCGCCTTCGCCCACCCGTTCAGCTTGTGATCGCGGAACAGGTCCGTGATGATCGCGAACAGCGCGAACAGGTACGCGAACAGGACGAACACCGCCAGGAACCACCAGACGATGTCCCAGAAACTGGCCCACAGGGTCATGAAGTCACCTCTCATAGAGAACGGGACCCGCTCGGATCCCGCAGGCCAACGATCGCTGGCGATGGGAAGGTCGGTCATCCCCCCATCCGGGTGAAAGGCGGTGCACCCGGTGCTCGATGTCTTCGAGCGCTGTCGCGGTTCCGCGACGCTTCGAGCTCTGCCCGAGTCGACCGCCGCGCCCGGGTAGGCTGGAGGGGTGACCATGGAGATCGAGCTCGGCCGAGGAAAGCGCGCACGTCGCGCGTACACGTTCGATGACATCGCGGTGGTGCCGTCTCGGCGCACGCGCAACCCGGAGGACGTGTCGACCGCCTGGACGATCGACGCCTTCGGTTTCGGCATCCCGGTGCTCGGAGCCCCCATGGACTCCGTCGTCAGCCCGCAGACCGCGATCATGCTGGGTCAGCTGGGCGGACTGGGTGTGCTCGACCTCGAGGGTCTGTGGACCCGGTACGAGAACCCGGAGCCGCTGCTCGCCGAGATCGCCGGTCTCGACGAGGGCACGGCCACGGTCCGCATGCAGGAGCTGTACGCCGAGCCGATCAAGCCCGAGCTCATCACCCGTCGCCTCGCGGAGATCCGCGAGGCCGGCGTCACGGTGGCGGGCTCGCTCACGCCGCAGCGCACGCAGGAGTTCTACGACACCGTCGCCCGCGCCGGCGTCGACCTGTTCGTCATCCGCGGCACCACGGTCTCCGCCGAGCACGTGTCCAGCGTCGCCGAGCCCCTCAACCTCAAGAAGTTCATCTACGACCTCGACGTCCCCGTCATCGTCGGCGGAGCCGCCACCTACACCGCGGCACTGCATCTCATGCGCACCGGAGCAGCCGGCGTCCTCGTCGGCTTCGGCGGGGGAGCGGCGTCCACGACCCGCGCGACCCTCGGCATCCACGCGCCGATGGCGACCGCGGTCTCCGACGTCGCCGCCGCGCGCCGTGACTACCTCGACGAATCCGGTGGCCGCTACGTGCACGTGATCGCCGACGGCGGCGTCGGCACCTCGGGCGACATCGTCAAGGCGCTCGCCATGGGGGCGGACGCCGTCATGCTCGGCGTCGCGCTGGCCCGCGCCACCGATGCGCCCGGCCGCGGATTCCACTGGGGTCCCGAAGCCCACCACCCGAAGCTCCCGCGCGGTCGTCGGGTCGAGGTCGGCGGCATCGGCACGCTCGAGGAGATCCTCTACGGCCCCGCGCCGGTCGCCGACGGCACCGCGAACCTGATCGGTGCGCTGCGAAAGTCGATGGCGACCACCGGATACTCCGACCTCAAGGAGTTCCAGCGGGTCGAGGTCGTGCTCGCACCGTACGAGGCCTGAGGTTCAGCGCACCACCGTGACGACTCCTGCTCTGTTCCCCCCGACCCTGCGTGAGGTCATGCTCCGGGGACGCTGGATCGGCATGCTGCTGCTCTGCCTCCTCGTCGCCGGCGTGTTCGCCTGGCTCGGGCAGTGGCAGCTCGAGCGTGCGATCGAGACGGATCCGCCCGACCCCGGCGCCACCGAGCAGGTGCAGCAGCTCACCGAGGTCCTCGAACCGGGCCAGTATCTTCCCGAGCCGCTCGTGGGGCAGCGTGTGGAGACCTCCGGTGTCTGGGTTCCCGAGGACTTCATCGTCGTGTCGAGCCGGTTCAACGACGACGTCCAGGGCTACTGGGTCACCGGGCAGCTGCGCGTCGACGAGCGCACCTCCATCGCGGTCGCGATCGGTTGGGCGCCGGACCGGGCCACCGCGGACGCTGCGGTGAAGGAGCTCGAGGCGGGTGCCGACGGCTCTCCTGTCGATATCACCGGGCGCATCATCTCGGACGAGGGCCCCCAGGTCCCGCCGCATTCCGATCCCGAGCAACTGGATCGGATGTCGCCCGCGGCCCTCCTCAGCCGTTGGCACGACATCGAGCAGCTCGACGTCTACCGCCCCTACCTGGCCTCGACGACGACGGCGACGGCCGGTCTGGTCGACATCTCGTCGCCGGCCCCCGAGGAGATGTCGCCGGTGAACTGGCTCAACGTCTTCTACGCGGTGGAGTGGGCGATCTTCGCGGGGTTCGCGTTCTACCTCTGGTATCGCCTCGCGAAGGATGCCTGGGAGCGCGAGGTCGAAGAGTTCGAAGACGCGGCCGCGGCGGAAACCGTCTGATCGATCCGCGCATCGGCGCGCGAGTCCGTGCGCAATTGCGTGCCGCCGCCTCGCGATAGCGACCTTCGTCAGGGGTCGTCGAGGCCATCCGGTGAGCGCTGGATGTCGAATCGGAAAACTCCGTTGAGGATGTCCGGACCGCTACGTATGCTCGCACCATGTGAGCATGCTGGGAGTTTCCCCTGTGTGCAGCGTCAGTCCTGAGAAGTGTCGAACCCGACCGAGGAGACAGCACCGATGATGTCCGCTCCAGACGACGAGAACCGCATGGGTTCCGTCTCGCACCGTAGAAGTCGGGGGCGCATCGGCGCTCTCGCCGTGACCTGCGTCGCCGCGTTGAGCCTCGGCTCGCTGGCCGCTGTGCCCGCCACCGCCGACACCACCGGTACGGGGGTGGTGATCAACGAGGCGTATCTCTCCGGCGGCAGCGCGGGAGCGGCGTTCAAGAACAAGTTCGTCGAGCTCTACAACCCGACCTCGGCACCGATCACCCTCGACGGCATGTCGCTGCAGTACCGCTCCGGCACCGGGACCGGCGCCGCCAACGGCGTCGCCACGCTCTCCGGCGTGATCCCGGCCGGCGGCCACTACCTCGTGCAGGGCAACAGCAACGGCGCGAACGGCGCCGAACTGCCCGCTCCGGACGCCACGAGCACACTGACCCCGAGCGGCACCACAGGAACGCTGGCGCTCGTCGAGGGCACGGCGGCGGTGACTCTCACTCCCGGTTCGGT
The DNA here is from genome assembly GCF_024519805.1 of Microbacterium sp. Mcb102. Lineage (NCBI taxonomy): Bacteria > Bacillati > Actinomycetota > Actinomycetes > Micrococcales > Microbacteriaceae > Microbacterium > Microbacterium sp. Mcb102. The sequence goes on along the minus strand of NZ_JALJRG010000008.1, from coordinate 127,481 downwards.
CGTCGGCGTCGACGGCGTGGTCGACCTGCTCGGCTACGGCACCTCCAACACGTTCGAGACCAAAGCGGCTACCCCGCCCGCCGGGAACACCGACGTGAAGTCGCTGAACCGCACCGACGGCGTCGACACCGACGACAACAGCGCCGACTTCACACTCTCGGCCACGATCACCCCGCAGAACTCCGGCGACACCGACCCGGGCACGGACCCGGGCGGCGAGCCGACGAAGGCGACGATCGCCGAGGTGCAGGGCACGACCGACGTCTCTCCGCTGAGCGGCAAGACCGTGCAGGTCGAAGGCGTCGTCACGGCCGACTACCGCACCGGCGGCTACAAGGGCATCGTCATCCAGACGCAGGGCTCCGGCGGCGCGGCGGACGCGACTCCCGGTGCCTCCGACGGCGTGTTCGTCTTCCTGAACGCTCTGTCTCCGAGCCTCGAGATCGGAGACCTCGTCTCGGTCACCGGCTCCGTGAGCGAGTACTTCGGGCAGACACAGCTCAGCCCGGCCGCAGCAGCCGACATCGAGGTGCTGACTGCCGGCGTCGGCGTTCCTGCCGTCACGCCGCTGCCCGCCACGGTGCAGGGTGCCGACCGCGAGCAGTACGAGAACATGTACGTGGCTCCCGAGGGCAGCTACCGTCTCGCCTCCAGCCACCAGCTCTTCAACTTCGGCACGCTGTGGCTGAACGCCGGAGCAGACCTCGCGGTGAAGAGCACCGAGACCACTCGTCCCGGCGACGAGGCGGCGGCGATCGCCGCGGCCAACCGCGCCAACCGCATCCTGCTCGACGACGGCTGGTCCATCCAGGTGTCCAACAGCGGACACCCGGGCGAGCAGCCGTACTTCACGAAGGATGCCGTCGTCCGCAATGGCGACACGGTCGACTTCGGCGACAACGGTTACGTGCTGCAGTGGGGCTTCAACGACTGGCGTCTGCAGCCCGTCGTGCCGATCGACGACTCATCGTCCGCCGACCTCAAGGTCGGCTTCAAGGCGACGAACCCGCGCACCGAATCCGCCCCCGAGGTGGGCGGCGACGTGCAGGTCGCGTCGTTCAACGTCTACAACTACTTCACGACGCTGAAGAGCGAGAACTCGAACGCCCGCGGGGCCGCGAACGCGGCGCAGTTCGCGATCCAGAAGTCCAAGATCGTCGCGGCGATCAACGGACTCGACGCCGAGATCGTCTCCCTCATGGAGATCGAGAACTCGGTGAAGCTCGGCAAGCCCGTCGACACGGCCCTCAAGGATCTGGTCGCCGGCCTCAACGCCGACGCCGGCAGCGACGTGTGGGGCTACGTTCCCACGCCCGCCGCGCTGAACGACGCGGCGACGACCGACTTCATCACCAACGCGATCATCTACAAGAAAGACGCCGTCGAGACCGTGGGCGACAGCGCCACGGTCACCGACGAGACCGTGTGGGGCAACGCCCGCGAGCCGATCGCGCAGGCGTTCGACATCGACGGTCGCGTCGTGACCGTGGTGGCGAACCACCTGAAGTCGAAGTCGCCGCCCGAGGGCGCAGGTGCCGAGCCGGCCGACGGCCAGGGCTTCTTCAACGCCGACCGCGTGAAGCAGGCGAATGCGATCCTCGCCTTCACTGCCGACCTCGAGGAGACCGCCGGCAGCAGTGACATGCTGCTGATCGGCGACTTCAACGCCTACGGCAAGGAAGACCCGATCGACGTGTTCACGTCGAACGGGTGGAGCGACCTCGTCGCCGACAAGGCCGATGGCCAGTACACGTACACGTACGACGGCGAGCTCGGCTCGCTGGACCACGTGATCGCGTCGCCGTCGCTCGTGTCGTCGATCACGGGCGCGGGCGTGTGGGGCATCAACTCGCCGGAATGGAGCGACCGCGGCTACGCGTACGGCGCCACCGAGGAGGGCACGCCCTACCGCTCCAGCGACCATGACCCGATCATCGTCGGCGTCTCCTCGGAGATCCCGCCGGTGAGCATCGACGTCGTCACGGTCAACGACTTCCACGGCCGGGTCGAGGCCGACGGTGCCGCCGCCGGTGCCGCCGTCCTCGCGGGAGCCGTGAAGCAGTTCCGCGACGCGAACCCGAACACGATCTTCGCCGGTGCCGGCGACCTGATCGGTGCGTCGACGTTCACCTCGTTCATCAACGACGACAACCCGACGATCGACGCGCTGAACGCGGCCGGTCTCGATGTCAGCGCTGCGGGCAACCACGAGTTCGACCAGGGCTGGGAAGATCTGCGCGACCGCGTGCAGGAGCGCGCGGACTGGGAGTACATCTCGTCGAACGTGTTCGTCACCGAGACCGGCGAGCCCGCGCTCGCACCGGCCTGGGTGAAGGAACTCGACGGCGTGAAGGTCGGCTTCGTCGGAGCGGTGACCGAAGACCTCGACTCGCTCGTCTCGCCCGAGGGCATCAAGGATCTCGAGGTCCGCAGCATCGTCGATTCCGTGAACGCGGTGGCCGACGATCTGCGCGACGGCGACGAGTCCAACGGTGAGGCGGATGTCGTCATCCTGCTCGTACACGAGGGCGCATCCAGCGTCGAGCTGTCGAGCATCACCCCGGATTCGCCCCTCGGCGAGATCGTCTACGGCGTCGACGACGACGTGGACGCGATCGTGTCGGCGCACACCCACCTCGCCTACAACCACGTGATCGACGGCCGCCCGGTCGTCTCCGCGGGGCAGTACGGCGAGAACCTGGGCCTGATGAACATCAAGGTCGACCCGGAGACGTCGGACCTGATCTCGATCACCAACGAGATCAAGCCCCTCACCGCTGCCGGCAAGCCGCTGTACCCGGCGGTGCCCGAGGTGCAGGCGATCGTCGACCAGGCCAAGGCCGAGGCCGACGTCCTGGGCGCGATCAAGGTCGGCGACATCACGGCCGACTTCAACCGTGCACGCCAGAGCGATGGCAAGACGGAGAACCGCGGTGGCGAGTCCACCATCGGCAACTTCGTCGCCGATGTGCAGCAGTGGTCCACGGGCGCCGACCTGGCACTCATGAACCCGGGAGGCATCCGCGCGAACCTCACCTACGCCTCGTCCAACGCGAACGACCCGAACGGCAACGTCACCTATCGCGAGGCGGCGACGGTCCAGCCGTTCGCCAACACGCTGGTGACGCTGACGCTCACCGGCACGCAGCTGAAGGGCGTGCTCGAGGAGCAGTGGCAGCCGGCGGGTTCTGCGCGTCCGTTCTTGAAGCTCGGAGTCTCGGAGGGGCTGGTCTACACCTACGACCCCGCCGCGGCACAGGGCTCGCGGATCACGTCGATCACGCTCAACGGGACGCCGGTCGACCCGGCGGCGAACTACACGGTCGCCGCCAACTCGTTCCTCGCCGCGGGTGGAGACAACTTCTTCACCTTCAAGGAGGGCGCGGGCAAGCGCGACACCGGCAAGATCGACCTGCAGTCGATGGTCGACTGGTTCGACGCGAACAAGACCGCGAGCCCCGACTACGCCCAGCGGGCAGTCGGTGTCGCCGTCAGCGCGGCGGATGCCGACGGCTACAGCGCCGGCGACCAGGTGACGGTGTCGCTCTCCTCGCTGGCCTTCAGCGCGGGTGAGCCGGCACCGGGCGAGGTGACGCTCTCGCTGGGCGACACGGTGCTCGCCACCGGAGCCGTCGACCCGGCCGTGGTCGACACCACCGATGAGGGCGGGCGCGCGAGCCTGACATTCACTGTTCCGTCGGGCGTCTTCGGCGAGCAGGTCCTGACCGTCGCGGTCGCCGGAACCGGAACGACGGTGCAGGTGCCGTTCACGATCGTCGGTGAGGAGGAGTTCGCCGGCACGATCACCCTGGGGTCTTCCAAGGTGGCAGCGGGCAAGAACCTCAAGGTCACCGGCGAAGGCTACGTGCCCGGTGAGACGGTGAACATCGAGCTGCGGCCGAAGAAGGGCAAGCCGGTCCAGGTCGGCACGGTCCAGGTGGGGGCGGACGGCACGTTCAGCACCCAGGTCACCGTGCCGAAGAGCGCGCCGTCGGGCAAGTACACCGTGGCGGCGTCTCAGGCCGACGGGGATGCGGCGACCGCCACGGTCACCGTCAACCGCGCCGGCGGCATCATCGGTGCGATCCTCGACTGGCTCTGGGAGCTGCTCACCCGGTGGTTCTGATCGGGGAAGAGTGTTTCTGATCCGCTAGTCGGATGACACAGGCGAAGGCCGTCGGGAGCGATCCCGGCGGCCTTCGTCGTCTTGTCTCCGTGTCAGGCTGTCACCGCGACCGGAGCCCAGACGAAGCCGTCTGGGTCGACGGCCGCGCCGAGCACGCCGTTGACCGTGATCCGATGCGAACCGGAGCCCTCTGCTGGAACGCCTGCGTCCTTGGCGAGCGAGGCATGTCGGTAGAGGCCGAGGCCGATCGGTCCCGACCCCGTGTCGAACTGCACGTAACTGCGCCCGAAGCTCTTGCCGACGGGGATGCCGCGGTCCGCATAGAACGTCTTCGAGGCGACCACGTCCGCGGCGCCGAGCAGCAGGATGATCTCGTCGACCGTGCGGCTCGGCGCGGCCGTGTCCTTCTTCGCCGAGGTGGCGACCTTCCAGATCGTGCCGTCCGGGGCCTGGATCGTGCCGCCGACGCCCCACAGGGACTTCGAGACGGGCTTGATCACGGTGGCCCCAGCGGCGACGGCCGCATCGATCAGGGCGTGCACGTTCGCCGGCTGAGAGACCACCAGCGAGAGCGTGAAACCGCGGAAGCCGGAGGACTCGGCATCCGCGGCGCGAAGGCGCAGACGATCGCCGAGGTCGAAGGCCCGCGCGTAGAAGGAGCGGGCGGCGTCCACATCGGGAACGTCGAGGGTGAGGGAATCGATCGTGGTGTTCATATCGACGACGCTACGGACGTGCGCCGGCACCTGCTTCTCGATTCCTGACCGATGCCTCGGAGGCCGGAATCGGCACGATTTCCCGGCGGCTAGACTGGACACATGCCCGAACCGAAAGTCGCCAGCTTTCCGGCGATCCGCGGTGCGCTGAAGTTCTACCAGATCGCGTCGATTATCACAGGAGTCATGCTGCTCCTGCTGCTGACCGAGATGGTGCTGAAGTACACGCCGATCCACCTCGAGCTCTTCCTGGGAGGCTCCGGAGGACCGCTCTGGTTCGCCGGCGTGCTCGCCGGCCCCGACTGCCAGTGGTGGTCGCTGTTCGCCCCGATGACCAACTCCTGCGAGATGACCTCGCTGGGCGACGGGTTCAACCTCTCGCTGTTCATCCTGGTGGCGCACGGCTGGTTCTACGTCGTCTACCTCTTCGCGTGCTTCCGCATGTGGAGCCTGATGCGCTGGCGCTTCCCGCGCTTCATCCTCCTCGCGCTCGGCGGTGTCATCCCGCTGCTGTCGTTCTTCATGGAGGCGGTCGTCGCCCGTGAGGTCAAGACCTATCTCGCCACCCGAGAGGCCGCCGAGGCCTCCACCCCCGCCCCGGAAGGTGTCCGTTGACCGAACAGTCCGAGACCCAGCAGCGTCCTGCGCTCGTCGTCGACTTCGGCGCGCAGTACGCGCAGCTGATCGCCCGTCGAGTCCGCGAAGCGGGTGTGTACAGCGAGATCGTGCCGCACACCGCCACGGCCGAGGAGATCGCCGCCAAGAGCCCCGTCGCGATCATCCTCTCCGGCGGGCCCTCGTCCGTGTACGAGGAGGGCGCGCCGAAGCTCGACCCGGCGGTCTTCGACCTCGGCGTCCCGACGCTCGGCATCTGCTACGGCTTCCAGTACATGGCCCAGACGCTCGGCGGCGAGGTCGCGCACACCGGACTGCGCGAGTACGGCGCGACGGATGCCGCGATCTCCGGCGACGGCGGCACGCTGCTCGGCGGTCAGCCGGCGGAGCAGAACGTGTGGATGAGCCACGGTGACCAGGTCGCCACGGCGCCTGAGGGCTTCGACGTGCTCGCCACGACCGAGGCCACGAAGGTCGCGGCGTTCGCGAACGAGGAGCGCGGGTTCTACGGCGTGCAGTGGCACCCCGAGGTCAAGCACTCCGACCACGGCCAGCGCGTGATCGAGAACTTCCTGCACAAGGGTGCGGGGCTCGCCTCCGACTGGAACAGCGGCAACGTGATCGCCGAGCAGATCGAGCGCATCCGCGAGCAGGTCGGTGACGCCCGTGTCATCTCCGCTCTCTCCGGCGGCGTCGACTCCGCGGTCTCCACGGCACTCGTGCACAAGGCGATCGGCGACCAGCTGACCGCCGTCTTCGTCGACCATGGCCTCCTCCGCAAGGGCGAGCGCGAGCAGGTCGAGAACGACTACGTCGAGTCCACCGGTGTGCGTCTCATCACCGTCGACGCGGCAGACACCTTCCTCGGTCACCTCGAGGGTGTCACCGACCCGGAGGAGAAGCGCAAGATCATCGGCCGCGAGTTCATCCGCGCGTTCGAGAAGGTGCAGCTCGACCTCGTCGCCGAGGCCAAGGCCTCGGGCGGCGCTCCGGTGAAGTTCCTCGTGCAGGGCACGCTCTACCCCGACGTCGTCGAGTCCGGCGGCGGCGCGGGTACCGCGAACATCAAGTCGCACCACAACGTGGGCGGCCTTCCCGACGACCTCGACTTCGAGTTGATCGAGCCGCTGCGAGCCCTGTTCAAGGACGAGGTGCGCGCGATCGGTCGCGAGCTCGGCATCCCCGAGGCCATCGTCGGACGTCAGCCGTTTCCGGGGCCCGGTCTCGGCATCCGGATCATCGGTGAGGTCACCGCTGACCGTCTCGAGATTCTGCGTGAGGCCGACGCCATCGCCCGTGAAGAGCTGACGAAGGCGGGTCTCGACCAGGAGATCTGGCAATGCCCCGTCGTGCTGCTGGCCGACGTGCGCTCGGTGGGCGTGCAGGGCGACGGCCGCACCTACGGTCACCCGATCGTGCTGCGCCCCGTGTCGAGCGAAGACGCCATGACGGCGGACTGGACGCGTCTGCCGTACGACGTGCTGTCGAAGATCTCGAACCGCATCACGAACGGCGTCCGTGACGTCAACCGCGTCGTGCTCGACGTCACGTCGAAGCCGCCGGGGACGATCGAGTGGGAGTAGGGAGCGCCATGCTCCCTGATGCGGCGCCGGCTCTGCCCGACGCCGAGTACCTGGTGCTGTCCAGCCGGTTGATCCCGGGTCTGGACGGCGGGTACACGATCGCGACGCTCGCGCGCGCCCGGCAGCTGGCCGGTGCCGGCGTCGCCGAGGGGGCCGGCCCGCAGCTCCTGACGTTCGACCCGGGAACCGCGGCCGATCACGCTGCCCACCGCAGGACGTTCGCGGAACAGGGGGCGCTCACCGACCCGTCGCGGATGCGCAACCTCTTCGATGAAGCGGTCGCGTCCGACGGGGGAGCGGCCGGATGGCTGCGTGCGGCAGCGGATGCCGCCGTCACCGCCGACCCCGACGTCGAGTACCGTGTGCTGACCGATGCCGACGGGCGCCCGTTCGCGGCGCTCCCGGTCATTCCGGGTAACCCCGACTGGCACCTCACCGCGGAGCCGGTCCTGGTCTACGACGGCGCGGGCGAGGTCGTCGGCGCCCTGCACGGTTTCCGTGGTCTCTACCGCGCGTGGCTCGAGCACGTGACCGCGGCCTTCGGTGATCGCAGGATCATCGTGATCTGTGAGTCTCGCCAGCTCGGAGAGCTCATCGCGGACTGGTCGGATCCGCGGGTGCGCATCGTCCACACCATTCACACCATGCACGTCGAGGCGCCCTACACGCCGGATGCGTCGATGAACACGCTCTGGACCCGGTGGTTCCGCCTGGCCGACCGCTTCGACGCCGTGATCTGGCCCACCGCCACGCAGCGTGACGACGTCGTGGCCCGCTTCGGGGATTCGGCTCTGCACGCGGTCGTGCCCAATCCGATCGCTCCCGTCGAGGGTCGGGACGACCTGCGCGAAGACGGCCTCGTCGTGGTGCTGGGCCGCCTCGCACCGGGCAAGCGCGTCGATCACGCGATCCGCGCCTTCCTCGCGGCCGACGTGCCCGGCGCCCGGATGGAGATCTGGGGCGGCGGCCCGGAGCAGGAGCGCCTGCACGCGCTGATCGAGGAGCACGACGCCGGAGACCGCGTCGTGCTCGCCGGATACACGGACTCACCCGCGACGGTTCTCGACCGGGCGTCGATCCTGGTCACCTCCACGGCCTTCGAGGGGCAGCCCCTCGGCGTGGTCGAAGCGCTGCTGCACGGCACTCCCGTGATCTCGTACGACGTGCGCTACGGCATCCGCGACGTGCTGCAGCAGGGCGGCGGTGCCCTGGTGCCGAGCGGAGACGTCGACGCGCTGGGCGACGCGATCCGTTCCCTGCTGACCGAACCCGATCGGCTCGCGGCGCTGAGCGCCGAGGCCCCGACGGTCGCTGCGGCGTGGAGCCCGGAGCACTCACTCGATGCCCTCACTGCCGTGATCGCTGCGGTCGCCTCTGCGCCACCGCGTCGCTGACACCCCGCTCTCTCCTCGGTGCCGGAGCCGGCGTGACGAGGGGCTCCTCGCGACCGCGAAAGAAATCTCGAAGATTTCCGTCGCCGATGTCGATCCGCGGCATTCCCGTTCGACGTCTGGAATGAGAGGGTCGAGAGACGGCCCTTCGAACAAGGAGAACATCATGAAGTTCATGCTCATCATGCGCGCAGACGACACCGCCGTCGAGGCATACAAGGAGATGCCCTTCGAGCAGGTCATCGAGGCCATGGGCAAGTACAACGAGTCGATGATGAAGGCCGGCGTGCTGGTCGCGGGCGAGGGCCTGACCGATGCCGCCGAGGGTTTCGTCGTCGACTTCAGCGCGGAGAAGCCGCTCATCACCGACGGCCCCTACGGAGAGACCAAGGAGCTGTTCAACGGCTTCTGGATCCTCGAGGTCTCGTCGCGCGAGGAGGCTGCCGAATGGGCGAGCCGTGCACCCCTCGGCGCCGGATCGTTCCTCGAAGTGCGCCGGGTCACCGGCGTCGAGGACTTCCCGGCCGACAACGAGTGGATCGAGAAGGAAGCCGGCTGGCGCGAGGAGCAGGCCCAGCGCGCACAGCAGTGATGGACATGGCGGCGCACTCACACTGTGGTCTCCGCTTCGTCACGTCGGCGATATCCAGCTCGTACTCGACGTGGACGAGCACATCACGAATGATGTTTGCTCAGTCATGCTCAACACTGAGCGGCGGGAGAAAGAGATACGAGAGCGATGACGATGATCTCCTAGCGTGCGCCGCGAAGACCTTGGTCATACGTGGCATCGAAGGAGTCGCTTGAAAGGCTGAGACGATCCCCAGGCTTCACGCTAGGAGTGCGTTCCGACCGTAAGAACAGTGGTCAGGTCTCGCACTCGTCGGAGGGGAAGGATTCGAATCGAATCGATCGACACTGTTGGCGCCAACCAGGTTGGCCCAGAGGCGTGAACAAGCCCGATCACGCTGGGCGCATCCACTTCAAGCACTGAAACGGCCGCATGCTGTCGACGAGCTGCTCTGACTGCTACCTCGCATGATTCGGAAAGGTGAACCCAGTTCCGCGCACGTGAGAGCAGTCCCGCCCTCGCCTCAAAAATTGATCGAAGGTTTCGTGTAGGTGTCGCGTGATACAACGTCTGAGGGGCACGTCGGGATTCATACTCGATTTGGATCGGAACGGAATGACCATAGGCAGCGCGGACGTCCTCGCCTTCCAGGTGAAAACGAGGCTCGCCGAGCGCTCCGGCGATAAGAAGCAGTTGCGCCGACGACACCTTATGTCCGGACGCGCGCATCAACTGAGCTAGCTCGTCTACATGAACCCATCCCGACTTCGTGGCCGGAACCGCGGGGTCATGTCTCAGGTGGTAAGACATTGCTCGACTGATCCGACGGCGGTCCGCCTCGGAGAGTGCTTTGGAATTCTCCTGTCCGACCCGACCTGTAATTCGATTCCATCGTTGGGCGAGGTCGGCCGCGATCTTTCGAACGCGGATAGTGGTTCCCTGATCTACAAGCGCCGCCAACAGCTCGCCTCCATACGCGCGCTGGCTGGGAGATGAGTCGGGATGAGAGATTGCACGAACCCCGCGAGCGATTGCGCTCGCGTCATACCACTCCTGGAGCCGCTGAGGGTCCGTAGTGTCTCCCGTGAATTTCTCCCAGGAGTCCGCATATCTATCGACGATCGCGCGGCGCAACTCGTACTGTGACGGAGGAAGAACTTGGCCGTCCTCGACTAGCTGAGCCAATTCATACCCGAACGGGCGCGCGCCCTTCGATTCGAGGTCGACCGCCAGTAGCTTGTCGTCGGAGCCAATGATCCAGTTCAACGGATGAGCGTCTCGTCGAGGGACGAGGGGTGCAGTCTGGACGACGTTCCACCACGCTTCGAATTGTGCCGTTCGTTCGTCATCCGTCAGCTGAAGTGAGCGCAACCATCGTCCGAACTCGGCCTGTTTGATGGTGGTGCGCGTGCCGTTGATGTCCAGCGCGGGCAAGCCTGCCGAGTGGATAAGTGCGAGGAACTCAGCGACATCAGCCAGCGTTGCCGAGACTGCGCGAGTCTCTTGTACCTGCAGGTGGTCCAGTAGCGGAACCCCATCTCGGAATCTGCGCACAGACACAATTAGGTCAGGATCTGGGGAAGCCTGTCCTACGTCTGGAATGTTGGTCAGGTGCTCGATCAAGCCGAACCGGGAGGAGAGCTCCCGCCGCTGTACCTCTTGTGCAACCAGCTGACAGTATGCTTCGTCGCGCGCTTTCGCAGCCTCCAGAGTTCGTTTGTAGACGAAGGTCTGTCCGGCGATGCCGTCCGAGTCGCGCAATGTCACGACTCCGCCGCGACCGCCGAGGAGAACCTGGGTCAGGTCCGCACTGTTGTAAGCGGCTTGCGCGGCTGCTTCGAAGATCGCGGCGGAGTCACCCTGACGAATAGCTAGCGCGACTTCGGCGGGCCCGGGTATAAAACCTCCGGACAGAGGGCCATGTTCTTCAACCTCTTTTGCGATCATGGTGAGGTATCGCGGGCGAAGGTCTTCGGGTGTCGTTGCTTTCGCGAGATCGGCGAAGCCGCGTCGTCTTGTCTCGGAGCCTCCGAGAAGATGGCTGAGAAGGAAGAGATCGGATGCTTGATCGGCCTCGATTCCAAGTCTGTTGATAGGGCGCGTGCGTTCCCGGGGGCTTCCTTCGCGAGTCCGAATCGCTTCCTGGAGGATTCGTGCCGCCGACGACGGAGCAGTCTCTTCTGAACGCGCAAGCAAGGACAAGAATGTCGCGGTCAGGTCGCGAAAGACGAAGTCGGTAGCCTTCTCGGACTGCTGGAGCCCAGCGATAAGGCGCGGGAGGCTGCGTTCGAAGATGGGAGATGTTGGCGTATCCGGTCTGCGGTGACCGAAGGGAAACAGCAGCCCGCGAGTCGACAAGTCCGTTCTACCCGAAAGCAAGTCGTCTTCGAGCTGATCGAAGGCGGCGTCGAGGAGGATTAATGTTGCGTCTTCGACGCGGTTGGTCACCCAATCTTCCCAGCGGGCCGTAATCGACCGACCTTGGTCGACAAAGCCCTGAACCCCATGCGGGCGTGAGCCTATGCCAGCGAGACGAAGTGCGAGGTGCGCGGCCATGATTGACTCGGCCGCATCTGACCCAGGGTTGCGTTTTAGTTGCTGGGCCGCCTCTTGAATCGATTCGCGATCCTCGAACAGGTCATACAGCCAGATGGAAGCCTCGACGTAGTACTCAAGAGCTCGCTCAGACCCTTGAACATGAGAATCGATCAACATCTGTCGAGCGGTCCGCAGGTCGTGTTCCGAGACCGCTCCAAACCGTGCGCCCAGGACGACGGTGATGCCGAGTCTCGTTTGGACGCCGCGTCGCGGCGAGCGCCCTTCGAGAACTTGCCCTTGATGGATCCAATCCAAGTAGGAGCGGGCTGCGTTCAGCAGCCGTGAGAAAACTGCGCGCCTTTGCCAAGTGACGGAGAAGGCTGCGTTTAGAAGCGATTCGCCGAGCCGTTCTTTCAGTTGGCCCAGCACGTCTTCGAGGGACGTTCCTGCGGACCGCAGGTAGCCGGCGATGGAACCAGACTTACGGCTGAGGAGGTCTTCCGCGACCAAGTAGGCGAGCAAAGGAAGCTCGCGGGTTGCGGAGATGTCACTGATGGCTGCCGCAACCTGAAACGATGATGAGAGAGGAGACAGCAAAGTGGCTACCTGGGCGAATCCGGCTCGCTGCTGCCACTCCTCCAGCGAAGTGCTTGTGTTAACACCGAAACGTTCGGCTTCTTCGATTAACGTGGGGAATGACTCGCGAAGCTGCGCGAGAGTCTGCCCCAGGGGCTCGGGGCCAGACTGAGGTTCACGCCTACGCGCGAGAGAAGCCGGTGACGGATGCATTGTCATGGGTAGACCATAGCGGCGAGACCGTCGTGCCGTTGGAGTACGTCTCCGCCTGCGACTACGGAGGCCGCTAGCGAGTGCACGATCGACCTGACTGACGGCGGACAGTTGTGTGAGCGCCGGGGACGTCCCGAAAGCACGGTCCTCCTTGCGGCTATCTCCGATGTTGCGAACTGTCCTTGCCTCGCGCTCTCGATTGGTGGTTACGAACTGACCTACGCATCTGAGCCATCCCCTTGGGCTCTGGGCGCGCCGGCGGCGCGACCTCGCGAAGAGCAGCCCTCACCGGTTCCAACCGTTCGCGAGCCTCATCGTCTCAGGCCAGATCGCGGCCCGACTACTCGAATTGGCCAACAGCATCGAGAAAGCGTGTGGAATTCTCACTCTTCCAATGAATCCGTTGGCGTTCGGGTGTTGGGCTACGGCGCCGACCCACCGACACGTCGACACGCCGACAGGCGGAGTAAGGCGGCGCAGGAGCGCATTGACTGTCGCCTCGTACGATGAGCGGCGGGCCAAAGTGATTCTCGCGACCGGGTATCTCAAGGTCCTGCAGTTGTAAGCCGTGCCCAGAGTCCCCGCTACTTTTCGTTGATCCAGCGTCGGAAGGTGTGGATGCTGACGGGCTTGGGTGAGATCGTGACTCCCGTTGGAGTCGCCGACCAACTGAACGGGGTCGTAGAACCCCGGGGACGACATCCGCCGGGAATGCTGACAGCACGCTCCCTTGCAGCAAAGTAGGGCGCCTCTAGTGCTGACACTTGCGCAAGAATCTGCACCGGAGCAACATGATTGACGCATGACTCATTCAACGAGAGCGGACGATTGGCGAAGTTTCGTGGAGCAGGAATGGCATATTGAAGGTCGCCTCAATGGACGGATCCGCGAACGACGAGGCCGCGCGCTCCGCCCCCGATGACGGGTCGGCGGAGCGCGCGGTCGCCGCGGTATGGCGCATCGAGTCCGCGCGCATCGTGGGGGCGCTCACCCGCATGGTCGGCGATTTCGGGCTCGCGGAGGACCTCGCCCAGGAGGCGCTGGTCGATGCGCTCCGGCAGTGGCCGGTCGAGGGGGTGCCGCGCAACGCGGGGGCCTGGCTCACGGCGGTGGCGAAGCGCAAGGCGATCGACGGATGGCGCCGGGCGGAGCGTCTGGATGCCCGGGTCGCCGCTCTCGCCCGCGACCTGGAGCGGGAGCAGGCCGAGTCTCCGGAGGTGCTGTGGGACCCGGATGCCGTCGACGACGACGTGCTGCGCCTGATCTTCATCGCCTGCCACCCGGTGCTGTCGAAGGAGGCGCAGGTCGCCCTGACGCTGCGGGTGGTCGGTGGCCTGTCGAGCGAGGAGATCGCCCGTGCCTTCCTCGTACCGACGGCGACCGTGCAGCAGCGCATCGTGCGGGCGAAGAAGACGCTCGCGGCGGCGAACGTACCCTTCGAGGTGCCGCCCCGCGAGGAATATGCCGCGCGTCTGAGTGCCATCCTCGGCGTGCTGTACCTGATCTTCAACGAGGCGCATGCGGCGAGCAGCGGTCCGGAATGGATGCGGCCCGAGCTGAGCGACGAGGCCATCCGGCTCGGCAGGGTGCTCGCGGCGCTGATGCCGCGCGAGCCCGAGGTGCACGGCCTGCTGGCGCTGATGGAGCTGACGGCGGCCCGGTTCGCTGCGCGTGTGGACGGAAACGGCGACCCCGTGCTGCTCGCCGATCAAGACCGTGGGCGGTGGGATCGCGGGCGCATCACCCGTGGTCGAGCAGCACTCGCGACGGCCGACGCGCTCGGTCGCGGTCGGGGTGCCTACTGCCTGCAGGCCGCGATCGCCGAGTGTCATGCCGTGGCGGCATCCGTCGACGACACCGACTGGGACCGCATCGTGCTCCTCTACGAGGCGCTCGGCCGGATAGCACCCTCGCCGGTCGTGGAGCTCAACCGTGCCGCCGCTGTAGCGATGGCGACCGGCCCGGCATCCGCGTTGCGCATCATCGATCAGCTCTCGAGCGCGGGAGCGCTGCGCGGGTACCACCTGCTGCCCGCGACCCGGGGGGAGTTGCTGCGGCGGCTCGGGCGCGAAGAGGAGGCACGGAGCGAGTTCGCGGTCGCCGCCGGCCTCGCGGGCAACGATCGCGAACGGTCGTTGCTCGAGCGGAAGGCTGCCGGGGCAGAGAAATGACCCGCCCCCTTCGGGAAGCGCGAGGCTGCCGAAGGGGACGGGCGTGTGGGATTTCGGGGAAGCGTCAGTCGTTGACCTTCTGACCGCGACCCGCGATCAGGCCGTAGATCAGCAGGACGATGATCGAACCGGCGATGGCGAGGAGCCAGGTGCCCAGATCCCAGAACTCGGTCAGCGGGCGGTTGAGGATCAGGCTGCCGAGCCAGCCGCCGAGCAGGGCGCCGACGACACCGAGAAGGAGGGTGAGGAACCACCCGCCACCCTGCTTGCCGGGCAGGATCAGCTTGGCGATGGCCCCGGCGATGAGGCCGAGGAGAAGAAAGCCGAGAAAACTCATGGTCAGCTCCTATGTGTCGGGAGCCCGGGGGGCCAGGGCTCGTGACACCCACACTGCCGGTCTTCGCGACCGCACGACAACCCCTTGCGCACACCTCTCCGGGTGTGCCAAAAGGCCCGCCTCCACGGGGGAGACGGGCCTTTTGAACGGTGGTTCGTGTCAGTTGTTGCCGCGGACGATCGCGATGATGCGCAGGATCTCGACGTAGAGCCATACGACCGTGACCATGATGCCGAAGGCGCCGAGCCAGCCGTACTGGCGGGGAGCGCCGTTGCGGACGCCCTGCTGGATCTGGTCGAAGTCGAGCACCAGCGAGTACGCGGCCATGATCACGACGAGGACGCCGATGATGACGCCGAGCGGGATGCCCATGATGGTGGCGCTGAGCATGCCGAACGCCTGATCCTGCGGCAGGACGCCGGTCCACATGAGGACGAGGTTCAGCAGCGAGAAGACCAGGTAGCCGATCATCGCGATCATGAAGATCTTGGTCGCCTTCTTCGACGCGCGGATCTTGCCGCTTGCGAAGAGGGCCAGGGTCACGCCGACGACCGAGACGGTCGCGAGGGTGGCCTGGAACACGATGCCGGGGTAGATGACCTCGAAGAACGCCGAGATGCCACCGATGAAGAGGCCCTCGAGCGCGGCGTAGGCGAAGATCAGCGCGGGTCGCACCTTCTTGCGCGAGGTGAAGGTGATGACCATCGCGAGCACGAAGCCGCCGAGCGCACCGATGATCCACGGCATCATGTTGACGGGCGCCGGGTTCTGGGGGTTGTACGGCGGAGCGTCGATCCCACCGAGCGTCCACACCCAGCCGATGGCGGCGGTGACGAGCAGGATGGCGAACAGGCCGGCGGTCTTCCAGACGGTGTCCTCGACGGACATCCGGTCGGTCTCGATCGCACCGGCAGGCGGGGCCGCGTACATGCCCTCGAGCTGCGCGTTGGCCGCGACATCCATCGCCCCGTGTTGGAGCGAGGCGTTCTGCGCGCCCTGAGCAGCCTGAGGTCCGCCCGGGTAGGTCGCGACGTTGCGCGGGTCCTGCTGCTGGAAAGCAGGGTTGTTGAAAGCGAAGTTGCTCATTGGTGGGCCTCACTCCAAAGGGGGTTGTAGGTCTCTTGCCTCCACGATACTCGGGTGGTGCCGCTCCGGGCGTGTTCTACGCTGAGAGCGTGCCCAGGAAATCACCCCTCGTCATCGGGCACCGCGGTGCGCCCGGCTATCGCCCGGAGCACAGTCGCTCCTCCTACGAATTGGCGCTCGCCATGGGCGTGGATGCCGTGGAACCCGACGTCGTGGCCACCAAGGACGGCGTCCTCGTCGTGCGGCACGAGAACGAGATCTCGGGCACGACCGACGTCGCCCTGCATCCGGAGTTCGCCGATCGCAAGACGACCAAGCGTGTCGACGGACAGGCGCTGACCGGCTGGTTCACCGAGGACTTCACCTGGGCGGAGCTGTCGACCCTGCGCGGGCGGGAGCGGCTGCCCGAGGTGCGGGTCTCGAGCGCGAGCTTCGATGACTCGCAGGCCATCCTCCGCCTGCGTGACGTGCTCGACATCGTGCGTGACGGTTCGACCGAGCACGGGCGGGAGATCGGCGTGGTGCTCGAGGTCAAGCACGCCACCTACTTCGCGAGCATCGGCCTCGACCTGGCTCCGCTGATCGAGCGTGAGCTGCGGGATGCGGGATGGGCCGACGGAGAGCTGCCACTGGTGATCGAGTGCTTCGAGTCGACGGTGCTCGGGCAGCTGCGGGAGCGCGGCGTCGCGGCGTCGTACATCTACCTCATCGAGGCGACCGGTCGCCCGTACGACCGGCTGGTGGCCGAGGGCAAGCAGGCGCTCACGTACAAGGCGACCGTCACCCCGCAGGGGCTCGACGGCCTCGTCGGACGTGTCGACGGCATCAGCGTCAACAAGAAGATGCTGCTCGACCGCGGCAACACGATCGTCGCAGATGCGCATGCGCGCGGCCTCGCGGTCTTCACGTGGACGTGCCGGCCGGAGAACGCGTTCCTGTCGCCGGAGTTCCGCGGCTCGGGAGGGCGCTCGGCGTTCGGGGACTACGAGTCGGAGTGGGGCGTCATCGCGCGCCAGGGTATCGACGGCGTGTTCGTGGACCATCCCGATCTGGGCGTCGCGTTCTTCCGCAGCTGAGCGGAGGCGTCTCCGGCCGACCGTTCGTCAGAGCGGACCGAGGACGGTCTTCACGTCGCCGTCGAGCGCGAGTGCGCGCAGCGGTTCGAGGATCTCGCGCTCCTCGAACCGGAAGTGCGACTCCATGATCGCGGCGATGCCGTCGAGGTGCCCGGCGATGGTGGGCGCATCATCTCCCCGCTCCGCCGCGGTGCGCAGCGAGCCGAGCAGGTGGGCGAGCATCGAGTGGTCCTGCATGAGCTTGTCGATCACGCCACCGAGTTCGGGATGCTCCGTGCGCAGCGCGGGGAAGAGCATGCGGTCCTCGGCGCCGTGGTGGCCGTCGAGAGCCGTGCAGAAGCCGATGCAGAAGAGCAGGAGCTCGGACGTGGCATCGGGCGCCGAGCCGCCCTGATCGAGGGCCTCACGGGTGGCGGCGAGCGCCGCGCGCAGGCGCGAGTGCGCCGAGCGGAGCTCGTGATCCCAGGCGATCAGGCGGGCGGCATCCATCGCCCCAGTGTAGGCGGGGGCCGGGTCAGAGAGTGCGGTCGAACGCGCCGCGACGCGTGGAGACGATCTCCTTGCCGAGCGGCATGAGCGAGATCGGAACCATCTTGAAGTCGGCGATGCCCATCGGGATGCCGATGATCGTGACGCACAGCAGGATGCCGGAGACGATGTGCCCGATCGCGAGCCACCAGCCGGCGAGGACCACCCACAGGACGTTGCCGAGGAACGAGCCGACGCCGGCCGTCGGCTTGCTGATGACCTCGCGCCCGAACGGCCAGATCGCGTAGGCGGCGATACGGAACGAGGCGATCGCCCACGGGATCGTGATGATCGGGATGCACAGCAGGATGCCGGCCAGGACGTACCCGAGGAACAGGGCCCATCCGGCCAGGATGACCCAGATGATGTTGAGGATCGTGCGCATGGGGAGATTGTGTCACCCGTGCGGCTCGGTGTCTGAGCATCCGCCCCGAGGTCCCGGGCGCGCGGCGGTCCGGATGCCAGACTGACCGCATGACCGGAATCGTGGTGCAAGACGTCAGTAGAGCGTTCGGAACGGTGCAGGCGGTGCGAGGGGCCACCCTGCGAGCCGAGCCGGGCCGCGTGACCGGGCTGGTCGGGCCGAACGGGGCGGGCAAGACGACGCTGCTCCTCATGCTCGCCTCACTCCTCGCCCCGGACAGCGGGACGATCAGCATCGGCGGCGTCGACCCGTCGGTCGACCCGCTCGCGGCTCGGCGTCTGCTGGGCTGGATGCCGGACGCACTCGGCGCCTGGCCGTCGCTCACGGCGCGGGAGACCATCGTCACCACCGCCCGCCTGTACGGCATCGAGAAGCCGGACGCCGCCGCGCGGGCGCAGCAGCTGCTCACACTCGTCGGGCTTGGGGAGCTCGCGGACTCGCCCGCGAAGGTGCTGTCGCGGGGACAGAAGCAGAAGCTCGGCCTCGCCCGCGCCCTCGTGCACGACCCCCAGGTGCTGCTTCTCGACGAGCCGGCATCCGGACTCGACCCCGAGGCGCGTGTCCAACTGCGCGAGCTGCTGCGTCGCCTGGCTGCCGAGGGGCGCACGGTGCTGATCTCGAGCCACATCCTCTCGGAGTTGGAGGAGGTGGTCGACGATTCGGTCTTCCTCGTGGCCGGTGCCGTGGTCGACGCGGCTCCCCTGCAGACCTCTGTGCGCGCGTGGCGCGTGCGCCTGGCCGGCGCGACGCCGGAACGTCTGAACGCCGACACCTGGCAGGTGGCATCGAACCTCGGCCTGTCCCCGGACTCCCTCGCCACGGATCGCGGAGCGGTACTCGTCGGATTCGCGGGTGAGGATGCGGCGGCGCAGTCATTGCGCACGCTCGTCGAAGCGGGCCTGCCGGTAGCGGAGTTCGCCCCGGCGCAGAGCGATCTGGAGCACACGTTCCTCAACCTGTCGCATGCGCCGCTGCCGCAAGCCGCCGCTTCCGCCCCGCCGCATCCTGTGCCGCCTGCCGCACCACCAGCACCACCCGCCCCCGCGGCACCGACCGGAACGGAGGCGGGAGCATGAGCCTCGCGAACATCGGGATCATCGCCCGACTCGAACTGACCCAGCGGCTGCGGAGCGTCGGCTGGTACGTCCTGCTGGGTGTCTTCGCGCTCATCCTGCTCGGGGTCACCGGGCTCGCCTTCGCCGTGTACTCCTGGGGCGACTTCGTCGGTGCCGGCGTCTACTCCATCGTCGTCAACATCGTGCTGCTGCTGGTCGTGCTGGTGTCGCCGACCCTCAGCGGCAACGCGATCAACGGCGACCGTGATGCGGCGACCCTCGCCGCGGTCCAGGTGACTGCGGCGTCGACCGGCGACATCATGCTCGGCAAGCTCCTCGCCGCCATCGCAACCGGCGGCGCCTTCCTGCTGGTCGCCGTGCCGTTCCTCGCCCTGTCGCTCCTGGGCGGGGGAGCGGATGCGCTCGTGCTGCTGGTCTCGCTGCTCGTGCTCGCGGTCGAGATCATCGTGGTCGCGGCCATCGGCGTCGGCCTGAGCGGGCTCATCGCCCGCCCGCTGTTCTCGGTCGCGGCGACGTATCTCGTGGTCGCCGGCCTCGTGTTCGGCACGCTCATCGCCTTCGGGCTGGGCGGCATGGCCGTGCGCAGCGAGGCGACGACATACTCGCGCCCGTACGACGCGAACGGCGCCCCCATCTGCGACGAGTGGGAGGTCGGCACCACCTACGAGGTGCCGCGATTCGACTACGTCTGGTGGGCGCTGTCGGCCAACCCGTTCGTCGTGCTCGCCGATGCGACCCCCACGGAGTTCTCGCCCGAGGGGTACCCGGTCGACCTGTTCGGCCAGATCAAGCTCGGCGTGCGCAGCGCGCAGCAGTCGCCGCTCGAACAGCGCTGGGACGAGTGCGACCCGAACGGCGGCTACCGCACGCCGGAAGAGATCATGGACTCGTCGGTGCCCAGTTGGTTCGTGGGACTCGGCGTGCAGATCGTCATCGCCGGCTCGCTGTTCGCCGGGGCATGGGCACGTACGCGGACGCCCGCGAAGCGTCTGCCGCCGGGCACCCGCATCGCCTGAGGATGTGAGAACGGAAGGGGAACGGGAAGTCGCCACCTCCCGTTCACCTTCCGTGCACCGGAGGGATTCTTCGCGGCCACGCGGGATCGGTGGTCTGGGCTGGTACCCGACTGAGTCCGGTCGGGCCCCGCCTGGGGCCTGCCGGCCGACCCCCAGGAGTCCTCCATGCCCCGCCTGCAATCCGCAGCCGCGGTCGCGGCGGTGTGCGCACTGAGCGCCGCCGCCCTGCTCGCCACTCCCGCCGCCGCCATCGGCGCCTCTCCCGGCATCCGCCCGGCGGAGAAGGTCTCGGCCGCGCCGAGCCTCGTGCTCAACGAGATCGTCTACGACGACGCGGCGACCGGCCTCGCCGACCAGATCGAGATCTACAACGCGGGCACCGAGACGGTCGATCTCGCCGACTGGAAGGTCGCCCACGAGAAGCGCGACAGCTTCGGGGAGGCTCCGGAGGGCACGTCGCTCGCTCCCGGGGAGTTCCTCGTCCTCGTGAAGGACGTCGACTTCCCGTTCGGACTCGGCAAGGGCGACGAGGTCGTGCTCTTCGACCCGAGCGGTGCCGAGGCCGACTCCTATGCCTACGAGAACACCGCGCCGCTGTCGGTGTGGGCCCGGTGCGCCGACGGCACGGGCGAGTGGGCGCATGCCACGACGGCGACCCCCGGCGCAGCGAACGACTGCACGGTCGCTCCCGTCGCCGGCTCCATCGTGATCAACGAGGTCGACTCGCAGCCCGCCGACTGGGTCGAGTTCTACAACCCCGGAACCGAGGCGCTCGACATCTCGGGCTACGAGATCCGCGACAACTCCGACGACCACCGCTGGCAGTTCCTGGCCGGCACGCAGATCGGAGCGGGCGAGTTCCTCGTCGTCGATGAGGGCACGATCGGTCTCGTCGGAGGAGCCGAGGCCGCGTTCCGCGACCCCATCGGCATCGGCAGCGCCGACCGCATCCGCCTGTTCGACGCGGCAGCAGCGCAGATCGACGACACCCTCCCGTGGGAGGGGCACGCGGCGATCGACGGAGACTTCTCCGCCGCCACGCTCGCACGCTGCCCGGACGGTGTCGGCGCGTTCGTGCTCGCTCATTCGACGCCCGGAGCCGCCAACTCGTGCGTCATGCCCGACGTCGTGATCAACGAGATCGAGTCGAACGGCGACACCACCGACTGGGTCGAGGTCGCGAACACCGGCAGCACGGCCGTCGATCTGTCGGGCTGGAGCGTCATGGACAGCGACCCCAGCGGTCATGCGGGTGAGACCACACCGCTGCCGGCCGGCACGACGTTGCAGCCGGGCGCATACTTCGTCTTCGACCAGCCGGCGAACTTCGTCTTCGGTCTCGGCAACGGCGACACCGTGACGGTCCGCGATGCGAACGGCAACACCGTCGACGAGCACGTCTACACCGCCCACGCTGCGGGCGTGCTGGCGCGCTGCGCCGACGGCTCCGGCGACTTCGTCGATGTCGCGGTCTCGACCAAGGGGCTGCGCAACGCCTGCGGCAATCCGGTGCGCCTCAACGAGGTCGAGTCCGACGGCGGCTCGCCCGACGACTGGGTGGAGCTCGTGAACCCGACCGACGCGGCCCTCGACGTCTCGGGCATCGTGGTGAAGGACGACGACGACACCCACGCCTATTCGATCCCGGCCGGAACCCGCATCGGCGCGGGGGAGTACCTCGTGATCGAGCGCGAGCAGCTCGGCTTCGGCCTGGGCGGCGGCGACGCGGTGCGGCTGTTCGACGGCGAGCTGCTCGTCGACGAGACCAGCTGGGGCGAGGGACACGCAGCCATCACCTGGGGGCGCTGCCCCGACACGACGGGTGCCTTCGCCGCGACGACCGCGTCCTCGAAGGGCGCCGCGAACGTCTGCGCCGGCGAGGTCACCGTCTCGCCGTGGCCCGGGTCGGCCGAGGTCCGCGTGCTCGACAGCATCCCGACGTTCCTCGAGGACAGCTCGGGGCTCGACGTGCAGGAGACCGCCGACGGCGCGTTCCTCTGGGCGGTCGACAACGGCGAGGGGCGCATCTGGAAGCTCGAGGCGCACGCCGACGGCTCGGTCGAGAAGGTCGACGGCTGGGATGCGGGCAAGCGGGTCCGCTTCCAGAAGGACGCCGCGGATGCGGGTGCCGCAGGTCCGGACACCGAGGGCATCACGGTCGACGGAGACGGCTTCGTGTACGTGGCCTCGGAGCGCGACAACGGTGCCAAGGGGGTGAACCAGAACAAGGTGCTGAAGGTCGACCCGGAGGCGTCGGACGGGGACCTCGTCGCCCAGCAGGAATGGGACCTCACCGCGCTGCTGCCCTCCGTCGGGGCGAACCTCGGTATGGAGGCCGTGCAGTGGGTGCCGGATGCCGCGCTCGCCGGAAAGCTCTTCGACGACAACACCGGTGCGGCGTACAAGCCCACCGACTATGCCGGCCACGGTGGCGGGCTGTTCCTGGTCGCGGTCGAGGACAACGGCCACGTGTACGCCTTCGCCCTCGACAGCGACGGCTCGGCCACCCTCGTGTCGGAGATCGCTCCCGGGCTCGCCGGTGTGATGGCTCTCGACTACGACAGTGAGCGCGGCACGCTCTGGGCCGTCTGCGACGACGGCTGCCAGGGCCGTTCGGCCGAGATCACCCTCAACGGCACCGCCCAGCCGGGCATCGTCCAGTACGCGCGTCCTGCCGGCATGCCCGACATCAACAACGAGGGCTTCGCGACCGCGCCGGCCTCGCTCTCGGTCGACGGTCAGCGTCCGGTATGGTGGTTCGCCGACGGCTTCGCCTCCGAGTCGCTGCGCACCGGCACGCTTCCGGGCGTCGACGGGGAGAACCCGGGCGGCGAGAACCCGGGTGGCGAGAACCCGGGTGGCCAGAACCCGCCGCTGCCCGGCACGGACCTGGTCGACGGCAACCGCAACGGCGTGACGGTCGATCCCGTGGTCGCCACCCGCGGTCAGAAGGTCACGGTCACCGTCGGCGCGGACGCGGCGGGAGAGGACATCGCGGTGTGGATGTACTCCGACCCGGTGCAGCTCGCGACAGGCGCGCTGTCCGCGGCAGGGTCGATCACCGTGACGGTACCGACCGATGCCGCGCTGGGTGCGCATCGGATCGCGGTGTACGACGCCGATGGAGTGTTGCTCGGCTGGGCGGACATCCGTGTCGCCGACGGAGCGGGTGGTCTGGCCGCGACCGGTGCCGAGTTCCCCGTCGCCGCGATCGCGCTGGCGCTGATGCTCCTGGTCGCGGGAGGGGTGGCGGTCCGCCGCCGCACGCGCACCGTCTGAGATCGATGGGGTGCGCGGGTCGTCCCGCGCACCCCATCGCAGCCGTCTCGGCTGGGGCATCCTCGTGCCGCAGTGTCGGTGCCGACGCCTAGACTCATAAGGCCATGACCGAAGCTCCTCTCATCGTCCCCGGATCCGTCGGCCCCCGCTCCTCCGGGGCCCCGGGGCAGGACGATCTCCTCGCCGGCCTGAACCCGCAACAGCTCGAGGCCGTCACCTATCGCGGGCCCGCACTCCTCATCGTCGCGGGCGCCGGATCGGGCAAGACGAGCGTGCTCACCCGCCGCATCGCCTCGCTGCTCCGCGGGCGCGAAGCCTGGCCGAGCCAGATCCTCGCGATCACGTTCACGAACAAGGCGGCCGGCGAGATGCGGGAGCGCGTCGAAGGACTGATCGGCGACGCCGCGCGCGGCATGTGGATCTCGACGTTCCACTCCGCCTGCGTCCGCATCCTGCGCCGCGAGGCCCAGCAGTTCGGCTACACGAAGTCGTTCACGATCTACGATTCCGGCGACTCGCGCGCGCTGCTGAAGCGCCTGGTCAAGGAGCATGAGGCCGACGCCTACGGGCTCACCCCGGCATCCGTGCAGTCGCGCATCTCCAAGCTGAAGAACGAGCTGTCCGACGCCGAGTCGTACGCCCGGCAGGCCAACATGAGCGACCCGGCCGAGCGGGTCTTCGTCGAGGTCTTCGCCGACTACCAGCGGCAGCTCCAGAAGGCCAACGCCTTCGACTTCGACGACCTCATCGGCCAGACCGTCTACCTGTTCCGAGCGTTCCCGCAGGTCGCCGACACCTACCGACGCCGGTTCCGACACATCCTCGTCGACGAGTACCAGGACACGAACCACGCGCAGTACTCGCTGATCCACGAGCTCACGCGCCCCGTCTCGGGCGCCGCGGGCTCGGCCCCCGACCCGTATGCCTCCAACGGCATGATGATCTTCGAGCCCGATCCCGCGCCCACGGCGGACGCCGGCGAACCGGGCGCCTCGCTCACCGTGGTCGGCGACTCCGACCAGTCGATCTACGCCTTCCGCGGCGCCGACATCCGCAACATCAGCGAGTTCGAACGCGACTTCCCGGGCGCCCGCGTGGTGCTGCTCGAGCAGAACTACCGCTCGACCCAGAACATCCTCTCCGCCGCGAATGCGGTGATCGGCAACAACTTCGACCGCAAGGACAAGAAGCTCTGGAGCGACAAGGGCGACGGCGACGCCATCATCGGCTTCACCGGCTACTCGCAGCACGACGAGGCGCAGTTCGTCGCCGACGAGGTCGAGGCGCTGCACCGTGCGGGCATGCCGTACTCCGAGATGGCCGTGTTCTACCGCACGAACTCGCAGTCCCGTGCGCTGGAAGAGATCTTCATCCGCTCCGCGGTGCCCTACAAGATCATGGGCGGCACCAAGTTCTACGACCGCGCCGAGATCAAGGACGCACTCGCCTACCTGGTCGCGGTCGCGAACCCGGCCGATGAGATGTCGGTGCGACGCATCCTGAACAAGCCGCGGCGCGGCATCGGAGATGTGACCGAGACGGCCATCGCCCGGTTCGCCGAAGACCACGGCATCAGCTTCCGCGACGCGCTGTCGATGCCGGGTCAGCTCGGGGTCGGACCGAAGATCCAGGCGGCGATCGGGCAGCTCGACGCCGTGCTCGCCGAAGCCGCCGCGATCCTGACTCCCGCCACCGGCGAGGTGCCGCCCCCCACGAGCGTGGCTGATGGTCTGGGCGTGCTGCTCGGCAAGAGCGGCTACCTCGACGCGCTGCGCGCCAGCCGCGACCCGCAGGACGAGGCCCGTGTCGAGAACCTCGACGAGTTCGTGGCCGTCGCCCGCGACTTCGCCCGCAACAACCCCGAGGGCACGATCGTCGACTTCCTCACCGAGGTCGCGCTGGTGTCCGATGCCGACGACCTCGACGACGAGTCCGGGTCGGTCTCTCTCATGACCATGCACACGGCGAAGGGCCTCGAATACGACGCCGTCTTCGTCACGGGTGTCGAGGAAGATCTGATCCCGCACCGCATCTCGGCGGGAGAGCCCGGTGGGCCGCAGGAGGAGCGACGCCTCTTCTACGTCGGCATCACACGGGCGCGCAAGCGGCTGCACCTGTCGCTCGCCATGACGAGAGCGCAGTTCGGCGAGGTCACCGTGGCGATGCCCAGCCGCTTCCTGCAGGAGATCCCGGCGAACCTCATCGACTGGCGGCAGTCGCCCGGTGACGTGAACTCCCGCGGCGGCATGCAGTCGCGGGCGCTCAACGCACGTCGCCAGGGCGGGTTCGGCGGTTCCGGCTCCAGCGACCGGTTCGCCGTCAAGGCGCTGCCCGGTCGCGACTCCCTGAAGCCGCTGTCGACCGCGATGGACAAGTTCCCCAACCGGGTCACGGCCAAGATGCGCGACAACGGCGACCTCGAGCTCACGGCGGGCGACCGCATCCGTCACGTCGACTTCGGCGAAGGGCGGGTGGATGCCGTGACCGGCGAGGGTGCGAAGCGCATCGCCCACGTGCGGTTCGACTCGGCGGGGCAGAAGAAGCTCCTCATCAAGGTCGCGCCGATCGAGAAGATCTAGCCCGCGCCGCGCGCCGGTCACCGGCGGAGCGCGCGGGGGAATGCCGGTTAGGCTGGCTGATTATGGCCCTCTTCTCCCGCCGCAAGAAGTCCGCAGACGATGCTGTCACCCCCGCCCCCGACGCGGAGGAGACCGCGACCGGGTCGGATGCCGTGAACGCCGATCAGGGCACGACCGAGGCCGAGCAGCCCGTCGAGGCGCCGTCGATCGGCATCTCGGTGCAGGCGTTCCGCGGCGTCGGTGCCCAGGCCGGGCCCGAGGTCGCGCTGCCGCCCTCCGATGCGCAGCCCGAGGCAGCAGCCGCGGACCCGCGTCCGGCGCAGCCCGCTGCTCCCGCGCAGCCCGCAGCTCCCGAGGAACGGCGTCTTCCGCTCGCCTCGCCCCTGCCGCCCGAGCAGACCGAGACCGTCGCAGGGATGAAGGACAACGTCCTGCTCCGCGAGGCCCTCACCGAGATCGAGGCGGGCGCGAGCAACGACCAGCTCCTCGGAGTGATGCGTCAGGCGCTCCAGGGCCACCTCTACATCCGCGTGAACGGCGACGCGCGTGCGCAGATCAGCGAGGGAAAGCCGCTGTCGGTCGCGGTCGTGCGCGACAACGACGACCGGCAGTTCATGCTGGCGTTCAGCTCGGCCCGTGCCGTGCGCGACTCGGTGCAGCTCGAAGCCGACCCCGCCGCGACCTCTGCCGTCGCGCAGCCGGTGACGTCCGTGCTCCAGCAGGTCGTGTCCGGTGACTTCGCCGGCCTCATCGTCGACAACGCCTCCGCCCCGCATCGCGTGGTGTTCCCCACCGATCTGCTGCAGAAGACGCTCGAGCAGGCCGACGTCGACATGACCGTCAAAACGATCCTCGCCGCTCCGCGCGAGCAGGACTCGACGCTCAAGGTCGGTGAAGCGCTCGCGGTGAAGCGCATGTGGGTCGCCGTGAACGAGGGTGACGGCAGCGGCCAGGCCGGTATCGCCGAGGCGCAGACCACCGACGGGCGCCGCTTCCTGCAGCTGTTCTCCCACCCCCTCGAGGTGATCGCGCTGGGCCGCGGCGACCGTCCGCTCCCGTTCGAGCCGGAGCAGCTGGCGAAGGTCCTGTCGAGCCATTCCGACATGGCGGGCGTGATCGTCGACTCCGCGGGTCCGTCGATCGTCGTCGAGCGGGATGCGCTCACCCCGGTTCTCGCGCTGGCTGTCGCCCTCGGCGACTGAGCGGTACCGGAGCCCTCGCCCCTACCGGCGCGGGGTTCCGTCGGTCGGGGCATCGCTCTAGGGTCGGAGCATGGCCTCAGAACGTGTGACCCTGACCATCGCCGACTCCGACGGAGAGCGCGATGTGGCCCTCTCGAGCCCGAACCGGGTGGTGTGGCCCGATCTCGGCATCACGAAGGCGGAGTTGGCCGAGTACGCCCAGCTCGTCGCGGTTCCCTTCCTCGCGGCCAACGGCAACCGTCCGGTGTCGCTCGAGCGCTTCCGCGACGGCGTCGGCGCGTCCGATGGACCGCCCGCCGAGGGCTTCTTCTCGAAGAACCCGCCCAAGGGGACGCCCGACTTCGTCGACGCCGTCACTGTCACGTACAACAGCGGACGTCAGCATCCGCAGATCGTGCTCAACAGGGCGAGCGCGATCGTCTGGGCTGTGCAGATGAACACGATCGTGTTCCACCCCTGGGCGTCGCTGGCGACCGACGCCGACAACCCGGTCGAACTGCGCATCGACCTCGACCCGCAGCCGGGCACGGACTTCGCGGATGCCGTGACCGCGGCGCACACGCTGCGCGAGGTGCTGCGCGAGGCGGGACTCGAGGCGTTCGCCAAGACCAGCGGCAACCGCGGTCTGCATGTCTTCGCTCCCATCGAGCCGACCCACGAGTTCCTGGATGTGCGGCACGGCGTGATCGCGGCCGGGCGCGAACTGGAGCGGCGGATGCCGGAGCAGGTCACCACGAACTGGTGGAAGGAGGAGCGCGGGGAGCGGATCTTCGTCGACTTCAACCAGGCCAACCGCGACCGGACGATGGCCGGCGCCTACAGCCCGCGCGCGCTGCCGGGGGCGACGGTCTCGACGCCGGTGCAGTGGGACGAGCTCGACGGCTTGGATCCGCGCACGTTCACGGTGCGCAGCATCCCGAAGCGCCTCGAGGAGGTCGGTGACCCTTGGGCGACGATGCAGGCTTCTCCCGGCCGCATCGACACCCTGCTGGAGTGGTGGGAGCGCGACAGGGAGAACGGACTGGGAGAGCTGCCGTTCCCGCCCGAGTTCCCGAAGATGCCGGGGGAGCCGCCCCGCGTACAGCCGAGCAAGAAGGTCGCCGCGAACTGGGACGAAGACGGTACTCCCGCCGAGAAGGACTGAGCCGGCGCGAACGGCCCGTCAGCGGAGGACGTCGGCGAGGTCGTAGCCGGCGACCGTGTCGAGCTGGTCGTAGGTGCAGGAGCGGGCGTCACGGTCGGGCCGCCACCGCTCGAACTGCACCGTGTGGCGGAAGCGGGCGCCCTCGAGCTGGTCGTAGCGCACCTCGAGCACCCGCTCGGGGCGCAGCCGCACGAACGAGACGTCCTTGCTGCCGCT
Source organism: Microbacterium sp. Mcb102 (assembly GCF_024519805.1). Taxonomy (NCBI): domain Bacteria; kingdom Bacillati; phylum Actinomycetota; class Actinomycetes; order Micrococcales; family Microbacteriaceae; genus Microbacterium; species Microbacterium sp. Mcb102. The sequence continues at coordinate 99,018 of NZ_JALJRG010000008.1, read as the reverse complement.
GAACCGTGACCGCTCGCCTTCTGCGGTCAGCGCCTCGCCGCTGTCGTCGCGCTCGACGAGGGGAGCGAGCTCCTCGACGAGTTCCTGCCGTCGGGCGTCGCTCCAGGCGGCCACGCCGCCGACCTGCCGCAGCACCCCGTCGTCGCCGTACAGCCCGACCAGGAGCGATCCGACGCCCGAGCCGGACTTGTGGATGCGGTAGCCGAGCGCCACCACATCGGCCGTGCGGGCGTGCTTGATCTTGAACAGCGTCCGCTTCCCCGGCGCATACGGCTGGTCGAGGGGCTTGGCGACGACACCGTCGAGTCCTGCTCCTTCGAATTCGGCGAGCCAGCGGACGGCCGCGTCGCGGTCTCGAGTCGTGCGGGTGATGTGCAGCGGATGCTCGACGCCATCCATGAGTGTCTCGAGACGGGACCGGCGGGTCTCGAAGGGCTGCGTCAACAGGTCGTCGTCGCCGAGGGCGAGCAGATCGAAGGCGATGAACATCGCCGGCGTCTCCGCCGCGAGCTTCACGACGCGTGAGGCCGCCGGGTGGATGCGCTGGCTCAGCGCCTCCCAGTCCAGGCGCTGCGAGCCGAGTGGTCCGGTGGCGACGACGATCTCCCCGTCGAGCAGGCACGGTCCGGGCAGCAGCTCGGGGATCGCCTCGACCAGCTCGGGGAAGTAGCGGGTGAGCGGCTTCGCGCCCCGAGAGCCGATCTCCACGGTCTCGCCGTCCCAGGCGATGAGGCCGCGGAAGCCGTCCCACTTGGGTTCGAACAGGAGCCCACCGGAGGTCTTCGCCGGATCGGGAACCGCCGGCACCGCTTTGGCGAGCATCGGCGCGGGGATCTCGTAGCGCATGCTCCCATCCTGGCCGCGGCATCTCGATTCCGGAACCCCGGCGTCGCCGCCGATCGAGCGTCAGCCGAACACGTCGTCGAGCCCGGCCGGCATCCCCGCGTCGTGCAGCACGGTGCGGGCCGCGTGCCAGCCTGCCATGCCGTTCACCGCGGGGCCGGGCGGAGTCGATGCCGACGCCAGGTACACCCCGCGCATCGGGGTGCGCCAGGGCGTCGGAGAGACCACGGGGCGCCGCAGCGCCTGCCGGATGTCGAACACGCCACCGGAGATGTCGCCGCCGATCTCCCCGGGGTTGATCGCCTCCCGAGACGACGCGGGCACTGCGTGATGAGCCAGGATCAGATCCCGGAAGCCCGGCGCAAAGCGCTCCACCTGCGCCGTGATGAGCTCGGTGGGGTCGAGGTCGGAGCCGTTCGGCACATGGATGTATGCCCACAAGACGGCTTTGCCCTCGGGCGCACGCGTCGGGTCGAAGACGGAGGGCTGCACGGCGAGCACGTAGGGGCGCGCGCTCACACGACCCGCGGCCACAGCGTTCTCGCTCGCCCAGACCTCCTCACGCGTCCCGCCGAGATGCACGGTCACCGCGTTCCGCACCTCCGGGTTCGACCAGGGGATCGGGCCGTCGAGCGCGAAGTCCACCTTGGCCGCGGCGGCGCCGTATCGGTAGCCGCGGAGCGCTCTGGCATATCCGGCCGGCACGTCGGGGTGGGTGAGGGCGAGGCGGGGCGAGGTGTTCAGCAGGAGCACGTCCCCGCGGGAGGGGTCGCCCGCGTCCAGGGTGCTCAGGTCGTTCACGCGCGCACCGGTCTCGACCGTTCCCCCGTGCGCTTCGAGGTCGGCCACCAGTGCATCGGCGATGGTCTGCGAACCGCCGCGCGGGTAGGGCCAGCCTCCCGCGTGGGCGAGAGCGGCGAGGAGGAGCCCCGCTGCCGCCCCGGCGAGGGTCGGCTGCGGGGAGTTCGCGTGGGCCACGACTCCCGACATCAGGGCGGCGGCCTCCTCGGCCCGGAACGAGACGCGGGCGAGAGGGGTGCCCTGGTCGAGCATCCGGATCGCGTAGCGCACCGCGGTGACGGGGTCGGCCGGCATCCGGAGGAGCTGATTGCCCGTAAAGTCCGTCACCCCTTCGATGTGCGTGCTGAGCGGACGCAGGCGGGCCAGCCAGGCGTCGCGGTCGGGTCCGAGGGCGGCGGCGGTGCGCTCGATGTCCCGCCAGGCGACGGCCGCGCGGCCGCCGTCGAGGGGGTGGGCGAACGAGATGTCGGGGCGGATCCATTCGATGCGCTCGTCGAGCCGGAAGGCGTGGAAGAACGGCGAGGACACCGCCGCCGGATGCACGGCGGAGCACACGTCGTGGCGGAAGCCCGGAAGCGTCCCTTCTCGGGTGCGCAGCCCGCCGCCGATCGTGTCAGCGGCCTCGAGAACGCGGACCTCATAGCCGGTGCGGGCGAGCGCCACCCCGGCGGCGAGGCCGTTGGGTCCGGATCCGATGATCGTCGCGCGTGCCATGCGGCCAGTCTCGCACGGGCAGAGTGGTCGAAAGAGGGGGTTGCGGCGTGCGATCCTGGAACAAATGAAAGAAGTACAAGGGCCGACCCCCGCAGGCACCTCCCGTCCATACCGTTCGCTCCAGGAAGCGCTGCGCGCGCACCGCATCGACCCGTCGAACCACGCGTTCATCGCGGAGATCACCCAGACGATCGGAATCAGCTCGTTCATCGACCGTGGTCGCTACATCGAGGCCATCCGTCGCGGTGAGGGCGCCGCGCTGCACATCGGACGCACCTACACGAACGGTTTCACTGAGGACGAACGGCTCGTCGTCGGGTCCACTCCGCTTCGTCTGCAGCCGAGCGAGGGTCGCGCGCCCTACTTCTACGTCAGCCACCCGAGCGAGTTCATCCCGCTGACCCCGCCGCGCGCTGCCAAGCGCACCACGACTCCTCGTGTCTCCGCTCCGCGTGCCGAGAAGGCACCCAAGCCGGTGGAGGAGCGGGACTACGGCGTGTGCGACGTGTGCTTCATGGTGAAGACCCCGTCCGGCGGCTGCGGCTGCGACTGACGGTGAGCGTCGACGCGCACCGTCCGCTCGAGCGACCGGTGATCCGCGTAGCCGATCTGACCGGCCCCGATGCGATCGAGGTCGGTTCCGCGGTGCGGGCCTATCTGCTGCAGACCGAGCTCGAGAAGCACCAGCAGGAACGGACCGTTCCGGACCCTGCCGCCCCGCTCCCGGAACGCTATCGCCGCGAGGTGGAGACCCCGGCCGCCGCGTATGCCGGGCATCGGGTTCTGCTCGCACAGCTTGAGGAGCGCGTCGTCGGTGTGGTCGTGCTCTCGGAACGGGAGGGGATCGCGGAGATCAAACGTCTCTGGGCGGTTCCTGCAGCCCGAGGCCGCGGTGTGGGGTCGGCGTTGCTCGACGGCGCCGTGCACGCGGCGGCCGCGTCAGGTGCGACTGAAGTTCGACTGTCCGTCTGGGACTGGCGACAGGGTGCTCTGCGTCTCTACGAATCGCGGGGCTTCGAGCGCGTGCCCTCCTGGGACGACCGGGAGCGGCTCGTGTGCCTCGTGCGTCCGGTCTGACGAGAACGCTCGCCGCCCGAGGTCTCAGGCGAACGCGCTCATCCCGGTGATGTCACGCCCGAGCAGCAGCGCCTGGACGCTCTCCGTGCCCTCGTAGGTGTGGATGGCCTCGATGTCGGCCATGTGCTGGATGACGCCGTTCTCGAGCAGGATGCCGTTGCCGCCGAGCAGGTCGCGGGCGGTGGAGGCGATGCGTCGCGCGGCGCGTGTGTTGTGGAACTTCGCGAGCGACGCCTGGGTCGGCCGCAGCTCGCCCGCGGTCTCGAGATCGGCCATCCGCCGGCAATACAGCTGCATGGCGGTGAGATCTTCGAGCATGTGGGTGAGGCGCTCCTGCACCATCTGGAACTTCGCGAGCGGCTTGCCGAACTGCACGCGCTGTGTCGCGTAGGCGAGCGCGGCCTCGTAGCAGGCGGTCGCGTGTCCGAGCGCCGACCAGGCGACGCCGGAGCGGGTCGCGTACAGCACGGTCGAGGCGTCCTTGAAGCTCTTCGTCCCCGGCAGCACGGCGTCGAGCGGCACCCGCACGTCGTCGAGGACGATGTGCGCCTGGTGGATGGCCCGCAGCGAGGCCTTGCCGCGGATCACGCTCCCGGTGTACCCCGGCGTCTCCTGTTCGACGAGGAAGCAGCGAACCGCGCCGTGCTCGTCGGCGCCCTCGTCGTCGATCCGCGCCCACACGAACGTGATGCCGCCGGACGCGCCGTTGCCGATCCACTTCTTCGCGCCGCGGATGACCCACGAGTCGCCGTCGCGGCGGGCGACGGTCTCGAGGGAGACGGAGTCCGAGCCGTGGTCGGGCTCGGTCAGCGCGAAGGATCCGAGGACCGAGCCGTCGGCGAGAGCGGTCAGCCACCTCTCCTGCTGGGCCGGGGAGCCGAACAGGGCGAGGGTGCGCAGGGCGAGTCCGCCCTGCACGGCGAGGATCGTGCCCAGCGAGCCGTCGCCGCGGGAGATCTCCATGTTGACGAGCCCGGCGGCCAGCGGAGACAGGCTCGTGAGCGCGGGGTGCTGGACGCCGTCCACGACGAGGTCCATCTCACCCATCCGACGGGCCGCCTCCAGCGGGTACTCCGCGCGGTCCCAGGCATCCGCCATCTGCGGGGCGACCTCGTCGACGTAGGACTTCGCCCGATCCCACGCCTCACGGTCGGCGGCGGGGATGTCGGTGAACACGGCGTAGTAGTCGCTGTCCTGACGCGCGGTGATGTCGTACGACGAGACCCGTTCGCCGGGGAACGGGGTGGCTGCAGTGCTCATGGGGCTCCTTCGTGGACCTGAGTATCGTACTCCTCGATACTCGGTTCCACGACCCTCACGCGGCTAGTCGAGCTCCGACTGCAGGCGGCGGGACACCTCGGCGATCGGCATCGAACGTGGGAACACCGCGACGACCATGTCGTCCGGGGCGGTGGCGGCTTCGCCCGCCACACCGTAGCGGCGGCGCACATCGGCCAGTGCCGTCTGCAGGGTAGACAGCGGCACTTTCTTGCGCCCCCGCAGCAGCTGGCGCAGCACGTGGTTGTGCACGGCGGTCACGAGGGCGGCGAAGCCCACGGCGTCCAGCGGGTCGACGCCGGGAAGCGCACCGCGCAGGTACTCGTCGAACAACCTCTCGTAGCGGAAGACCGTGATGATCTCGCGTTCGCGCAGCACGGGCACCTCGCGGACGATCTGGTAGCGACGGCGGGCGAGCTCGGGGTCGTGCGCGAAGTGCGCGAAGACCGACTCGGATGCTGCGCACACCGCGCCCCACGGGTCGTCGTGCCCCTCGGTGAGGAACTCCCTGAGCTGCTCGAGCAGCACCTCATGGTCGGCGAACACCACGTCCTCCTTGCCGCCGAACTGGCGGAAGAACGTCGAGCGCGAGACACCGGCGGCCTTGGCGATCTGTTCCACCGAGGTCTGGTCGAACCCCTGGGCGCTGAAGAGCTCGAGCGCTGCGGCCACGACGCCGGTGCGCAGTTCTGCGGATTCGTGCATGGCGAAAGCCTAGACCTCGGCGGGCGGAGACGCCGAGGCGAGGCCGTCATACTGAGAGCGTGAGTGAGCGCGGAATTGCGGCCGGATGGTTCGAGACCCGGCGACGCGGCACCCTGCGCTGGTGGGACGGCTCGCGCTGGACCGAGCACATCGCGGTGCGAGGGCGGACGACCACGCTGGCCGAGGACAGGGCGTCCGTGCGCAGGCAGCTCATCCTGACAGAGGTGGTGCTGGTCGCCCTGATGGTCGTCTCCATCCTCATCGCCTTGTGGGGCTCGCTGCCGGTCGTCGCCGTCCGCCCCGTGATCGTGGCGGCCGGCACAGCGGCGGTGTGCGTCCCGATCGTGATCGCGCGCCAGCTCCGTCTGGTCGCGCTGCCGTCGCGGCGCTTCGGTGTACCGGCACTGCGCTGACCCGGCGATGCCGCGGCCGCAGGAGCGTCCAGGCCGAGGTAGTAGGCTGGGGGACTGGTCGATGTCTCGACATCGAGAGAATTACCAGACAGCAGCCCAGTGAAGGAACCACAGTGGATCTGTACGAGTACCAGGCACGAGACGTTTTCGAAAAGTACGGAGTGCCGGTCCTCGCCGGCATCGTCGCGGACACCCCTGAAGAGGTGAGGGCGGCCGCCGAGAAGATCGGTGGAGTAGTCGTCGTCAAGGCTCAGGTCAAGACCGGCGGCCGTGGCAAGGCGGGCGGCGTCAAGGTCGCCAAGACGCCCGATGAGGCGTACGAGGCAGCGAAGGCCATTCTCGGCCTCGACATCAAGGGCCACGTCGTCAAGCGCGTCATGGTCGCGCAGGGCGCGCGCATCGCCGAGGAGTTCTACTTCTCCGTGCTGCTCGACCGCGCCAACCGCTCCTACCTGAGCCTCTGCTCGGTCGAGGGCGGCATGGAGATCGAGGAGCTCGCGGTGGAGCGTCCCGAGGCGCTCGCGCGCGTCGAGGTCAACCCGCTCACGGGCATCGACAAGGAGAAGGCCGTCGAGATCGCTCGCGCGGCGAACTTCCCCGAAGACCTCGTCGAGAAGGTCTCCGACGTCTTCGTCAAGCTCTTCGACGTCTACAAGGGCGAGGACGCGACGCTGGTCGAGGTCAACCCGCTGGTGCGCACCGAAGAGGGCGACATCATCGCGCTCGACGGCAAGGTCACGCTCGACGACAACGCCTCCGAGATCCGTCACCCGGAGCACGAGGCGCTCGAGGACAAGGACGCCGCAGACCCGCTCGAGGCCAAGGCCAAGCAGTCGGGCCTCAACTACGTGAAGCTCGACGGCGAGGTCGGCATCATCGGCAACGGCGCAGGGCTCGTCATGTCCACGCTCGATGTGGTCGCCTACGCGGGCGAGAACCACAACGGCGTGAAGCCGGCCAACTTCCTCGACATCGGCGGCGGCGCCTCGGCCGAGGTCATGGCCGCGGGCCTCGACGTCATCCTCGGCGACCCGCAGGTCAAGAGCGTGTTCGTCAACGTGTTCGGTGGCATCACGGCGTGCGACGCCGTCGCCAACGGCATCAAGGGTGCACTCGAGACGCTGGGCGCCACGGCCTCCAAGCCGCTCGTCGTGCGCCTCGACGGCAACCGCGTCGACGAGGGTCGCGCGATCCTCGCCGAGTACGCACACCCGCTCGTGACCCTGGCCGCCACGATGGACGAGGGCGCCGACAAGGCCGCCGAGCTCGCCAACGCCTGAGACTGAAGGACTAGAAGAATGTCGATCTACCTCAACAAGGACTCCAAGGTCATCGTCCAGGGCATCACCGGCGGCGAGGGCACCAAGCACACCGCGCTGATGCTCAAGGCCGGCACGCAGGTCGTCGGCGGCGTGAACGCCCGCAAGGCCGGTACCACCGTCGCCCACACCGACAAGGACGGCAACGCCGTCGAACTGCCCGTCTTCGCCTCGGTCGCCGAGGCCATGAAGGAGACCGGCGCCGACGTGTCGATCGCCTTCGTCCCCGGCGCCTTCACGAAGGACGCGATGATCGAGGCCATCGACGCCGAGATCCCGCTGCTCGTCGTCATCACCGAGGGCGTCCCCGTCGGCGACTCGGCCGAGGCCTGGGCCTACGCACAGAGCAAGGGCAACAAGACCCGCATCATCGGCCCGAACTGCCCCGGCATCATCACGCCGGGCGAGGCGCTCGTCGGCATCACGCCGGCGAACATCACGGGCAAGGGGCCGATCGGCCTCGTGTCGAAGTCGGGCACCCTGACCTACCAGATGATGTTCGAGCTGCGCGACCTGGGCTTCTCGACCGCCATCGGCATCGGCGGCGACCCGGTCATCGGCACCACGCACATCGACGCGCTCGCCGCGTTCGAGGCCGACGCTGAGACCAAGGCCATCGTCATGATCGGTGAGATCGGCGGCGACGCCGAGGAGCGTGCGGCCGACTACATCAAGGCGCACGTCACCAAGCCGGTCGTCGGCTACGTCGCGGGCTTCACGGCTCCCGAGGGCAAGACCATGGGTCACGCCGGTGCGATCGTCTCCGGCTCGGCCGGTACCGCTCAGGCGAAGAAGGAGGCCCTCGAGGCCGCCGGCGTCAAGGTCGGCAAGACGCCGTCTGAGACGGCAGACCTGATGCGCGCGATCATCGAGTCGCTCTGATCTGAGTTACGCTTGATCTGAAGGCCCCGGACTCCACTCCGGGGCCTTCTTTCATCCCCCCGGTTGGTGGACCGTCGAGTCAGGTGCGCGGGGTCACCGCGTCCAGAATGTCGTCGAGCGCCGTGTGGGCCTGCGTCCGCGCGTCGGTATCGTCCGGGTGCGCGGCGAGCCAGAGCGCGAGCTCGTTCATCGCTCCGGACAGCGCCGCGGTCAGGGCGTCGAGGAGGGCGGGGGCGGCCCCGGCTTCGCGTAGCCCCAGGCGCAGCTCCCGTTCGGGCCCATCGGCATCCAGCCTTCGCCATTCCTGCCAGCCGAGCACGGCCGGGCCGTCGACGAGGAGGATGCGCGAAGCCGCTCCTCGGGTGATGGCGTCGAGGAACGCGTGGCTGCCGTCGCGGAGCGCGGCGTCCGGAACGCCCGCAGCAGTGGCCTGCACGATCGCCCCCGCGACGGCTTCCTGTTGTTCCGCAGCGACCGCCGCGAAGAGCAGCGGCTTCGACGAGTAGTGGTGGTACACGGCGCCGCGGGTGACTCCGGCCGCCTGGGCGATCTCGTCGACGGACGCGGTGGCGTATCCCTGTTCGGCGAAGTGCGCGGTCGCGGCATCGAGGATCCGGCGTGCGGTCTCAGCGGCGTCGGCGGCGGATGCTCGGGGCATGGGGTTCCTTTACGTGCGGCGTGTATGTATTCTAGCGGAAAGATACAAACACACCGTACGTAAAAGGAGAGATGATGGAGATCACGAGCTTCTATCCGGTGCTGATGGTCGACGACGTCGCCACTGTCGCGCAGTTCTACCGCGAGGAACTCGGCTTCGAGACGACGTTCGAGGCCGACTGGTACGTGAGCCTGCGCTTCGCCGGCGGAGAGCTCGCGCTTCTGGACCGGACACACGAGACCATCCCGGAAGGCTTCCGCGAGCCGGTGCGCGGACTGCTGCTCAACGTCGAGGTCCCCGATGCCGCCGCCGAATACGCGCGGCTGGTCGGGGAGGGCGGGCTGCCGGAGCGGCTGCCCCTGCGGGACGAGGCCTTCGGGCAGCGGCACTTCATCGTCGAGGCTCCCGGTGGTGTGCTGATCGACGTGATCGAGCCGATCGAGCCGTCCGCGGAGTTCGCCGTCGCCTACGGGGGCTGAACACCAAAGAGGGGCGGATGCCGCAGCATCCGCCCCTCTTGTGATGCTTCGGGTCAGATCCCGACGCCGAAGAGCGCCTCGATGGGCCCTCGCGCGAAGAAGATCAGGAAGCCGGCGCCGACGACCCACAGCAGAGGGCTGATGGTCTTGGCCTTACCGGAGAAGGCGTGGATGAGCACCCAGCTCACGAAGCCCGCGCCGATGCCGTTCGCGATCGAGTAGGTCAGCGGCATGACCGAGACGGTGAGGAACACCGGCAGCAGCACGCGGAAGTCGCTGAAGTCGATGTAGCGGATCTGCGCCATCATCATGGCTCCGACGATGATCAGCGCGGCCGCGGCGATCTCGGTCGGGACGATCGAGGTGAGCGGGGTCAGGAACATCGCGATCAGGAACACGACGCCGGTCACGACGTTCGCGAGTCCCGTGCGCGCGCCCTCGCCGATGCCCGCACCCGACTCGATGAAGACCGTGCTGGACGACGACGAGGTCGCCCCACCGGCGATCGCACCGACACCCTCGACGACCAGCGCGGACTTGATGCGCGGGAAGTCGCCGTTGTCGTCGGCCAGGTTGGCCTCCTTCGCGAGACCGGTCATGGTGCCCATGGCGTCGAAGAAGTTCGTGAACAGCAGCGTGAAGACGATCATCACGATCGCCACGAGGCTGACCTTGCTCAGGTCGAAGCTGAAGTCGACTGCGCCGATCAGGCTGAGGTCGGGAATGCCCACGGGGGAGCCGTTCAGTGCGGGTACCGTGAGTCCCCAGCCGCCCGGGTTGACCACGTTGCCCTCATCGTCGAAGCCACGGGCTCCGATGTGCCAGATGGCCTCGACGATCACCGCGAGCACGGTGCCGCCGATGAGGCCGATCAGCATGCCGCCCTTGATCTTGAGGGCGACGAGGATGCCGGTGAGCAGGAGCGTGATCACGAAGAGCAGTGTCGGCACTGTCGCGACCGAGCCGTTGACGCCGAGGCCCACCGGCGGCGAGGAAGCGCCGGTCGCGGTGACGAAGCCCGCGTTGACGAAGCCGATGAAGGCGATGAACAGGCCGATGCCGACCGTGATCGCGATCTTTAGCTGGAACGGCACGGCGTCGAAGATCGCCTTCCGAAGTCCGGTGGCGGCGAGCAGCACGATGACGACACCGTTGATCATCACGAGCGCCATGGCCTCGGGCCAGGTCACCTGGCCGACGACCGAGAACGCGACGAAGGCGTTGATGCCGAGGCCGGCGGCGAAACCGAAGGGGAGACGCGTGACGAGTCCGAACAGGATCGTCATCACACCGGCGGTCAGCGCGGTGGCGGCTCCCACGGCATTGAACTCGAGCATGTTCCCGGCGACGTCGGGCTTGCCGGAGAGGATGATCGGGTTCAGGATCACGATGTAGGCCATCGTGACGAACGTCACCAGACCCCCTCGGATCTCGGTGCCGATCGTGGATCCGCGCTTGCTGATCTCGAAGAAGCGGTCCAGGGAGTTCTTGGGCTCGGTGGATGCCGGGGCGGGCGGGGCAGTTGTCATCGGGAAACCTCCGGAGAAACGCTATCGTGTCGCCGACCTCACGCGCGCCCCCAGGGCTTCGTCGGCAACTCGTCGTAGTCTCGAAACGCTATGCAACGCCTCCTCGTCGCGCTCCTCGCCGCCTTCGACGCCGCCATCGCCGCGGCGGTCGGCCTCGTCGTGCTCCTGGCGCCGTTGACGCTGCTCTGGACCGTCGCCTTCGGGATCACGGCCGACTGGGGAGCCCTCTGGCCGCTCACCGGGACGCTCTGGGAGTTCGGTCACGGCGTCCCGCTGACGATCACGATCCCGGACACGCTCCTCGTCGCACTCGCGATCCCACCGGCGGCGGCGAACTTCGTCGTGTCGATCACACCGCTCGCCTTCCTGGTGTTCACGCTGCTCTTCGCGGCGCGTTCGGGCAGCAGAGCGGCGAAGGCCGGAGCCTGGCTGCTCGGCTCGCTCACCGGAGCCGCCGTGTTCACCCTCATCGCCGCCGGTGTCGCGCTGACGGCGCGACTCGACGCGGCGCAGACGCCGTTCGCGCCGGCGATCATCCTCCCCGCCGCGGTCTACCTCGTCGGTGTGCTCTGCGGCGCGGTGCGCATCGCGTGGGAGGAGGGCGACGGCGGCATCCTCGACCGATTGCACGACTGGTTCGACGCCCGCGAGGACTGGGCGCCCGTTCCGGCGGCGATCGTGCGCGGCGCCGCCTTCGCCCTCGTCGGAGTGGTCGGCGCGTCCGCCCTCGCCCTGGCCGTCGCCACGCTGCTCCGCGGGGGAGAGGTCGTGGCCCTGTTCCAGGCCGCCAGGGTCGACGCGCTCGGCGCGACGGTGATGACCCTCGCCCAGCTCGCCTACCTGCCGACCATGCTCGTGTGGACGGCGGCATGGCTCGCCGGTCCCGGCTTCGCCGTCGGCGCCGGAACGGCGGTGTCGCCGGCGGGTACGCAGCTCGGCGTCGTCCCCGGCATCCCCGTGTTCGGGCTGCTGCCGGAGAACAGCTCGATCTGGATGCTGATCGTCGTGCTCATCCCCGTCGCCGCCGGTGCGTTCGCCGGTTGGGCGGTCCGCTCGCGCCTCGTGTGGGAGGGCACACCCCTCGGTATGCTGCAGCGTGCGGTGATCGCCGTCGGCATCGCGGCCCTGAGTGCCGGGGTCGGCGGGCTCGCAGCCGCCCTCGCGAACGGCTCGATGGGTCCGGGGCGGCTGGCTGTCGTCGGACCGGCTGCCTATCCGTTCGCCCTCGCGCTCGGTGCGGAGGTGCTGGTCGGTGCGGCCATCCTGCTGCTGTCTCCGCGGAACCGTGATGAGCTCGCCGAGGAGCGCACGGACCGGTGGATCGCCGAGATGACCGAGCTCGATCCGAATGCTGTCGTCGTCGCCGGCGCGGCGTCCGCTGTGCCCTTCGCAGACGTGTCGGCCGCCGACGACACGGCACCGCTCGATGACGTGCGCGGGTTCCTCGCACCGCCGCGCGATCCGGCGGAACCGCGCGACTGACGGCGGGGTTCGGTCGGCCCCGGACACCGGGCGGGAGCAGTATGCACACCCCGGTAGACTGGGCGCGTGCTCACGGTCGCCGTTCTCATCTCGGGCACCGGCTCGAACCTTCGCGCCCTCCTCGAGGCCGCTCGTCATCCCGATTTCCCCGCCAGGGTGATCGTCGTGGGTGCCGACCGCGAAGCGGACGGGCTGGCCCACGCCGAGGAGTTCGGCATCCCCAGGTTCACCGTGCCGTGGCACGAGCACGAGAGCCGTGAGGCCTGGGGGGAAGAGCTCGGCCGTCAGCTCGCCGTCTGGAACCCCGATCTCGTCGTCCTCTCCGGACTCATGCGTCTGCTGCCGCCGTCGCTCGTCGCGCAGTACTCCCCGCGCCTCATCAACACGCACCCGGCCTACCTGCCGGAGTTCCCCGGAGCGCACGGCGTCCGAGACGCGCTCGCCGCGGGCGTCAGCGAGACCGGCGCCAGCGTGATTGTCGTCGACGACGGTGTCGACTCCGGACCGATCCTCGCCCAGGAGCGCGTGCCCGTCCTCGACGGCGACACCGAGCACAGCCTGCACGAGCGCATCAAGCCCGTCGAACGCCGACTGCTCATCGACGTCGTCCGCGGCATCGCCACCGGCGAGCTCACCCTCACGCCTTCTTCCTGACCCCCCACCCGACGCCCCCGCACGAAGGAGCCATCATGGCCGGCCCCCGCCACGACCCCACGCTCTACCGCGATCGCGACACCGTGCCGATCCGGCGCGCGCTCGTCTCGGTGAGCGACAAGACCGACCTGTTGGTGCTCGCCGCAGCCCTCGCCGATGCCGGCGTGGAGATCGTCTCGACCGGGTCGACCGCCGCGACGATCCGCGACGCCGGCTTCACCGTGACCGATGTGGCCGCCGTCACCGGCGTCGCCGAGATGCTCGACGGTCGGGTGAAGACCCTGCACCCGAAGGTGCACGGAGGTCTGCTGGCAGACCTGCGCCTCGAGGAGCACGAGCGTCAGCTCGAGGAGCTCGACATCGCGCCGTTCGAGCTCGTCGTCGTGAACCTGTACCCGTTCGTCGAGACCGTCGCCTCGGGCGCGGTCGGCGACGACGTGGTCGAGCAGATCGACATCGGCGGCCCCGCCATGGTGCGCGCCGCGGCGAAGAACCACGCCAACGTCGCGATCGTCGTGTCGCCGCAGTCCTACCCCGCGATCGTCGAGGCCGTGGCCGCCGGCGGTACCTCGGTTGCGCAGCGCCGCGAACTCGCGGCCCGCGCATTCGCGCACACCGCCGCCTACGACACTGCGGTGGCGCAGTGGTTCGCCGAGGGCACGCTCACCGAGCCCGGCGACCTGCCCGCACATCTGACGATCCAGGCCGAGCGCCTCGCGACCCTCCGCTACGGCGAGAACTCGCACCAGCGCGGCGCGATCTACACGCGCGCCGGCGGTCACGGCATCGCCCAGGCCACGCAGCTGCAGGGCAAGGAGATGTCGTACAACAACTACGTCGACGCGGATGCCGCGCTGCGGGCCGCGTACGACATGGTCAAGCCGGCCGTCGCGATCATCAAGCACGCCAACCCGTGCGGCATCGCCACGACCGCCCCGAATGCCCTCGACCCGATCGCCAGCGCCCACCTGCGCGCGCACGAGTGCGACCCGGTCTCGGCGTACGGCGGGGTGATCGCCGCGAACGGCACGGTGACCCTGAAGATGGCCGAGAACCTCAAGGACATCTTCACCGAGGTCATCGTCGCGCCGTCGTTCGAGCCCGCCGCCCTCGAGGTGTTCAAGGCGAAGAAGAACCTGCGACTGCTGCAGCTCCCGCAGGACTGGCAGCAGGAGCGCATGGACGTGCGCCTGGTCTCGGGTGGACTGCTGCTGCAGGACGCCGACCGCTTCCCGGACGACATCGGTTCCGTCGCGAAGAACTGGGAGCTCGTGTCGGGTGAGCGTCCGAGCGACGAGGAGATGGAGAACCTCATCTTCGCGTGGAAGGCGTGCCGCGCCGTCAAGTCGAACGCCATCGTGCTCGCGAAGGACAACGCCACGGTCGGCGTCGGCATGGGCCAGGTCAACCGCGTCGACTCGTGCCGCCTCGCGGTCGAGCGCGCCGGCGACCGCGCGGCCGGTTCGGTCGCCTCGTCGGATGCCTTCTTCCCGTTCGCCGACGGCGCCCAGGTGCTGATCGACGCCGGTGTCACCGCGATCGTGCAGCCCGGCGGATCGGTGCGCGACGAGGAGGTCGTGGACGCGGCTCGCAAGGCCGGCGTCACGATGTTCTTCACCGGAGAGCGTCACTTCTTCCACTGAGCGGCCGGCGCTCGCGCCGACACCTCGTTTCACGCCGAGACCCCGGCCTGCCCACGTGTGCAGGTCGGGGTCTCGGCGTTGTGACGGGGCTTCGTGTCAGCTCGGGGGTTCGGTCTTGAGGCGCACAGCGATGTCCGATTTCCGCCAGTCGAGGTCGGTGGTGCGTGGCAGGGTGGAGGCATGAGCTTCCCCGTGATCGACTTCGACGAGCGCTACCGTGCCATCAGCGCGCGCGACACCCGCTTCGACGGGCAGTTCGTGACGGCCGTGCGCTCGACCGGGATCTACTGCCGTCCGAGCTGCCCTGCACGCACACCCAAACCGCAGAACGTGACGTTCTATCCGACGAGCGCGGCCGCACACGAGGCCGGGTACCGCGCCTGCAAGCGCTGCCTCCCCGAAGCCGCCCCCGGGTCTCCGGCATGGGACATCCGCGGTGACGTCGCGGCCAGGGCCATGCGACTCATCTCCGACGGCGTCGTCGAGCGCGAGGGGGTGCCGGGGCTCGCCGCGCGTCTCGGGTATTCCAGCCGGCACCTCACCCGTCTGCTGACGACCGAACTCGGTGCCGGGCCCCTCGCCCTCGCCAGGGCGCATCGTGCGCACACGGCGCGGATGCTGCTCGTCGGCACCGACATGCCGATCTCCGATGTGGCGTTCTCGGCCGGCTTCGCCAGCATCCGCCAGTGCAACGACACGATCCGCGAGGTCTTCGGCCTCGCCCCCGGCGAGCTCAGGGCGCGTCGACGTCTGCCGGCGTCCGCGGTTCCCGGCGCCATCGACCTCGTCCTGCCGTACCGTGGTCCGCTCGACGCGAGCGGCATCTTCACCTGGATGGCGGCACGCGCCGTACCCGGGGTCGAAGAGACCACAGCGTCGTCGTTCTCCCGGCATCTGCGGATGGCCGGCGGTCCCGCCTGGTTCGAGGTGAGTCAGGATGCGTCGGAACGCCTGCACCTGCGGGCTCGAGTCGCGCGCCTCGGCGATCTGGCGCCGCTGGTGGCTACCGTACGACGCATCTTCGACCTCGACGCCGATCCGCTGGCGATCGACGAGGCGCTCTCCGCACACCAGGAGCTCGCGCCGCTCGTCGCCCGCACACCCGGCATCCGGGTTCCCGGCTCCGCCGACCCGCACGAGATGCTGATCCGCGCCATGGTCGGGCAGCAGATCACGGTGGTCGCCGCCCGCACGGCCCTCATCGCGCTCACCGAGGCGCTGGGGGAGCGCACCGCGCAGGGGCTGCTCTTCCCCACGATGCCCGCGATCGCCGAGCACGGCGCCGAGGTGCTCCGCGGACCCGCCGCCCGTATCCGTGCGATCACGGGTGCCGCCGCGGCCCTCGCCGACGGCTCGTTGACGCTCACGGTCGGTGACGACGGTATCGAGCAGCGCGAAGCTCTCCTCGCGATGCCGGGGATCGGCCCCTGGACGGCCGACTACGTGCGCATGCGTGTGCTCGGCGACCCCGACATCCTGCTCCCCGGCGACGTCGCGCTGCGGGCAGGAGCCGCGGCCTCCGGACTCCCGGGAGAGGCGCGACCGCTCACCGCCTGGGCGGAACGCACCGCCCCCTGGCGCAGCTACCTGAGCGCGCATCTCTGGCGCGCCGCCCCGGTGCGACCGGCAGGGCCCCGGCGCGCGGCATCCACCGCCCGCGCTGCCACCACAGCTGACACGACATCGAAGGAGACCTCATGACCGCTCTCATCCAGACCATCGAGACCCCGGACGGGGCCTTCACGATCCTCGCCGACGAGCGCCAGCGGGTGCTGTCGTCGGGGTGGACCTCCGACGTCGAGGCGATCCTTGAGCGACTGTCTCCGGCGAACCGCCCCGAGGAGCTCCGCGAGGCGGAGACAGAAGCTGGGGACGCCGCACTGGCCTTCTACGCGGGCGACCTGTCCGCGATCGACACGGTCACGGTGAAGCAGTCGGGCACCGTGCTGCAGCTCGCCGGATGGTCGGCGCTGCGGGCGATCGAACCCGGCGCCCCGCTCACCTACACCGGCTTCGCGGCGCGGCTCGGCAACCCGAACGCCGTGCGCGCGGCTGCCTCGATCTGCGCGCGGAACGCCCCGGCGCTGTTCGTGCCGTGTCACCGCGTGCTGCGCACCGACGGCAGCCTCGGCGGCTTCGCCTGGGGTCTCGACGTGAAGGAGAGCCTGCTCGCGCGCGAGAGCATCGCCGCCTGAACGCCCTCTCCTCGCCGCGCTGCCCACCCCCGGCGGCGCGGCGTCGGCGTGCCGGAAGGCGGGCTGATCACGGATTGCCGCGAAAGACGCCGAACAAATCGGGAATGCGTCTTGTGTTCAGCTGGTTCACAGCAATAGGCTGGTGGGCTGTCGCGCCGACCGGACGACACAGCCGAGCCCTGAGGAGGACACCATGACCACGATCGCCACCGCGCGGATCGCAGCTCTCGGCTCGACCCCGGCGCGCCCGCTCTCCTAGAGCCACTCCGCCCCTTCTGCACCGGATGCCGGACTCTGTGAGTCCGCTCTCGCATCCGTCCCCTTCCGCAACCGCATTCCATACGAAACTCGTCTGAGAGACATGTCTTCCTCGCCTTCCGCGCAGAATCCCTCGCCTTCGTCCACCCTTTCCACTCCGGCCGCACTGTGGCGGCTGAAGCCGTTCGTGAAGCCCGTCATCTGGCGGCTCGCCGGCGGTGCTGCCAGCGCGCTCATCGCGGCCATCATCGCCCTGATGATCCCGATCGTCCTCGAGCAGATCATCAGCGGACCGGTCCGCTCCGGTAACTTCACCGCGATCGTCTGGGGTGCCCTCGCCGTCTTCGCGCTGGGCCTCGGCGAGGCGCTGATGGTCTGGCTGCGTCGTCAGTTCGTGCTCAACCCCTCGACCGAGGTCGAGTACAAGATGCGCACCGAGCTGTATTCGCGCCTGCAGACGCTGCCGGTGTCCTTCCACGACAGGTGGGGCTCCGGTCAGCTGCTCAGCCGCATGATGCAGGACATCGGCCTCATCCGCCGCTGGCTGGCCTTCGGGCTCGTGCTGCTCGTCGTCAACGTGCTCACCATCATCATCGGATCGGTGCTGCTGTTCCGCTGGCACTGGCTGCTCGGCACGATCTTCCTGGTCACGGCGATCCCGCTGTGGATCCGCGGCTACCTCTTCGAGAAGCGCTACGGCGCGCTCACCCGCCGCAGCCAGGACCAGGCCGGCGACCTCGCGACCAGCGTCGAGGAGAGCGTGCACGGCATCCGCGTGCTGAAGGCTTTCGGCCGCGGCAAGCACGCGCTCAGCCGCTTCAGCCGCCAGGCCGAGACGCTGCGCGAGACCGAGATGAGCAAGGCCGGTGCGATCGCGTCGATCTGGTTCTGGCTCGACATGATGCCGCAGATCGCGTTCGGCCTCAGCCTGATGTCCGGCATCTGGCTGATCTCGCAGGGGCAGATCGACGAAGCGCAGCTGTTCGCGTTCTTCGCGATGGCCGTCGTGCTCCGCTGGCCGATCGAGTCGATCGGCTTCCTCTTCTCGTTCATGCTCGACGCCCGCACGGCGACCGACCGCGTGTTCGACATCTTCTCCGAGACCAACACCATCACGGACCCGGAGAACCCCGTGCACATCGAGAACCCGCGCGGCGAGCTCGCGTTCGTGGACGCCCACTTCCGGTATCAGGACGCCGGTGCGAACGAGCGCGATCTGCTCGACGGCATCGATCTGGTCCTCCGCCCCGGCGAGACCATGGCGCTGGTCGGTCTCACCGGCAGCGGCAAGACCACGCTCACGACGCTGCCCACCCGCCTGTATGACGTGACGGGCGGCAAGGTCACGCTCGACGGCGTCGATGTGCGCGATCTTCCGCTGTCCGAACTGCGTCAGCACATCGCGATGGCGTTCGAAGACGCGACGCTGTTCTCGGCGACCGTGCGCGAGAACGTGCTGCTCGGCCGTGCCGACCTCGACGTGCACAGCGAAGAGGGGGAGCGCGTGCTCCGGGAAGCGCTCGACGTCGCGCAGGCGTCGTTCGTGGACTCGCTGCCCGACGGCGTCGAGACCGTGATCGGCGAGGAGGGGCTCAGCCTCTCCGGTGGGCAGCGTCAGCGGCTCGCCCTCGCCCGCGCGGTGGCGGCGGCGCCGAAGGTGCTCGTGCTCGACGACCCGCTGTCGGCGCTCGACGTCGACACCGAGGCGCTCGTCGAAGAGGCACTGCGGCATGTTCTCGCCGAGACGACGGCTCTGATCGTGGCGCACCGTCCCTCGACCGTCGCGCTCGCCGACCGCGTCGCGCTGCTCGAAGCCGGCCGCGTGACCGCGGTGGGCACCCACTCCGAGCTGCTGAAGACGAGCCGGCACTACCGCCACGTGATCTCCAGCCTGGAGGCCGAGGAGGCGGCGCGGACCGGGGCGATCCCGATCATCCGCGACGAACAGCTCGAGGTCGAAGACGAGGTCCGTGAGGGCCGCAGAGCCGAGGCCGCCGACGAAGACCCGATCACCGAGAAGGAGGTGCAGCGATGAGCTCCGCCATCACCGGAACCCAGAATGAGGATCGTTCCGAGTACACCCGCGAGGAGAGCAGGGAGATCCGTCGTCGGTCTCTCCGGCTGCTCGGATCGCTGGTGCGCCCGCTGAAGCCGCAGATCGGGCTGGCCGCCGCGGTACTGATCATCTCGACCGCTCTGCAGGTCGCCGGTCCGATCCTGATCAGCATCGGTCTCGACCGTGCACTGCCGGCGGTGCTGAAGAACGCCGATTGGATGCCGACCTTCATGATCGGCGGCATCTACTTGGCCGCCGGCATCCTGGCCGCCGTGATGATCGCCTGGTACGTCATCATCGCCGCCAAGCTGACGCAGGCCGTGCTGCTCGATCTGCGCAAGCGGATCTTCCTGCACACCCAGCGCCTGAGCCTGGAGTTCCACGAGTCGTACACGTCGGGTCGCATCATCTCGCGCCAGACGAGTGACCTCGATTCCATCAAGGAGCTCCTCGACGGAGGTCTGAACGAGCTCGTCTCGGGCGTGCTCTTCGGACTCTTCACCTTCATCGCCCTGTGCTTCTGGGACTGGCAGTCCGGCCTGATCCTCGCGATCGGCGGTGTGCCGCTGTTCTTCCTGATGAAGTGGTTCTACTCGCGTTCGCAGCTGGTCTATCGCGAGTCGCGTGTGATCAGCGCGAGGGTGATCGTGCAGTTCGTCGAGACGATGACGGGTATCCGCGCCGTCAAGGCGTTCCGCAAGGAGCCGCGCAACGACAAGGCATTCCAGGAGATCGCGGGAGAGTACCGCGATGTGAACCGCCGCTCGATGCTGCTGTTCGGCACGTTCGAGCCCGGTCTCATGGGCGTCGCCGCGCTGGTGCTCGGCATCGTCGTGCTGTGGGGCGGCATCCGCGTGTCCGAGGGCGCGCTCACCGTGGGTGTGCTGCTGTCGGCGGTCCTCTACGTCCGCAACTTCTTCGCTCCGATGCAGGAGATCGCGATGTTCCTGAACTCCTACCAGTCGGCCACGGCCGCGCTGGAGAAGGTGTCGGGCGTGCTCGAAGAGGTGCCGACCGTTCCGGATCCCGAGAAGCCGGTCGACCTGTGGGAATCCCGCGGCCACATCCGGTTCGACGAGGTGACCTTCGGCTACAACGGCGAGAAGACGATCCTCCCGAACTTCTCGCTCGACATCCCCGCCGGTGAGACGATCGCCCTGGTGGGCACGACCGGTGCGGGCAAGTCCACGCTGGCCAAGCTCATCTCGCGGTTCTACGACCCCTCCCAGGGGCGGGTCACTCTCGACGACGTCGACCTCCGCTCGCTGCACCCGAAGGACCTCCGCCGCGCGATCGTCATGGTCACGCAGGAGGCCTACCTGTTCAGTGGCACCGTCGCCGACAACATCGCCCTCGGCAAGCCGGATGCGTCGCTCGACGAGATCAGGGCCGCCGCGCGCGCGGTGGGAGCGGACGAGTTCATCTCGTCGCTGCCCGACGGCTACGGCACCGACGTGAACAAGCGCGGTGGACGGGTCTCGGCCGGTCAGCGTCAGCTCATCTCGTTCGCCAGGGCGTTCCTCGCCGACCCCGCGGTGCTGATCCTCGACGAGGCCACGGCATCGCTCGACATCCCGTCGGAGCGGTTGATCCAGGATGCGCTGCAGACCCTGCTCAAGGACCGCACCGCGATCATCATCGCGCACCGCCTGTCGACGGTCGCGATCGCGGACCGGGTGCTGGTGATGGAGCACGGGCAGATCATCGAGGACGACACTCCGGCCGCGCTCATCGGCGGTACCGGCAAGTTCGCCCAGCTGCATGCGGCCTGGCAGGAGACACTGGTCTGATGACGCCGATCACCTCACCTCTGCGGGCGCGGGGCCTCCCCGTGCTCGCAGGGGTGGGGATCGGCTTCGGGAGTGCGGCACGGGGGATCCGTCCGTCGCCGCGCCTGGGTAGCATCGAATCATGGACCCCTTGCTGCTCGCCGCCGAGTGGTGGTGGATCGCGCCGACCGCCGTCGCTGCGGGAACGGCCGGTGCGATCGGTCTGCGTCGCAGGAGCAGCACGATGAGCGGGCGTCGGCTCGAGGTCGATGCGGCGCGCCACGACCTCAGGACGGCGCAGCGGATCGCGTCCGAGCGACGCATCGCCCTGAAGATCGCCCGTGCCGATCTGGCTCGCGTGACCGCGGAGCGCGCAGCGCAACGCGCGACAGCGGAACAGGTGGCCGGAGCGCGGCGCATGCTCAAGGAACGGGAGCGCGACGCCAAGGCGGCCTCGGCCGACGTGCGTGCCCGTCAGGTGCGTCTGAACGCCGCACGCGCGGCGATACCGGCGTCCTCCGAGCCCGGCCCCGTGGAACGGCTGCATGCCACGCACGACGCCGTGACGGTCCGGTGGATGCGGTACGAGACCGACCCCGCGCTCCAGATCGCCTATCCCGCGATGACCGATGTCAAGCTCCCCGCCACGGCGGCGTACCTGCGGGCAGCCGGACACGCGGCCGAGATGCGGCGCGCGGTCTCCGGCAAGACCACACCCGCCGACTTCGCGGCCTACCGAGACGCGGTCGCCGAGCTCGAGCGCGCCTTCGAGGCCGCCGAGCACGCGGCGAGGGTCCAGGCCGGCGAGGCCCCGCCGAACGCGGCGTGGCAGGACGCGGCCCAGGACATGCTCAGCCGTTCCGCCGAGGCGATCGACCGTGCTGCCGGTGCGGCGGCATCCGCCATCGCCGCCTGGACCAACCGGAAGAAGCCCGGCAAGCCGGACGACCGCCCCTGACGGCCGCCAGGCGAAGCCCGGATGTGCGGTCAGGCCTCCACGGTCCGGGTGCGGATGAGTTCCCGGTACCAGAGGCCGGAGTCCTTCACGGTGCGTGCCAGGTCGTCGAAGTCGACCCGGACGATGCCGAAGCGCTTGGCGTAGCCGTACCCCCACTCGAAGTTGTCGAGCAGCGACCACACGAAATACCCGCGCAGGTCGACGCCGCGCTCGAGCGCCCGGTGCGCCGCGGTGAAGTGCCGGCGCAGGTAGTCGGTGCGCTCGACGTCATGCACCGCACCGTCCTCGGTCACCTCGTCTTCGAACGCGGCGCCGTTCTCGGTGACCATGAGCGCCTGCTCGGGGAACTGCTCGGAGAGTGACACCAGCAGCTCCTCCAGTCCCTCCGGAGCGATGTTCCAGCCCATGGCGGTGTAGGGACCGGGCTGCTCGACGAACTCGACCAGCTGGTCGCTGCCGGGCCAGGCCGTTCCGCCCGCGGCACCCTTGTGGCCGTCGTTCTGCTGCTTCGGCGAGACGCCGTCCCAGAGGCGCACGGTCGCGGTCGAGTAGTAGTTCACGCCGAGCACGTCGATCGGCTGGGCGATCGTGGCGAGGTCGCCCTCCTGCACGAAGTTCCAGTCGGTGACCGATGCGGTGTCCTCGAGGAGATCGGCCGGGTATTCGCCGCGCAGGATCGGTCCGGTGAACGCGCGGTTGGCGAGGGCGTCGATCCTGCGCATCGCCTCCGCGGCGCCGTCTCCCTGTCCGCGGAGCACGTGGAAGTTCAGGGTGACCGAGTAGTCCGGGTCGCCGGTGGAGGTCGCGCGAAGCGCCTGCACCGCGCGACCGTGGGCGAGGTTCAGGTGGTGCACGGCAGACAGCGCCGATTCCGGTTCGTGCCGTCCGGGTGCGTGGCCGCCCTGGCCGTAGCCGAGGTAGGCCGAGCACCACGGCTCGTTCAGTGTCGTCCAGGTGTGCACGCGGTCGCCCAGGGCCGCACCCATGATCTCGGCATAGCGCTCGAAGGCGTCGGTGGTCGCCCGCGACGTCCAGCCACCGGCATCCTCGAGATACTGCGGGAGGTCCCAGTGGTAGAGCGTCGCCACCGGCCGGATCCCGCGCTCGAGCAGCCCGTCGACCAGACGGGAGTAGAAGTCGATCCCGGCCTGGTTCACCGCGCCCGATGCGGTGGGGACGATGCGCGGCCAGGCGATCGAGAACCGGTAGGCCTCGAGCCCCAGGTCGGACATCAGATCGAGGTCCTCGTCCACGCGATGGTAGTGGTCGCACGCGACGTCGCCGGTGTCGCCGTTCCATACCCGCCCCGGTGTCTTGCTGAAGGTGTCCCAGATCGAGGGGGTGCGCCCGTCCTCGGCGGCGGCTCCCTCGATCTGGTAGGAGGCGGTGGCCGACCCGAACGTGAACCCCTCGGGGAACACCAGGCCGGAGCCGCGGTAGTCGTCGCGGGGCGTGAGCAGGGTGGTCATGCGGTGATCTCCTCGAGGTCGACGGTGTAGTCCTCGGCGCGGCCATCGGGGTCCGTCACGGTGACCGTGGTGCTGCCGGCGCCGCCGGGGAAGACCCGGAGCCGCAGTCCGTCATGGTAGTCGTAGTCGGGGCGATCGACCCGAGCACCCCAGGGGAGCGCCGTGCCCGGCCGCACGTACAGCGGCAGCGAGTCGAATCCGTGCTTCTCGCGCCGCCAGCCGCCGCCCGTGACGGTCTCACCCGTCAGTAGCGAGGTCCACTCGCCGGCGGGGAGGTAGAAGTCGACCTCTCCGTCTTCGGTGAACACCGGGGCGACGAGCAGGTCGGACCCCAGCATGTACTGCCGGTCGAGGTAGGCGGTCGCCGGATCGTCGGGGAACTCCAGCATCATCGGCCGCATCAGCGGCACCCCCGTCGCCGCGGCATCCAGCCCCTGCTGGTACAGGTACGGCATGAGGCGCATCTTGAGGTGCGTGAACTGTCGCGTGACTTCGACGGCCTCCTCGTCGAACGCCCACGGCACCCGGTACGAGCTCGAGCCGTGGAAGCGCGAGTGCGACCCCAGCAGCCCGAAGGCCGTCCAGCGCTTGAAGACACCGGCATCCGGCATGCCCTCGAATCCGCCGATGTCGTGGCTCCAGAAGGCGAAGCCCGAGAGCGCGAGCGACAGGCCTCCGCGCAGCGTCTCGGCCATCGACGTGTAGGTCGAGGTGGAGTCGCCGCCCCAGTGCACCGGCATGGTCTGGCCGCCGGCGGTCGCGGACCGGGCGAACAGCACCGCGTCGCCAGCGCCGCGCGTCTCGGTGAGCACGTCGAACACCGCGCGGTTGTACAGGTCGGTGTAGAGGTTGTGCATGCGCTCGGGGTCTGCGCCGTCGGCCCACACCACATCCGTGGGGATGCGCTCGCCGAAGTCGGTCTTGAAGCAGTCGACGCCCTGCGCGACGAGGCCCCGCAGCTTCGACTGGTACCAGGCGGTGGCGTCGGGGTTCGTGAAGTCGACGAGCCCCATACCGGCCTGCCAGAGGTCCCACTGCCACACCGAGCCGTCGGCGCGCTTCACCAGGAATCCCTGATCGGCGGCTTCCCGGAACAGGGGGGAGCGCTGGGCGATGTAGGGGTTGATCCACACGCAGACCCGCAGATCCTTGTCGTGCAGGCGTCCGAGCATCCCCTCGGGGTCGGGGAAGACCCGCGGATCCCACTCGAAGTCGCACCACTGGAACTCGCGCATCCAGAAGCAGTCGAAGTGGAAGACCGACACCGGCAGCTCGCGCGCGGACATCTCGTCGATGAAGGAGTTCACGGTCTGCTCGTCGTAGTCGGTCGTGAAGCTGGTCGACAGCCACAGCCCGTAGGACCAGGCGGGGACGACGGGCGGGCGACCGGTGAGAGCCGTGTAGCGACCGAGCACGTCCTTCGGAGTCGGACCCGCGATCACGAAGTACTCGAGCACCTCGCCGGACACCGAGAACTGCACGCGCTCCACGGATTCCGAGCCGATCTCGTAGGAGACGTGGCCCGGGTCGTTCACGAGCACGCCGTAGCCGCGGTCCGAGAGGTGGAACGGGACGTTCTTGTAGGCCTGCTCGCTGGAGGTGCCGCCGTCCGCGTTCCAGATCTCCACGGTCTGGCCGTTCTTGACCAGCGGTCCGAAGCGCTCGCCGAGTCCGTAGACGTGCTCTCCGACGCCGAGGTCGAGCTGCTCGTGGACGTAGGCGGATGCGCGGGGAGCTGCGCCGCCCTGCCGTCCGTTGCCGACGATCCCGCGATCGACCTGGGCATCGTCCGCCAGCCGCACGTAGCCCTGCGCCTTGTGGCCGCTGCCGGTCACCCGGCGTCCGTCGACCTCGAACGAGAGGTCCCACGGCTCGCCGGGGGTGATGCGCGCGACCAGGGATCCGGCATCCAGCACACCGCCGTGGTCGCCGACGGAGATCGAGGCCGTTCCCGTTCCCGCGCCGGGCAGTGAGAAGCCTCCCTGCCGACGTCCGCCGGCGTGATGCGCGATGCGTACGCGGATGACGCCCTCCGCGGGGGAGGAGAGGGTGGTGGTGAGCACGGGGCGGTTGAGGGTGTCGCCGCGTTTCGCGATGACCATCGTGGGTGCGGTGATGACGATGCCGGTCCCGTCCGGCGTCTCGTCGGTCTCGGCGATGTCGTACGCCTCCTGCGCATAGAGCGCGGTGACCCCGGGACGCAGCTGCCAGAACCCGTCGGTGAACTTCATTACTTGACTGCTCCTGCGGTGATGCCCCGGGTGAGGGTGCGTTGGAAGATGAGGAAGAAGATGAGCGTCGGGATGATGCCGAGCAGCGCCGAGGCGCTCGTGGTGGTGACGTCCATCAAGCGGTCGCCCTGGAGCACGCTGATGGCCACCGGGACGGTCTGATTCGCGTTCGACGCGAGGAACGTCAGCGGGATCAGGAACTCGTTCCACGTCCAGATGAAGAAGAAGATCAGCAGGACCGAGAGCGTGGGACGGCTGATCGGGAAGATCACTCGCCACAGGATCTGCCAGCGGCTGGCACCGTCGAGCGATGCGGCCTCGAGGATCTCCTTGGGGAACGTGCCGTAGACGGACGAGAGCAGGTAGGTGCCGAACGCCGCCTGGATGACGGTGAACACGATGATGACCGACCACACGTTGTCATACAGGCCGACGGACTTGAACATGTAGTACAGCGGGTAGAGCAGAGCCTCCTGCGGCAGCAGGTTGGCCATCAGGAACAGCAGCACGATCCACGAGCGACCGCGCACGCGCCCGATGCCGATCGCGAAGGCGTTGAGCATCGAGATGACGACCGCGAGCACCGACACGATCCCGGCGATGAAGATCGAGTTCCAGACCTTCTCCGGGAAGTTCACCCGCTCCCAGAAGGTGATGATGCCGCCGAAGTCGAGCGACTCGGGGAGGGCGAGGGGGCCGGAGGTGGCGTAGTCGACGGGCGACTTGAACGAGTTCACGAGCACCAGATAGAACGGCGCGATGACGAGCAGTGCGCCGACGATGACGAGTGCCAGCAGCAGCCAGTCGATCGGTCGCTTCTTGGTCATGCCGCCGCGCGGGCGCGTCTTGGCGGGCTTCCCGGTGACGATGGCGGTGGTGGCGTGCATCACAGACCCGCCCTTTCCTTGCGCTCGAGGGAGTTCTGGACGCGGATGAAGATGATCGACACGATCACCACGACGATGGTCAACACCGTCGCGATCGTGGCGCCGTAGCCGACGTTCCGCTTCGTGAAGAACTCCTGGTAGGCGTAGTACGCGGGCACCAGGGTGGCACCGGCAGGGCCGCCGCGGGTGATGATGTAGACCGGACCGAACACCTTGAGTGCGGCGATCGTGCAGGTCAGGGTGACGACGAAGATCTCGGGGCGGATGATGCTCATCGTGATCGCCGAGAACCGCTGGAACCAGTTCGCGCCATCGAGCTCCGCGGCCTCGTACAGCTCGGGGTCGACGCGCTGGAGCGCGGCCATGAAGACCACGACGGGGTAGCCGAGCTGCACCCACACCATGACCACCATGAGCA
Organism: Microbacterium sp. Mcb102; assembly: GCF_024519805.1. Lineage (NCBI taxonomy): Bacteria > Bacillati > Actinomycetota > Actinomycetes > Micrococcales > Microbacteriaceae > Microbacterium > Microbacterium sp. Mcb102. Next base: position 72,300 of record NZ_JALJRG010000008.1, on the reverse strand, counting down.
CGATGAGCGCCGACGGCATCTGACCGAGCCAGTCGTAGGCGGGCAGGCCGAACCACCCGAGCATCTGGTTGAGGGCGCCGTCGCTGCCGGGGCGTACGATCCAGCCGATCACGATGCCGGCGACGGCGATCGGGAGGATCTGCGGGAGGTAGTACGTGGCCCGGAGGAAGCTGCCGACCTTGCCGCCGAACTTGCGTCCGACGACGTCGAACAGGAGCGCGGCGACGATCAGGCCGACGATCGTGGGTACCACGACCATCGCGATGATCATCCACACCGAGTTCGTGAACGACGTCCAGAAGTCGTCGTCGGTGAGGATCTTCTGCCAGTTCTCGAGGCCGATGAACTCCGGTGTGCGCACCCCCTTCCACTTGGTGAAGGTCAGGTACACGTTCCAGATGAGCGGGACGATCACGACGACGAGCAGGAGCACGAAGCCGGGGAGCAGGTAGATCCAGTAGGCCCCGGTCCCACCGCGGCGCTGCGGGATCGACGGCTGTTCGGGCGGCAGCTTCGTGCGGCCCTCGCGGCGGGTGGCGAGTGACATGTTCATCTCCAGGAGGTGCGGGGGCGGCGTCCGTGCGGATGCCGCCCCCGCGGGTCGATCAACGGAAGTCGGCGGTGCCTTCGTCGTACTGCTCGCCGAGGTTCTTGTTCGTGGTCTCGACGTCCTGCACGCCGGTGACGAGGCCCTGCAGCTCCTGCACGATCACGTCGTAGAAGCCGGGCGCGGGCCAGTCCGGGTAGAACGAGAGGCCGTCGGCGTCGAGGACCCCGTTGAAGGTCTCGATGAGGGCCGCGCTCTTCTCGTCGGTGATGTCGGCGGTGTCCGCCGCGACGGGGAGACCGCCGTTGTTGCCGATGATCGCCTGGATCTCCGGGCGCATCGTGATGTCGATGAACTCGTAGGCGAGGTCTTTGTTGGACGCGTTCTCGGGAACGACCCAGAGGTTGCCCGAGGAGCCGAGCGAGAGGTCCGCTCCGGGGAACGCAGCCATCGACCAGTCGAAGCCGGTGGCCTCCGCAACGAAGCGGCCGAACCACCACGAGCCCGAGACGAAGATCGGCGACGAGCCGTTGATGAACGAGACGCCGGCGTCGTCGGCCTTGACCGACGAGACATCGGAGGCGATGTAGCCCTTGTCGACGTACTCCTTCAGGGTCTCCGTCGCCGACGTGACCTCGGGACCCTGCCAGTCGACGGGCTCCTTGTAGAGCTGGTAGTCATCGACGAAGCCGCGGTCGGCCTCGAGCAGCGCGAGCTGATACCAGAGTTGTCCCAGCGGGTACTCGGCGCCGGCTTCCGCGAGCGGCGTGACGCCCTGGGCGACGAAGGCGTCGAGCACGTCGACGAACTCCTCGTACGTGGTGGGAATCTCCAGCCCTGCTGCGGCGAAGGCATCCTCGTTGTAGTAGACGCCGACGAACTCGCCGTAGTTCGGAACGCCGAACCAGGTGTCACCGCCCATCACGCCGTCTTCCGAGTACTTGGCGGTGGTCTGCAGCGACGGCGCCAGCTTCTCGTCCCATCCGTACTCCTCGACCGCGTCGGAGATGTCGGCGATCAGGCCGGTGGAGGCGAGGAAGCCTGCCGTCGCGTTGCCCTTGTTGAACTCCATGAGGTCGGGCGCGGCGTCGGTGTCGAGCACCTGGCTCGCCGTCTTCTGGATCTGCTCGAAGGACTTCTCCTCGAACTCGACCTTCGCTCCGGTCTCCTTCTCGAAGATCTTGATGGACTCGGCCCAGGCCTTGCCCATCGCACTGTCGGCGCCCTCGTAGTGCCAGAGCTTGAGGGTCTGACCGTCGCCGCCCTCGTTGCCTGAACCGGCTGTACAGCCGCTCAGCGCGATGCCGGTCGTCGTGAGCGCGGCCACCAGGGCCAGCGCCTTCGTCCTGCGGGTGCTGCGTGCCATCGTCGGCACTCCTTTCTCAATGGCCCCATGGGCCGGACACTTCACTGGGTCGGATTGTTCAGTTGTGGGTACGGCATCGTCGAAGCGTTTCGATCGCGAACATGCCGGCGAGAGGGTGAGGAGGGTGGTCAGCCCTGGGCGGGGGAGACGGAGCCGACCGAGCGGTACTCGGGCGGGATGAGGTGGATCTCCGCGGGCGCGAGCGGGTCGTCCAGACGGCGGATGGCCAAGTCGACCGCGATTTCGCAGGATCGCTGCGGCACCAGCGGGATCGTGTCGACGGGCACCGGCAGCGCCGAGGTGTCGAAAGATGCGGCAGCGGAGACCACCGAGACGTCGTCGCCGACCCGCAGTCCGTGTTCGGCGAGCACAGACAGCAGCACCTGGTGCACGTCGTCGACGGCGTGCACGATGAACGCGCGGTCTCCGCGGGCGAGCGCGGCCTCCGCGGACGCGCGCACGGTGACCGCATCCGTCACCGCCGCACCCGAGGGGGACCAGTCGAGAGTGACGACACGGGCGGCGGCCTGCTCCTGCGCGCCCCGGAGCAGGCGTCGGGGGAAGTTCGACTTGCGGTACGAGACCTCGGTCTGCCCGAGCAGGGCGATGCGTCGGTGGCCCGCGTCGGCGAGACGGTCGACGGCCAGCTGGCCGGCCGCCTCGAAGTCGAGGTCGACGCAGGTCAGGCCGTCGCGGTCGTCGGGCAGGCCGATGAAGATCGTGGGCGTGCCGACCGAGCGGGCGATGGGGACGCGCTCGTCATCGGGGGCGACGTCGAGCACCAGGATCGCGTCGACGAGGTTGCTCGCCGCCACGCGGTTCATCCCCTCGGACGCCTGCTCGTCAGTGAGGAGGAGGATGTCGAAGCCCTGTCGCCGGGCGGCGACCGCGGTCGCGAGCACGAAGGCCATGTGGGTGGGCGCGTGCGTGTCGGCGCGCAGCGGCTCGGTCAGGGCGAAGATGTGGGTGCGCCGACCGGCCAGCATGCGCGCGCCGGCATCGGGCTCGTAGCCGAGGGCCTGCACGGCATCCTCGATGCGCATCCGGGTCTGCTCCGACACCGGGCGCTTGCCGCTGAGTGCGTAGGAGACCGTGCTGATCGACACACCGGCGGCGCGTGCCACCTCATGGATCGTCGTCATCGGGACTCCATCGTCATCGTGCGGAAAGCAATCGTCGAAGCGCTTCGCTCACGCTTCTCCAGCGATGATAGACACGACCCGTCGCCCTGCGCAAGCCTTTTGTGGTCATGCGCAACAAATACGCTTCCGCAACCGTGGGAGCGATCCCGCGGTCTAGGGCGACGAGGTCTCGATGGGGGAGGGGATTCGAGACCCCGCCGCCGGCCTAGGACGTGACGCGGATCTCGGCGATGACCTCGCCGTAGGCGGTCTCGCCGACAGGCGTGAAGCCGACGCGGTGGAAGAAGGTCTCGGGCCCGCCCTCGCCGGCCTCGTAGATGACGTTGACGTGGTCGACGTCGCGCGCCTTGGCCTCTTCGACCAGCGCCTCGACGGCGAAGCGGCCGACGCCGCGACCCTGATCGTCGGCGTCGACGTTGATGCGCCACAGCACGGAGCGGAAATGCTCCTCCGGTGCTTCGGGATCGAAGTTCGCGCTGACGAAGCCGACGACCTCGTTGCGGTCGAGGATCACCCGCTGCCAGGAGGTCTGCGGGTTGATGACTGTGGCTGCGATCCCGTACGAGACGGGAGCGAGGAACTGCTCCTGTCCGGGCTTGAGCGACAGGTTGTTCACGGCGACGATCGTCGCAGCGGAGAGTTCGACCATGCGCAGTTCGGACATGGACCCAGGCTAACCCCTCGGGCCGGAACCGACACGTCTCGGTCGAACATTTCGTCCAGAACTGGCCGATCGTCACCACTCGCCGGACGTCGGTGAGGGGCCGGGGCAACGGGCCCGAAGCCACTCAGGTATCTTGGTATCGAGACAAATAGACCACAAGAGCGGAGAACCTCCCGGTGACCGACGAAGCCATCATCTACACCCACACAGACGAGGCGCCGGCACTGGCCACCGCCTCGTTCCTGCCGATCATCCAGGCCTACACGGGTCAGGCGGGCATCGACTTCGAGACCCGCGACATCTCGCTGGCAGGCCGCATCCTGGCCGCCTTCCCGCAGAAGCTCACGCCGGAGCAGCAGGTGGGCGACGCGCTCGCCGAGCTGGGCGGCCTGGCCACGCTCCCCGAGGCGAACATCATCAAGCTGCCGAACATCTCGGCATCGATCCCCCAGCTCAAGGGCGCCATCGCAGAACTGCAGAAGCAGGGCTACGACATCCCCGACTTCCCGGACGAGCCGTCGTCGCTCGAAGAGAAGGACGTGCGCGCGCGCTACGACCGCATCAAGGGTTCCGCCGTGAACCCGGTGCTGCGCGAGGGCAACAGCGACCGCCGTGCGCCTCTCGCCGTGAAGAACTACGCGAAGAAGCACCCGCACCGCAACAAGCCGTTCGCCGCGGGATCGAAGACGCGCGTCGCCACCCTGGGGCACGACGACTTCAAGCACAACGAGCGCTCCTGGGTCGCTGCCCACGACGACGTGCTGAGCTTCCGGCACACGGCCGAAGACGGAACGGTCACCGTGCTGAAGGAGGGCCTCAAGGTCCTGCCGCGCGAGATCATCGACGCGACCTTCCTCTCCGCCAAGGAGCTGGATGCCTTCCTCGCCGAGACGCTGAAGACAGCCGCGGCCGACGACGTGCTGTACTCGGTGCACCTCAAGGCGACCATGATGAAGGTCAGCGACCCCATCATCTTCGGCCACGTCGTGAAGGCGTTCTTCGCCGACGTGTTCGCGCAGTACGGCGACAAGCTCGCCGCGGCAGGACTCAGCGCGAACGACGGGCTCGGCTCGATCCTCGCGGGGCTCGCGAACGTGGCGGGTGGCGACGAGATCGCCGCCGCCTTCGACAAGGCGATCGCCGAGGGGCCGCGCCTGTCGTACGTGAACTCGGACAAGGGCACGACGAACCTGCACGTGCCGAGCGACGTGATCGTCGACGCATCGATGCCCGCGCTCGTCCGCAACGGTGGAAAGCTCTGGGGCAAGGACGGGGAAGAGGCTGACACCCTCGCGGTGATCCCCGACTCCTCGTACGCGAGCGTCTACCAGGCCGTGATCGACGACGTGATCGCGAACGGTCCGCTCGACCCGGCGACGATCGGCACGGTCCCGAACGTGGGGCTCATGGCGCAGGCCGCCGAGGAGTACGGCAGCCACGACAAGACGTTCGAGATCGCCGCAGACGGCATCGTCCAGGTGCTCGACAGCGAGGGCACGGTGCTCATCGAGCACACCGTCGGCAAGGGCGACATCTGGCGCGCGACGCAGACCAAGCACATCCCCGTCATGGACTGGGTCAAGCTCGCGGTCACCCGTGCACGCGCGACCGGCGACCCCGCCGTGTTCTGGCTCGACGCGAACCGCTCGCACGACGCCCAGATCATCGCCAAGGTGCACCAGGGCCTCGCGACGCTCGACACCAAGGGCCTCACGATCACGATCCTCGCGCCCGAGGAAGCGACGCGCTACACGCTCGCCCGCATGCGTCACGGGCTCGACACGATCTCGGTCACCGGCAACGTGCTGCGCGACTACCTCACCGACCTGTTCCCGATCCTCGAGGTCGGCACGAGCGCCAAGATGCTCTCGATCGTGCCGCTGCTCGCGGGCGGCGGTCTCTTCGAGACCGGCGCCGGGGGCTCCGCACCGAAGCACGTGCAGCAGCTGGTCGAGGAGAACTACCTGCGGTGGGACTCCCTCGGCGAGTTCTTCGCGCTGGCCGCATCGCTCGAGCACTTCGCCGACCGCACGGGCAACGAGAAGGCCCGCGTGCTGGCCGAGACGCTGGACGCCGCGACCGGCACCTTCCTCGAGGAGGACCGCTCCCCTGGCCGCGCGCTGGGCACCATCGACAACCGCGGCAGCCACTTCTACCTGGGCCTGTACTGGGCTCAGGAGCTGGCGAAGCAGTCGAAGGACGCCGAGCTCGCAGCGGCGTTCGCCCCCATCGCCGCGACGCTCGCCGAGAACGAGGAGAAGATCGTCTCCGAGCTCAACGCGGTGCAGGGCAAGCCGGTGGAGATCGGCGGCTACTACCGTCCCGACGAGGATCTCGTCGCCGCGGTCATGCGTCCGTCCGCCACGCTGAACGGCATCGTCGACGCACTGCGCTGACACACGAGAAGGGGGTGGATGCTTCGGCATCCACCCCCTTCTTCATGTCCGCGGGAGAGCGGTTCAGTAGTAGACCGAGACCTCGAGGCCGACCGGCGACCAGTCGTAGACGTACTTGGCGAGATCGATCGGGAGGTTCACGCAGCCGTGGCTCATCCGCTGGCCGAAGTTGTTGTGCCAGTAGGTGCCGTGGAAGCCGATGTTCGGCGCGAACCAGGTGATCCAGGGGACGTCTTCGGTGCAGTAGGGCGCGCCCTCGTAGCAGCCCATGTCCTGGATGGCCGTGTGCGCGAACACCTTGAAGTTGCCGGCCGGGGTCAGCGTGCCGGGCAACCCGGTCGACACCGCCCAGGACTGCACGACCTCGTTGTTCTGGAACAGGTAGGCGCGCTGCGAGCTCAGGTTGATCTCGATGCGGCGGAACAGGTTGACCGTCTCGAAAGCGGTCTCGCCCACGGTGAGCTTGTAGACCCCGTCGCCGGCGGCGAGCTGCTGAGCGAACTGCTCGGCGATGCCCGACGTGTCGCCGACGGCGCGGCCCACGACGCCCTCCTGCTCGGCCCGCAACACGGTGCCGGCGGAGTCGACGATGTTCGTGGCGTTGACCGGCGCCCGGTCGACGAGACCCGGAAGCGTGTCGACGGTGGCCTGGATGGCCTGGGCGTCGGCTTCGATGCGCAGCTGGCCGTCTTCGTCGACCACGGTCAGCCAGGTGGCTGCGACCGCGGGCTTGACCGGCACGGTGCGTTCGTCGCCGACGTAGAAGCCGATCGTCCCGAGCATCGTGTTCAGCTCGGTGGCGGTGGCGGTGGCGTCGTCGTCGGAGACGGCAGGCAGGGCCTCGGCAGGACCGCCGGGGTATTCGAGAGACGTCTTCCCCGCGGCCACCGCATCGGTGAAGGCGGCGGTGAGATCATCGACGTCGATTCCGGTGCCGGGCTCCGAGGCCGTGACGATGTACTTACCGCCGGCGGGGTCGAATGCGACACCGGCGTCCACCGGGTCTTGGAAGCTCGACGGCACGGCGCTGCGCAGCGCCGCGGACGCCTTCTCCGTATCGAGGGCGATGTCGGCGGGAACCGGATCGCCCATCCACATGCCGAGGTTCCACAGCGGTCGGGCGGCGAAGGCGGCATCGGCGAGAGCGGTCGCATCGAGGGACGCGCCGAGGTCGGCGCCGGTCAGGACCGCGTCATCTCCGTCGCCGGTGAGCGTGACCTCGGTCTCGGCGAGATGCGTGCTGATCGCTTCGGCCGCGGCGCCCGGTGTCATCCATCCGACCGGGATTCCGGCGACGGTGGTTCCCGGGGCGATGAGTACCAGCGAGGCTGCTCCCGCGCCCAGGGCGACGACGCCGAGTCCGAGCCCGATCCAGAGGCCGAGGCGGCGCTTCTTGGGGGCCGGCTCGACGGGGGCCCACGCCAACGGCTGTTCGCCGGTGGTGGGCGGGACGGCGTCGGTGGCCGAATCCCGCGGCGTGAGTACGGCGGTGGGCGTGGCGTCGTCGCCATGCGCCTCGGCTGCTGCGCCCGGCGCAGAAATCAGATCGGTCACGAACTTCACCCCCCGGATCTCAAACGTGTCCTGAGGTCCAATGGTACGGGATGGGAGGTAACGGGGAGGCAACGGTCCGTGATATCGTCCCTCCCCGCGCCAGGTCAGTCGACGATGGCGATGCCGTCGATCTCGACGAGCATCTCCTCGCGGGGGAGACCGGTGAAGACGGTGGTGCGCGACGGGAGGACTCCGCTGGGGGTGTTCGCGGTCACGAAGGCGCCGTAGGCATCGTTCATGATCGGGAAGTCCTCGCGCTTGGTGAGGTACACGCGCAGCATGACGACGTCGTCGAACGTCGCGCCCGATGCCTCGACGATCGCCTTGACGTTCTCGAGGGTGCGAGTGGTCTGCGCGGCCACGTCGCCGGGGAAGAGGTACTCGTTCGTCTGCGGGTCGACCGGTCCCTGGCCGGACACCTGGACGAACGGGCCCTTGCGGATACCCTGCGAGAAGGTGTGCGCGGGAGCGGGGGCGGCATCGGTGGAAACTCGGGTCTTCGCGGTCATGCCATCCAGCCTAGTAGCCTTGTTAGATGCCTCTACAAATTCCGGATCCCGTTCTCGGTGCCTGGACGAAGGGCTTCCCGGCGCATGCTGCGGGACTCCGACTCTCGGAGGTCGCGGGCGCCGATCTGCGCCTCTCCGACCTGGTCACTCCGGTGCTCACGGTGCACGAGGACGCGCTCGTGCACAACGAGAGGACCGTCTTCGCGTGGGCGCGGGAGCAGGGGGTGCTGCTCGCGCCCCACGGCAAGACCACGATGGCGCCGGCCCTCTGGCAGCGGCTCCTCGAAGCGGGCGCGTGGGGCATCTCGGTCGCGACGCCGTGGCAGGCCGAGGTCGCCGTCGACGCCGGCGTCGCGACGGTACTGATCGCCAATGCTGTGACGGATGCCGCGGCGGTGCGCCGCCTGAGCGCACTGCTCGCCGCCGATGACGGGCTGCGGGTGCTGTGCTGGGCGGATTCCCTCGCCGGCGTCGCGATCCTTGCGGACGGGATGCGCGGTGCTGAGCGGCCGCTCGACGTGCTCGTCGAGCTCGGCGGCGCGCAGGGCCGCACCGGCGCCCGCAGCGTGGAGGAGGGCGAGCGGATCGCGCAGGCGATCTCGGAGGCTCCCGGGCTGCGACTCGCCGGTGTCGCCGGGTACGAAGGTCCGTTCGGGCCGGATCGCAGCGACGCTTCCGTCGCGGCCGTCGACGCGTATCTCCGGACGATCGTCGAGCTGCACACGCGCCTGGTGTACCCCGTGGACATCCGCCCTGTGCTCAGCGCGGGCGGCAGCTCGTTCCCCGATCGGGCTGCCACGGTACTCGCGCCCCAGGGCGCGGAGGCCGACGTCGTCCTGCGGTCTGGTGCCTTCCAGATCCACGACGACGGGTTCTACTCCCGCATGTCGCCGTTCGGCCCGTTGACCGGAACCGCGCCACTTCGTTCGGCGATGCACGCCTGGTCACGTGTCGTCTCGCAGCCGGAAGAGGGCCTCGCCCTGTTGGATGCGGGCCGTCGCGACGTGCCGTTCGATCTCGATCTGCCGGTCCCGCAGTCGGTCGACGGTGAGATCACGGCGCTCAACGATCAGCATGCGTTCCTGCGGCTCGCGGACGGCGCTTCGGCGGGGGTCGGCGACGTGGTGCGTCTGGGCCTCTCGCACCCGTGCACGGCGTTCGACAAGTGGCGGGTGGTCGCCGTGATCGAGGATCCCGACGCGGATGACCCGCGCGTGATCGGGGCGGTCGCGACATGCTTCTGAGTGCGGAGAAGGCGGCGGCCGACCTGGTGCGGGTCTACCGCGGAGCGACAGTCGTCGACGGGACGGGGGCGGCGCGCTACGTGGCCGACGTCGCCGTCGAGGGTGCCCGGGTGGCCGCGGTGCTGACGAGCGAGGCGGCGGAGAGCCTCGAGCTTCCGGATGGCGCGACGGAGATCGATGCGGCCGGCCTGGTGCTGGCCCCGGGATTCATCGACATGCACGCGCACAGCGACCTCGCCGTGCTGAGCGGCGCTGCCCACGAAGCGAAGATCCGGCAGGGGGTCACCACCGAAGTGCTCGGTCAGGACGGCCTCGGCTACGCCCCGTTGGACGACCGCGCGGCCGCCGTCATCCCCGGCCAGATCGCCGGGTGGAACGGGATGCCGGCCGAGGTGCCGTGGCGGACCGTGGACGACCTGCTCGCCGCGATCGATGCCGCGACGGTGGCGAACGCGGCGGTCCTCGTGCCGCAGGGGAACCTGAGGATGATGGTCGTCGGGCACGAGAACCGTCCGGCCACAGCCGCCGAGATCGCTGCGATGGCCGATCTGCTCGGCGCGGCGTTGGATTCCGGTGCGTTCGGGATGTCGAGCGGCCTCACCTATACGCCGGGGATGTACGCCGACACGGCGGAGCTCGAGGCACTGTGCCGCGTGGTCGCGGAGCGTGGTGGCTACTGGGCGCCGCACACCCGCAGCTACGGCGGGGGAGCGCTCGACGCCTACCGGGAGGCGCTCGACATCGGCCGCCGCACCGGGTGTCCCGTCCACCTCACCCACGCCACGATGAACTTCACCCCGAACCGGGGGCGGGCAGCGGAGCTCCTCGCTCTCATCGATGAGGCCATCGCGGAGGGCGTCGACGTGACCCTGGACACCTATCCCTATCTGCCGGGAGCCACCACGCTCGCTGCCCTGCTGCCGAGCAGGCTCGCCGCCACGGGCGACCTGTTGCGTGCTGTCGCCGAGCTGGACGCGGCCGGTCGGGAGACGGTCCGCGTCGAACTCGAAGAGGTCGGCTGCGACGGCTTCCACGGTGAGAGGGCCGACTGGACGCAGATCCAGATCTCCGGTACGGCCCATCCTGACCTGGTCGACCTGGTCGGTCGGACGGTCGCCGAGATCGCCGAGACCACGGGGCGTCGAGCCGTCGACGTCGTGCTCGACACGATCATCGCCGATGCGGGGGCCACCGGCATCCTGATGCACATCGGCGATGAGGAGAACGTCCGCGCGATCATGCGCCACCCGCAGCACACCGGCGGAAGCGACGGCATCCTGATCGGTGCGCGGCCGCACCCCCGTGGCCGGGGCACGTTCCCGCGCTATCTCGGACACTACGTGCGCGAGCTCGGCATCCTCACGCTGGAGGAGGCGGTGCAGCACCTGGCGGGTACACCGGCCAGACGGCTGGGCCTCGACCGCGACGATGCTCCGCGCGGTGTGATCCGCTCCGGCGCGACCGCCGACCTGGTGCTCTTCGATCCCGAGACCATCGCCGCCGGCGCGACCTTCGACGAGCCGTTCACCCCACCGCTCGGCATCGTCGAGGTGCTGGTCGGCGGAGTGCCCGTGGTCTCCGACGGCGAGCCCACCGGTGCCACGCCGGGGCGGGCGCTGCGGATGCCGCCAGCGCCCCATCGAGCCACGATGCCGCGCATCGACGCACGCATCGACCCGCTGGCAACAGGTTTCGTTTGGTCGGACGAGACACCCGTGCTCGCCACCGCGGAGCTCGCCACCGTTGCGGGCAGGCTGGGTGGAGTCGGTCGCGACGACGGACGGCCGGGCATCCGCCTCGTGGTCGATGAGACGCTCGGCGCCGATGCCGCAGCGGCGGGTCGCATCGCACCGGAGGCGTTCCGCGTGAGTGTGAGCGCCTCGGGCATCGAGGTCCGGGGTGCGAGCCCTGCCGGCGTGTACCGGGGTGCCACGGTGCTGCGGCAGCTCCGTGACCCGGACGGAGCGACGACGCCGATTCCGGCCGGAGTCTGGGAGGGAGCGCCCGCCTATGCGTGGCGAGGCGCGATGCTCGATGTCGCACGTCACTTCCGGACCGTGGAAGAGGTCCGTCGTCTCATCGACCTGCTCGCGGATCACCATCTCAACGTCCTGCACCTGCATCTCTCGGATGACCAGGGCTGGCGGTTCGAGGTGCCGGGCTTCCCCCGCCTCACCGAGATCGGTGCCCGTCGCGCAGCGACGCAGCGCGGCCACGGTCCGCTCGCGACCGTCGAGCCCGGCGTCCATGAGGGCTTCTACACGACCGCCGAGTTGCGTGATCTGGTGAGGTACGCCGCCGAACGCTTCGTCACGCTCGTCCCGGAGGTCGAACTCCCCGGTCACGTGCAGGCCGCGCTCGCCGCCTATCCCGAGCTCGGGAACACCGACGTCGGCGACCCGGTCGAGTCGCCGTGGGAGCGGTTCGGCGTGAACCCGCGCACGCTCGCGCCCACCGAGGCCTCGCTGGCCTTCGGGCGCGCGGCCATCGACGCGCTGTGCGACGTGTTCGACTCGGAGTGGATCGGCATCGGCGGTGACGAGGTCCCGGTGACCGAGTGGGCGCAGAGCGCCGCGGCCGCCGCGCGTATGCAGGAGCTCGGACTCGCCACCGCGCACGACGTGCAGCCGTGGTTCACGGCCCATTTCGTCGCTCACGTACGCGCCAGAGGTCGCACGGCGCTGGCGTGGGATGAGGTGCTCGAGGGTGACGTGCCCGACGGCGTCCGGATTCTCGCATGGCGTGGCCCGGTCGCGATGCGCGCGGCTCTCTCGCGGGGCATCGAGGTCGTGGCCTGCCCCGACCTCGAGGCGTACCTCGACTACCCGCAGTCCGAATCCGCGGAGGAGCCCATCAGGGTCGGCCCGCCGCTGACGATCGAGCGGGCGTACACCCTGCGCGTCGAGGACGGAGCCGTCGGCGGTCAGGCCAACGTCTGGAGCGAGCATCTGCCCACCCGTGATCGGGTCGACTTCGCGATGTTCCCTCGTCTGTCGGCGATCGCCGAGCGGCTTTGGGAGGGTGGTGACCCGGCACCGTTTGCGGACTTCGGTCGACGTCTGCCGACGCAGCTGCGCCGTCTCCGCGCGGCGGGGGTGCGGTATCGTCCACTGGACGGACCTGCACCCGATCAGCGTCGCCCCGGAGTGCCCGGCAAACCACTCACGGTCGAGGCACGCGAGCGCATCGTCGCCGGTCTGGTGACGCGGCTTCTCGAGCGTTCGAAGGACACCTCCGCCGAGCTTCGAAAGTAATGTAACGTTTCGGTAACCCTCCTCGCGCGACCGCGGGGAGAGGTTGCACAAATTTTGTTCGTAAGGTCTACTAACAAACATGTCCGTTTCGGATGAACAGCGTCCCGCGCCGCCGGTAGAGTACCTCGGCGCGAACACGCATGCCTTCGGCCCGGGGCGCCACCTGCGCTCGCGCGCGAAAGTGCTTCCCGAGCATGCACGCGGCCACAACCGTGCACTCGTGCTGCAGACGCTGTATCACGCCGGTGCGATGAGTCGTGCGGATCTCTCGCGAGAGACCGGGCTGACCCGAGTCACGATCTCCGACCTGGTCGCCGAATTCATCGCCGACGGCATCGTCATCGAGATGGGCGTCCGCGAGGCCGTAGGTCCGGGCAAGCCGCCCATCCTGATCGACATCGACCGTGTCGGCCACCAGATCCTCGGCCTCGATCTCTCGGGTCCCAGCGCTTTCACCGGCGCGGTGCTGAGCCTCGACGGCGACGTGCTCGAACGGCGTGAGGTGCCGCGGCCGGACTCGCCCGACGGCGAAGCGGCGTACGCGGCCCTGCACGAGCTCGCCAAGACTCTGGTCGCCGCTTCCACGCAGCCGCTGCTCGGGGTCGGCATCGGAACTCCCGGTGTCGTGCGGCCCGATGGACTCGTCCTCAGCTCGCCGAACCTCGGCTGGACGAACTTCCCGCTCGAGGCGAAGCTCGGCATCGACCTGGATCTGCCCGTCCTCGCCAGGAACGACGCCAACGCGGCGGTGCTCGCCGAATACACGTTCGGGGACGCGAAGGCCGACTTCATGCTGATCAAGATCGGCAAGGGCGTCGGTGCCGGGCTCATCACCGGCAGCCAGCCGCTGCTGGGCAGCCGCTTCGCGGCGGGGGAGATCGGGCACGTCGTCGTCGGCACCGACGGCGGTCCCCGATGCGCCTGCGGCAAGGACGGCTGTCTCGAAGCGTGGCTGAGCGTCAGCCGCCTGCGTGCGGCGCTGGAGTCCGAACCCGACGCTCGCGACGAGATCCTGCGCGACGCCGGAACGCGGATGGCGATCGCCGTCGCTCCGATCGTCGCTGCTCTCGATCTCTCCGAGGTCGTGCTCTCCGGCCCCGCAGATCTGCTCGACGGCATCCTGATCGATGCCGCGATCGAGACGCTGCACGCCCGCACGCTCGAGGGCGTGTTCGAGGACGTGGTCGTGCGCCGGACCCACCAGGAGGACATCGTCCTGCGCGGCGCCGCCGTCATGGTGCTCTCCGGCCAGTTGGGCGTGTCGTGACGCTCCCCTTCGCCACCGCGGAGACCGCGGGGAGCAGCATCCGATGAGCGATGCGCGTGCTGCCGACCCCGCCGGTCGGCGGATTCGAGTGGGCCTGGACGTCGGCGGTACCAAGATCGACGCCGTGGCTGTAGACCCTTCCAGGGAGATCATCGGCCGACTCCGCCGGGTCACCGGCTGGGGAGACGATGCCGTCGTCGAGAGCATCGTGACGGCCGTCAGCGGGCTCGCCGATGACGTCGGATTGTCGCTGTCGGACATCGGCTCCGTCGGAATCGGCATCCCCGGGCTGGTCGACGCCGACGCCGGCCGCGTCGATCATGCGGTCAACCTCGGCGTGGAATCCCTCGATCTCGCCGACCGTGCCGAACAGGCGCTCGGCATGCCGTTCCGTGTGGAGAACGATGTGAAGGCGGCCGCACTCGGTGCGGCGGCCCTGAGCGGGGTCACCGGGTCGATGGCATATCTCAACCTCGGCACCGGCGTCGCCGCCGGCATCGTGATCGACGGCCGCATCTGGCGCGGGGCCCGTGGCACGGCCGGGGAAGTGGGGCACCTCTCGGTCGATCCGAAGGGACGCCTGTGCGGATGCGGTCAGCACGGCTGCGTCGAGACGTTCTGCGGCGGCGGAGCGCTCGCCAAGGCCTGGGGTCGCCCGGGCGCGCTGCCGATCAGAGACATCTTCGACGCCGCGGACGCCGGCGATCCGCTCGCTCTCGCGCTCCGAGAGGACCTGTTCCACGGCGCTGCCGCCGCCGTTCGTGTGCTCGTGCTCTCGGCCGACGTCGAGACCGTCGTCATCGGAGGAGGGCTCACGGCTCTCGGCGACCGCCTGGAGGCCGGCGTGCGTGCGGCGCTGCATGCCGGCGCCGACGCGTCGCCGTTCATGCGGTCCCTCCGCCTGGATGAGAGAATCGAACTGCTTCCGGCCGGGTCTCCCGCTGCCGCTTTCGGCGCCGCACTGGTCGGCGCATCCATCACCGAGAAGGAGATCGTCCCGCATGGCTGAGGTCGTCATCGTCGAGAATGCCGAGGCCGCAGGCGCCTTGGTCGCCACCGAGATCGTCGAGCTGATCGAACGCCGGGCGGATGCGGTGCTGGGGCTGGCGACCGGATCCACTCCGCTTCCCGTGTACCAGGCGCTGCGCACGCAGCTCGCGGGTCGCGACGTCTCGCAGGTGCGCGGCTTCGCGCTCGACGAGTACGTCGGCATCGACCCGTCCCACCCGGAGAGCTACCGCTCCGTGATCACGCGCGAGGTCGTCGAACCACTCGGTCTCGACCCGCAGCGCATCCACGTTCCCAACGGCGCTCTCGCGACGATCCAGCACGCCGGCGACGACTACGAGGCCGCCATCGATGCGGCCGGTGGGGTCGACCTGCAGATCCTCGGGATCGGTACCGACGGACACATCGGCTTCAACGAGCCGGGGTCGTCCTTCGCGTCGCGCACCCGGGTGAAGACGCTCACGGAGCAGACCCGCGAGGACAACGCGCGCTTCTTCGACTCCATCGACGACGTGCCGATGCACTGCATCACGCAGGGGCTCGGCACCATCCTGAAGGCGCGGCACCTGGTGCTGCTCGCTTTCGGCGAAGGCAAGGCCGAGGCCGTGGCCGGCGCCGTCGAGGGACCGCTCACCGCGCTCCTTCCGGGCTCCGCCATCCAGCTGCACCCGCATGCGACGATCGTCGTCGATGAGGCTGCGGCATCGCGTCTCGCTCTTGCCGACTACTACCGCTACACGTTCGCGAACAAGCCGGCCTGGCAGGGCATCTGACGCCTGCCCGGCGCGTTCAGCCCGCCAGCGCGGGCCAGGCGATGGGCAGCAGGTGCTCGACGCTCAGGGGCGCCAGGGGGAGTGTCGCGACGTCTGCCGGCGTGATCCAACGCAGTTCGGCGAGCTCCGCCTGGACCGTGACGGCTCCGGGGTCGACGGATGTCGCGAAGGCCGCAGCGACGACACGGTGCCCCGGTTCGTTCGCGGCCGCGGAGATGAAGGTCCCGAGCGGGTGAAGCTCACTCTCGTCGAGTGTGAGCCCCAGCTCTTCCTGGAGCTCGCGGATCAGAGTCTGCACCGCGGATTCGCCCGGCTCGGGCTTGCCTCCCGGCTGCATGAACCGCGTGGTGCCCTGCTTGCGGACGACCAGCACCCGGCCTTCGGCATCGACGATCACGGCCGCGCTCACATGGATGTCAGGCATCGGGGCTGAACACCTTTCCCGGGTTGAGGATGCCGAGGGGATCGAACACCGCGGCGATCTGCCGTTGCAGCTGCCACTGGTCGTCACCGAGCTCTTCGGCGAGCCAGCGGCGCTTCAGCACGCCGATGCCGTGCTCTCCGGTCAGGGTCCCGCCGAGGCAGATCGCCGCGCGGAACAGCTCGTCCGCCGCGACCCACACCTCGGGCGGCACGTCCGGACCTTCGAAGAGGAAGTTGGGGTGCAGATTGCCGTCGCCGGCGTGCGCCACCGTCGGGATGGTGAGCGCGTGCTCGCGTTCGATGCGCGCGATCTCGTCGAACATGGCGGGCATCGCGCTGCGCGGCACGGAGACGTCCTCGATGAGCGTCGTGCCCAGCGACGCCATCGCCGCGTGCATCGATCGGCGGATCGCGAGCAGCTGTTCGCCCTCCGCGCGATCGTGCGAGACCACAGTGACCCCGCCGTGGGAACGGAGGATCTCCGCGATGGCGTCGGCCTCGGCACGGGCGGCGGGTCCGTCGGTCTGGATGGTGAGCTGGGCCGCCCCCGGCGTCGGGGCGACGAGACCGAGGAGCGCGTGCACGGCGGTGAGGCTCGCGGCATCCATCAGCTCCATGATCGCCGGTTGCACCCCGGCGGCGGTGACAGCGGCAGAAGCGGAGGCTGCGGCGCGCACGCCGGGGAAGGTGGCGACGACCGTGCACGTCTCTCCGGGCACGAGCCTGCGCAGCTTGAGGGTCGCTCCCACCACGACACCCAGCGTGCCTTCGGAGCCGACGACCAGTGCGGTGAGGTCGAGGCCGGTGACGCCTTTGACGCTCCGGTGGCCGAGGTGCAGAAGCCGTCCGTCCGCGAGCACGAGGTCGACGCCCAGCACGGCATCGCGGACGACACCGTATTTGGCGCAGAGCAGTCCGCCGGCACCGGTGGCGATGTTGCCGCCCACCGTGGAGATGTCGCGGCTGGCCGGGTCGGGCGCCCACCACAGGCCGTGCCGCGCGAGCTCGGTGTTGAGGTCGGCGTTCAGGATGCCGGGTTCGACGACCGCGAGCAGATCGTCTGGTCGCACCTCGCGGATCGCGGTCATCCGCCGCAGGGACAGCACGATCTCGCCACTGCCGGCGTTGGCGGCACCGGCGAGTCCGGTGCCGGCACCGCGGATGACGACGGGGGTGCGCGTGGCCGTCGCGATGCGCATGGTCTGCTGGACGTGCTCGACCCGTTCGGCGTGGATGACGGCGATCGGGCGTCCGACGGCGGCATGACCGGAGCGGTCTGCTCTGGCCTGCTCGAGAGCAGTCTCGTCGGTGTCGACGAGCGCGCCGAGCGTCTCCTTCAGCCGTGCCAGGACGCTCACGGCCGCGCGCTCACCACGAGAGGCTCACGACAGTGCGCGCCGACCACTGAGAACGCCCGCGACGACGGCCACCAGGGCGAACGCGGTGCCGATCAGCGCCTGGCCCATCGACCACCAGGCGATCGTGACGCCGACGTAGATCAGCAGCTCGACGGCGGCGCGGAGGAACGGGTGCACGCGCAGTACCGGGCGCGGAGACAGGAAGAGCGCCCAGACGAGGATCACGAGCACCGGCGCACCGATACCGAGGATGACGTTCCAGGGGAGGTCCCAGCTGGCGAAGCCCCACAGGGCGAGAGAGGCGACCGCAGCGACCAGGACGACGGTGCGGACGACGTCGAGAGCGGAGATGGTCGGGCGCTCGACGCCGGGGACGGGTGCGGGATCCGAGGACATGCATCCAGTCTATTCGGCGGCCGGAGCGTCCTCAGCCGGTGCGACGGCGGCGGTGTCGGCGGTGGCGGTGGCGGTGGCGGGAGCCTCGGCGGCGGGGGCGGAATCGACCGGCTCTTCGGGAGCAGGTGCGACAGGCGCCGGTGCGGCCGGTGCCGGTGCGGCCGGTGCCGGTGCAGCCGGCGCGGGTGCCACGGGTGCCGGTGCGGGCTCGAAGGGTGCGGGTGCGGGTGCGGGCTCGGCGGGAGCCGGCTGCGTCTCCGCGGCGGTGACGGCCGTCGTCGCGTCGTCGCCCTCGAGAGCCTGCTCCGCCTCCTGCAGGACGGCCTCGACGGCGGGGCCGGATTCGAGTGCCAGCAGAGTCGTGTCGGCGGACGGGCCGACCTTGTCAGCCAGGACGTAGCGGAACGTGACGACGGTCGTGTCGGCGTCCACGACCTGCCAGAAGCTCGGACGAAGATCGATCGTCCCGGTGCCCGCGTCGTCGAGGACGATGCTGTCGCCGCCGCCGCCGCTGCCGTCGAGGAGCGCTTCGACCGTCGTTCCCGGTGCGCCGGTGACCGGCACGCTGTAGTGGATGGTGAAACCGCTGAACCAGATGGTCGCAGCGGACCAGGTGGGTGCCTCCGTCGGGACCGCAGGATCGACCGGGTCCACGGGATCGACCGGGTCCACGGGATCGACCGGGTCCACGGGATCGACCGGGTCCACGGGATCGACCGGGTCCACGGGATCGACGGGAGTCGCGGGGGGAACCGGCGGAGCGATGACCGGGCCGGCGTCTTCCCGCGGCTGCGCCGGCGAGGAGTCTTCCTCAGGAGGAATGACCGGCGCCTCTTCCGGCACGGTCTCCAGCTCGTCGATGACGATCGGCTCGTCGAGGTTCAACGAGGCGTCGGGGCCGACCTGCGAAGTGATCGACGACGGGTCGGAGTCTCCGGCGCTGGGCTGCGATGTGGCCGGGTCCGCCCCGGCGAGTCCAGGAATGATGGTGGCCGCGGCGACGACTCCCGCGACGACCAGTGCAGCGGAGCCCGCGCCGACGAGGGCGCCGATCCCCGTCAACGCGCCACCGGTCGAGCCCGCTCCTGCGGTCGCACCGCCGCCGGCGGCGCCACCCGACCCGGTCCCGCCACCCGAGGAGGCGATGCCCGTCGCCGCCGGACCCGTCGGGTCTCCGGCGAACACCGCTCCGGGGATGCCGGACGGCATGGCAGCCAGAGCCACGATGGGAGTGCCGGCGCCCTGCAGCGTCGCAAGGTATCCGGCCGCGCCGGTGACGCCGAGCACGAGCGGGAGCAGCACGAGGGCGAGGCGCTTGGAGACGTCTTTGGCCTCGGCAGCGACGATCATGCATCGGGCGCACTCATCGAGGTGCAGCTCGAGGCGCTTGTGGTCACGAGTGCTGAGGTTGCCGCGCGAGTAGGCGCCGAGATGTTCGATCGTCCACTGGCATTCGGAGCCTTCGTCGGCGCTGCGCAGATGGGCCTGGATCCAGGCCTCGCGGAGACCTTCGCGAGCGCGGAACGCCAGCTGCGACACCGCGCCGGATTTCATGCCCAGCAGGTGTCCGACTTCCTGCGGCTTCATCTGCTCGATCTCGGTGTACCAGAGCACCTCCTGCCAACGGGAGGGAAGGCTGCGGAAAGCCTGCGCGGTGAGGCTCCGATCGAGCGCCTCGTTCGCGGCCTGGTCGGTGGTGTCGGGGTCGGCGACGGCGTCGAGCTCGTCGATCGCGGTCTCCCGGCGGGCGCGACCCCATCCTGCGGCAGTGTTGCGGATGCTCGTGAAGAGGTAGGCGCGGAAGGAGCCGTTGGGACCGCCGCCCTTGAGGATCGCCTGGTAGATGCGGGTGTACGCCTCTTGGACCAGGTCGTCCGGGTCGATCGAGGAGGTGACCGAGCGAGCGACCGCGAGGCCGGACGGATAGTGGCGACGCCAGAGTTCGCCGAACGCGCCTGTGTCGCCCGAGCGGGCTCGCAGGATCAGGTCGGCGTCGCCGATCGGTTCGTCGTGAGTCGTGTTCTCTTCGTGCACAATCATCCATCTGTCGCGGGCGCAGGTACGTCTCTACAGGGTGAGATGCGTGAGGGCGCCGCTCATCACGCGACTTCATCATTCTCTCGCGAATCTCCCAGCTAAGCCACCCTTCCCTGCGGATTCTGAACAGATATACGGGATCCCGCCAGGCCGACGGGGAGCCCGCGGCCCGCGGGAGCACGGCGGCACGAACTTTTTTCCGAAGTCGCGTAATGAACCCGAGGGGTCGCCGTCTCATCCCATAGAGACAGCCGTACGAACTCCACCGGGGGGCGGAGTTCAGGTGCTGGTGTGAAGGACCTGCACCGGTCGGGCGGGTCGGGATCCTCGGGGGAGGAGAGCCCGGCCCCCCATCTCTGCACACGAGGAAGAGACCGCCGATCTGGGGACCGGCGGCCTCCCGCGTGGATCGGTCCTCGGACCGGGGTGGCTTTCCGAAGATTTTCGAGAAGTCGCGTAATGAATCGGTGGGGATGCCGTCTCATCCCATAGAGACAGCCGTACGAATTCCTCCGGGGGGCGGGATTCAGGCAGCGGTCGGTCGGGATCCTCGGGGGAGGAGAGCCCGGCCACCGGCTCTGAGAGGGGAACGGGGCCGTCGATCTGGGGACCGGCGGCCCCCCACCCGAACCTGAACGACCGGAGAGCGCAGGGTTGCGCGTCGCGCGATGCTCTGCTGCCTCTAGGCGTGCAGCCGTGGTCCTGACCACACTCGTGCGACGCGCAGCTCGGCATCCAGCAGTACGGCATCTCCGAGCATCCCGACCCGGAGCCCGCCGAGTTCGGTGGAGCGGCCGATCGCCCGCGCCGGCGTCTCGGTGAGGGCCCGCACGGCTTCAGCGACGTCCACGCCGGCGGCCACCGTGCGTCGCAGCGCGACATCCTGAGTGAGGGTCGATCCGGCGATCGAACCGGTGTCGTCGGTTCGGGCGACGCCGTTCTCGACCGTGACGCTCACCGCTCCGAGGTCGTAGTGGCCGTCGGCGCTTCCGGCCGCGGCCATGGCGTCGGTGATGAGAGCCACTCGGCCCGGGGCGGAGTCGAACACGAGCTTGATGACGTGCGGGTCGAGGTGCACGTTGTCGGCGATCGCCTCCAGCACCACACGATGATCTGCGGCGGCGGCGAGCACCGGTCCGGGAGCACGATGGTGGATGCCGGGCATCGCATTGAACGCGTGGGTGAGGATCGACGCGCCGGCCTCGAATGCGGCGACCGCCATCGCTGCGTCGGCATCGGTGTGTCCCACGGCTGCCGCGGATCCGGCGGCCACGATCTGCCGGATCGCGTCGAGTCCGCCCGGAAGCTCCGGCGCGATCGTCACCTGCCGGACCGTGCCGCGGCCCGCGTCGAGCAGACGCGCGACGTCGGCCGCAACCGGGTGGCGCAGAAGCGCGGGCTCGTGCGCGCCGTGGTGGCCCGGGTCGAGGAAGGGTCCTTCGAGGTGCGAACCGAGGATGTCCGCGTCGGTCTCGGTCAGGTCGGCGATCGTGGCGACGTTGCGCGCGAGCGCGTCGATCGACGCCGTCACGAGCGACACGACCGCCCGGGTGGTGCCGTGCGCGCGATGCAGATCGCGCCCGGTGCGGATCGCCTCGACCCCGTCGTCGAACGATGCGCCGGCGCCACCGTGTCCGTGGATATCGATGAAACCCGGGGTGAGCAGGGCGCCGGGTCCGGCATCCGCCGCGGCGTCGATGACCTCATCGGCGGGCGACCAGTCGGCGCCGGTGCCGCGAGCCGTGACGGCGCCGTTCTCCATGCGGACCCAGCCGTCTTCGGTGATCTCGCCGCGATCGACGATCCTGGCCGAATGGACGACCAGTGAACCGGTCGCGGAGGAGTGGGTGCTCAACGTTCGCTCCAGGGGATCTCGTCTGCGGGGTGGAAATCGACCCCCTCAGCCTTCCACAGCGGGGCGAGCGCTCCGACCCGCTCGCGGAAGGACTCCCACACCCGCTCGGGAGCGTGCTGCGGCGACCATGCCACCTCCGCCTGGGCGGCCACGCGGGGGAAGACCAGTTGCTCGACGTCGCCGGGTGTGCGCGTGGTCTCGGACCACAGCGGCGCTTCGACGCCGAGGATCGCGGCATCCGGCACGTCGAGGACCGCGGTCGGCTCCCACTCGTAGGCGGAGCGGACGTCGATGATCGCGGCCCAGGTGAGTCCCAGGGGGAAGTCCTCGGTGTACTTCATGTCGAGGTAGGTGACGTCGGCCGCGGACATGATCAGTGCGCCGCCGCGCTCGACGAAGTGCGCGGCCTCTTCCGCATGGGCGCCCTCCGGGGTCGTCTTGCCCCAGTACTGCCCGACCGTACCCTCGGCGATGTTCGCCGCCGATCCCATCTCATGCCAGGCGACCGGTGTCTTGCCCGCGTCGACCACGATCGCGGTGGCGCGCTCGGCGAACAGGTCGAAGTCCGCCTGGGGCGTGCCGAGCGACTCGTCGCCGCCGATGTGGATGTACGGACCGGGTGTCATCTCGGCCAGCTCACGGACGACGTCGCGCACGAAGTCGTACGTGCGCTCCTCGTGGATGCGCACGCTGGAGTGTCCGACGCCCCAGCCCAGGTAGCTCTCGCCGGCGACCGGCAGCGCCTGGCCGAGGCGTTCCGAATCCGCGATCAGGTTGTCGTTCATGACCGGCTCCTCGACGAGCTCCGGGTAGGCGACGCCGATCGCGTGCGTGTGACCGGGGAGGTCGATCTCGGGGATCACGATCATGTGCCGGGATGCGGCGTACGCGACGATCTCCCGGTAGTCGTCCTTCGTGTAGAAGCCGCCAGGGTCGCCGTTCGCCGACGTGCCGGCCGACAGCTCCGTGAGCCGCGGCCAGGAGTCGATGTGCACACGCCACCCCTGGTCGTCGCTGAGGTGGAGGTGCAGATGGTTGAGTTTGAGTGCGCTCGTGCTGTCGATGAACTTCTTGACGTCGTCGACGCCGAAGAAGTGCCGGGCCACGTCGAGCATCACGCCGCGCCGGGCGAAGCGGGGGGAGTCGGCGATGTCGGCGCCGAGGAGCGCCCAGCCGGAGTCGTCCTGCCGGAGCAGTTGCAGCAGTGTCTGCACGCCGTAGAAGAGGCCGGCCTCGTCGGCGCCGACGACGACGGCCCGCTCACCGATCTCGAGCGTGTAGCCCTCCGGCGCCGACGAATTCGGGTCGACGAACAGCTCGATCTCGGCGGGGGCCCCGTCGGCGACGGAGAGGCGGATGCCGGTGCGGCGCTCCACCGCGTCGATCAGTTGGGCGGCGGCGGGGGAGGAGCCGAGCACGCGCGTCGTCGCGGTGACGGGCATCCGCCCTTCTCGTGCGGCGGCGGAGACGGGCACGGGCACGAGAGGAAGGGGATGAGGAAGGACCATGAACAAAACCTACCTGCCGCGGCCCCTCAACGGAACGGGGAATCGAATCGATTCTGTGGCGGGGTGTCGATGTCTCCGCGTTCGCCGCCTCGGGCATCCGCTATGCTCGTAACCGTCGCGACTGGCGTCTGGGTGGACTACCACCGGGGAGCGACTGACCACGGAATTCGACCGCGCGCCTGGGCCGATAGGAACACCCCTTTCGAATCCGTCGTCAAAGGAGCATGTCACCATGACCGACCGTTACTGCAACGCCCCGCTCGCCGAGGTCGACCCCGAGATCGCACAGGTCCTCGACCGTGAGCTGAAGCGTCAGCAGACCTTCCTCGAGATGATCGCCTCGGAGAACTTCGTTCCCGTCTCGATCCTGCAGTCGCAGGGTTCCGTGCTCACGAACAAGTACGCCGAGGGATACCCCGGCCGCCGCTACTACGGTGGCTGCGAAGAGGTCGACGTCGCGGAGTCCCTCGCGATCGAGCGGGCGAAGAGCCTGTTCGGCGCCGAGTTCGCGAACGTGCAGCCGCACTCCGGCGCGTCGGCGAACGCCGCGGTCCTGCACGCGATCGCCCGCCCCGGCGACACCCTGCTCGGCCTGTCGCTCGACCAGGGCGGCCACCTCACGCACGGCATGAAGATCAACTTCTCCGGCCGGCTCTACGACATCGTCGCGTACGGTGTCGACCCCGAGACCTCGACCATCGACATGGCGGAGGTCCGCCGCCTCGCGATTGAGCACAAGCCCAAGGTCATCATCGCCGGCTGGTCGGCCTACCCGCGCACCATGGACTTCGCGGCCTTCCGCGAGATCGCCGATGAGGTCGGCGCGCTGCTCTGGGTGGACATGGCGCACTTCGCCGGTCTGGTCGCCGCGGGTCTGCACCCGAACCCGGTTCCGCACGCCCACGTCGTCTCCTCGACCGTGCACAAGACCATCGGTGGCCCGCGCTCGGGCTTCATCCTCACGAACGACGCCGAGCTCGCCAAGAAGATCAACACCGCGGTCTTCCCGGGCCAGCAGGGCGGACCGTTGATGCACGTGATCGCCGCCAAGGCGACCGCGTTCAAGCTCGCCGGCACCCCGGAATTCAAGGAGCGCCAGGAGCGCGTGCTGCGCGGAGCGAAGCTCATCGCCGAGCGCCTTTCGCAGCAGGACGTGAAGGATGCCGGCATCGCGGTGCGCTCGGGCGGCACCGACGTGCACCTGGTGCTGGTCGACCTGCGCGACGCCGAGATCGACGGCAAGCAGGCGGAAGACCTGCTGCACGACATCCACATCACCGTGAACCGCAACGCCGTTCCGAACGACCCGCGTCCGCCGATGGTGACCTCGGGTCTGCGCGTCGGCACGCCGGCGCTCGCGACCCGCGGCTTCGGTGACGCCGAGTTCACCGAGGTCGCCGACATCATCGCCCTCGCGCTGCTCCCGGGTGCGGATGTGGAGTCGCTGCGCGCCCGCGTCGACGCCCTGGCCGCCGCGTTCCCCCTCTACCCGGACCTGCAGCAGTGACGGCGAAGATCCTCGACGGGAAGGCGGCTTCCGCCGCGATCCGTGCCGAACTCACGGAACGCGTCGCGGCGCTGAAGGAGCGGGGCGTCACCCCGGGCATCGCGACGGTGCTCGTGGGTGCAGACCCGGCATCGCAGCTGTACGTGGGCATGAAGCACCGGCAGTCCGAGGCGATCGGGATGAACTCGATCCAACGCGAGCTGCCGGCGGATGCGACGCAAGCCGAGGTCGAGGCGCTGATCGACGAGCTCAACGCCGACCCCGCGTGCCACGGCTACATCGTGCAGCTGCCGCTGCCGAAGCACCTCGACACCGACGCCATCCTGGAGCGGATCGATCCGGCGAAGGATGCCGACGGACTGCACCCGACCAACCTCGGCCGCCTCGTGCTGAACGTCAACGGTCCGATCCACACACCGCTGCCCTGCACGCCGCGCGGCGTGATCGAGCTGCTGCTGCGCAACGACTACGACCTCAAGGGCAAGCACGTGGTCGTGGTCGGTCGCGGTGTGACCATCGGCCGTTCCATCGGGCTGCTGCTCACCCGTCGCGACCTCAACGCGACGGTCACGCTGACGCACACCGGCACCGTCGACATGCCGCGGTACCTGCGTGAGGCGGACGTGATCGTGGCTGCGGCCGGCGTCAAGCACCTGATCCGCGCCGAGGACGTCAAGCCCGGTGCCGCCGTGCTCGACGTCGGCGTGACGCGGGAGACGCACCCGGAGACCGGCAAGAGCCTGGTCTTCGGTGACGTCGCCCCCGGCGTCGCGGATGTCGCTGGTTACATCTCGCCGAACCCCGGCGGTGTGGGGCCGATGACGGTCGCCCTGCTCATGACGAATGTCGTCGAGGCCGCCGAGCGGGTCGTGTAGCCCCCGGTCGCCGCAGATACGCACGATGTCGCAGGAATCCGTGAGATTCCTGCGACATCGTCGTTTGACTGCGAGGTGAGGCCGGTCAGCCGAGTTCGTCGAGCATCCGTCGCTGCTCGGGCGTGAGCCCGTCGTTGAGCTCGTCGCGGGCCGCGGTCGTCTCGGGGGACTCGGGTGCGGCCGTCGTGGAGGCCGTCGCGGGTGCGGACTTCGAGCGTCCGCCCGTCACCCGCGCCTGCACGGAGTCGTAGATCTCCGCGGCCTTGGCCCGCATCCGGTCGTCGATCTGGTCGTAGATCATCCAGCCGAACAGCAGGGCGAGCGGCGGCAGCACGAACGCCCAGAAACCCGAGGCGCGCACGCCGCTCAGCCACACCGTGAGCACCCAGACGATGAGCTCGACGAGGTAGACGAGCACGTACTGGACGATCTTCTCGCCGGTCTTCGTGCGTTCGGCGGCCGACTTCGCGGCGGACTTGCGGAAGGCACTGGCGATCAGCGGCTTCACGAAGAGTGCCGCAAGGGTCAGGATGACCGATGCCCACAGGGCATTGAACCCGACGGAGACGCCGGGCAGCAGCAGACCGATCAGGAGCAGCACCGCGACGTTGAACACGTAGAGCGCGGCGAACCGGACGATTCCGTTCTTCATGCGACCAGAATCCCACAGATCGCGGTGACGCGGATGCGGAGCGGCCGCCCCGCGCGGTCAGCCCTGTGGGTGCAGCGTGCTCTCGATGCCGCTGATGCGGGCCTGCTCGTCGAAGCGGAACGTCGCCGTGCCGGTGGTGTCCGACACGGACGCGCCCGAGAAGGCCTCGTCGGTCCAGGTCAGGGTCCAGCCGGCGAGTCGGGCGAGGTCCCAGACCGCGGTGCGGGCGTCGGGCAGGTCTGCTCCGGCGAGCACACGGGGGAGGGCGACGACCGCGTCGGCGACGGTGAGCGGTGCGAGCGGTGCGTCGAGCAGGAACACCGCGCGGGTGCCGTTGCCGACGGGCGCGGAGTAGTACGGGGAGCGTCCGGTCAGCTCGACGGCGACGCCGCCGATGGTGTGCGCCGCCTGCGCGATCCAGTCGTCGTCGCCCGCGCCCTCGGGGAACGGCACTTCCGAGTTCGTCAACTCCGCGATGCCGTGCTCGGTGCCGTATGCGTGCAGCTGAGCGGCGACGCCCTGCGGGTCCCCGTTGGGGTGCGCCCAGGCCCACAGCAGCGAACGGGGGCCCGGCGCGATCGTCGCGATCAGGTGCGCGCGGGCGACGAACTGCTTCGAAGGGTCGTCGTTCGCCGTGAAGGTGAGCGTGCCGGCCGCCATGTCCGCGTCCCAGCGGTGCTCACCGAGCGCGTCGGCGGCGGCGGAGAGGGCTTCCTGTCGGAGTGCGACGAAGAGGGCGGCACGGTCGGCGAGGGGCTGGAGCGCGGCGAAGGTCATGCCGACAGTCTCGCCGGAAATGCTATGAATCCGCTAGCTCGCACACCGTTCGTGTGAGCGGCTCAGTAGCTGGCGCGCGCCGCCCCGTCCGCGGCGATGAATCGCGCCGCCAGCGCCTCGGATGCGCGGGCCAGCAGGGCGACATCCGCACCCACGGCCACGAAGTCCGCGCCCGCGGCGAGGTAGGCATCAGCGGCGGCGGGGTCGAACGCGTTCACGCCGACGGCCTTGCCCGCGGCCTTGACCGCGGCGAACACCTTCTCGACGGAGGCCGTCACATCGGGATGCGTCTGCTGCCCGAGGAGCCCCATCGAAGCGGACAGGTCGGACGGTCCGACGAAGACGGCATCCACGCCGTCGACCGCGGCGATGTCGGCTGCGGCCTCGACCCCTGCAGCCGTCTCGATCTGCACGGTCAGCGAGACGTGCTGCGCGGACTCCTGCAGATACTGGTCGACGCGGTTCCACCGGGCGCTGCGGGCCAGGGCGCTTCCCACTCCGCGTACGCCCTCCGGCGGGTAGCGGGTGGCGGCCACGGCGGCGCGGGCCTCATCGGCTGAGGAGACCATCGGGACGATAAGATTCTGCGCCCCGAGATCGAGGATCTGCTTGATCGCGACCGTGTCGTTCGACGGCACGCGCACGAGCGGGGCGATCGGATAGGCGGCGACGGCCTGCAGCTGCTGCAGCACGGAGTCGAGCGTGTTCGCCGAGTGCTCCATGTCGATCAGCAGCCAGTCCAGCCCGGACCCTGCAGCGACCTCCGCGAGAAGCGGGCTGCCGGAGCAGACCCACATGCCCACGAACGGGTGATCGGAGTCCGCGAGCTGTTCGCGGAAGGAGGGGTCTAGACGAAGCGGCATGCGATTGTTCCCATCGGTCCGTAATCGCACAGCACTTCATCGCCACGCGACACCCACATCGGGCGCGTGAACGATCCTGCCAGGATGATCTCGCCTGCTTCGAGACGCGCGCCGTGCTGATGGAACTTGTTCGCGAGCCAGGCCACGCCGGTGGCCGGATGGCCGAGCACTCCGGCGGCGACGCCGGTCTCCTCGATCTCGCCGTTGCGGGACAGGACGCCCGGTACCCAGCGCAGGTCGATCTCATCGGGGCGCTTGTGGACCGTGCCGAGCACCATCGCCCCGTACGCCGCGTTGTCGCTGATCGTGTCGACGATCGTCCGACCCTCCAGCTCGATGTGCGAGTTGAGCACCTCGAGGGCCGGCACGGCATAGTCGATCGCCGCGAGGGCGTCTTCGAGAGTGCAGTCGGGGCCTTCCAGTGGGCTCTTCAGCACGAAGGCAAGCTCGACCTCGATGCGCACGTTCGAGAAGTGGTCCACCGGGATCTCGGCGCCGGACTCGCAGACCGTGTCGTCGAACATCACGCCGTAGTCCGGCTCGGTGATGCCCGTCGCCTGCTGCATCGCCTTGGATGTCAGCCCGATCTTGCGCCCGACGAGCCGACGGCCCGCTGCGAGGTTCTGGTCGCGCCAGACCCCCTGGATCGCATACGAGTCCTCGACCGTCGCCTCCGGGTACCGTGCGGTGATGCGCGGGATCACGCTGTGCGTGCGATCGGCTTCGGCGAGCTCCGCCGCGATCGCCGAGATGGTCTCGCCTGACAGCATCGGTGCCTCCTAGAGCTGGTGGCCGAGCTTGTACTCGCCCTGCTTGTACTCGGGCATGTCCTTGTCGTCCTCGGCGCGGGTGTACGAGAAGCCGTCGGCGCCGATGGTCACCGCCATCTCGCTGGAGTCGGTGCGGGCGACGACCGGCTGCGGGTTGCCGTCGAGGTCGAGCACGAGCGAGGCATCCGTGTACCAGGACGGGACGACGGGGTTCCCCCACCAGTCGCGGCGCTGGTTGTCGTGCACGTCCCAGGTGACGACCGGGTTGTCGGGGTCGCCCGTGTAGTAGTCCTGCGTGTACACCTCGACGCGGTGTCCGTCGGGGTCGCGCAGGTACAGGTAGAACGCGTTCGAGACGCCGTGGCGGCCGGGGCCGCGCTCGATCGCATCGGAGCGGCGGAGCGCGCCGAGCTTGTCGCAGATCGCGAGGATGTTGTGCTTCTCGTGCGTCGCGAAGCACACGTGGTGCATGCGGGGCCCGTCGCCGCCGGTCATGGCGGTGTCGTGCACGGTGGGCTTGCGGCGCATCCACGCGGCGTAGACGGTGCCCTCCTCGTCCTGGATGTCTTCCGTGACCCGGAATCCGAGGTCCTGCATGAAGCCGACCGCGCGCGGCACGTCGGGGGTGACCTGGTTGAAGTGGTCGAGACGCACCAGTTCGCCCGGGATATGGAGGTCATAGCGCCACGACATCCGCTCGACGTGCTCGGTGGCGTAGAAGAACTCGTACGGGAAGCCGAGCGGGTCGACCACGCGCACGGAGTCGCCGATGCCCTTGACGAAGCCGTTCTCGTTCCGACGCACGTCGCAGCCGAGCTCCGTGTAGAACTCGACGGCGCGGTCGAGGTCTTCGGGCGTGCGGACCCGGTACGAGAAGGCGGCGACAGCGGCGATCGGTCCCTTGCGCAGCACGAGGTTGTGATGGATGAACTCCTCGGTCGAGCGCAGGTAGAGCGCCTCGTCGTCTTCTGCTGTCACGTAGAGACCCAGCACGTCGACGTAGAACTGACGGGAGGCCGCGAGGTCGGTGACCACGAGCTCCATGTACGCGCAGCGGAGGATGTCCGGCGGCGTGCTCTTCGGTGTCGCCACGGGGTTCTCCGAGTGGATCGGCGCCTCCTGGGAGACGTAGAAGCCGGAGGAGGTCAGGGTCATGTCTTCGCGGTGTGTCATGTCAGCGTCCTTGCGTGATCGGGCAGACGGGTATCAGTTCTTGCCGAAGGTCGGGTTGTGGGCTCCGCCGAGCGTGATGTGCACGCTCTGCTGGTCGGTGTAGAAGTCGATCGAGCGGTAGCCGCCCTCGTGACCGAGGCCCGAGGCCTTCACACCGCCGAACGGGGTGCGGAGGTCGCGCACGTTGTTGCTGTTGAGCCACACCATGCCGGCCTCGACCGACTGCGCGAAGTTGTGTGCGCGCTTGAGGTCGTTGGTCCAGATGTAGGCGGCAAGCCCGTACTTGGTGTTGTTCGCGAGGGACAGCGCCTCCTCGTCGGAGTCGAACGGTGTGATCGCGACGACCGGGCCGAAGATCTCCTCCTGGAAGATCCGGGCGTCGGAGGAGACGTCGGCGAACACGGTCGGTGCGACGAAGTTGCCCTCGTCGAAGCCCTCGGGGCGACCGCCGCCGGCGACCAGACGTCCTTCCGTCTTGCCGATCTCGACGTAGCTCATCACCTTCTCGTAGTGCTCGGGGTGCACGAGCGCGCCGACCTCGGTGGCCGGATCGTGCGGGTAGCCGACCTTGACGCGCTTCGCCTGCGCCGCGTAGCGCTCGACGAACTCCTCGTAGATCGAACGCTCGACGAGGATGCGCGATCCGGCCGTGCAGCGCTCGCCGTTGAGGGAGAAGACGCCGAAGATCGTGGCATCGACCGCGGCTTCGAGATCGGCATCGGCGAAGACGACGGCGGGGGACTTGCCGCCGAGCTCCATCGACAGGCCCTTGAGGAAGGGCGCGGCGTTGCCGAAGATCAGCTGGCCGGTCGAACTCTCGCCCGTGAAGGAGATGAGCGGCACGTCGGGGTGCTTCACGAGAGCGTCGCCTGCGTCTTCGCCGAGGCCGTTCACGAGGTTGAAGACACCCTGGGGGAGACCTGCCTCTTCGAAGATGCCGGCCCAGAGGGAGGCCGAGAGCGGCGTGAATTCGGCGGGCTTGAGCACGACCGTGTTGCCGGTCGCCAGCGCGGGGCCGAGCTTCCAGGACTCGAGCATGAAGGGGGTGTTCCACGGCGTGATGAGGCCGGCGACGCCGATCGGCTTGCGGTTCACGTAGTTCATCTGGCGCCCGGGCACCTTGAAGGCGTCGTCGGACTGCGCGACGATCAGGTCGGCGAAGAAGCGGAAGTTCTCCGCGGCGCGGCGGGCCTGACCGAGCGCCTGCGTGATCGGAAGACCGGAGTCGTATGACTCGAGCTCAGCGAGGCGCGCGTCGCGGGACTCGACGAGGTCGGCGATGCGGTGCAGCACGCGCGAGCGCTCGCGGGGGAGCATCCGCGGCCAGGGCCCTTCATCGAAGGCGCGCTTGGCGGCGGCGACGGCGAGATCGATGTCGGCCTTCTTGCCGGCGGCGGCCGTCGTGTAGGTCTGGTTGGTGACCGGGTCGAGCACGTCGAAGGTGTCGCTGTCGACGGAATCGACGAACGCGCCGTCGATGTAGTGCTGGATGTGGTCGGGGAGGTCGGCGGGGATGCGCGAATCGGTCATGAGTGTTCTCCGGTCGTCTGGGCGGAACGGGTGTGCAGGGCGTCGAGGAACGCGTCCATCGTGCGCCAGCGGTGGTTGCGGGCGGCGAGTTCGATCTCGAGCGGGTCGGCGCCCGCGCGGATGAGCTCGAGGATCTGGGTGTGCTCTTCGACCGAGTGCTGGGCGCGTCCGGGGACCGACGCGAAGGTCGTGTCGCGGATGCCGGAGAGCCGAGACCAGCCGCGGTGCACCAGGTCGAGCAGATGAGGGTTGGGGCACGGCTCGAACAGCACCGAGTGGAACTGGCGGTTGAGCTCGGTGAAGGCGTGGGCGTCGAGGTGGTCGAGCATCTGCGCCATGCGCTCGTTGATGCGGGCGGCCTCTTCGAGGGCCGACTCGTCGAGCAGGGGAGCGGAGAGCGCGGTGGCGCACCCCTCGACGAGGCCGAGCGTCTGCATCGTGTGGGCGTATTCGCTCTCGTCGACCAGGGTCACCCGCGCTCCGACATTGCGCTCGAACGTGACGAGCCCTTCGGCTTCGAGGCGGCGGATCGCCTCGCGCACGGGGACGACGCTCATCTTGAGGTCTTCGGCGATCGAGCCCAGCACCAGCCGGTAGCCGGGGCTGAACATGTGTCCCGTGATGCGCGAGCGGATCCACTCGTACGCGACCTCGGACTTGCTGGCCGTCGTCATCGTCATCGGGTGCTCCGATGGGCTGTGGCCTCCTCATAGCGGGCACGCCACTGGGCGTTGAGCGGGAACAGGCCGTCGACCGGGTGACCGGCGGCGACCTGCTCGGCGATCCAGGCGTCTTCGACCTCCTGCGCCACGGCGTCGGCCGCGACCTCGGCCGCCAGGGACGGCGGGATGACGATCACGCCGTCACCGTCGCCGACGATGATGTCGCCGGGCTGCACGGTCGCGCCGCCGCAGGAGATGGTGACGTCCACGTCCCACGGCACGTGCTTGCGGCCGAGGACCGAGGGGTGCGCGCCCTGCGAGAACACGGGGAGTCCGATCTCGGCGACCGCGTCGAAGTCACGGACCCCGCCGTCGGTCACGACGCCGGCAGCGCCGCGGGCCTTCGCGCGAAGGGCGAGGATGTCGCCCAGCGTGCCCGTGGTGGCGTCGCCGCGGGCCTCGATCACGATGATCTCGCCGTCATCCACGGCGTCGAACGCCCGCTTCTGGGCGTTGTACCCGCCGCCGTGGGCCTTGAACAGGTCTTCGCGGAACGGCACGAACCGCAGGGTCTTCGCGGTGCCGACGATCTTGCTGCCGGGGATGTTCACCGACACCCCGTCGATGAAGCAGGAGTGGTGTCCGCGCTTGCGGAGCTGGGCGGAGAGCCCCGCCGTCGGAGCTTCGAGGAGCAGGGCTCGCAGTTCGGGGGAGAGGCGTGAAGGGTCAGGAATCGCCGCGTCGGCAGGGGCGGGCGCGGCATTCTGCGACCCCTCACCGGTGGGGGGCGCGAGCCCGGCAGCCTCGGCCGAGCCCCACGCCTCGGTGCGCTGCAGGTCGTCGACGGCGGGAAGTGAGCCGAGGTCGCCGTCGAACGGGACATCGCCCTGGGTCACGGTGGTGACCAGACGGCCGGAGGTCGGTGCGCCGGGAGCATCCGGAGCATCCACCTCGACCTCGACGACGTCGCCGGGGACGATGACCGAGGATCCCGCGGGGGTGCCCGTGAGGATCACATCGCCCGGTTCGAGCGTGAAGTGCTGGGACAGGTCGGCCACGAGCTGCGCGAGCGGGAAGATGAGCCCAGCCGTGGTGTCGTCCTGGCGGAGTTCGCCGTTGACCCAGGAGCGCACGCGGAGGGCCGCGGGGTCGACGGTGCGGGCATCGATCAGGTCGGGCCCGAGCGGCGTGTAGCCGTCGCCGCCCTTGGAGCGGACGTTCGAGCCCTTGTCGTTCGCGCGGAGGTCGTACAGTCCGAGATCGTTCGAAGCGGTGACCCACCCCACATGCGCCCAGGCCTCGTCGAGCGAGACACGCCGGGCGGCGGTGCCGATGACGAGGGCGATCTCACCCTCGAAGGCGAGCAGCTCGGTGCCGGCCGGGCGCTCGACCGAGCCGCCGGAGACGCCGACGGAACTGGCCGGCTTGAAGAAATAGGAGGGGGCGGCGGGACGCCGGCCGCGTTGATCGGCGCGGGAGGCATAGCTCAGGTGGATCGCGATGATCTTGCCGGGGCGGTCGATGGTATCCGTCACGGGGCGCCTCCTCGCGCTCGTCTGCGTGGTCGTGCAGGACGCCTTGTGCGTCGTATTCGAAATCATATATCATCGGTTCACCCCTCGGCAAGCACTCCGGATCCGCATCCGCTGCACGCCGTGACAATGCGGTCACAACCAAAGGAGACACCCCCATGAGCGGGCAGTCACAGGATGGGTTCACACCCACCGGAACCATCGCGACAGCGGCCGATCGGCGCCGCGTCGTGTTCGCCACCGTCGTCGGCACCACGGTCGAGTGGTACGACTTCTTCATCTACGCCACGGCCGTCGGACTCGTGTTCGGCCAGCTGTTCTTCGAGCCGCTCGGTGCGGACAGTGCACTCATCGCCTTCGCCACCGTCGGCGTGAGCTTCCTGTTCCGGCCGCTCGGCGCGTTCCTCGCCGGACACTACGGCGACAAGCTCGGACGCAAGACCGTGCTCATGTGGACGCTGATCCTGATGGGTGCGGCGACCGCCCTCATCGGCCTGCTCCCGACATACGAGACGATCGGCATCATGGCGCCGATCCTGCTGGTGCTCCTGCGCATCATCCAGGGCATCTCGGCCGGTGGCGAGTGGGGCGGCGCCGTGCTGATGGCCGTCGAGCACGCGCCGCGCAAGAAGCGCGGTATCTTCGGGGCTTCGCCGCAGATCGGCGTTCCCCTCGGCCTGCTGCTCGCCTCCGGCGTGATGGCGCTGATGACCGTGATCGCCCCCGGCGACCAGTTCGCGATCTGGGGGTGGCGCGTGCCGTTCCTCCTCAGCGTGGTGCTGATCCTCGTCGGTTACTACGTACGCCGCAAGGTCGAGGAGAGCCCGGTCTTCACCGAGCTCGCCGCGCGCAAGGAGAAGGCGCGGATGCCGATCGCACAGCTGTTCCGTAAGCACTCGCTGCTCGTGATCGTCGCGGCACTCGTGTTCGCGGGCAACAACGCGGTCGGCTACATGACCACCGGCGGCTACATCCAGGGCTACGCAACGAACCCCGACGGGCCGATCGGCCTCGAGCGCGGTCCGGTGCTCTGGGCTGTCGCCGGCTCGGCGGTCACGTGGCTGCTCACCACGCTGCTCGCGGGTTGGGTCTCCGATCGGATCGGCCGCCGTTCGACGTACCTCATCGGCTGGGTGCTGCAGCTGGTCGGAGTCTTCACGCTGTTCCCGCTCGTGAACACCGGTGAGATCGGACTCCTGTTCGCCGGCCTCGCGATCCTGACGATCGGTCTCGGTTTCACCTACGGGCCGCAGGCGGCGCTCTACACCGAGCTATTCCCGGCGAGCATCCGCTTCTCGGGCGTCTCGATCTCGTACGCGATCGGAGCGATCGCCGGCGGCGCGTTCGCTCCGTTGATCGCGACGGCCATCGTGAGCAAGACGGGGTCGACGGCAGGCGTCACCTGGTACCTGGCCGGCATGACGGTCCTGGGGCTGGTCGCGACGCTCCTGCTGCGTGACCGCTCCGGCATCCCGCTCGGCCCGGATCACGAGGATGAGCAGTCGGCCAGCCCGATCCGTGGGCTCGCGAAGGCCTGAACAGGCACGCGGAATCCGATCGAGAGCGTGCGTCCCCGGTGGGCGCACGCTCTCGTCGTTCCGCCCTCGCCCTCGCCTCGACCGGGTCGTCAGCCGTCGAGGGCCTCACGGATGACGGCGGCCGAGCGGCGCAGTCGTGCGGCGATCTGGGCGTCGTCGAGATCCGTCGCCACATGCACCACGGCGATCGCGGCCAGGCGCTGACTCCGCAGGACCAGCGGCACGGCTACGGATTGCACGGTGGGGATGACCTCGTCATGGCTGGTGGCGTAACCGCGGAGCTTCGTCGCCTCCACGTCCGCGGGCAATGACGCGGGCGCTTCGGCGGGCCATTCGGTGCTCGGCAGCTGAGCGAGAATCGCTTTGCCCGGGGCGCCGACGGTGATCGGATGCCGGGCGCCGGGGCGCTGGGCGACGCTCGCGACGGCATGCCGCGGTTCGACGCTGGCCAGCGTGATGCACTCGGCCCCGTCGAGCACGGCGAGGAAGCACGTCATCCCGAGCTCGTTGGCGATCGCGGTGAGTTCGGGGAGTGCTTCGGCCTGCAGATCGTGCGCGACGCCGGCCGCGAGTGCCGCCATCCGTGCGCCGAGGCTCACCGCCCCGGCCGCGTCCCGCGTGACGAGGCCGTGGTCCTCGAGCGTGCGCAGCAGGCGGTAGGCGATCGAGCGATGCACGCCGAGACGGGTCGCGATCTCGTCGATCGTGAGGGGGCCGCGGGCGTCGGAGAGGACTTCGAGGATGCGGATGCCGCGGCTCAGCGTCTGCGATGCGGGGGAGGTGCTCGGGGTCTCGGACATGCGTGCGCTCCCTTGCGGTCACCGGCGCGGCGGTTTAGGCTGTGTTCAATAGTAGAACAGTGTGTTCGAATATAGAACACACACCCCCCGAGCGCAAGACCCGAAGCGCAGGACCGACGAAGAA
This sequence comes from Microbacterium sp. Mcb102, assembly GCF_024519805.1. Lineage (NCBI taxonomy): Bacteria > Bacillati > Actinomycetota > Actinomycetes > Micrococcales > Microbacteriaceae > Microbacterium > Microbacterium sp. Mcb102. The sequence continues at coordinate 36,196 of NZ_JALJRG010000008.1, read as the reverse complement.
GTCCGGAAGGAATCGACGACGATGCAGTTCCACCACCACGGCTACGTCTCCGCAGACCCGCGCGTGCAGGACGCCGCCGGCGTCGGGCTCGACCGGCCGACCGACCTCCCCGATGAGATCGACGTGCTGATCGTCGGTTCCGGGCCGGCCGGGATGCTCCTCGCCGCCCAGATGTCGCAGTACCCCGGCATCTCCACCCGCATCATCGAGAAGCGCGACGGCCGCCTCCCGTTGGGACAGGCCGACGGGATCCAGCCGCGCAGTGTCGAGACCTTCCAGGCGTTCGGATTCGCCGAGCGGATCATCGCCGAGGCCTACAACATCGGCTGGATGAACTTCTGGGGCCCGAACCCCGACAAGCGCGACGAGATCGTCCGCACCTCGCGCACCGCCGACTACGCGTACGACATCTGCGAGTTCCCGCACCTGATCGTGAACCAGGCGCGCGTGCTGGACTACTTCGCCGAGGCGGCCGCGAACGGCCCCGGCCGCATCGCCCCCGACTACGGAGTCGAGTTCGTGGGGCTCACCGTGCACGAGGAAGGCGAGTACCCGGTCGAGGTCCGCATCCGCTACGTCGCGGGGGAGCGCGCAGGGGAGGAGCGGACGATCCGCACCAAGTTCGTCGCCGGGTGCGACGGCGCCCGCAGCGGCGTGCGACAGGCGATCGGGCGCACGCACGTCGGTGCCTCGGCCGCGCACGCATGGGGCGTGATGGACGTGCTCGTCAACACCGACTTCCCGGACTGGCGGACCAAGTGCGCCATCAACTCCGAGGCCGGCAACATCCTGCACATCCCGCGTGAGGGCGGCTACCTCTCCCGCATGTACATCGACCTGGGCGAAGTCGCCGCCGACGACGACCACCGGGTGCGGCAGACGCCGATCGAGGAGATCATCCGCCGCGCCAACGAGATCCTCCACCCCTACACCCTCGATGTGCGTGAGGTCGCCTGGCACAGCGTCTACGAGGTCGGCCACCGCGTCACCGACGGGTTCGACGACGTGATCGACGAGTCGGGACGCACGCCGCGCGTCTTTCTCACCGGCGACGCCTGCCACACGCACAGCGCCAAGGCAGGCCAGGGCATGAACGTCTCGATGCAGGACGGCTTCAACCTCGGCTGGAAGCTCGGCTCGGTGCTCACGGGTCGCGCTCCCGAGGCGCTCCTGGCGACGTACGGCGCCGAGCGACGTCCGGTCGCGCAGCAGCTCATCGACTTCGACCGGGAATGGTCGACCCTGATGGCGCGCAAGCCCGAGGAGATCTCCGACCCCGACGACCTCGCGACCTACTACCTCGCGACGGCCGAGTTCCCGTCGGGGTTCATGACGCAGTACACCTCGTCGATGATCACCGGCGCCGACGCCCACCAGTCGCTCGCCGTCGGCTATCCCCTCGGCAAGCGCTTCAAGTCGGCCGAGGTCATGCGCGTGGGCGACGGCAACGTCACCCACCTCGGACACCATGCGAAGGCGGACGGCCGCTGGCGCGTGTACGCCTTCGGCGACCGCACCGGGGAGGGGCTCGCCGCCTGGGCCGCCGATGCCGCCCCGTTGTTCGCGCGCTTCACTCCGGCGGATGCCGACGTCGACGCCGTGTTCGACGTGAAGGCCGTGTACCAGCAGCCCTTCGAGGAGGTGGAGGTCACCTCGGCGCCGGACCTGTTCCAGCCGAAGACCGGTCCGCTCGGCCTCACCGACTGGGAGAAGGTCTATGCGGCGGGCCCCAGCAAGTGGACCGAGACCGACATCTTCGCGGCGCGAGAGCTCTCGCGCGACGGCGTGGTGGTCGTCGTGCGACCCGACCAGTACGTAGCGGCGATCCTGCCGCTGGACGCGGTGGACGAGCTCGCCGGGTTCCTCGACGGGGCGCTGCTCCCGGCCCGCTGAATCTCCTCGGCATGACACGTGTCATGCCGAGGAGATGACACCTCCCTCCGGTGTCGTGAGGCTCCTGCCGCGAGGCTGGAGACATGAACAACTCCTCCGTGGACGGGTCGGCGACGCAGGTCACCGCGCGTCCGGCATCCGAAGCCTCGAACCATGATCCGGTCGTCCTCGAGCTGAACGGCGTCACACGCCACTTCGGCTCGGGCGACCGCCGCGTGCAGGCCGTCGGCGGGGTCGACCTGTCGATCCGCCGCGGCGAGGTCGTCGCGCTGCTCGGCCCGAACGGCGCGGGCAAGACGACGACTCTCGACATGCTCCTCGGGCTCACGCAGCCCAGCAGCGGCAGCGTCCGGGTGCTCGGCGTCACGCCGGAGCAGGCGACGTCGAGCGGAGCGATCGGCGCGGTGCTGCAGACCGGCGGCCTGCTGGGCGACCTGACCGTGGGCGAGACCGTGCGCCTCATCGCCTCGCTGTACGGAGCGGAAGCGGCCGCGCGGGTGCCCGAGGTCATGGCCCGTGCCGACCTCGAACACCTCGCCCGCCGCCGCGTTTCCAAGTGCTCGGGGGGAGAGCAGCAGCGGGTGAAGTTCGCGCTCGCGATGGTGTCCGACCCCGACATCCTGGTGCTCGACGAGCCCACGGCCGGGATGGACGTCACGGCCCGGCGGCACTTCTGGGACGTGATGCGGGCCGATGCGGATGCCGGACGCACGATCATCTTCGCCACGCACTACCTGGAGGAGGCGGAGCAGTTCGCCCGGCGGACCGTGGTGATGCACCGCGGCGCGGTCGTCGCGGATGCGCCCACGGCTCTGCTGCGAGCGAGTCTGGGGGAGCGGAGCGTGTCCGCGACGGTCGGCGAGGCCGGTGCGGCGCTCGTCGCGACGCTGAGCGCGACCGACGGCGTGGTCGACGTGCGACTCGACGGAGATCGGCTCAGCCTGCGCGCCGCAGACTCCGATGCCGCCGCCCGCATCCTGCTCGACCACGGCGCTCACGACCTGGAGATCGCCGCACCCACCCTCGAAACCGCCTTCACGGCTCTGACGGAGAACTGACATGCTCGTCTCACCCACCATGCTGCGCATCGAAGGCGTCCGCCAGCTGCGCAACCCGTACACTCTCGCGTTCACCCTGGCGATGCCGGTCGCGATGTACCTGCTGTTCGGAGCCGGGATGGGCTTCGGCTCGCTCTCGGCCGGGCACGGCAACGTCTCGTTCTATGTGATGACCTCCATGGCCGCGTACGGCACGGCGGTCGCGATGAGCTCTCTGACCTCGCTCGCCGCGACCGAGGCGAAGCAGGGCTGGGGGCGCCAGCTCGCCATGACGCCGCTGACGACCGCGGGCTACGCGCTGACGAAACTGCTCACCTCCGTCGCCTTCGCGGCGCTGGCGCTGGTGGCGGTCTTCGCCGCAGGCATGATGACCGGCGCGGAGGTCGAGGACGGCTGGCGCTGGGTGGCGACCGCGGGCATCATCCTCGGGGTCGGCCTGATCTACGGCCTCTTCGGGCTCGGTGTCGGCCTGTTCTTCAGCTCCGACTCGGCCGCGGCGCTCGCCTCGATCTCGATGACGTTCTTCGCGTTCTTCGGCAACGTCTTCATGCCCCTCGACGGGGTGATGCTCGACATCGCCCGGTTCACCCCTCTCTACGGCTTCGTGGCCCTGAGCCGCTGGCCGTTGACCGACGGCACCCTCACCACCGGACAGACGGATGAGCTGTGGATGGTGTTCCTGAACGTCGCCGTGTGGCTCGCACTGTTCGTGCTGCTGGTCACGATGGGCATGAAGCGTTCCCGGGCGCGGCAGTAAGACACCGGCCGGAGCGGGCGACGACAGTAGGTTGGACGGATGACGCAGCACTCGAACCGGGTCTCCTCGGAAGCTTCCGAGGAGGCCCGGCGGTTCGCCGCCCTGGGAGCCCCGCCGGCTGCATGGGCAGCTCCGGGAGCGCGCCCCCCACGCGGGCCGGTGGGAAAGGACCCCTGGGCGCGGTTCGGCTGGCTGATGGCCGTGATCTGGCTGGTCTTCCTGGTGTACCCGGTGATCGCACTGCTGCGCTCGGAGGCGCCGCTCGCGTGGATCGTCGTCGGTTGGATCGCGCTGGTCACGTTCGTCGTGCTGTACGTCACCGGCTTCATGCACGGCATGCGCGGCGGTGGAGGACTGGGGCGACCACCGTCGACACGGCAGTGGGTCACCTTCGCGATCCTCATCGTCTGCGCGCTGGTCTCCGTGCCGGCGGAGGGCGGATCGGCGCTCAGCTTCCTGCCGTTCGTCATGTCGTTCGCCTCGTACGGCCTGACGCGCGTCTGGCACTGGATCACGACGATCGCGGCCATGACGGTCGCGGCGCTGTGCGTCTTCCTCCTCCCCGGAGGCCTCAGCTACCTGTCGGTGCTGGCGATCATCGGCCTGCTCGGCGTGGTCAACACGGTGACGACCTGGCTCATCATCCGCTCCGCCGAGGCCGAACAGCTCGGGCTCGAGCTGGCGACGAGTGAGGGCCGCGAAGCGGTCGCCCGTGACGTGCACGACCTGATCGGCCACTCGCTGACGGTCGTCGGTCTGAAGGCGCAGCTCGTGCGACGGCTCATGGACTCCGATCCGGAGCGCGCCAAGGCCGAGCTCGCCGACATCGAGCGACTGACTGCGGAGGCGATCGCCGGGGTGCGGTCGTCGGTTGCCGGTGCACGGGCCACGACGCTCGTCGAACAGCTCGCGTCGTCGCGGGACTCTCTCCGCGCGGCCGACATCGATCTGCGCGTCGACGGGGAGCCCGCTGCTCTGTCGCCGGTGCAGGCGATCACCGCGAGCTGGATCCTGCGCGAGGCGACGACCAATGCGCTGCGTCATTCCGAGGCCCGCACGGTTCGAGTGCTGCTGGCGCCGGGGCGACTGGTCGTCGAAGACGACGGGGTCGGCATGAAGGACGGCGCGAGTGACGACTCGGGCAACGGGATCCGCGGCATGCGCGAACGCGCGGCGGAGGCGGGTGCGGGTTTCATGATCGCCGCGGCGCGTGAAGCCGAGGGCTCAGGGACCCGGGTAGAGGTGACCTGGTGACGGCCGCGGGGGAGGCCGGCGGCATCCGGCTGCTGATCGCCGACGACCAGGCGCTGGTGCGTGGCGCGTTGGGGGCGCTGCTCGATCTGGAGCCGGATCTCACCGTGATCGGCATGGCTTCCGATGGTGCAGAGGCGCTACGGCTCGCGGAGGAGCTGCGACCGGACGTGTGCCTGATGGACATCCAGATGCCGGGCATGGACGGTGTGGAGGCCACGCGCCGCATCCGCGAGGCGAGTCCGGAGACGCGCATCCTGGTCGTGACCACCTTCGCGCGCCCCGGCTACCTGCGGTCGGCGCTGGATGCCGGAGCCAGCGGATTCATCGTGAAGGACACTCCCGCCGAGCAGCTGGCGGAGGCGGTTCGTCGGGTGCATTCCGGGTTGCGCGTGCTGGATCCGGTGCTCGCGGCCGACAGCCTGTTCGACGGCGCGAACCCGCTGAGCGACCGCGAGCGTCAGGTGCTGCGCCTGGCCGCCGACGGGCGCTCGGCGGCGGCCATCGCGGCGGAGGTGTTCCTGTCGGCCGGCACCGTGCGGAACCATCTCTCCGCGGCGATCGGGAAGACGGGCGCGGCGAACCGGGCGCAGGCGGTGCGGATCGCGCTCGACAAGGGCTGGATCTGACGCTCAGCTGTCTTTTGCGGATGCGGACTGCGCCTGCTGTGCCGCGGCCTGCTTCTGCCGTGCGAGCCAGGTGTGCCCGGCGATCGCGGCCCTGACCTCGGCGGAGTAGTCCCTTCCCCCGTCCGGGTGACGGAAGAGGTTCCTCCGGTGGAAGGGAGACGCCTCCCGATGCGGCCCACTGCGGTCGATGCGCCGGGCGAGTTCGGTGAGGCTGTCGCGGCCGGCTTCGTGGTACTCCTGGCGCTCGGCCTCATCCAGGCGGATCAGGCACGAGTCGTCGGCCATCGAGGAGATCGTGTACCGGGAGTCGAGGTACAGGTCGCCGTGCTGTTCGACCAGGAACCACAGGCCCGGCTCGTGGTCGACGTAGCGCATCGCATCGCGCACCTCGGCGATGCGATCGGCGTCACCCCACTCCTCGACGGGAGGGATGGCTTCGAGGGGCCGTCGCATCGCGGCATCCAGCGGGTGATACCCGAATGTCGGAGGGGCGTCGCGATACAGGGTGAGGCAGGCGACCCGGCCGCATGCGGTGCACGTGACCTGGCTCTCCACCCGCTCCATGAGGGCGGAGGCGTGCAGCAGTCGGAGGTCGGCGAGGCTCACGGCTCCGCTGGACTCCTTGAGGACTCCTGCTTCGACCCCCGCCACGAGAGCGTCGACCGTGCCGTCCAGATCGAAGGACCCGTCGCCGGTGCGCACGATCAGTTCGCGGCACACCGGGCAGTCCTCGTCGGCCGGGCGGCACGTCTCCTTCGGATCGTCCACGGTGAACGCCACCCGCTGCAGGTCGCCGGCTCGACGGCCCCCGTGCTTCACGAACTCCGGGCGCAGATACGCTGCCTCGAGGACGAAGTAGCGGTCCCCGTCGGCGAACCTCCAGGGGACGTCGAACGTCGCCTTGAAGTCGGCGAAGGTCGCATCGTTGTCGACCCCCGGGAGCCACTCCGCGGCGTCGAGGCCGCGCGGAGCGGACGGCGTCGGCGCGAGGTGCAGGATCACGGCGACGACCGCGTCATCGTGCAGCACGATCTCGCCGCCGGACCCGAACAGCAGATGCTGCGAGAGCACGGCCGGTTCACCGATCCGGCGCTCCGTCGTCTCCACGGGTTCGGTGCCCAAGGCATCGATCAGGCGACGCACGGGGGCGTCGTCACGTGCCAGGCAGAGGGCGTCGAGAATCAGGGGCATCCGGTCATGCTCTCGACGTCGCGTCACCCGACCAGTATCGGTCACCGACCGCTCTGGTGCGATGTCGGTGGCCGCGCGTACCGTGGACGCCGATGGGCGACGGCGCCCGACAGGAGGAGTGCGTGATGGATTGGAAGATCGAACTCATCTTCGTCCCGGTCTCGGATGTCGACCGGTCGAAGGCCTTCTACGAGAAGATCGGCTTCCACGCCGACCACGACCAGACCCCCGTCGAGGGGCTGCGGTTCGTGCAGATGACTCCACCGGGTTCGGCCTGCTCGATCGCCTTCGGCACGGGCCTCGGGAACGATCTGGAGCCGGGGCAGCAGAACTCGATCCAGGTCGTGGTGCCCGATGCCGATGAGGCGCTGGCGCACCTGCGAGGTCTCGGCGTCGACGCACGAGGCGTCGAGGACATGGACTGGGGGCGTTTCGTTTCTTTCGACGACCCCGACGGCAACAGCTGGACGCTGCAGGAGCTGCCTGACTACGGCGCCCAGGCCTAGGCGGTGGTGGTCGCCGGCGTCGACGTGGTGTCGGCGACCACCTCGACCTTGAAGCCCGCGGCATTCTCGAGCCAGCCCGCGTAGTGCTGCTCGCCGCCGGCGTGCGGGTAACGCTCGGCGTAGAGCGGGTGCCAGCCGTGCGCCGGGGCCTCGGACATGAGCGCATCCACGGAAGCGGGGTCGCCACCGTGGAACGCCAGATGATTGAGCCCGGCGCGCCGGCGGTCGTGCGCGCCATCCGACAGATTCGGAGAGGTCGTGAAGGTGAGGTAGGTCCCGCCCGCAGCCCAGGACTCGCCGTCGGCCCACTCGCTGTCGAGGGTGAAGCCCAGACGATCGAGGATCCAGCGCCATTCCGTGCGCACGGCATCGAGGTCGGCGACCCACAGTTCGACGTGATGGAGACCCGGCATCATCCGAGTCTGCCAGTCGCGTCAGGAGTTCACGCGGATGATCTCCTGCTGGTACGGCGCGATGACGTCCCCGGAGATGCGCAGGTCGAGGAGCAGGAAGCGGCGGGTGGAGGGATCCTCGGCGGTCCAGCTCTCGAGGCGGTCGAGGTCGGCGAGCGTGCGCACGACGACGCCCTCGGCTCCGACGGCCGCGCCGAAGGCGGCGAAGTCCACCTCGGGGATGCGCATCGGGCCCTCGGCGAGGCCCTTGAGCCCGTACAGGTTCACTTCGGCGCCGTATGCCGCGTCGTTCCAGACGACGGCCATGCCCCGGCCTCCGGCCGCGCGGACAGCGGATTCGAGGTCGGCGATTGCCATCAGTCCGCCGCCGTCGCCGGAGGTGAGCACCACGGTCGATTCGCGCCGAGCCAGAGCGGCCCCGACGACGCTCGGCCAGCCCTGCCCGATGGACTGGAACGCGGTGCCGATCATCATCATGCGATCGGGCGCGGCGACCGGCCAGTACATGTTCGCCCAGCCGATGAAGTGGCCGCCGTCGGACACCACGACACGATCCTCGGGGAGCAGTTCCGCGATACGACGGGCGGCCGATCGCGGGTCGAGGCGTCCGTCGGCGGCGAGGTCGTCACCGGCGTCGTACGCTCGGGCCGCGGCGACGTCGACGCTCTCCCGCCACGGGCTCGACGACAGGGAACCACCGAGCCGGGACACGAGAGCCTCGGCGGCCAGGCGGGCGTCCGCGCGTACGAAGCCGCCGACGTGGGCATGGGTGGCGGCGGGGGCGATGTCGACCTGGAAGACCCGCGTCCCCGGCGCGAAGAGTTCGCCGAACCGCATCGTGAACTGGTTCAGGGAGGCGCCGAACACCACGGCGACATCGGCGGTGCGCACGAGGTCCATCGCGCCGTCCGCACCGAAGCCGCCGGTGACGCCCAGGTCGTACTGCGTTTCGGGGAAGATGCCCCGGCCGAGAGCCGAGGACGCCGTCAATGCGCCGGTCGCCGCGGCGAGCTCGCCCAGCGCGGCGCCGGCACCGGAGAGCCACGCGCCGCGACCTGCCAGGAGGAAGGGTCGCCGGGCGGTGCGCAGAGCATCAGCGATCTCGTCGAGCATCCCGTCGGCGAACTCCCCGCGGGGCGCGAGCGGAGCGGGCACCCGCGGTGACGGGGCCGCCGGAACCTCGCCGGCTTCGAGCGCCGCGACGTCGTAGGGGATGGCGAGGACGACCGGGACGCGATAGGTCAGCGCGTGCTCGATGGCGATGATCGTCGTGGCCGCGGCATCCGCTCGGCCGACCGTATAGGTGCGGGCGCCGACGGCCGAGGCGAGGGCGATCTGGTCGACGTCCCACGGGCGCGGGCCGGACGTGGGCTCGTCACCGACCACGAGCACGAGCGGGACGTGCGCCTGCACGGCCTCGGCGAGGGCGGTCAGGGTGTTGGTGAATCCGGCGCCGTACGTCGAGGTGCCGGCGGCGATGCGCCCGGACGCGCGGAAGTGGGCGTCGGCGGCGACCACGGCCCCCTGCTCGTGACGGACGGCGGTGAAGGAGGCATCCGTCTGCGTCTCGATGGCGTCGAGGAAGTAGGCGTTGCCGTTGCCCATCACGCCGAAGACGGAGTCGATGTGCTGGGCGAGGGTGAGGGCGACGTGTGCGGAGACGGTGGGCATGCGAAAGCCTTTCGAGACAGGGACGGAGGAACTGTGGGATCCGTATGTGTCTCGCCTCCGCGTCTTCGCGAAGTGCTTCGTGCCTCTTTTTCAGGCACCGGCCGGGCCGGACCCGCTCAGTCTACCGGCGAGAGTGCATACCGGGATGCGGGAGAATGCAGAGATGACGGATGCGGCGCTCGAGCGCGAGACACTGACCTGGGACGGCTTCGGAGCGGCGACACGGGAGCTGGCGCGGAACATCCTCGCCACCGGCTTCGAACCGGAGGTGGTGGTGGCGATCGCCCGCGGCGGGTTGCTCCCGGCCGGTGCCATCGCCTACGGGCTCGGTGCCAAGAACTGCGGCGCGATCAACGTCGAGTTCTACACCGGCATCGGCACGGTGCTCGATGCGCCCGAGGTGCTTCCGCCCGAGCTCGACATGGCGTATCTCGACGGCCGCCGGGTGCTGCTCGTCGACGATGTGGCCGACTCCGGGCGCACGCTCGCGCTGGCCGTGCAGCTGCTGCAGGAGAAGGGCGCCGACGTGCGGTCGGTCACGATCTACACCAAGCCTTCGACGATCATCCAGCCCGACTTCGCCTGGAAGGGCACCGACCTGTGGATCAACTTCCCGTGGTCGTTCCAGGGCACGGTGCGCGAAGAAGATCTGGGCCTCGCGCCCTCGGCCTGAACCGCGGCTCCCTCGGGTCAACCCCGCAGCAGCGACCGCAGCGTCTGGATCGTGTCGGCTTCGGCCGCGGTCTTGTCCGGACGGTAGCCCTTCACCCGGGCGAAGCGCAGCGCGATGCCGCCCGGATACCGCGGAGAGCGCTGCACACCGTCGATCGCGATCTCGACGACGATGTCGGGGCGCACGAAAACGGTGGATGCCGTGCGGTGCGACTCGTGCTCGGGGAACTCGGTGGTCTGCCAGCGCAGCAGCTCGTCGGTGAGTCCCTTGAAGGTCTTGCCCACCATGACGAACCCACCGGGGTCGCCGAACTCGCCGTCGGGGTCGCGCGCGCCGAGGTGCAGGTTCGAGAGCCAGCCGCGACGACGCCCTGAGCCCCACTCCGCGCCCAGGACCACCAGGTCGAAGGTCAGCACCGGCTTGACCTTGACCCACGACTTGCCGCGGCGCCCGGCGGCGTAGGGGGCGTCGATCGCCTTGACCACGACCCCCTCGTGCCCGGCGGCGAGGGCATCGTGCGACAGCTGCTCGGCGGCATCGGCATCGGCCGTGACGATGCCGGGCATCCGCCATTGGCCGGCCACGCGTTCCAGCTCGGCCAGCCGTGTCGAGAGCGGCTCGTCGAGCAGGTCGCGTCCGTCGACATGCAGCATGTCGAAGAACCAAGGCCGCAGCACGAGCTCCCGCGAGACCTCTGCCCCGAACCGCGACATGGTCTCCTGGAACGGGCGCGGCCCGCCGTCTTCGTCGAGCGACAGTGTCTCGCCGTCGAGGATGACGTCGTGCACCGGCAGCGACCGCACGATCTCCACGATCTCGGGCACCCGGTGGGTGATGTCGGCGAGGCTCCGCGTGTAGACACCGACCTCGTCGCCGTGGCGATGCACCTGGATGCGGGCACCGTCGAGCTTGTATTCGACGGACGCTTCGCCGGTGACCTGCAGGGCCTCCGATGCGCTCGCTGCGGTCGATGCCAGCATCGGCAGCACCGGACGCCCCACCTGAAGCCCGACCGCCTCGAGGTCGCCGGGCGCGCCTGTGAGGGCGATGCGCGCGGTCTCGCCGAGGTCGCCCGACAGCATCGCCGCGCGTCGGACGACGGCCGCCGGACAGTCGGACGCCCGGGCGATCGCGTCGAGGAGCACGCCCGACAGAGCGCCGGTGCGGAGCTCACCGAGCATCGCCCGCACCAGGAAGTCCCACTCGGCGGCGGTCGCTCGCGAGCCGAGATCGACGAGGATGCCGGTGCGGCCCGCCGCCGAGCCCGAACCGGACGTCGAGGCGAGGGCATCGAGCGAGTCATCGACATCGCCGACCGTCAGGGTGGATTCGTCGGCGTGGGCGATCTCGATGGCCGAGAGCCCGCGCCAGCCGACGCCCAGCCTGCCCTGGCGCGGTGACGCGAGGAGGAGACCCATGACGATCGGGAGCTCGGAGGGGTCGGCGCGCGCGAGGAGCTCGGCGAGGGCATCGATCTTGGCGAGCCGGGACGACGTGGCGCCGACGCGGTCGGTCGTGGTGACGAGCTCTGCGAGCTTCATCCGAGCATTCTCGCACCGGCCTCCGACATCGGGTCGGTGTCGGGTCTCAGCGCCCGCGGAACTCCGGCTTGCGCTTCTCCTGGAAGGCGGCGAACCCTTCGCGATAGTCATCGGTGTCGCACAGGGCGGCCTGCGCCGCGTTTTCGATGCCGACCGCATCCCACAGCGCGAGTCGCTCGTCGCGGATGCGCGCGATCAGCTCCTTGCTCGCCAGGAACGCCGCCGTGGCGCCGCGGGCGGCCGTCGCGGCGGCGTCCGTCGTCGCCTGGACGACCTCGTCGTCGGGGAAGACCCGCGAGAAGAGGCCCGAGGACACGGCCTCCGCCCCGCTCATCAGACGTCCCGTGTAGATGAGGTCGAGTGTCTTGTGGGCCCCGAGGCGGTCGAGGAACAGCGCATGACCGCCGGAGTCGAGCGTCGCACCGAGCGCGGCGAACGGGGAGCCGATCTTCGCGGACTCGGCGACGTAGACGACATCGGTCGCGATCAACAGGCCGAGTCCCACCCCGAGGCAGGCGCCGTGCGCGACCGCGAAGGTCGGCGCAGGGAACCGCGCCATCCGCTGCAGCAGCGGGGTGACGAGCCCACCGAGGTAGCCGAGCACGTCGTCGTCGCGCGGGTCGACGCCCGAGATGTCCCGGCCGGCGCAGAACGCACGCCCCTCACCGCGGAGTACCAGCGCGCGCACGCCCGCGACCTCCGCGGCCTCGTAGGCGGCATCCAACTCGGCCAGCGCCCGCTCGTCGAGAGCATTGAGCTTCGCCGGCGCAACCAGCGCGATCGTCGCGACATCGTCGGCGATGGTGAGGTCGATCATGAGGAGCTCCTGGTCAGACGTCGTAGTCGACGACCAGGCGGTCGCTGGTCGGGTGGGACTGGCAGGTGAGGACGAACCCGCGTTCGAGCTCGTCCGGCTCCAGGGCGTAGTTCTCGGTCATCGTGACGCTGCCCTCGAGCACGCGTGCTCGGCAGGTGCCGCAGACCCCGCCCGCACAGGCGAAGGGCGCATCGGGGCGCACGCGCAGGGCGGCGTTCAGTACCGACTCGTGCGCATCGACCGGGCTCTCGACCGTCGATGAGACACCGTCGAGGGTGACCTCGATCCGCACGGTCTTCTCGCCAGCGCGCACCTGCACCGGTCGGGCCGCGCGCGCGGGCTCGTCGCCGGTCGTGAAGAGCTCGAAGCGGATGTGCGAGCGGTCGACGCCGACATCGGCCAGCACCTCGCGGCAGAGGTCGACCAGGGTGAGCGGTCCGCAGAGGAACCACTCGTCGACGGTGGCCGGAGGGATGAGCGTGCCGAGGATCGTCCGCAGCTTCTCCTCGTCGATCCGGCCCGAGAGCACCGGGGCCGCGCGCTGCTCGCGGGAGAGCACATGGTGCAGCACGAGTCGCGTCGGATACCGGTCCTTGAGGTCGGCGAGGTCCTCCAGGAACATCACGTCGAGCGTGGCGCGGTTCGTGTACAGCAGGGTGAACCGCGACGTGTCCGACCGGGTGAGCACCGTGTGGGCGAGAGCCATCAGCGGCGTGATGCCGGAGCCCGCGGCGATCCCGACCACGTGCCGGTCGTCGAGGTCGGGAAGCGCCGAGGTGAACGTGCCCTGCGGGCTCATCACGTCGATCTCGAATCCGGGCTGGAGCCCAGTCTGCGCCCAGGTCGAGAAGAGCCCGCCCTCATCGCGCTTCACTGCGACGCTGAGGCGCGTGTCCTGCCCGTCGTCGCGGTGCTCCGGCGCGCGGCACAGCGAGTAGGAGCGCCGCACCTCGACCCCGTCGAGCGTCGTGCGCAGGGCGACGTACTGTCCGGGCAGGTGGTCGTACTCGTCCGCGAGCGCGGCGGGCACCGTGAACGTGACCTCGACCGCGTCGTCGGTGAGCGCGCGCACGTCCTCGACCGTGAGCGTGTGGAAGCGGGCGCGCTTTCGAGGAGCGGTCTCGCGGGCGGTCGTCGCGCGGGGGACGGATGCCGGCGCGGACGTGAAGAGCGACATCTCAGTGCACCTTGAAGTGGTCGAAGGGTTCGAGGCAGGCGCGGCATTCGAACAGCGCCTTGCACGAGGTGGAGCCGAAGTGCGAGACCTCGCGGGTGTCGAGGGAACCGCACCGCGGGCAGCGCACGCTCAGCGCGAGCCGGATCGGACCGGTCGACACCGCGGCGCGGCCGGACGGCGGGGCGATGCCGTAGGCGGCGAGCTTGGCCTTGCCGGCATCCGACATCCAGTCCGTCGTCCAGGCGGGCGAGAGGACGAGCCGCACATCGACCTCGTCGAACCCGGCGGCGGTGAGCGCGAGGATGACGTCGTCGCGGATCGTGTCCATCGCCGGGCAGCCGCTGTAGGTCGGGGTGATGTCGACCCGCACGCGATCACCGTCGGCCTCGACCGCGCGGAGCACACCGAGGTCCTCGATCGTGAGGACGGGCACCTCGGGGTCGGGGACCGCCGCGGCGATGCGCCAGGCATCCTGGGTGGGGGCCCGCGTCACCATGACGCCCCCGGATGCCGTCGTGCGAGCACCTGCATCTCGGCGAGGATGTGGCCGAGGGGTGTCGCGTGGGTGCCCTGCCGTCCGCCGGCGGAGGATGCCGCGATTGCGGGCACCGACAACTCCGCCTCGGCGAAGACCGTGTCGACCACGCCGTCGAATCCGGCGCGGAGGCTCGACGGGCGCACCGCGGCATCACCGAGACGCTCGATCAGGTCGTCGTCGCGGAACAGCTCATCGACATACGGCCAGACGTCTCCGATCGCGCGGACGATCCGGGCGCGGGACTCCTCGGTGCCTCCGGCGAGGCGCAGCATCCACTGCACCGCGTGGTCCCGGTGGTAGTCGACCTCTTTGAGGGACTTCTCCGCGATCGCCGCGAACGTCTCGTCGCTGCTCGCCCGGAGGGCCGAGTACAGCTCGAACATGTAGGTGGCCACCACGAACTGCCGGGCGATCGTCTGGGCGAAGTCGCCGTTGGGCTGCTGCACGATCCAGGTGCAGCGGAACTCGGGCTCGTCGCGGAAGAAGGCCAGGTCGTCTTCGCTGCGCCCGTCGTACGACCCCGCGTAGTGCAGGAAGGAGCGCGCGTGCCCGAGCAGGTCGAGGGCGATGTTCCCGAGGGCGACGTCTTCTTCGAGCTCGGGGGCCCGCGAGATCCAGGCGCCCAATTGCTGGGAGAGGATGAGCGCGTCGTCACCGAGGCGCAGCGCGTACTCCGCGATGTCGGCCGATGCCGCGACCGCGCCGGTGCCCGAGAGCTCCTGCGAGAGGCGGAGCTCATCGACCGAGACGTCACCGTGGACGTCGCCGTGGATGTCGATGTCCTCGTGCGCGGTGTTCGGGTGTGCGGTGCTCACAGGTGCGGCACCCCCTCGGAGGCCGTGTAGTACACGGCATGGCGGTAGTTCTTGCCGGCGGGACTCTCGAAGTAGGCGCCCTTGGCATCCGGATCGCTCGTCGTGATCGCCTCGGCCGGTGCGACCCAGATCGACACGCCCTCACCGCGGCGGGTGTAGAGGTCGCGGGCGTTGCGGATCGCCATCTCGGCGTCCGGCGCATGCAGCGAGCCGACGTGCACGTGGCTCAGCCCGCGGTTCGCGCGGACGAAGACCTCCCACAGTGGCCAGGGTTCGCGTTCGTCGGCGCCCGGAGTCGCCATCACGCCACCGCCTTCTTCTTCAGGGACTGCTTGCGGGCGTACTCGGCCGCGGCCTCGCGCACCCAGGCGCCGTCTTCGTGAGCCGTGCGACGGCGCTCAAGCCGCTCGGCGTTGCAGGGACCGTTGCCGCGGAGCACTTCGAAGAACTCGTCCCAGTCGATCTCGCCGATCACGTACTGCCCGGTCTCGTCGTCGAGGCGCAGCTCGGGGTCGGGCAGCGTGACGCCGAGGATCTCAGCCTGCGGCACGAGCATCCCCACGAAGCGCTGACGCAGCTCGTCGTTCGTGAAGCGCTTGATCTTCCACTTCATCGACTGGGCGGAGTTCGGGGACTGGTCATCGGGCGGCCCGAACATGGCGAGGCTCGGCCAGTACCAGCGGTTCACGGCATCCTGCGCCATCTCGCGCTGCTCGTCGGTGCCGCGCATGAGTGAGAGCAGGATCTCGAAGCCCTGGCGCTGGTGGAATGACTCCTCCTTGCACACCCGCACCATCGCGCGTCCGTAGGGGCCGTACGACGCGCGGCACAGCGGCACCTGATTGCAGATCGCGGCGCCGTCGACGAGCCATCCGATCGCGCCCATGTCGGCCCAGGTGGGCGTGGGGTAGTTGAATATCGAGGAGTACTTGGCCTTGCCGCTGATGAGCTGGTCCATCATCTCGTCGCGGGTGGTGCCGAGGGTCTGCGCGGCGGAGTAGAGGTAGAGCCCGTGACCCGCTTCGTCCTGCACCTTGGCCATCAGGATCGCCTTGCGCTTGAGGCTCGGGGCGCGCGTGATCCAGTTGCCCTCCGGCTGCATGCCGATGATCTCGGAGTGCGCGTGCTGGGAGATCTGGCGCACCAGGGTCTTGCGGTACGCATCGGGCATCCAGTCGCGCGGCTCGATGCGCTGCTCGTTCGCGATGAGCTCGTCGAAGAGACGTTCCTCATCGGAGATCTCGCCCACGAGGGACAGGTCTGCGGGACTGGTCATCATCGACTCCTCGGCATCAGGCCATCTTTACTGACCGATCGTTAGGTAATTCTGACACAGCGGATGGCCGGTTTCAAGACGGCCCTGAGTGCGGCTCAGTGTGAGCGGGAGATCAACGCCAGCAGCGCGCGCCCATATGCTTCGGACGGATCCGGATGCTCGAAGACCGAAGTGGCGTCCGCGATCTCGATCTCGACCCGGAAGGTGTCCTCGACGCGCGACAGCGAGCGGAACGTGCCGCGCAGCAGCTCGCGCAGCTGATCCTCCCGCGGCAGCCACACCGCGTCGGCGAGCGTCACCGCGTCGAGCGCCCACTCGGTCGTGCCGTTGAAGGCGAGGTCGGTGCCGCTCGGGGTCTGTCTGGCCTCGATCGTCATCTCGCTGACCGTGAAGATCTCGGCCTCGGCCTCGAGCTCGACCTCATCGGGGAGATCGAGCTGGAAACGGTCGCCCTCCGCCGGGTGCCAGACGAGTCCGGCCTCTCGAAGGGTGACGGCGAGCTCGCGAGTGATCATCCCTTCACGCTAGACGACGGAGGATCGCCCGGGATGCGAGCGGGCTGGGGATGAGGGGCCGGTCGTGTCGGCGGGGTGAGGCAGAGTGGAGGCATGACCTCCCTCGCTCCTGCCGACACCCGGGGCGCCGCGCTCGCCGCTCTGCGCGAGCTCGTCGGCCGACCGGGCGCCGACTTCCACGACGGCCAGTACGAGGCGATCGAGGCGCTGGTCGAAGGGCGCCGGCGTGCGCTCGTGGTGCAGCGCACGGGATGGGGCAAGTCCGCGGTGTACTTCGTCGCGACGCTGCTGCTGCGACGTCAGGGCGCGGGACCGACCGTGCTCGTCTCGCCGTTGCTGGCGCTCATGCGCGACCAGATCGCCGCCGCCGAGCGGGCGGGAGTGCGTGCGGTCGCGATCAACTCGACCAACGCGCATGAGTGGTCCGACGTGCTCGCGCAGCTCGATCGCGACGAGGTCGACGTGCTGCTGGTGTCTCCCGAGCGGCTCAACAACCCTGCCTTCCGCGAGCAGCAGCTGCCGGCGCTCGTGCGTCGCATCGGCATGCTCGTGGTCGACGAGGCGCACTGCATCAGCGACTGGGGCCACGACTTCCGCCCCGACTACCGGCGGCTGCGTGATCTGATCGCGCAGATGCCGGCGGACGTGCCGGTGCTCGCGACCACCGCGACCGCGAACAGCCGGGTCGTGGCCGATGTCGCCGAGCAGCTGGGCAGCCTCCAGGCGGGCGAGGGTGACGCGGCGCCCGTGCTCACGATCCGCGGGCCGCTCGCGCGGACCTCGCTGCGTCTCGGCGTGCTGCGGCTGCGCGACTCGGCGAGCCGCCTGGCCTGGCTGTTGAGTCACCTCGACGACCTGCCGGGGTCCGGCATCATCTACACGCTGACCGTCGCCGCGGCGGTCGACACGGCCCGGCTGCTGCGTGATCACGGGCACGACGTCCGCGCGTACACCGGGCAGACCGACACCGACGAGCGCGCGGAGTCCGAGGGGATGCTCAAGCGCAACGAGGTCAAGGCGCTGGTCGCGACCAGCGCCTTGGGCATGGGGTTCGACAAGCCCGATCTGGGTTTCGTCCTGCACCTCGGTGCCCCATCCTCGCCTGTGGCCTATTACCAGCAGGTCGGCCGTGCCGGTCGAGCGAGCGAGAGCGCCGACGTGCTGCTGCTCCCCGGCGTCGAGGACCGCGACATCTGGCACTACTTCGCCACCGCGTCGATGCCCGACCGGGAGCGGGCGGAGCGGGTGATCGGCGCGCTCGGCGATGCGCCGATCTCGACGCCGGCACTCGAGGCGATGGTCGACATCCGGCGGACGCCGCTCGAGCTGCTGCTCAAGGTGCTCGACGTCGACGGTGCGGTGCGACGCGTACAGGGCGGCTGGGTCGCGACGGGCGAGCCCTGGACGTACGACGCCGAGCGCTACGAGCGCATCGCCGCCGAGCGCCTCGCCGAGCAGCAGCACATGATCGAGTACGAGCAGACCGACGGATGCCGCATGGAGTTCCTGCAGCGCTCGCTCGATGATGACACGGCCGCTCCCTGCGGACGGTGCGACAACTGCGCGGGCGGATGGTTCCCCCGCGAGATCGGGGAGTCGGCGACCACCCAGGCCGCGGAGTCGCTCGACCGGGTCGGTGTCCCGATCGAACCGCGTCGTGCTTGGCCCACCGGTGCCGATCGGTTGGAGGTGCCGGTCAAGGGCCGCATCCCCGCCGACGAGCAGGCGGGCGAGGGGAGGGCGCTGGCCCGACTCACGGATCTCGGGTGGGGAGGGGCGCTGCGCGAGCTCTTCGCCGCGGGGGCGACGGATACCCCGGTGACGCCGCAGCTGCTGCAAGCCTGCATCCGGGTGCTCGCCGGGTGGGGCTGGGACGAGCGGCCGGTGGCCGTGGTCGCCCTGCCGTCGCGGTCGCATCCGCTACTCGTCGACTCGCTCGCGCGCGGCGTCGCCGACGTCGGACGACTGCCCTATCTGGGGGCGCTCGAACCGGTCGGCGGCGGCCCGACCGGCCAGCCGGGCGGGAACAGCGTGTTCCGCCTCGGCGGCCTCTGGGACCGGTTCAGTGCCGAGCACCTCGACGTGCCCGCAGGACCGGTGCTTCTCGTGGACGACCTGGTCGACAGTCGGTGGACGATGACGGTGGCCGCCCGGGTGCTGCGGCAGGCCGGTGCGACGCAGGTGCTGCCGTTCGCGCTGGCATTGCGCGGCTGAGTCAGGGCCGGACCGGCGATCGGCGTCAGTCGTCGGCGGGCGCGATGCGGGGCGGCCACGAGGTCGCTCCGAGTTCCCGCGAGATGTTCCTGGCGGTCTCGCGCAACGCGTTCATGATGGCGTCGGAGGCCGGCGTCTGCGAGGTCGGCAACACGACCGCGACGGCCGCGACGATGTCGTTCGAGGCGTCGGCGACGGGTGCGGCGAGCGAGGACTCGCCCAGCACGGCCTCGTCGAACTCGCCGGCGGTGCCGCGCTCCGCGATCGCAGGGAGCTCCAGGGTGAGGCGGGCGACGTCGGTGATCGTGTCACCCGTGAGGCTGCGCAGCGGCTGCTCGAAGACGCTCTGCTGGAAGCCCTGGTCGTAGGCGAGCAGCACCTTGCCCATCGCGGACGCGTGCGCGGGGATGGCGACGCCGGTCTCCAGCATCTGCTGGCTGTCGTCGGGACGAAGGTTGTGGTGGATGACGAGCACGTCGGTGAAGTGGGGGGCGCCGAGCCGCACGGAGAGGTCGGTGCGACGAGCGAGCTCCTGCGTCCAGCGCATGGCCCGCGCGCGCACGTCGAGGGTGTCGAGGTACACGTTGCTCAGGCGCAGCAGCGTCGGCCCGAGCATGTAGCGCTGGCCACCGCGCTCCTTCGCGACGAGGCCGTGCGATCGCAGCGACTTCACGATCCCGTGCACGGTCGACGGCGGCAGGCTGAGGGCTGCGGCGAGGTCGGTGATGCCGAGGTGGCGTGCTCCCTGGAGCAGTTCGAGGATCTTCGCCGCGCGGTCGATGGCCTGGATCACGGGGGAGCCTCCTTCCGGTGCGTCGTCGAGCCGGTGCGTGTGCCGTGTCGGTCTTCAAGATGATCTTGACAACCCGGCAGGCTCCGAGCATATTCGACATTAACGAATTGCTTTCGGATTGCGCGAAAGAAATCCCGAGGATCAAAGGAGATCGAACGATGAAGAAGCTCATCAACGCCCCCGAGGACGTTCTCGTCGAATCGCTGAAGGGGGTCGCGCTCGCTCACCCCGAGCTCTCGGTCGACCTGGAGAACCACGTCATCACGCGGGCGACGCCCAAGGCGCAGGGCAAGGTCGCCATCGTGTCCGGTGGCGGTTCGGGCCACGAGCCCCTGCACGGCGGCTTCGTCGGCACCGGGATGTTGGATGCCGCCGTGGCCGGCGAGGTCTTCACCTCCCCGACGCCGGACCGTGTCCAGGTCGCCACCAAGGCCGTCGACCGCGGGGCCGGCGTGCTCCACATCGTGAAGAACTACACCGGCGACGTGCTGAACTTCGAGATGGCCGCCGAGCTCGCCTCCATGGAGGGGATCGAGGTGGGCAGCATCACGGTAGACGATGACGTCGCCGTGCAGGATTCCCTGTACACGGCAGGTCGCCGCGGCGTGGGTCTGACTGTGCTGCTCGAGAAGATCGTCGGTGCCGCCGCGGAAGAGGGTCGCGACCTCGCCGCTGTCGTGGAACTCGCCAAGAAGGTCAACGGCCAGGGCCGCTCGATGGGCATGGCGCTCACCAGCTGCACGGTTCCCGCCGCGGGCAAGCCCACCTTCGACCTCCCCGACGACCAGATGGAGATCGGCATCGGCATCCACGGTGAGCCCGGTCGTCATCGCGAACCGCTCGCTCCGGCATCCGACATCGCCCGGCAGCTGGTGGAGCCGATCCTCGCCGACATCGATGCCGCGGGCCCCGCGATCGTGATGCTCAACGGCATGGGCGCGACACCGCTGATCGAGCTGTACCTGATGTACGCCGAGGTCGCGGCGATCCTCGAGAAGTCCGGGGTGCAGATCGCGCGGAACCTGGTCGGCAACTACATCACCTCGCTCGACATGGCGGGCTGCTCGGTCACGGTGCTCAAGGCGGATGACGAGCTGCTGCGCCTGTGGGACGCCCCGGTGAACACCCCCGGCCTGCGGTGGGGTGCGTGATGGCGGCTGTCGACACCGCTGTGCTCGCCGACTGGGTCTCCCGTTTCGGCGCGGCTGTCACGGAGAAGCGCGACTGGCTCACCGAACTCGACTCGGCGATCGGCGACGCCGACCACGGCGCGAACATGGCCCGCGGGATGAGCGCGGTGAGCGAGAAGCTCGGGGCGAGCACTCCGGCCACGGTCGATGAGCTGCTGAAAACCGTGGGCATGACGCTGGTGAGCTCCGTGGGCGGGGCGAGCGGACCGCTCTACGGCACGTTCTTCCTGCGGATGGGGATGACGGCCGGTGCCGTGTCGGAGCTCGACGGGCCGGCGCTCGCCGCCGCCCTGCGCGCAGGACTCGACGGCATCGTGGCGCGAGGGAAGGCCGAGGCGGGCGACAAGACGATGTTCGACGCGATGGCTCCGGCCGTCGATGCACTCGACACCGCGCTCGCCGGAGGTGCGTCTGTCGTCGATGCCGCGAGGACCGCAGCGGATGCGGCCGCGGCCGGCCGCGACGCCACGCTCCCGCTCGTCGCCCGAAAGGGCAGGGCCAGCTATCTCGGCGAACGCAGCGCCGGGCACCTCGATCCGGGAGCCGCATCGACGGCGATCCTGTTCGACACGCTCGCCGCAGCGGTGGAGGGCAGCGCCGGATGATCGGCATCGTCGCCGTCTCCCACAGTGCACGGCTCGGGGAGGCGGCCCTGGAGCTTGCCCTGCAGATGGTGCAGGGCGGCGGGGTGCGCGTGCAGGTCGCCGCCGGCGCGGGAGTGGACGGCGACGGCACGCCGATCCTCGGGACGGATGCAGTGGCGGTGGCCGCCGCGATCGACGAGCTCGCGGCGGACTGCGACGGCGTCCTGGTCCTCATGGATCTCGGATCGGCCGTGCTGAGTGCCGAGCTCGCACTCGAGCTGCGTGCGAGTGACGTGCCCGTGCGCCTCGTGCCGGCTCCGTTCGTGGAGGGGCTGCTCGCCGCGGTCGTCTCCGCCGCGGCGGGGGGCGGGCTGGACGCGGTCGCGGCGGAAGCGACCGCCGCACTCGGCGCGAAGACCGGGCAACTCGGGGTGCCTGACGACGCGGCGCCGTCGCCCGACGCCGAGCCCACATCCGGTGTCGCAGAGGATGGGGGGCCGACCGGCGAGGAGATCGTCCGACGGGTGCGGGTGCGCAATCCGCTGGGCATCCATGCGCGCCCCGCCGCGCTGATCGCCGAAGCCTCGGCGGGGGCCGATGTGCGGCTGCGTCGTCTACCCGACGGTCCCGACGCGCCGGCCGCGAGCCTCTCTCGACTGCTGATACTCGGGGCTCGGCAGGGCGACGAACTGGAGCTGGTCGCGCGCGGCCCGGAAGCCGACGCG
Organism: Microbacterium sp. Mcb102; assembly: GCF_024519805.1. NCBI lineage: Bacteria > Bacillati > Actinomycetota > Actinomycetes > Micrococcales > Microbacteriaceae > Microbacterium > Microbacterium sp. Mcb102. The sequence continues at coordinate 13,969 of NZ_JALJRG010000008.1, read as the reverse complement.
GTGCTGGAGAAGCTGTCCGCGCTGTTCGACGACGGCTTCGGCGAGGGGACGGACGAAGCAGCACCGACGGCGGCTGCGGCGGCCTCGGGATCCACCGCCCCGCTCTCCGACGCCCCGGCGCCCGTCATCGCGTCCGGCGCGGTGTTGCGGGGCCGCGGTGTCAGTCCCGGTCGCGTGGCCGCACCGCTCGTGCACCTCGCGCCGGCGGTCGGCGAACCGGAGGCGGGCGAGGTCGTCGCTTCGGCCGACCGCGACGCCGAGGTCTCGGCGATCGAGTGGGCCGCCGTGGCCGTGGCGGATCAGCTGCGCGCACGGACGTCTCAGGCGACGGGGGAGACCAGGGCGATCCTCGATGCGTCGCGCCTGCTGGCCTCCGACCCCGAGCTGGTCTCGGAGGCGACGGCGCTCGTCCGGTCGAAGGGCCGCAGTGCGGCGCGCGCGATCTGGGAGACCGCAGCGGCGCACGAGAAGGGTGTCGCCGCGCTGGGAGGCCGGATGGCGGAGCGTGTCGCCGACATCCGCGACGTGCGGGACCGGATCATCGCCGAGATCCTCCAGGTCGACATGCCCGGGGTGCCCGAGCGAGATGAACCGTTCGTGCTCGTCGCGACCGACCTCGCGCCCGCCGACACCGCGGCCCTCGCCGGAGGGCACTGCGTCGCGCTCGTCACCGAGCAGGGCGGGCCGACTTCGCACACCGCGATCATCGCGCGATCGCTCGGTCTTCCCGCCGTCGTCGGCGTCACCGGCGCGGTCGGCATCCCGGTCGGCTCGATGCTCCTCGTCGACGGCGGGCGCGGCACGGTCGAGGTCGATCCGCCCGCCTCCCGCGTCGCCGAAGCAGAGGCCGCCGCGACCGCCGTGGAGTTCGACGGATCCGGGCGTCTCGCCGACGGGCACCGCGTGGCCCTGCTGGCGAATGTGGGCGGTGCTCCGGATGCCGTGAACGCCGCGGCGGCACGGGCGGAGGGCGTCGGCCTGTTCCGCACCGAGTTCTGCTTCCTCGACCGGACCGAAGCGCCGACGGTCGAGGAGCAGACCGCCGCCTACCGCGGTGTCCTGGCCGCATTCCCCGATCGCAAGGTCGTCGTGCGCACGCTGGACGCGGGGAGCGACAAGCCCCTCCCGTTCGCGAACTCCGACGAGGAGGACAATCCGGCGCTCGGCGTGCGGGGACTCCGGATCGCGCGCCGCCGGCCGCAGCTGCTCGCGGACCAGCTGCGCGCGCTCGCGCTCGCCACGGCCGAGGAGTCGGCCGAGGTCGAGGTGATGGCCCCGATGGTGGCCACCGTCGAAGAGGCCAGGGAGTTCGCCGATCTCGCGCGTGCGGCGGGTATCGACCGCGTGGGCATCATGATCGAGACGCCGTCGGCGGCGCTGCTCGCCGCCGAGCTGTTCGAGGTGGTCGACTTCGTCAGCCTCGGAACCAACGACCTCGCGCAGTACACGCTCGCCGCCGACCGGTTGCTCAGTGACCTGGGCGATCTGAACGATCCGTGGCAGCCCGCGGTGCTGCGCCTGATCGGCATGGTCGGAGCGGCGGGGCATGCGGCCGGGAAACCGGTCGGCGTCTGCGGCGAGGCAGGTGGGGACCCGACCCTCGCTCCGGTGCTCGTGGGACTGGGAGCGACCTCGCTCTCGATGACCCCGCGGTCGCTCGGACGAGTCGCGGAGGCGCTCCGCGATGTGACTGAGGAGGAGTGCCGTCGCGCCGCCGAGGCCGTGCTCGAGGCCGCCACCGCGGACGAGGCCAGGGCCGTGGGCGCCGCCGCTCTGCAGCGTGCCGACGCTCGGTGATCGCGTCGCATATGCGTGTTCCGGCATGTGCAGAATCTCATTCTGATCTCGGCATGGAGCGAGCGCCTCAGATGCCCGGGGGGAGGCTCTAGGCTCGGCTGCACGGGGGTGCGCCGATGCCGGCGCCGAGTGTGGATCGGAGTGGGACATGTCGCAGTCGAGGAGGTTCGGGCGGGGCCTGATCGGTGTGGTCGCGTTCGGGGCATTGGTGGCTCTTTCCGGGTGCGTTCCGACTCCGCAGTCCACGCCCACACCCGAGCCCACGGCCGCGCCGGAATCCCCGGCTCCCGATCCGTATGCCGGACCCATCGCCTTCGTTGGCGACGAGCTGGATTGGTTCCTGCTGAGCGCCGAGGAGATCTCCGGTCTGCTTCCCGATGTGGGTGACGTCAGCCCGGCGGTGTCGTCCCTGATCCAGGTGTCCGACGGGGGCGGTAACGAGCCGGAGCCCGCGATCTGCAGCGCGATCTACGCCGAAGCGTCGCTGGGCTCGATCGGCGCACGCTCCGTCACGTGGACGAGCACGGTTTCCGAAGGGCGAGACGGCTGGCTCCACGTGCTGCAGTTCGCCGATGAAGCGGCTGCCACGGCGCGCATGGACCAATATGCCCAGGCCGCGGAACAATGCGGAGCCTTCGAGTACGGCGGGGCGCCTTCTTCCTTCGCATCGTCGACGGCCGAGGGCGAGGGTGGGGTGCGTGCCATCGCCGGCTCCCTGGTGCTCACCTATCCCGAGGGCGGTGGCTACAGCCTCTACAAGAGTTACTCCGCGGTCGGAAACGTGATCGTCGAGATGTGGCAGGCCTTCACGGGCGAACCCGCGTTCGACACGGATGCCGCCGTAGCGCTGCTGCGCGATCGGGCGAGTGAGGCGAGGGCGAAGCTGATCGACGAGTTGACGGCGAACCCGCCGGTTCCGGCGGACGTCCCTGCAGCCGACCCCGCGGCGCCGTGGAGCGAGTGGGAGATCACGACGGCGGGGGTCGGCCCGGTGCGGCTGGGCGTCGAACTCGATGAGGCCATCGCCGCGGTGCCCGGAGCCCGCGTCGAAGAACCCGAGCGGGCGGGTGGGACGACGCGATTGATCTCGCCCGATGAATCGGCCTCGCTGGTGCTCTGGACGCAGGACGAGTCGACCGTCGTCGCCGGGGTCTCCGTCGGCATCGCGAACGTCGCTGGTGACCGGACCCACGATGGCGCGTCGCTTCCGTCCGCCGGCGGTGTGCGAATCGGAGATCCGGTCAGCGCCGCGGCAGCGGCCTTCCCCGAGGGGACGGCACTGCGCATCGTCTCGTCGGGCGAGTACTTCTACGAGTGGTCCAGCCGCGAGGGGGTCGTCATGCGATTCCGCCTCGATCGTGACTCGACGGCAGACGCCGCCGCGGTGATCACCGGCATCACAGTCGACGATGCCACGCTCGGGAAGGCGCCGGTCTTCGGCTGAGCCGCGCGCAGGTTGCCGGCCCCGTACAGCCCTTCTTTACCGACCGAGCGGTCAGTTAGTATGGGCCGCGCGGATGCTGTCGCTGCGGCGTCCGCGCGACGAGGAGGTCGACGATGACGGATGCGACGCCCCAGGCCGCGGACGCCGTGCGCCCGAACCGGGCCATGATGGAGCGCGACCGCGCCTCCGCCTCGCTGGGCCTCGTCGTGGAACGCGACGATCCCGGACACGCCGTGGTCTCGATGCGCGTGCGCGACGACATGACCAACGGGTTCCACATCACCCATGGCGGCTTCGTCTTCGCCCTGGCCGACACGGCCTTCGCGATCGCCTGCAACGAGGACGATCGGGTCACGGTGGCCGCGGGCGCCGACATCTCCTTCCTGAAATCCACCGTCGCCGGACAGACGCTGACCGCGACGGCCGTGCGGCGCACCCGCAGCGGCCGCTCCGGCATCTACGACGTGACGGTCGTCGACGAACTCGGCGATCCGGTCGCGGAGTTCCGTGGTCGCTCGCGCACCACCGACCAGACCTACTGACCCGTGCTGCCGCTCCCGGCCGACAGCGCGATCCGATGCGAGACTGTGGGGATGTCCGAGATGCAGAGCACGCGACGAGGCCGCCCCGGGTACGACCAGCAGGGCATCCTCGCGGTCGCCGTCGCCGCATTCAACGAGCACGGGTACGACGCGACCTCGATCGGCATGCTGGCCGAGCGGCTCGGCCTGTCGAAGTCGGCGATCTACCATCACTTCGGATCGAAGGACGAGATGCTCGACCTCGCCCTCGACGCCGCGCTCGGGGGGCTCGAGGCCGTGGTGGACGACCCGCTCCCGGCCACCGTCGATCGTGACGATTCCCGCGCGGTCGCCCGCCTCGAGCACGTCCTCCGGGGTGCCGTCCACGTGCTGGTGGACCAGCTCCCCGCAGTGACGCTCCTGCTGCGAGTGCGCGGCAACACCGATGTCGAGCGCCGTGCGCTCACTCGACGTCGCGCGTTCGACCGCCGGATCACCGCGCTCGTCTCGGAAGCACAGGCCGAAGGTACGCTGCGCGCCGACATCGACGCCAGCGTCGTGGCCCGCCTGGCGTTCGGAATGATCAACTCGATCGTGGAGTGGTACCGACCGGGCGGACGCGAGGGCGCGGATCGGCTCGCCGACGACGTCGTCGCCATCGCCCTCGACGGTTTGCGCCGACGATCCGACGATCCCGCGAGCGCCCCGGTCTCCTGACCGGCGCGCCCGCCGGGGATCAAGCGGCTGCGGCCTGCTCCTTCGCGACGAGGGTGAGCACGTCGTACGTGGCGACGATCTCGTCGCTCTGGTTCTTCAGCACCGCGTCCCAGCGCACCTCGCCGTACTCGTCGGTCTCGCGGGGAGTGATCTGCTTGGCGGTGAGCTCGACGCGGATCTCGTCGCCGGGGGAGACCGGGGTCAGGAAGCGCAGGTTCTCCAAGCCCGAGTTCGCGAGGACGGGACCGGGCGCCGGGTCGACGAAGAGGCCGGCAGCCCACGACACGAGCAGGTAGCCGTGGGCGACGCGACCGGGGAAGAACGGGTTCGCCGCCGCGGAGGCCTCGTCCATGTGCGCATAGAAGGTGTCGCGGGTGAACGCCGCGAACGTCTCGATGTCCTCGAGCGTCACCGTGCGCGAGCCGCTCGCGACCTGATCGCCGATCCGCAGCTCGGCCAGCGACTTACGGAAGGGGTGCACGCCGCCGCTCTCCTGGTACGGACGCGCCACCGTGCCCTGATGCCAGACCCCGGTGAGGGCGGTCAGCATCGCGGGGGAGCCCTGCACCGCGGTGCGCTGCATGTGGTGCAGCACCGCGCGGATGCCGCCGAGCTCCTCGCCACCGCCGGCGCGGCCGGGGCCGCCGTGCACGAGGTTCGGCAGCGGCGAGCCGTGACCCGTCGAGCTGCGGGCGTCGTCGCGATCGAGGAACAGCACTCGTCCGTTGTACGCGGCCATGCCGGTGGCGAGCGCGACGGCGACCTCGGGGTCGTGCGTGGCGACACTGGTGACCAGCGAGCCGCCGCCGCGCGCGACCAGGGCGCTCGCCTCGTCGAGGGTGCGATAGCCGACGATGCTCGAGACCGGGCCGAACGCCTCGATCTCGTTGACCGCCGCGCTCTCCGGGTCGGAGAAACGCAGCAGCATCGGCGCGAGGAAGGCGCCATCCGGAGCGGGCCCCTCCGTTCCGTCGCCGTGCCGCACGTCCGGAGCGTCGGTCGAGCCGATGACCAGCTCGCCGCCGCCGTCCTGCAGCCGTGCCACCTGGCGCAGCACCTCGTCACGCTGCGCGGTCGAGGCCAGCGGCCCCATCGTGACGCCCTCCGCCCGAGGGTTGCCGAGCACGATGCGTTCGGACAGTCGTGCCCGCACCGCGCCGATCACGTCGTCGACGGCACCGACCGGCACGATCGCGCGTCGGATCGCCGTGCACTTCTGCCCGGCCTTGCTGGTCATCTCCGCCACGAGCTGCTTCACATACGCGTCGAACTCGGGCGTGCCAGAGACGGCATCCGTCCCCAGGATCGATGCGTTGATGGAGTCGGTCTCGCTCGTGAAGCGCACGCCGCCGGTCTGCACCGCATCGTGGGCGCGCAGCCCTTCCGCGGTCGACGCCGATCCGGTGAAGGCCACCAGATCGCCCAGTCGCAGTTCGTCGAAGAGACCGGGGACACTGCCCGAGACGAGCTGCAGTGAGCCCTCGGGTAGCAGGCCGGACTCGACCATGATCCGCACCATCGCCTCGGCCAGGTACCCGGTCGGCGTCGCGGGCTTCACGACGGTCGGCACACCCGCCAGGAAAGCGGGCGCGAACTTCTCCAGCGAGCCCCAGACCGGGAAGTTGAAGGCGTTGATCTGCACCGCGACGCCGGGGAGTCGGGTGTAGATGTGGCGCCCGAGGAAGGAGCCGTCCCTGGACAGGTTCTCCACCGCGCCGTCGACGTAGACCTTCGCATTCGGCAGTTCCCGCCGGCCCTTGCTGGAGTATGCGAACAGCACCCCGATGCCGCCGTCGATGTCGACCCACGAGTCCTGCGCGGTCGCGCCCGTGCGGCTCGAGATCTCGTACAGCTCCGCCTTTCGTTCGGTGAGCGCGAGCGCGAGCTGCTTGAGCCGAACGGCGCGCTGGTGGAAGGTCAGCTCACCGAGCGCAGCCTGCCCCGCGGTGCGGGCGTAGGCGAGAGCCGCTGAGAGGTCGATGCCCTCGGTCGACACGCGGGCGACGATCTCGCCCGTCGAGGCGTCGCGCACCTCGGTCGCCTCGGCGTCGGCAGCCGGCGACCACCAGGATCCCTGCAGGTAGCTGGGGAGGATCTCGGTCATGTCAGTTCCCTTCATGAGGCGTCCCATTCGTAGAAGCCGCGTCCGCTCTTTCGTCCGAGGTGGCCCTCGGCGACGAGGCGGCGCAGCAGAGCCGGCGGTTCGAAGCGTTCGCCGAGGTTCGCGGCGAGGTATTCGGAGATGCCGAGCCGCACGTCGAGCCCGACGATGTCGGTGAGGCGGAGCGGCCCGACCGGATGCTTGTAGCCCAAGGTCATCGCGGCGTCGATGTCTTCGGCGGAGGCGACGCCCTCTTCGAGCATGCGGATCGCCTCCAGGCCGATCGCGACGCCGAGTCTCGACGACGCGAACCCGGGGGCATCGGCCACAATGATCGGCGTCTTGCCGAGGGCGTGCACCCAGGCCCTCGCATCGTCGACGAGCGGGGGAGCGGTGGCCGCGCCGCGCACGATCTCGACGAGGGTGGACGCGGGCACCGGGTTGAAGAAGTGCATGCCGAGAAAGCGCGACGGGCGATCCAACACTGCGGCGAGCTCATCGATCGAGATCGACGAGGTGTTCGAGGCGAGGACGGCGTCGGGCCCGAGCTGGGCTTCGACGCGGGTGAGGGCGTCGACCTTGAGGGCCAGAACCTCGGGCACGGCCTCCACGACGAGGTCGCACGGCGCGAACAGCGCGACATCCGTGCTCGCGTCGAAGCGTGCACGGTAGGCCTCTCGTGGTTCCGCTGCGGCGCCGCGGGTGATCGAGGCGTCGACGGACTCGAGCACGCGGTGTGCGGCCGCTTCGGCAGCATCCGCATCGCGTTCGACGACGGTCACGCGCGACCCGGCCAGGAGGAACGCGTGAGCGATGCCGGCGCCCATGCGCCCGCCGCCGAGCACCCCGACGTGCGCGGGAGCGTGGGGCGTGGCCTCGGTCATCGGTCTCTCCGTTCCAGGAAGTCGGTCATGCGTCGGAACTTCTCCGGGCTCTCGAAGAGCTCGGCCTGGGCTTCCAGGTCGGCGGCGGGGTGGCGGTCGCGGGGCTCGCGGAACACCCGTTTCGTCGCGATGGTGGCGGCCGGGTCGTTGCGGGCGATCCGGTCGGCGATCGCCTCGGCCGCAGCCAGCAGTTCCTCGGGGTCGTGGATCGCCGAGACGAGGCCGATGCGCAGCGCCTCCTCGGCCTTCACCGTGCGCCCGGTGAGCAGCAGCTCGATCGCCCTGGCGTCGCCGACGATCTCCTTCAGCCGCCAGCTTGCGCCGGCCGCGGCGAGGATGCCGAGGCCCGTCTCCGGGTTGCCGATCGCGAGCGAGGGGGTGGCGATGCGGATGTCTGCAGCGTAGGCGAGTTCGGCGCCACCACCCAGGGCGTAGCCGTCGATCGCCGCGATGACGGGCATCGGCAGCTCGGCGATCCGCACGAAGGCGTGCGCGTTGATGCCGCGCAGTGCGTCGGCGGCTCGACGTTCGCGCAGCTCGGCGATGTCGGCGCCCGCAGCGAACACGCCATCGGCGCCGAGGAGGATCAGCGTGCGCGGGGTCTTCTCGAGCTCCGCGCAGAGCGCGTGCAGGGCGTCGATCGTGGCCTGGTCGATCGCGTTGCGCTTGTGCGGACGGTTGAGCGTCGCGACCACACGGTCGGGATGCCGCTCGACGAGCAAGGGCTCTTCGGGATTCGCCGAGGCGGGCATCACACCTTCTCCAGGATCACGGCGGCGCCCTGGCCGACGCCCACGCACATCGTCGCGAGCCCGTATTGGGAACCCTCGCGTTCCATGCGCCCGAGCAGTGTGACCAGCAGGCGGGAGCCGGACGAGCCGAGCGGGTGACCGAGGGCGATCGCCCCGCCGTCGGCGTTGACGCGCTCGTCGTCGAGGCCGAGACGGCGGATGCACGCGATCGACTGCGTGGCGAAGGCCTCGTTGAGCTCGACGGAGCCGATGTCGTCGATGGTGAGTCCGGCGCGGCGGAGCGCCTTCTGGGTCGCAGGCACCGGGCCGAGGCCCATGACCTCCGGCGCGAGACCGACGCTGGTGCCGACGACGATCCGGGCGCGTGGGACGAGGCCATGGCGCTCGACCGCTTCGCCGCTCGCGACGACGATCGCCGAGGCGCCGTCGTTGAGGGCGCTGGAGTTCCCGGCCGTTACGACCTGGCCGCCGGCGACCACGGGGCGCAGTCGGGCGAGCGCCTCGAGCGTGGTCTCGGGTCGGGGGCCCTCATCGACCCGCACCTCTCCGGTCGCGGTCGGGACTCCGACGATCTCGGGGGCGAAGCGTCCGGCGGCGACGGCGGCGGCGGCGCGCTGCTGCGAGCGGAGGGCGAAGGCGTCGGCTTCCTCGCGGGTGATCCCGTCGATCCGGGCGACCTCCTCTGCGGTCTCCGGCATGGTGAAGGTCGCCTTGTCGCGGGCGACGAGGCGGGGGTTCGGGAAGCGCCAGCCGATCGAGGTGTCGAAGGCCGCGCCCGGTTTGGACCAGGCCTTCTCCGGCTTGGCCTGTACCCAGGGCGCACGGGTCATGGACTCGACGCCGCCGGCGACGATGAGGTCGGCATCGCCCGCGCGGATCGCCTGCGCGGCCATGGTCACGGCCGACATGCCCGAAGCGCAGAGCCGGTTCACCGTGATGCCCGGAACGCTGTCGGGGAGCCCGGCGAGCAGCACCGCCATCCGGGCGACATTGCGGTTGTCCTCGCCGGCCTGGTTCGCCGCCCCCAGGATCACCTCGTCGATGTCGATCTGCGTCGCATCGATGCCGGCCCGGCGCACCGTTTCGGCCGCCACGATCGAGGCGAGGTCGTCGGGGCGGACGGTGGCGAGCACGCCGCCGTAGCGCCCGACCGGGGTGCGCGCCCCTCCGACGAGGAATGCCTCGGTCATGCGGATCTCCTGACTTCGTCGTCTCGGCGGGGGCTCGTCGCCCTCTCGCGCGGCCAGGAATTACTGACCGATCGTATGGTAATTATGGCACACGCGCCGCGTCGGCCCGAGGGGCTTCGGGCGGTCTCAGACCCGCACGAACGCGCGCAGCGGATGCTCGATGAGCTCGGTGACGCGCCGCAGGAATCCCGCCGCGTACCCGCCGTCGCACACGCGATGGTCGAACGCGAGCGACAGCTGCACGATACGACGCGCGACGATCGCCCCGTCGACGACCCACGGCCGCTCGATGATCCGGCCGATGCCGAGGATGGCGACGTCCGGGTGGTTGATGATCGCCGCCGAGCCGTCGACGCCCAACCCGCCGTAGTTGTTGAGGGTGAAGGTCGAGCCGCGCAGGCGTTCCGGCGGCATCGTGCCTGCTCTGGCCGTGGCGGTGAGCTCGCGCAGTGCCGCATCGAGCTGCTCCACGGTGAGGGCGTGCGCACGGGGGACGACGGGGACCAGGAGTCCGCGTTCGGTGTCCGCCGCGATCCCGAGGTTCACGCCGTCGAACGAGATCAGCTCCTCGCCGCTCTCGTCGAGTCGCGAGGCCAGCACGGGGTAGTCCTCGAGGGCGAGCAGGACGAAGCGCGCGAACAGTGCAGTGACCGAGGGGGCCTTGCCGCCCTCCGGGGCCATCTGCGCGCGGAGGTCCCATAGGGACGTGGCATCGACGTCGACCCAGACGGTGGCCTCGGGGATCTCGGTGCGACTGCGCGTGAGCTTCGCGCTGACCGCGCGCCGCAGCGGCGACATGCGCTCGCGGGAGACGACGCCGAGCCCGTCGACGGACTCACCCGTCCCGTTCGCGGCGCGGTGATGCGCGGCGGCGCCGTCGACGGCGTTCTCGACCGCGGCCTGCAGCACGTCGGCGCGGGTGATCGCCCCGTCCGGGCCGGTCGCGGCGATCGCGTGCACATCGAGACCGAGGTCGCGGGCGAGGCGACGGACGAGAGGGGAGCGCACGGCCACGGGGCGGCGGGCGGGTGCAGCGAGGGCAGGGGTCGCGTCGGGGGCAGCGACGGCGGCGGCCTTCGGTGCGGATGCAGGTGCGGATGCGGATGCCGATGAGGATGCCGATGAGGGTGCAGCTGCGGGTGCCGGTGCGGTCGGGCGGTCGACTCGGACCGACGCGGCGGCCGGCCGTCGCCGCCCCTTCGTGGTGTGCGCCGTGGTGCCGTAGCCGATCAGCACGTTCCCGGATCCGGCGCGTTCCTCCTCGCGGTACGCCTCATGCTCGGGGGTGCTCGACGCTGCAGACCCGGCAGCATCCGGAGTCGTTCCCTCCGCGGCCGATGCCGATTCCGGGTCGGCGACCTCAAGCACCGGTGCACCGACGTCGATGGTGTCCCCGGCGGTGCCGTGGAGAGCCGTGACGACGCCGGCGAACGGCGACGGCAGCTCCACCACGCTCTTCGCGGTCTCGACCTCGGCGATCGGCTGGTCGGTCGTGATGGTGTCGCCCACCGCGACGAGCCACGTCACGAGTCCCGCCTCGGTCAGGCCCTCGCCGAGGTCCGGCAGGCGGAAGATGTGCGTGGACGGCTTCAGTGGGGCGCTCATACGTCGTCCTCCCAGTGCAGGGTGTCGATCGCATCGAGCACGCGGTCGACATCGGGCAGGTACCAGTGCTCGAGCTTCGGAGGTGCGTAGGGGGTGTCGAACCCCGTGACCCGTCGGACCGGGGCCGCGAGGTACTCGAAGCAGCGCTCGAACACGCGGGCCTGGATCTCCGAGGCGACGCTCACATATCCGGGGGCCTCGGCGATGACCACGGCACGGCCGGTGGACTTCACCGCGGCGGTCACGGTCGCGTCGTCGAAGGGGGAGAGCGAGCGCACGTCGACCACCTGCACGCTGCGCCCCTCGGCGGCGGCGACATCGGCGACCTCGAGTGCGAGCGGCACGGAGGCGCCGTAGGCCAGGAGCGTCACATCCGTGCCCTCGCGGGCGATACGGGCGGTGCCGAGTTCCGTGGTGATCGAGGTGTCGACTTCGCCCTTCGACCAGTACAGCTTCTTCGGCTCGAGGAAGATCACCGGATCCGGCGAGGCGATCGCCGCGCGCAGCAGCGAGTAGGCATCCTGCGGCGTCGAGGGAGTGACGACCGTGAGGCCGGGGGTGTGCGCGTAGTAGGCCTCGGAAGAGTCGCAGTGATGCTCCACGCCGCCGATGCCGCCACCGAACGGGATGCGGATCACCAGCGGCATCCGCATCCCTCCGCGGGTGCGGTTGCCGAGCTTCGCGACATGGCTGACGACCTGCTCGAACGCGGGCAGTGCGAACGCGTCGAACTGCAGCTCCACTACGGGGCGCATCCCGTTCATGGCCATGCCGACCGCGGTGCCGACGATGCCGGACTCGGCCAGGGGGGTGTCGAAGCAGCGCTCCTCGCCGAACCGCGCAGTGAGGCCGTCGGTGATGCGGAAGACGCCGCCGAGCGCCCCGACGTCTTCGCCGAAGACGACCACATCCGGATCGGACTCGATGGCGTCGGCGAGTGCTCTGTTCAACGCGGCGGCCATGGTCATGGTGGTCACGGTGTCCGCCTCCACCTCGGCGCGGGTGTCGTCGTGTGTCATCGTCATCGGTGGCCTCCGTCCGAGGTGGTACCTGCGCCCGCATCGGCGAGGCGAGAGCGTTCGATCTCGTCCCGTAGCAGGTGCCATTGCTCGTCGAGCTGTGGCGAGCGTGTCGTGGTGACGAAGCGGAACAGGTCTTCGGGGTCGAGATCCGCGTCGGTGTTCAGCGCGGTCCGCATGGCCGCGGCGATCTCCTCGGCTCCGGCGGCGAACCGCTCCTCGGCCTCGGCGTCGAGGGCTCCGGTACCCGTGAGATGGGTCCGCAGGCGGAGCAGCGGGTCGCGGGCGGTCCAGGCCTGCACCTCATCGCGTTCCCGGTAGCGGGTGTCGTCGTCGGCGTTGGTGTGCGCCTGCATCCGGTAGGTGTGCGCCTCGATGAGCGAAGGGCCGCCGCCGGTACGGGCGCGATCCACCGCCTCGCCGAGCACGGCGAGCACGGCGGCGACGTCGTTCCCGTCGACACGCTGTCCCGGCATCCCGTAGCCGACCGCCTTGTGGGCGAGGGACGGAGCCGCGGTCTGTCGCGAGAGCGGGACCGAGATCGCGAACCCGTTGTTCTGCACGAAGAAGACGACCGGCACCTGGAAGACGGCGGCGAAGTTCATCGCCTCGTGGAAGTCGCCCTCGCTGGTGGCGCCGTCGCCGCACAGCGCGAGCACGACCGTGTCCTCGCCGCGGTGCTTGGCCGCCTGCGCGAAGCCGACCGCGTGCAGCAGCTGGGTGGCGAGCGGGGTGGCCTGCGGTGCGACCCGGTGGGCGCGCACGTCGTAGCCCGAGTGCCAGTCGCCCTTGAGGAGGACCATCGCGTCGGCGGGTTCGACTCCGCGTGCGATGACGGCGACCGAGTCGCGATAGGTCGGGAACAGCCAGTCCGTTTCGCCGAGAACCATCGCGGCGGCGACCTGGCACGCTTCTTGGCCGTGGGACGACGGGTAGACGGCGAGGCGTCCCTGACGCACGAGCGCGCCGGCCTGGTCGTTGATGCGCCGGCCCTCGACGAGGCCGCGATAGGCGGCCAGCAGGGTGTCGCCGTCGGGGAGCGCGTAGTGCTCGTCCGCGACAGGCTGTCCGTCCGCATCGATCAGTTGCACCGCGGTGTCTCGCGGAAGCATGTCGGTGTGCAGCATGCGCTCGTCCTCCTTGGCGAACTCGGTGGGGACAGCTTGCCTCTGTGGGCGACAGTCATCCAAGATCATCCGCGAAATACTGGATGAAAGAGCGGCAGATGCGGCATTCTTGATCGAAGTGTCAGATTTTCTGGCCTGAGGAAGGGGTGTCATGATCGCGCTGGACGACACGGACCGAGCGATCCTCGAGGAGCTGCGTCGCGACGCGCGCTCGTCGATGACGGCGATCGCGGATGCCGTGCACATCTCGCGCGCCGGTGCGCACGCGAGGATCAAGCGCCTCACGGACGCCGGTGTCATCACGGGATACACGGTCCGCACGGATCCCGTCCTGCTCGGGCACCATGCGAGCGCCTACGTGACCCTTGCCATCGAGCAGGCGACGTGGCAGGCGGTGAGCGACCGGCTGCGCGCGATCCCCGAGATCGAGCACATGGCCCTCGTCGGCGGCGACTTCGACGTGATCCTGTTGGTGCGCGCCAACGACGCCCGCGACCTGCGTCGAATCGTGCTCGAGGACATCCAGGCGATCCCTTCGATCCGCTCGACCCGGACCACGCTGATCTTCGAGGACTACACGCGGGAGTAACGGGGACGCGGGCGCGTTCTGCGGTGCGGGTGGGTTCTGCGGGGCGGGGGCTTCGTGGCGAGTGTGGACAAGTGCCCTGACGTCGTTTCTGTGGAGGGATTGTCGACGTGTCGCGTGTTTCGGAATATTACTCTGAGCTGGGGTTATCGGGGTTCTAATGTCGGTGGCCCCGGGTTGACTGGGGGTATGAACAACCCCGCGGAACTGCTCGGCCAGGTCGTCG
>NZ_JALJRG010000007.1:0-284274 GCF_024519805.1 Microbacterium sp. Mcb102 | reverse complement strand
CGGCCGTGGACGGTCTCGACCAGCCGGTCAGTGTCGGGGCGGCGAGGCGGATGGCCGCCGGGGGTGGGATCATCCCCTGCGTCCTCGGGGCGGACAGTGAAGTGCTCGACTGGGGGCGGGAGAAACGTCTGTTCACCCGGGCGCAACGGTTGGCCTTGGTTGAGCGTGACGGCGGGTGCGCGATGTGCGGGCTCCCACCGGAGATGACGAAAGCGCACCATATCCGCTGGTGGAAACGAGATCACGGACCCACGGATCTGGCCAATGGGGTGTTGCTGTGTGAGACCTGCCACCACCGCATCCACGACAACGGGTGGGACATCCGCATCGACAGACCCCGACACGGGACCGCGAACAGGACCGGGACCGGGGGACGAGTGTGGTTCCTCCCACCCGCCTACGTCGACCCCACCCGCACCCCACGACTCGGCGGCCGCGCCCGCTTCGACATCGCCGCCTGACCTGACTCCGGCGAGTGGCCGCCGAGTGGCGGTCCGCGTGACCTGGCTCCGGCGAGCGCTCCCGGCGTGGCGCGTCCGTCGGTGGGGAGAACGGCGGAGCAGCACCGTGATCTTGTATTCACTTCTTTTCCGAGCATCCGGGCCGCTGGCCGCAAAGTTGTTTACCTAACGTTCCTGCTTTCGCCGTTCCCCGTCTGGAACGGCTCCCTAGCGTCGTCTCAGCGCCGGTCCGGTGCGTCGTAGATACACACGTGGAAGAGGATGAAGTGAAGAGACAGATCGCAGGAGTGTGCACGCTCGCGGCAGTGGCCGCCGCCGTCGCATTCCCCCTCACGGTGGCGAACGCCGCCGAGGAGCTCGCGGCACCGACATTCAGCCAGGACGGCGGCCGATTCACGGAGTCGACCACCGTCACGCTCACCGCGCCGCAGGGCGCCCAGATCAGGTACACGCTCGACGGATCGACGCCGACCGCGAAGAGCCCGCTCTACAAGAAGCCGCTGGTCATCGACGAGACGACCAACCTCGCCGCGGTCTCGATCAAGGGCGGAGCGACCTCGCCCGCCGAGATCGAGGGTTACATCATCAAGACCGACGAAGAACCGCTCACGTCGTTCTTCGTGATGAGCGACGTGCACACGTCCGCCCTCACCGAGAAGAACCGGGGCATCTGGAAGAGCCACTTCGACACCCTCGCGTCGATCAACCCCGACCCCGACCTGATCATCTCCAACGGCGACCAGATCAACGACAACAACAACAACACCGCGCCCGACCACCAGGTCGTGAAGACGATCTTCGACGAGAACATCGACCGCCTCGGCCTCGACGACACCCCGATCCTGATGTCGCACGGCAACCACGACGTGGGCAACGCCGACATGGCGAAGTACTACGGCGACTGGTTCCCGAACGCGACCGGCGGCTACTACGAGAAGACGATCGACGACCAGACGTTCCTCGTGATCGACACCGAGCGCTACTCGGGCGCGCAGCGCACCTGGCTGCAGGGACGCCTCGCCGCGCTCTCCGCCGAGCCGGATGCCCTCAACACCCCGATCTTCGTCGTCGGCCACCGCCCGACCGCCAACACGGTCTACGACGGAGCCCAGGCCTCCAACGCCACCCTCACCGCCGACCTCTCCGGCTACCCGCAGGCCGTCTACTTCTCGGGTCACTCGCACCTGCACCTGAACGACGAGCGTTCGATCTGGCAGGGCGGCTTCACGGCCGTGAACGACGGATCCATGTCGTACACCGAGACCCCGCACGACGCGTACCAGATCTACGGCAACGCGCTCTGGGACGAGTTCACGATCCCGACCGCGCAGGCCCTGTACGTCGAGGTCTACGCCGACCGCACCGAGATCGACCGCATCAACTTCGCCGCCGAAGACGAGCGCACCTACGACAACGGCGCCTGGGGCTACCAGTCCGGCTACCCCTTCGCCAGCGCCGGCACGCTCGCAGGCCCCACCTGGACGGTCCGCCTCGACGGCACGACGCCCGAAGAGGTGCGCGCCAACTTCGACTACACGTCGGCGGCGCGCGACAACGTCGCACCGGTGCAGCAGGGTGCGCCCGAGCACACCGTGACCGCAGACGGCGCCGACATCCTCCGGGTTCCCGCGGCGACCGACGACGAGTCCGTCTACGGCTACGACGTGCGGGTCCGCGACGCGGCCACCGGCGTCGAGGCGCTGCCGATCCGTGCCGGTGCGAAGGTGCTCGCCGACTTCCAGATCGCACCGCGTCCGAGCATCCTCGAGATCCCGCTCGCGATCCGCAACGGACGCCAGGCCGACGCCCCGCTGATCACCCTCACCAAGGGGACGAGCTACATCGCCGAGGTCACCGCCGTCGACATGTACGGCAACCGCTCCGAGAAGACCACGGTCTCGTTCGTCGCGGGTCGCGTCCCGGACAAGACCCGCCCGCAGGTGACGCTCGTCAGCCCGACCACGGCAGGCCCGTCGAAGGCCATCGACATCCGCGTCGACGCGACCGACGAGGTGGGTCTCGCCCGCATCGTCGCGAACGTCTACCGGGGTGGCACGCTCGTGAAGAGCACGCAGTCCACGGCCACGGGCACGAGCGGCTCGCACGTCGCGACCGTGACGCTCCCCGACGGGGCGTACACGATCAAGTACAACGCGCAGGATGCCGCGGGCAACATCTCGAAGACCTCGACGTTCGATCTCACCGTCGACGCCACCGCCCCCACTGTGACCGTCAAGACCGGTGACTCGTTCACCGTCGGTGATGCGGCGGGCTACGACAAGGTCAGCTTCAAGCTCCACGACGCCGGCAAGATCGACCGGATCGAGCTCAACGGCGTCGGGAAAGACCTCTCGAACAACGTCTGGTCCGACCTCAACTTCGTGAAGCCGGGAACGTTCGGCGGAGTCGCGGGCGAGAACACGCTCCTCGTCCACGACGTCTCCGGCAACGTCACGACGGTCGAGTTCGTGCTGCGCTGATCCGCCGATGCGAAGCCCCGCGGGCGTACCGCGGGGCTTCGTGCGTCAGCCGACGTCGGGCTCCCAGCGCAGCAGATCGCCGGGTTGGCACTCCAGCACCGCGCAGAGGGCATCGAGTGTCGTGAAGCGCACGGCCTTCGCGCGCCCGTTCTTCAGAACCGCGAGGTTGGTCGGAGTGATGCCGATGCGCTCGGCCAGCTCGCCGACGCTCATCTTCCTCCGCGCCATCATCACGTCGATGTCGACCACCACGGGCATCAGATCACCTCGTCGTCGAGTTCGGAGCGCAGCGCTCGCGCCTCGGCCTCACTATTGATCGCCTGCCGCAGCAGCGCCTTCATGACGACCACGAGCAGCGCCATCCCGGCGAGCACGACCCCGGCGCCGCCGATCAGCGCCACGACGCCCGGCGCCGTCGACCCCGGCGCGAGCAGCGCGGCCAAGATCCACGTGAGGGCGGCGGCCACCAGGATCGCCCCGATGATGACGTTCACGTACCGGAACGACGACTCCGCGAAGATCGATCCGCGCCGCACCCGCGTGAGCAGCATCCACACGCACACCCCGAACACCTGCAGTGTTCCCACGCCCAGCACCACGATCGACACCAGCACGATCCGGCCCCACAGCTCATCCTCGGCGAGGTCGAGCCACAGCAGCGGCACGATGAGCGCCTGCACCGCCAGTGAACCCAGCAGCGCCACCGCGATCACGATGCGCAGAACGACGATCGTCGTCTTCCCCATGCCCACTCCTTCATCGAAGAACAACAGGAATCTATCGTTATTCGTTCGATGGAGCAAGTGAGGGGCGGTCAGAGTGCGACGGCGGTCGGTGCTGTCGTGCGGAGAGGTCGGTGTCGCGGCGCGGTCAATGCCGCCGGAGGGTGCGACGGATGCTGCGCACCGTGCGGCCCGCGGCGTCCTTGAGTCCGCCGCCCGGCCACTCGCGATGCAGCTCCACCGTGCCGCCCTCGCCTGCCGTGAGCGTGCAGGCGCGCCCCGCGAGGATCGGCGAACGGCCGATGCGAGCGAGCACCGCGGCATCGGCCTCCAGGGGAACGTCGAATGTCCACCCCGCCCGGCGGACCTTGACGCTGAGCGGGCCGCCTCGGGAATCGTCCGTCCGCTCGAACGAACGAACCGGATCGATCGAGACGGCGACGGCGGAGAGGTCACGTGGTCGGCGGCCGGAGAGGATGCGCTCGGTCCCGGTGTCCGCGCCGGTGCCGGTGCGGGTGCCGTCACCGTCGCGGAGGATCAGCTCGACGCGATCGTTGCGGAGCTCGCGATCCACCGCCAGGAGATTCGCCGGCAACCCGTCGAGAGACGACAGCGGCAGTGACGTCAGCCGAATCGACTTCTTGGCGCCGGAAGACTTCGCGCCGGTCGCAGGCCCGGCGGCATCCTGTGCGGCGGGGGCCGACGGATCCGCGGCGAACGTCTCGAACACCAGCGCATCCTTCCCGGCCTGCGTGATGTCGACGCGCACGGTGAGATGCAGACCCCCGCCTCGCGACCAGTGCGCGGTGGTCACGGTTGCGCGGCACTTCAGTCCGGACTCGAACGCGGCCAGGCGCACCAGGTCGTCACGCCGATCGGCGCGCAGCAGCGCCGCACGGATGCGGTGCGCGAAGCTGAGGCCGGCATCCACACCCGGGCCGAACCGCCTCTGCGTCAGGGGGACGACCACGTCCAGCAGGCGGTCGCGATAATCGTCGGGGTACTTGACCATGCGGCGCCCCGCGATGCGCTTGAGGATCTTCCCGCGGAACCAATGCCGCAGGAGCCGGTCGCGCAGTCGTCCCGGCTCGGTGTGCGCCTCGACGATGTCGAGCACGGCTTCGAGGTGCGGGAAGTACGTCTCCGGCTCGATCCGCGCAGAGCTGGCGCTGCCCGGCTGCTTCACCCACGCGTAGCAGGGCACGCTCGCGAGGATCGAGATCGTCGACGCGGCGAAGTAGGCCTGCATCACGAACAGGTGATCCTCGAGCCGCACGCGCCCCTCCGGGAAGCGGATGCCGTTCGCCCGCAGGAACGCCGTGCGGAACATCTTGTGCGGCGTGAGCATCTCGAGCAGCGGGTCGGTGCCCAGCGTCGCCCGGGGGATGTCGTGGCGGAAGATCTTGCTCGGAAGCGGGCGACCGATCCCGACCTCCTTGCCGACGATGACGTCGGATGCGTTCGCATCCGCGTAGTCGCACAGCTTCTCGAGCGCGCCGTCGAACAGGTAGTCGTCCTGGTCGACGAACTGCACGTACGTGCCGCGGGCGGCATCGACGCCGTGGTTGCGCGGCATCCCCGGCCATCCGGAGTGCTCCAGCGACAGTACCCGCACGTTCGGACGCGTGCGCGCGATGGCGGCCAGGCGCTCACCGGTCGGCTCGCCCGAGCCGTCGTCGCACAGCAGCACCTCGAACGCGGCGGGGTCGAGGGTCTGACGGTCGAGCGATGCGATGAGGTCATCGAACGATGCGCCCGGCCGGAACACCGGAACCACCACGCTCACGCGGATGCTGTTCCCGCTGCTGCTGCTCTCCGGCTGAATGCTCTGCGACAAAACGTCTCCCCCACGTCGACTGTTCCTCGAGCTAAACACGCCTTCCTGTGGGGGTCACCAGGCTTGCGTTTCGGCCGGGCGTGTGCAGAAGTTCGCACGGCGCGCAGGCAGAGCGGGGCGAGACGCTCCTCGAATTCAGGAGGCGATGCGTCGTGCCGTGGTCTCGGCCGTTCGCGGGTCGACCTCGGCCCACACCGCATCCAGCGAGAGCTCGAGCACGCCGGCGATCGCCGCGATCGTCGAGAACGCGGGGGTGGCGACGCGTCCCGACTCGATCTTGCGCAGGGTCTCGGGGGAGATGCCGGCGTCCAGCGCGACGCTCAGCATCGACCGTTCCCCGCGCGCGCGACGCAGCAGGGCGCCGAGGCGCTCGCCGCGTTCTACCTCGGCGGGGGTGAGCGGCATCCGGACCATCATGATGCCCATACTAATACCGGGATAGTATTACCGGGATAGTTATTGGTCACGACGGAAGAGGACCCATGATCGAGATCCTGAACGCCGACGAGCTCACGCGGGCGCGGGCGACCGGCGCGCTCGTCGGCGACATCCTGCAGGCGTTGAAAGCCCGCGCCGCGGTCGGTGTGAATCTGCTCGACCTCGACCGGTGGGCGAAGCAGCTGATCGAGGATGCCGGTGCCGAATCCTGCTACGTCGACTACGCCCCCTCGTTCGGCAGCGGCCCGTTCGGCCACTACGTCTGCACAGCCGTGAACGATGCCGTGCTGCACGGCATGCCCCACGACTACGCCCTCCGGCCGGGAGACCTGCTCACGCTCGACCTGGCCGTGACCCTGCGCGGCATCTCGGCCGATGCGGCCATCAGTTTCGTGGTCGGCGGCGCTCCGGCAGCGGAAGACCTCGCGATGATCGAGGCGACCGAGCGGGCGCTCGCCGCGGGCATCGCCGCCGCTCGACCCGGTGCCCGCATCGGCGACCTGTCGCACGCGATCGGCACGGTGCTGCACGACGCAGGCTACCCCATCAACCTCGAATTCGGCGGCCACGGCATCGGCTCGACCATGCACCAGGACCCGCACATCGCGAACGACGGGCGACCGGGCCGCGGCTACACGCTGCGCCCCGGACTCCTGCTCGCGCTCGAGCCCTGGGTCATGGCCGACACCGACGTGCTGCGCACCGACGACGACGGCTGGACCCTGCGGAGCGCGACCGGATGCCGCACCGCGCACACCGAGCACACGATCGCGATCACCGCCGACGGAGCCGAGATTCTGACACTGTCGAGATCCTGACACTGTCGAGATCGTGACGCGGCCGAGATCCTGACGCTGCCGACGGATCGCGCCGCATGACGCGCCGGGCTAGCTCAGCACGAGCCCGATCTCGAACGATCGTCGCCACGGCAGGGTCAGTTCCTGGATGCGCACGTCCTCCGCGGGGAGTGTCGACTCCAGCAGCGACGTCAACTCCTCGCGGATGACCCGCTCGGCCGTCGCGACCCGGCCGTCGTCGGTCATCGGGTAGACGTCGGGGAACAGCGCAGGCCCGGAGTCGGTGCGCACGACCGCCTGGTACGCGAAGTCGTCGAGGAGTCGCGTGAGCAGGGCGATGCGGGCGGCGCGGTCATCGAACGTGCCCGTCGCCCGGCCCACCACTCCGGCCGCCGCGACGGCGACCACGCTGCCGAGTGTGTTGCCGGCCGTGTTCCATCCGCCGAAAGCCTCGAGTCGCCCGAGCAGCCCCGCCTCGGCGAGCGCCCGCACGAGTGCCTCGTCGGCGCCGTTGGGGTAGCGGACGTCGGCGAGGGCCACGTGCTCGCCCGCGTCCAGCCGCTCCCCGATCAACGCGACCGTGCCGGCCACGGCATCCTCGTCCACCTGATCCGGCCGGCCGCGGAACATGTCGTGCCGGTCAGGATCGGGCGCGTGCAGCACCAGGGTCACGTCGCCGCCTTCGGAGACCTCCACGGCCCCGGCTGCGCGGATCTGCCGGCTCGCGGATGCCGCGAGCGACATGTTCTCGTACGGCGGGATGCGGGTCATGCCCTCGGCGTCCGCGCACGCGACCGAGAACGAGGCGGTCACGCCGGCGTTCGCGGCCAGCGCCCTGGCGACCAGCGCCGCGCCCACCTCGTCGGCACCCGGGTACATCAGCACGTCGCGGCCCGACGGCAGCATCCGCATCCAGTGCCGCAGCCACACCTGTTCGGCGCTGCCCGCGGCGAACGGCGCGGTGTCGTCGGCGGTGATCGCCAGGAAGTCGAGCGTCGCATCCTCGACGAGTGCGAGTGTCGACAGGTTCACGATGTGATTGCGCAGCCGCCGTGCCGAGTAGTCGGACACGATCTCGGCCGGCACCGGGGTCAGCTCCGACAGGGGAAGCACGTCGGCCTCGTCGAGCAGCCGGTGCGCGTCGCCGCCGAGCGCATGGATCTCCTTGCCGTGCTCCCGCCAGTACTCCGGCTCCTCGGCCGCCGAGTACGAGTTGCTCGCCCGTGTCACGAGCGAGACGGCCGAGATGGGCAGCTCCGGCCGACGGCGGCGCACCTCGCGCAGCACGTCGAGCCGCTCCAGCACCTCGCGGGTCGTGTCGGCGCTCGTGCGGCTGGCGATCAGCCCGCCGTAGAGCAGCATGTCGACCGACACCACCACATGCACCGTGGCCGGGTCGGCGACGCGGTCGAGCAGCCAGGCGCCGAGCGCGGTCGCGTCTCCGGCGACGCGGTACGAGGGCAGGATCTCGGCCGGCGGCACGTCGAGGATCACTCCGGCGACCGCGGCGACGTCGCCGGGAAGCCGCACGTTCACCGGTCGGTCGTCGAGCGGGAGCAGAGCGATGCGCGGACGCAGAGTCGTGTCGGACACGGGGGAGTGCCTTTCGTCGGGGGACTTCGGGGAGTTCGGGTGGCGATTCGGAAACGGGGGTCAGGGGCGCGAGATCGAGACCAGGTACGAGTAGCGGTCGCCCCGGTACACCGATTCGGCGTACTCGATCGGGCGGCTGCGCGCGTCGTAGGTGGTGCGCTTGACCAGGAAGGCGGGCGAGAACGGCGGCGTCTGCAGCGCGTCGGCCTGCTCCTCGTCGAGCACGACCGCATGGATCTCCTGGTCGGCGCGGACAGCGGAGATACCGAAGCGCGAACGCAGATCCTCGTACAGCGAGTCTCCGACGATGCCGTCTTCGAGGCCCGGCACCGCGTCGGCGGCGATCGAGCAGACCTCGAGGCAGATCGGGATGTCGTCGGCGGTGCGCACCCGGCGGATGCGGACGACGGGTGACTGCGGGCTGAGGTTCAGCGCGTACCCGGCGGTCTGCCCTGCGGATGCCGTGCCGACGTCGACCGACAGCGAACCGGGCCGCATGTTGCGCGTGTGCATGTCTTCCGAGAACGAGGTGAGCTCGAAGGTCTTGCTGATGCGCGAGGCGCTCACGAACGTGCCGGCCCCCTGCAGGCGGTAGACCAGCCCGTCGCGTTCCAGTTCGTCGAGCGCGCGCCGCACGGTCTGCCGGTTCACCTCGAGCGACTCGGCGAGGTCGCGCTCGGTCGGCAGCTTCTCGTGCGGGGCGAGCCCCTGCTGGATGACGTCTTCCAGATGCCGTCGCACCCTCTCGTGCTTCGTCACGCCTTCGATCGACGACATGCCCACCCCTCCGGTCTGCCCATTTGGACTAACCCAATCTTGACGATCACCCGCGGATGTGTCAATGTCTGTTCTCAGCGGTTCCGAATTGGTCTATTCCAATCCTTTTGCAAGGTCAATGATGAGCGGAGAACTCCCATGCACACGAAGCAGCACATGCGCCGGCGCGCCCTGATCGCCGGTGCCCTGACCACAGCCACGGTCGTCGCCCTCACCGGATGCGGTGCGGGAGGCGGCGACGCCGACGGCCCGACCGAGATCACGTTCTCGTACCTCTGGGGCGGTGAAGAGGCGAAGGCGCTCGAAGAGATCATCGCCGACTTCAACGGCAGCCAGGACGAGATCGTGGTCAAGGGCGTCTCCAGCCCCGACACCCAGAAGCAGCTGACCTCGATGTCGTCGTCCAACGGCTCGTTCGACATCTCCGACAACTTCGGCAACACCGTCGGCGCCTGGGCCTCGAAGGGCATCCTCGCCCCTCTCGACGACGCGATCGCGGCCGAGGGCATCGAGGTCGACGACTTCATCCCCAGTGCCATGGAGCAGATGACCTACGACGGCAAGATCTACTCGCTGCCGATCGCCACCCACAGCTTCCAGCTGCTCTACAACACGCAGCTGCTGGAGGAAGCCGGCGTCACGCCGCCGACCACCATGGACGAGCTCGCGGCCGCGATCGAGAAGCTCACCGTCGTCGACGGCTCCGGCAAGATCACGCAGCTCGGTCTCGGCTCGGCCAACGACAGCACGACCCTGACCACCCTCGGCTACGCGTTCGGCGGCAGCTGGGACGGCGAAGACGGTCCGACCCCGGCCGAAGACGGCAACCTCGAGGCCCTGCAGTGGTACCAGGACAACGTGATCGAGCCGGTCGGCGCCCAGGCTATGGCGACCTTCGTCTCCGGTCAGGGAGAGTACCTCTCGGCGCAGGACCCGTTCTTCAGCGGCAAGGTCGCGATGATCATCGACGGTGAATGGCGTTCGGCCTCCGCGGCCAAGATCGCCCCGGACTTCGAGTGGGGCGTCACCGCGATCCCGGCCGCCTCGCCGGAGCTGGAGAACAGCACGCAGGTGACGGCCAGCACGCTCTTCATCCCCGCGAACTCGAAGCACAAGGAGGAGGCGGCCACGTTCCTCGCCTACCTCGTCAGCGAGGAGCCGATGGAGAAGTTCGCCGTCGCACTCGGCAACCTGCCCGGACGCACGTCGCTCGCCGGCAGCGCCGCCTTCGACAGCCTCCAGGACTTCGGCGTGTGGGCCGACGCGGCATCCTCCCCGAACGCGAAGGCACTCGCGAGCCTTCCGTACAGCGCCGAGTACGCCACCGACCTCGCCACCGCCTTCGATGAGGTCGTCCGTCTCACGGCGACCCCCGAAGAGGCGATCGCGACGGTCGAGGAGCGCATGGCCAACTACTCCACGAAGTGATCGAGGCTCCGTGACCACTGCAACAGCGCGCCGGGTCCGGCAGGAGAATGCTCCTGCCGGGCCCGGCGGGCGCGCCCCGCGGCGGCGTCGCACCCGCCGGTCGACCCTGATCGGCCTCGCGTTCGCGTCGCCGTTCATCGTCGGGTTCCTGTTCCTCTTCGCCTACCCGATCGCGGCGTCCGCGTACTACAGCTTCACCGACTTCAACCTGTTCCAGTCCCCGGAGTGGGTGGGGCTGGCGAACTACGTGCAGATGTTCAACGACGGCGTCTTCTGGAAGTCGCTCGCGAACACCGCGGTCCTCACGGTCTTCGGGGTTCCGCTCGCGATCGGCATCGCCCTCGCGGGTGCGCACCTGCTGAACACCCCGGTGCGGGGTCAGCCGCTCTACCGTGCACTCGTCTACCTGCCCTCGATCGTGCCCGTCGTCGTCGGCGGCTACCTGTGGCGCTGGCTGCTCAACGCCCAGTACGGCTTCGTGAACTACTTCCTGTCCTGGTTCGGCATCGAGGGACCGGCCTGGTTGCAGGAGCCCGAATGGACCAAGCCCGCCATCATCCTGATGTCGCTGTGGACCGTCGGCGGAACGATGATCATCTACCTCGCCGCCCTCCAGGAGGTCCCGAAGGAGCTGTACGAGGCGGCCGAACTGGATGGCGCGGGCATGTGGCGCCGCTTCACCAGTGTGACCTGGCCCACCGTCTCGCCGGTGACCCTGTTCCAGGTGATCGTGAGCATCATCGGATTCCTGCAGATCTTCACGCAGCCGTACATCCTCTCCCAGGAACGGCTGAACCAGGCCGGCTCCGGGCCGGGACAGTCGATGCTGTCGTACGCGATGTACCTGTATCAGAACGCGTTCGTGTTCCTGAAGATGGGCTACGCGTCGGCCATGGCCTGGACCCTGTTCATCATCACGCTGGTCGTGAGCCTGATCGTGCTCGCGACCTCGAGGAAGTGGGTGCACGATGGCACACGCTGACGTCGCCGTCATCCGCAAGCGTCCCCGGCGGGTACGCCGGACGATGCGCCGTGTCCGGCAGCAGGTCTCGGTCGCGCTGCTCGCGCTGCTGTTCCTTTTTCCGCTGCTCGTGATGCTGTCGACCGCGTTCAAGACGCCGGGCGACGTGTTCTCCTCGCCGCCGTCGCTGCTGCCGACCGACTGGACGATGGACAACTTCGCCGAGGCGTTCGAGCAGATCCCGGTGTGGCGCTATCTCGGGAACACCCTGTTCGTGTCGGGGATGAGCATCCTCGGCACGGTCATCTCATGCCCGCTCGTGGCTTACGCGCTGGCCAAGGTGCGCTGGCGCGGCTCCCGCCCACTGCTCATCCTGGTGCTGGCCACCATGATGCTCCCGCCGCAGGTGACCCTCATCCCCCTGTTCCTGGTGTGGAACGGGCTCGAGGCGACCAACACGTATCTGCCGCTGATCGTCCCCGCGTTCCTCGGCACGCCGTTCTTCATCTTCATGATCCGGCAGTTCCTGCTCGCGGTGCCGGACGAGCTGATCGAGGCCGCCCGCCTGGACGGCGCCTCCGAGTTCCGCACCTACGCGACGATCGTGCTGCCGTTGGCGCGGCCCGCCATCGTGACGGCGGCGATCTTCCAGTTCGTGTGGGCGTGGACCGACTTCCTCAACCCGCTTATCTATCTGAACGACGAGTCCACCTATACGCTTTCGATCGGTCTGTACGCCTTCTTCGGTGAGAACGACGTGGCGTGGGGGCCGCTGATGGCCGCCTGCGTCATGTTCACCCTTCCGGCCGTGGTGATCTTCCTCATCGGTCAGAAGTTCTTCATCGGTGGCGCCAGCGCAGGAGCTCTCAAATGACCAACGACCCCCTCGAACTCCTCACCGGACGCCTGATCGCCTCGGTGCAGGCGCAGGCGGGAAGCCCGGTGCGCGACACGGAGGTGATCGCCGCGCTCGCCGAATCCGCGCTGCTCGGAGGCGCGAGCGGCCTGCGCCTGAACGGCCCCGACGACATCCGCCGGATGCGGGCGGCGACGGATGCTCCGATCATCGGCCTGCACAAGGTGCACAACGGGGTCCGGAACGTGATCACCCCCGACGTCGCGCTGGCGCTCGGCCTCGCGGAGGCGGGAGCCGACATCATCGCGGTGGATGCCACCGTGGAGCAGCTGGGCGACAGGTTCGACCTGCTGCGCGAGATCACGGAGGCGACCGGGCGTCCGGTGATGGCCGACGTCTCCACCCTCGACGAGGGGATGCGCGCCCGGGAAGCCGGAGCGGCCGTGGTCGGTACGACCCTCTCGGGATACACGCCGCACTCGGCGCGGGGCGAGGGGCCGGATCTGCAGCTGGTCGCGGATCTCGTCGCCGCCGGCATCCCCACCATCGCCGAGGGGCGGTACCAGACGACCGAGCAGGTGCGCCAGGCGTTCGATGCCGGCGCACTCGCCGTGGTGGTCGGCGGGGCGATCACCGACCCGATCGCGATCACTCGGCGCTTCGTCGCGGTGACGCCGGCGGTGCGGAGCCCGGCATGATCATCGGCGTCGACATCGGCGGCACGAAGATCGCGGTCGCCGGGTTCGCGCGCGACGGCGATCGGCTCGAGAGGGCCACCGAGGTGCGCACCCTCGCGACACCGTCTCGCGCGGGTGGTCCGGCCATCGTGCAGGCGGTGGCGGATGCCGTGCGCGCGGTGCGCGGTGGCGATCCGGTGGAGGCGGTCGGAGTCGGCACCGCGGGTGTGGTCGGGCCGGACGGCACGATCACCTCGGCCACGGATGCGATCGGCGGCTGGGTCGGATTCCCCCTGCGGAGGGCCCTCGCGGAGGCGCTCGGCGCCCCGGTCGCGGTGGTCAACGACGTGCATGCCGCCGCGGTGGCCGAGGCCGAGCGGGGCGCCGGAGCGGGCGCGCAGGCGATGCTCATGGTCGCCGTCGGCACCGGGATCGGGGGAGCCGTCGTTCTCGCGGACGGACTGCGTCGCGGCGTCACCGGCACCGCGGGCTCGATCGGGCACATGGAGATCTCGCTGCCCCCGAACCTCGCCGAGCGCCGCTGCCCCTGCGGTGGCTTCGGCCACGTGGAGGCCGTGGCCTCCGGCCCCGCTCTGGAGCAGACGTTCTTCGAGGAGACCGGGGTGCGCCTTCCCCTGCGCGAGGTGCACGCGTCGGCTCTGCGCGGAGACGCCCGGGCGGAACGGGTGATCCGCGACGGTGCGCACCATCTCGGGCGCGCCCTCGCGAGCGCCAACGCGGCCCTCGACGTCGAGGTGATCGTCGTCGGCGGCGGGGTCGCCGAGATCGGCGAGACCTATCTGGCCGAGGTGCGGCGGGCCTATCGCGCGGCCGCGATGCCCGGGCCCTCGGCGGCGCGCGTGGTCCCGGCGCAGCTCGGGATCGATGCGGCTCTCACCGGTGCCGCGCTCCTCGGCGCGCGCCTGGTCGAGGGCTCGGACTGAGATCGGGAGCGCCGCCCTCCCTCCTGAAACTCCCACCCCATCCTCAGGGTGAACGACATATCGTTGAGTATCGTTCACCCCATCAGGAGGTCATCATGAACAACGCATTCCCCTCCAACCCGTTCGGCGGCACCAGCGGCTCCGGGAACAACGGCGGCCCCGGCGGCCTCTTCGGCGGCGCCGGCTTCGGCACGGGCCCCGGCGGTCCGGCATCCGCGATCTTCGAGGCGATGGACCAGCTCCGCAAGTCGTTCGAGCCCCGCCCGTCCGGCGGCTCGCGCATGGCCCGCGGTGATGTCCGCACGGCTGTGCTCTCCCTGCTCGCCGAGACGCCGATGCACGGCTACCAGATCATCAACGAGATCGCCGAGCGCAGCGGCGGCACGTGGAAGCCGAGTGCCGGCTCCGTGTACCCCACGCTGCAGCTGCTCGCCGATGAAGGACTCATCGAGGCTGAGGAGCAGAACGGCCGCAAGACCTACTCGCTCACCGAGGCCGGCCGCGCCGTCGCCGACGAGAGCTCCGAGACTCCGGCCCCGTGGGAGTCGTCCGGCAAGGACGGCCACCGTGACAGCGCCCGCTTCAGCGCGCTGCCCAAGGCGGGCGTCGACCTCGCCGCCGCCGCAGCCCAGGTCGGTCGCAGCGGTTCGCCCGAGCAGGTGCAGCAGACCATCGAGATCCTCGACGAAGCCCGCCGTAGGCTGTACTCGATCCTCGCGCAGGACTGACCGCGCAGTGCGGCATCGGGTGAGGGCCTGCGAGAGGACCACGCGATGACGGATGCCGCGGCACAGGGCGCCCACCGCGCCAGGTACCGCCGCATCGTGTCGTTCGCGGGCCGGGAGTTCCTGAAGATCTGGTGGTTCGAGCTGGTGCTTCCGCGCCTCGGCATGAGCCGGGTCGCCGAGCGCACACGAGGGCAGCGGATGCAGACGTTCGCGCGTCGCTTCCATGTGCTCGCGGTCGAACTCGGCGGTCTCATGATCAAGGTCGGACAGTTCATGTCGTCGCGCCTCGACGTGCTGCCGCCCGAGATCACGAAAGAGCTCGAGGGGCTGCAGGACGAGGTTCCGGCGGTGCCCACCGCGGCCATCCGCGCGCTCGCCGAGGCCGAACTCGGCATCCCGCTCGAGCGCGCCTACGCGTGGTTCGACGACACTCCGGTCGCGGCGGCCTCCCTCGGTCAGGTGCACCGGGCCCGGCTCTCGGCACTCGACGCGGCCGACACCGGACTCGGCCACGTCGTCGTCAAGGTGCAGCGGCCGGGCATCGACGGCATCGTCGCGGTCGACCTCGCCGCGCTCCGCCGGGTCGCCCGCTGGCTGACCCGCGTGCGCCTCGTCGCCGACCGGGTCGATGCGCCCGCACTCGTCGAGGAGTTCGCCGCGACCAGCCTCGAGGAGATCGACTACCTGCACGAAGCCGCGAGCGCCGAGCGGTTCCGCGAGAACTTCGCCGACGACCCGCGCGTGGCCGCGCCCGAGATCGTGTGGGAGCGGTCGACCCGTCGGGTGCTCACCCTCTCCGATGTCACCGCGATCAAGATCAATGACACGGATGCGCTGCGCGCCGCCGGCATCGACCCCTCCGAGGTCGCCGCGGTGTTCGCCGAGGTCATGTTCGACCAGGTGTTCACGCACAGCTTCGTGCACGCCGACCCGCACCCCGGCAACATCTTCGTGACGCCGGTCCCCGCGGGCGCAGGCGAGTCGGGGCGGAACTTCCAGCTCACGTTCATCGACTTCGGGATGATGGCCGAGGTTCCCGACAGTCTCCGCGACGGGCTGCGCACGCTCCTGATCGCGGTCGCCGGGCGTGACAGCCGCGGCCTCGTCGCCGCCGCCCAGGAGATCGGCGTCCTGCTGCCGTCGGCCGACACCAACGAGCTCGAACGTGCTCTGAGCGCGCTGTTCGCCCGCTTCGGCGGCATGGGTTTCGCCGAACTCAGCAAGGTCGATCCCCGGGAGTTCCGCGACTTCGCGGAGGAGTTCGGCGACATGGTGCGCTCGCTCCCGCTGCAGCTGCCCGAGAACATGCTGCTGCTCATCCGCGCGGTCTCGCTGACCTCGGGCATGTGCAGCGGACTCGACCCGGCGTTCAACGTGTGGGATGCCGCCGAGCCCTACGCCGCACGCCTGCTGCGCGACGAGAGCGGCAACATCGTGCAGGCTTTCGCGGGCCAGGCGATGGACACGATGGCGACGACCTGGCAGCTGCCCGGCCGCATCGACCGGATCATCACCCGCATCGACGACGGCAACGTGTCGTTCGACACCTCACGGCTCGAGCGTCGCCTCGATCGGCTCGAGGGCATCGCGCGCCGCATCGCCTCGGGAGTGCTGTTCGCGGCGCTGCTCGTGGGCGGTGCCCTGCTCGTCCCCTCGCTGCCTCCGCTGGGCATCACCCTGATCTGCGTCTCGGCCCTCCCGCTGCTGCATTCGGTGTTCGCCGGCGTCGGCCGCCGCGGCCCGCGGTAGGCGCGGCCGCGTTCGACGCGGACGACTTACCGCCCATGGGCCGGACGGACGGATGCTCTTGCGCCGTGGGAGAAGTCCCCCTCCCACGGCCGAGGATCCGGTTGGCCCAGTCGTGCAGAAGCCGTGCTCGACGGCTTTGCATGTGAGAGCTGTGATCCTCCAGCTCCGACGCTCGTGCCGCGAAGTCATCGGCCAGGGCACGATAGCTCCGAGCCCGCCGTTGCAGCCAGAATCCCAGTGCGGTGAACCCGAGGACGACATAGACGGCGATCATCGGGCCGGGGCCCGGGTGCTCCCAGATCGCCGAGAACGACGTGCCGATGAAAGCGGTGAAGATGACGATGATCCCCGCTCCTATCCAGACGTGCAGCTCGGCTGCGTCCTTCGCCCGACGAAGATATCGGCGGGCATCCTCCGCCGAGGCGACCTGCGAAGGCTCGGGGAAGCTCGGTCGGCGGCTGGTCGGCCATGGGCGATCCGCGATGCGCTTCTCGTCCTCTTCCATGCCGTCATAGAACGCCTCTGCTCGGCTGGTGCGAGAGATGCGCGTGAGACCGCGAAAAGCCAGCACGTCGAAGACGATGAGCGCGCATGTCAGGAAGATGATGACGAAGGCACGAGGATCGCCGAACGGATACTTCATGATGGGAAGCAGTGCAAGGCTCACGGCGGTCGCCAGTATCGCGTATCTGCCGGTTCGAGATCGCGCCAGAGCCGCCGCGTGGTTCCGAACGTTGTTCCTCGGCCCGATGAAGGCGACGAGATAGCAGCACGCGGCACCCGCCCGGAGCAGGAGCTGGATGCCGATGACGGCGATGGCAAGAGCGAGAGCTGCGGGGAGCGTGTCCTCTGCGAATGCGCGCGCGTCCGGCCAGACCAGCCATGCGCCGAAACCCAGTGAGACGGCAGCGGGCGCCACCAGGCCGACGAAGGAGAACATCATCAACACGATGCTCGTACTCATCGAACCAGTGCCGATGGAGACCGTGCGTCCCGCACGAGTTTTGAATGCCATGCGCCGAGGATAGGCAACAGGTGGGACATGCGAACGTGCACGAGATCGCTCGGGAGATCAGGTGTTCGCGCGGGGTCAGGCACTTTGCGACAGAAACGGCCTGATCCGGCCTGACGGCCTGCCGCGGCACGAGGTAGCCGCGGCACGCCCGGGAAAACCGGACCATCCGGCATCCGCGCGGCGCGTCGAGCCCCGACGCGCCGCGGATCGCACGGCTGGCCTGGGTTTTCGCATCCACGCATCGGCATATCGCGTGACAGGATGGTGTGCCATGGAGACCCCTGACGAGAAGCCGCCCGCACGCTCCGCAGGAAGCACCCCGCAGCGCCCCCGCACGGATGCCGTCGGCACGGGCGTGAACCGCCTCCCGGCCAAGGCCACCGAGGCCGCGAAGAAGATCGTCCGCGACATCGCGGCCGTCCCGCCGCGCAGCGTGCATCCGGCCCTCGTGCCCGGCGTCTCGGTCGAGGAGACCGGCCGCACCTACCGCACCGACGCACTCGTGTTCGGCGTCGCGGTGGCGCTCACCGTCGCCTTCATCGCGTGGGGCGTCTTCGCCGGTGACAACCTCTCGGGCACGACATCGGCCGTGCTCGCCTGGGTGGTGGAGTACTTCGGGTTCTTCTTCACGACCATCGCCACGATCATCCTGGTGTTCATGCTGTTCGTCGGCTTCAGCCGCTACGGACGCATCCCGCTCGGCCGCGACGATGAAGAGCCCGAGTACTCGATGTTCTCGTGGATCTCGATGCTGTTCGCCGCCGGCATGGGCATCGGCCTGGTGTTCTGGGGCGCGGCCGAGCCGCTCACCTTCTTCGAGAGCCCGCCGCCCGGCACGGTCGAGGCGAGCACCCTCGACGCCATGCACACGGCACAGACGCAGGTGCTGTACCACTGGGGCCCGCAGGCGTGGGCGTTCTACGCGCTCGTCGGTGGTGCGATCGCCTACGGCGCCTACCGCCGCGGCCGCACCCCGCTGATCTCGTCGATCTTCGCCCCGCTGCTGGGCGAGGGCCGCACGGCCGGACCCCTCGGCCGCACGATCGACATCTTCTCGATCATCGTCACGCTCTTCGGAACCGCAGCATCCCTCGGCCTCGGCGCCCTGCAGATCGGGCACGGCGTCGAGATCGTCAGCGGCGCCGGCCCGCTCGGCAACGGCATCCTCATCGCGGTCATCGCCGTGCTCACCGCGTGCTTCATCGCCTCGGCAGTCTCGGGCGTCTCCAAGGGCATCCGGGCGCTGTCGAACATCAACGCCGTCGTCGCGCTGCTGCTGGCGTTCTTCGTGTTCTTCGTCGGACCGACGCTGCTCATCCTCAACGTGATCCCCTCGGTCGCCGTGCAGTTCATCGGCGACCTGCCGCAGATGATCGGCCGGTCGGCATCGCAGGGCGAGGCCGCGCAGACGTTCCTGTCGAGCTGGACCATCTTCTACTGGGCATGGTGGATCTCGTGGTCGCCGTTCGTCGGCATGTTCATCGCGAAGATCTCGCGCGGCCGGAGCCTGCGCCAGTTCGTGTCGGTCGTCATCGTGGTGCCCTCGGTCATCTCGCTCATCTGCTTCGCGATCTTCGGCACCACGGCCATCCAGCAGCAGATGGACGGCGCGAACCTCGCCGTCGATCCGCCGGAGGAAGTGCTGTTCGGCGTGCTCGAGAACCTGCCGTTCCCGCTGATCACGAGCATCGTGCTCATCCTGCTGATCGCGATCTTCTTCGTCACCGGCGCGGATTCCGCGTCGCTCGTCATGGGCACCCTCTCGCAGCAAGGCCGCCCCGAGCCGGCGCGCTGGGTCGCGGTCGTCTGGGGTGTCCTGGTCGGCGTGATCGCTGCCGTCCTGCTCGTCACCGGCGAGGAGGGGAGCGGGCTGAAGTCGCTGCAGAACGTGACGATCATCGCCGCCCTGCCGTTCGCGATCATCATGGCGTTCATGATGATCGCGTTCATGAAGGATCTGCGGCGCGATCCGCTGATCCTGCGCGAGCGCTACGCCCGTGCTGCCGTGCGGCACAGCGTCATGGCCGGGCTGGAGGAGTACGGCGACGACTTCGCGCTCGTCCCCGTCGAGTACGACCACTCGGAGGACGACCTCGCCTGGATCGACGAGTCGACCGTCGACGAGACGCTGGCCGAGGTCTACGAGGCAGCGACCGAGGCCATCGACATCATCCCGCCCGCCGAGGTGGATGCCGTGGTCGACGCCGCGCTCGACGATGCAGCGCCGGATGCGGCGGCGGATGCAGCGCCGGACGGGGAGCGACCGCGGGAGTCGTGATTCCCCGGCATCCCCGGCGTCAGGCGCTCTCGGCCGCAGCGGTGATCCGCGAGGCCATGCTGGCGAAGATCAGCCCGTGGAAGGGCAGCACCGCGAGCCAGTACAGGCGCCCACTGAGCCCGCGCGGGAAGAAGATCGCCCGCTGCTCGTAGCGGGCGCCGGCGGCGTCGGGGAGCGCACGCAGCTCGAGCCAGGCCTCGCCGGGCACCTTCATCTCGGCACGGAGCCGCAGCAGCCCACCGCTCGCCGCCGATGATTCGGTCGCCGCGCCTGGTTCCTCGACGGCTTCGACGCGCCAGAAGTCGATCGCGTCGCCCACGCGGGCGACCGTCTGACTACGGCGACCGCGGCGCAGGCCCACCCCGCCGACCACGCGGTCCATCAGCCCGCGCACCGCCCAGAGGAACCGCGAGGAGTACCAGCCGTTCGTTCCACCGATGCCCAGCACCACGGACCACAGCCGGTCGACGGATGCCGAGGTGACGAGCGTGCGCGCGTCGGTGAAGACCGTGCGGCCCGCCCAGTCCGGGTCGCTCGGCAGCGGGTCGCTGGGGGCGCCCGAGACCTCGGAATCCTGCCAGCTCGTCTCGATCGCGTCGGCGTCGACCCGCCCGAGCGCCAGGTCGACGGCTCGTCGATACGGTGTCAGGCCGCCCTCCGGCTGCGGGATCAGCTCGTCGACCGCGTGGTCCTTCATGATGCACTCGTTCTGCAGCGACGCGACGAGCGGGCGGGCGATCGAGCGCGGCACCGGCGTCACGAGATTGACCCAGTGCGAAGCGAGACCGGGAGTCAGCACCGGCAGCGCGGCGATGGCACGCTGCGGCAGGCCGGCCTCGACCGCGTAGCCGTTCATCATCTGCCCGTAGCGCAGCACGTCGGGTCCCCCGATGTCGACCGCGCGGTTCACGTCGGCGTCGACCCGGGCGGCGCCGAGCAGATAGTGCAGCACGTCGCGTACGGCGATCGGCTGGATGCGGTTGCGCACCCACTTCGGCGCCGGCATGTACGGCAGCACGTCGGTGAGGTGACGGATCATCTCGAACGACGCCGACCCCGACCCGATCACGACGCCCGCCTGCAGCACGAGCGTCGGCACGCCCGACTGCAGGAAGATCTCGCCCACCCGCACGCGCGAGCGCAGATGGGGTGACAGCTTCACGTCGTCCGGATGCAGCCCGCCGAGGTAGACGATGCGCCGCACACCCGCGCGGGCCGCGGCCTCGGCCACCGTCGTCGCCGCGCGCTCGTCGCTCTCCTCGAACCCTTTGCCGGCGGTCATCGAGTGGATCAGGTAGTACACGACGTCGACGTCATCCATGGCTGCGGCGACAGCATCCGCGTCGTCGGCCGATCCTTCGACGATCTCGCAGTCGGGACCCCAGGGGAAGGATGCCGCGCGCGCGGCATCGCGTGCCAGCACCCGCACGCGATATCCGGCGTTGAGCAGCCGCGGGGTGAGTCGCCCGCCGACGTATCCGGTCGCGCCCAGCACGAGCGCGCGCGGCGCCGACCCGTCGTCTCGGGGGAGGGCGCGCAGCGCCTCTTCGTCGCCGGTGGGCTGGGTGAGTGGGGCCATGGGTCGAGCGTACGACGGGCAGGGGGTGGCGGGTACGGGGTTGTGGCGACGAGTCTGTGCGGATAGGGAGTACGCGCCGGGCCGTTACGATCGTAGACATGGCTTCAATCGAATCGATTCGACGAACGGCTCCGGACCGGGCGTCCCGGCGCGCCCGCATCGCCGTCTCCGCCCTGTTCCTGACCAACGGGGCGCTGTTCGCGAACATCCTGCCGCGCTACCCGGAGATCAAGGCCGGACTCGGACTCGACAACCTCGGCTACGGCTTCGCGATCGCCGCGTTCCCTGCGGGTGCCATCGCCGCGGGGCTCCTGGCCGCGGTGCTGATCCGCCGGTTCGGCTCGGCGCGCATCGCCGTGATCGGCACCGTGCTCACGAGTATCGGCCTGCTCTCTGCCGCCCTCGCCCCTTCGGGGGTGCTGTTCGCCGTCGCGCTGTTCCTCGGCGGAGCATCCGACGCCATCACGGATGTCGCGCAGAACGCCCACGGCCTCCGCGTGCAGCGGCGCTACGGACGCTCGATCATCAACGGATTCCACGCGATCTGGTCGATCGGCGCCGTGATCGGTGGGGCGATGGCCGCGGTCGCGATCGCCCTGCAGCTGCCGCTGGGCGTGCACCTCGGCATCTCGACCGCCGTGTTCGCGACCGTCGCCCTCGTCGCCCTGCGGTTCTGCCTCCCCGGCCGCGACGACGAGACCGAGCCGGATGCCGTCGCCGCCCCGGCCGAGGTGACGGGGGCACTGCGTCGCCACGTGACCCCG
The DNA here is from genome assembly GCF_024519805.1 of Microbacterium sp. Mcb102. NCBI lineage: Bacteria > Bacillati > Actinomycetota > Actinomycetes > Micrococcales > Microbacteriaceae > Microbacterium > Microbacterium sp. Mcb102. Next base: position 262,190 of record NZ_JALJRG010000007.1, on the reverse strand, counting down.
CGCACCGTGATCGCGATCATCGCGCTCACCCTCATCGCGATGGCCGGAGCCGTCGCCGAGGATGCCGGAAACTCGTGGGCGACCCTGTACCTCGCCGACTCGCTCGGGGCCGCGGCGGCGATCGCCCCGCTCGGCTTCATCGCCCTGGTCGGCGCGCAGTTCATCGGCCGGATGCTCGGCGACCCGCTCACCGACCGGTTCGGGCAGCGCTGGGTCGCGCGAGTGGGCGGCATCATCGCGGCGGTGGGCATGACGCTCGCGCTCGCCTTCCCGACCGTGCCGGGCACGATCCTCGGGTTCGCGGCCGTCGGCTTCGGCATCGCGACCCTCATCCCCGCCGCGATGCATGCCGCCGACGAGCTGCCGGGGCTGCGGGCGGGCGTCGGGCTCACGGTCGTGTCGTGGCTGCTGCGCCTCGGGTTCCTGCTGTCGCCGCCATTCGTGGGGTACATCGCCGAGACCGAGAGCCTGCGCGCCGGGCTGCTCGTCGCCCCGGTCGCCGCCCTCGTCGCCGTGCTGCTCGCTGGGTTCCTGGAGAAGCGCCGCCCGCGGGGGTAGTCCCGGCATCCGTTTTCCGGCACCCGTCCGGCCCCGACTCCGGTGCAGATGTCGGACGAATGCACGGATGCAGGACGGATCCGCGGCGTTTCGTCCTGCATCCGTGAATCGGTCCTGCAAGTGGCGCGGGACGGAGGGGTCGGAGCCCGGGAGCGGATGCCGTGGCCGGAAAACTGCAACTCGGGGGTTGCGCAACCGGCACCAGTGTGCAACTCTGAAGTTGCAGTTGGTCGACCGGCCAGCGCGAGACCCCGAAAGGATCCATCATGGTGAACATGACCCACAACGAGGCATCCGTCGTCGACGAGGAGACCTTCTCCGTCCGGCGCAGCATCCAGATCGCGGCCCCCGTCGAGAAGGTGTGGCGAGCCGTCGCCGAACCCGAGCACATCTCCCGCTGGTTCGGGCGGGCCGTGCTCGACGGCACCGGCGTCGGCGCGACCGGCACGATGACGTTCCCCGACTACGACGTGATCCCGCTGCGGGTCGACGAGTACGACGAGCCGCGGCGCATCACGTACCGCTGGAACAACGACGACGCCCTCGGGAAGCTCCCCGATGCGATCGACGAGGCGACCTCGACCGTCTTCACCTTCACGCTCGAAGAGGCCGACGGCGGCACGCGCCTGACGGTCGTCGAGAGCGGCTTCGAGCGCACGTCCGACCCGCGCGGCAACCTCGAATCGCACCGCACGGGCTGGGACCTGGAGCTCGACAAGATGGTCGCCCTGGTGGAAGGCGAAGCGTGACCACAGAGACGCTGCTTCCCATGTTCGCGGCACTCGCGGACGAGACGCGCTGGAGCATCCTGACGGCTCTCGGCGAGGGGGATGCCTCGGCATCCGCCCTCGCCGGGCGCCTTCCGGTGTCTCGACAGGCGATCGCGAAGCACCTCGCCGTCCTGCAGGAGGTCGGCCTGGTCGAGCCCGTGCGCGTCGGTCGCGAGGTGCGCTTCCGCGTCGTCGGCGCCGAGCTCTCCGCCACCGCCGCGAAGCTCGACGTGATCGGACGCGAGTGGGACCGCCGCCTCGCCGCGATCAAGGAGATCGCGGAAGGCCTGTAGCCGTCACTCCGCTTCGGGCCCCGCCTGGTCGCGGATCACGTCGCGCAGCTCCTCGTCGAGGTCGGATGCCTCTTCGATCGCAGCCGTCATCCCGGCGAGGAACCGGGTGACGACGGCCCGCTCCTGGTCGGAGAGCTCGTCGACGAGCGTGAGCATGCGGTGGTGCATCGCCCCCAGCGTGGCGCGCACCTCTTCATCGCTGCTGACGGTCGGGACGACGACCCCTGCCCGGCGGTCGGTGGGGTGCGCCTCACGGCGGACATGACCGCCCTTCTCGAGGCGGTCGATGAGCGTCGTGGTCGATGCGGTCGAGATGTTGAGCATCCGGGCGATGTCGATCGCGCGCACGATCCTGCCGGCCCGCTGCTCCCGCAGGAGGAATCGCAGGGCCATGAGGTCGGTCTCGTTCATGCCCATGGAGATGCGGGTGCGCTCACGCATCGCGGTCTCCGCTGCGCGGTAGCGGCGCAGCATGTTCAGCACGTCGATGGTGCTCGTGCTCTCGCCGTCGGGGTACCAGTATCCGGAGCGGGCGTGGTCCTGAGGTTCGGCCATCACGCCACCCCCTCTCCGTCGTCGAGGGTGCGTGCCGTGCTGAGTTCGAGCATCTCGATCGCGCCGGTCGCCACCTCGGCGGGGACGACGAGGAGGAAGCCGCCGGTGATGGCGTCGTTCTCGGCCTCGATGATGCGCGCGATGCGATCCCGGGCGACGGTGGGGAACTGCGCGTGGAGGTGATCGAGCAGGTCGGCGAAGCCGATGTACCGCTCGTCCGTGAGGTCTATGGGCTCGACCATGACGTCCCTTCTCGTCGTGATTCCATCCTCTCATCGTCGGAAGCCCCTGATGATCGACCGATTTCGCTAGACGAACCGGTAATCAGGCGATCGAGGTAACATGGGCCGCCAGGGGAAGGCGAGGGTGTGATGGGGGCGAAGCTGGAGATCGCGACGCGGGAACTCGCGCGCGAAGTCGAGGCTCTGCGCCGCGTCGACGCCAGGCTCGGACGCCGTCTCGCGGCCGAGCGTCAGCCCAATGAGACCGACCGTGCTGCCATGGGCTTCATCGCGGATGCGCCCCTTGACCGGCCGGTCACGCCCGGCGATCTCGCCCAGCATCTGGGGGTGAGCACCGCAGCGGTCACCGCCTTGATCCGCCGGCTCACCGCACGCGGGCACATCGTCGTCTCCGTGCACCCGGATGACGCACGGTCGAAGATCCTCCGCCCGTCGTTGCGCGACCTGCACTCGCCCGCAGACGAGATCTCCCGGCGGGTCGCCGACATCGAGAGCGAATTCACGCCGGAGCAGCTCTCCGTGATCTCCCGGTTCCTCCGTCGCCTCACGGAGGAGATCTCCGAGCTCGCAGAGTCGTCCCGGAGCTAGCTTCGGCTCCTCGCCCCGCGCCGCCTCCGTCGGTGACGGTCTGTGGCGATCGATGACGGTCGGAGAGGCCCCCGATACGTCGGTTACCATTTAGCTAGTTAAACTAGTAATCTAATTGATGAAGATATTTCTCGAGGGGGTGCCATGGGTCAGCTCAGCTACGCCGGTGATTCGCAGATCGTGGAGGTGGACGATCGGGTGCTCGCGCACCTGAGGCTCGTCACCGTCACCAAGCTGCGCCGCGGCGAGTCGTTTCCGCTCACGCTGCGCACGGCGGGTGCGGCCACCGAGACGCTGTGGATGCACGCGTCGATCCCGGTGCGCTTCACGCTCGATGAGGACGTCGAGCTCGAGCGGCCGATGCTGGTCAAGATGATGGCCGCGGCGAGCACGGCCGGGGGGCTGGACCTCACAGACATCGACTTCGCGCCGCTGTGGTCCGCGCTCCCGACCATGCACGCGGTCGCCTGACTGCAGACTCGCCTCCCTCGCGGGCGCATCCTGGGCAAAGCGGTGCGGCCCGCGGGCGGGAGGTGCACAGCGACGTTTCGGGGGGTACGTCGCTGTGGATGGCATCCGGTCACCGGGAATCGGGTCCCGGGACCGGATGCCATTCGATCAGAGCGCGGTGTATCCGCCGTCGACCAGGTGGTAGCTGCCCGTGACGAAGCTGGCGGCATCGCTGGCGAGGAACACGATGAGGTTCGCGACCTCGTCGGCCTGGCCCAGGCGTCCGATCGGGTGCTTCGACACGAGGAAGTCCTTCGCCTCGTCGCCCATGTTCGCCAGCAGCGGGGTATCGATGAAGCCGGGGCCCACCGAGTTCACGCGCACGCCCTGCGCCGAGTACTCGAGCGCGGCCGACTTGGTCATGCCGACGACGGCGTGCTTCGCGGCGACGTACGCGGGGGATCCGGCGAAGCCGACGCTGCCGAGGATCGACGCGATGTTCACGACCGATCCGCCGCCGTTCGCGAGGATCGACGGGATCTGCGCCTTCATGTTGCGGAACACCGCGTTGAGGTTGATGGCGATGACCTTGTCCCAGGCCTCGTCCTCGTACTCCGCGGTGGGAGCGGATGCGCCGCCGATGCCGGCGTTGTTGACGCCGATGCGCAGCGGGGCGAGGGTGTTCGCGAGTTCGACCGAAGAGGCGATCCACGCCGCATCCGTCGCGTCACCGATCGAGGCCTCGGCGATGCCGCCGGCCGCGCGGATCTCTTCGACGACCGCGTTCGCGTGCTCGGCGTTCAGGTCGTTGACCACGACCGATGCGCCGTTCTTCGCCAGCAGGAGAGCGGTCGAGCGGCCGATTCCGCTGCCTGCTCCCGTCACGATCGCCGAGCGGTTCGAGACGTCGTACTGAGCCACGGGGGACTCCACTTCCGGGCGGGCACGGGGCCGGGAGATCTTCTCGGACGGTCCGTCCTTCTCTCCAGCCTACGCCTGAATATCGGTGATGGATTCACGTGAATGAATCCGGGAGCGGGGCGAGAGGTCACGGAGCAGGTCACGGAACAGGTCACGGAACCGTCACGAAATCCGCGGATTTCCGGGCTCGGATGACAGAACATGTGACGGAAACGACCGATCGTGCGTTCCGCTCTCGCCCGATGCGCCGCCCGTAGAACGATCGATTCAGCACGACCGACCCGACTGTGCGATCACCGGCATGCCCGGCGGCCGCACAACGCGACGGTCACGGCTACGGCCCCAGAGGCGGGGCCAGCATCCTCGCGCACGGCGCGTGCGGGTGTCTGTCGATGACGAAAGGAACGGCCAATGAAGGCCATGCCAAAGAAGGGGATCGCGCTGGTCACGGGCTTCGGCCTCGCGCTGACCCTCGCCGGATGCACGTCCGGATCCGAAGAACCAGCAGCGTACACGTCGCGCGATGCGACGGACGGCACCACGGACTTCGTGGTCATCGAGAACCCCCACGGCGGCGCCACGCTGTCGTACTCCGCAGACAGCTCGATCGAGATCCTCGAGGTGGAGGAGAACGGCTCGACCTACGCGTTCAAGGACCTGAACGGCAATGACAAGCTGGACACGTTCGAGGACTGGCGCGTCACGCCGGCCGAGCGCGCCGCCGCCTACGCCGAGACGCTCACCGCCGAGCAGATCTCGGGCCTCATGCTCTTCAGCTCGCACGAGCGGTCGCCGGGCGACGGTCTGACCGACGCGCAGAAGGCCTACCTCTCCGAGGACAACCTGCGCAACGTGCTCAACGCCGGTGGTTCGGACGTCGAGGAGAACGTGACCTGGGTCAACGCGATCCAGGCCCACGTCGAGAGCCTCGCCACCCCCGAGCTGCCCTACATCCCGGCGAACTTCTCGTCGGACCCCCGCTCGGAGGCGCAGTCCAACTCGACCTACACCGAGACCGGATCCGGCGTCTCGCTCTGGCCGTCGGTCCTGGGCCTCGCGTCGACCTTCTCGGCCGAGACCATGGAGGAGTTCGGCCGCGTGGTCTCTTCGGAGTACCGCGCGCTGGGCATCTCGAACGCCCTCAGTCCGCAGATCGACCTCGCCACCGAGCCGCGCTGGCTGCGCGTCTCCGGAACCCTCGGCGAGGACTCCGAGCTTGCGAAGGAGCTGGCCGCCGCCTACGTCACCGGCTTCCAGAGCACCTACGACGAAGACGGCGAGAACATCGGATGGGGCACCGACTCCGTTCCGACCACCATCAAGCACGCACCGGGTGACGGTGCGGGCGAGGGCGGCCGCGAGTCGCACACGGCGGTCGGCAAGTACGAGGTCTTCCCCGGCGACAACCTCGAAGAGCACGCCTCCGTGTTCGCCGCGGCGTCGGACTCGCTCGGCATGATGACGAACTACTCGATCATGCTCGACGGCGAGGGCAACCCGCTGCTCGGCGACGAGGCCGTCGGTACGGCGTACAACGCCGAGGCGCTGAAGATGATCCGCGACGAGGTCGGCTTCACCGGTGCGATCGTCACCGACTGGGGCGTCATGACCGGCGCGAACGACCCCGACGCGTTCATCGCCACCGCGTGGGGTGCCGAGGACATGGACCCGGTCGAGCGCTACTTCACGGTGCTCCAGAACGGCGTCGACATGTTCGGCGGCGTCAACGACGCCACCTTCCTCCTCCAGGCCTACGACCTCTGGAACGAGCGGTTCGAGGCCGGCGAGGTCGACCAGGACGCCGACGCCCGCTGGGCGGAGTCCGGTGCCCGCATCCTCACCGCCTACTTCGCACCCGGACTGTTCGACAGCCCGTTCGTCGACCTCGAGAATTCCGAGAAGACGGTCGGCAGCAAGGCCAACGTCGAGGCCGGCTTCGACGCCCAGCTCGACTCGGTCGTGATGCTGAAGAACGACGGCACCGTCGCGGAAGACGCCGACTGGTCGGACAAGACCGTGTACATCCCGCACACGTTCGACGTGGGCAGCCCCGGTCTCTTCGGCCCGCCGGAGTACACCGAGGGCGCGACGCTGAGCATCGAAGCGGCCGAGGGCATCTTCGGCAAGGTCGTCACCGACACCGTCGAGCTCGACGCCGACGGCAAGGTCGTCTCGATGACCGCGCCCGACCTCAGCGATGTGGATGCCGTGTTCGTGGGTCTGCGCTCGCCGAACAACGGCAACAACTTCTCGGCCGCCGGCCACGACGCCGAATCGGGTGAGTGGTACCCGTTCTCCCTGCAGTGGGCGCCGTACACAGCCGACGGCGACAACGTGCGCAAGACCTCGATCAGCGGCGACGTGCTCGCCGACGGATCGAAGGAGAACCGCTCGTACTTCGGCAACACCTCGCGCATCTCGAACGCCGCCGACATCGACGCGTTCAACCGTGCGGTCGCCGCGATCGAGGCGAGTGGTGCCGACATCCCCGTCGTCACCGTCGTCAAGGCCAACAACCCCGTCGTCCCGGCGGAGTTCGAGGAGAAGTCGAACGTCGTCCTCGTCGGATTCGGCGTGAGCGACGAGGCGACCCTGACGGTCGCGGCCGGTGAGCACGAGCCCCAGGGCCGTCTGCCGATCGGCTTCCCGCTCGACATGGATGCGGTCGAAGGACAGCTCGAAGACGTGCCGGAAGACATGGACACCTATGTCGACGCCGAGGGCAACGACTGGAAGTTCGGCTTCGGCTTGAACTACTCCGGAGTGATCAAGAAGTAGGCGGAGATCGCCACAGGCATGGCCGGCGCCTGATCACGCCGGCCATGCCGTCGATGCAGAACCCGACGGGGCGCCCCGTCGGACAGGAAAGGGAGCAGAAATGAACAGCACCAAGCTGCGCGCGGGAGTTCTCGCGGCGGTCATCCTCGCCACCGGCACCTTCGGCCTGGCCGGGTGCGCGGGCGACGCGGGCACCACGACGGGTGGCTCGAACAGCTCGAACAGCGAGAGCAGCGAGAGCGGCTCGAAGTCCGAGACCGCCGATGTCGCGACCGACCTCGAGACCGCCCGTCAGGCGATCGTCGACGCGCTCGCCGAGAACCCGGACTGGAAGCAGGTCATGCTCGCCGGTGACGTCAAGCAGCCGACGCAGAAGTACGGCCTCCTGGTGATGCCGTTCGTCAAGAGCGAGGCGGCGAAGCGCGTGACCGGCACGGTCGACATCGCCGACGGCAAGTACGTCATCGAGGCGGAGTCCGCCGAGACGGGTGAGACTTGGCAGATCGACCAGGACGGCAACATCACTCAGGCCTCGGAGTGACGGAGCGGCCGCCGACCCGCACGCCTGCGGGCGTCACCGGCGTCGGCGGCCCTCCCTCCGCAACCCGTAATCGCAGTACCGAAGGAGAACCGAAGTGAACGCCCGAACGGCCAAGGACAAGGCGAGCGCGATGCCGATGTCCAACAAGAAGTACCTGTGGATCTGGGTACCCCTGCTCGCGCTCGTGACCGTCGTGGTCGTGGTCGCCAACGTCGCCATGAACGTGGCGACCGGATGGATCGCCTCGCAGCTCGGTTCGGGCACCTACACGTTCACGAACTCCGAAGAGTCCGAAGACTGGGACACCGAGTACTACGAGGCCGACTACCCCGACCTCGAGGCGGTGGATGCCGCAGCACTCGGGCTCGTCGAAGAGATCGGTGCCGGCGGCATCGTCCTCGCGAAGAACGACGGCGCAGCCCTCCCGCTCGCTTCCGGCGCGCAGCTCACCATGCTGGGCCGTGCCGCCGCCGACCCCGTGTACGGCGGTTCCGGTTCCGGCTCTGTCGACACCAACTCCGCCGTCACGGCGCGCATGGGTCTCGAGAACGCCGGCTTCGCCGTGAACGACCCCGCCTACGCGGCCATCGAGGCCTACGCGGCCGAGAACCCGCGCGGCTACATCGAGATGGACCGCCCCGACATCTCGACCTACAACATCGGCGAGATGCCGATCGCGGGATACCAGGAGCAGGCCTCGACGTTCGCCCAGTACGGCGACGCGGCCGTCGTCTTCATCGGACGCCCCGGCGGCGAGGGCGGCGACCTCACGCAGGACATGACCGACTGGGACGACAACGCCCAGCCCGGCCAGCACCAGCTCGAGCTCAACAAGGACGAGCGCGACCTGCTCGACCTCGCCAAGCAGAGCTTCGACAAGGTCGTCGTCGTCATCAACGCCTCGACCACGCTCGAGCTCGGCGACCTGCAGAACGACCGGGGTGTCGACGCGATCCTCCTCGCCGGCTCGCCCGGATCGACCGCGTTCAACGCGCTCGGGCGCATCCTGAACGGCGAGGTCAACCCCTCCGGTCGCACGGTCGACCTGTGGGCTGCCGACTTCACCGCCGACCCGACCTTCGTCAACTTCGGCAACTTCCTCTACGACAACGTCGCCCCGAACTACCCGGTGCCGGTCACCGAGAGCGCGACGTCGAACGCGACCGTCACCGACGAGGCGCCGTTCGTGAACTACGCCGAGGGCATCTACGTCGGCTACCGCTACTACGAGACCGCGGCGGTCGAGGGCTTCATCGACTACGACGCCGCCGTCGTCTACCCCTTCGGACACGGCCTCAGCTACACGGACTTCTCCTGGGCGGTGTCGAACACCGAGCTCGGCGAGGTCGACGGCACCATCGCGGTCACGGTCGACGTGACCAACACGGGTGCGGTCGCCGGACGCGATGTGGTGCAGCTGTACTACTCGGCCCCGTACACGCCCGGTGGCGTCGAGAAGTCGGCCGTCGTGCTCGGCGGCTTCGCCAAGACCGGTGACATCGCGCCCGGCGCGACCGAGTCGGTGACGATCGAGCTCGTCGTCGAGGACATGGCGTCGTACGACTACCTCGACGAGAAGGCCTACGTCCTGGATGCGGGCGACTACGTCCTCAGCCTCCGCGAGGACTCGCACACGGTCGCCGCGGGCACCCAGCCGATCGCGTACACCGTGAGCGAAGACGTCGTCTACACCGGCGACGACCACCGTGCCTCCGACCTCGAGGCCGTGACGAACCAGTTCGATGACGTGTCGGCGCAGTTCACCACCACCGGTGAGGCGGGCAAGATCCCGGTGATGTCCCGCGCCGACTTCGCCGGCACCTTCCCGACGGCTCCGACCGGCGACATGCTGGTCGCCGACGACGCGGTCGCCGACGGCTTCGCGGTGTGGGACCACGAGGGTGCGGCCGAGGCCTTCGAGGGCGACATGCCCACGACCGGCGCGGGCAGCGACCTCTCGTTGATCGACATGCGCGGCCTCGCCAAGGACGACCCGAAGTGGGACGAGCTGCTCGACTCGCTGAGCGTGAACGACATGACGGCGATGCTCCTCAACGGCGCGTACCAGACCGCCGCGATCGGCTCGATCGGCAAGCCGCAGACGCTGGAGCCGGACGGACCCGCCGGGTTCTCGTCGTTCATCAACTCGGCCATCAACGGCACCGCCTACCCGTCGGAGGTGCTCATCGCACAGACGTGGGATGTCGACCTCGGCACGGCCATGGGCGTCATGCTCGGCAACGAGGCGCTGTTCAAGGACATCAACGGCTGGTACGCACCGGCGGTCAACCTGCACCGCTCGCCGTTCGCCGGCCGCAACTTCGAGTACTACTCGGAGGACCCGCTGCTGTCCGGTCAGATGCTCACCGCCGTCGCGAACGGCGTCGGCACCAAGGGCGTCTACACGACGATCAAGCACTACGCGATGAACGAGCAGGAGACGAACCGCGTCAACAACGGCATCGCGACCTGGGCCACCGAGCAGGCGATCCGCGAGGTCTACCTCAAGCCGTTCGAGATCGGGATCAAGAACATCTCGATGGACGTGAAGTACCTCTCGGATCACGAGGGCACCGTGTCGGAGACCACGATCGGCGCCGCCGGCATCATGAGCTCGTTCAACCGCATCGGCGCCACGTGGGCCGGCGGCTCGGTCGCGCTCATGGACACGGTGCTGCGTGGCGAGTGGGGGTTCGAGGGCTTCGCCATCACGGACTTCAACCTGTACCCGTACATGAACCCCAACGAGGGCATCCATGCCGGATCCGACCTGATGCTGACCTTCCAGCCGTCGAAGTCGTTCAACGACGCCAGCTCCGCCAAGGCGGTCGCCGACATCCGTGACTCGACGCACAACATCCTGTTCACCGTCGCGAACTCCAACGCGATGGACGGACTGGCGCCGGGCGCGACGGTCGCCTACACCCCGCCCGCCTGGGTGGTGTGGCAGATCGTCATCTCGTCGGTGCTCGGACTGCTGATCCTCGCCGGTGTGGTGATGGTGATCCTCCGCGTGCGGCGGCACAACGCGCGCACCACGGTCACCGTTCGCTAGACCGTGATCGCCGGGGCGGACGTGTGCTCGTCCGCCCCGGCGATGCCCTGATCGACACAGAAAGACCCATCGTGAAAGAAACCACCGCACTCGTCGCGAGCCTGAGCCTTCTCGAGAAGGCCGCGCTGCTCAGCGGGGCGAACACCTGGCAGACGCGTGCCATCGAACGCGCCGGCATCCCCGCCGTCTGGATGGCCGACGGCCCCCACGGCGTGCGCCGGCAGGTCGGTTCGGCCGACCACCTCGGCATCAACGGCTCCGAGCCCGCGACCTGCTTCCCCACCGCCGCGACCGTGGCCGGCAGCTGGGACGACGAGCTGGCCGAGGAGATCGGCACGGCTCTGGGCCGCGAGGCCTCGTCACAGGGCGTCGGCGTGCTGCTCGGCCCCGGGCTCAACATCAAGCGCAGCCCCCTCGGCGGGCGCAGCTTCGAGTACTTCTCCGAGGATCCCGAGCTGTCGGGTCGCCTCGCGGCGGCCTACGTGCGCGGCATCCAGTCCGAGGGTGTGGCGGCCACGCCCAAGCACTTCGCGGTGAACAGCCAGGAGCTGCGCCGCATGGTCAGCGACTCCGTCATCGACGAGCGCACGCTGCGCGAGATCTACCTGACCGCGTTCGAGATCGTCGTGCGCGAGGCCTCCCCGTGGGGCATCATGTCGTCGTACAACCTGGTCAACGGGGCGTACGCGCACGAGAACGCGCACCTGCTGATCGACATCCTCCGGCAGGAGTGGGGCTTCTCCGGCGCGGTCGTCTCCGACTGGGGCGGCAGCAACGATGCGGTGGCGGCTGCCGCGGCCGGCGGCACGATCGAGATGCCGTCGCCCGGGTTCGACTCGGTGCGCCAGATCGTCGCGGCCGTCGAGTCGGGCGAGCTGTCGGAGGCCGATGTGGATGCCCGCGCAGCCGAGGTCATCGACCTCGTGCGCCGGGTCACCGCGCACCCGCGCGCCTCGGTCGACCTCGACGCCCACCACGCGCTCGCCCGCCGGGCCGCCGCCGAGTCGGCCGTGCTCCTTCGCAACGACGACGCACTGCTTCCCCTCGCGGGTGGCACGTCGGTCGGGTTGATCGGCGCCTTCGCGACGGTGCCCCGCTACCAGGGCGCCGGCTCCTCTCTCGTCAACGCGACCCGGGTCCCGACACTCGTCGACGCGGTCGGCGCATCGACGCTGAAGCTGGAGGGCGTCGCCGAGGGCTTCCGCCGCGACGGCATCCGCGACGACGAGCTCCACCGCGAGGCCGTCGCGCTCGCCTGCCGCGCAGAGGTCGTGGTCCTCGCGCTCGGCCTGCCCGAGATCGCCGAGTCCGAGGGGCTCGACCGCTCCACCCTGCAGCTGCCGACCGAGCAGGTGCGCCTCCTCCGCGAGGTGCGGGCGGCGAACCCGCGCACGGTCGTCGTGCTCAGCGCCGGTGGTGTCGTGGAGACGCCGTGGGCCGAGGATGCGGCCGCGCTGCTGCACGCCTACCTCGGCGGACAGGCGGGCGCCGAGGCCATCGCCGACGTGCTCACCGGCGCCGTGGAACCGGGCGGACGCCTCGCCGAGACGATGCCGCTCCGCCTCGCCGACACCCCGACCGCCGGGGCGTTCCCGAGTGCGGGGCGCACGGCCGAGTACCGCGAGGGGCCGTTCGTCGGCTACCGCTACTACGAGACCGCCGAGGTCTCCGTGGCCTTCCCGTTCGGCTTCGGCCTGGGGTACACGACCTTCTCGTACTCCGAGCTGGTGGCGGATGCCGAGGGCGTCGAGGTCACGGTCACCAACACCGGCGACCGCGACGGCAGCGACGTCGCCCAGCTCTATGTGTCGCGACTCGGCGCCTCCGGGGTGACCCGGCCCGTGCGCGAGCTCAAGGGCTACGCGAAGGTGCGTCTCGCGGCCGGGGAGTCGCGGAGCATCCGCATCCCCTTCGGCCCCCGCACCTTCCGCTACTTCGATGCCGCCGCGAACGCGTGGCAGGTCGAGGCGGGCGAATACGAGGTGGCCGTGGGCTCCCACGTGCGCGACCTCCCGGTGCGCGCGACGATCACGCGCGAAGGCGCGACCGTCTCCGCGTCGGTCGACCCGCCCGCTGCGCTGCCGACGGCGCGCGTCGATGACAGCACGTTCGCCGCGATGCTCGGCCGCGCGCTCCCGGATGCCGCCTGGGGCACGGGTCCGCTCGCCGAGAACGATCCGATGGACCGACTCGCGACGGCGAAGAGCCCGCTGGCCCGCGCCGGCTTCCGCCTCCTCGACAGCCGTCGTCGCAAGGCGGAGGCCGCGGGAAAACCCGACCTGAACATCCTGTTCCTGCTGAACGGGCCGTTCCGGGTCATCTCGAAGATGAGCGGGGGGCTGGCGACGCGCCGTCTCACCGCCGCCGTCCTCACGCTGGTGAACGGGCAGACGATCCGAGGGTTGGGGCGAGTGATCGCGGCCTACTTCGGCGGACGCCGCGACGAGAAGGCCACGAAGAAGGCGTTCGACGCCGCAGCCACGAAGAGGAGTATCTGATGTTCACCGCGATCAAGAACTGGTGGACCGGTTTTCAGGACGGCCGCCCCGAGCTGTCGAAGTTCCTGATGTTCCTCGTGCTCTCCAACGGCGTCACCGTCCTGCAGCTCGCGCTGATGCCGATCTTCCGCTGGGGCTTCGCGACCTTCACCGGGCTCACGGACGTCGGGTTCCAGGCCCTGCCCGTCGGTTCCAACGTCGACGGCAGCCAGTACTACATGTTCGACTACGCGGCGGGTGCCCTGCCCGGCGGAGGCGGCGGGCTCGCCTACTTCCTCGCCGTGCAGATCACCCTGCTCATCGCCCAGGTGATCAACTTCTTCCTGCAGCGCAACATCACGTTCAAGTCGAACACCTCGGTGTGGGTGGCGGCCGGCTGGTACACGCTCGCGTACATCGTCATCACCTTCGTCGCGGCCGCCGCACAGGGGTTCTACAAGGCGCCGATCTACGACTTCTTCATGGTCACGCTCGGCTGGGGCTCCACCGGATCGGTCGTCGCCGACGTGCTCACGATGATCATCAACTCGGCGATCAGCTTCTGGGTCTTCTACCCGATCTTCCGGGTGATCTTCCGTCAGGTGCCGGTCGAGGACCAGGCCGAGGTCGCGGCCGCCGAGGCGACGGCGGACGGTGCCGTGAAGTGATGGTTCCATCCGCGAGAATAGACCGTGTGCCGCTGCTGTCCGTGATCGTCCCTGCCTACAACGCGGCGGCCTATCTCGGGCGCGCGCTCGACGGACTGGGGGCGGTGCGCGGCATCGAGGTCATCGTCGTGGACGACGGCTCCACCGACGGCACGCGCGAGGTCGCCGAGGCCTGGGCGGCACGCAGCCCAGAGAGCATCCGCGTGGTGAGCCAGGAGAACCGTGGCCACGGCGGGGCGATCAACACCGGGTTGGCCTCCGCCCGCGGCGACTACTTCAAGGTGCTCGACGCCGATGACTGGCTCGACATCCGGTCGCTGCGACTGCTCGTCGCCCACCTCGACGTGCTGCGCGAGACGGGGACCGAGGTCGACGCCGTCTTCACGGACTTCGTCCACGAGCGCCTGGGCAAGTCGCCGAAGGCCGCGCGCTTCGACTCGGTCTTCCCTGAGGGTCGCGTGTTCGAGTGGTCCGACACCGAGCGTTTCGGTCGACGCCAGGTGCTGATGATGCACGCCATCGTGTACCGCACGCAGCTGCTGCGCGATGTCGGGCTGTCGCTGCCCGAGCACACCTTCTACGTCGACAACCTCTTCGTGCTGCAGCCGTTCGCCCGGCTCCGGCGCATGAGCTACCTGCCGGTGCCGCTGTACCGCTACTTCATCGGGCGCGAGGGGCAGTCGGTGGCGCCCGAGGTGATGGTGCGCCGCGTCGACCAGCAACTGCGCGTGAACCGGCTCGCTCTCGCCACCCTCCCGTCCCACGCCGACCTCGCCGCTGGCGGGGTGCCGCGGCAGCTGCATCGGGCGATGCTCCATCACCTCGAGGGCGTCTGCGCGGTGACCAGCGCGACCCTCGCCCGCGGTGGCACGGCCGCGCACTTGCAGCAGCGGGATCTGTTCTGGCATGAGGTCCGGGCGGAGAACCCGTGGCTGTACACGCGCATGCGCCGGAGCCTGCTGGGGGCGACCAGCAATCTGCCGGGGCAGGCGGGACGACGGGCGACGAACCTCGCCTATCATGTGGCACGGCGAGTCGTCGGCTTCAGCTGATCGGAGAACGGAGGCGGAATGATCCGCATCGGAATCGTCGAGGACGACGGTGCCGCCATCGAGCGACTGCTCTCGCACCTGGACCGCTTCCAGCGCGACCAGGGCGAGCGGTTCCATATCGCCGCCTTCCACGACGGGGCTGACGTCCTCGCCGACTACCGTCCCGACTGGGACGTGCTGTTCCTCGACGTGCAGATGCCCCGGGTCGACGGCATGGCGGCCGCCCGCCGCATCCGCGAGGTCGACTCCGAGGTCATCATCGTCTTCATCACGAGCTCGCCGCACTACGCGGTGGGCGGGTACGAGGTCGACGCCCTCAGCTACCTCCTGAAGCCGGTGGCCTATGCGTCGTTCGAGCAGGAGATGTCGCGGATCCTCACGCGACTGCAGCGGCGTTCGCGGCGGGAGCTGCTCTTCACCGCGACCGACGGCGTGCACCACCGCGTCGCCGTGGACGACATCCGCTACATCGAATCCATCCGCCACCGCGTCGAGCTGTACACGCTCGACGGCACGTTCAGCATCGCGACGACGTTGAAGGCGATGGAGGCGCAGCTGGCCGACAAGGGGTTCCTGCGCTGCCACAGCGGCCTGCTCGTGAACCTGCGACACGTGACCGGCATCGACGGCAACGACTGCCGCATCCGCGGGGGCGGCAGTCTCCCCATCAGCCGACCTCGGAAACGGGAGTTCTACGCCGCCCTCGCCGAGTACGTCGGTTCGCGCGGAATCTCGGCGTGAACGGCGTCGAGGGGCCGGTCCTCGCCGAGATCCCGCGGTACCTCACGGCGATCGCGGAATGGGGCGCCTGCCTCGTGTACATCTTCGTCGCCCGACGACGGTTCGGGTGGCTGGCGACGATCGGCCTCTGCATCCTCGCGCTGGGGATGCTGTTGGCGGTGCAGCTGTGGGCGGGCACGCTGCCGATCGCGTGGTGGATCCCGGGGATGCTGCTCGCCGCGGTGACCATGTTCGGCTTCGTGTACCTCGGGCTGGACACCTCGGCGCGGGGAGCGGGCTTCGTGCTCGCGCGCACCTTCGTGCTCGCGGAGCTCGTGGCTTCCGGCTTCTGGCAGCTCAACCGGTTCTACGACGGGCTCGGCGATCCGTATTCGCAGCTGGCCGCGGCGGCGGTCGTCTACACCGCAGGTCTCGGGGTCGTCGGGTATGCGGAGCGCCGCCAGTTCAGTCGGGCGGAGCGCTTCGACGTCGGTGGCACGCAGCTGGTCGGCGCGATGGCGATCGCGGTCGCGACTTTCGCGATCTCCAACCTCAGCTTCGTGACCACGGACACGCCTTTCAGCGGCCGCTTCGGCACCGAGATCCTCTATATCCGCACCCTCGTCGACCTCAGTGGCTTCATCGCGCTGCACGTCCAGCTGCGCATCCATCGCGAATCCGCGGCGCGGCGGGATGCCGAGGCGATGGCGCAGCTGCTGCGCAGTCAGCACGACCAGTACGAGATCACCCGACGGTCGATCGACGAGGTGAACCGCAAGCATCACGACATGAAGCACCACCTCGATGCGATCCGGTCGGAGCAGGATGCCACCACGCGCGCCCGGATGCTCGACGGTCTCGAGGAGTCGATCCGCCGCTACGGCGCCGTGGTGCGCACCGGGAACCACGTGCTCGACGCGATCGTGACGGCGAAGCTCGCGCGCGCCGGTGAGCGGGGCATCGAGGTGTCGGTCGTGGCCGACGGCGCCCTCCTCTCGTTCATGCGTCCGCTCGAGCTCACCTCTCTCGTCGGCAACGCGCTGGACAACGCCATCGAGGGTGCCGCGCGGGTGCCGGCGGAGGATCTGCGGGTGATCCGGTTCGCGGTCTTCGCCCAGGACGACTTCGCGATGGTGCGCATCGAGAACACCTTCGACGGGGTGGTCCTGCGCGACGGGGATCGCATCGTGACCCGCCAGCGCGGCAGGGGCCACGGCTACGGGCTGCGCAACATCGAGACCGCCGCGGCGGCATACGGCGGCGCGGTCGCCATCACGGCCGACGACCGGTGGTTCTCGCTGCGGGTCCTGTTCCCGGCGCACGGCGGCACCGACGGCGCGGATGACGGCGAGGGCGACGCCGTCTGACGGGCTGCCCCGCCCGCACGGCTACCGTTCATGCGCCGGAACCGACCGATCGTGTCCGCGGCGGCCGGCGCGCGGCATCCGATTGGTGTACTGAATGGCGTGAGCGACGCCGTCAGAACCCGCAACCCGCTGTCCGCCGCCTGGGCGGCCTTCGCCGAGGCGAAGCCGACGCTCGCCGAGCTCATCGTGTTCAGTGCGCTCAACGTGGCACTCACGGTGCTGCAGCTCGTGATCATGCCGGTGTTCAAGCTGATGTTCAGCGGCACCTCGCTCGTCGACGTCGACTTCCAGGCCGTGCCGGTGGGCGGCGGCTTCGTCTTCGACTACACGGCCGGCGCGCTGCCGGCGGGCGGAGGCGGGCTCGCGTACTTCCTCGCCGTGCAGATCACGCTGCTGATCGCGACCGTGATCAACTTCTTCCTGCAGCGCAACGTCACCTTCAAGTCCAACACCAACGTGTGGCGGGCGGCCGCCTGGTACACCGTGGCCTACGTCGTGCTCACCTTCGGCGCCGCGGCTCTGCAGACGCTCTACAAGACGCCGATCTACGAGCTGCTGATGGTCACGTGGGGGATGGGAGCGGCCGGGGAGACGGTCGCCGACGTCGTCACGATGCTCATCAACGCGCTCATCTCGTGCGCCGTGTTCTTCCCGATCTTCAAGATCATCTTCCGCCGCGAGGCCGAGGTCGTCGTGGTGGAGGCGGGGCCGGCGGATGCGGTGCCGGCCGTCGTCCGAGAGCGCGTCTGACGCGACCGGCACCGTCATCGGGCCGGGGCAGCTCTACTCAGACGCGTCTTGACTTGGGAGATGAGTAGGGGTTGTCCCCGCGTCGATGCGCCGGATGAAGTCGTTGGCCCACTCTGCGGCAGCTACAACATCTGGGAGGACTTCCAGTCCGGCAGCGGACGCGTCGTACAGGGTGTCCCAATCGTCGTTCACGACCACCAAGGGTGGCCACTCGTGCCCGGCGCGGTAGGTGAACAGGCGTGTGCAGGTCTCGCGCACGAGGTCCAAGTCGAGGTCCTCTTCGCGCTCGAGCAGCTGCAGGTCGATGAGGTCATGTGCCCGCTCGCTGTCGGCACCGGTAGCCGCGTGGAGCTTCTGCGCGATCTGATGGTCGCTACGCATCACGCTGACCGGCTCCGGGCGGGGAAGCCCGACAGACTCGAACAGGTCCGCAAGGTCATCCGCAAGCGCAGCCTCCGGCTCGTCTGCGTCGCCGATCTCGTTGTGCCCCAGCTCGAACCTGACCGTGCACCACGGCTTGCCGAGGTAGTCGAGCTTCACGTCGAAAGGCTGCATGATGTACGCCGGCGGGACGCCGACCGGCTTGGGTGCGGTGCGTTCGATAAGCCGACCGGTGAACCTCGCCCACCCGTCGCGCAATCGCTCCTCGAGTTCGCCGGTGAAATCCGCCATCGTGCCCGCACGTGCGGCATCGAGGTCTTTCGTGAATCGGGTGGCAGTGCCATAGCGGAGCGCCATGGCACTGCCACCCTTGATGGCGCCTGCGGGGAGCATCTGCCCCACCACCACCAGCGCCATCCCGACGGTGCGCCGGTTCACGGACTCTTCATCGCCTTCGATGTTCGTGAGCCGCTGGCGGAGCGAGCTGAGGTTCTTGGGAGGCGTGTCGTATGTCATGCGGTCAGCGCCTCGCGTACTCGAACCATCTCTGCAGTCGTAAGGTAGCCCTCTGCGCGTGCCCGGGTAGCAGCGTCGAGGAGTCGTCCGGCCTGTACGCGCCCCTGACATTCGAGAAGGGCCTCCGCCGCGGGCTGCGCCGCAATGCCCTCGTACATCGTCGGCTTCGCGCCCTCAGGAGCGGAAGTGAGTGCGATGTGCGCGGGCATCCTGCGTCGGGTGCGCTTGGGGGTGGCGACTGTGATGGTGCGGGGGTTCACGTCGGCAAGGCCGAGAAGGGCCAGCACTGACTCGCCTCGCAGAAAGGCACCCTCTCCCGCCCGCAACGTCGCCTCCGCGTACTCATCGAGAGGGGTGCGCGGGATTGTCTCGTCGCGGTACAACCCGTAAGCGATGTGCGTGAACCTGTTGCGCGTGGCGAGCTTCACCAACTCGATCTTGGGGACACCAGCGTCCTCCGCATCGCGGGTGGTCACATACCCGTAGTTGTCGGCGGCGATCTCATGCACGACATCGCGGTAGGTCGTCTGCGGCATGTCAAAACTATACCATTTTCGGTATAGTTTTGACATGCCCGGGATGGGGCGGGGCCGCGCGCGTACGCCCGCGACCCCGAGACCGCTACCGCCGAGATCTGACCCGGTCTCACGAAACGGTGGGTGCGGCTCCGCGGGGATCCGCTTCGAGCACGACGGTCGCCGGGGCGATTCCGTCGCCGGCAGAGACCGTGACCGTCACCGCGCCGGGGCCCGTGCGGCGGACGACCGCCAGGGCCAGCCCGTCGAACGTCTGGTGCGCGGGCCCGTCGTAGGTGTCTGTCGGAGCGGGATCCCCGCTGCCCACGGCCGCGAGCATGCCGTCGCCGTCCACGCGCACGTCGATGAGCCGGTCCGCGCCGGTGTCGACCCGACCGTCCGCGTCGGTGACCGCGATCTCGATGAAGATCAGTTCTCCCGACGGGCCGCTCTCCACTCTCGTGACGAGCCGGCTGGCGTCGCCGGCGCTGGACAGGGAGAACGATTCGGCGCGCACGCCCTGTCGAATCGCCGTGGCGGTCAGCTCGCCCGGGCGGTAGACGACGGTGAACTCGGCTCTGTAGCGGTGCTCGGCGCCCGCGGCGGCCGTGCCGATCACCTCGCCGTCGAGGGTGAGCTCGACCTCCTCCGCGTCGCTGTAGACCTCGACCGCGAGCGGTGCGCCCTCGTGGCCTGCCCAGGTCCAGCTGCCGATGCTGTCGCTCCAGGTCCAGGGGCCCGCATAGAAGGTCTTGTCCTCGTTGCCGGGGCGCGACACGGCGATGTAGGGCGTCGTGCGGAGCCCGAAGACGATCTCCCGATAGAACGAGGCGGGGCGCCGGGATCCGATCAGATCCAGGTCGCCGCACCAGGCGGCGATCCAGGGATACGGGCCGCTGAGACTGGGTGTCTCTCCTTCGGCGAGGTGATGGGCGCGTCCGATTCCCGCCTCTCCCAGGTAGTCGAAGCCGGTCCAGGTGAAGTCGCCGATGACGTGCGCGTTCTCGGTGACGAGGGCCCAGTTGTGGTCGATGCGCGTGGGGAACGTCTCGGTGCCGACGATCACGCGGTTCGGGAACAGCTCCTTGTCCATCTCGTAGCGGCCGTCGAGGTAGTTCATGCCGGCGATGTCGAGCACGCCGAAGGACTCGGCGGTCTTCTCCGTGACCATCGGGGAGGTACCGATCTGGTTCATGAACTCTCCCGGCCCGGCCATGAGGGTGTTGATCCCCGCGGCGTCGCCGTCGCCCTGTCCGCGCTGCGCGGCGAGCTTCTTGATGTCGTCCATGACGGCGAGCATCCCGTTGACCGCGTTCGTGACGTACCGCGTCGGGTCGAGTTCGCGCACCTTCTCGGCGAGTGCGCGACCCGTGAGGCCTCCGGCCGGCGAGCCGGTCTCGGGGATCTCGTTGCCGATGGAGTACATGATCACGGAGGGGTGATTGAAGTCCTTGGTCACCATCGCCTCGACGTCGCGCTCCCACCACTCGGTGAAGTGGAGCGAGTAGTCGTGGGGCATCTTGTTCGAGGTCCACATGTCGAAGGTCTCGTCCATGACGTACACCCCGAGCCGGTCGCACGCCTCGAGCATGGCGACGCTCATCGGGTTGTGCGAGGAGCGGATCGCATTGAAGCCGGCCTCCTTGAGCAGTCGCACCCGGCGCTCCTCGGCGTCCGCGAACGTCGCCGCCCCGAGGATTCCGTTGTCGTGGTGGACGCATGCGCCTCGGAGCTTCACGACCTCGCTGTTGATGCGCAGTCCGTGCACGGGGTCGACCTGGAGTGTGCGGATGCCGAAGGCCGCCGAGGCGTCGTCGATGACCGCGCCTTCGACGACCAGTTCCACCGCGGCGGAGTAGAGGGTGGGGCTCTCGGCGCTCCACAGCTGCGGGGTGCGGACGTAGAGCCGCTGCCGGCTGCGTGAACGTCCGTTCGCCTCGACCGTCACCGGGACGACACCGCGCGCGACGGCTGTTCCTGCCGGATCGGTGAGGGTCACGGCGACATCGACCGTCTCGCGACGGTTGCTCGTGCTCGCCACGACCACGTCGACTTCCACGACGGCGCCATCCGGTTCGATGTCGGATGCGCTGACCCGCACCCCGTCCACGGGGAGGTGGACGGGCGGTCCGATGTGGAGCCAGACGTCGCGGTAGATGCCCGCTCCGGTGTACCACCGGGAGTCTCCGCCGTGCCGAGACTCGACTTCGATGAGGTTCTCTTCGCCGGAGCGCAGGAACCGGTCGGCGTCGATCGTGAACCCGGAGTAGCCGTACGGACGCTGCCCCGCGAAGGCGCCGTTGATGTGCACGGTCGCGTCGCGGTAGACGCCCTCGAACTCGAGGACGATCCGCTGGCCGGCGAGGTCGGCCGCGGGGGTGAACGTCGTGCGGTACTGGTACGCGCCGGCGGGGAAGTAGGCGACGGCGCCCTCCCCGTCGGGATCGCGCTGCTCGTGGATCAGCGCGTCGTGCGGGAGGGTGACGTCGGTGTACGGCGTGCTGACTCCGCCGAGTTCGGCGAACGGGTTCTGCTTCGGTCGGAACTGCCAGCCATCGTTGAATGCCGTGCGCTTCATCGTGTCTCCTTCGGTCGTGCGGTGGGGCTGCTCAGGGAATCGCGGACGGCATCGAGCACCTCGAGGGTGGCGATGCTGTCCGCGAGGGGGTGGGTGGGGTGCTCGGTCCGGTGCTCGGCGATCGCGAGCGTGACCGCCTCGAGCATCGGGACGTACCCGTTGCCTCGGCGTTCGTGCTGCGTGCGATGCGGCTCGCTCAGGGCGCGGGAGATCGGACCCGCGTGGGTCGTGAACTCATCCGCGGCCCAGAACGGTGCGGGGGCCGTCATCCACCCGTCGGTGCCGCTGACGGATGCCGTCGGCTCGATGTACTCGACCATCGACGCGCTCAGCTGCGCGAATCGTCCGTCGTCGTACTCGAAGGTGGTGTGGGCGGTGAGGTCGACACCGTCGTCCCGGAGGCGACCGGTCGCGTGGATCCGCGAGGGCCGTCCGAGCACATCGAGGGCGAGGGTGATCGGATAGATCCCCTGGTCGAGCAGCGTGCTGCTGGCGCGCTCGGCGGTCCAGCGGGGGGAATCGGCCGGGCCGAACGGCAGTCCGAATGAGGCACGCACGCTCCGGACCTCGCCGATCGCCCCGGCCCGCGCCGCCGCGACCAGGTCGCGGTACGCGGGGTTGAACCGCATCCACATCGCCTCCATCGCGAAGCATCCGCTCGCCGCTGCGGCGCTCGCGATCTGCCGGCCCTGGTCGGCGTTCACGGCCATCGGCTTCTCGATGAGGACGTGCTTGCCGGACTCGAGAACGGCGATCGCGATCGCCGCATGGGTGGCATGCGGGGTGGCGATGTAGACCGCATCGACCGTCGGGTCGTCGAGCAGGGCGGGCACGCTCCCGTGGGCGACGGCGAACCCCTGGTCCGCCGCGAACCTGCGGGCCCGTTCCGGATCCCGGGAGCACACCGCGTGGCGGCGTGCTCCCGGGGTGAGCCGGAGGTCGTCCGACATGGACTGGGAGATGAAGCCGGTGCCGATGACCGCCCAGTTCACCTCGGCGCCGTGCGTGCTCATGCCAGCGCTTAGGAGTTCGAGGCGGAATCCACCGCGGCCCGTCGGGCGGCGAGGTCGCGCTGGATCTGGGAGAGGTGCCTGTCGATGTTCAGGAACCAGATGATGATGCCCATGAGCACGGCGACGATGAGCGGAAGCCACAGGTAGAGGAAGATCTCCATGCTGACCGCGCTCGCCGGCTGCGAGGCCGCCTGGCCGTCGTAGTTGCCCGCGGCCAGCAGCCAGCCGACGAGGGCGACGCCGAGGCCGGCACCGAAGTTCTGGCCCGCGGTCGCGGCGGCATACGTCATGCCGTCGAGTCGGTAGCCGCTCTTCCACTCGCCGTAGTCGACCACGTCGGCGACGAGCGCGAAGAGTCCGGCCGCGGCGGGGATGCCGCCGATGGAGCGGACGAGTCCGCCGGCGATCACGAGGGTGATGTTGCTCGGGTCGATGAGCGAGATGAGGATGCCGATGACCGTGACGATGACGCCGACCAGGATGAGCTTGCGCTTGCCGAAGCGGGCGATGAGCGCGGGCATGAACCAGAGACCGATGATCAGGGGGAGGAGCTGAACGAGGCCGAGGAAGCTGTAGATGTTCGGGTCTCCGAGCACGTCCTTGGCGAAGTAGATGCCCACGCCGGCCGTGCCCGTGAGCAGGTAGTTGAGCAGGAAGAACCCGAACGCGAGGAAGAAGTACGGGTTGCCGACGAGGACGCGGAGGGACTTGCCGAGCGGGAGCTTGACCCCGTCGTCCTGCTTGATCGTCGACTTCACGCGCTCCTTCGTGCCGAAGAACACGATGAGGAACGTGACGGCGGCGATGATGCCGTAGACCACCGAGATCATCGTCCAGCCGGCCTGGCCTCCGCCGTTCGCGGTGACGACCGGGATCGTGACGAAGTTCACGACCAGCGTGGTGACCAGGGCGAAGAACGTGCGGATGACGGTGAGGGAGACGCGCATCTTCGAGTTGCTCGTGATCACCGAGAGCAGCGTGTGGTACGCCAGGTTCGACCCGACGAAGCCGACGCCGAGGCACAGGAAGTACATGGCGAAGGCGTAGAACTCCTTGGCCCCGGCGCCGAGCCCCGCGGGCACGTTGAAGAGCAGGATGAACGAGATGACCACGACCGGGGTCGAGAACAGGATCCAGGGGCGCGCCTTCCCCCAGCGGGTGGAGGTGCGGTCGATGAACGTGCCGAGGATGAGGTCCATGGTGCCGTCGAGCACGCGGCCGAAGAGCAGGAGGGTTCCGGCGATCGCAGCGCCGATGCCGACGGTGTCGGTGAAGTAGAAGAGCAGGAACGCGGAGATCGGCGCGAAGATCAGGTTGCCGCCGATGTCTCCGACGCCGTACGCGAGCCGTTCGCGAACCTTCAGTTTCTGACCGCTCGGGTCGCCGATCGTCTCGCCGACCGCGACGGCGGCCAGTGACGCCGTCACCGATTCCTCTGCGCTCACGGCTACGGCGGCGCGTTGCTGTTCCGCCGAGGTCCGGGTCGAATCCTTCGCCATGGCTGACTCCTTCGTCATGAATGGGACCGGTCACAGTGACCGTTGGTGTCACGTGTTAGTGACACGCGACACCACGGTAGATGGACGAGGTGTCACGTGTCAATAGCGATGTGCGAGACTGGGGCCATGACGGTGGATGTGCAGCCTTCTCGACGAGCCACGAGCAAAGACGTGGCCGCGAGCGCGGGAGTGTCCCGCTCGACCGTGAGCCAGATCCTCAACGGTGACGAGCGGTTCCCCGAAGAGACCCGCGCGCGCGTGCGGGCTGCCGCCGACGCTCTGAACTACCGCCCGTCGCGGGCAGGGCGAGCGCTGGTCACCGGTCTCAGCGACATCGTCGTGGTCGTCGTCCCCCACGCGACCTTCGGCCCTCACCTGCAGGACTCGGTCGACCGGATCACGGGAGCCAGCGCGACCGCCGGAATGAGTGTCGTCGTGCGGTTCGCGAGGATGCAGGACGAGACGACTCTCACCTCCGTGCTCGATCTGCGGCCGGCTGCCGTCGTCGACTTCGGAGTCTTCACCGCGCCGCAGCGCGAGCGGATTCAGGCATCGGGGACGTTCGTCGTTCCCCGGCGGGCGTACGTCGCCGACGGCGCCGACCCCGATCCGATCGACATCGAGATCGGGCGGATCCAGGTGCGCGAACTGCTGCGGAGCGGCCCCCGGCGGCTCGTCTACGCGGCGCTCGAGGACAAGCGCCTCGATCCGTTCGGGCCACCGCGCCTCGAGGGGATCCGGCGAGAGGCGCGCGACCGCGGCCTCGACGCGCCGCTCACCCCGCGCATCCCGCTCGACGTCGAGGGCGCCACGAGGGCGCTGAAGGGGGCACGCGACGAGGCGGCTCCTGCTCCTCTCGGCATCTGCGCCTACAACGACGACGTCGCGATCGCGGTGGTCGCGGCCAGTCGCGCGCTCGGCCTGCGGATCCCCGAGGATGTCGCCGTCATCGGTGTCGACAAGACGGCCGTCGGCCAACTCGTCAGCCCGCGGCTCAGCACGGTGGCCATCGACCAACCTCTCCTCATGGACGCCTTCGTACAGGACCTGGCCACCTTGGCTGCGCGCCGCACGGACGCGGATCCGGAGCGATACGAGTTCGACCTCGACCGTGTGCTCGAGCTGGTGCGCGGGGAGACGACCTGATCGTCGCCTGGGGGGAGCGACACCAGATCGCCCTCTATCTCGCGGCGATGGTGATCGGTGCCGCGGTGGGCCTCTGGGCGCCCGCCGTCGCTCATCCGCTGGAGCTCGCCATCACTCCCGTCCTCGGGTTGCTGCTGTACGCGACGTTCCTCGGCGTCCCGTTCTCGGCGATCGGACGCGCGTTCCGCGACATCCGTTTCCTTGCCGTGCTGCTGGTCGTGAACTTCGCGGTCGTGCCCGTGATCGTGTTCGGCCTGTCCCGCTTCGTCGCTCACGATCAGGCGCTGCTGGTCGGCGTGCTGCTCGTCTTGCTCACGCCGTGCGTCGACTACGTCATCGTGTTCACCGGGCTCGCCGGAGGGGCGAAGGAGCGACTGCTCGCGGCCGCGCCGATCCTGATGCTGGGTCAGATGCTGCTGCCCCTGTACCTGTGGCTCTTCGTCGGCCCCGAGTTCATCGACGCCGTCGACCTCGCCCCGTTCCTCGACGCGTTCCTCCTGCTGATCGTGCTGCCCCTCGCGGCTGCCGGACTTACCCAGTACGCAGCCGCGCGCACACGCGCAGGCCGCGCTCTGAGCGATACGGTCCAGAGCGCGATGGTGCCGCTGATGATGCTCACGCTCGCGGTCGTCGTCGCCTCGCAGATCGCCGGCGTCGGCCGGCAGCTCCCCGCATTGCTCGCGACGATTCCGCTCTATGCCGCCTTCGCCGTGATCATGATCCCCGTCGGTCTCGTGGCCGGCAGAGCGGCGCGCCTCGATGTCGCCCGCACGCGTGCTGTCGTATTCTCGGGCGCCACCCGCAACTCGCTGGTCGTGCTTCCGCTCGCCCTCGCGCTGCCGGCGACCTTCGCGCTCGCACCGCTCGCCGTCGTGACGCAGACGCTCGTCGAGCTGATCGCCATGGTGGTCTTCGTGCGGCTCGTCCCGCGATTCGTGCCGGTGCGGCAACGGCCGTGAGGCGGGGGCGCCGCGGTCGGGCTCTCAGACCAGTTCGCTCACCAGCTGCTCGATGCGTGCACGGATCTCGTCGCGGATCGGCCGGACCGCGTCGATGCCCTGGCCGGCCGGGTCGTCGAGCTTCCAGTCCTCGTAGCGCTTGCCGGGGAAGAACGGGCACGCGTCGCCGCAGCCCATGGTGATGACGACGTCGGAGGCCTGTACGGCCTCGGTGGTCAGCACCTTGGGCTGTTCGGCGGTGATGTCGATGCCGAGCTCGCCCATCGCCGCGACGGCGGTCGGGTTGATCTGATCGGCGGGCATCGAGCCGGCGGAGCGGACTTCGATGCGGTCGCCGGCGATGTCGCGGAGGAAACCCGCGGCCATCTGCGAGCGTCCGGCGTTGTGCACGCAGACGAAGAGGACGGAGGGCTTGGTGTTCGTGTCGGTCATGACTGCTCCTTCGGAGAGGTGTGGTCGGGGAGAAGGTCGTCGACGAGCGCGCGTACGCGTCCGGCGATGTCGTCGCGGATGGCCTCGACGCCTTCGCGCGAGGCGAGGGCCGGGTCGCCGACCGCCCAGTCGTCGTAGCGGACGCCGGGGATGACGGGACAGACGTCGCCGCAGCCCATCGTGATGACGACGTCGGCGGCGCGGACGGCGTCGTCGGTGAGCGGCTTCGGGAAGCGCTCGGCGGCCGCGTCGCCCTCGATCTCGGCGAGCAGCGAGCGGACGTGCGGGTGGATGACGTCGCCGGGTGCGGACCCCGCCGAGCGTGCGACGACCCTGCCTGCGGCGAGCTTGTTGACGAGTGCGGCGGCGAGCTGCGAACGCCCGGCGTTGGCGACGCAGACGAACAGCACCTGCGGCACGGACGCATCGCGGTCGCGGGTCAGGTCGGCGAGGCGCTGGCGGGCGAAGCGCTCGGTGAGCGGCACGAGCGATGACGTCACCCGGGCACTCCGCGCGAGTGCGGTGTACGACTCGCGGACGGTCGTGAGCACGACATCGGGATCCAACTCGGGAACCTCTGCCGCGAGCTCCTCGGCGAGACGGGTCACCCGGGCGTCGAAGTCGGGCCGGCGCTGATCGTCGTCGGCGGAGGCGCTCCACGGTGCGACCGAGGCGGGTGCGAACGAATCGAGCAGCGCGGTGACGGCGCTGCGCCGCGTCGGGTTGATCCGATACCAGACCCAGGTTCCCCGGCGCTCCGAGGTGAGGACGTCGACGTCCTTCAGCACCTTGAGGTGGTGGGAGACCGTGGGCTGGGAGACGTCGGCGAGCTCGGCCAGGTCGCAGACGCACGACTCGCCGCGCGGGTCGGAGGCGATGGCGGACAGCATCCGCAGTCGCAGCGGATCCGACAGCGCCTTCAGTGTCGCTGCCACCGTCGAGGCTGCCTCCAACCCGATGGCGTGGGTGGCGACGGGGCTGCAGGTGTCGGCTGCGGTCGTCTGCGTGACGTTCATGACGGCATCCTCTCGGCGGTGAATGGATCGGTGTGGAACCAGCGGCGGGCTGCCCAGAGCGAGACGTAGACGAGTCCGACGAGAACAGGTACTTCGATGAGAGGGCCGACGACCCCGGCGAGAGCCTGGCCGGATGTCGCGCCGAACGTGCCGATGGCGACGGCGATGGCGAGTTCGAAGTTGTTGCCGGCGGCGGTGAAGGCCAACGTCGTCGAGCGGGCGTAACCGAGCCCCAGCGCCTTGCCGGTGAAGAGTCCGATGAACCACATGATCGCGAAGTACGCCAGCAGTGGCAGTGCGATCCGCGCGACGTCCCAGGGTCGGCTCGTGACCTGTTCGCCCTGGAGCGCGAACAGCAGCACGATGGTGAAGAGGAGGCCGTAGAGGGCCCAGGGGCCGATCTTCGGGAGGAAGCGGTCTTCGTACCAGTCGCGCCCCTTCGCGCGCTCGCCGAGGAATCGGGAGGCGAAGCCGGCGACGAGGGGGATGCCGAGGAAGATCAGCACGTTCAGCGCGATCTGGCCGATCGAGATGTCCAAGCCCTGCGAGTCCAGTCCGAGCCAGCCGGGGAGGACGGTCAGGTAGAACCAGCCGAGCAGCGAGAAGGCGATGACCTGGAACACCGAGTTGATGGCGACGAGCACGGCCGCCGCCTCACGATCGCCGCAGGCGAGGTCGTTCCAGATGACGACCATGGCGATGCAGCGGGCGAGTCCGACGATGATGAGACCGGTGCGGTACTCGGGCAGGTCGGGGAGGAGTGCCCAGGCGAGAACGAACATGAGCGCCGGGCCGACGAGCCAGTTGAGCACCAGAGAGGAGACGAGCAGCTTCTTGTCGCCGGTGACGGCGGCGACCCTGTCGTAGCGGACCTTCGCGAGCACCGGATACATCATCACCAGCAGGCCGAGGGCGATGGGGATCGAGATTCCGCCGACCTCGAGGCGGGCGAGCAGGTCGGAGACGCCGGGGATGAAGCGGCCGATGACGATGCCACCGACCATCGCCAGGCCGATCCACAGCGGCAGCCACCGGTCGAGGGTGGACAGGCGGCGCGTGGCCGGCGTGGTGGTGACGGGTGCGGTCGCGGTGCTCACGAGGGACCTTGAATCGACATGTCTCTATATTGACAC
Source organism: Microbacterium sp. Mcb102 (assembly GCF_024519805.1). Classification (NCBI taxonomy): domain Bacteria; kingdom Bacillati; phylum Actinomycetota; class Actinomycetes; order Micrococcales; family Microbacteriaceae; genus Microbacterium; species Microbacterium sp. Mcb102. Next base: position 233,217 of record NZ_JALJRG010000007.1, on the reverse strand, counting down.
CCGTCTATATCAGAATCAATTCTACGCAGCAGTGTTCACCCGTTCGTCATCTTCGGAGTGAATGGTGTCGGCGACCACTCCCAGGGGAGGCGGAGAGCGGTCCGGCTAAACTGGGAAGCGGAGTGTCGGGAAGCCTGGTCGACGATTGCCCGCTCGTCGACCCGAAAGCTCCCTCATGGTCAAGCCCTCCTCGCGTCTCGCCAGAGTCCGCTCCGTCTTCCCCTCCGCCTCGCGCGCTGAGTCGCGCCGCATCGGTGCGATCCTCCACAAGGAGGCCGTCGGGGGAATCCTCCTCGTCTCGCTCGCGGCGATCGCCCTGTTGTGGGCGAACTCGCCCTGGGCGGAGTCGTACTTCGCGCTGAGGGACTTCGAGATCGGATACGAGCCCTGGCACCTGCGCCTGAGTCTCGGCGCCTGGGCCGCAGACGGGCTGCTCGCCATCTTCTTCTTCCTCGTCGGCCTCGAGCTCAAGCGGGAGTTCGTCGCCGGGGACCTGCGCAAGTTCAGCACGGCCGTCGTCCCGATCGTGGCGGCCGTCGGTGGCGTGATCGTCCCCGCCGTGATCTACCTGGCTGTGGTGGCCGGGTCCGCCGAGGAATCCCACGGGTGGGCGATCCCGACCGCGACTGACATCGCATTCGCCGTGGCCGTGCTCGCCCTCATCGGATCGCACCTCCCGAGCGCACTGCGGATCTTCCTGCTCACCCTGGCCGTCGTCGACGACCTCATCGCCATCGGCATCATCGCGTTGTTCTACACGGAGACGATCGAGATCCTGCCGCTGGTGCTCGCGTTCATCGCGATCGCGGTGTACGGCGTGATCGCGCAGCGGTACCGCGACTTCTTCCATCTGCGCCCGACCGCCGCGTGGCTGATCCTGCTGCCCATCGGCGTGGTCGCCTGGGCTCTCGTCCATGCCTCGGGCATCCACGCCACGATCGCCGGTGTGCTGCTCGGCTTCATGATCCCCGTGCTCCACAAGAAGGCCGACCGCGGACCGGATGCCGGTCCCGGACTCGCCGAGGTCTTCGAGCATCGGTTCCGCCCGCTGTCGGCCGGTTTCGCAGTGCCTGTCTTCGCGTTCTTCTCGGCGGGTGTGGCGATCGGCGGCGGGGAAGGATTCGCCTCGGCTTTCGCAGACCCCGTGGTCGTCGGTATCGTCCTCGCCCTGGTGGTCGGGAAGCCGCTGGGGATCACCGCGGCGACCTGGATCATCACCAGGATCCGCCGCATCAACCTCGACCCGACCCTGAGATGGATCGACATCATCGGCGTCGGCCTCCTCGCCGGCATCGGATTCACGGTGTCGCTTCTGGTCGCCGAGCTGAGCTTCGCCGTCACGAGCGAACACCACGACCATGCCAAGGTCGCCATCCTGACCGCTTCCGTCATCGCGGCCGTCGGAGCGTCCGCGCTCCTCGGGGCCCGCAACCGCCGCTACCGGCGGCTTGCGGGTTCTGACGACGAGGTGAAGGGCAGCTGAGGTGTACGAGAAGGAGCGGGCGAGCGGCTCCTCAGGAAGCGCCGATCAGCCCACGGCGACCGGGCGCGCGCCGATCTGCAGCGTCGTCGGAGCAGCGCAGCAGCTGCCGGCCGAGTCGTCGAATCCGCCGGCTCCACCGCACACGCCGGTGTCCGGAAGGCTCAGCTCGTTGCGGCCCGCGGCCTCGTGATCGCCCACGAGGTGCGCGGCGACGCTGCGGACCTGCTCGTATCCGGTCAGGGCGAGGAAGGTCGGGGCGCGCCCGTACGACTTCGCGCCGACGATGAAGAACCCGAGCTCGGGCTGGGCGAGCTCCCTCGCCCCTGTCGCGCCCACGGAGCCGCAGGAGTGGATGTTCGGGTCGATCTCGGAGGCGATGCCCGCGACCGCTTCGAGTGCGGTGTCGAGGTCGATCCGCAGCTCTCGCAGCATGCCGGTGTCCGGGCGGAAGCCGGTGAGGGCGAACACGTGTCCGACGTCGGTGACCTCCCGGCCGTCTTCCGCGACGATCGTCAGCCCGTCGCCGCCCTGCCGGAACTCGGCGACGCGGAACCCTGTCACCAACTCCACGACCCCCTCGTCGATGACCTTCCGGGCGCGGGAGCCGAGTGCGGCGCGCTCGGGAAGCTCGTCCCCGATCCCGCCGCCGAAGACGTTGGCGGCGCTTCCTCGGCGCAGCAGCCAGGTCACGCGCGTTCCCGGAGCGCGTCGTGCGAGCTCGCTCAGGCGCAGCACGGCGTGCGTGGCGGAGTGCCCGGCTCCGACGACGACCACATGTCGGCCCGAGAGCTCTGACACGTCGGCCGGGATGCGGTACGAGATCCGGTCCGACGCTGCGGCCTCGCCGACTGCCGGGAATCCGTCCGCCCCCGCAGGGTTCGGAAGATCCCAGGTGCCGCTCGCGTCGACGACGGCGCGGGCGAGGAGGCGGGCTTCGCGCCCCTCTCCATCGACGGTGTGCACCACGAAGGGCTGGCTCTTGCGTCCCCCGTCGACGACCTTGTCCCGCCCCTGCCGGGCCACGCCGGTGACGGTCGTCGCGTAGCGGACTCGCTCGCCCAGAGCATCCGCGAGCGGTGCCAGGTAGTCGCGAACCCACTCCGCGCCGGTCGGATAGCCCTTCGCCGGTGCCGTCCACCCCGCGGGCTCGAGCAGGCGGCGAGCAGCAGCGTCGGTGAGCTCCGGCCAGGCTGAGAACAGGCGCACGTGCCCCCACTCGGAGACGGCGGACGCGGGGCCGTTCCCGCGCTCGACGACGATCACGTTCTCGTCGCGTTCGACGAGGTGCGCGGCTGCGGCGAGACCCTGCGGGCCTGCTCCGATGACGACGACGGGAAGCTCGGACATCACATCTCCTCAGATCGAGAATCTTCAATATGACGACTGTCGTCGATCTATCGAAGTTTGTCAATACGTGTCAGGATGGACTCATGAGCCTGCCGACGACCATCGAAGCGACCGCCTGCTGTGTGCCGCGTGTCACGGCCGCGCCGACGGTCGAGGATGCGGAGCGCGTCGCGCGGGTCTTCAAGGCGCTCGGCGATCCGACGCGAGTCCGGCTGCTGTCTCTCATCGCCGCCGGTGCCGGCGGCGAGGCGTGCATCTGCGACCTGACGGAGCCCGTCGGCCTCTCGCAGGGCACGGTCTCCCACCACATGAAGCTCCTCGCGGACGCCGGCCTCGTCACCCGCGAGCAGCGCGGCAAGTGGGCGTACTTCTCGCTCAACGCCGACACGATGGATGCCGCCGCCGACGCGCTTCGGGTGGCGGCGCCCCGGTCGTAGAACCTGAGCTCTCCGGGGTCTCCGCCTGCCGGCCGGGCTATCGAGCTCGTGCCGTGATCAGCGAGCTGGGGATGTGCCCGGCGGCAAGCACCGCCGCGGCAATCGCGATCCAGGGGTTCTCCAGCCATGCGGCGCCGGCGAGGAACGCGGCGACGGGGAGCAGCGCCATCGGCACCGGCACGCCCCAGACGGGGCCGAAGAGCGCCTCAAGGCGACGCCCTGTGACGAGGAATCGCACCCACAACGCCCAGTAGGCGAGCACGAGCACGGCGACGAGCGGGAACCACCACCACCCCACGGATGCACCCACCGTGATGGCGGGAACCGTCACGCAGAGCGCCTGCCCCGCACGTTCCAGCACCGTCAGCGGACGAGGCACCGCGCCGGTCGGCAACGCAGGACGGGGCGGAAACCAGATGAGTGACAGGCTCGGAGCGAAGATGGCGAGGCTGAGCGCGAGACCCAGCACCGAGAAGCCCATACCCGCGAGCGTATCGCTCGAGGAATCCGACCCCGCCCGCGCCGAACGTCGTGCTCTCCTAGCGGGTGCCGTTCGCGACGCCCGCGCGGTCGATGCGGTGGATGTCGAGATCGGTCCGTCCGGGGAGGATGTCGGCGCGCAACGCTCGCGTGCCCCGATACTCACCGTCGCGCAGGGCGCGGTATGGCCGAGACGGCACTTCGTCGTGGATGCCCGCGAGCCGGGTGGTCAGCCGGTCGCGTTCCGAAGCGACAGCCGCGGCATCGAGGGTGTCGGCGTCGTGGACGACGTGGAGATCGAGTGATTCGATCCCCGTGTACCAGAGCGTGCCGTGCGTGATCGGGAACAGCAGGGCATCGATGTCACCGCTGACGCCCCGGGATCCGATGCTCCGCGCATCCTCGCCCGCCGTCACGATGATGAGCGCCCGCTTGCCCTTCAGGCCGCCCTCGCCGTAGCGGAGCGGCAGCCCCGTTTCCGTGTCGACGCCGCCGTAGGCGAAGCCGTTGGTGAACACCCGATCGAACCAGCCTTTGAGGATCGCCGGTGCGCCGTACCACCAGAGCGGGAACTGGAACACGAGCAGTTCGGCGGCCTCCAGCTTCTGCTGTTCGACGCGCACGTCGTCGGGCACGAGCCCGCTCTCGTGGACCTCGCCCATCAGGTCGACGATGTTCCCCTCGCGCCCGCCGATGTCGCGCTGCGCCAGCAACGGGTCGAACCCCTGGGTGTACAGATCCGAGGTCTGCACGTCGTAGCGCGGCGTGAGTGCCTCGACTCCTGCCTCGAACAGTTGCCGGTTCAGGGAGCCCGACTGCGGGTGCGCGTAGACCCAGTGGGTGGTGGGCCGGAGGTCGGCGGTCATGTCTCTCCTCGGATCGTGGATGGTGCCGATGGCACGGGGTACGATTGGTACCTACCAACCGTAACTTACTCATCGTAAGTATGGGTCGCGAGGGGCGAGATGACGAAGGCGAAAGAGGGTGCGCGACCGCGACTGTCGAAGGCCGACCGTCGCGCGCAGCTGCTGAGTGTCGCACGGGAGATGATCCGTGCCGAGGGCGCAGACGCGCTGACCCTCGGCGCGCTCGCGGACCGGGCGGGCATCACGAAGCCCGTCGTCTACGAGCACTTCGGTGACCGATCGGGGCTCTTCGCCGCGTTGTACCGACAGTTCGACGAGCGCCAGGATGCGTCGCTCGAGACCGCGCTGGCGAACGCTCGACCCGACATCGAAGGAGTCGTGGACGTCATCGCCACGAGCTATGTCGCCTGCGCCCGTGCCGAAGGCGTGGAGATGGCGGGAGTGGTCGCCGCCCTCCACGGCACGCCCGTGCTCGCGCGGATACGGCAGGAGTCGGTGGGGGCGTACGTCGAGCGCTGCCGCGCCGCCCTCGCCCGCGTGGTCGGCGCCGAGAGCATCGATCCGATCGCCCTGGAGGCCGCGTTCGCCTCGGCGGATGTGCTCGCGAGCGCGGTGCTCGCCTCGCGCATCGACGAGGGCGACGCGCACGAGACGCTCGTGCGGATCCTCCTCGCCTCGATCCTGAGGTGAGCGGGGCCGCGCGAGCGCGCGTGTCTCGACAGATCTGTCGGAAACGGACAACGGCTTTTTCGACGGCGCCGAAAAAGCCGCGCCGAGCAGGAGAAGAAGGAACGCCGCGCCCGTGGAGGGCGCGGCGTTCCTTCTTCTCGGTATTGCTCAGAATGCTCCTGTGGTGATTCCGGCCGACCCGTCCGGGGGTGTGTTCAGGACGTTGTTGCCGCCGGGCTCCCAGGCGTCCGCGGTGTTCGGACTACCGGCTTCCTGCCGTTTGATGCACTTCCACTCGATGGCGCTCGACGGTGGCAGCCCCTGTACGACGCCCGTCCATGTCGGGTAGCCGCTGGGCTCGAGCTTCACAGCGCTGGCCGGCGACCAGTTGCCGAGCTGTGGGATGTTGCCCACGACGTACACGGATTGGCCGAGGGTGGTGGTGGCATTCTCACACGCGAAGGTCGCCCAGACCGCTTCCTCGCCGAGCGTGAAGGAGAACGTCTTGGCAGATGTGACGGCACTGCTCGCCGCTTTCGCCATCACCAGGCTGCCGCCGGCGTTGTACCAACCACTGCTGGCTGCATCGAACGCTGCCTTGCTCGTGTACTCGGTGAGCGCGCTGCCCCCGAGCGTGACGGCCGATGCTTGCGTGCCATCGGTCACCAGCTTCACCACGGTCGGGCGCGACGACGGTGCCCCGCTGTACGTGCCGGAAGCCCCACCGACTGTGACTGTCGCCACACCGCCGCTGAGCGACTGACTGATGGCTGTCGTTCGCACCGCGCCGTCTTCGTATGCAGTGCTCGCACCGTCGTCCTCGTAGAGCGTGAACGAGCTCGAGGACCCGTCTGCGTACACGGTGGTGATCTGCTCATCGTGCACGGACGTGTCGGAACGCTTGCCGGTGATGTCCTTCGTCTCCGCGTCCACGAACGCCTGAGGGACGATCGCCCCGGATCGGGCGTAGGCCGGAAGGGTGAACACGCCGTTGCGCCAGAGTGGAACATCCTCGATCCACTCGCCGTTGCTGGAGATGCGTTCGTTGGAGTGCACGTCGACCCAGTCGCCGGCGGGCAGGTAGACATCGCGTTCCCGCTCGCCTTCGCTCGCGGCGATCGCGACCATCAGGTCACGTCCGAGCATCTTCTGATGCCCCATCTCGCGCACGTTGTCGTCGTTCTGGTAGTAGTACACGAGCGGTGGGGCGAGTGGTTCGCCGTAGAGGTTCGCCCGGTGCGCGAGCGAGTACGTGTACGGGGCGAGCTCGTAGCGGCGCACGAGATTCGCGCGGTTGCTGGCCTCGTCTCCGATCGCGTCGGGACTCGTCTCCAGGCAGTTGCACAGGTTCTCGGTGTGGGGGCGCAGCGGGGTGTCGAACCACGCGCTGTCGGCGAACCACTGCGTGTACAGTTCGTCGGCATCGACGTCGAGCATCTCGCGGCGGAACCCGCCGACATCCGATCCGTAGTAGTCGATACCCGACATCGACATGTGCATCTGCGTGTTCTGCTGCGACGCGAGTGCCTTGATCGTCGAGCCGATGTCCGCCGACCACATGGCCGTGCCGAATCGCTGGATTCCTCCAGCCGCTGCGCGCGAGAGGAGGAAGGTGCGCGCCTCCTCCTCATTGCGCTCGTACCCGTCGGCGATGCTCTGCGCCCACAGCAGGTTGTACGCGTTGTGATAGTCGGCGTGAGCGTGCTTGCCGGGAAGTACTCCGGCGGTCCAGTCGTCGGCGTCATACATTTCCGGCTCACCGAGGTCCAGCCAGTGCCCGGTGACACCTTCATCGATCAGGTGCTGGCGCTGCTCATCGTGCCACGTGGCCCCTGCGGCGGGCTGCGTCCAATCGATCATTCCGCCTTTGCCCCACCACGGGTTGCCGGTGAGGTACACCGGAGCGCAGGTCGCGCAACCACTGCGCACGAGATAGCCGTCGTCCGCCATCGCCGCATGCTCGGGGAGATTCTTGCCGACGTAGGATTCCTCGATCGGGATGACGCCGATGCCGTCGGCGGAGAGCGCCGCGATCTTCGTCGCAGGGGTCGGGAAGTTGGTCGTGTCCCAGTCGAGCGTGCCCATCCGAGTGGAGTCGGAGTTCGCTGTCACGCCGCCGAACCATTGCACGTCGAGCATCACGCCATCCACGGGGAAGTCGGCCGATCGCAGCCCGGCGATCGTGTTGTCGACCTCGCCCCAGCTGTCGTAACCGAATTCCGAAACCCACAGTCCGAGCGCTTTCTTCGGCGGCACGGGAGGCTTGCCGGTGAGTTCCATGTAGTCCTCGCGCAGGTCGGGGAGGTCGTCACCGGCCATCAGGTACCAGCGCAGTTGGTCGCCCCAGGTGCGCATGGTCCAGGGGTCGCCGGTGAGGTTCCACTCCTGCTTGTACAACTGGTCGACGAACAGGCCGTAGTTCGCGCTGTCGTCGCCGACGGCGAAGAGAACGGGGATCTGCGTGTTGCCGACGGGGCCGTTCTCCGCGTCGAAGGCCATCGCGTTGCCGTACGTTCCGCCGGGGGTGCGTGTGCGCCCGACCCAGTCGCCGTCGGCGCTGGCTCCGGTGAAGAACTGCTGACCGAGACCGTAGGCGTTCTCCATCGCCGACTTGGTGATGTTCAACCCCTTCCATGCTTGGTCGAGGTCTGCCGGGCATGCTTCATGCAGCACCAACTCGGGTGTACGAGTCGTGTCGGTCGCGGTCAGGCACAGATCGGCCGGGTCGACCTCGATGCGCAGGTCGGCGGTCTGTATGACCGATCCGGTCTGTGAGTACACTTCGGGTCCGGCGTAGTCGGTCTTGTCGACCTGCGGGGTTGTGAACAGAGGGCTCGACGTGCCGGGCGAGGTGCCTCCCCCCGCAAGCTCGAAATGGACGAGATCATCATCGAGCACCTCGACGATGAGGTAGCTGGAGCCCAGAGTGAACTGGGCTCGCTGTACGCCGAGGGGTGCCGCGGCGACCGGCTCGGCGCCCGGTACAGCACCAATCGCGGTGAGGGCCGTCAGAGCGACAGCGGCGGCAGTTGATGCGGCGATACGGCGCCGCACGGTGAAGGTGTGCATTCGGTTCTCCGTGGGATTGAACTTCAGCGCGCGAGCACGAGGTTGTCGAGGTTGATGCCACCGGAGCTTCCGCTCGCATACTCGATGCGCACGGTGTGCCGGCCCGGGGACAGAGACCTGCTGAGCGACGCCGTCGCCCACTGGTCCCAGGCTCCGGTTGGCGGAAGTGAGAGCGTGCCGGCCGATACGCCGTCGACGTAGACGGTGCGCGCGCCGGCGGTCGCCGCGCCGTTGCTGTACCGGAACGACAGCTGATGCGTACCGCTGGACTCGGCCCAGACGTCGAACTCCACCGCATCCCCCGCAGTTGCGAACCCGTCGACGAAGCCGACCCCGGTGTAGCCGGCGTGGTTGGTGTTCGTCGTGACGGAGGTGTGCGCTCCGAACTCGGCCTCGTAGGATGCCTTGTCGACTCCGTTCAAGACGACCGACCGCGCCGCGTCGTTCGAGGCGATCTTCACGTACGTGAGCTGTTGCGTCGAGTCCCAGTACCAGCCTGTTGTCGCCGCCGCCAACGCTCCGACGGACCCGAACTCGGTCAGCGTCGATCCGGCCACGGCCACCGACGTCGGCTTCGTGCTCGAGACCTGGTATGTCGCAGTGGTGGTGAGCGGCGGAGCGGACACCGTGACAGTTCGGGCGCTGCGGTCGGAGTCGACCGTCAACGTTCGGTGCGCCTTCTCCGAGTCCTCGAAGTACTCGTAGGTGCTTGTGGCTGCCGGGTACACCCGGAACACGAGGTTGTCGTAGGTGTCGACGTCGTTGCCGATCGTGCCGCCGAGCTCATACGCGTCGTTCAGGTTCAGCGGGATCACAGCGCCCGCCCTGGCATACACCGGGATGGCGTCGGTGCCCGCGTGGTACTGCTTCACACCGCCGCCGACAGCGCGCCCGCCGTTCCAGAAGTCGTACCACTCGCCCTCCGGCAAGTAGACGTCTTTCACGGTCTCTCCCTGGGTCGTGATCGGTGCGACGAGCAGCTGCGAACCGAACAGGTACTGCTGGTCGTAACCGGCGGCCGTGGAATCCTCAGGGAACGCGAGGCTCATCGCCCGCATCATCGGTACGCCGGTGCTGGCGCTGTCCTCTGCCTCTGTGTAGAGATACGGGACGAGATTCATCCGTACGTTGGCGAACTTGGTGAACGCGGGGACGACGCTGGTGTCGCCCGTGCGGTCCTGCACGTTCCACGGAGTGCGAGCCTCGGAAGGGCTGGGCGAGGACTTCTCGGAGTGGTACTGCATGATCGGTGAGAAGGTCGCCTGGGAGGTGGATCGAAGGTACAGTTCGGCGGTCGGGAATGACCCGGTGAACCCGGCGAGATCCCAGGCCCAGAACGGCACGCCCGACTGTCCCGCACTCTGCCCGGCTCGTACCGCTTCTTGGAATGCGCCGAACGTGGATGCCTGGTCGCCGGCCCAGAAGATCGACTGACTCTGCCCGCCCGAGGTGCCGGCACGGCTGAAGATGGTGCCATCGCCGTTCGTCGCCTCTTGCACGAAGTTGTTGTATGCGGCCGTGTAGTCGTTCGGATAAGCGTTGTGCATCTCGTCCCCGCGACGGCCGTCGGCGACGAGGAGGTCCCGGCCGAACAGCGCCTCGCTGCCGTCGGTTTTGAAACCGTCGACTCCCAAGTCGTCGACGAGGTACTGCCGCTTGGACATCCACCAGTCCGTTGCCGCCGCACTCGTGAAGTCCGGCACCGTGCTGTCGCCGAACCACTGCCCGGAAGGGACCCGGTAGGGCTGACCGGAACCGTCATCGACGAGGTGGTTCTGCGCCTCGGCGTACGCCTGGTCGTTCAGGTGCTGCTGCGGTGCGGTTGCGGGATTGGAGGTGAAGTTCTCCTTCAGGACAGGGATCTGCCAGAGGATCACCTTCACGTTCTGCGCATGCGCGTCAGCGACCATCTGCTGAGGATCGCTCCAAGCGCCACCGGAGGGGAACGTCAGGTCGGCGTAGTCGAGAGCGCCACCCCCGGAGGTGGGGGTGTACTGCGCGTCCTTCCAGAGGTAGAAGGTGGCCTCATCGCTCCACTGCTCGAGGACGAGCACGCTGTGCGGGATGCCGGAGCTGTCGACCTGGTCGAGCCAGTCGTCGACCTCAGCCTGCGTGTTCCACTCGTTGGCGGAGCCCCAGAGCCCGAACGCCCATTTCGGCGGCAACAGCGGTCGACCGGTCTCGGCGGTGTAGTCGTCGAGGATCTCGGTCTGGTCGCCCGTGAAGAACTGGTAGGTGAGGGTGGAGTCCAGCGCACCGCCGGTGTCGACCGTGAATCCGGCCATGTCGGGACGATGAGTGGCGAGGTTGAAGGCTGCATAGCGCGTACTCGGCACGTGCACGCCATATCCTGCGGAGTTCGCGAAGTACGGCACGGAATAGTAGGTGCGGCGCGACGCGCCTTGATCCTGGTACTGGTTGTACACGTAGTTGTGCACATCGGTACCGCGATGATCGAGTCGGTCGTATCGTTCCCCGAACCCTTCGAATCGCTCCCCGACGGGGGAGAGGAAGTGGTCCTCGATCTTTGTCACCGTCGTGTCGCCGTCGCTGGCCCAGCCGATGTTGCGGAAAGTCGCCGGGTCGTATTGACGGGTGATGAGTGTCGTGCCGTCGCCCTCATAGACCGAGAGACGATAGGGACTCTTGTCGATCCGCAGCACGATCTCGTCGGTCACGATCTCCACTTGCGTCGAGCCGTCCGTGACCGTGTAGTCGGATAGCCCGGTGAGATCGAGACCGGCACCGTTCGGTGCGATCTGCGTGTCGAAACCGTCGAGACGGGGGAACGCGAAGCGGATCTTCGGTGTGAAGTCGCCGGCACTGTCGCCGGTCACGAGGTCGACCGAAGTTCCGTTGTCGATGACGGATGCGACGTCGGTCACTGTGCTCCAGGAGGTGGTCGCGAATGCGAACGGGCCGATGTCGCGCTGGGCACCGCCGTTCACGTCGGCGTGCACGGTGTACTCCACGTCATCGCCGCGGGCGAAAGACCCCAGATCGATCTTCCAATGCGTGTTGTTGCCGGAGTTGTAGTCCCATGACGCACCGACCGGCGTCTGGGCGACGCCGTTCAGGGTCCACGTGACCCACACCGACTGGTTCGCTGCGATCGGCCACGTGGTCGCGTGGACGACGACGTCGTCCCCGGCCATCGGGTCACGAGGAGCTCGCTCGGTCGGCTGCGTCGAGTACAGCTCGTCATCGCCGTATGGGTCGTGCCAGACGCCGTCAAGGGTGTTGGCATGCGCCGGCGTGGCCGTGAGCGGCGACAACATCAGCGCCGCCGCCAGTGCGGCAGCGAGGATGAGCAATCGGCGCGGCTTCGTGAGCAGGCGGGCGCCGGTGGATGATGCATGCGACGCCCGGAGATCGTCAGACATGGGAACCCCTTTGTTCAGGTCTGTATCAAGTCGACCTTGACGCAAGGCGGCCGAGCCGTCAAGAGGAATGTGCTCGACGCGCCTCGAGATCGCTCCTGGCGGTGCTCGTCCTCCCGCTCTTCGATTGACAACCCGACGTCGATGAATCTAGAGTTTGTTTGTTCCTGAACAAAGGTGTTCCCCTTGACTTCGTCTTCTTCGAGTTCCCGTGCCGATGTGACTCGGTCTGCTGTACTTGCCTTCATCGGCGGCAGCGGTCCCACCTCCCGGGCGGGCCTCGCGCGTGAGCTCAGCGTGTCGCCGGCTCTGATCACGCTGCACACACGCCAGCTCATCGCTGATGGTCTCCTCGTGGAACTCGACCACAGCCCGTCCAGCGGTGGCCGACCGGCCCGCCTTCTCGGGCTCGTTGCCGACGCGGGGCATGCCATCGGGGTCAAGGTGCTGACCGATCACGTCACTGCGGTCGAGGTCGGCATCGACGGCAGCGTGATCCGTTCAGCAACGGAGCCGTTCGACGCTTCCACCGGCACCGCCATCACCCGGTTGGCAGACATCCTTCGCGGCTTCATCCGCGGCGGTAGCGGCGCGCCTCTGCTCGGGCTCGGGGTCGGGGTCCCCGGCAACGTCGACGACCAGGCCGTCGGCACGGTCGATTCCACGCAGCTCGGCTGGCAGCGCGTACCCGTCGGGGAGATGCTGCGCAACGAGCTGGATCTGCCGGTCCTGGTGGAGAACAACGTCAACGCGCTCGCGATCGCCGAGGCTCTGCATGGCCAGGCCCGCGGCCACGACAACGTGCTCGTCCTCACCATCGGTACGGGCATCGGGGCGGGGTTGTTGGCGGAAGGACACGTCTTGCGCGGCCGGAGCGGCGGCACGGGCGAGATCGGCCATGTGCCTGTCGAGGAGGACGGACCGGAGTGCGAGTGCGGAGGACGCGGATGTCTTGAAGCGCTGATCGGTCAAAGCGCACTGGTTCGGCGTGCGCGAGAGGAAGGGGTCATCGGAGCGAATGCAGGCATCGCCGTGCTCCGGAGCCTCGCCGATGCCGACGAGCCCCGCGCTCAGCAGATCTTCTCGCGCGCGGGCCACCTGCTCGGCCGGGTGGTCGCCGGCATCGTCAACGTGATCGACCCCGAGATCCTCATCGTGCTCGGCGAGGGCGTCGACTCGTGGCGGCACTGGTCGTTCGGGTTCGAGCCTGCTTTCCGCGCGGGACTCATACCTCGCAATCGCGCGATCCCGGTGGCCGTCGAGTCATGGCAGGACGACCGCTGGGCTCAGGGCGCCGCCGCGCTCGTCCTCTCGACGCCGTTCGACGCGCAGGGGCGCTCGGGCGAGCAGGGTCGGCTGGTTCGCGAGCGTCTCGCGGTCTCTCCCCTCGGAGCTCCCGCAACCAAGGCCGAGAGATGACTCTCACGGTTGATCCGGCATCCGCCACCGAGCAGAAGGCGACGGTTCAGGCGCGACCTCGGCATCGTCGTCGCGGGCGTGCTCGCTACGCTCTTCTCGTCCTCGCCTTCCTGCTGCCGAGCGCGGTCCCGTTGGCGCTCTTCACGATCTACCCGATGTTCGGCGCGCTGTGGACCAGCTTCCACGAATGGAACTTGCTCGCACCGATGAAATGGGTCGGTTTCGAGAACTATGTGAAGCTCGCTCAGGACCCGCAGACGCAGCGCGCATTCTTCAACACGTTCTACTACCTCGCGGGCTACCTGCCCCTCGTCTACATCGGTGGACTCGCCCTCGCCCTCGGGCTCAACACGCGCTTCCGCGGACGGAACCTCCTGCGTGGGGTGTACTTCCTGCCGGTCGTCACGAGCTGGATCGTGGTCGCGCTGGTGTGGCGTTGGCTCCTCAACCCCTCGGTCGGCGTCGTGAACGCGGGCCTCGCCCTCTTCGGCATCGACGGTCCCGGTTGGTGGACGGATCCGCTCTGGTCGATGCCATCGATCATCCTCGCCTCGGCATGGAAGGATCTCGGGTTCGTCATGATCATCCTTCTCGCCGGGCTCCAGGCGATCCCGCAGGATCTTTACGAGGCCGCGAAGGTCGACGGAGCAGGTCCGTGGCGTCGACTGTTCGGGGTCACGCTGCCTTTGCTGTCGCCGTCGACGTTCTTCGTCGTCGTGATCTCCCTCATCAACGGGTTCCAGGTCTTCGACCAGGTGTATGCCATGACCGGCGGTGGACCTGCGGGATCCAGCACCGTCGTGGTTCAGAGGATCTACGACCTGACCTTCCGCTATGGGGCGGCGGGGGAGGCGTCCGCACTCTCGTGGATGCTCTTCGTCCTCGTTCTGGGAGTCACCGTCGTGCAGGTCGCGGGACAGAAGAAGTGGGTGACGTATGCGTGAGCAGATGAAGCGCGGTGCGCTCGTGGGTGTGCTCATCCTGGGCGCTCTCGTGATGATCTTCCCGTTCCTGTGGACCTTATCGACCTCCGTGTCGCCAGGGGCCGGACTCGATGCCACGCCGAAGCTCATCCCCGACGAGCCGTCGTTCTCCGCCTATCAGACGCTGTTCGAGGATCTGCCGTTCGCTCGGATCATCGCGAACTCCCTGGGGTTGGCGCTCGCGACGGCGATCCTGCAGATCGTCACGAGCGCGCTGGCGGCGTACGCCTTCAGTCGTCTCCCGTTCCGCGGGCGGGGAATCGTCTTCGCGCTGTACCTCGCGACGATGATGATTCCGATCCAGGTGCTGATCGTTCCCCTCTTCGTGCAGATGCGCGATCTCGGACTCGTGGACACCTACCTCGGCGTCCTGCTTCCCGGCGTGGCGAGCGCCTTCGGCGTCTTTCTGCTGCGTCAGGCGATGAATGCCGTACCCCGGGAACTCGACGAGGCCGCAACTCTCGACGGCGCGGGGCATTTCCGGATCTTCGGAACGATCGTGCTTCCCCTCGTGGGGCCGTCGATCGCGACTCTCGCGGTGTTCGCATTCATGAACAGCTGGAACAGCTTTCTCTGGCCGCTCATCATTCTGCGCTCTGCCGAACAGCAGACGCTGCCTCTCGCCCTTGCCGGCCTTCAGGGGCAGTACACGACCCAGTGGGACGTCATGATGGCTGGTTCGGTCGTCAGCATCCTTCCCATGCTCGCCATCTATCTGTTCGCTCAGCGGTACGTCATCCAGGGCGTATCCAGCAGCGGAATCAAATGACCCACACCCGATCAGACACACGTATCAAAGGAGATATCGCATGAATCGCACAGCAACGCCAGCCGGCATCGGCGTCCTCGCCATCACCGGTCTCGTCCTGACCGGCTGCTCCGGTGGCGGTGCCCCCAGCGCGGAGGGCGGTGAAGACGTCACCATCACGTACACGAACTTCATCTCGTCCGGCGGCAACGAGGAGAACCTCACCGCCATCGTCGATGCGTTCGAGGCAGAGAACGAGAATGTGACGGTCGAGGTGAAGACGCTCCCGTACGCCGACTACTTCACCGCGCTGCAAACCGACCTCGCCGGCGGCACGGCCTCCGACGTGTTCGACATCGAGTTCGCCAACTACGCGGCGTACCAGCAGAGCGGTGTGCTGGCGCCCCTCGCCGACGTCGACACCAGCGTCTATCAGAAGTCCCTCGCCGAGGCCTATGCCACGGACGGCACACAGTACGCGCTGCCCAGCTCGTTCTCGAACGTCGTTCTGTTCTACAACGCGGACCTGTTCGACGCTGCGGGTCTGGACTACCCCACGTCCGAGTGGACGTGGGCTGATGAGCAGGCCGCGGCTGAGAAGCTCACTGATGCGGCCGCGGGCGTCTGGGGCGACTACCAGCCGATTTCGTATCATGAGTTCTACAAGGCCGTCGCGCAGGCGGGCGGCCAGTTCCTGAGTGACGACGGCACGTCCGTCGCGTTCAATTCGCCGGAAGGAATCGCGGCGGCGGAGTGGCTCGTCGGAAAGAGCGGCACGACGATGCCGACGGCGGAGCAGGGCGCGGGAACCCCCGACTTCGACAGCGGACTGTTCGCCGACGGCAAGCTCGCGATGTGGCACAGCGGGATCTGGATGTTCGGTTCGCTCGCCGAGACGGACCTGAACTGGGACATCGCAGTGGAGCCGGGCGACACGCAGCACGCGAGTGCGATGTTCTCGAATGCGGTCGGAGTCTCCGCGGGAAGCAAGCACCTGGCGGAGGCGGAGGCGTTCGCCGAGTTCCTCACGAGCTCGAAGGTGACAGTCGACACGCGGCTCGAGGCCGGCTGGGAGCTCCCGCCGATCGCCGATGAGGCCCAGCTCGACGCATACCTCGAGGTCACGCCGCCCGCGAACCGTCAGGCAGTGTTCGATTCGCTCGAAGCGGTCGCCCTCGCGCCCTCGATCGGTGACGGTCAGGCCGAGATGCAGGACATCGTGTCGGAAGAACTCACCGAGGCCGCGGCCGGCCGAAAGACGGTCGAGCAGGCGCTCACCGACGCCGAATCACGCATCGCACCGCTCCTCGGCTGACCCCTCCCATCTGTGCCGGGGCGGGCCGCCGGCCCGCCCCTCCTCAACCTTCCGGAACAGGACCATGACCACCACTCCCCGCATCGCGCTCGGCGCCCTCCTCGACCGTTCACGTGAGGTCATCACCTCGCTGCAGGAGCCCAATGGGGCCTATCCCGCATCGCCGTCGTTCTCGGCGTACCGCGGCTACTGCTGGTTCCGCGATGGCGCATTCATCGCGGATGGAGTCTCGTCGGCCGGCGAAGCGGACTCAGCCACCGCCTTCTTCGACTGGTGCGCAATGGTCATCGCGAAGCACTCCACCCGGATCGATGACATCGTGAGTGCCGCCGCGGCCGGCACTCCGCTCCCGGATGAGCAGATGCTGCCGGCCCGGTTCACTTTCGATGGCGGGTTGGGTGCGGATGACTGGTGGGACTTCCAACTCGACGGGTACGGCACGTGGCTTTGGGCAGCTGCCGAGCATGCGGAGCGGCACGGCATCGATGTCGCACCGTGGCGTGATGCTGCGGCGCTGACAGTCGACTACCTGCTGAGCTCCTGGGATCGACCGTGCTTCGACTGGTGGGAAGAGCACAGTGAAGGCGTCCATGGTTCGACCCTGGGCTGCGTCGCCGCCGGTCTGGCAGCGGCAGCACGAGCGGGGCTCGTCGACGGGGAGCGGGCCGAGCGGGCTCGCCACGGCGCAGAGCAGGTCGTCGCGCGTCTCCTGAACGACGCGACGAGCGACGGGCATCTCGTGAAGTGGGTCGGCTCCGTCGAGGTGGATGGAAGCCTCAGCGCTCTGATCGCGCCCCTCGGCGTCATCGGGGCGACCTCGGCGATCGCCGAGGCCACGCGGCGTCGGGTCTCGGAGCACCTCGAGTCCGGTGGAGGCGTTCATCGGTTCCGCGCCGACACCTTCTACGGCGGTGGCCGCTGGCCGCTTCTGTCGTGCTTCCTCGGGCTCGCGTATGCCGCAGCCGGAGACGTCACCGAGGCGCGCCGCCTTCTCGATTGGGCGGCGAGCACCGCCGACGACGAAGGCATGCTCCCCGAGCAGGTCGACGGGGATCTCTCCGCGCCGGAGTACCAGCAGGAGTGGCTTGATCGGTGGGGCCCGGTGGCCACGCCGCTGCTGTGGAGCCACGCGATGCTGTTGCGCCTCGCCGCCGAACTCGGTGTCGAGCAGGCGGAGGTCTCGGCATGATCCGGCATCGTCCATCCGGATCGGGGCATCCGTACTCCGACGACACCGAGCAGCGCAGCCCCACCCAGCCGATCGCCGGTACGCCGCTGCGGCTGGGCGTACGCACCTCGGGAGGTATCGATAAGGTCGCTGCGGAGCTGATCGTCGATGGCGGCGAGGCTCGCACCGTTCCGCTCGCCCGCGTGGCTCGTTCCTCGCGGGGGCAGGCGGTCGACGGCGGTCATCTCGCTTCAGCGCAGGCTCGCACGGCGCGCGCCGCAGGAGGGTGGCAGGTCGAGATCGATCCGCCCGCCGCTGGGCGTGTTCTTCGCTATCGCTTCACCGCGCACGACTCCACGGACGCGGTCCAGCACACGCGGTGGTTCACAACCCGCATCGCAGGGTGGCGGAGCGTCGGGTCGAACCTGATCGACGTCGATGGCGACGCCGTGCAGGTTGTCGACGGCAGCGTGCAGGTACTCGACGACGGAGAGCGGGTGCACCGGGTGCGCTTCGCATTGCCGCTCGCTCCGGGCGAGCACGTCACCGGATTCGGGGAGCGATTCGATGCGCTCGATCACCGTGGACAGACCCTGGATTCCGTCGTGTTCGAGCAGTACAAGAGCCAGGGTGCGCACCGCCGGACCTACCTCCCGATGCCGTTCGCGCATGTCGTGGGCGGTGCCGGCTGGGGGTTCCACGTGCGAACGTCCCGCAGGGTCTGGTTCGACCTCGGTGCGGCCCATTCCGATCGCCTGTGGATCGAGGCGGAGGTCGACGCTGCGACGCACGATTCCGACATCCTGGGGCTTGCGCTGTATCAGGGGGCACCGGCGGACGTGCTTGAGGCGTTCGTCGCGGAGACCGGGCGCGCTGTCGCGCTGCCGGATTGGGTCTTCGGCCTGTGGGCGAGCGGCAACGAGTGGAACACCCAGGCCGAGGTCGAACAGCAGATGGCACTGCATCGCGAACACGGAGTGCCGGTGCGCAACGTCGTGATTGAAGCATGGAGTGACGAGAAGTCGTTCACGATCTTCCGTGACGCGGAGTACACGGTGCGCGAAGACGGCGGACCGATGCGCCTTTCGGACTTCACCTTCCCCGCGTCGGGTGCGTGGCCTGACCCGAAGGGCATGGTGGATGCACTGCACGCGCACGATGTCCGGGTGCACCTGTGGCAGATACCGCTGCTCAAGCTGCGTCCGCACCCGACCGGACAGGCGGCGGCGGATGCGCGCGCCGCTGTGGCGGAGGGTGTCGTGATCCGCGAGGTCGCTCCGGATGGCACGCTGCGTCCATATCGGAACCGAGGCTGGTGGTTCCCGCTCTCGCTCATGCCCGACCTCACCGACGACCGGGCGGCAGCATGGTGGACGGAGAAGCGTCGCTACCTCGTCGAAGAGATCGGTATCGATGGGTTCAAGACCGACGGTGGCGAGCATGCCTGGGGCTCCGATCTCGTCTACCTCGACGGATCCGGAGGAGCGGAGTCGAACAATCGGTTCCCCGTCGCGTACGCCGCCGCCTACGGTCGTCTCCTGGAGTCGGCAGGCAAAGCACCCGTGACGTTCAGCCGAGCCGGATTCACCGGCTCGGCCGCGCACGGCGCGTTCTGGGCGGGAGATGAGAACTCCACGTGGGAGGCGTTCCGATGGTCGATGCTGGCCGGCCTGTCGGCAGCATCCTGCGGCATCGTCTACTGGGGGTGGGACATCGCCGGATTCTCCGGACCGATCCCGGATGCAGAACTGTACGTGCGGGCGATGGCGGCGAGCGTCTTCGTGCCGATCATGCAGTATCACTCGGAGTTCAACCACCACAAGCTGCCGTCGAACGATCGCACGCCGTGGAACATCGCGGAGCGCACCGGCGACGCCGACATCGTGCCCGAAGTGCGCACGCTCGTCCAACTGCGAGAGCGCCTCGTGCCGTACCTTGCCGAAGCGGCGCGCACTGCGATCGACGAGTCGGTGCCACTCATGCGACCGCTCTACTTCGATCACCCCGCGGACGAACGAGTCTGGGAGTATCCGTTGCAGTGGATGCTCGGCGCCGACCTGCTCGTCGCTCCCGTACTCGAAGCCGGTGCTCGCGAATGGCCGGTGTATCTGCCGGCGGGTGAGTGGGTGCAAGCGCGAACCGGCGACCCGTTCGACGGTGGTCAGGTGGTGACGGTCGATGTCACCGACCGGGCGTCAGTACCTCTGTTCGTCGTCGCCGATCAATGGGATGCCCTGAAGCGCGTGCTCGGAGGGCACTGATCGGACTCCGACGCCGGCTCAGGGTGGCCTCTGTGCGAGCACGCGTGGTCTGCAGGGGCTGTCAAGGCATCGGATGAGGCCGCATCCCGATTCAGCAGCGCCGCGATCTCGACAAGAAGCGTCGACAACAGAACACTTGTCGGAAACGGATTGAGATGACACCGAATGTCATTCGGTTGGGCGAGTCTGGCCTTCTCCGATCGCGGTTTGTCGTGACACTTTTCTGATCCCGATGCTTAGAGTGCGCGGAATGCTGCACCGGGGACGTGTCACTCGCCGAATGCCTTTCGGGAGAGGTAGCGGGATTCGGGTTCGTTCGTCGTCATGTCGGCCGCAGCGAGGAAGTCCTCTCTCGCCGCAGTCGGGTCCCCCTCCGCTTCGCGGAGATGTGCGCGGATCGCGTGGGCACGGTGTCGGGTCAAGGGATGTTGGAGCAGTCCGTGCTCGCGATCCAGTTCCTCGAGCAGGGCGGTGGCGCGCGCGGGCCCGAAAGCGTGCGCCACGGCGACGACTCGTGCGAGCCGGACGGGTCCGCTGGGTTCGACCTGCTCGAGCGCCAGGTACAGGGCCGCGATCTGTGCCCAGTCGGTCTGCTCGGCGACGGGAGCGGAGGCATGGACGGCGGCGATCGCGGCCTGCAGCCGGTAGGTTCCCACGTTCCCCTGGGACCACGCGGCACGGATGAGGTCGGATCCCTCTCGGATGGAATCCAGATCCCATCGAGTGCGGTCCTGGTCACGCAAGGGGATGAGGTCGCCATTCGAGGTGGAGCGCGTCGCGCGCCGCGAATCGATCAGCAGCATGAGCGCGAGAAGTCCGGTCGATTCCGGGTCATCAGGAACGAGGGCGTGGAGGAGTCGCGCGAGTCGGATCGCCTCGCCGGTCAGGTCGGTCCGGGTGAGCTCGGTTCCGGTGGTCACCGTGTATCCCTCGTTGAATATCAGGTACAGAACCCGCATCACCGCGGACAGGCGGCCGGAGAGATCGTCATCGGCCGCGAACTCGAAGCGGGCGCCGCTCTTGCGGATCTGCTGCTTCGCGCGGCTGATCCGCACGGCCATCGTCTGCTCGGTCACTCCATAGGCATGCGCGATCTCCGCGGTGGTCAACCCGCCCACAGCCCGCAGCGTCAAGGCGATGCGGGAGGCGGACGACAGGGCGGGGTGACAGCACAGCAACAGCAGGTTCAGGCTGTCGTCGTGGTCGGCCGGGGCGGCGTGCGAGAAGGACGCGTGCGGTTCGGAGGCCACGTACTGCTCTTCGCGGCGGCGGTCGGCCGATTCGGCGCGCAGCGCGTCGACCATGCGGCGGTAGGCGACGCGGATCAGCCAGGACCGGGGCTGATCGGGGATGGCGTCTCGGCGCCACTGCTGGCTTGCGGCGAGCAGTGCGTCCTGCGTGGCTTCCTCGGCGATGTCGAAGTGACCGAAGCGGCGAACCAGCGCCCCGAGGACCTGCGGCGCTTCCATGCGCAGCAGGTCCTCGATCGCGTCAGGTCGAGCCGTCACGCGAAGTCGTCACCCATGATGGGACGGATCTCCATCGGTTCGCCGAGCATCTCGACCATCCGTGCGACGATGTCCTTCGCGCGCTCCACGCTGGACACCTCGATGACAGCGAACGACGCAAGGACCTCCTTCAGCTCGACGAACGGACCGTCGGTCATCACGATCGTTCCGTCGACCTTGCGCACGGTCGTCGACACGGCTGGGTGTCCGAGCCCTTCGGTGCTGACGAACTCCCCGGTCGCGCGCAGTTCCGCTTCGAAATCCTGATATGCAGCGAATGCAGCGAGCGCATCCTCGGTGGGGGCATCCGCGGTGGCGGCGTCCCAACTGCTGCTCGGCGTGTAGCCGAGAATGAGGAACTTCACGGTCTCATCTCCTTGGGTCGGCGAGTGTCCAGGCTAGCGAGACACACGCGGTGACTTCAGCAGGGAGATGGCCGTCGCGGTGCACCATCCGAAGGCGAAGAGCCCCGTGATCGCCACCTGGATGCTGGCGATGTCGGGAGCGACGGGAGCGAGGAGCGCGATCGCGACGATGCCGCTCCCGGTCGCTGCGACCACACGCCGCTCGCGGACGGCGCGGATGAGCGCGATGACGGCCGCCACGGCCAGGACGGTGAACGCGACGATCGCCGCCGCCATGTGGATGACAGCGTGCCAGGTGGGTTCGGCCGCGGGGCCGTCGGCCGCGCCGAGCGGAAAACCGTTCGCGGGGTCCTGCGGGAAGAGGCCGGCGGCGATGAAGCCTGCCCCGCTGATGGTGATGAGGACCGGGATGGCGGCGCGGCCGAGCCCGTCGGTCACGACCCGCCGGTGACCGACCGCCAGGCAGATCAGTCCCAGTCCGACCAGGACGAAGGTGAGGATCTGGATCCAGCCGAGGTCTCCCGTGGAGAGTTGGCTGAGGGGGTGGATGCGGATGTCGAATCCGGGGCGCGTGAGCATCTGCACGAGTGCGGACAGATAGAACAGCGGTCCCGCGAATGCGCCCGCGAGCAGCAAAGGGCGGGTCGAACGAGGGAGTGCGCTGATCTCCCTGTGCGCGAGGCGTGGTGCTGAGTTCGTGGTCACTGTGAGCTCCTCTTCTGGGTCGAGTGTTTCTGCACTGATACCTCGGAGCCGCGCGACGGATCTTGACATCGCGCGGTCGCGACGTGTGAGGGGCCCGGCGGATCACTTCCGACGGATTCGCGCGCAGATGTCAATCCGCAGCGTGCGGCTCCGAGGTATCTGCAAGAGCGGCCCGCCGGGCTGCACGTGAAAGGACACCTCATGAACGAGAACACGCTGGAGAACGTCACCGCCGAGCAGATCGACGGTTACGGCCTCGGTGAGCAGCCCACGCCCAGCAGCGCCGTTACGGCGCTCGACAGGCTCGTCGGGGAATGGACGGTGACGGGTGGCGCCGAGGGAGTCGTGCGGTACGAGTGGATGGGCGGACGGTTCTTCCTGCTCCAGCACGTCGAGCTGGAGCAGTTCGGTCAGGCCATCACCGGCATCGAGGTCATCGGTCAGCTCCGCCCGTTCGGCGAGCCCGCCGGCACGGATGTCGCTTCTCGGTTCTACGACTCGATGGGCAACACTCTCGACTACGTCTACGAGCTGGAGGGAGACACGCTCACCATCTGGGCCGGAGCCAAGGGAAGCCCGGCCTCCTTCACCGGCACCTTCAGTGACGACGATCGTGTACTCGACGGCGCCTGGGTCTACCCCGGTGACGGCGGATACGCGTCCACGATGACCCGCCGCTGACGCCACCCACTTCTCGAAGAGAGCGGAATCATCATGCCGAAGAAGAACTCTTCTCCCGATCCCTCCCTGCACCAGGTCGTGTCCGCGGATGGCACGGAGATCTCGTATGAACGCCACGGAGACGGGCCGGTCGTCATCCTCGTCGCGCAGGCGCTGTCCGACCTCCGCGACAACCGTCGCCTCGCGGCCCTGCTCGCCGCGAGCCACACGGTCGTGAACTATGACCGTCGAGGGCGCGGCGACAGCGGGGACGTCGGCTCCTGGCGCATCGCTCGCGAGATCGCGGATATCGAGGCGCTCATCGATGCGCACGGAGGCAGGGCTGCTCTCTTCGGAGCGTCATCCGGCGCGATCCTCGCGGTGGACGCCGCGGCGGCTCTTCCCGAGAAGGTCGCGGGCGTCATCGCCTTCGAGCCCCCGGTGATCGTGGACGATCGACGCGCACCCGTCCCCCGCGACCTCGCCGACCACCTTCAGCAGCTGGTCGACGAGGGGCGGGGGTCGGACGCGGTTCGCGAGTTCCACCGTGTCGCCCTCGGTGCACCCTCCTTCATGATCCACGCCATGCGACTCATGATCGGCCCGTGGCGGACCATGGTCGCGATGGCCCAGACGGCCGTCTATGACACGCGCCTCTGCGCAGGGTTGCAGGACGGGACGCCTCTCACCGGCGACCGGTGGAGCGGGCTCCGGGCGCCCTCCCTCGTGCTCCTCGGAAGCAAGAGTGCGCCGTTCATGGACAGCGGGACGCGAGAGCTGTCGACGCTGATCGAAGCCCGACACGCGACGATCGAGGGCGCACACCACGCGACGCCGATGATGAAGCCGGCCGCGCTGATGCCTTCGATCGTGCCCTTTCTCGGCGAAGTCCTCCCGTGATCCCGACGGCCGCGGAATCCCGCCATCCGTGATTCCCGAGGAACTCGGTCGCAGCGAGGCGGACCGGGTCTTCCGAGCCCTGGGCGACGCCACTCGGCGCGACATCCTCGCCCGCACGCTCGTCGAGAGGCAGTCCGTGACCGAGCTCGCGCGTCACTATGACATGGGTTTCGCGGCCGTGCAGAAGCACGTCGCGGTGCTCGAGCGTGCGGGACTCATCGTCAAGTGCGCGCGCGGGCGGGAGCGGCTCGTGCGCGCAGATCCGGAGATGATCCGGCGGGCGTCTCGGCTGCTTCGCGCTTTCGACGGCAAGTAAGAGTGCGCCAAGCCGCACCTCTGATGCGCCGCAGAGTCATTCCCGGGCTGACGGCGAACGCGGCGATGTTCGCAACCATGATCAGGCGGACGTTCGTCCGGATCTGTGCAATAGATCGCGTCGAAACGGGAGGCTGAGAGGGGCGCGCGGGCGGCTAAGTGACCGGGTCGCTCGGTGCTTCGTCGTTCGCCATCACGTAGGCACCGGACTCGAGTCGGGCGATGAGGCCCTCCGTCCAGGCGATGGCGCTGTCCGCCGAGTGCGCCCAGAACTGGATCGCCTCGACGTGGTGGCCCCAGTCTTCGTCCGGGTGGTTCTCGTATTCGCGGGCCACCCGCGCGCGCCGCGCCCGGAATGTCTCGATGCGGAGCCGGAGCAGTTCGACGGCTCGGTCGCGAGTGAGGGTGGTGATGAATCCGATTCCTGCCATCGTCTCGGCGATGTCGCGGCCGTCCGAGGAGAGTGCGCGTTCGAGCAGGGTGACGAACTCCGCGCGCCCCGCGCTCGTCACCGTGTACTCCACGCGCGCGGGGCCAACGGTGCCGTGGCCGGAGTCGGTTCTGTCGATCAGCCCATCGTCCGCCAGGCGACGTAGCGCGTGATACACGGATCCCTGGCCGATGTTGCCCCAGAGGTCGACCTGCCAGGATTCCAGGTCTTTGCGTACCTGGTAGCCGTGCGCGCTTCCGCGTTCGATGATCGCGCCAAGGATCAGCAGT
Source organism: Microbacterium sp. Mcb102 (assembly GCF_024519805.1). NCBI lineage: Bacteria > Bacillati > Actinomycetota > Actinomycetes > Micrococcales > Microbacteriaceae > Microbacterium > Microbacterium sp. Mcb102. The sequence goes on along the minus strand of NZ_JALJRG010000007.1, from coordinate 208,419 downwards.
CGCGTCGCTGACACGGCATCCTTCCTTCCGTCGTTCCTGTCGTTGACGTCACTCTACCGTGCTAGTACAGTTGTACTAGCTGAGGTCATGCTCAGTGTTCAAGTCGTTCGAGGCGAGGGATGTGTACATGCACGTCGTGGTTGCAGGCGCGTCCGGCAGAACCGGACGATTCGTCGTCGAGCAGGCCCTTGCCGCCGGTCATCGAGTGACCGCGATCGTGCGCGACTCCGGGCCCTACGACCGGCCGCCGGGCGTCGTCGTGCAGCGGGCTGAAGTGGTGACCGATGCGGAGCTGACGTTGCCGGCCGACGCCGACGCCGTGATCTCGACGCTGGGCAAGCGTTCGAATCAGGATCCCGCGCCCGTGTGCGCGGCAGGCACGGCGAACCTGGTCGACGCCATGCGGCGCCACGGCGTGCGACGCCTGGTCGTCACCTCGGCGGTGCCGGTGCTCACTTCGGGTGCGGGCGAGCCATGGTGGTTCCGCCACGTGGTGCGCCCGCTCGTCCGCCGCAGTGCACCTCGCATCTACGACGACCTCGAGGCGATGGAGCAGATCGTCCGCGGCGGCGGACCTTCCGTCGACTGGACGATCGTGCGGCCCGGCTATCTGATCGACACGGAGGCGACCGACTATCAGCTCGTCCCCGAGGCGAACGGGTCCACGAGTGTGTGCCGCGCCGATCTGGCCAACGCCCTGGTCGCTGCCGCCACCGATCCATCAGCGATCGGCCGGTCGTACGGACTCAGGCGAGGTCGGAGCCTGCAGCGCATGACAGCGCGGTTAGCGACGTGAGCCGCGACGCCCGGCCGCGCCGCGTCAGCTGGCTCCGGGTCGGGTTTCTCGCCGACGGCGTCTTCAAGCTGCTCGTCGCGTCGATATACGTCGTGTTGCTCCAGGTGATGACCGATTTCCTGGATGCGCCGCCCTGGCTGCTCGTCGCTACGGCGGCGCTCGTGGCCACCAGCGGTATCGCCGAGATCACCTTCGCGCTCCGGAGTGGCGCCGGTTCGCACACCCGCTACCTCGTCGCCTACGACAGCGGATGGGTCATCGTCACCTTCATCGCGGCGCTTCTGGCGTTCAACGATGTCCTCGGTGCGGGCACGTTCTGGCTCGCCTACCAGTTGCTCGCCTCGCCGCTCGTCGCTGCGGTGTTCGCTCTCGGTGCCCGGCGCGCCCAGACTGACTGACCTTCGCCTGCGCCACTCGCGGCGGACATGTGTCCTCGCACACCATCTCGACAAGAAGAGGACAAGAAGAACCGACCCCTTGACATCCCCTCCGCTCAGGCATAACGTACAACCAAATGGTTGCACAAAGAGAACTGAGCGAAGCGGAGGTCGACCGTGTCTTCCACGCACTGGCGACGTCGACCAGGCGCGACATCCTGCGCCGGACGATCGAGCGTGAGCAGTCGGTCTCGACCCTCGCCTCCGAATATGAGATGTCGTTCGCTGCGGTGCAGAAGCACGTCGCCGTGCTCGAGGCCGCGAACCTCATCGTCAAGCGCGCCGAGGGACGCGAGCGGCTCGTCCGCGCGAACCCCGAGATGATCGCCCGCGCCAGGGCGCTCCTCGCCCGATACGAAGAGCTGTGGCGGTCGCGCATCGCCCGGCTCGACGACTTGCTGGCCGAGACGCCTCGGTCTGGACCATCCGACAACAGCGACACCCAGAAGAACGAGCAAGGAGACTGAAATGCCTGTCACCGACGTCACCACCGATGCCGACAACCTCACGATGACCGTGGTCGCCGACTTCGCCGCCCCCATCGAGCGGGTCTGGAGCGCCTACAGCGATCCGCGCCAGCTCGAACGCTTCTGGGGCCCTCCCGGATGGCCGGCCACCTTCACCGCCTGGGACCACACCGTCGGCGGACGCGCGGTCTACTCGATGAACGGCCCGCGTGGTGAGAAGTCATCCGGGGCGTGGGAGTTCCTCTCCATCGACGCGCCGAACGGCTTCGAGGTACTCGACTCCTTCGTCGACGAGTCCGGCACGCCGCTCGAGGGCTTCCCCGCGCAGCGGATGTCGTTCTCGTTCGAGCCCACCGCCGAGGGCACCCGCATGGTCACGACCAGCCACTTCGACTCGGTCGATGCACTCGAGCAGGTCGTCGAGATGGGCCAGGTCGAGGGCATCAAGATGGCGATGGCACAGCTGGACGCCGTGCTGCAGGACCTCCGCGAATACGCGCAGGGCAAGGGAACGCGGGTCGAGCTGCTCGACGACACCCACGTGCGCATCACCCGTCTGGTCGAAGGGCCGCGTGAGCTGGTCTGGCGCGCCCACTTCGAGCCGGAGCTCATCCGCAAGTGGATGCTCGGTCCCGACGGCTGGGAGATGACGGAGTGCGTCGCCGCCACCGAGGTCGGCCAGTCGTACCGGAACTCCTGGGCGCCGGTCGGCGACACCGAGGGGGAGCCGTTCGGCTTCGAAGGGGAGGCGCTCCTGATCGACGCCCCGCGCCGCGCGGTCACCACCGAGCGGATGCAGGGCCTGCCGACCGAGACCCTCAACGACCTGAACCTGTATGAGGAGGACGGCGCGACCCTCGTCACGGTGCTCATCGAATACCCCGACAAGGAGACGCGCGACATGATCCTCGCCACCGGCATGGCCGACGGCATGGAGTCGTCGTTCGCTCGCCTGGAGCGGGAGCTGCTCGCCGTCTGACCGCGGCGTCACGTTCACAACTCCTCAAGAACCGGCCGGATCCCCGCGGATCCGGCCGGTTCTCGGCATTCGGCGCCTGTTTCTGAGGAGTTATGCCCGGGCTAACGGCCGCACCACCCCTCGCGCCGAGGCAGAACCGCCCGGCTCGGGATAAAGTGGCGACACGATGAGGATCACGCGCCGCACTCTGCTCCTCGGCGCCGGAGCCGGCGTCGCTTCGGTGCTTCTCGCCTCCTGCACCCCCGAACCCGCGCCCACGCCGACGCCCACGCGCACCCGCGAACCCGAGCCTCCGCCCGGAGTTCCCGCGCCGGCCGGCAGCGTCCGCAGCACCTGGACCACCGACCCGTTCGCCCTCGGCGCCGCCAGCTTCACCCCCGTCGGAGTCGTCGCCGGCACCCGCACCGCGCTGGGTCTGCCCATCGACGACCGCGTGTTCTTCGCCGGTGAAGCGACCGATGAGGATGCTCCCGGCACGGTGCGCGGGGCCATCGCCTCGGGTGTCCGCGCCGCGGAAGAGCTCATGATCCCGGGCAGCTCCGGCGAGCGGGTGGCCGTGGTCGGCGCCGGCCTCGCGGGCGCCACGGCTGCGGCACTGCTCGCCGAACGCGGCGTGCAGGTGACCGTGTTCGAGGCGCGCGACCGCGTGGGCGGACGCGTCCACTCGCAGGTCGACGACTCGTGGCCGGTGCCGGTGCAGCTCGGCGCCTGGCTCTTCGGCGAAGACGATTCCGAGGTCCTCGATCAGTTGACCAGCGGCGATGTCGGCATCGACGAGCTGACCGGCGAACTCTGGCGCACACCGGATGCCGACATCGACCCGGTCGACCCGCAGCCGTTCACCGCCGCGATGACGACGGCGCAGGCGGCGCCCGAGGATTCCTCGGTGGCCGACGCCCTCACCGCGGCGGGTGTCGATCCCGCCGACCCCGCGACCGCCGCCCTCCTCGCGATCCTCGCCACCCGCACGGGGGCCGATGCCGACGCACTCTCCAGCTGGCTGGCCCCGCCGCTGCCGACCGGTGAGCCGAAGGCAGCCCGCGACGATCTCACTCCGTTCGTGGAACACGCGCTCGACGGTGTGCAGGTCGGACTGAGCTCCCCGGTCGCGCGCATCGCGTACGACGACTCCGGCGTCAGCGTGCGCCTCGGCACCGGTGAGGCCCTGTCGTTCGACCGGGTCGTCGTGACGGTGCCGCTGGGCGTGCTCCAGAAGCGCAGCATCGAGTTCGAGCCGGCGCTCCCGTTCTCGCAGCGCGGCGCGATCGCCGCTCTCGGCATGGGCGCGATCGAGACGGTCTGGCTGCGATGGGACGAGCCGTTCTGGCAGAACGAGGAGTCGATCTGGCACGCCGTGGGGGCCGATGTGCTGATCCCGACCTGGATCAACCTGCAGCCGACGACCGGAGAGAACGTGCTCGTTGGCCTCGTCGGCGGCACCGCTGCCGCGGACTTCGCCGCGCTCGACGAGAAGGCGGCCCTCGAAGCCGCCCTCGCCTCGCTCACGCTCTGGATCTGACCGCCGTCGTCGTCTGGCGCCGGTTCCACGGTCGCCGCGCCGTCCGGCGCCGCGACGTCTGACGCGTCTAGCTCCGCGCGGTCGCCGTCTCCCGCGCGGATTCCTCCGGCACGTGCTCCCCGTCGACCGCAGGCGAGTCGTCCGGCGCGTCGGGGTCGTCGTCGGCATCCGTCCGCAGCCGTCTCGGCAGCGGCATCCGGCTGATGAGCACGAGCACGGTCGAGACCACGGCGAAGCTGCCGAGCGCGATCGCCGCCGAGGCGAGGAACTCCAGCGGCCCGCTCACCTGTCGCGGGTCGAGGAAGTAATAGGGGTACCAGCCGATCATCGGCCCGCGGATCATCGTCGCGACCCCCCAGAGCACCGGGTAGGCGAGGGACACCGGGACCACCCGCCACGGCACCGATCGGTGGCCGGGCGCCAGGGCCCATGCCGCCACCGTCAGCGCCGGCAGCCAGAAGTGCAACACCTGATCCGACCACGGCACATCGATGCGGATGCCGCGGATGCCGGCCTGCCAGACGAGGATCGCGAACACCAGTCCGGCGGTGATCGTCCAGGTCAGCACGAGTGCCAGTGCCACCGTGAGCCACCGCGGATCCCGCGCCGCGCGCAGAGCGATGACCCCCGCGATCGTCAGCAGCACGACGAACGCGATGTTGGACTGGTTGGTCAGGTAGGCGAAGAAGTTCTGGCTCGCGATCGTGTGCGACGCGAGCCCCCAGCTCAGTCGATGGATGAGCGCCACGAGGCAGACGGCGGCAGCGCCGAGGCGGAGCAGGCCGAAGGCGGTACGCGCCTTCACCGCTGCGTCACCCGCCTTTTCCTCATCCGCCGAGTCTACGGATCGGACCTCCGAGGTTCCGTCGCGCCGCAGAGGGCGCCCGTCCCGACGGGCGTGGGTCCGCGCCGATGACCCTGTGTCGGCGTGTCAGCGTCGGGGTTCGCGGGTCGACCACAGCGCCAGTGCGACGAGCACAGGCTGGAAGAACAGCCGGACGAAACGCTTCATGTCCGTGTCGAGGCCGAAACCGTCACGGTGGTGCATCCACTGCGCCACGTTGCCGGGGAACACGGCGACGAAGAACAGCGCGGCGATCGTGCCGACCGTGCGCCGACGGCGTCGTGCCAGCAGCAGAGCAGAGCCGAGCGCGACCTCGGCCACGCCGGAGGCGAGCACGGTCGTGTCGGGGTCGAGCGGGAGCGACTCAGGCACCTGGGCCTGGAACTCCTCACGAGCCACCGTGAGGTGGGAGACGCCCGCGAAGACGAGGGAGGCGCCGAGGAAGATGCGGCCGATGGTGCGGGCAGGAGTCGACATGGGGCGAGTTTACGCCTCGGCGGCCACGCTCAGATCAGGCGGCGGAGGGCTTCTTCGAGCGAGACGCCCTGTGCTTCGGCGCGGTCGCGCAGGCGGGCGTGCTCGTCGGAGGAGAGGGGGATCCGCAGCTCGATCGGGTCGTCGTCGGGGGAGTCCAGGCCATCGAGCAGATCGGATGCTTCGGCCCAGAGCGGCTCCGCGAGCGCGGCGGCCGCGGCGGGAGAGGGGGCGGATGCTGCCGCTGCCGCGGTCGAGCGGGCGCGGTCCTCGGTCGTGACCGCACTCGCGCCCGCGGAACTCGTCCCGGCAGCCGCGGAACCGGCCGATGCGGACGACGCGGATGCGGCGACGGACGCGGACCCGGATACGGCAGCGCCGGCATCCGTTCCCCTCGTGAAGCCCGGTCCTCGTCGCGGTTCCTGCTTCGCCTGGTATGCCTTGGCGGCGGCATTCGCGCGTTCGTCGGCCGCTTCGTTGAGCGGGTGTCCGGCGTGCCCCTTGACCCACGAGAACTCGACGTCACGGCCACGGATCGCCTCGTCGATGCCCTCGAGCAGGTCGCGGTTGAGCACGGGTCCGCCGTCGGACTTGCGCCAGCCCTTGCGCTTCCAGCCCGGCATCCACTTGGTCACGGAGTCGATCACGTAGCGGCTGTCGCACTCGATCAGCAGCTTCTCGTCGGTGCCGGCGGTCGCGAGCAGCAGTTCGAGGACCGCGCGCAGCTCGCCCTGGTTGTTGGTGCCGTGTGGGGAACCGCCGGCAGCCCAGTTCGCGTCGTCGATGTACCAGGCCCAGCCGTTGGGGCCGGGGTTGCCCAGGGCGGAGCCGTCTGCGGCGGCGGTGATCGTCATCCCTCAACCGTAGCCGCGCGGCCCCTCGTCGATTCGCACCGGGGTCGCAGTCAATCGATGGTTGCCCTGCCTCGCGGTGGCGAAACTGCGACGTGGTGCAGGTCAGTCCTCTTCAGCCTCGGGCTCGCCGTTCTCGGCCGCGACGGCCTCGGGGGCGGGAGGTGCGACCGGGAACAGGACCGAGCTCAGGTCGCCGCTGGTCTCCGCGCCGAGTCCGATCGAGAGCGGGTCGACGACGGGCGCCGTGTCGAGCACGTCCGCCTCCGTGCGCTCGAGCGGCTCAGAGGGCAGCACCCACTGGTTCTCTTGTTCTTCCGGCTTCTGCTGGAACAGTCCCATGGTCTCCATTGTGAACCTGCCCGGCGGCGACGGGGCCGGATTCACACCGGATTGATCGGGAGTGGCGGGATCGAGGCTTCGCCTCAGGATGACGCGCGACGGAAGGTGAAGTACCCCGAGACGCCGCCGTGGTTCACGACACCGGTCCCCGTGCTCAGCACACGTTCGGATGTCGTCGCGCCGGACCCGACGAACGCGTACCCCGTGTGTTCGAGTCGCCAGCCGACGCGCTCGACCTCTCCGAGGAAGTAGCCGACGCTCTCGTTCTGCAGGTACTCGTTCGCCGCGGAACCCCACGATGACGGGACTCCGGTGAGGCGGCTGACCTCGACGTGCAGGTGCAGCAGCAGATCGCCGCGGGCGTGGGCCTCACGCGCCGCGCCGAGCAGTCTTTCGGCTTCCTCCGCCGTGAGCATGGTTCTCCTGTCGAGTGGTGTCGTGTCGTGCCGACCCGGTTTCGCGGGTTCAGCGCCTGGCGGCCGTGCGCACCGCTTCGACGAGCGTGCGCCAGGGGCCGTCGAGAGCGGAGTCGGGCACGTCGCGTTCCCGGCGCTCGGAGGGTGTGCGGGCCCGGATGCTCCAGACGTACCGGTCGGCGCCGGTGCCGGGATCCGTCTCCTCGTCCCACGGGCAGCCGTCGATGAGGTCGATCCACTCCCCGGCTTCGTCGGGCTCGGCTTCCACCCGCCACTGACGACGGATGCCCGCGATGCCGCCGGTGCGCACCACCGCGATCACGACGTGCGTGTCAGTCGGTGGAGGGGACTCGCTCATCCTCATAGACTCCCACGGCACTCCAGGCGCGTCGAGCCGCTTCGGCCGTGGCATCGTCGAGCGCGGTCGCGGCGGCGACCGTGGCGTCGGCGAATTCCGTGAAGGTCGCGGTGCTCGACAGGCCTCCAGTGAGAGCTCGGTACCAGACCGTGCCCGCCCGCTCCCAGGATTTGCCGCCGAGGTCGGTCGCGAACAGGGCGAAGGCGCGGTTGGGGATGCCGGAGTTGATGTGCACCCCGCCGTTGTCTTCGGTCGTGCGCACGAAACCGCTCATGTGGTCGGGCTGCGGGTCTTTGCCGAGCTCGTCGTCGTCGTAGGCGGTGCCGGGTGCGATCATCGAGCGCAGCGCCGCACCCTCGACGGCATCGGTGAAGATCTCGGCGCCGATGAGCCAGGTCGCCTGGTCGGCGGTCTGGCCGAGGGCGTACTGCTCGGTCAGGGCTCCGAACACATCGGCGATGGATTCGTTCAGCGCCCCGGGCTGCCCCTGGTACTCGAGGTTCGCGGTGTGCTGCACGACGCCGTGCGCGAGCTCGTGTCCGATGACGGTGAGCGAACCGGTGAACCCCTGGAACACCTCACCGTCGCCGTCGCCGAACACCATGCGCTCGCCGTCCCAGAACGCGTTGTCGTAGTCGACGCCGTAGTGCACGGTCGCGTTCAGCGGGGCGCCGGCGTCGTCGAGGGAGTTGCGCTGGAATGCGGCCAGCAGCATCTCGAATGTGGCGCCGAGCCCGTCGAAGGCCTCGTTCACCGCGGTGTCTTCCGCCGGGCCGTCGTCTTCGCCACGCACCACCGCTCCGGGTAGCTGCTGCGTGTTGCCGGCGTCGCTGATCGTGCGGTTCGGAGCATCCGAAAGCTGGGCGACGAGGTCGCCGTTCTCGTCGATCGACAGGTCGATGCGCGCGCGGAACGGCGGGCGGCCCGCCGTGAGCGTCTGCCGCGCGGCGGCTGCGGCCTTGGGGAAACGCCCCGACTCGGCCAGGCGCGCGAGCAGGTAGGAGGGGACCACTCCACGACTTTCTCCGGATGCTGTGCTGCTCATGTTGCGACCCTACGCCGGGGTGCCGACGTTCGGGCTGACCGGCCGTGGGCATGACGCGAAATGAAGGAGATCGCGCGCTTCGAAGGCGCCATCCGCCTCACAGCTCCTTCGTTTCACGTTTTCTCCTTCATTCCGTGCGCCTCGGCCTCGCGGCGGCGGGCTGAGATGCCACCCGACTTGATAACGAGAATCGTTCTCAATAGTGTGAGAGCGTCATGAACCCACCTCCCCGCCGAACCGCATCCGTCGCCGCCACGCTCACGCTGTCGCTCGCGTTCACCGCCTGTGCCCCGGCCGCAGCGCCCACGCCCGCCGCACCCGCCGCGACCGCTTCCGACGCGCACGGCATCGACGCGGGTGGCGCGGCCGAGGTCGCCTCCCCGGCCCGCGCGCTCGTGATCGCCGACGGGCGGGGCAAGCTCACGCTCCTCGACCTCGCCACCGAAGAGCGCTCGACCCTCGCGCCAGGCCGCAGCGGCATCGCCGGTCTCTTCGGGGACGGCCGTCTCGTCTACCGCGCGCACGACGCGGAGGGTGGTACCGCGGTCGAGGTGTTCGACTCCGCGCGCTGGACCGTGCCGCACGGCGATCACACGCACTCCTTCCGTGGCGCCCCGCAGACACTCGGAACCCTCGAGGGCGAAGGAGACGTCACGGTCGTCGCCGGTGAACAGCGGGCGACCGTCGCCTTCGCGGGCGGGGAACTGGTCCTGCTCGCCCACGACGCACTCGGCAAGGGGCTCGAAGTCGCCCCGCACGTGACTGCCGACACCTCCGGCCCCGTGGCATTCCTCGCCGAGCACCTGCTCGTACCGACCGCCGGTGCCACGATCGAGCTGCTCGACCCCGCCGGCGACCGCGTCCCGGGTGTGGCAGTCCCGTGCACCGACCCCTCTGACGCCGACCTCACCCGCGTCGGCGCCGTCTTCTCCTGCGCCGAGGGGGCCGTGCTCTTCACCCGCGAGGTCGGCGGCACCATCGCCGCCCAGACCATCCCGTACCCCGTGAACGCCACCCCGACGAGCAGCCTCTCCGGCCGCGCCGACCGCCCCGACCTCGCCGGAGTCGCGGGCGAGCAGGGGGCGTGGCTGCTGGACGTGCGACAGCGGCAGTGGATGCTGCTCCCCTCCGACGTGCCGCTGTTGCGGGCCGTCGCGCTCGGTGACGACGACAGTCGCACGGTCGTGATCGATGCCGACGGTCGCGTGCGGGTGCTCGCCGCGGACGGCGCGGTGCTGGCCCGCACGGAACCGCTGCTGGCGGCATCCGTCGCCGACCCCGCCCTGCGCGACCGCGTGCAGCTGCTCGTCGACGCCCGGCACGCCTACGTGATCGATCCGGCGACCGGCGTCGTGCACGAGATCGACCACGGCGACGGCACCGTCACTCGGACCTTCGCCGACCTCGACCCCTGGTTCGTGCAGCAGGTCGGCTGAGCCCTCGACGACTCCGGTCGTCGCCGCGCATCCCGCGCACCCACCCAGAAGAAAGAGAGACGATCCATGTCCCGACCCCGCAGCCGCCTCGCGATCGGCGCCCTCGGCGTGATCGCCGCCGTGGCGCTCGCCGGATGTGCGACCCCCGGGCCCGCCGCCGAGAACACCGCAGGCGCCGCACCGGAAGACCACCACGAAGGCGACACCCGCGTCGCCGTGACCTACGACGGCGGTGTGCTCGTGCTCGACGGCGAGACCCTCGACACCATCGGGCAGGTCGAGCTCGGCGGCTTCCTGCGCGTCAACGGTGCCGGCGACCATGACGGGCACGTCTTCGTCACCGCGGAAGACGGGTTCCACGTGCTCGACTCCGGACTGGCGTCCGGCACCGTCGAGTTCACCGGCGAGGTGTTCGACGCCGAAGCCGCCGGCCACGCGGTTCCGCATGCCGGACGCACGGCTCTGTTCGACGACGGCACCGGCGAGGTGCGGATCTTCGACACGGATGCCGTCGGCACCGGCACCCTTCCCGAGGTTGACACGATCACCTCGGAGGCCGCCCACCACGGTGTGGCGCTCGAGCTCGCCGACGGCAGCATCCTCTTGACCATCGGCACGGCCGACGCGCGCAGCGGAGTCCGTCACCTCGCGGCCGACGGCACCGAGCTCACCCGCAACGAGCAGTGCCCGAGCGTGCACGGCGAGGGGGCTCTCAAGGGCGAGGTCGTGATGTTCGGCTGCGAAGACGGCGTGCTGCTCTTCGACGCCGGCGCGTTCACCAAGATCGACGCCCCCGACGAGTTCGGTCGCACCGGCAACGCGTACGTGAGCGACACCAGCGCGATCGCCTTCGGCGACTACAAGACCGACCCCGACCAGGAGGGCTACCTGCTGTCGCAGCTCGCGCGCATCGACACCGCGACGCAGACGATGTCGATCGTCGACCTCCCGGAAGGTGTGGAGTACACCTGGCGCGGGGTGGGACGCGACGGACACGACAACGTCGTGGTGCTCGGGGCCGACGGCAGCCTGTCGCTGCTCGACGAGTCAGGCGAGCTCGTCGACGCCTGGGATGTGATCGATCCGTGGGAGAGCCCGACCGAGTGGCAGCAGCCGCACCCGGGCCTGCACGTGGTCGGCGACATCGCCTACGTGACCGAGCCGGCGAAGGACCGCATCCTCGCGGTCGACCTGCACACCGGTCAGGTGTCGGCCGAGGCGACCCTCGACGTCGTGCCGAACGAGTTCGTGGTGGTCGGCGCCGCCGGACACTGATCTCGGCGCCGGTTCGGCATGACGATTCGCCGAGGCGCCGACGATGAGCGGAACAATCCCCACGGGAAGCTCCGCGATTCGTCCGCACCTCGGCGAATCGTGCGTGCGGCCGGACTCAGTCCGACTCGATACTCAGCACCGTCGTCCGCATGCCGTCGGACTCGTACTGCACCGGCATCCCGGGGTGATCGATCGAGAACCAGAAGACGCCGTCGTCGGTGTCGTACCGGCGGCAGGTGAGCTGCCCGAGGGGTGTCGACAGTGTGACGGTCGACACGCTCGTCGTCCCCGCGTCGAAGGCGGCATGTCCCTGCAGCTCCGCCCAGGTCACCCGGTTCGAGACGACGGCCTTCGGGTCTGCGGCGGCCCAGCGGTCGAGGGTCGCGCCCTCGTCGTCCGTGTCGCGGAAGCGGTTGATGTGTTCGCCCAGCGGGCCGTCGGGCCCCTCCAGGAGCAGCCGGATCAGCTTCCCCGATCCGATGGCATCGCGGATCTCGGCGGCGGTGAAGGGCGTCGGCAGGAGTCCGGGGCCGAGCAGGTACGGGTCGGGTTCGGTCATGCGTCCAGTCTGCGCCCTGGGCGGTCCGCACCGCCCCCACCCCTTCGCCGAGTCGAGTGCACGGCTTCGTGCCGAGTGCACGGCGCGTTCGCGTCAAGAGCCCGTGCACGGAGCAGCATCCCGTGCACTCGGCGGGGGCGGGAGGCGAACCGGGAGTCGAACCGGGCGTCGGCGCATGACGCACAGGGGGTGACACTCCTCCAGTCCTGGGGCTATCTTTGTTTGACTACCGAAACAAGATGATTCGAGGACACCGTGGCGCCGGCTACCCAGACCGTACATTCCGAGGGTGAGATCTTCCGGCTGGTGCGCACCGGGGCGGCCCAGTCCCGCGCCGACCTCGCCCGCCTGACCGGACTCTCCCCCTCGACCGTCGCGCTGCGCGTCGAAGAGTTGATCGCCCACGGCTACATCGAGGAGAACGGCGAGGGCGAGTCGCGCGGCGGCCGTCGCCCCCGCGTGCTCACGGTGAAAGCAGGCGGGAGTGTGGTCGCCGGAGTCGAGCTCGGCGAGCAGCACGCCACGGTGGCGCTGTTCGACCGGCGTGCCGAGGTCGTCGCCTCGACCGTCGCGCAGGTGTCGCTCCTCGACGGCGTCGAGAGCGTCGTGAACCAGGTGTGGGAGTGCGCGCGCACGCTCGCGAAGGACAACGGCGGCCTCACGGTCGAGGGCATCGCCATGAGCTTGCCCGGCCCCGTCGACTCGCGCACCTCGCGCCTGCTGGCGCCCATGCGCATGCCCGGTTGGAACGGCGTCGACGTGGGCGAGGTGCTCGGCTCGGTCACCGGACTCCCGTTCCTCATCGACAACGACGCGAACGCCATGGCCGTCGGCGAGTTCATCGAGCGCGGCGGCGAGCAGGAGCAGCTGGTCTTCGTGAAGGCGGGCAGCGGCATCGGCTGCGGCATCATCCTCGACGGTGCCGTCTACCGCGGGTACCGCGGGGTCGCCGGCGACATCAGCCACGTCGCGCTGCACAACGCCCCGCCCATCATCTGCTCGTGCGGTCGGGTCGGCTGCCTCGACGTGGTCGCCAGCGGTGCGGCGATCGTGGATGCGCTGCGCGAGTCCGGCGTCGCGGTGGAGACCCTCGACGACGTGCTCGCGCTCGCGCAGGACGCCCACCCCAAGGCCACCTCCGCATTGCGCGAGGCCGGGGCGCGCACGGGCGAGGTGCTCGCCACGATCATCAACTTCTTCAACCCGCAGGCTCTCGCGCTCGGCGGGCGCCTGGCCACGGCCGACGCGTTCGTCGCCGGCGTGCGACAGGCGCTCTTCACCCTCTGCCTGCCCATGTCGACGGATGCTCTCGAGATCGGCGTGAGCCGAGCCGGCGCGCTCGCCGGTGCGCGCGGTGTGGCCTGGGAGCTGCTGGAGCGGATGCTCGACCCGGCCCGGATCGACGAGGAACTGCGCACGACCGCCGCGTAGTAGGTTCGATTATCGGCTCAAGTTCGCGACCATGCGGAACAAGATGCAAGTTTTGGTTCGAGGTCCGATCTAGACTCGGAGTATGACCGAGACGTCCCCGCTCCCGCGCATCGCCATCGCCGGCATGGCCATCGAGTCCAGCACCTTCTCGCCGCATCGCGCCGGCGAACGCGACTTCCTGCGCGTGGAGGGCGAAGAGCTCATCACCCGCTACGACTCCCTGCGCGACGGCGACATGCGCGGCCGTGCCGAGTGGCTGCCGGTCTACTACGCCCGATCGATCCCCGGCGGTGCCGTGCTGCGCGAGGTCTACGACAGCATCAAGGCGCGCATCTGCGACGGGCTGCGGGCCCTCGTGGCCGACGGCGAGAAGCTCGACGGCCTCTTCTTCGACATCCACGGCGCGATGAGCGTCGAGGGCATGGACGACGCCGAGGGCGACCTGATCACCGCCATCCGCGAGGTGATCGGCGCCGACGTCGTGGTGTCGGCATCGATGGACCTGCACGGCAACGTCTCGCGCACCCTGATCGAGAACGTCGACATCATCACCTGCTACCGCCTCGCTCCGCACGAAGACACGTGGGAGACCCGCGACCGCGCGATCCGCAACCTCGTCGAGGCGCTCGAGAGCGGTGTCACCCCGCGTCGCGCCTGGGTGCGCGTGCCCATCCTGCTCCCCGGTGAGAAGACCAGCACCCGCGTGGAGCCGGCGAAGAGCCTGTACGCCCGCATCCCCGAGATCGAGGCGCGCCCCGGCATCACCGACGCCGCGATCTGGATCGGCTATGCCTGGGCCGACGAGCCCCGCTGCCACGCGACCGTGGTCGTGACCGGCACCGACGATGCGGCGACCGCGCGTGCGGCGGAGGAGCTCGGTCGTGCGTTCTGGGATGTGCGCGACGACTTCGAGTTCGTGGGCCCTCCCGGAACCCTCGACGAGGGTGTCGCGGCCGGCCTCGCCGCCACCGACACCCCGTACTTCATCAGCGACTCGGGCGACAACCCCGGCGCCGGCGGCACGGGCGACGTCACCTGGACCCTCGCGCAGCTGCTGCAGAAGCCCGAGCTCACCTCCGACGACGCCCCGGTCACGCTGTGCGGCTCGGTTTTCGACAAGGGGGCGCTCGACGTCCTCCGCGGTCACGCCGTGGGTGAGCGGGTGTCGGTCGAGGTCGGCGCGCGCGTCGACAGCGGCCCGCACGGACCGGTCCTCGTCGAGGGAGTGCTGCACAGCCTGCACGAGGGCGATGTGGATGCCGGCGGTATCGCGGTCATCCGCGTCGGCGGCCTGCACGTGATCGTCACGGAGTTCCGCAAGGCGTACCACGACGTCTCCGACTTCACCTCGATCGGACTCGACCCGGTCGCCGCGCAGATCGTCGTCACCAAGATCGGCTACCTCGAGCCCGAGCTCTACGCCATCATGCGCGGCTGGACGCTCGCTCTCACTCCGGGCGGGGTGGATCAGGACCTCGAGCGGCTCGGTCACCACCGCATCCAGCGCCCGATGCATCCGTTCGACGCGTTCGATGAGGCGCCGGATCTCGCGGCCGAGATGGTCGGCTGACGAGCTTCCGCAGCTTTACGCCGCGATCGAACAAAGTTAGTTACTTAAACGTAACAAGACCGTCTTCTGCCCTGAACTTAGTTCGGGCATGATTCAAAGTACGTCATAAATCGGACGAACGCCTTGGTTGTGAGGCGTTGAACAAGGAGGTTTACATGCGATCTCAGTCGCTGCGCCGCCGGCTGCTCGCCCCCCTGGGTGCGCTCGCCGTCGCGACGCTCGCCCTCACCGCCTGTCAGGGTGGCGCCTCGGGCGACACCGGCTCGGGCGAGAAGGACACCGTCAGCTTCGCCCTGCAGGTCGGCACCGGACCCAACTGGATCCTGCCGATCTCGTCGCCCGACAAGATGGCCACGCACAACAGCGCCATCAAGGCGACCATGTGGCCGCGCCTGTTCGAGTACAACGGCGTCGACGGCGAGATGGGCTGGGACGAGCTGGCCTCCGCCGCCAAGTCCTACGAATTCTCCGAGGACCGCAAGACCATCACCATCACGCTGAACGACCTCGACTGGTCGGACGGCGAGCCCGTCACCTCGCGCGACGTGGAGTTCTGGTACAACCTGGTGCGCTTCAACGGCGAGAAGACCGGTGGTTACTCCGCCGGCCTGATGCCCGACAACATCACCGAGTTCACCACCATCGACGACAAGACGTTCTCGCTGACGATGGACAAGGTCTACAACGAGGAGTTCCTCCTCGGCAACCAGCTCAGCCTCATCTACCCGATGCCGCAGCACGTCTGGGACAAGACCAGCGCTGACGGCGAGATCGGCGACCACGACCGCGACCAGGCCGGTGCGACCGCGGTGCTCGACTACCTCTTCTCCGAGGCCGAGGACATGAAGACCTACGCCACCAACGACCTGTGGAAGACCGTCGCCGGTCCCTACACGGTCAAGAGCTGGTCGGACTCGGGCCTGGTGGAACTCACCGCCAACAAGGAGTACACCGGCGAGGACAAGCCGAGCATCGAGAACGTCGAGTTCCTGCCGTTCACGTCGGCCGACGCCGAGATGAACGTCGTGCGCTCCGGTGACGTCGACTACGGCTACGTCACGAGCTCGCAGCTCACGAACGAGAAGCAGTTCACGGACCTCGGCTACAGCATCGAGCCGTGGGCCGGCTGGTCGATCACGTACATGCCGTACAACTTCGCCAACCCCGAGAAGGGCTCCTTCTACAAGCAGCTCTACGTGCGTCAGGCACTGCAGCACGCCATCGACCAGGAGACCATCTCCGAGGTCGTCTGGCACGGTGCGGCGACTCCCGACTACGGTCCCATCCCGCAGACCGCGGACTCCAGCGGACTGTCCGACGTGCAGAAGGACAACCCGTACCCGTTCGACCTGAAGAAGGCCGAGAAGCTGTTCACCGACAACGGCTGGGTCAAGGGATCCGACGGCACGCTCGAGTGCGCCGAAGCCGGCGCAGCCGAGGGTCAGTGCGGCGAGGGCATCGCCGCGGGTGACAAGGCGGAGATCGTCGTCACCACGCAGAACGGCTCGCAGGAGACCGACAACATGATGGCGGAGATCCAGTCGTCGCTCGGCAAGATCGGCGTCAAGATGACGATCGACTCCAAGCCGCTCGACACCGTCCTCACGCAGGCGCAGGAGTGCAAGACCGGCAGCTCGTGCACGTGGGAGCTCGTCTTCTTCGGCACCGCGGGCAGCTGGTACTTCCCGCCGTACGCCACCGGTGAGCGCGTCTTCGCGAAGGACACCAAGTGGAACGCCGGACAGTACGACAACCCCGAGGCCGAGGAGCTCGTCCAGGCGATGGCCTTCTCGACCGACCCCGAGATCGCGAAGAAGTACTCCGAGTACCTCGCCACCGACCTCCCGGTCATGTGGATGCCGAACCCGGTGTACCAGGTCTCCGTCGTCCGTGACGGACTCGACATCGCCCACCAGGACCCGGGCGCGTCGTTCCTTCCCCAGCGTTGGTCCTGGACCAAGTAACGAGCAGGTGACATGAGCGTGGTGGAAGCAGCGCAGAACGCGCAGCAGAAGAAGGAGAGGGCCGGCGGCCCGCGGTTCTGGTGGTACCTGTTGCGACGGGTCGGCCAGGGCGGGATCGTCATCCTCATCGTGACGCTGATCGTGTTCGCGCTGCTCCACCTCGCGATGCCGCAGGGGCCGGCCGCCGGCATCCTCGGCATGCAGGCATCGCAGGAGCAGATCGACGCCTTCAACAAGGAGAACGGCTTCGATCTGCCCCTGTGGCAGCAGTACTTCAACTTCCTGCTGCAGCTCGTGCAGGGAGACCTGGGTGACTCGTTCAAACTGAACCGACCGGTGGCGGATGCCATCGGCCAGCGTCTTCCGAAGACGCTGATCCTGGCCCTCATCTCGATGCTCTTCGCACTGATCATCGCGATCCCGATGGGCATCTTCCAGGCCGTGCGCCGCGGCAAGGCCGCGGACTACGCGCTGACCACCTGGAACTTCATCGTCTACTCGACGCCGTCGTTCTTCCTCGGCCTGATCCTCGTGATCGTGTTCGCCCAGTGGCTGCGGCTCGTGCCCGCCCAGGCGCCGCAGGGTGAGACCGTCGGCGACGTGCTGGCGAACCCGGCCGGCCTCGTGCTGCCGGTGCTCACCGCGGCGCTCGGCATCATCGCGACGTTCTCGCGGTACATGCGCTCCGCCACGATCGACAACCTCTCCGAGGACTACGTCCGCACCGCCAGGGCGAAGGGCACCTCGGTGCCCGTGGTGATCACCCGCCACGTGGTGCGCAACTCCCTGACCCCCGTGATCGCCATGCTCGGCTACTACCTGCCGGTCATGTTCGGCGGCATGATCGTCGTCGAATCGCTCTTCAACTACCCCGGCATGGGCCTGCTGTTCTGGACCTCGGCGCAGACCTCCGACTACCCCGTGCTGATCGGCTGCATCCTGGTGATCGCGCTCGCGACGGTCATCGGATCGCTCCTCGCCGACATCATCCAGGCGCTGCTCGATCCGCGCACCCGAGAGGAGCTCTCGTGAGCACCACGACCATCGTGATGCGCACGCTGACCCCGCGTCAGCGGGGCACGCGCCGCTTCCTGCAGAACAAGCTCGCCGTCTTCGGCATCGTGACCATCGTGCTGTTCCTGCTCTTCTGCTTCCTGGGTCCGCTGATCCACCCGACGGACCAGATCCACACCGACCTGCGCAGCACCATGCTGCCGCCGGGGAGCCCCGGCCACCCGCTCGGCACCGATGACGTCGGCTACGACGTGCTCGGACGGCTCATGGTCGGCGGGCAGATCTCGATCCTGATCGGCCTCGCCGCCGGCATCCTCGCCACCGTCATCGGCACCCTCTGGGGAGCGATCGCCGGCTACGTCGGCGGCGCCGTCGACACCGTGATGATGCGCGTCGTCGACGCCGGCATCGCGATCCCCGCGACCTTCCTGCTGCTGATCCTCTCGGCGATCCTGCGCCCGAGCGTCCCGCTGATGATCTGCGTGATCGGCCTGGTCTCCTGGCTGGTCCCGGCTCGTCTCGTGCGCGCCGAATCGATCTCGCTGAAGTCGCGCGAATATGTGCTGGCCCTGCGGGCGATGGGCGGTACGCACTCCCGGGCCGTGCTCAAGCACATCGTCCCGAACACCGTCGGCACGATCGTCGTGAACGCCACGTTCCAGGTCGCCGACGCGATCCTGCTCGTCGCCTACATCTCGTTCCTCGGCATGGGGCTGCAGAAGCCGGCGACCGACTGGGGCGCCATGCTCACCAGCGGCATCACCTACACGTACGCGGGCGCCTGGTGGCTGATCTTCCCCGCCGGATTCTGCATCGTGCTGACCGTCTGCGCCTTCAACAGCATCGGTGACGGCCTGCGCGACTTCTTCGACGTGAAGGGGCGTGCCGCATGAGCGACGCACTGCTGGAGATCTCCGACCTCACGGTCACGTTCCGCACGGAAGACGGGTCGGTCGAGGCCGTGAAGGGCATCGACCTCGAGGTGCGCCCCGGCGAAGTGCTGGCGCTGGTGGGCGAATCCGGTTCGGGCAAGTCCGTCACCGCCATGGCCATCCTGAAGCTGCTGCCGCGCTCGGCCACGGTCACCGGGTCGATCAGGCTCGCCGGGCGCGAGCTCCTGCCGCTCGCGGAAGCCGAGATGAACGCCGTGCGCGGTGCCGAGATCTCGATGGTGTTCCAGGAGCCGATGACCGCGCTCAACCCGAGCATGCGGATCGGCGACCAGATCACCGAGGCGATCCTCAACCACCGCACCATCTCCAAGGCTGAGGCCTGGGAGCGTGCGGTCGAGATGCTCCGGCGCGTGGGCATCCCCGAGCCCGCCCGTCGGGCGAAGAGCTACCCGCACGAGCTGTCCGGTGGTCAGCGTCAGCGTGTGGTCATCGCGATCGCCCTCGCGTGCGAGCCGCAGCTGATCATCGCCGACGAGCCGACGACCGCGCTCGACGTGACCGTGCAGGCCGAGATCCTCGACCTGATCCGCGGTCTCGCGGCCGAGTCGGGGACCGCGTTCCTGCTCGTCACGCACAACATGGGCGTCGTCGCCGACATCGCCGACCGGGTCGCGGTGATGTTCCGCGGCACCATGGTCGAGGTGGGCGACACCCGCACGGTGCTCACCGCGCCGCGCGAGGACTACACGAAGAAGCTGCTCAGCGCCGTGCCGTCGCTGCCCGACCTCGCGAGCGTGATCGAACGGGAGCCCGAGACCGAGGTCCCCGCCGCGGTGCTCGAGCTCGATGCCGCCAGCGTCACCTATCGCCGCGGCGGACGACCGTTCCTCGCGCTCGACGGCGTGAGCCTGCGCATCGCTCCGGGGGAGATCCTGGGCCTCGTCGGCGAATCCGGATCGGGCAAGTCGACCCTCGGACGCGCGGCACTGGGACTCCTGCCGCTGTCGAGCGGTGGGATCACCCTGTTCGGCGAGAAGGTCGGACGCGGTGGCGTCTCCGGGCGTCGGGAGCGCGCGCTGCGCGGTCGCGTCGGCGCGATCTTCCAGGACCCGGGCTCCAGCCTCGACCCGCGCATGACCGTCGGCGAGGCCATCGCCGAACCCCTGCTCGTGCAGCGGCGGCGCTTCCCGACCTCGGCGAGCACGCGTCGCACCCGTGTGGCCGAGCTGCTCGACGCCGTCGAGCTGCCCACGAACTACGCCTCGCGCTACCCGCACGAGCTCTCCGGAGGGCAGCGTCAGCGCATCGGCCTCGCCCGCGCCATCGCTCTGGAACCGGAGCTGATCATCGCCGACGAGCCCACCTCGGCGCTCGACGTCTCGGTGCAGGCGGCCGTGCTCGAGGTGCTGCGCACCCTGCAGGAGAAGATGCACTTCGCGTGCCTCTTCATCAGCCACGACCTCGCCGTGGTTCACGAGATCTCCGACCGGGTGGCCGTGATGCTCAAGGGCGAGATCGTCGAGACGGGCTCCGCCGACGACGTGCTCCTCGCGCCACAGCATCCGTACAGCCGACGGCTGCTGGCTTCCGTGCCGGTTCCCGACCCGGACAAGCAGGCGCTGCGGCGGGAGGCCCGTGCGGCCGCCCGGGTGATGGCCCCGTGACTCGGGAGGAACCCGCCAGAGCGACCCTCGTGCACGGCGCGGGCCCTGTCGTGCTCGGGCTCGATGTCGGCGGATCGAGCGTGAAGCACCTGCTCGCGCCCGCGCGCACCTCGCTCGACGCGCCGCCCACCCCCCTCGCCCGTGGCCGGCACGCGACGCCCAAGGACGCGCCCGTGGACGGGCTCGCCGCGATCGCGACCTCGCTCCGCGGTGATGCCGACCTCGAACGCGTGGTGCTGTCGATCCCCGGACTCGTCGACGAGGCGGCAGGGGTGGTCGTGCGCTCGACCAACATCCCCACGCTCGACGGCCGCCCGCTCGGCGCGCAGCTCAGCGACGAACTCGGCATCCCGGTCGACGTCATCAACGACGGTCACGCCGCCGCGGTCGCCGAGGCCTCGTGGGGCGCGGGCGCCGGTGTCGACGACGTCTTCGTGCTCGCGCTGGGCACCGGGATCGCGGGCGCACACGTGGCGCACGGACAGGTCGTCCCCGGAGCGCACGGCTCGGCCGGCGAACTCGGACACATCACGATCGAACCCGACGGCAGCATCTGCTCGTGCGGACGCCGCGGCTGCCTGGAGACCATCATCGGCGCGCCCGCCCTGCGGCGGGCGTGGGCCGCGGTCGGCGGAAAGGGCGGTCCGGAGGGGCTGCTGGCGGCGAGCAGCAGCGGCGATGCCGTGGCCACCGCGATCGTGGAACGGGCGTCGTCGGCGCTCGCGGAGGCGATCCTCACCCTGTGCGCCCTCGTCGATCCGGGGTGCATCGTGATCGGCGGCGGCCTCGCGCAGGCGCCGCACCAGCTCGTGACGCTCGCTGCGCGCTACGTCGGCGAGCGCGCCTCGTTCCACCGTGTTCCGCCCATCGTGCCGGCCACGCTCGGCGAGTGGGCCGGGGCGAACGGCGCCGTGCTCACCGCGCTCCGTCGCCAGCGCGCCCTCGTCTGACGCGGCGCACTCCGCGTGCGCGTCGCATCCCGCCGAGTGCGCGGGTTCTTGCCGAGCGCACGGCTTGCCTGCGTCGACAGCCGGTGCACTCGGCGACAAGCCGTGCACTCGACAACGGGGGCGGGCAGATGCCGGCGGGACGGATGCCGGCGGGGCGGATGCCCAGGACGCTCGCGTAAAATCAGCACAATGACCGACGCCCCCTCCGACGCTGCACCCGACCTCGGACCGGGCGTCGACCCCGACGATCTCGCCACGACCCTTCGCGTACTGGCCGAACTGCATCAGATCGACAACGAGCACCCCGACTTCGTGGCCGTGCGCCACGCGACCGCGGCGATGTTCAAGGCCGTCAAGCGCGTGCGTCGCAAGGAGATCCGCGATGCGATCGCCGAGGCCGACAAGGCCGTCGTCGCCCGCACCGCCACCGGAGCGCCCGACCGCATCGACGACGAGACCCGCGGCCACGACCTCGCCACCAGCGTGGTGGACGCCCCCATCGCCGGCGAGCTGCTGAAGCCCCGCAACTGCTACATCTGCAAGCAGCCGTACACGCAGGTCGACGCCTTCTATCACCAGCTCTGCCCGGACTGCGCCCGCTTCAGCCACGGCAAGCGCAACGCCCGCACCGACCTCACGGGCAAGCGCGCCCTGCTCACGGGCGGCCGTGCCAAGATCGGTATGCACATCGCGCTGCGGCTGCTGCGCGACGGCGCGCACACCACGATCACGACCCGGTTCCCGCGCGACGCCGTTCGCCGCTTCTCGGCCCTGCCCGACTCGGGCGACTGGCTGCACCGCCTGCGCGTCGTCGGCATCGACCTGCGCGACCCCGCCCAGGTGATCGGCCTCGCCGACTCGGTCGCGGCTCAGGGTCCGCTCGACATCCTCATCAACAACGCCGCGCAGACCGTGCGCCGCTCGCCGGGTGCGTACTCGCTGCTGGCGGATGCCGAGCTGCAGCCGCTTCCCGACGGACCGCTTCCCGAGATGGAGACCTTCGGGCACACCGCCGACCCGCACCCGCAGGCGCTGCAGGCCTCGGTCGACGCGCATCCGCTCCTCTCGGTCGCGGCCCTCGGCGGCACGGTCGCCGAGCAGGGCGGCCAGGCGCTCACGGCCGAAGACCTGGCCCGGCTCGCGATGGCACCCGGGTCGTCGTCGCTCGAGAAGCACGCCGACGGTACCGCGATCGACGCCGGCGGACTCGTGCCCGACGTGAACCGCGTCAACAGCTGGGTGCAGTCGATCGAGCAGGTCGATCCGCTCGAGATGCTCGAGGTGCAGCTGGCCAACACGACGGCGCCGTTCCTGCTCATCAGTCGTCTGCGCGCGTCGATGGCGGCATCCGATTCGCACCGCAAGTATGTGGTGAACGTGTCGGCCATGGAGGGGCAGTTCTCCCGCCGCTACAAGGGGCCCGGGCACCCGCACACGAACATGGCCAAGGCCGCGCTCAACATGCTCACCCGCACCAGCGCCGGCGAGATGCTCGAGAAGGACGGCATCCTCATGACCGCCGTCGACACCGGCTGGATCACCGATGAGCGCCCGCACTACACGAAGGTGCGCCTGGCCGAGGAGGGGTTCCACGCCCCGCTCGACCTCGTCGACGGCGCGGCCCGCGTGTACGACCCGATCGTGCGCGGCGAGGCCGGCGAAGATGTGCACGGCGTGTTCCTGAAGGACTACGAGCCCAGCCCCTGGTGACGGCGGTGGGGCGTCCACACGCATGAGGAAAACCCGGATGAATGAGGATTCCTCGGTGTCTTCGCATGCATCCGTCGTTCGGTCATGCAGGTGAGGGGCGGATGCCGTATCAGTGCGCGCGAGCCGGAGGTGGGGATAGTGCTGCGGACGTGCCGCGTCAGTGTGCGCGCTCGGCGAGGTTGGCGGATGCCCAGCGGCCGAGCTGGTCGAGGATCGGCAGCAGTCCCTCGCCGCTGGAGGTGAGGGCATACGACACCGTGATCGGCGGGCCCGCGTCGACCGTGCGCGCCACGAGTCCGGCATCGGCGAGTTCGGCCAGCCGGTCGGAGAGCACGGTGTCGCTGATACCGGCGACCGCGCGGCGCAGTGCCACGAACGTCGAGGGGCCGCCGCCGAGGGTCGACACGATCATGCCGTTCCACCGCTTGCCGAGCACGCTGAACGCCAGTGTGACGGCGGCGTCGCACACCTGACGTTCTTCCTCGACCTCGGCCATGACCACATCCTACCCGTGCTACGTTAACCGATGTCGCTAATAAAAACCTAGCGACTACGAAAACGAGAGGTAGGCCCATGTCCCTGTTCCGCCTGGATGCCAGCATCCTTCCCGCGTCGTCCGCCAGCCGCGCGCTCGCCGACCTCGTCGAGGCCGAGTGGACCGCGTCCCACCCCGACTCGACCGTCACCCGCCGCGACCTGGCGAGCGACCCCGTGCCCGCGACCGCCTGGGCGGATGCCGTCACCGGCGGCTTCGTCGACGAGGCCCAGCGCACCTCCGCGCAGAACGACGCCCGCGCGCTCGCGACCTCGTTCGCCGACGAGCTGATCGGCGCCGACGCCCTGCTGTTCGCCGTTCCGCTGTACAACTACGGCGTCTCGCAGCACTTCAAGACCTGGTTCGACCTGGCCTACACCGACCCGCGCATCGACCCGACCGGCACCGCGCTGAACGGCAAGCCCGCGACGCTCGTCACGGTGCTCGGCGGCAACTACGCCCCGGGCTCACCCAAGGAGGGCTGGGACCACTCGACCGGCTGGCTGCGCCGCGTGCTCGAAGACGTCTGGGGCCTCGACCTGCGCGTCGTGCAGCGTCCCTTCACCCTCGTCGGCGTGAACCCGGCGCTCGACGCGTTCACCGACACGGCGCGCGAGCTCAAGGAGAACGCCGAGGCCGACGCCCGCACCTTCGGCCGCGAGCTCGCCGCGACGCGCGACCCCCGCGTGGCCTGACCCGGCCAGGGTCCGGCATCCGCCGGTCGCAGCATCCGTCCGGTCCGGCCCCCGTCCACTTGTCGGGAGAATGTCCGGATGTCGGACCGGAAACCGCGTTCCGGTCCGACATCCGTGAAAAGTCCCGACAGATGAACGGCGGGACGGCGGGGCGGACGGATGCCGGAACCGCCGTCGGTCAGGCGGGAGGCGCCGCCGGGTACGGATGCGGCAGCCACACCGTCACGATCAGACCGCCGTCCGGGCGCGGGGTGAGCACCAGGGTGCCTCCGTGCGCCTGGGTGATGCGGTCGACGATCGCGAGGCCCAGTCCCGCCCCGGCATGGTCGTCGCCGCGGGTGCGCTCGGCGCCGCGCTGGAACGGCTCGACGAGGGTCGCCACGAGAGGCGCCGGCAGCACCTCGCCGGTGTTCTCGACCACCAGCGCTACCGCCTGCGGCATCGAGTGCGTGCGCACGGCCACAGCCCCTCCGGCGGGCAGGTTGTGCACGATCGCGTTGAGCACGAGGTTCGTGACCAACTGCGGCAGCAGCGCCGCCGACCCGAGTACCGGCGCGGGTGCACCGCCCACCTCGACGGCCACTCCTCGGCGGTCGGCGAGCGGCAGCAGCGCCTCCACCGCCCCTTCGGCGAGCAGGGAGAGGTCGACGATCTCGCGCGGGAACGTCCTGCGGTCGGCGCGGCTCAGGAGCAACAGGGCCTCGGTGAGCTCGATCGCCCGGGTGTTCACCTCACGCAGCCGCGCGATCAGGGCATCGACATCGCGGTCCGGATCGGCTTCGGCGACCTCGAGCAGTGTCTGCGAGATCGCGAGCGGGGTCCGCAGCTCGTGCGAGGCGTTCGCGGCGAACCGCTGCTGCTCGGCGACGTGCGCTTCGAGCTGTTCGAGCATCGAGTCGAAGACGTCGGCCAGGTCGCGGAACTCGTCGCGGGGGCCGGCGAGCGACACGCGGTGTGACAGGGATCCCTGCGCGGCGAGCCGGGCGGCGTCGCCGATGCGGTCGAGCGGCGCCAGCATCCGTCCGGCCAGCAGCCACCCGGCGCCGAGGCCGAACGCGAGCAGCACCAGCATGACCATCGAGGCCACCGGCACGAAGGCCCGGCTGAGGTCGCCGCGGTTGGGGAAGAAGTCGACGGTGTCCGGCACGTAGCGCAGCAGGAACAACCCGACCGCGGCGAGGAGCAGACCTCCCGACACCACCACGATCACCGCGTAGCTCAGCGTGAGCTTGAGGCGGGCGCTCATCCCGCGGCGCCTAGGCATCGGCATCCGTCCCGATCCGGTACCCGACACCCGGCACCGTGAGGATCAGCCACGGCTCGCCCAGTCGCTTGCGCAGCGACGACACCGTGATGCGCACGGCATTCGTGAACGGGTCGGCGTTCTCGTCCCAGGCCCGCTCCAGCAGCTCTTCGGCGCTGACCACCCCGCCCTCCGCGTCGACCAGCACCTCCAGCAAGGCGAACTGCTTTCGGGTAAGCGCGACGTAGCGGTCGTCGCGGTACACCTCGCGGCGGAACGGGTCCAACCGCAGCCCGGCGACCTCGAGCACCGGCGGGCGGCTGCGCTGACGGCGGCGGTCGAGGGCGCGCAGGCGCAGCACCAGTTCCCGCAGCTCGAACGGCTTGGTGAGGTAGTCGTCGGCGCCGATCTCGAAGCCGCTCGCCTTGTCGTCGAGCCGGTCGGCGGCGGTGAGCATCAGGATCGGGATGCCGCTGCCGGAGGCCACGATCCACCGGGCGATGTCGTCGCCCGACGGGCCGGGCACGTCGCGGTCGAGCACGGCGATGTCGTAGGAGTTGATGCTCAGCAGCTCGAGCGCGGCGTCGCCGTCGCCGGCGATGTCGGCCGCGATCGCCTCCAGGCGCAGCCCATCACGGACCGCCTCGGCGAGGTAGGGCTCGTCCTCGACGATCAGCACACGCATGGCTGAGATCCTACGCAGTGCGGCATATCGGGAGCATATGGAAAAGCGCATACGCCCTCGCAACCGGCGTGCTTCTTCACTGGAAGCATGAACACCCGCACCACCTCCCGCTCCCCACGAATGCGCCGTCGTCGGCTCGCCGTCACCGCTGCCGCCCTCGCTCTCGCCGTGATCGTCGCGTTCGCTGTGCAGCAGTCGCTGTCCGTGGCCTTCGCCGATGCCGCCCGCCCCGGCACCCTCCCCGTGCCGACCGACCGGCCCGCCGAGGGCGGAACCACCGGCACCGGCACCGGCACGGTCATCGCCCCGGGCGAGGCCGACGGCGTGATCCGCGACGGCGACCAGCCCACCGTATTCGACGTCGACCGGGTCGCGGTCGGCAACCTCGACCCCGCCCTGCTCGCGGCTCTGCAGCGTGCCGCATCGGATGCCGAAGGCGACGGCGTCACGTTCCGCGTGAACAGCGGATGGCGCACACCGGCGCTGCAGGAGCGGATGCTGCAGGACGCGATCGTGCAGTACGGATCGGAGTCCGAAGCGCGGCGCTGGGTGGCCACGCCCGAGACTTCGGAGCATGTGACCGGTGACGCCGTCGACCTCGGCCCGCTGCCCGCGCTCGACTGGCTCGCGCAGCGGGGATGGCGTTACGGCCTCTGCCAGATCTACGCCAACGAGACCTGGCACTACGAACTGCGTCCGGATGCCGCCGACGACGGCTGTCCCGAGATGCTCGCCGACCCGACCGCCGACCCGAGGATGCAGCGATGACCACTCTTTCCCCCGAGCGCGTGACCCTCTCGCGCCTGCACGCACCCACCCTGCAGACGGTCCCGGATGCCGTCGCCGAGAATCTGCGGCGGGTGCGCGCCGCGACGACCGCCCGCATCATGGCCGTGGTCAAGGCCGACGGCTACGGGCACGGTGCCGTCACCGTCGCGCGGGCCGCGGTGGATGCCGGCGCCGACTGGCTGGGCGTCACAGATGTCGCCGAGGCCGTCGCACTCCGCGACGCCGGGCTCACGGTGCCGATCCTCTCCTGGTTGAACCCCTCCGGCGTCGACGCTGCCGCCGCAGCCGAGCACCGCGTCGACATCGCGGTCGGCTCGGTCGAAGAGCTGCGGCAGTTGATCGCGGATGCCGCGGATCCGGTGCGCGTGCACCTGCAGCTCGACACCGGCATGGCTCGTGGGGGAGCGCCGCTGGAGGAATGGCCGGAGCTGCTCCGACTCGCGCGCACCGGTCGGGGACGGGCGGAGCTCGTCGGGGTGATGGGGCATCTGCCCCGGGCGGACGAGGCCGATCCGGCAGCGAACGCGGCGGCGGTGCTGCGTCTGCGGCAGGGGAGGGACGCCGTGCTGCGCGCGGGCTTCGGCCCGGTGCTCGTGCATCTCGCCGCGACCTCCGGCGCGCTGACCGATCCGGCGACGCACTTCGACCTGGTGCGGGTCGGCGCGGGGCTGGTCGGGATCGACCCCTCGGAGGCCACCGTGCTCGCCGGGGCGTCGCGGTGGACGGCGCCCGTCGTGCACAGCGCGCTCGTGCCGGCGGGGACCGCGGTCGGCTACGGCGGTGCGCACACGACCGACCGGGAGACGCACCTCAGCGTGGTCGGCGTCGGATACGCCGACGGCATTCCGCGCGAGCTCGCGCCCGGCGCCGGGGTGGAGATCGGCGGGGCGCGGCATCCGATCGTGGGGAGGGTCTCGATGGACCAGATCGTCGTCGACACGGGATCGGTGCTGTTCCCGCGCGGGGTGGTCGCGACCGTGTTCGGGCCGGAGGGTGGGGCCGTGCCATCGGTGCAGGAGTGGGCGCGGTGGGCGGGCAGCATCCCGCACACCATCGTGACCGGCATCGGCGCACGAGTGCAGAGGAGCGTGGCATGACGACGAAGGTGCTGGTCATCGGGGGCGGACAGAACCCCGAGCACGAGGTCTCCCTGGCTTCCGCGGCGGCGGTGGCCGCGGCGCTGCGGATGGGCGATCACGACGTGACGACCGTGACGATCGACCGCGACGGGATCTGGCGCGTGGAGGGACGGCCGAACGGGGGATCGGCGGCCGAGTCGCTCGCGCTCGCGCTGCCGCTGCTCACCCGCACGGATGTGGTGTTCCCGGCCGTGCACGGCGCTCTCGGGGAGGACGGCGCGCTCGCGGCGCTGTGTGCGCTCGCCGGAGTGCGGGTGGTCGGATCGGGGCTGCGGGCGGGAGCCATCGGCATGGACAAGTGGACGACCAAGCTCGTCGCGGATGCCGTGGGTCTCGGCACCGCCCGCGGCCGACTCGTCGCCGCCGACGACATCGGTGACGTGGAGTTCGAGGGGGAGGTCGTCGTCAAGCCGGTGTCGGCCGGTTCGAGTCACGGTGTCGGCCTCGTCACGGAGGAGGGGCAGCTGCTCGCGGCGCTGCGGGAGGCCGCGCGCTTCGATCGGCGCATCCTCGTCGAGGAGGTCGTGCGGGGGCGCGAGATCGACGTGGCGGTGCTGCGCGAGAAGGGAGGCATCCGGTGGGCGGCGCCGCCGCTGGAGATCCACGCGACCGGGCTGTTCGACACGGCCACGAAGTACGACGGCAGCGCGCGGTTCACGGTGCCGGCGCAGCTGGATGCCGCCGAGACGGCTGCGCTCAAGCGGGCGGCGATCGCCGTGTTCGATGCCCTCGGGTGCGACGGCGTCGCGCGCATGGACTTCTTCCTCACCGAGCGGGGGCCGGTGCTGAACGAGGTCAACACGATGCCGGGGCTCACCGCCGCCTCGCAGGTGCCGCGGATGTTCGCCGCGGCGGGTGTGACCTACGTCGACCTGGTCTCGCGACTCGTGCGCGCGGCCTCGTGACCGCGCCCGCGCCCGCGCCCCGGGTCGGATGGCCGGATGTCGCGAAGGGCATCTGCATCCTGCTCGTCGTGCTCTGGCACGTGGTCACGAAGGTCGTGGTCGGCTTCCCCGGCGCGGGAGCGGTGACGGATGCCTGGGTGATGCTCAACGCCCAGCTCCTGCCGCTGCGCATCCCGCTGTTCTTCCTGGTCTCCGGGATGTTCGCGGCGCGGGCGGTGTTCGCCGCGAGCGGTGGCTCCTGGCGGCGTCGGGCCGGCCGGCTCGCGCTGCTCTACCTCGTCTGGGTGCTCATCCAGACGGCCGTGCTCGCGCTCGCACCGGAGTTCGACACGGCGCGGGCGACCAGCGGGTGGGAGCTGCTCGCGCAGCTCACCATCAGTCCGACGAACCTCTGGTACCTGCTCGCGCTCGCGGTGTATCTCGCGGTCGGGCGGCTGACGCGCGGGCTCCCGACCGTCGCCGTGCTGTCGATGGCGTTCGTGATCGCCGCCGTCGCCGGTGCGGGGCTCCTTCCCGATCTCGGCAACCTGTGGCAGCTGGTGCAGAACCTGTTCTTCTTCCTCATCGGGTTGCGCCTGCGGGCCATCGTCGAACGCTTCGCGGCGAGGAGCGGGGTCGGTGTGCTGCTCGCGCTCGCCGCCGGGTACGCGGGGGCACTCGCCGTCGTCTCCGTGCTCGGCATCCGGCTCGTGCCCGGAACCTGGCCGCTGCTCTGCCTGGTCGCGGTGGCATTCGGGGTGTCGCTCAGCGTGCTCATCGACAGGCATGCCGAGGTCGTCGCGCGGCCGCTGCGGTGGATCGGCCGACGGACCCTACCGATCTACGTGCTGCACATGATGCCGCTCGCGCTGATCGATGCCGGGCTGCGGGCGGCCGGGTGGCGGACGACACCGGTGCTCGAGACCGTCGGACCTCTTGTGCTGACGGCGGTGGTGATCGCCGTGTGCCTGGCGGTTCACGCGCTGCTGGTGCGCATCGGACTCGGGGCACTGTTCGATCCGCTGCGGGTGACCGATCGGCTCACGACCCGCGTCCGGCGATGACCCCCTCGACAACCGCCGGGCGACGGCGGACCATGGAGTCATGGCGGCCTTCACAGCGGACAACGCATTCAGCGGTTTCAGCGTCGACGACATCGACGCGGCGAAAGAGTTCTACGGCACGACCCTCGGCCTCGACGTCGAGGTCAACGCGATGGGGTTCCTCGACCTGCGGCTGCCGAGCGGCGGGTCGATCCTCGTGTACGCGAAGCCGAACCACACGCCGGCGAGCTTCACGATCCTGAACTTCCCGGTGGCGGATGTCGACGCCGCGGTGGACGAGCTCATCGCGCGCGGCGTGCAGACCAAGATCTACAGCGACGAGGAGTTCCCCTCCGATGCGCGCGGCATCGTGCGCGGCAACGGGCAGGGCCCGGACATCGCGTGGTTCCGCGACCCGGCCGGGAACGTGCTCGCGGTCATGCAGGCCTGACGCGGAGTCGGACGACGCGGGGCAGCCGCTCCAGCGTCTCCCTCCGATGCGAGGCGACGAGCAGTGTGCCGTCGAACTCCGCGAGCACGTCCGAGATCCGCGCCTCGGTGTCGGGGTCGAGGCTCGCGGTGACCTCATCGACGACGAGGATCCGCGGGTCCCGTACCAGCGCTCTGGCGAGGGCCAGCCGTGCACGCTGCCCCCCGGAGAGGCGGACTCCGTGCTCGCCGATCCGGTCGTCGAGCCTGATGTCGTCGTCGACGCCCACCCGCGCGAGGGCTTCCTGAAGAGCGGTGTCTTCGCGGTACTCTGCGCCGCGGAGCAGGTTGTCCCTGACCGTCCCGTAGAACAGTCGCGCATCCTGCTCCACGAAAGCGACGGCGCGGCGGAGATCCTCGTCGGCGATCTCGGGAAGCGGATGCCGACCGCCGTCGGCGTCGATCAGGGAGATGCTGCCGGACGAGGGATCCCAGAGGCGCGCGGCCAGGGCGATCACCGTGCTCTTACCGGCACCTGATGCTCCGGCGAGACCGACGTGCTCTCCCGGAGCGAGCTCCATCGACCAGGCACGCAGCGCGTCCGTCGCGTCGTCATACGAGAAGGAGACCGCGTCGAAGCGGATGCCGAGCGGACCGTGCGGGAGCGGGTGCGGCTCGAGGGCCATCGTCACGACGGCCGGACGGGTGAGCGCCGCTGTCACGCGCCGGGCACTCGCGGTGAGCGGGTGCAGTTCGGTGAGGGTGTGGCTCGCCTCGCCGATGGCGGCCACTCCTGCGATGCCGAGGGCGATGACGGCGGGAAGCATCCCGGCGATCTGCGGGCTCGGCGTGCGCGCATCGGCTCCTCCGCTCGCGACGACGGCCGCCAGCAGGATTCCGATGACGACCGCGGTGAGCACGAGTTCGCGGGCTCCGTCGACGGCCTCGCCGAGCAGCGCCCTGCGGAGCGAGGTGCGGGCGGCGCGACGCGTGCGGGCCACCGTGTCGCGCACGATCCTCGCCCGCAGTCCGTAGGCGAGGATCTCGCGCATCGCACCGAGTGCGTCGACCAGACGCTCCGCCTGCTCTTCGCGCTCCGCCTGTTCCGCGGCCCCGAGCCGGCGTACCGGACGGGCGCCCCACAGCGCGGTGGACGCGACCAGCGCGCCGCCGAGCAGGACGACCGCCGACGCGGTGGGCATGACCCACGCGGTTCCGATCAGGGCGACGAGGAACAGCGTGAGCGAGGCGCCGATCTGGGCGATGGTGTGGGCGTAGAAGAACTCCAGCTTCTCGATGTCGGTCATCGCCACGGAGGCCGCGCGACCGGAGTGCTCTCGCCGACGACCGGGGACACTCCGGGCGTACGCGTCGAAGAGCGCCCCGCGAAGCCGCGCGAGAACCCGGTACGCGAGCGCATGCGACACGTCCATCTCCCGCCACGTGAGCACGGCGCGCAGCAGCACTAGCACCACGAGCCCCGCCCACCATGCCGCGGTCGGCCAGACGCCGAGCGCGACGGCCTGGCCGACACCGAGTGCCGACAGCACCGCGATGGCGGCCAGTGCCAGCGTGCTCGTCGTGCTGAGCACGTAGATTCCGGCGATCCGCCGCCACTCGGGCCGCAGTGGGGGGAGGAGGGCGGTGAACACAGCCGTGGTCCCTGCAGCCGTCACGTCCGTACCTCCTGCAGCATCCCGGCATCGAGTCGGCGCACCGACGTCACGCGCTCGAGAGCTTCGGTCCGGTGGCTGATCATGAGGACGATCCGCTCCGCGGCGACCCGCTCCAGCGTCTCCGCGACCGTCTGCGCTCCGCGGTCGTCGAGTGCGCTCGTCGGTTCGTCGACCAGGAGCACGGGTCGCTGCGCCAGGAGCGCCCTGGCCAGTGCCAGCCGCTGCCGCTGCCCGCCGGAGAGGCTCGTCCCGGCCTCGGAGACCGGCGCGTCGAAGCCACCGGGTATCGCGCGGATCTCGGCCAGGATGCCGGCGGCGGCGCACGCGGCCTCCACCTCGCGGTCGTCGGCTCCGACGAGGTTCACGTTCTGCCGGATGGTCCCGGAGAAGAGCACGGGCCGCTGCGAGACCACGGCGATGTCGCTCGCTCGCAGCGGGAGCCCGTCCAGGTCGATCGTGCCCGTGGTGGGCGTGAGGAATCCGAGCAGGAGATCGAACAGGGTCGACTTGCCCGACCCCGACGCACCGACGATCGCATGCACCGCGCCCACCTCCACCTGGAGGTCGATGCCGAGCAGCACGTCGTGGTCGGCACCCGGGTAGCGATATGTGAGGTTCGACACCCGCAGCACCCGGGGGGTGGTTGCGACGCCGGAGACCTCGCTCATCGCGCCGGCATCCGCATCCGCATCTGCACGCGATCCGCGGGGGCCGAACGCGCCCAGTGCGACGAGACCCGGCACGGCGGTCAGGCCGAGGAACCCCGCGTGCCAGTGCCGCGAGAGGTCACGCACGGGGCGGAACGCCTCGGACGACAGCAGCAGGATCGCGTAGACCTCGCCCCGGGGCGCGGCGCCGGTCATCACATCCCAGACCGCCACGAAGACGGCCGCGACGTACCCGGCCTGCACGGCGAAGTCGGTCACGGCGGTCGTCACCAGAGACGATCGCATCACCCGCTCGGTCGCGCTCCGCAGGGCCTCCGAGCGCTCGCGCAGCCGCTCGCGCGTCCCGGTGACATCGCCCAGGGTGCGTAGCGTGGCCATGCCGCGCAACGACTCGAGCAGGTCATCGCCGAGTGCCTCATAGGTGTCCCAGTGGTCTACGCCACGACCTGCGAGCATCCGCTGCCACGCCATCGGGCCGAGCACGGCCACGAGAATCCCGACCGTCACGCAGGCGGCCGCCGGCAGCGAGACAGCAGCCAGCAGTCCGACCGCCGCCACACTGCCGACCGCCAGCAGCACGACCGCGGGGACGTACTTCGACACGTACGCGTCGGTGCCGTCGATCCCCTCTCCCAGAGTCGCCTGCACCGACCCGTCGCGCACTGCGGGGTCGTGCAGCCGGGCGGGCGTGAGCGCCGCGGTGATCGCCCGACCGCGAAGATGCTCGCGCACTCGGCCGCCCAGCGCGGCGGCAGAGCCCGCCTTCGCCAGTGACAGGAGGATGCGGATGACGCTCACGGCGAGGATCACCGCCCCGCCGAGGAGCGCTGTGCGCACATCGCCGCCGACGAACGCCGCCAGCGACACCGCCAGCGCTCCGGCCTGCACGAGATAGGTGGCGAAGACGAGAAGGAGCAGGACGGTGCTTGTGGCCAACTCGCGGGGGAAGGCTCGGGCCTCTCGCCACAGCTCGGGCACGATCATCACGGCGGGCCTCCGGCGGGTGGATGTTCAGGGACGACTTCGACCCTAGATGATAACGATTCTCAATATCTACTAGCATGCTGCTCATGCCTCCTTCGTCCTCCGCCGCGCTCGCCGGCGACCTCGACCGTGCATCACCGCCCGCGCCGGCCGCGCGGAGCAGCCGTCCTTCGCGGCAGTCGTGGTCGACCGTCGCGCCGACGACCCCGGTTCTCGCGCTGATCGCCGCGATCCTTCTCGTGCTCGTCGTCTCCGCCGCGACCGGACCGGTCGCCGTGAGTGTGGACGAGGCGGCGCGCATCGTGATCGGACACCTCGTTCCCGGGATGCCGTGGATGTCGGACGGCAGTCTGTCGACGCTGCAGGACCAGGCGGTGTGGCAGTTCCGCCTGCCCCGTGCCCTCCTCGCCGGGCTCGCCGGTGCCGGACTCGCGCTGGCCGGGGCGATCATGCAGGTCGTCGTCCGCAACCCGCTCGCCGAGCCCTACATCCTCGGTGTCTCCTCGGGGGCGAGCGTCGGTGCCGTGCTCGTCATCGTCTCCGGAGGGGTCGCCCTCGCCGGACTCACGATGAGCGGTGCCGCCTTCCTCGGAGCCGTGGTCGCGTGCGTCCTCGTGGCCCTCCTCGCCCGGCGCCGAGGGGAACTCTCCCCGACCAGGATGATCCTCGCCGGGGTGGCGCTCGGTTCACTCCTGAGCGCGGTGACGAGCTACCTCACCATCACCACCGACGCGCAGAACGTCGTGAGCGTGATGTTCTTCCTGCTCGGAAGCGTGTCGGCGGCGACCATGTCGTCACTGCTGATCCCGGCGATCGCGCTCATCATCGCCGGCCTCGCGGTGTTCGGCCTCGCTCGGCAGATGAACGCGCTCCTCGCCGGCGACGAGTCGGCACTCGCGGTCGGCGTGCGCACGACGCGGCTGCGTGCGCTGCTCCTCGTCATCGCGTCGCTGCTCACCGGGGCGATCGTCGCTGTGAGCGGAGGGATCGGCTTCGTCGGGCTCGTCGTGCCGCACGTCGCTCGGATCCTCGTCGGCTCGGACCACCGTCGGATGCTCCCGATCACCGTTCTCGCGGGGATGCTCTTCCTGATGGTCGCCGACCTGCTGGCGCGCACGGTGGCGGCTCCGTCGGAGATCCCCCTCGGCATCCTGACCGCATTCGTCGGCGCACCGTTCTTCCTGTGGCTGATGCGCCGCGGCGGCGAGAAGGCGGGGATCGACCGATGACCATCGCCTTCCACGGCGTCGACGTCGCGCGCGGGAACCGAACCGTGCTCCACGGGGTCGACCTGACGATCGGCATCGGCAGGATCGTCGGTCTCGTCGGCCCCAACGGCAGCGGCAAGTCGACTCTGCTGCGCACGCTCTTCTCCGGACGACGGCCCCTGCGCGGACACGTCACCGTCGATGGCGCCGACGTGGCGGGGTTCGCTCCGAGGGCGCTGGCCCGGACCGTCTCGGTGATGCTGCAGGACGCGCCGTCCGAGTTCGACCTCACGGTGCGCGAGACCGTGCTCGTCGGCCGCGCCCCGCATCGTCCACCGTTCACGCGTGATTCTCCCGACGACCATCGCATCGTCGATGAGTCCCTCCGTGCGGCGGATGTCGCCGACCTCGGCGACCGGCTGATGCGTCAGCTCTCCGGCGGGCAGCGGCAGCGGGTGATGTTGGCGCGGGCTCTCGCGCAGGACGGCGAGATCCTCATCCTCGACGAGCCGACCAACCACCTCGACATCGCCCACCAGCTCGACCTGATGCGCGTCGTCTCCGGCCTGGGAAAAACGGTGGTCGCCGCGCTGCATGACCTGAACATCGCGGCGTCGTTCTGCGATGACATCGCCGTGCTCGACGAGGGGCGGCTGGTCGCCTTCGGGGCGGCGGACACCGTGCTGACCCCGGAGCTGGTGAGCGACGTGTTCCGCGTGACCGCCCGCGTTGCCCGCGAAGAGGGCACCGGCGCCCGTGCAATGACATTCCACCCCCGAACCCCCTTCGACGGGACCCGCCCGTCGGCATCACCGAGGAGAACCGAATGACATCCCGAAATCGATCCGCCCGCATTCTCGTGACGGCGCTCGGAGGGGCGACCCTCCTCGGCCTGACCGGCTGCGGCACAGGCGTCACCGCGGCCGCGCCCACGCAATTGGCGGATACGGCCGTCACGATCGAGAACTGCGGACGGAGCGTCGTCGTGCCGGAGCCTCCGTCCGCCGTGGTCGGCCTGCACCCGTCGCAGACCGAGTTGCTGCTGCGCCTCGGCCTGGCGGATCGTCTCGTCGGGCAGGCGCAGGCGACCGTGCAGGCCTTGCCGGACGACGTCGCCGCCCTCGCGGAAGGGATCCCGGTGCTCGGCGCCGACACCCCGCCGAACCGCGAGACCCTGCTCGCCGCCGAGCCCGACTTCGTGTACTCGCCGACGACCTACGAGTTCACCGCGGAGCAGGGGTTCGCGAGCCTCGAGCAGCTCGAAGAGGCGGGGGTCGCCGCCTACGTCGCCACCGGCGGCTGCTTCGATCGGCGCATGGAGGGAACCGTCGACGACCTCTTCGGCGACCTCGAGAACCTCGGCGCGATCTTCGGCGTCGAGCAGGAGGCTGCGGCGCTCATCGAGGACGCGGAGGCCGACCTCGCCGAGGTCGATGCGGCTGTCGAGGAGGTCGACGAGCGGCTGCGCGTGGCGCAGGTGTACGTCGACGGCACGACTCTGACCGCGATCGGCGCGGGCATCGAGTACGACATCCTGCGGCGTGCGGGCGCCGAGGCCGTGTTCACCCCGGAGGACCCGGCCTTCGCCGACTTCTTCGCCGCCGAGATCACCCCGGAGGCGCTCGCGGCCGCGGCCCCGGACGCACTCGTCTTCGCCGCGACCGACCCCGCGCACGAGGCCGCCGCGCGCGCGTACCTCACTGCGACGTTCCCGGATATGCCGGCGGTGCAGGAGGAGCGGCTGATCGCCATCTCCACCTCGGACACCTTCCCCGGCACGCTCGGGAACATCTCGGTCGTCCACAGGGTCGCGCAGGCGCTGTACCCCGACGCCTTCGCCTGAGCGCCGTGCCGGGGGCCCGGACCTTGCGCGCGATGCGTGCGGTCCGGGCCATCGTGCGTCGGGGGCTCTTCGCCCTCGGGCGGTGAGCTCCGGATCGGGAGGAGATTCTCGCGCGAAGCATCCGCCCGCACAGGAGGTCTCCGCCCCAGGCGTTCGCGGGCCGCGGAGCGCTACAGCCGGTCGACGCCTGTCACGGTGACGACGGCCTGACCCGCTTCGTCGGATGCGGCGAGGTCGATCGTCGCGGTGATACCCCAGTCGTGGTCGCCGGCGGGGTCGTCGAAGATCTGTCGCGCGGTCCACGAGGTGGTGCTCTCGGTGAGGATCAGCAGCTTCGAGCTGCGTGCGTCTGCGCCGGTGAGGATCTCGTCGTGGTCGTCGTAGTAGCCGTCGAGCGCGTCCGACCAGGCATCGGCGCCGAAGCCGGGATCGAGTTCGGCGAGGGCGGTCACGTCTTCTCGCGCCGCGAGCTGCACGCGGCGGAACAGCTCGTTGCGCACCAGGATGCGGAAGGCGCGGATGTTGCTCGTGAGGCGCTTCGGCGCGGGCGGGACGATCGGCTCGTCGGGGGCGTGCGGATCGAAGCGGCCGTTGTCGACCCCGGCGATCAGCTCCTCCCACTCGTCGAGCAGGCTGGAGTCGACCTGGCGGACGAGCTCGCCGAGCCACTCGATGAGGTCGCGCAGGTCCTCGTCCTTGAGCTCTTCCGGGATGGTCTGGGATGCCGCACGGTAGGCGTCGGAGAGATAGCGCAGGACCACGCCCTCGGAGCGGGCGATCTTGTAGTAGGCGACATATTCCCCGAACGACATGGCCCGCTCGTACATGTCGCGTACGACCGACTTGGGGTGCAGTTCGAAGTCGCGGATCCACGGCTGAGCGGCGCTGAACGTCTCGAACGCGGCCGTCAGCAGCTCGTCGAGCGGCTTCGGATACGTGATCTGCTCGAGCAGCTCCATCCGCTCGTCGTACTCGATGCCCTCCGACTTCATCGCGGCGACCGCCTCACCGCGGGCGAGGAACTCCTGCTGACTGAGCACGGCACGCGGATCGTCGAGCGTGGCCTCGACGATCGAGATCATGTCGAGCGCGTAGGAGCGGGTGCCCGTGCCGGCGGCCGGATCGGGATCGAGCAGCTCGAACGCCGCGAGAGCGAACGGCGACAGCGGCTGGTTGAGCGCGAAGTTCGGCTGCAGGTCGACCGTCAGGCGGATGTCGCCCTCCGGAGTCTTCTCGACGATGCCGGATTCGCGGAGCGTGCGGTAGATGCCGATGGCTCGGAGCGCGAGCTCGCGCTGGCGTTTCCGCGGCTCGTGATTGTCGTATACGAGCGCGCGCATATTCGCGAAGACGTCGCCACCACGGGCGATCACGTTCAGCATCATGGCGCTCGTGATCTGCATGTGCGAGGTCAGGGTCTCCGGCACCGCGTCGATGAGCTTGCGGAACGAGGGTTCGCCCCACGAGACGAAGCCGTCTGGCGCCTTCTTGCGGACGATCTTGCGCTTCTTCTTCGGGTCGTCGCCGGCCTTCTTCACCGCAGCGACGTTCTCGCTCTCGTGCTCGGGCGCCTGGGCCACGACCGTGCCGGCGGTGTCGTATCCCGCTCGTCCCGCACGTCCGGCGATCTGATGGAACTCGCGGGCGTTCAGCTGCCGCATCCGCGTGCCGTCGAACTTGGTGAGCGCAGTGAGCAGCACCGTGCGGATCGGCACGTTGATGCCGACGCCGAGGGTGTCGGTGCCGCAGATCACGCGCAGCAGTCCGCGTTGGGCGAGCTGCTCGACGAGGCGCCGATACTTCGGCAGCATCCCGGCGTGGTGCACGCCGATCCCGGCGCGGAGGAAGCGTGAGAGCGTCTTGCCGAATGCGGTCGTGAAGCGGAACTCGGCGATCAGCGCCGCGATCTCGTCTCGCTGCTCGCGCGTGGCGACCTTCGTGCTCGACAGCGCCTGCGCACGCTCCATCGCCGCCGCCTGCGAGAAGTGCACGACGTAGATCGGCGCCTGCCCGGTGTTCAGCAGGTCGTCGATGGTCTCGTGGATCGGGGTCGTCTCGTAGAAGAAGTGCAGAGGGACGGGACGCTCGACGCCCGTGACCGTCGCCGTCTCGCGACCGGTGCGGCGGGTGAGGTCGGCAGCCAGCTCGGTGACGTCGCCGAGGGTCGCCGACATCAGGATGAACTGCGCCTGGGGCAGCTCGAGCAGCGGAACCTGCCACGCCCAC
Organism: Microbacterium sp. Mcb102; assembly: GCF_024519805.1. Lineage (NCBI taxonomy): Bacteria > Bacillati > Actinomycetota > Actinomycetes > Micrococcales > Microbacteriaceae > Microbacterium > Microbacterium sp. Mcb102. The sequence goes on along the minus strand of NZ_JALJRG010000007.1, from coordinate 169,378 downwards.
CCGCGGTCGGGGTCGGCGTAGAAGTGGAACTCGTCCATCACGACCTGCCCGACGTCGGCATCCGTGCCCTGGCGCAACGAGAGGTTGGCGAGGATCTCGGCCGTGCAGCAGATGATCGGGGCGTCGGCGTTGACCGAGGAATCACCCGTGACCATGCCGACGTTCTCGGCGCCGAACACATCGACCAGTGCGAAGAACTTCTCGCTCACCAGGGCTTTGATGGGAGCGGTGTAGTAGCTGCGGCGTCCGGCGACGAGGGCGGCGAAGTGCGCGCCGATCGCCACGAGCGACTTGCCGGTGCCCGTGGGCGTCGAGAGGATCAGGTTGTTGCCGGAGACGATCTCGATGACCGCCTCGTCCTGCGCGGGATAGAGGCTGATGCCGGTCGACTCCGCCCACTCGACGAAGGCGAGGTAGACGGCATCCGGATCCGCGGCGTCCGGAACGATGGCGGGATCGAGCCGCGGAGAGGAAGTCATGGTCCCTCGATCATCCCATCCGCGAGGACGGGTCAGACCGGTTCAGACTGCGGTGGCGGCGCGCAGGGCGATGCGGATCATGTCGCCGAAGGTCTGCTCGCGCTCCTGCGCCGTGGTCTCCTCGCCCGTGACGATGTGGTCGCTGACCGTGCAGATGGCGAGTGCGCGCCGACCGTAGTAGGCCGCGAGGGTGTAGAGCCCGGCCGCCTCCATCTCGACGCCCAGGATGCCGTGCTGCACGAACGGCTCCGTGAGCTCGGGGCGGGTGCTGTAGAACTGGTCGCTCGAGAACAGCTGCCCGACGTGCACGGTCGACTCGAGGTCTTCCGCCTCGCTCGCCTCCACGGCCGCGCGCAGGTGCCCGAAGTCCGCGACCGCCGCGTAGTCGAGTCCGTGGAAGCGCACGCGGTTGATGCCGGAATCCGTGGAAGCCCCGTTGGCGATGATGATGTCGCGCACCTTGACGCGCTCGGTCAGCGCCCCGCACGACCCGACCCGCACGATCGTCTGCACGTCGTAGGAGTCGAACAGCTCGTTGGCGTAGATCGCCATCGACGGCTGGCCCATGCCGGAACCCTGCACCGAGATGCGGTGCCCCTCCCACGTGCCGGTGAAGCCCAGCATGCCGCGCGTCTCGGTGTACAGCTCGGCGTTCTCGAGAAACGTCTCGGCGATCCACTTCGCTCGCAGCGGGTCGCCGGGAAACAGGACGATGGGGGCGATCTGGCCGGGCTCAGCGGCGATGTGCGTGCTCATCGCCCCAGCGTAGCCAGCGACCCCATGCCTCAGCCGGGGGTTCCGGCGAGCCCGAGCGCGGTGATCAGCTCGTACGCCGCCGAGCGCGCCTGCACGATCACGGTGCCGACCTGGACTCCGGCCGCCGACACCGACAGGAGCAGCTGGCCGTAGGGCGCCAGGACGAAGCTGAGCAACGAGAGCTGGCTCTGACCGATCGACACCGACACGACGGCCGACAGGCTCGGTTCGGTTCCCCCGGAGATGATCTCGGCTTCGGCCCTGGCGACGCCGAACAGCGAACCGTTGATCGCCGCCAGCCGCTCTCCCGTCTCGTCCCGTGCGCCGACGGAGGCGATGTGCAGGCCGTCGGCGGTCGAGAGGACAGCCGTCGTCAGCTCCGGGAAGCGCTCTTGGAGATGACGCAGTCGGGTGAGAGCGGCCTGGCTCACCACGCTCGACCAGAGCTCCCAGTGCGCCGCGATCTCCGGATGCATGAGCACGGGGTCGCCCCCGTAGGTCGCGTCGTGCCGATGTGCAGCGTCGTGGGAGAGAGGGGGGTGGTCTGTTCGGTTGTGTGTGTTCACGACTCTTCTTCCGGAAGATCAAGGGCCACGCAGGCGACTCGCATCACGCTGTCGCGATCGCGCGCGTCGGCGACATGAACGCGGTTCGGGGGGATGCCGTATCGCGCCAGGACCTCGGTGAGCTCCTGGCGCACCGTGGGCAGCGCCTCTTCCTCACAGTGGCTCACCGCGATGACCATTCGTTGGCCGTCGCCGGCGAACCGCGGAATCCATGTGGCGGCATCGGCGGCGAGGTGTGGCCGGTCGGCACGAAGCCAGAGCAGGATGCGCGTGTCTGCCGTCGAGGATCTGCGGCGGGCGGGAGCGAAGCGGTCTTGCCCGGGAACCCCGATGAGCGTGACGGCGATCTCGGGCGTGGGTTTCCACGCGCCGTAGTCGAGGCCCACCGTGGTGGTGGTCTTCTCGCCGTCGCCGTACTCCGCCGATCCGGCCGAGATGGGAACGTCGGTGTCGACCGGCGGGACGTCACTCAGTGCCCGGACAGCCGTCGTCTTCCCCGCCCCGACCGGCCCGGCGAAGATGAGCCGGTAACGGTTCGGCAGATTCACGTGCCGCCAGCGTGCCCGCCGCATCGGCGTCTCCGCCGACGCGGCACGCACCCACGAGATCTCCTCGAGGCCGTCGCTGCGCGCGGCCTCCCTGGTCAAGCGTTCAGAGCCGCCACATGGCGGTTCACGGCAGAACGGAGAAGGGCGAGGTTCGTCGCCTGGCGGTCGGCGGCGAGATAGATGAACATCTCGGGCGTGATCATCTTGAGCAGGTGGAGCTGCGTGTCGAGCGTGAGCAGCATGTCCTCGAAGGTCGCGTCGAGGCCGAGCGCCTCGATCGTGCGCATCTTGTTCTTGACGATCTCGCTGTTGTAGGCGCTCGCCACGTCGAGGTCGAAGTCCGGTCGGACCGAGCTCGAGGCGAGCGGCATCCCGGACTCCAGATCGACGACGGAGGCGCCGATGAAGCCGTTGATGTCGCGCGCGATGTCGGCGATGAGTGTGTTCAGTTCGTCTTGCGTGGTCATGATGCTCCCCAGGTCGTGTCGCGCGCGGCAGAGACCGCCCCATGCGATCACCCCAGAGCCCCCGCGACTCATAAAGTGTATAACGTTACTTGCTCAAATGCGGAATCGGGGCAAGACACGCCTGCCGGTCACCGAGGCGGATGCCGCGCTCGCCCGTTCCGAAGGAGAACTCACGCAATGAAGGAGCGTATGCCGGATGCTCTCCTTCAGGGCGCGAGATCTCCTTCGCGCCAGGTGGGTGGCAGCGTGCTGCAAACCTGAACGCGCTCAGCCCTCGCGGCGCCGCACGAGCTCGCCGATCCACAGCGGCGCGAACGGCGAGGTGCAGCCGGGAGCGGTGGGGTAGTCCGCGAGGACCTGCAGGCGCTCCCCGATCTCCAGCGCCCTCGCGCGGTACTCCGGGTGGAAGATGCCGATGTTGGCGAGGGTCTCGTTCATCGCCCACTGCAGACGCGACGGCGCATCCTTCATATCCCGCTCGATGAGGTCGAGCAGGTGTGGCAGGTCCAGGCCGTCCGCGTCCTTCATCACGCGCACGGTCGTGAGCGACCAGGCGGCCGCGGCCACCGTGGGGTCGGCGTCGTCGAACCAACGCAGCCGCAGCTCTTCCGCGAGCGGCGTCTTCTTGGCGACGTAGTTCACGAACCAGTCGTTGACCTTCGGCGGGCGGGTCTCGCGCAGCATGGCGTCGAGTTCGTCGGCGCTGAAGTCGCGGGCGCGGCAGATCAGCAGGGCCAGCAGTCGCGCCGGGGTCTCGCCGGTCGCCCAGAGCTCTTCCGCGAGCGGCTGGTCGGTCTTGATCCGCTTCGCGAGCGCGCGCATCCGGCTGAGGTTGATGCCGTGGTCGTCGCCGCGCTTCTCGTTGGCGGCGCGCATCTTCGGATCTTCCAGTGCGGCGAGCTCGCCCAGGGCCTCCGCGACGGTCATGTCGGACATGCCACCAGCGTATGCGGAGTCGGTCAGTCCTCGTCGAGTAGTTCGCCCCGGATCCGGCGGAGGTCTTCCATGAGCGAGCCGATCAGGATCCAGTGCTGCGATGACGGCGGTCGGATCACGAGTGGGGCGGTGAGCGCGGGGATCGCGGACGTCATCGTGTCGGGTTCGGGCGACGCCTCGGCGATCTGCACGGCCAGGCGCACGTCGTGCCCGGCGCGCCGCAGCTGCTCGGCGATCGCGGTGACGGCGGGCTCTTCGCCGATCGTGTCGTCGTAGTGGTCGAAGTATGCACGGGTCATGCCGATCGTCTGTGTCACGATGGGCGACAGACGCTCGAGCAGCTCCCGCATCTCCTTCAGCTCGCTGCGGTGGGTCGAGCGCCGCGGGTTCAGGGTGAGCGACTCCTCGCCCGCGGCGATGGAGGCGTCGGCGGCATCCTTCATCGGACGTAGCAGCCGCACCTCCAGCATCAGCTCCTGGAGCTGTGCGGCCGTCTGCGGCTCCGGCAGCGCGACGGCCAGGCGGTCGAGGCTGGCGGCGAGCTCCCGCCCGAGCAGTCCGACATCGCGCCGAGCGGGGGCGACCAGCACCGGAGGCACGATCAGCGCGTTCACGACGATGCCGATCACCACCCCGATCAAGGTCTCCACGATGCGCGCGAACGCGTACTCCGGGCTCGACGATCCGAGCGCCAGCACGAGCATCGCCGAGATCGCGACCTGGTTGCCGGTGCCGGGGGAGGCCCGGAAGATCCACGCGACCAGCATCGCGACGACGATCGCGAGCAGCACGATCCAGCTCGGCGACCCCAGCAGCAGGCCGAGCGCGACGGCGATCACCACACCGGCGATCACACCGATGCTGCGCTCGAGCGCCTTCGACAGCGACTGGTTCACGCTGGGCTGCACGACCAGGAGCGCGGCGATCGCGGCGAACACCGGCAGCTGCGCGGGGAACACCCATCCGGCGATGAGCCACGCGGCGATCGTCGCCGCGGCCGACTTCACGACCTGCAGCAGCGGGGAGCGCTGGGAGGCGCGGATCGCGGCGGGGATGCGCATGCCCTCAACGGTAGTGCCGTGGTGTCGCGGATGATCGTCGTCCGGCGATGCGGATGTCAACCCCGTCGCCGATCCTCGCCGTTCCGGGCTGAATGGAGGAACACGAACGACGAGAAGTGAGGAGCATCACATGGTGCAGATCATCGAGACCATCGACGTCGACGTCCCCGTACGCACGGCGTACAACCAGTGGACGCAGTTCGAGAGCTTCCCGAAGTTCCTCGACGAGGTCGAGTCGATCACTCAGATCGACGACACGCACACGCATTGGAAGGTGAAGGTCGGCGGCGCGACCCGCGAGTTCGACGCCGAGATCACCGAGCAGCACCCGGATGAGCGCGTCGCGTGGAACAGCACCGGCGGCGAGACCGAGCACGCCGGTGTGGTGACGTTCCACAAGCTCGACGACACGTCGACCCGCGTGACGGTGCAGTTGGACTGGGCGCCGGAGGGGCTGCTCGAGAAGCTCGGCTCCCTCGTCGGCGCCGGCGGTCACGCCGTCAAGAAGGACCTGCAGAACTTCAAGGAGTTCATCGAGGGCCGCGGCGTCGAGACCGGATCCTGGCGCGGCGACGTCGACGCCTGACGCGAATCCGACGCGAGGCCCGGATGCCGTTTCGGCATCCGGGCCTCGCGGCATCGTTGTACGCTCGCGCCATGACGAAGACCACATTCAAGCCGGGGGACGAAGTCATCACCCCGCGTTCACGGGGGAAGGTCATCGACATCTGCGCGACGCCCTCCGGGCAGTTCATCTTCGGCATCGAGGACGAGACCGGAGAGGTCGCCTACTTCACCCCCAAGGCTCTGCAGCACGCCTGACGGACCAGCTCAGGCTTGAGCTGCCGGGCGGAGTGCGCGGGATCTTCCGCGCGTCCGAGGTGCGTGCTTGCATGGGCTCATGGAGCAGGAAGAGAAGCTGCGCGGCGAGACGAGGGCCGTCTGGGCGACCGTGATATGCTTCGTCGTCGGCACCGTCGCCGGCATCCTGCTCCTGCATGGCGATGCGCGCCCGCTCACCGGTCCGGGGTCGTTGGCGGCGCCCGTCGCAACGATCGCCGGGATCGTCGCGGCCGCCGCATTCCTCGTGAGCACGCTGATGCACCGTCGCGCGGAGACCGGGCCGATGCCGCGCTGGCAGGCCGTGGTCTCCGGCCTCTCGACCGTCGCGCTCACCGTGGCCTTCGGCGCAGTCACGCTGATGGGTGTGCTGCTCACGGCCGAGATCCTCGCCGTCGGCCTTCAGGGGCTGCAGCTCGCGGCGGTCGGCGGTGGTCTGCTCGCAGGCGTCGCTTCGGCCGTCGGCGGTCGCTTCGCCTTCGGGGCCGGCATCGGGCTGCGCACCGCCGACCTGTCCGCGCTCCTGTTCGGATTCCTCGTGATCGGTACGCTCTTCGCCATGGTCACCTCCGCCGACCCGCGCTGGTGGGAGGAGAACTTCTCGCAGCTCGGGTCGGGATGGGCGTTCAACGGCACCCTCGTCGTGGCCGGCCTGCTGATCGCGACCGTCGGCTCGTACATCGGCCGCGACCTGCACCGGATGCTCGGCGATTCCGCTCTGCGCCGCATCGCCGTGGTGGTCGCGCTGTGGGCGGCGGCCGGTGTCGCGCTCGCGGCCGTCGGGCTGCTGCCCCTGCATCGGGTGCCCCTTCCGCACGACATCGCCGCCGTCGCGACGCTCGTCCTTTTCCTCGGGTCTGCGGCCGCGACCGTGGCCGCGATCCCGGCTCCTCCCCGCGCGCTGCTGATCACGTCTGTCGGCGTCGGCCTACTCATCGTGGTGGCCGTCGTGCTGTGGGTCCCGTTCGGGCTGTACTCGGCCACTGCGCTCGAAGCCGTCGTCGTCGGGCTCGGACTGCTGTGGATGGCCACGCTCGTGCGGGTGCTGGCGATCCTCGTGCCGTCGCAGTCCCGCCCCTCGGCCCGTCGGTCGCCGCTGCGCGCCGAGTCGCCGCGGGCGTAGGCGTCGCGACCCCTCGCCGGCGGCATCCCTAGACGTCGGCGGCAGAAAGATAGGGAATCCGTCCGATGTCGGCGGGGCACCTCAGAGCGGAGTGTAGGGATACCGCACACCGCCGAGGAGATCCCCATGTTCGAGCACACGTTTTTCACCGAGCAGTACACCGGTTACCAGCAGGAGGAGATGGAACGCGCAGCCGCGCGGCGGCGCATGCTCATCGAGCACGCCGACCAGATCGTGCCCCGTCCCCCGGGAGCGGTGCGCCGGATGCTGACGCGCATCTTCCGTGGATCGACGGCCAGCACTGTGGGTGCACGCGACGCGGGCCGCAGTGCCACGAACGCGCGTCCCGGCGCGGGGCACGCGGCCTCGGAGCGGGCGAGCTCCGGATGCGAGCCGACGGCGGCACCCGCACGGTGAGCATCGTCGTCGCGGAACGCGCCCCCGGTGTCGGTGGAGGGTGGCACGATGAATCCATGCCTTCCTCCGCACCGAGCGCCGCGATGGTCGGTCGTGCGGCCGAGTTCTCCGAGGTGCGCCGCCTTTTCGAGGGCGTGCGCGAGGGCGTGCCGGCGGCCCTGCTCGTCGAGGGCGAGGCGGGGATCGGCAAGTCCCGGCTGCTGCGCGAGTTCGCCATCGAGATCGAGAACACCGCCGACGTCCATGTGGGCTGGTGCCTCGACCTCGGGGCCTCCCGCACGCCCTACGGCCCGCTCACCGGCATCCTCCGCTCGATCGTCACGCGCATGGGCATCGAACGGGTGCGCGAGTCGGTCGGTGTGGGCGTCGAGGCGCTGGGGATGCTGCTGCCCGAGCTCGTCGATGCTCCGACCGATCGCGAGCGCACCAGCCCTGAGCGGCTCCGCGACGCCATCGCCTCCCTCATCGAGGCGGCCGCCGAACAGGCTCCGCAGGTGCTCGTGGTGGAAGACCTGCACTGGGCCGACGAGTCGACGCTCGCCATCCTGTCGTTCCTCCTGCGCGCCCTCGGCCGCGGTCGCATCCTGCTGCTCCTCACCTGCCGGAGCGACGACGTGCGGCGTGGCGACGCCGTGAGCCGCTTCATCGGCGAGGCCACCCGTGCGCGTCTGCTCGAGCGCCTCACGCTCGCCCGGCTCGACGAAGCCGCGGTGCGCGAGCTGGCCGAGCAGATCACCGGTCGCCCGCTGTCCGAAGCCGCCTTCGAGCGCATGCAGGAACGTGCCGAGGGCGTGCCGTTCTTCGTCGAGGAGATCGCGGGATGCGCGAACGGCTCTCTTCCCGATGGCCTCCGCGACCTGCTGCTGGCCCGGTTCGATCGTCTCGGCGACGATGCGCAGCACGTCGTCAAGGTCGCCTCCGGTGCCGAGCGCCCGCTGTCGCATCCGCTGATCACGCGCCTCGCCGATCGCCCCGAGCAGCAGCTCGACGAGGCGATCCGCGAGGCGACGCGCAGCGGCATCCTGGTCGTGGTCGACGACGACTATCGGTTCCGGCACGCCCTCCTTCGTGAAGCAGTGCACGACGATCTGCTCCCCGGTGAGCGCGCCCGGCTGCATCGCGCCTACGCCGAGTCGCTCGAGGCCCAAGGCGCGGGCAGTGACTCGGGGGATGCCGCCGCGCTCGCGTACCACTGGCAGCTCGCGCAAGACGACCGGAAGGCGCTCGTCGCCGCCGCCGATGCGATGCGCCACGCGAAGTCGCAGTACGCGTTCGCGACCGCCGCCCGCTTCGGCGAGCTCATGCTGGAGCTGTGGCCGCTCGTCCCCGATGCCGCCGGGGCCGCGCGGATCGAGCGCCTCGATCTGCTTCTCGTCCTGGGCTCGATCCTCCGCAACGCGGGCGATGGTGAGCGGGCGCTCGCCGTCGCGAACCTCGCTCTCGCCGAGGTCGACCCCGAAACGGTGGATCCGCGTCTGCATGCGCGGCTGCTGCGCAACAAGGCGCTGTACCTGGTCAACCTCGGGCGCCTCGGGGCGATCCCGCTGCTGCAACAGGCCCTGGCCATCGCCGAGGAGCACATCGACGATGAGGCCTTCCGCGCCGAGCTGCTCAACCGTCTCGCCAGCCGCCGCATGATCGCGGGCGACCGTGAAGAGGCGATCCGTCTCGCGGACGAGGCCGAGCGCAGGGCGGCGGGCGCAGGCTCCTCCGATCAGCTGTCCGTCGCCGCGAATGTGCGCGGCGGCTCGCTCGCGCATCTGGGCGAGGTCGAGGCGGGCGTGCGCGAATACGAACGTGCACGGCAGCTCGCGACGGGCTCGGACGCCGAGATGCGCTACCGCGTCAACTACTCCGATCTGCTCACTCTGCTCGGCCGCTACCGCGAGGCCGTCGAGGTCGCCGAGGAGGGGCTGCGCCGGGCGCGCGAACTCCGCGTCGAACGCACATCGGGCTCGATCATGGCGCAGAACATGGTGGTGCCGCTGCTCGAGCTGGGGGAGATCGACCGGGTCGAAGACATGCTGTCGCGCGACTTCGTGCAGGGCACTCTGCGGGTGTTCCGCATGTACATGAGCATGACGCACGTGCGGGTGCTGGCCTGGCGCGGCCGGTCAGCCGAGGCGGCGGAGTTGCTGCAGACGTGGTTGCCCGCGTTCGAGGAGACCGGCATCTCGGAGCGGCAGATCTGGTACGACCGGGTGATGATGACGGTCGCGGTGGCCGAGAGCGCGGGCGACCTCCGCGGTGCTCTCGACACGATCCTCGAGATGCTCCGCGATGATCGGCCGGCCCTGCTGCACCAGCGGCGACTCATGCTGCAGGGCGGGGCGCTCCTCTCCGAGCTGCGGGCAGAGGGGTCCGCGGTCGCCGACGCAGCCGACGCGATTCGCACCGCCTGGCTCGCGCAGCCCGCGCAGCTCCAAGACGACGCCTGGTCGACGATCCTCGTGGCCCTGCTCGACCCGCATCCCGACTCGCTCGATGCGGCGCTGCGGTGTGCCGACGGCGATGACGTTCCGGTCACCTTCCGCGTCGTGATCCGGCTCGAGCAGGCGCGGATGCGGGTGCAGGCGGGCGACCGCGCAGCGGCGTCGACCGTGCTGGCCGAGGCGGCCGAGATCGCCGCGGCCCTGGGGCACGCGCAGCTGCAGGCCGCCGTCGCTCGTTTCGCGACCGATGCGGGGCTCGGGCTCCGCATCGATGCGGAGCCTTCCATCGGCACCGACCCGCTGACCGCGCGGGAGAAGCAGGTGCTCGAGCTCATCGCCGAGGGGCTGAGCAACCGCCAGATCGGTGAGCGACTGTTCATCAGCGTCAAGACCGTGAGCGTCCACGTGTCGGCGGTGCTGCGGAAACTCGGGGTGAGCACACGCACCGAGGCGGCACTTCTGCAGAAGAATCCGTCGAACAGTGCTGTTGGTCAGCCTGCCGTGGTAGCGTGACAATGCGCGCGTCTCGGATGTTCCGATTCGGCGTAGGCCGTGTAAACGGCTAAGTCAACAGAAAGTAGAAACACATGGCCACTGGCACTGTGAAATGGTTCAACGCGGAAAAGGGCTTCGGCTTCATCGCTCCCGATGACGGCTCGGACGACCTTTTCGCCCACTACTCGGCTATCGCCGGCTCCGGTTTCAAGGAGCTCCGCGAGAACCAGAAGGTCGAATTCGACGCTGAGCGTGGCCCCAAGGGCATGCAGGCGGCGAACATCCGCGCTCTCTGAGCGCGCGCTGACTTCCTGAAGCCGGCCGGATCCTCACGGATCCGGCCGGCTTTTTCTGTGCCCGCAACTGCGCGGGGTTCCAGGACTCGAAGTGAGGTCGCCCTAACCTCCGTGTTAGATTAGGCCAGGCTTACCAAAGGCTGGGCGCACCTCTCGCGCCGCCCCCTCACCCCGAACCCGAAGGGAACGCCTGTGCGCATCTCTCGAATCCTCGCCATCGGCGCGGCCGCTGCACTCGCCGTCGGCCTCTCCGCCTGCGCGTCCCCCGCGCCGGAATCGACCGGAACAGCCGGCGGTAACCCCGCCTCCGCGGATGCCTTCCCCGTCACGGTGGAGCACGCCTACGGCGAGACCACCATCTCGGAGAAGCCCGAGCGCATCGCGACGGTCGCCTGGGCGAATCACGAGGTGCCGCTGGCGCTCGGCATCGTCCCGGTCGGCATGAGCAAGGCCAGCTGGGGCGACGACGACGACAACGGCGTGCTGCCCTGGGTCGAGGAGAAGCTCGACGAGCTGGACGCCGAGACCCCGGTCCTGTTCGATGAGACCGACGGCATCGATTACGAGGCCGTGGCCGACACCGAGCCCGACGTGATCCTCGCGGCATACTCCGGCCTCACGCAGGAGGAGTACGACACCCTCTCCAAGATCGCTCCGGTCATCGCGTTCCCCGAGGTCGCCTGGGGCACCTCGGTCGACGACATGATCGAGATGAACTCGAAGGCACTCGGCCTCCAGGATGAGGGCGAAGCACTGATCGACGAGCTGCACGCCGACGCCGAGACCGCTCTCGAGGCGAACAGCATCCTGAAGGACAAGAAGGTCCTGTTCGCGTACCTCGACCCGGCCGACCTGAGCCAGATCGGCTATTACACGGCGATCGACACGCGTCCCGGATACCTCCACGACAACCTCGGCCTGCCGTTCCCGTCGATCGTGGAAGACACCGCAGACACCGAGAAGTTCGATCTGACGGTCAGCGCGGAAGAGGTCGCGAAGTTCGCCGACGTGGACTTGTTCGTCACCTACGGCGACGACGCGCTCATCGCTCAGCTCCAGGCCGACCCGCTGCTGTCGAAGATCCCGGCCATCGCCGAGGGGCGTATCGCGATCCTCCCCAACGCGACGCCGGTCGCCGCATCCGCGAACCCGTCGCCGCTGTCCATCCCGTGGGGCCTCAGCGACTACCTCGCACTGCTGGCTGCACCGCTCGCGAAGTAACCGTTCGATCCGCATCAGCGGAGTGAATCCTCAGTGACCTCAGCAACCGTCATCGCCCCCGCGCCGGGTGCCGCAGACCTGCGGCACCCGGCGCTGGTGCGCACCTTCTGGCTGCTCATCGGGGTCGTGGTGCTCGTCGTCCTCAGCATCCTGTCGATCTCGTTCGGCGTGCGCGCGGTCTCCTTCGACGACATCGTCGCGGCCCTCGGCGGCCACACCGACACGATCTCCCAGGCCGCGATCGTCAAGCGCATCCCGCGCACCGTGCTCGCCCTCCTCGTCGGTGCCGCGCTCGCCCTCTCCGGTGCGACCATGCAGGCTGTGACGCGCAACCCCATCGCCGACCCCGGCATCCTCGGCGTCTCGAACGGCGCCTCGCTCGCGGTCGTCTGCGGCATCGCCTTCTTCGGCCTCAGCAACCCCTACGGGCAGATGGGGTTCGCGATCGCCGGAGCCGGGATCGCCGCCGTGTTCGTCTACACGGTCGGCTCCCTCGGGCGCGGGGGCGCGACGCCGCTCAAGCTCGCGCTCGCGGGTGCCGCCACCTCGGCGGCCTTCGCCTCGCTGATCAGCGCGGTGATGCTGCCCCGCGTCGACCTGCTCCAGACGTTCCAGTCCTGGCAGATCGGCGGTGTCGGCGGGGCGGAGTGGCCGCGCATCGCGCTCACCGCGCCCGTCCTCGCGGTCGGCGCCCTCATCTGCTTCCTGTGCTCGCGCGGCATGAACTCGCTCGCGCTCGGCGACGACATGGCCAAGGGTCTCGGCGAGCACGTGTTCCGCACACGCCTGATATCGGCGCTCGGTGCGGTGATCCTCGCGGGAGCGGCGACGGCCATCGCCGGGCCCATCGGCTTCGTCGGACTCATCGTCCCGCACATGTGCCGGATGCTGGTGGGCACCGATCACCGCTGGCTGCTGCCGTTCTCGGCCATCGCCGGTGCCGCGCTGCTGACCGCGAGCGACATCATCGGCCGCGTGATCTCGCCCTCGGCGGAGGAGATCCAGGTCGGCATCATCACCGCCATCATCGGCGCCCCGTTCTTCATCTGGATCGTCCGTCGGCAGAAGGTGCGTGAGCTGTGAGCACGACCGAGCACACCGAACACACCCTCGACCGCGTCGACGAGCCGGCATCCGCCCGGATCGCGCGCATCGTCGCGGGCCGTCGCGCGCGCCACCGCCGCCACGCGATCGCCACGATCGTGCTCGGCATCCTGCTGCTCGTGCTGTTCACGGTCGCCCTCATGGTCGGCAACACGTTCTACCCGCTCGACGAGGTCATCCGCGTGATCCTCGGCGAGACCGTCCCCGGGGCCTCATTCACCGTCGGCGACCTGCGGCTGCCGCGGGCGATCCTGGCCGTGCTCACCGGGATCGGCTTCGGCATGGCGGGAGTCTGCTTCCAGACGATGCTGCGCAATCCGCTCGCCTCGCCCGACATCATCGGCATCTCGAACGGCGCCGGGGCGGCCGCGGTCTTCGGCATCGTCGTGCTCTCGGTGAACGGGCCGGTCGTGTCGCTGCTCGCCCTCGGCGGCGCCGTCGTCACGGCCTTCGCGATCTACCTGCTCTCGATCAAGGGCGGCTTCGCCGGCACCCGCCTGATCCTGATCGGCATCGGTGTCGCGGCGATGCTGCAGAGCGTCATCTCGTACATGCTGTCGCGCGCCGCGAACTGGGACATCCAGACCGCGATGCAGTGGTTGACCGGAAGCCTCAACAATGCGTCGTGGGAGCGGGTGCTGCCGATGGCCATCGCCGCGCTCATCATCGTGCCGCTGATGCTGTCGCAGGGGCGTGCGCTCGGCGCCCTCCAGCTCGGCGACGACTCCGCGGCCGGCCTCGGGATCCGGGTCGACGCCACGCGCCTGCTGCTCATCCTCGGGGCGGTCGCGCTGCTCGCGTTCGCGACCGCGGCGACCGGTCCCATCGCGTTCGTCGCGTTCATGGCCGGACCCATCGCCGCCCGCATCACCGGGCCGGGCGCCAACCTGCTCCTGCCGTCGGCGTTCGTCGGGGCCGTGCTCGTGCTCGGCGGCGATCTGATCGGCCAGTTCGCCTTCGGTACCCGCTATCCGGTCGGCGTCATCACCGGCGTGGTCGGTGCGCCGTACCTGATCTACCTGCTCATCCGCACCAACCGTTCCGGGGGTTCGCTTTGACCGTCTCGCACAGCCTGTCCGCCGAAGGCGTGAGTCTGGCCTACGGTGACCGCACCGTCGTCGACGGCCTCGACCTGCAGATCGCCCCCGGCCGCATCACGACGATCGTCGGGGCCAACGGATGCGGCAAGTCGACGCTGCTGCGCTCGCTCGCCCGCCTGCTCTCGCCCACCGAGGGACAGGTCGTGCTCGACGGCAAGTCCGTGCACGCCCGGCCCACCAAAGAGGTCGCCCGCATCCTCGGCCTGCTGCCGCAGTCGCCGGTCGCGCCCGAGGGCATCGCGGTCGCGGATCTGGTCGGTCGGGGACGGCACCCGCACCAGAAGATGCTCGCGCGGTGGAGCACCCACGACTACGAGGTGGTGGCCGATGCCCTCGACGCGACCGGCATCACCGACCTGGCCGACCGCAGCGTCGATGAGCTCTCCGGCGGACAGCGGCAGCGCGTCTGGATCGCGATGGCCCTCGCGCAGGAGACCGACATCCTGTTGCTCGACGAGCCGACCACGTTCCTCGACGTCGCGCACCAGGTCGAGGTCCTCGACCTGCTCACCGACCTGAGCGTCTCGCGCGGCACCACCATCGTCATGGTGCTGCACGACCTCAACCTCGCGGCACGCTACGCCGACGAGCTGGTCGCCATGAAAGACGGGCGGGTGCACGCGACGGGCGCCCCGCAGGACATCGTCACCGCACAGCTCGTCGAAGAGGTCTTCGGCCTCGCCAATCAGATCACCATCGACCCGGTCTCCGGCAAGCCGATGGTCACACCCATCGGGAGGCACCATGTCCGCTGAGACGACCACCACCGAGCGTCCGACCTACATCCTCACCCGCGCCGAGGTGCGCGCCGTCGCCCGCGTCTCGCCCTCGTTCGTGCGCGTGACGTTCGGCGGCGACGACCTGAGTGAGTTCGGCACGCCCGGCGAGGTGTTCGACAGCCGCATCAAGCTGGTCTTCCCGCCGGCATCCGGCATCCTCCCCGAACTCGATCGGGCCTCGGACAACTGGTGGCAGTCTTTCCTCGCGGTGCCGGAGGAGGAGCGCGGCTCGATGCGCACCTACTCCGTGCGCGAGCTGCGGGTGGATCCCGCCGCGGGCACCGAGGTGGACGTCGACTTCGTGCTGCACCTCGAGCCGGGGCTCACCGGACCCGCATCGCTGTGGGCGAGCCAGGCGGCGGTCGGCCAGGAGCTCTACCTCGTCGGGCCCCGTCGCGGCGTCGACGTGGATGCGCACGGTGGGGCCGAGTTCGCGCCGGGCACCGCGGCGTCGGTCGTGCTCGCCGGCGACGAGACGGCGGCCCCCGCCATCGCCCGCATCCTGGAGGACGCGCCCCGCGACCTGCGCGGAGTGGCCTTCATCGAGGTGCCCTCTCCCGCCGACATCCTGCGCATCGACGTGCCGTCCGGTGTCGAGGTGCACTGGCTGCCGCGCGACGCCGGTGACCCGCACGGCCTGCGCCTGATCCCCGCCGTGCTCGGCTACCTCGGAGACGCCGACGCGGCGGAGGAGATCCGGGTGAAGGACATCGACGGCGAGGACCTGCTCTGGGAGACGCCGGACTACTCCGGCCTCGGGGAAGAGATCGACCGGGCGGATGCCCCGGCGGAGCGCTACTTCTGGATCGCGGGGGAGAGCGGCGTGGTCACCACCCTGCGCCGCCACCTCGTCAAGGACCTCGGCGTCGACCGCGGGCAGGTCGCGTTCATGGGCTACTGGCGACGCGGCGTCGCGATGCGGGGCTGACATGACGACGACAGCGCCCCACGCCCTGCAGGGCGAATCCCTCGTGCTCGGGTACGGCCGAGCCCGGGTGGTGCACGACGTCTCGCTGCGCCTGGCACCCGGACGGGTCACCGCCCTCATCGGGCCGAACGGCAGCGGCAAGTCGACCGTCCTGCGCGCGCTCGCCCGCCTGCACCGCATCGAGGCGGGGAGCGTGCGCATCGGCGGCGACGAGACTCGCGATGCCGCGGCCCTCTCGGCGAAGGAGTTCGCCAAGGCCGTCGCGATGCTCTCGCAGTCGCGGCCGCATCCGTCCGGGATCGAGGTCTCCGACGTCGTGGCGTACGGCCGCCACCCGCATCGGGGCCGTTTCTCCGGTGTCAGTGACGCCGACCGCGCCGCCGTCGCGCGGGCGCTCGAACTGACCGGACTCCGCGCCATGGCCGCCCGCCCCGTCGACCAGCTCTCGGGCGGCGAACTGCAGCGCGTGTGGCTGGCGACCGCGCTGGCGCAGGAGACGGGCGTGCTGCTCCTCGACGAGCCGACCAACCACCTCGACCTGCGCTACCAGGTGGAAACGCTCGACCTGGTGCGCGAGCTCGCCGACGACCACGGCACCGCCCTCGGCGTCGTGCTGCACGACCTCGACCACGCGGCATCCGTCGCCGACGACGTGGTGCTGCTGCACGCCGGTCGAGTGCACGCGGCGGGCACCCCCGCCGAGGTGCTCACGGGCGAGAACCTCTCGCACGTGTACGGCCTGCGGATCGACACCGAGATCGACGAGGAGACCGGCCTCGTGCGGGTGCTCCCGCGCGGTCGTCACCACGGCCGGCACCGCGCCCGCGCAGCATCCTGAAACCCCCTCACCCCTCCCGGAGGAAGAACCGAATGAAGAAGAAGCCCCTCGCCCTGATCGCCCTGGGTGGCGCGCTCGTGATGGCCCTCGCCGGCTGCGGCACCACCCAGGCCCCCGCGGCCTCCGACTCCGACGCCTCGGCCTCGACGAGCGCGGGCTGCGGCGACGACACCACCGCGACCTCGACGGGCGCCGTCTCCGTCACGGACGACCTCGGCCGCACGGTCGAACTCGACAAGCCCGCCGAGCGGATCGCGGTGCTGGAGTGGCAGCAGATCGAGGATGCGCTGTCGCTGTGCGTCACCCCGGTCGCGGTCGCCGACGCCGAGGGGTACAGCACGTGGGTCACCGCGGAGGAGCTCCCGGAGGGTGTGACCGACGTCGGCACCCGCCAGGAGCCGAACCTCGAGACGCTGTTCGGCACCGAGCCCGACCTCGTGATCGTCGAGGTCAGCGCCGCGGACGACCCCATCGTCGCCCAGCTCGAGGCCTACGACGTGCCGGTGCTGGCGACCATCGGTGCGGATGCCGCCGACCCCATCGCGAAGATGCTCGGCACGCTCGACCTCATCGCCCAGGTGACCGGCCGCGAGGAGCGCGCCGAGGTCGTCGCCGACGAGTTCCAGGCCCACTTGGACTCGGCATCGGCCGAACTCGCGGATCTCGACCTGCCCACGACGGAGTTCGTGTTCTTCGACGGCTGGGTCGACGGCGGCAACGTCGCGCTGCGTCCGTTCGGCCAGGGCTCGCTGGTCGGGGAGATCGGCGAGAAGCTCGGTCTGAAGAACGCCTGGACCGGCGAGGTCGACCCCACGTACGGCCTCGGCCAGACCGATGTCGAGGGCATGACCACGGTCGGCGACGCCAGCCTGTTCTACACCGGCACCGAAGACCCCGAGTCCGAGAGCTTCATCGACGCCCTGCAGGACAACCCGGCCTGGACCTCGCTGCCCGCCGTGGCCGATGACCGCCTCACCGCGTTCCCCGCCGGGATCTGGACGTTCGGCGGACCGCGCTCGACCCAGCAGATCATCGACGGCTACGTCGAGGTGCTCTCGAAGTGACGGGTGCCCTTCGCCTCGACGACGCGGCGGCCACGACGGAGCCGGCGCGCCCGGCTCCCGCCGTCGCGCCCGACGAGGCGGAGGGACGCCGGCCGGGTGCCCTGCTGACGGGCATCGGCGTGCTCGTCGCCCTTGCGATCGTGCTCGTCGCCGTGGCCTGCTGGCATCTCACGCAGGGCACGAGCGGTGCCGTGTTCGCTGACACCGAGGTGCTGTGGGGGTCGCGGGTGCCACGCCTCGCCGCGGGCATCGCCGTGGGGGTGGCGCTCGGCGTCGCCGGCATCCTGCTCCAGTCGCTCGCCCGCAACGCTCTGGCCTCGCCGGACACGCTGGGCGTGACCGCCGGTGCCTATCTCGCGGTGACGGCGCTCGCGGCGTTCGGCATCGCGGTGCCGGTGTGGGCGTCGGGCGCTGTCGCGTTCGCCGGGGGCCTCATCGCCGCGGGGATCGTGCTCGGCCTCGCCGGTGGTGCGGGGTCGTCGACCACGCGGCTGATCCTCGCGGGCACGGCCCTCGCGCTCGCATTCCAGGCCGGCACTTCGACCCTGCTCATCCTCTTCGACGAGGAGACCAAGGGGCTGCTGGCGTGGGGAAGCGGCAGCCTGTCGCAGCTCGGGCTGACCGCGTTCCTGCAGGCGGCACCCGTCGTGGTCGTGGTGACGGCGGCGGCCCTGCTGCTCGCGCGGCGGTTCGACATCCTGGCGCTCGGCGACGACACGGCATCCTCCCTGGGTGTGCCGATCCGCTCGACGAGGGCCATCGGCATCCTGCTCGCCGTCACGCTCACCGCGGTGTCGGTGACGCTCGCGGGGCCGATGGGCTTCGTCGGGCTGTGTGCGCCCGTGCTCGCCCGTCTGCTGACGCGGGTGGTGCCGAGTCTGAACCGCCATCTGCTCCTGATCCCGGCGGCCGGCCTCCTCGGCGCGATCGTCGTGATCCTCTCGGATGCTCTGCTGCGGGCGATCATCGGGGCCGAGGCGGCGATCCTCATCCCGACCGGCGTCGCGACCACGCTCCTCGGAGCCATCGTGCTCGTGCTCATGGCGCGGCGCCTGCGCGATGCCGGTCCGACGCGAGAGCCTCCGCGGGTGCGGTTCGGCGTGCGCAGCCGACTCCGGTTCCGCATCACCATGGTGGTCGTCGTGCTGGGCGTGATCGGGGTGCTGTTGCTCGGCCTGCTCGCCGGGCACACCTGGCTGCTGACCGGCGACATCGCGCTGTGGCTTCAGGGCGAAGCTCCCCCCGCGATCGCCTTCGCGCTGGACGAGCGGGCGCCGCGCATCGCGGCCGCGGTCGTGGCGGGTGGGGCGCTCGCGCTGTCCGGCGCCATCATCCAGGGGGTCAGCCGGAACCCGCTCGCCGACCCGAGCATCCTCGGCGTCACGGGCGGCGGCGGCCTCGGCGCGGTGCTGGTGATCACGAGTGCCGTCTCGTCCACCGCGGGCATGATCGCGGGTGCCATCGCCGGGGCGCTGCTGGCCTTCGCCCTCGTGTACCTGCTGTCGTGGCGCGGCGGCTTGAACGCCGACAGGTTCCTGTTGATCGGCATCGGCGTCTCGTACTTCACCGTGTCGCTCACGACCTTCTTCCTGCTGAGGTCGAACCCCTGGGACACCCCGAAGATCTACACCTGGCTGTCGGGCACCACGTACGGCCGCGTGTGGGAGCAGGTGCTGCCGCTGGCGATCGTCCTGGCCATCGCGCTGCCGTTCGTGGTGATGAGCCGACGCGAGCTCGACGTGCTGTCGCTCGACGAGGACACTCCGCGACTCGTCGGCATCCGCCTCGAGCCCGTGCGGCTGACGCTGCTGGTCGTGGCGGCGGTGCTCGCGGCGCTCAGTGTGACGGCGATCGGCGTGATCGGCTTCGTCGGGCTCGTCGCTCCGCATGCCGCACGCGCGCTCGTCGGTGCCAGGCACGCCAGGGTGATCCCGGTCGCGGTGCTGCTGGGCGGGCTGCTCGTCGGTGTCGCGGACACCATCGGCCGCACGGTCATCGCCCCCGCGCAGCTGCCAGCCGGACTCGTGGTGGCGCTGATCGGAGCCCCGTACTTCGTCTGGCTGCTCTGGCGCTCGCGCGACGCGTAGCTGTCGCTCCCTCCTTCGCCTTCGAGTAACACAAATGGTCCCGTTCCAGCAGGAACGGGACCATTTGCGCGATACGAACGGGGTTTACTTCGCCAGGAAGTCCTTCAGCGCGGCGTTGACCTCGTCGGCGTGCGTCCAGAGCAGGCCGTGCGGGGCGCCCTCGACCTCGACGTAGTCGGCATCCGGCACCGCCTGGTGGAAGCGGCGGGCGGTCGCGTCGATCGGGAGGATGTTGTCCTTCGTGCCGTGCAGGATCAGGGTGGGCTTGGCCGCGGCACGCACAGCCTCGACGTCGCCACGGAAGTCCTCGATCCAGGCCGAGACGACCGCGTAGGCGGCCACGGGTGCGCTGCCGATGGCGACGTTCCAGCTGCCGGTCACGGCCTGCTCGCTGATGCGCGAGCCGAGGTTCTCGTCGAGGTTGTAGAAGTTCTGGTAGAAGTCGGTGAACCACGCGAAGCGGTCGCCCTTCGCCGCGGCCTCGATGCCGTCGAAGACCTCCTGCGGCACGCCCTCGGGGTTGTCGTCGCGCTGCACCAGGAAGGGCTCGAGCGAGGCGAGGAAGGCGAGCTTCGCGACGCGGTCGTGTCCGTACTTCGCGACGTAGCGGGCGAGCTCTCCGGTGCCCATCGAGAAGCCGACGAGCACGACGTCGCGCAGGTCGAGGGTCTCGAGCACGGTGTTCAGGTCGGCGGCGAACGTGTCGTAGTCGTAGCCGGCGTTGACCTTGGAAGATCCGCCGAAGCCGCGGCGGTCGTAAGTGATGACGCGGTAGCCCTGGGCGAGGAGCTCGCGGGTCTGACGCTCCCAGCTGTGGCCGTCGAGCGGGTAGCCGTGGATCAGGACGACGGGCTGACCCGAACCCTGGTCTTCGTAGTAGAGCTCGATCGGAGTGCTGTTCTCGTTTCCGACGGTGATGTAGCCCATGATCCTGGTCCTTTCGGTTGCGGTGAGAACGATCGTTCTCGCTCGATGTGTTCAATCTAGAGAACGTTCGTTCTCGTGTCAAGTAGACTTCTGGACATGACCGAAGACGAGGCCCGAGAGCGCATCCTGTCCGCCGCGGAGGAGCTCTACTACCGCAAGGGGTACGCGGCCGTCGGCATGGACGAGCTGCGGTCGGCCGCCGGCGTGTCGCTGCGTCGCCTCTACGCGCTGTTCCCCGCGAAGACCGACATCGTCACCGCTGTCCTCGCCCGCAAGCACGCCCAGTGGGAGTCCGGGCTCTCCGTGGCCGTGACGGACGCCGGCGATGATCCGCGCACCCGCCTGCTCGCGGTCTACGGATACCTCGAGAACTGGTTCTGCGCCGACGACTTCCGCGGCTGCGCCTTCATCAACGCGTTCGGCGAGCTCGGCGGGACGAACCCCGAGGTCGCGGAGATCGTGCGCACACACAAGGCGTCGTTCCAGGAGTACATGGCGGGCCTGGTCGCCGACACGGGTGCCCCCGCAGCGCTCGCCGCACAGCTGTCGATCCTCGCCGAGGGGGCGCAGAGCACGGCCGCGATCTCGAAGGACCCCTCCGTGGCCGTGCAGGCGCGCGGCGCCGCGGAGGTCCTGATCGACGCGGCCTTCGCCCGGGCCTGAGTCCCGGCACCGTCATCCGCCCACCCGTTCCGCGGCATCCATCCTGGCCTGCACGCATGTCGGGAGGATTCGCGGGTGTCGGGGCATTCGACGGCGTGTCTCCCGACGGATGGACTTTCTCCCGACGGATGCGCAGAGGAGGCGGGCGGCCCGGCCGTTTGGCTAACCTGGTTAGCGAAACCGCGGCCGGGTGTCAACCCCGATGCGCACCGGGCGCTCCACGCCGTATGGTCACGACCATGGACTCACGTACGAAGGGCATCGGCCGGCAGAGCCTGATCATCGCGGCGGCATCGTTCATGCTGATCGCGGCCGCCGTGGGCGCAGGAGCCTTCGGCGGAGCATCCGTCGACGACCTGCAGGACGGCGCGCTCTCGGCACAGGGCTCGTATCTCGCGCCCGCCGGCCCCGCCTTCTCGATCTGGTCCCTCATCTACATCGGGCTCATCGCGTACACCGTCTGGCAGGCGCTTCCCGCACAGCGGCAGGATGCTCGCCAGCAGGCCGTGGGCGGATGGATCGCCGCGTCGATGGTGCTGAACGGGCTGTGGCTGGTCACCGCGCGCTTTCTGACGCTGTGGCTCACAGTCGTGGTGATCGCCCTGCTGCTGGCGGTGCTCGCCCGGGTGATCGTGGTGCTGGGGCGCTTCCCGGCGCGCAACCTCGCCGACCGCATCCTGACCGACGGCGCGAACGGCCTGCACTTCGGCTGGGTGACGATCGCGACGGTCGCGAACACGGCCGCGTGGCTGACGCAGATCGCACCCGAGAGTTGGGCGGAGGCCGCGGATGCCTGGGCGATCGCCGTGCTGGTCGTCGTCCTGGTGATCGGTGCCGCTGCCGCGTGGGCGACAGGTCGCATCGCCCCCGCCCTCGCGACGGCCTGGGGTCTGGCCTGGCTCGCGGTCGGCCGTCTCACCGGAGAGCCCGAGAGCACTCCGACGGCGATCATCGCGATCATCGTGGCCGTGCTGCTCGTCGTCGCCGGGGTCGTCGCGGTGCTGCGACGCCGTGCGCGCTCGGCTCAGAGCACGAGCCGGTAGCCCATCCCCGCCTCGGTGAGCAGATGCACCGGCGCGGCCGGCTCCTGCTCGAGCTTCTTGCGCAGCTGCGACATGTACAGGCGCAGGTAGCCCGAGTCGGACACCTGCTCACTGCCCCAGATCTCCTTCAGCAGATCCTGTCGGGTGACCAGGGCACCCGGATGCCGTGCGAGGTGCTCCAGCATCCGCCACTCCGTCGGCGTCAGGTGCACGCGAGTTCCTGCCCGGGTGACGGTCTTGGTCGCGAGGTCGACCACGACGTCGCCGAACGCCACCGTCGACTCCCCGTTCGCCGGCATCGACCGGCGGGACAGCGCCCGCAGCCGCGCGAGCAGCTCGTCCACCTGGAAGGGCTTCGTCACGAAGTCGTCGGCACCGGCATCCAGCGCCTCGACCTTGTCGGCCGACCCGGTGCGGCCGGAGACCACGATGATCGGCACGTTCGTCCACCCGCGCAGCGCCTGGATCACCTCGATGCCGTCGAGCCGTGGCATCCCCAGGTCGAGCATGATGAGGTCGGGATGCGTCTGCGCGGCAGCAGCGACCGCGGCGGCACCGTCGGCCGCCACGACGACCTCGTATCCGTGGGCGGCGAGAGTGATCCGCAGCGCCCGCACCATCTGCGGGTCGTCGTCGGCGATGAGGAGCTTCACTCCGTCTCCTCCGTGTCGTGATGCCCTGCGCCGAGTGGCAGGGAGATGACCATGGTGAGGCCCCCGCCGGGGGTGTCCTCGGGTG
This sequence comes from Microbacterium sp. Mcb102, assembly GCF_024519805.1. Lineage (NCBI taxonomy): Bacteria > Bacillati > Actinomycetota > Actinomycetes > Micrococcales > Microbacteriaceae > Microbacterium > Microbacterium sp. Mcb102. The sequence continues at coordinate 146,470 of NZ_JALJRG010000007.1, read as the reverse complement.
TCAGGGTACCGCCCATGCCCTCGGCGAACCCGCGCGACAGGGCGAGCCCGAGCCCGAGCCCCGTGGTGTTGTCGGTGTCGCCGAAGCGCTGGAACGGCTGGAAGATGCGGTCCCGTCGCTCGGGTGAGACCCCGTCGCCGCGATCGATCACGCGGATCTCGGCGCGATCGCCGAGGGCACTGGTCGAGACGATCACCCGGCTGCCCTCGGGCGCGTGGCGGTGCGCGTTGGCGAGCACGTTCACCAGCACGCGCTGCAGCAGGACGGGGTCGGCGAACACCGGCGGCAGCTCGGGGTCGAGGGCGAGCTCGACGTCGGCAGGGCCGAGCCCGAGCTCATCGATGGCGGCGAGCACGGTGCCGGCGGCATCCATCCGAGAGGAGGAGACCGCGAGCACCCCGGCCTGCACGCGGCTCACGTCGAGCAGGTCGGTGACCAGGGTCGACAGGGTGGCGAGGCTCTCGTCGGCGGTCGCGAGCAGCTCCGCGCGATCGGATGCCGAGAGCTCGTGCGCGCCGCGGAGTCCGCCGATCGCCGCGACGGCCGAGGCCAGCGGGCGCCGCAGATCATGGCTCACGGCCGACAACAGCGCGCTGCGCACCTGGTCGGTCTCGGCCAGGGCCTCGGCCTCGCTCGCGGTCGCCCGCAGGTCGGTGTGCTCGATCGCGGCCGACAGCTGCGCCACGATCGCGTCGAGCAGTCGACGCTCCGGCCCCGCCAGCGGTTCGCCGTTCAGCTCCAGCATCGCGCGCGGGCCGCCACCGGGGCGGACGCCGACCGGGATGCTCGTGGCTCGTCCGTCGGCGACCGGCTCCCCGTCGCTGGCGAGCACCTCGCCGTCGGGGGAGAGCACCCGCACGCCGCTGAGCCCGAACGCCTCCCGGGTACGGCTGGCGAGGGCCAGCACCGCGTTGTCGCCCCGCAGCACGTTGCCGGCGACCGCGGCGAGCAGCTCGGCCTCGGCGGTGGCGCGCTGCGCGGTGCGGGCACGGCGGGCGGCCTGGTCGACGATGATGCTCACCAGGATCGCGATGAGCACGTACAGCGCGAGGGCGAGCACGTGCAACGGATGCGCGATCGTGATGGTGAACAGCGGTGCGACGAAGAGGAAGTCGAGTGTGACGCCGGAAAGCACGGCCGCGAACACGGCAGGACGGACGCCGCCGATGAGGGCGACCACGACCACGAGCAGCTGGTAGGCGAGCACCTCGGCGGTGATCGACTCGGGGCTGCGGAAGGTGAACATCAGCCACGACAGCAGCGGTCCGAACACGAGGGCCACCGCGAAGCCCAGCAGCTGCCGCCGCCAGCCGAGTGCCCCGCCGGTCATCCGTGGCAGGGCGAGACGTCCGCCCGCGGCGGCGTGGGTGACGATGTGCACGTCGATGTCGCCCGAGCGACGGATCACCTCCGATCCGATGCCGGGACCGGTGAGCGCGGCGGCGAGTCGACTGCGACGGCTGACCCCGATGACGAGCTGCGTGGCATCCACCCCCTGCGCGAACTCGACCAGGGTGGCCGGGATGTCGTCGCCGACGACCTGGTGGTAGCTGCCGCCGAGCGATTCGACGAGGGTGCGCTGCGTGGCGAGCGCCCCCGGGGTCTCGTTGCGCAGGCCGTCCTGGGCCGAGATGTGCACCGCGAGCAGTTCTCCGCCGGCCGAGCGGGCGGCGATCCGTGCACCGCGACGCAGCAGGGTCTCGCCTTCGGGGCCGCCGGTGAGGGCGACGACGACCCGTTCCCTGGCCTGCCAGTTCCCTTCGATCCCCTGCTCCGCACGGTAGGTGCGCAGGGCGCTGTCGACCTCGTCGGCGAGCCAGAGCAGGGCGAGCTCGCGCAGCGCGGTGAGGTTGCCGAGGCGGAAGTAGTTCGACAGGGCGGCATCGATGCGCTCGGCCGGGTACACGAGCCCGGCGGAGAGCCGGTCCCGCAGCGACTGCGGCGCGAGGTCGACGACCTCGATCTCGTCCGCGGCGCGCACCACGGCATCCGGGATCGTCTCCTGCTGCGCGATGCCGGTGATCTTCTCGACCACGGCATTGAGCGACTCGATGTGCTGCACGTTGACGGTGGTGACGACGTCGATGCCGGCGTCCAGCAGCTCGTCCACGTCCTGCCAGCGCTTCGGATGCCGCGAACCGGGGGTGTTCGTGTGTGCGAGCTCGTCGACGAGCGCGATCTCGGGAGCCCGGGCGAGCACGGCGTCGAGGTCGAGTTCGGTCAGGGCGATGCCGCGATGGTCTTCGACGCGACGGGGCACCTCGGGCAGTCCGACCGTCTGCGCGAGCGTGGCCGCGCGGTCATGGGTCTCGACGATGGCGATGACGACGTCGTGTCCCTCCTCGCGGAGGCGGCGTCCTTCGGCGAGCATCTCGAACGTCTTGCCGACACCGGGAGCGGCGCCCAGCAGCACCCGGAGGCGGCCGCGACGGGGGTGTTCCGGTGCCGGGCGATGCGTCCGATCTGCGCTCATTCGCCCTCCTGGTCGTCCAGCGCGAGGTTGAGCTCGGCGACGTTGATGCGCTCCTCGCCGAGGAATCCCAGATCCCGCCCTTGAATCCTAGACTCCACGAGGTCTTGCACCTGCTGTTCGGGAACGCCACGCGCCTCGGCCACGCGCGGCACCTGCAGCAGGGCGTAGGCGACGCTGATGTGGGGGTCGAGGCCCGAACCCGAGGCGGTGACCGCGTCGGCCGGCACCTCGGACGCCTTCACGCCCTCGCGCTCCGCGATCGCGGCCTGGCGGTCGGCAATGGCCGCGACCAGGTCGGGGTTCTCCGGGCCGAGGTTGCTGCCGCTGGAGCCCGCCCCGTCATAGCCGTCGCCGGCCGCCGAGGGGCGGGACTGGAAGTACTCCGGCAGGGCCTCGCCGTCGGCATCCGTGAACGGCTGGCCGATCAGTGAGCTGCCTTTGTCGTCCGGGAGGGGTGAGCCGTTCGCCTGCCAGGGGAGAGCGAGCTGCCCGATGCCCGTGACGAGGAGCGTGTAGCCGACGCCGAGGACGAGGGTGAGGACGAGCATCGCGCGGATGGCGACCCCGGTGGTGCGGGCCGCGGTGCGAGTGAAGGACATGTCTGGGTTCCTTTTCCGAGCCGGGTCAGAAGCCCGGGATGAGGCTGACGACGAGGTCGATGAGCTTGATGCCGATGAACGGGGCGATCACGCCGCCGAGTCCGTAGATGAGCAGGTTGCGCTGCAGGATCTGCGAGGCGCTCGCCGGGCGGTACTTCACTCCGCGCAGGGCGAGCGGGATCAGGAACACGATCACGATCGCGTTGAAGATGATCGCGCTGGTCACGGCGGAGGCCGGCGAGTGCAGCTGCATGATGTTGAGCGCGGCGAGTCCGGGGAAGACCCCCATGAACATCGCCGGGATGATGGCGAAGTACTTCGCCACGTCGTTCGCGAGCGAGAACGTGGTGAGAGCGCCGCGGGTGATGAGCAGCTGCTTGCCGATGCGCACGATGTCGATCAGCTTTGTCGGGTCGGAGTCGAGGTCGACCATGTTGCCGGCCTCCTTCGCGGCCGAGGTGCCGGTGTTCATCGCGACGCCGACGTCGGCCTGCGCGAGGGCGGGGGCATCGTTCGTGCCGTCGCCGGTCATCGCGACCAGGCGCCCGCCCTCCTGCTCGCGCCGGATGAGGGCCAGCTTGTCCTCGGGCGTCGCCTCGGCGAGGAAGTCGTCGACCCCGGCCTCCGCGGCGATCGCCTTCGCGGTCAGCGGGTTGTCGCCCGTGATCATCACCGTGCGGATGCCCATGCTGCGCAGCTCGTCGAACCGCTCGCGCAGACCGTCCTTGACGATGTCCTTGAGGTGCACGACCCCGAGGATGCGGCCCTCCGTCACCTGTTCGTCGGACACCTGTCGGGAGTTCGCACGGATGTCGGACCGTTCCGCGGCGATTCCTCCGACATCCGTCCGTTCTTCCGACAAGTGGGCAGGTGCGGATGCCGGGGCAGGTGCGGATGCCGGGGCCGGGGCGGATGCCGGGGCAGACGCCGGGGTCCGCACGGCGACGACGAGGGGGTCCCTCCGCTTTCGGCGACGGTGTCGGTGCGGGTGGTGAGCTCCACGTCCTCGGCGTCGAGCCCGAGCCACGCCCGCACCGCGGAACCTGCGCCCTTGCGGATCTGCGTGCCGTCGGCGAGGTCGAGTCCCGACATGCGGGTCTGCGCGGTGAACGGCACGACGACGGCATCCTCCGGAGCGGTGACGCGGATGCCGCGGGCGGCGGCGAGCTCGACGATCGAGGCGCCCTCCGGGGTGGGGTCTGCGAGCGACGACAGGGCCGCGACGCGCAGCAGCTCGTCGGCGTCGACGCCCGGGAGGGGCAGGACCTCGTGCGCGCGGCGGTTGCCGTAGGTGATGGTGCCGGTCTTGTCGAGCAGCAGGGTCGTGACGTCACCCGCGGCCTCGACCGCGCGCCCCGACATCGCGAGCACGTTGCGCTGCACGAGCCGGTCCATCCCGGCGATGCCGATGGCCGAGAGCAGTGCCCCGATGGTGGTCGGGATCAGGCAGACGAGCAGGGCGATGAGCACCGGGATACTGACGGGCGATGCCGCGTACGAGGCGATCGGGTTGAGGGCGAGCACCACGACCACGAAGATGATCGACAGGCTGGCGAGCAGGATGTTCAGCGCGATCTCGTTCGGGGTGCGCTGGCGGCTGGCGCCCTCGACGAGGGCGATCATCCGGTCGACGAACGTCTCGCCGGGCTTCGAGGTGATGCGCACCACGATCCGGTCGGACAGCACGCGGGTGCCGCCGGTGACGGCGCTGCGGTCGCCGCCCGACTCGCGGATCACCGGGGCGCTCTCGCCCGTGATGGCCGACTCATCGACGGTCGCGATGCCCGCGATGATGTCGCCGTCGCCGGGGATCAGTTCGCCGGCGGTGACGATCACGACGTCGTCGCGCTGCAGTTCGGCTGAGGAGACCTCCAGGGTCTCGGCACGTTCTGCGGCGGCATCCGAAGCCGCGTCGTATCCGACCACCCTGCGGGCCATCGTGCTGGTGCGGGTCTTGCGCAGGCTCGCGGCCTGGGCCTTGCCACGGCCTTCGGCGACGGACTCGGCGACGTTCGCGAACAGCACCGTCAGCCAGAGCCACACCGCGATGCCCCAGGTGAACGGCGCGGGGACCGGGGTGCCGCCCGAGTCGGCGGGTCCGCCGAGGAACGGTTCGGCGATCGCCAGCACGGTCGCGAACGCGGCGCCCACCCAGACCAGCAGCATCACGGGGTTGCGGACGAGGGCTGCGGGGTTCAGCTTGCGCAGGGCGCCGGGCAGGGCCGCGACGAGCTGCGACCAGCCGAAGGAACGCGTCGGCTGCGCGGGGGCCTCGGTCGTTGAGCGACCGGAGGGAGACGAAACGTCGGTGGTGATGAGAGTCATGGTCAGACGAGTCCTTCGGCGAGGGGTCCCAGTGCGAGCACGGGGAAGTAGGTGAGGGCGGTCACGACGACCGTCACGGTGAGGAGGAGGCCGACGAACTGCGGCCGGTGGGTGGGCAGCGTTCCCGAGGTGGCGGGCACTCGCTCCTGCGCGGCGAACGAGCCGGCGAGGGCGAGCACGAGCACGATGGGGAGGAAGCGTCCGAGCAGCATCGCGATCCCGAGTGCGGTGTTGAACCACGGGGTGTTCGCGGTGAGTCCGGCGAAGGCGGAGCCGTTGTTGTTCGACGCCGAGGTGAACGCGTAGAGCACCTCGCTCATGCCGTGCACGCCCGGGTTCAGGATGCTGGTCGACTCCACGTCTTCCCGGATGCCGGGGATCGCGAAGCTCAGCGCGGTGCCGCCGAGGACCAGTGCAGGGACGACGAGGATGTACAGGCTCGCGAGCTTGATCTCCCGCGGACCGATGCGCTTGCCGAGGTATTCGGGGGTGCGCCCGACGAGCAGCCCGCCGACGAACACGGCGATGATCGCGAGCACGAGCATGCCGTAGAGGCCCGAGCCGACGCCGCCGGGGGCGACCTCGCCGAGCATCATGTTCAGCATCGGCATCATGCCGCCGAGCGCCGTGTACGAGTCGTGCATCGAGTTGACCGCACCGGTCGAGGTGAGCGTGCTCGCGCTGCCGAACAGCGTGGATCCGAGGATGCCGAAGCGCACCTCCTTGCCTTCCATCGCGGCGCCGGCGAGCTCGGGTGCGCTGCCGCGGCCGGCCAGTTCGAGCGCCGAGAGCGCGAAGGTCGAGATCAGGAAGATCGTGCCCATGACCGCGGCGATGGCGTAGCCCTGGCGGTGGTCGCCGACTATGCGGCCGAACGTGCGGGGGAGGGAGAACGGGATCACGAGGATCAGCAGCACCTCCAGCAGGTTCGTGAACCCGGTCGGGTTCTCGAACGGGTGCGCGGAGTTGGCGTTGAAGAAGCCGCCGCCGTTGGTGCCGAGGAGCTTGATCGCCTCCTGTGAGGCGACCGGTCCGCCCGGAATGGTCTGGGTTCCGCCCGACACGGTGGTCACGTCGGTGAAGCCGGCGAAGTTCTGGATCACGCCACCGGCGAGGAGCGCCACCGCACCGATCAGGGCGATCGGGAGGAGGATGCGGCCGAGACCGCGGATCAGGTCGACCCAGAAGTTGCCGATGGTCGCCGAGCCCCGGCGTGCGAGGCCGCGGATCAGCGCGATCGCGATGGCGAGTCCGACCGCCGCCGAGACGAAGTTCTGCACCGTGAGGCCGGCGAGCTGCACGGTGTAGCCCATGGTCTGCTCGGGCGAGTACGACTGCCAGTTGGTGTTCGCGACGAAGGATGCCGCGGTGTTGAAAGCGAGCCCTTCGGGCACGGCCGGGAGACCGAGCGACTGCGGCAGGAACGCCTGCAGGCGCTGCAGCCCGTAGACGAGCAGCAGCCCGACGACCGAGAACGCGAGAACGCTGCGGGCATAGGCGCGCCAGGTCTGCTCGGACGACGAGTCGACGCCGATCAGCCGGTAGACGCCGCGCTCGACGCGCAGGTCCTTCGCCGAGGAGTACACCCGGGCGATGTAGTCGCCGAGGGGGCGGTAGACCAGAACGAGCACGACCACGACGGCCGTGAGCTGCAGGATGCCGAACCAGATCGCCGCACCCATCAGAACCGCTCCGGGGCGACGAGCGCGACGACGAGGTAGACGACGGCGGCGACGGCGAGGACGGCCGCGATGATCTCGAAGACGATCATGCGCGGTCCACCGCCTTGGCGACCAGGGACACGAGGGCGAACAGCGCGAGAGTCAGCGCGATGTAGATGATGTCGAGCACGGATCCGATCCAACTCCCGCGCGCGGGCGTATCCGTCGATCCTCACGGTTCCCCTACGCCCCCACCGAGGATGCATGCGGGTTGCTCACAGCCGCCGCTTTCGAACCGCGCAAATGGTTGTGAAGCGGGCCTGGATGGAACCAGTTGCGCGATTCGAAAACCGGAGCGTCGGCGTCGGCGCGGACTGGCAGGATGTCGAGCATGAGTGTGATCTACGACTACTTCTCCGCCGCATCCGACGAAGAGGCCGTGAAGGTCCTCGACGTGGAGGCCGGGCCGACCGCGACGGACTCCGGTTTCGACGCCGGCACGCTCGGCGGCATCGATCCCGTCGTGCAGCTCGGCACGCTCGAGGCGCTGCTCACGGGCGCCCCGTACGACGACGTGACCGAAGACCCGCGTGCCGGACACAACCTCGCGATGAGCGAAGACTACGACCGGATCATCATCACGGTAACGGATGCTCTGGCATCTGCGCTCGCCGCAGCCGACGACGCGCGCCTGGCCGAGGTGGCCGAGCCGTGGTCGCAGACCGAAGAGCTCGCGGGTGCGGATCCGGCGCAGTTGGCTGCGTTCGCGCGCGACCTCGCCGCTCTCGCGCGCCGTGCCGCCGCATCCGGCCACCGCGTGTACTGCTGGGCCTGCATCTAGAGGCCGATCACGGTCGCACCCCGTCGACCCGCCGCATCTCCGACGCGAGCGCGCTGTTCGTCTCGGCGAACCGCGCGGTGATGTTCTCGCGCACCTCGGGCGGCTTGTTCTGGCTGAGCTTGGCGCGCGCATCGAAGCGGGCGACGCGCATCCGCAGGCCGACCGTGCCCTTCGCCGCTCGGCGAGTGCCCGGCTCGTCCTCCGACAGATGCCGGCCGTGCTCCCGTCCGTTCTCGAAGTGGTCGGTCAACTGCGTGAGCATGGCGTAGTTCTCCTCCTCGCTGAGGAGCTCGGGGGTGCCGTAGAGGTGCGCGGTCACGTGGTTCCACGTGGGTACCAGGTCTCCCGGCGCATACAGACTCGGTGAGACGTAGTCGTGCGGCCCCTGGATGATCACGAGCACCTCGTGCCGACCGAGTTCGTGGAGCTGGTCGTCGGGCCGTCCGAAGTGGCTGGCGATCACGATGTCGTCCTCGTCCTCGATGAGCAGCGCAGGGTAGTGCGAGGCGACGAGTCCGGTGCTCGCCGGGGAGACGAACGTCGCCCACGGGTTACCGCGGATGAGGCGCTTGACCTCGTCGGGGTCGGTCATCAGGTAGCGGGGTGTGTGGCGCATCAGGACTCCTCTTCTCGGGGCGGCCGGTCGGTTCGGGGGCGGTCTTTCAGGCGGGTGCGCACCGCGAGCGCGGCGCAGGCGATGACGGCGAGACCTCCGACGGCGGTGGCCCAGCCGATCGGCTCGTGCAGCAGGAGGGCGGCCCACGCGATGCTCATCACGGGCTGGACGAGTTGGATCTGGCTCACCTGCGCCATCGGTCCGATCGCGAGTCCGCGGTACCAGGCGAAGAATCCGAGGAACATGCTCACCGCGGCAAGGTAGGCGAAGGCGAGCCATTGCACGGGGCTCGCTGCGGGTGGCTGCTGGATCGCCGACATCACGGTGAGGACGACCATGAGGGGAGCGGCGACGATGAGTGCCCACGACACCGTCTGCCAGGAGCCGAGCTCGCGGGCGAGCAGACCGCCTTCCGCGTAGCCGATCGCCGCGGCCAACACGGCACCGAACAGCAGCAGGTCGGCAGCGGTGAGGGAGCCGAGTCCGCCGTTCTGCAGGGCGGCGAACACGACGGCGGCGACCGCGCCGACGATCGCGAAGACCCAGAAGGAGCGGTTCGGGCGCTCGCCGGTGCGGACCACCACGGCGACGGCGGTCGCGGCGGGCAGCAGGCCGACCACGACGGCGCCGTGACTGGCGGGGGTCGTGGTCATCGCGAACGAGGTGAGCAGCGGGAATCCGGCCACGACTCCGCCGGCGACGATGGCCAATCGCCACCACTGCACCCGCGTCGGGATGTGCTGTCGTGTCGCGGCCAGGGCGATTCCGGCGAGGAGGGCGGCGACGACCGCGCGCCCTGCACCGATGAACAGCGGGGAGAGGCCGTCGACGGCGATCCGTGTGAACGGGAGGGTGAACGAGAAGGCGGTGACGCCGAGAAGCCCCCACCAGAGGCCGGCGTGCGTTGATAGCACTGTCGATCGCTGAGCGATAACGCTACTCTCTACTTTCATGAGCCAGGATAGCAGTGACCGGATCGTCGCCGGTGTCCGTGCATGGATCTCCTCCGCCTCGCCGGGCGCGCGAGTGCCGTCGAACCGAGCACTGATGGCCGAGTACGGGGCGAGCCCGGTCACCGTGCAGAAGGCGATGCAGCAGCTCGTCCGGCTCGGGCTGGTGGAGTCGCGTCCGGGCGCCGGCACGTTCGTCCGCGCGATCCGCCCCGCCCGCTCAGCCGACTACGGCTGGCAGACCGCAGCGCTCGGCACCGCGCCCGCCGGACTCGCGGGCCTGTCGTCCACGCAGCGCACAGTGTCCCCGGAGGCGATCGGGCTCCACTCCGGCTACCCCGCGGTCGAGCTGCTGCCGGAGCGGCTCGTACGGCAGGCGCTCGTGCGTGCCGCACGCACCGATGCGGCGCTGACCCGCTCGCCCGCCGCGGGGCTGCCGGAGCTGCAGGCCTGGTTCGCCGGAGAGCTCGCCGCCACCGCACCCGCCGGCGTCACACCCGCATCGGCGCGCGATGCTCTCGTCATCTCAGGCAGTCAGAGCGGGCTGAGCTCGATCTTCCGTGCGGTCGTGGGCCCTGGGCAGCCGCTGCTCGTCGAGTCGCCCACCTACTGGGGCGCGCTGCTCGCCGCCGCGCAGGCGGGTGTCGTGCTGGTGCCGATCCCCTCCGGCCCCCAGGGCCCCGATCCGGATGACGTGGAACGGGCGTTCGCGCAGACGGGGGCCCGAGCGTTCTACGCGCAGCCGACGTTCGCGAACCCGACCGGTGCCCAGTGGCCGGTCGCGAACGGGGAGGCCGTGCTCGAGACCGTGCGCCGGCACGGGGCTTTCCTGATCGAGGACGACTGGGCGCACGACCTGGGGATCGATGCCGAGCCGCGGCCGGTCGCCGCCTCCGACGATGACGGTCATGTCGTGTACCTGCGCTCCCTCACCAAGAGCGCCTCGCCCGCCCTGCGCGTCGCGGCCGTGATCGCCCGGGGACCTGCGCGAGAGCGGATCCTGGCCGACCGCGCGGCGGAGTCCATGTACGTGAGCGGGCTGCTGCAGGCCGCCGCGCTCGACGTGGTCACGCAGCCCGCCTGGCGCACGCACCTGCGCGGGTTCCGCGAGCACCTGCGCGCGCGCCGCGACCTGCTGGTCTCGAGCCTGGCCGAGCACGCCCCGTCGGCGCAGGTCGAGGGCATCCCGGCAGGCGGCCTGAACCTGTGGGTGCGGCTCCCAGAGGGGACGGATGTCGTGCAGGTCGTCCGCGACTGCGAGGTGCGCGGTGTGATCATCGCCCCCGGGTCCGAGTGGTTCCCGGCGGAGCCCTCGGGCTCGTACGTGCGGCTCAACTACGCGAACGCCGACCCCGCGCGCTTCGCCGAGGCCGCCGGCATCCTCGGTTCGGTGCTCGAAGGGGTGTGAGGAGAGCCGCGGCGCCTACTCCTGCGGCGGACCAGCGGGCCGGTGTGCGCGGCGGCCGTTCACGACCACGGGCCGCCCGGCGCGCTCCTGGCCCGGCAGCGGACGGGAACGGCGGCCGTAGATGAGCTCCGACGAGTCGAGCAGCCAGGGCACGAGGGTGATCGACACCCCGTGCACGAGCATCAGCTGGTTCGCGAGCCGGCGGGCGCGACGGTTGTGCAGGAACGACTCCCACCAGTGCCCCACGATGTACTGCGGCAGGTAGACGGTCACGACGGACGAGCCGTGCTTCTCGCGGTACTGCTTGATGAACTGGGTGACCGGCTGCGCGAACGAGCGGTACGGCGACTCGACGATCACGAGCGGGATGGGCACGAGGTGGTCGGCCCACTCCTGCTGCAGCGTGGCGGCGTCGTCGGAGGCGACGGCCACGTGCACCGCGAGTGTCTTGCCGTGCTTGGCCGCGATCGCATAGTCGATGGCCTTCACGACGGGCTTCTGCAGTCGGTTCACGAGCACGATCGCGAGGTCGCCGGTCGCGCCGAACTTGGTGGTGTCGTCGATCGCGATCTCGTGTTCGACGTCGCGGTAGTACCGCTTCACGCCCAGCATGAGGAAGGCGAGGATCGGAATCGCGAAGAACACCAGGTAGGCGCCGTGCGTGAACTTGGTGATCGTCACGATGAGGAGCACGAGCACGGTCATCACTGCGCCGGCCGAGTTGATGATGAGCCCGATCTTCGCCGAACGACGATCGGAGGCGGATGCTCCGTCGATGCCGGATCCTGCCTTGCTTTCGACCGGTCCGCGCAGCAATCGTCGCCAGTGCCGGACCATGCCGATCTGCCCGAGCGAGAACGACACGAATACGCCGATGATGTACAGCTGGATCAGGGTGGTCAGCTTCGCCTGGAACACCACGAGCACCGCGATCGCCGCGATGCCGAGCAGGATCATGCCGTTCGAGAACACCAGGCGGTCGCCGCGGGTGTTGAGCGACTTCGGGGCGTAGCCGTCGCGGGCGAGCACGGCGCCCAGCAGCGGGAACCCGTTGAAGGCGGTGTTCGCGGCGAGCAGCAGCACACATGCGGTCGCGGCCTGCACGATGAAGAAGGCGATGCTGCCACCGCCGAACGTGGCCGAGGCGATCTGCGCCATCAGGCTCGGCTGCGGGTTCGTGCAGTCGAAGCCGATCAGGTCGCACGGGTTCTCGGCGTAGTGCACGCCGGTGATGAGGGCGAGCGCGGTGAGCCCGGCGAACAGGCAGGCCGCGATCGACCCCATCAACACGAGCGTCGACTGGGCGTTGCGCACCTTGGGCGCCCGGAACGCGGGAACCCCGTTCGACACGGCCTCGACGCCGGTGAGGGCGGAGCAACCGCTCGAGAACGCGCGCAGGATCAGCAGGATCACCGCGGCCTGGCTGAGACTCTCGGCCTGCACGGAGAAGTCCGCACTCGAGGCCACGGGGGCGTCGCCCAGGAACGTGCGGATCAGGCCGGTGACGATCATGATGCCGACCGACGCGATGAAGACGTACGTCGGGATCGCGAAGACGAGAGACGCTTCGCGGACCCCGCGCAGGTTCACGAGGATGATCAGGATCACGAAGCCGACCGCGAGTTCCACCCGGAACGGGTCGAGGCCGGGCACCGCCGAGATGATGTTGTCGACACCGGACGCGACCGACACGGCCACGGTCAGCACGTAGTCGACCAGGAGCGCCGCGGCGACGATCACGCCGGGGATCTCGCCCAGATTCTTCGACGCGACCTCGTAGTCGCCACCGCCCGAGGGGTAGGCCTTGATGAGCTGCCGGTAGCTGAGCACGACCACGATCAGCAGCACCACGACCGAGATCGCGACGAGCGGCGTGAAGGAGAGGAAGGTGAGCCCGCCGATCAGCAGGATCATCACGAGTTCCTGTGGCGCGTAGGCCACGGAGCTCAGCGCGTCCGACGCGAAGATCGGCAGTGCCATGCGCTTGGGGAGCAGCTGGTCGTCGACCTGCTGGCTCGTCAGCGGTTCCCCGATGATGATGCGCTTCGCGCGCGGCGGCGCGTCCGCGCTCTCCCTGTTTTCGTTTGACACGTCCGGCGACACTACGCCTGCTGACGGCATCCTCACGCGATCCTCACGGAATCCCTACGGTCGGATACGGGTCCCTCACGGAATCCTTACGGCCGCGGCTACACTGGCACGCTGTGGAAGATCAGGTGCTGCTCGGGTTCATCGCCATCGCGATCGGAGTGGCTTTCGGCATCCTCCTGTTCGTGCCGTTCGTGGCGATCAGCTACCGTCGGCGCGGGCGGCTCGGCCTCGGGCGCACGCTGCTCTGGCTGTCGGCCCTCATCTACTTCTGGGCGATCTGGACGTACACCCTGCTTCCGCTGCCCGACCCGGACACGATCCGCTGCGTCGGGGCGATCACCGATCCGATGTCGGTCGTGCGCGACGTGCAGAAGGCGTTCGCGGCGCCGGGCAACCCGCTGCGGCAACCCGCACTGCTGCAGTTGGTGTTCAACGTGCTGCTGTTCCTCCCGCTCGGCTTCTTCGTGCGGGTCCTCACCGGTCGCGGCATCCTGGTGGCGCTCGCCGCCGGATTCGGACTGTCGCTGCTGATCGAGACGACGCAGCTGACCGGCGTGTGGGGCGTCTATCCCTGCGCGTATCGCTTCTTCGACGTGGGTGATCTGATGACGAACACCCTCGGCGCCGTCGTCGGCTGCACCCTTGCGCTCGTCGTCCCGCGGTCGCTGCGCGGCGCGGAGGCGCGCCCCGACGCCGACCTTCCGCGACCTGTGACCCGCGGTCGCCGCGCCCTCGTCATGCTGTGCGACTTCCTCGGCTACGGCTTCCTGAGCATGGGCGCCGGCGTGACCGTGCAGGTGTGGCTGGAGTTCGTCGTGAAGGACCGCGCCGCGGTGCTCGACGGCACTCTCTCGTCCGCGGCGGCCACGATCATCCCGTCCGCACTGTTCCTGGTGCTGATCCTGATCGGCGGGCGTTCGATCGGTGACATCGCCGTGCAGCTCCGCTACACGGGATCGCGTCTGCCGGCACCGTTCGCGCGCCTCCTGCGCTGGGCGGGCGGCATCGGAGGGATCAGCGCTCTTCAGCTGCCCGGCGGGATCTTCGGGTTCGCGGCGGCCGTGCTGTTCCTCGTCGCGGTCGTCCTGTTGTTCACGACCCGCTCCGGGCGCGGCCTGCCCGGTGTCCTCTCCGGCCAGCACCTCGTCGACGCGCGGGCGGACGTCGCAGGCCCGCGCCCCGGAGCCCGCCGCATGTGAGTCGTGAGGACATCGCGCATCCACAGCGGTTTCCGATCACGAACGCGTAACGTCGATGCCATGTCGACCGTTCACGTCACCGAGGACACGATCAACCAGGCCCGCGTGCTGCGTGACGAGCTGCAGCGGTTCCTGCGCGAGTACGAGTTCGGGATGCGCGAGGTCGAGACGAAGATCTCGATCCTCCGCGACGAGTTCACGCACGACCACGCGTACAACCCGATCGAGCATGTGAAGAGCCGGCTGAAGTCGCCGGACAGCATCGTCGAGAAGATCGCCCGCAAGGGAATCGACGAGCCCGACTTCGACCGCATCCGCGCCGAGATCACCGACATCGCCGGCGTGCGCGTGACGTGCAGCTTCGTCGCCGACGTCTACCGCCTGTTCGACCTGCTCACCGCGCAGGACGACGTCACGGTGCGCACCGTCAAGGACTACATCGCGCACCCGAAGGCCAACGGCTACAAGAGCCTGCACGCGATCATCGAGGTGCCCGTGTTCCTGTCGACCGGCGCGCTGTCGGTTCCGGTCGAGGTGCAGTTCCGCACGATCGCGATGGACTTCTGGGCGAGCCTCGAGCACAAGATCTACTACAAGTTCTCGAACCAGGTGCCCTCGCACCTCGTCGACAGCCTGTCGGATGCCGCGGATGCCGCCTCCGAGCTCGACAGTCGCATGGAGCGCCTGCACCGCGAGGCACATGGCGTGCCCCAGCGTCAGCTCGCCCCGCCGCCGCCCCCGGCGCCGCGCTCTGCTCCGCCCGCGCCTGTCGACCCGCGGGTCGTCGGGGTCTAGCCGACGGCGCCGGCTCGCGTCGTCGCTGCTCGCGCCTGCCGCGGCCAATCGCACTTCCCTCGTACGTTTCGTGGCACGACGGCCGACGGGAGTGCGATTCACCGACGGGAGTGGGACCCGCGCCGGGCGACTCAGAGGATCGTCGTGAGCGTCCCGCCGTCGGCGCGCAGCGCGGCCCCGTTCGTCGCCGACGAACGCGGACTCGCCAGATACAGCGCCAGGTTGGCGATCTCTTCCGGCTCGATGAACCGCTCCAGCAGTGAGGTGGTGTTGCGTGCGGCGATGGCCCGCTTGAGGTCGGCCGGGTCCGCGCCCTGTGCGCGGGCGATCTGCTCCACGGCGCGCGCGACACCCTGCGAGTAGGTGGGACCGCCCACGATGCTGTTGACGGTCACGCTCGTGCCGCGCGTCGACTTGGCCAGGCCGTTCGCGAGGGCGAGCATGGCCGCCTTGGTCGCGCCGTAGTGAGTCATGTCGGCGGGGACGTCGATCCCCGACTCGCTCGACACGAAGAGGATTCGCCCCCAGCCGCGGGCGAGCATCCCGTCGAGCACGTGACGGGAGAGGCGGACCCCGCTCATGACGTTCACGTCGAAGTACCGCTGCCATTCGTCGTCCGAGATGTCGGTGAACGGCCGCACGTCGAAGATGCCGACGTTGTTGACGAGGATGTCGATCTCGCCGAGCCGACCGATGAGGTGCCGCACCTGCTCGGCGTCGGCGAAGTCTGCGGCGATCCCTGTGACGTCCGCGCCGGGGAGGAGGGCGCGCAGGGCATCGACTGCGGTGCGCAGGCGCTGCTCATCCCGCCCGTTGATGACCACGGCGGCGCCGGCGCGGACGAGCCCGGCCGCGATCGCGTATCCGATTCCCTCGGTCGATCCGCTGACGAACGCGCGCTTGCCGGTGAGTTCGAGTTCCATGTGTCTCCTCCGTGTAGTGACTTTCCTGAGCAAGTCAAAATTACTTTCCCGGTCAAGTCAAATCGCGTGAAGCGATACGCTGTGAGAATGACGACGAACGGCGCGATCCCGCCGCTGACGGGCGAAGAACTCGAGACCTGGTCGGCGGTGGCGACGGTGCTCGAGTGGCTACCGGCGGTGCTCGACGCCCAGCTCCAGCGCGATGCGCAGGTCACGCATTTCGAGTACGGCGTGCTCTTTGCACTCGCCCATGCCGAGGAGGGCCGGCTGCGGATGAGCGTGCTGTCCTCGTACGCGAACAGCACGCTGTCACGGCTGTCCCGTGCGGCCACGCGTCTGGAGGGTAAGGGATGGATGCGGCGCACCCCCGACCCGAGCGACGGCCGATTCACACTCGCGCACATCACCGACAGTGGGCGCGCCAAGGTCGACGAGGCGGCGCCCGGTCACGCGGAGCTCGTGCGCGATCTGGTCCTCGACCGGCTCACAGCAGCTCAGCGTCGGCAACTACGGGAGATCTCCCGCCGCATCGCCGGCGGCCTCCGAGACGAGGGTGGATGGCGCCCGCCCTCTCCCGACGCGGCCTGAGGCCTGCGGTCCCGGCGCGCTGGCCGCGGCCAGGCGCACTTCCCGCGGCCGTTTCCCCCCAGAAAGGCCGACGGAAGCGCGATTCACCGACCGAAGCGCGACGCCTGGGTGCGCCGCTCAGCCGAGCTCGGACGGGTGGGTGAGCCGCCACCACTCGGACGGTGCGTCGACACTCCCCTTGATCGCGACCGGGGCGGTGACGGTGTGCGGTCCGGCGGTCCAGGTGACGCTGCCGACGACCGAGCCGTCGCGGTAGGTCGGCGGGGTCTCGATGTCCATCGTCGCGATGATCGGGGTGTCCGACCAGGTGAAGATCGCCGCATCCTCGCCGATGACCAGCTGCGCGGTGGAGCCCCAAGGCGTCGAGATCGTGCCGACCTCGTGTCCGGTTGTCGCGACCGGCACCTCATGGAAGCCGGTACGGATGCTGTCCAGGGTCGCGAGCACGCTGCCGTTCACGGACTCGCGCGTCGGTCCTCCGAGGATGACGCCGGTCACCGCGAGCGGTTCGGCGGTGCCCACGACGAGAGTCGCGGTGTACAGCAGGCTGTACGTGCCGTGGCCCAGGGTGCCCGTCTTCAGCCCCGTGATCCCGCTCGTTCCGAGCAGGCCGTTGGTGTTGTGCAGCTGGCCGGCGCCGGGGAGGGAGATCGATGAGGTCGCGACGATCTGAGCGATGGTCGGATTCGCCGCGGCCAGCTTCCCGATGGCCAGGAGGTCGGCAGTCGTGCTCGTATTGCGCGGGCTGATGCCGGTGGGCTCGGTGATCGTGGTGCCCGTCAAGCCGTGGGCGGAGAGCCAATCGCGAGTCGCGCCGAGGAACGCGTTCTGTGATCCGAAGATCCGGGAGGACAGTGCCTCGGCGTAGTTGCTCGCCGACGGGATCAGCATGGTCGCGAGGGCATCATGCAGCGACATCGACGTGCCCGTGGGCATGGGGGCGATGGTCGCGCCCTGCACGTAGTACCTGTCGTAGAGGTCGTGGTCGGCCTTGCTGAAGGTGATCGTGGGCCCGGGGTCGTCGGCGGAGGCGAGTGGGACGGCGTCGAGGATGACCAGTGCGGTGATGAGCTTGGTGATGCTCGCGATGGGGAGCGGATCGCCGGTCCCGCTCGACGACCAGATTCCGCTCGCCCCCTCACCCAGGTACTCGTCCGCGCCGGAGATGCTGATCGCCGAGGCGGACGCGGGAACCGCGGCGAGGGCCGCAGCGCCGCCGACCGGCACCGGGGGTATCTGCGTCGTCACCGCCGGCGGTTTCACCGGCGCGGTGAGAGCCCACGCGATGTACCCTCCGGTCGCAGCCAGCAGCAGCACCACGCAGGCGGCGGTGATGAGAAGTCCCCGGCGTCGGCGTCGCCTGTGGGCCTCCGGATCGAGATCACGAGGGGAGGCGAACTCCTGCTCGCGGGTCATCAGATCCGCGAAGTCGGAGAGATCGTCCGTGGGTTGATTCGGCGCGATCAACGACAGGTCCCGTCACCGAGGGCGTACGGCATGAGCACGAGGTACCTCCAGGAAAGTCCGCTCCGACCTCGAGGCAGAGCCCTTCCGAGGAACCATAAGGTCATCATGGCCGACATCCGACACCCCCGCCATCGGCCATTCGGGGGACATGCGCTCCGTGCCTCGCGCCGCCGCGGAGATCCGCACTTCCGTCGGCCGTGTTGCGGCAGAACGGCCGACGGAAGCGCGTTTCTCCGACGGGAGCGCGACCCCGGCAGCCGAGCCGAGCCCGCGGGTCTAGCCGAGGAACTCCCGCGCTGCGGCCGACAGCGCCGTCACGCCGACCTCGATCGTCGGGTGGATCTCCGGGGCGAAGAAGGGGGAGTGGTTGGTCGGGATGTCCTTCTCCAGGCGCCCGGCCGCGCTCGCCTCCGCGAAACGGACCGGGTCGATGCCGCCCCAGAACCAGAACACCAGCGGCGCCCCGGCATCCCGCGCGAACCACGAGACGTCCTCGCTGCCGGTGAACATGCCGGGGTCGATGACCGATGCCTCGCCGAGGGCACGCTGCAGAGCTGCGGTCACCCGCGCCGTGGCATCCTCGTCGTTGATCGTGGCCGGCAGGGTGTGGTCGGTGCGGATCTCGGGCTCCCGCTCGGCGCCGGATGCCGCGGCCTCGGCCCGCACGATGCGCTCGACGCTCGAGAGCACCTTCTCGCGCGCCTCTTCGTTCGGGTAGCGCAGGCTGAGCTCGAGCTTCGCCTCCGCGGGGATGATGTTGTTCTTGAGTCCGGCGTGGATCGAGCCGACCGTCACGACGGCCACGCCCTGCGGGTCGATCTCGCGTGAGGTGATGGTCTGTAGACGCATCACGGTCGCCGCGGCCATGACCACCGGGTCGATGGTGGCGTGCGGGCGGGAACCGTGGCCGCCGCGCCCGTGCAGCGTCACGGTCAGGCCGTCGGATGCCGCCATCTGGGTGCCGCTGCGCACGCCGATGATGCCGGCGGGCAGCGGGGTCACGTGCTGTCCGAGCACGATGTCGGGCTTCGGGTAGCGGTCGAGGATGCCGGCGTCGAGCATCGCCCGCGCACCCGCGCCGTACTCCTCGGCCGGCTGGATCACCACGACGAGAGTGCCCGACCACTGGTCGCGTTCGGCGACGAGCTTCTCGACGGCGCCGATCATGGCGGTGACGTGCATGTCGTGGCCACAGGCGTGCATGACCGGAACCGTCGTCCCCGCAGGGTCGACGCCGTGTGCGGTGCTGGCGTAGGCGAGCCCGGTCTGCTCCTCGACCGGCAGCGCGTCCATGTCGGCGCGCGCCCACACGACCGGCCCGTCGCCGTTGCGCAGCACGCCGATGACGCCGGTGACGCCCACACCTTCTTCGACCTCGAGACCGAGATCGCGCAGGTGCTGGGCGGCGATGCCGGCGGTGCGCGTCTCCTGGAACGAGAGCTCCGGATGCTGATGCAGGTCGATGTACAGCGCTTCGAGGTCGATCGTCATGGCCCGAGCCTAGCGGTGGCGCCCGGTGGGATCAGGGGTGGCTGTACGTCGACAGCTCGGGCCCGGGATGCAGCACCGCGTTCACGATCGCCCGGATCGCGAACTCGCTCGCCCCGCCCAGCTCGACGGTCCCCGGGTGGAGGAGCCACTGCAGCTGCAGCCCGTCCATCACCGCGAGGATCGCGGCCGCCGCGTCGGCGATCGTGTCGGGATCGCGCACGCCCTCCTGGGCGCACAGCTCGTGGAAGGCGGCGGTGACCTCGCGCCGAAGCGTCGTGTACCGGTCCTCGAAGTACTCGCGTCCGGGGTGGTCGTCGGTCACGGATTCCGACGAGAGCACGGTGTACGCCTGCACGATGCCGGGGCGCCGCTCGTTCGCGTACGCCGTGCGCACCAGGTGCAGGAAGAGCTCGGGGCCGCCGGGGATGTGCTTCTCGGCGAGTTCGGCGACGTCTGTCTGGTCGCGGTACGAGAGCACCTCGAGCAGCAGCTTCTGCTTCGACCCGAAGTGATGGAGCACCCCGGCATGGGTGATCCCGACCTGGTCGGCGACGTCGGCGAGGGTGCCGTTGGTCGAGCCCTTGTTGCCGAAGATCTCGACCGCCGCCTTGAGGATCTGCTCGCGTTTCGCGAGGGTCGCCGGGCGCACGCGGACGGTCTGGTCACTGTCTGCCATCGCGGCCTCCTCTCTCTCGCAAGCCGTGCTTGCGATCCAACTTACTCCTCGGTAACCTCACGGAAGCTTACTTTCTCGACAGTAAGCAAATCACGACGGCCGGCGGACCCCCATCCACCGGCGACACAGCACAACGACCGTGCCCAAGGAGAAGCAATGAAGCTCAGAAAGTCTCTGATCGCGGCGACCGCGATCACCGCCCTCGGTATCTCGGCCCTCGCCGGATGCTCCGCCGGAGGGAACGACGACTCCGGCAGTGCTGCCGGCGGCGCCGCCCTCACGATCGCGAAGCCCGACGGCGCGATCACCACCGAATCCAACAACCCGTTCGTCGGCGACTCGTCCGCCTCGAAGTACGGCTACGGCAAGGTGATCTTCGAGACCCTCGCCCTCGTGAACCAGACCGGCGACCGCGGAGTCACCCCCTGGCTCGCCGAGAGCATCGAGTGGAACGACGACTACACCGTCCTCACGGTCGTGCCGCGCAAGGACGTCACCTGGAGCGACGGCGAGCCGTTCACCGCCGACGACATCGTCTACTCGTACGAGCTCGCCTCCACGCCCGCGCTGGACACGGCCGGCCTCCAGCTCGACAGCGCCGTGGTCGAGGGCGACAACGTCGTGCTGACCTTCGCCGCGTCGAAGTACGTCAACCAGGCCCGCGCCCTGCACGTGCCGATCGTTCCGAAGCACATCTGGGAGAACCTCGACGACCCGGCCACGAACCCCGTCAAGGGCGACGACCTGGTCGGCACCGGTCCCTACGTGCTGTCGAACTGGTCGACCGAGTCGGTCACCCTCGACGCCCGCGACGACTACTGGGGCGGCGACCTCTCGGTGCCCCAGCTGCACTACGTCTCGTACGGCGACAACACCGCGCTGACCACCGCTCTCGCCAACGGCGACGCCGACTGGGCACAGGCGTTCATCCCGCAGATCGAGGAGCAGTTCCTGTCGGTCGACCCCGAGCACAACAAGTTCTGGGCAGCTCCCACCACTGGCTCGGCGACGCTGTTCATGAACCTGCAGCAGAAGCCGTTCGACGACCCGGCCTTCCGCCAGGCGCTCGCCTGGGTGATCGACCGCGACGCCTACGTCGACATCGCCCGCGAGGGTGCCAGCGAGGCCGTCTGGTCGGTGACCGGACTGTCATCGATCCTCGACGACGAGATCCAGCCCGAGTTCAAGGACGTGGACTACTCGGTCGACGCCGAGAAGGCGCGCGATCTGCTCGAGACCGCGGGGTACACCTGGAAGGACGACGCGCTGATCGACCCCGATGGTGCGCCCGTCTCGTTCACGCTCTCCGTCCCCTCCGGGTGGAGCGACTGGAACACCGCGCAGGAGCTCATCGCCGAAGACGTGACCGATGCCATCGGCGCCGAGGTCAAGATCGACATGCCCGACTGGGGCGGCTGGGCGGACCCGCGCGACAACGGCACCTTCTCGGCGATCATCCACTGGCTCGAGGACAGCGGCACGGCCTACGGCCTCTACACCTCGACCATGGACCCGCGCTGGATCTCGGACGGCAAGGCCGGCTTCAACTTCGGCCGCTTCGACGACCCCGAGGCGACGGCCGCGCTGAACTCGTACGCCAACGCCTCGTCCGACGAGGAGCGCACCGCGGCACTCGACACGCTGCAGACGATCTTCGCCGAGCAGGTGCCGGCCATCCCGCTGGGCGCGCACCCGCTGCTGGGCGAGTTCAACACCCGCAACTACGTGGGCTGGCCGTCGGAGGAGGACCCGTACGCGTCCGCCGACCCGACGCAGCAGAACATCGTGCAGATCCTCACGAAGCTCAAGCCCGCCGAGTAAGCACCATCCTGCGGCGCGTTTCGTCTCGCTTCGCTCGCTCAACGACCGGACACCCCATCGGTCGTTGAGCGAGGAGCGGAGCGACGAGACGAAACGCGCCGCGGGGACGCCCCACCCGAAGGACACCCCCATGCCAGACCCCCTGCTCAGCGTGCGCGACTTCTCGGTCGTGTACGACGTCGATCCGCCCGTCGAGGCGGTGAAGAACGTGACCCTCGAACTGCAGCGCGGCGAGATCCTCGGACTCGCCGGCGAGAGCGGATGCGGCAAGACCACGCTCGCCTACGGGGTGCAGCGCCTGCTGCGCGCCCCGGCCGTCATCACCAGCGGCAGCGTGACCTTCCACGATGCGACCGGTGTCGACATCGACATCAACGCCCTCGACGTGGACGCCATGCAGCGGTTCCGCTGGGACAAGGTGTCGATGGTGTTCCAGGGCGCGATGAACGCCCTGAACCCGGTCGCGACGATCGGCTCGCAGTTGGAGGACGTGTTCGAGATCCACCGCCCCCACACGAACCGCAAGCAGCGCCGCGCCGAGGCCGAGGAGCTGCTCGAGATCGTGAAGGTCGGACGCCAGCGCATCCGGTCCTTCCCCCACGAGTTGTCCGGCGGCATGCGCCAGCGCGTGATGATCGCGATGGCCCTCGCCCTGCGGCCCCAGCTCATGGTGATGGACGAGCCGACGACCGCGCTCGACGTGCTGGTGCAGCGGGAGATCCTGAAGCAGATCTCGCAGCTGCGGCACGAGTTCGGCTTCTCGGTGATCTTCATCACCCACGACCTCCCGCTCCTCCTGGAGATCAGCGACCGGATCGCGATCATGCGCGAGGGCGAGATCATCGAGCTCGCGACCGCCGAGCGCATCTGGACCCAGCCCGAGCACGAGTACACGAAGACGCTGCTGTCGTCGTTCCCCCGGTTGACCGGGGAGAGAGGGGTGCTGGTGCGATGACCACCCTCGAATTCCGACAGGTGACCAAGGCGTACAACGTCCGCGGCGCCGGCCAGATCAAGGCGCTCGATGACGTGAGCTTCACCCTCACCTCGGGCCAGACGATCGGCCTGGTCGGCCAGTCCGGCAGCGGCAAGTCCACGATCGCGAAGATCCTCACCCAGCTCGAGACCCCGACCAGCGGCGAGGTGCTGCTCGACGGCACGCCGATTCCCCGTCGCGGCAAAGGGCTGCGGAAGTACCGGCAGCAGCTGCGCATGGTGTTCCAGGACCCGTTCGCATCGCTCAACCCGTACCACTCGATCCGCTACCACCTGGAGCGCCCGATCCGGCTTGACGACGTGGTGCCGAAGAAGGAGACCGAGAACGAGGTGCGCCGGCTCCTCGACCGTGTGCGGCTGGATGCGGATGCCGTGATCGACCGCCGCCCGCACGAGCTCTCCGGCGGGCAGCGGCAGCGCGTGGCGATCGCCCGCGCACTCGCTTCGCGCCCCTCGCTCCTGGTCGCCGACGAGCCCGTCTCGATGCTCGACGTCTCCATCCGGCTCGGTGTGCTGAACCTGCTCGCCGACCTGCAGCGCGAGGAGGGACTCGGCGTGCTCTACATCACGCACGACCTGGCGACCGCCCGCCACTTCAGCGACGAGATCATGGTGCTCAACCAGGGCCGCGTCGTGGAGTACGGCGCCGCCGACGACGTGATCCTCAACCCGCAGGACCCGTACACGCGCGAACTGCGATCGGCTTCCCCCGACCCGGACAAGTTCTTCGCACAGGCAGCATCGACCGGAGGCGCACTGTGAGCACCGCGTTCCCCCAGCTCGACGACGACGACCTCGTCGCGCGCGACGCCCTCGAGGTCGGCACCACCGCGACCACGGCCGAGCGCGGAAGCCGCAAGGTCCCGTGGCGCTTCTTCGCCGGACGCGCGGGCTTCTACCTGTTCACCCTGTGGGCGGCCATCACGATCAACTTCTTCCTGCCGCGCCTCATGAAGGGCGACGCGGTCAGCTCCTACCTCGCGCGCAACCGCAGCGTGAGCCCCGAGGCCGAGGAAGCGCTGCGCATCCTGCTCGGCATCGACACCGACAAGTCGATCTGGCAGCAGTACATCGAGTACTGGGGGATGCTGCTGCGTGGCGACCTCGGCATCTCGACGCTGCACGGCCTGCGCCCGGTCGCCGAGGTGCTCGCCGCGGCCCTGCCGTGGACGCTGGGACTCGTCGGCATCGCGACGATCATCTCGTTCACGATCGGCACGGTCGCGGGTGCGATCGTGGGGTGGAAGCGCGGCAGCAGGCTCGACGCGATCATCCCCGTCACGACGTTCTTCAACACCATCCCGTACTTCTGGCTCGGGCTCATCGCGATCGCGATCTTCTCGTCGACCCTGAAGTGGTTCCCCTCCTCGCACGCCTACGACAAGGGGCAGTCCCCGGAGTGGAGCTTCGACTTCATCGGCCAGGTGATCATGCACGGCACTCTGCCGGCGCTGACCATCGTGGTCGCGTCGCTCGGCGGCTGGGTGCTCGGCATGCGCAACATGATGCTGACCGTGCTCGACGACGACTACATCACGGTCGCGCAGGCGAAGGGCATGCCCAACAAGCGGGTGCTCTGGGGTTATGCCGCCCGCAACGCGGTGCTGCCGCAGATCCAGAGCTTCGCGCTGTCGATCGGCTTCATCGTCGGCGGCACGATCGTGATGGAGATGGTGTTCAGCTATCCGGGTGTCGGCAAGCTGCTGCTCGATGCGACCAACGCCAAGGACTTCGCCCTCATGCAGGGCGTGTTCCTCGTGATCACGCTGTCGGTGCTCGTGGCCAACATCCTCGCGGATGTCGTCTACGCCTACCTCGACCCGCGCACGCGCCAGATGGAGTCCTGACATGACCGTTCCCACCACCGCAGCGAGCACCGCGCCCGACGGATCGGCCGTCGTCTCCGGCATGCCCGAGACCGCGACCCTGCGCACCCCGCCGGCCGGCGCACCGCCGCGCAAGACGTTCTGGTCGCAGCTCGCCCAGGCGTTCGCGATGTTCCGCAATCCCAAGTCGATCGCCGGGCTCATCATCCTCGGGGTGTTCGTTCTCGTCGCGATCCTCGCCCCCTGGATCGCGCCCTACGGGCCGACCCAGAAGGACCGCACCGCGCTCCGCCAGCCGCCCTCGTGGGAGCACTGGCTGGGCACGACCCACATGGGGGAGGACGTGCTGAGCCAGATCATCTACGGCACCCGCGGCGTGATCGTCGTCGGCTTCCTCGCCGCGTTCATCGCCACGATCATCGCCATCACGATCGGTGTGATCGCCGGCTACGTGCGCGGTTGGAAGAGCGAGTCGCTCTCGGCGCTGACCAACGTGTTCCTGGTGATCCCCGGCATCCCGCTGATCATCATCATCGCGTCGCAGTTCGAGAACCCGCCGCTGATCGTGATCGCCGCGGTGCTCGGGCTCACCGGGTGGGCGTGGGGTGCGCGTGTGCTGCGCGCCCAGACGATGTCGCTGCGCAACCGCGACTTCATCCAAGCTGCCCGGGCCAACGGAGAGCCGCTGCGCCGGATCATCACCGTCGAGATGCTGCCGAACCTCATGGCGCTCATCGCCTCGAGCTTCGTCGGCACCGTGACGGCGGCCATCCTCGGTCTCACGACCCTGGCCTTCATCGGGGTGATCCCGGTGAGCAACCTCAACTGGGGCACCATCCTGTTCTGGGCGCAGCAGAACGGCGCGTTCCCGCGGTTGTGGTGGTGGTACGTGCCCGCCGGGCTGTGCATCGCCATCATCGGCGTCGCCCTCTCGCTGATCAACTTCGGCATCGACGAGTACGTCAACCCGCGCCTGCGCTCCGCGGGCGAGCGGGCCAGGGCGATGAAGAAGAAGGGGCTGAACGTGAACGACGCCGTCACGGCCGTCCGCAGCGTGCCCCTGCCGCCGAAGAGCCCCGATCCCGTAACGTCGGCGGCCTCGCCCGACACCTCCGACTCCTCGAAGAGCTCGACCCAGAACACGAAGTGATGACCTCTCAGACCCTGACCACCGTTCTTCCCTACCAGGACCCCGCGCTCTCGATCCCCGAGCGCGTGGCCGACCTCCTCAGCCGGATGACGCTCGAGGAGAAGGTCGGGCAGATGCTGCAGCTCGACGCGCGCGACGACCTCGACGACCACATCGCCCGGCGGCACGCCGGCTCGATCCTGCACACCTCTCCCGAACGCATCCTGCAGGCCAACGAGCTGACGGCGCAGACCCGGCTCCGCATCCCGCTGCTCGTGGCGGAGGACTGCATCCACGGGCACTCGTTCTGGCCGGGAGCCACGATCTACCCGACCCAGCTGGGCATGGCCGCGTCATGGGACGCCGACCTGCTCGAGCGCGTCGCCCGCGCGACGGCCGAGGAGGTGGCGATCACCGGCATCCACTGGACCTTCTCGCCCGTGCTGTGCATCGCCCGCGACCTGCGCTGGGGTCGCATCAGCGAGACCTTCGGCGAAGACCCGTTCCTGATCGGCGAGCTGGCATCGGCGATGGTGCGCGGTTACCAGGGCGACGGCCTCGATGATCCCACCGCGATCCTCGCGACCGCCAAGCACTTCGCCGGATACTCCGAGACCCAGGGCGGGCGCGATGCGAGCGAGGCCGACATCTCGCGGCGCAAGCTGCGCTCCTGGTTCCTGCCGCCGTTCGAGCGCGTCGCCCGCGAGGGATGCCGCACGTTCATGCTCGGCTACCAGACCACCGACGGCGTGCCGATCACGACGAACGACTGGCTGCTCAGCGACGTGCTGCGTGGCGAGTGGGGGTACACGGGCACGCTCATCACCGACTGGGACAACGTCGGACGCATGGTGTGGGAGCAGCGGGTCCAACCCGACATCACGCATGCGGCCGCTGCGGCGGTGCGGGCCGGCAACGACATGATCATGACGACGCCCGCCTTCTTTGAGGGGGCGTTGGATGCCGTGGCCCGCGGGATGCTCGCCGAAGACGCCTTCGACGCCGCCGCCGCCCGCATCCTCACGCTCAAGTTCGAGCTCGGACTCTTCGAGAACCCGCGGTTGCCGGGCACCGAGCTGGATGCCGTGGTGGGCAGCGCCGCGCATGCCGAGCTGAACCTCGAGACGGCTCGCCGCTCGCTCGTGCTGCTCGAGAACGACGGGGTGCTGCCGCTCGACCCCGTGGCGCCGCTGAAGGTCGCGGTCACCGGGCCGCTCGCCGACGACGCGCAGACGCAGCTCGGCGACTGGGCCGGCGGCTCGGGTCAGGCCGGGTGGCTCGACGGACAGCCGCGCGAGATGATCACGACCGTGCTCGACGGTCTGCAGGCGATCGACGGCTGGACCGTCACCCACGCTCGCGGTGCCGACATCCTCACGCTCGAGGAAGACCCCAAGGGCCCGTTCTTCCCCGACAAGCAGCCGCGGCCGCCGGTGGTCAAGGCCTGCGATCCGGATGCGGAGCTGATCGCGGAAGCCGTGGCGGCGGCATCCGACTCCGACGTGGTCGTGGCGGTCGTGGGTGATCGGATCGAGCTCGTCGGCGAAGGCCGCTCGACCGCGACGCTCGAGCTGATCGGCGGGCAGAACGCGCTGATCGACGCCCTCATCGCGACCGGGAAGCCCGTCGTCATCGTGCTGCTCGCCTCGAAGCCGCTCGTGCTGCCCGCATCCGCGTCCCGGGCTGCCGCCGTGATCTGGGCGGCCAACCCGGGCATGCAGGGTGGCCGTGCGCTCGCCGAGGTCATCTCGGGAGCCGTCGAGCCGTCGGGCCGCCTGCCGATCTCGTTCGCCCGCCACGTGGGCCAGCAGCCGACGTACTACAACCAGATCCGCGGACAGCACGGCGACCGCTATGCCGACCTCACGCAGTCGCCCGCCTGGGCGTTCGGTGAGGGGCTGTCGTACACCACGGTGGAGTACTCCGACCTGGAGCTGGAAGCGACCTCCCTGGGGGAGTCCGACACGATCGTCGGCCATGTCACGGTGGCGAACACCGGCACGCGGCCGGTGCGCGAGACCGTGCAGGTGTACGTGCGCGACTCCGTCACGAGTGTCAGCTGGACCGACAAGGAGCTGAAGACCTACCGCCAGGTCGACATCGCTCCGGGGGAGTCCGACCGCGTGCGCGTGGAGCTTCCCGTGGCCGACTGCTCGATCGTGGACGCTGCCGGCAACCGCATCGTCGAGGAGGGCGCGTTCGAGCTGCTGGTGGGTCCGAGCTCGCGCGACGAGGTGCTCCTCTCCGCCGACTTCGAGGTGCGCTGACCCTCGCCGTGCTCGTCTCCTGGGGCCGCCCCGAAGGTGCAGCCCCGTTCCGGTATGCAGGCCGAGCGCGCGGCATCGACACCTAACCTTGGACGATGGACTCGCTCGTGCTGCAGGCGTGGGGAGATGAGTCCTTTCGGACAGCGGGTGTGGAGCGTCCTTCCTACCTTCTCGGCGCTGCGGTTGCAGATGTCTCGCGCAGCGAAGACATGCGCGCCGAGCTGCAGCGTCTTCCGCGCCGCGGGCCGAAGCTCCACTGGCGAAACCAGGACAGACGCGCCAGGGATGCATCGATCGCGACGATCGCGGATTTCGACGCGTACCACGTCATCGTCATAGCAGCGCCGGTTGATTCCCGTCGGCAAGAACGCGCTCGCGCGCTATGTCTTGAGAGGCTCGCATGGCAGCTCGACGGGCAGGGCGTGCAACTACTCACGCTCGAAGCGCGTCCGCTCCAGCTGATGCAAAGAGATCTCCGAACCGTCGACGCGTTGCGGGGCAAGCGGGCTCTCCCTGAGGGGCTTCGGATCGATCACGCGCAGCCCAGCGAAGAGCCGATGGTCTGGATTGCCGATCAGGTACTCGGTGCGCTGGGGGAGAAGATATCCGGCGGCAGGAGCGACTGGTTCGATGCCGTGAGCTCATCGACGACCATCGGCCAGATCGAGCTCTAGACGCGCGAAAGCCGGGTCCCGTCCAGAGGGGCGGGGGTCCCGGCTTCTACTTCCCTACCCTCAGCGGGGGCGGGCTGCGACCATTCTACGTCTTTCACAGGTGTAGTGCTCCGTCGATCTACGAAGCCTGCTCCTCAGTCCTGCAGTCGCTGCGGGCCCACGCCCTGGGTCGCGAGGGCGTCGTCGGGGTTGAGCAGTCCGCACGCCTTCATCGACAGGCAGCCGCAGCCGATGCATCCGGTGAGTTCGCGTTCGAGGCGCTCGATGCCCTCGCGGCGCTTCTCGAGTTCGCGCTTCCAGCGTCGTGAGGCCCGTTGCCAGTCGGCGTGGCTCGGGGTCTCGGTGAGCGGCACGTCGGCGAAGGCCGTCTGCACGTCGGACAGCGGGATGCCGAGGCGCTTGGCGACCGTGATGAGCGAGACCCGCCGCAGCATGTGCCGGGCGTAGCGGCGCTGATTGCCGGGCGTGCGGGTCGAGGCGATGAGGCCGAGGGTCTCGTAGAAGTGCAGGGCGGAGGCGGCGACCCCGGTGCGTCGGGTCATCTCGCCGATCGTCAGCGGCTCGTCGGGTGCGTGCGGGCTCATCCGGATGCCTCTCCCTCGATTTGACCTCAAGTGTACTTGAGGTTTTACGGTTGTCCTGTGGCCCCGAAATGGGCCGATCTACCCGAACGAGGACAGCGTGACCCGAACGAAGACCCCGCGATGACCTATGTGATCGCTCTGCCGTGCGTCGATGTGAAGGACAAGGCCTGCATCGACGAGTGCCCCGTCGACTGCATCTACGAGGGTGAACGGTCGTTGTACATCCACCCCGACGAGTGCGTGGACTGCGGCGCCTGCGAACCGGTGTGCCCGGTCGAGGCCATCTACTACGAAGACGACCTGCCCGACGAATGGCAGGACTACTACAAGGCCAACGTCGAGTTCTTCGACGAGATCGGCTCGCCCGGAGGTGCCGCCAAGACGGGGATGCTCGCCTTCGACCACCCGATCATCGCCGCGCTCGCACCCCAGGGGGAACACGCATGACCGTCGCCGAACCGCGCATCGCCATCGTCGGAGCAGGGCCGGCCGGCATCTACGCCGCCGACATCCTCCTCGGACTCGCACCGACCGCGTCGATCGACCTGTTCGAGAAGCTTCCCGCGCCCTACGGTCTGGTCCGTTACGGCGTCGCCCCGGATCATCCGCGCATCCGCAAGATCACCGACGCCCTGCACGACGTGCTCGTGAACCCGCGCATCCGGCTGCTGTGCAACGTCGAGATCGGCGTCGACGTCGAGATCGAAGACCTCCGCGCGGCCTACGACGGGGTGATCGTGGCGACGGGAGCCGACCTGGATGTGCAGCTCGACATTCCCGGCATCCACCTGCCCGGCTCCTTCGGCGCGGCCGATTTCGTGTTCTGGTACGACGGGCATCCGGATGCTCCGCGCACCTGGCCCCTGGAGGCGGAGTCGGTCGCCGTCCTCGGAGCGGGCAACGTCGCCCTCGACGTGACGCGCATCCTCGCGAAGCACGCCTCCGCGCTGACCCACACCGACACTCCGGACACCGTGCTCGACCAGCTCGCCGCCAGCCCGCTGCGCGACGTGCACCTGTTCGCCCGGCGCGGTCCTGCCGACGTGCGGTTCTCGGCGATGGAGCTGCGCGAGCTGGCTGAGCAGGACGACGTCGACGTGATCGTCGACCCGGATGAGCTCGTCCTGGACGAGCACGCCGAGCGGATGGTCGCGCAGTTCTCCCAGCGCCGCATCATCGTGCGCACCATGACCGAGTGGGCCGCGCTCGACCCGGCGGGCCGCACGGCTTCACGCCGCATCCACCTGCACCTGCGACAGCGTCCCGTGCGCCTCCTCGGCACGGATCGCGTGACCGGCATCGAGATGGAGCGCACCGCATCCGACGAGCTGGGCCGGATGGTCGGTACCGGTGAGCTGCTGCGCTACGACGTCGGAGCCGTGTACCGGGCCGTGGGCTACCGTTCGACGCCCGTTCCCGGGATGCCGTTCGACGCCGATCTCGGAGTGGTTCCGCACGCCGAGGGACGCGTCGTGGATGCGGCGGGCGCACCGATCCCGCGGCTGTACGCGACCGGCTGGATCAAGCGCGGGCCGGTCGGGCTCATCGGCTCGACCAAGTCGGATGCCGCGCAGACCGTGCGTCACCTCGTCGACGACCTCGCCGACGCGGAGCCGATCGCGCCCGAGGGGGACCCGCTCGCCCACGTCGACCACGCCGTCGACCTGGACGGCTGGCTTCGCATCGATGCTGCCGAGCGCGGTGCCGGTGCGGAACGCGGACGGGAGCGGACGAAGGTCGTCGACCGCGCGGAGATGCTCGCGCACGCGAAACTGGAGCAGATGACGGAGGCCGTCCGATGACCATGACACCCGTATCCACCCCGGTCGGCGAAGGCCTCAAGGCCGCGTTCCGCACGCACCCGGCCGGCGTCGCGATCATCACGGCATCCACTCCGGAGGGTCCGGTCGGGCTCACGGCGTCGAGCGTGGCGTCCGTGGCGGTCGACCCCGCCGCGATCGTGTTCTCGGTCACGAGGGCCACAGGCTCGGCCGGTGCGATCCTGGGCGCTGACACGTTCGTCGTCCACCTCATCGACGATGAGCACTCCGACCTGGCGCAGAGCTTCGCCGTCAGCGGCTCCGAGCGCTTCACGCCTGAGCAGGGCTGGTCGGCGCTCGAGACCGGTGAGCCGCACCTCGCCGCGGCACGGGCCGCGCTGCGCTGCCGCACCCTGCAGACCGTGGCCGTCGGTTCGTCGACGGTCGTGATCGCCGAGGTCCTCGAAGTGCTCACCGGGCCGCAGGGCCGTCCGCTCGTCTACCTCGACCGCCGCTTCCACGCCCTCCCGCACGACCCCCACCACTGACCATCATCGAAAGGAAGACGCCATGTCCACTCTCTACACACTCCCCGAGCTGCCCTACGACTACTCGGCCCTCGAGCCGCACATCTCCGGCAAGATCATGGAGCTGCACCACTCCAAGCACCACCAGGCCTATGTGACCGGTGCGAACACCGCACTCGAGCAGCTCGCCACGGCGCGCAGCGCGGGCGACCTCGCGAACGTCAACAAGCTCGAGAAGGACCTCGCGTTCAACCTCGGCGGCCACATCAACCACTCGGTGTTCTGGCAGAACCTCTCGCCCGAGGGTGGCGGCGCTCCCGAGGGTGAGCTCGAGGCCGCGCTCGTCGACGCGTTCGGATCGATCGACGCCTTCCGCGCGCACTTCACCGCGACGGCGCTGGGTGTGCAGGGATCGGGCTGGGCCGTGCTCGCCTGGGACAGCGTCGGCGCTCGCCCCGTCATCTTCCAGCTGTTCGACCAGCAGGGCAACGCACCCCTCGGTGTCACGCCGCTGCTGCAGCTCGACGTCTGGGAGCACGCCTACTACCTCGACTACCTCAACGTGCGCGCCGACTACGTCAAGGCGTTCTGGAACCTCGTGAACTGGCCCGACGTGCAGCGCCGCTTCGAGGCAGCGCGCACCGCGACGAAGGGGCTCATCGTCGCCGGCTGACCGGCGACGGCGCGGTTCACGCGAGAGTGAGGAAGAGTTTCTCGAGTTCGGCCATCGACACACCGTCCGTGTCGGTGGCCGTCTCCGTCTCCGACCCGGGGTCCGTCA
The DNA here is from genome assembly GCF_024519805.1 of Microbacterium sp. Mcb102. Classification (NCBI taxonomy): domain Bacteria; kingdom Bacillati; phylum Actinomycetota; class Actinomycetes; order Micrococcales; family Microbacteriaceae; genus Microbacterium; species Microbacterium sp. Mcb102. Next base: position 114,002 of record NZ_JALJRG010000007.1, on the reverse strand, counting down.
GGCAGTCCTTCATGGCCGAGGCGATGATCTGGAATCCGGCTTTGTCGAGCGCCGAGGTGACGGCGGCGAGCTGCGTGACGACGGCTCGACAGTCACCTCCGTTCTCCACCGCCGCGATCACAGCCCCGAGCTGACCTTGCGCGCGCTTGAGGCGGTTGGCGATCTTGCGCTGGGTCTCGGCGTCTGCGGATGACATGTTCGCTCCCTGAGTGTCGACTGAACTGATCACTATACCCCCTGGGGTATAGTGATCCCTCGTATACCCATGGGGGTATCGGTGAGGAGTCGAGAAACGATGTGTCGAGCAGTCCGTTGCAAGACCTGTGGCAAGACGACCTGGGCGGGGTGCGGTCAGCACGTCGACGCCGTGCGCCGCACGGTGCCCGCGGCGCAGTGGTGTTCCGGGCACCCGAAGGAGCCGGCGCAGGGCGGATTCTTCTCGAGGATGTTCCAGCGATGACGTCGACCGAACCGCGTACCGTCGTCATCGTCGGCGGGGTCGCCGGGGGGATGTCCGCCGCCGCACGCCTGCGCCGGCTCGACGAGCACGCGCAGATCGTGATCTTCGAACGTGGGCCCGAGGTCTCGTACGCGAACTGCGGCCTGCCCTACTACGTCGGAGGTGTGATCGCCGATCGCGAATCGCTGCTGCTGCAGACACCCGCATCCCTGCGCAGCCGTTTCGGACTCGATGTGCGCGTGCGGCATGATGTCGTGCGGATCGACACCGCGCAGAAGCTCGTCGAGGTGGTCGATCTCGAGACGGGGCACCACCTCGTGCAGCGCTACGACGCATTGGTCCTCGCCACCGGGGCGAGGCCCCGGCGGGACGAGCCCGCCTCGGACATCCCCACACGCAGCCTGCGGACGGTCGAAGACGCGGATGCGATCGACGCCGCGCTCTCCCGCGCGGGCGTTCCCGTCGTGGTCGTCGGCGGCGGATACACGGGCCTCGAGGCGGTCGAGAACCTCGTCGCGCGAGGCGCATCCGTGACGCTCGTCCAGCGCGGCCCTCAGCTGCTCGCCCCTCTCGACACGGAGATTGCCGCCCCCATCGCGGCCGAGATCCGTGCGCACGGCGTCGACGTGCGTCTCGGCGTGGAGGTCGTTCGAGCCGGTTCCGGAAGCGTCACGCTGAGCGACGGCGCCATCGTCCCCGCAGAGCTCGTCGTCGACGCCTCCGGGGTGGTGCCGGAGACCTCGCTCGCGGCCGACGCCGGAATCCTGCTCGGCGAGACCGGAGGTATCCGGGTTGATGCTTCCTGCCGCACCAGCGCTCCCGACGTCTACGCCGTGGGAGACGGAGTCGAGAAGCTCGACCTCGTCGGCGGAGACGCGGCACTGATCACCATGGCCGGTCTCGCGAACCGGCACGGGCGAATGGTGGCAGACCTCATCGCGGGGCGCGCGGAGTCGGCGCGACCCGCACTCGGCACCGGGATCGTCCGCGTGTTCGGGATCGTCGCAGCGAAGACGGGGTGGAGCGAACGGCAGCTTCGATCGGCGGGACGCGAGTTCTACGTCGTGCACGTGCACCCGGGATCCCACGCCGGCTACTACCCCGGAGCCGAGACCCTGTCGATGAAGCTGCTCGCCGACTCGGACTCCGATGCCATCCTCGGTGTGCAGATCGTGGGACGCGACGGTGTCGACAAACGCATCGACGTGGTGGCGACCGCCATGCAGGCCGGCATGCCGGCCGCCGAGCTCGCGCATCTCGAACTCGCCTACGCGCCGCAGTTCGGCTCGGCGAAGGATGCGGTGAACATCCTCGGCTACGTCGCGGAGAACACTCGCACCGGAACGACTCCGACGGTCCAATGGCATGAACTCGAAGCCGCGCGGAGGGCGGGAGCGACGCTGATCGATGTCCGCGCGCCGTCGGAGTTCGCTGCCGGCGCGATCCCCGGTGCGATCAACATGCCGCTGGATGAGATCCGTGACCGGCTCGGCGAACTCCCCGGCGGTCCGATCGTGGTCCACTGCCAGGTGGGCCTGCGCGGGCACATCGCCACCAGACTGCTCCGGCAGCGCGGGGTCGACGCGCGCAACCTCGATGGAGGTTACCGGACCTGGAGCGATGGCGTGCAGGGTCGCGACTAGATCAGGCGGGCGGTCGTCCCGCGCACGTTCAGCTCGTACGGCAGGGCCGACGGGATGTGCACCTCGTCCGGGGTGGTGAGCTTCGCCAGCACCGCATCCGCGGCCCGCTCGCCCTGCCCGAGCGGGAACTGGTCGACGGTGGTCAGGCGGAAGAATTCGCCGAGCTCGTGCCCGTCGATGCCGACGATCGACAGCTCATCCGGCACGCTGAAACCCAGGTCGCGGGCCGCGAGCAGCGCCCCGATCGCCATCTCATCGGATGCCGCGAACACCGCGGTCGGTCGGGGGCCCGGCCGTCCGAGCAGCTGCTTCGCCGCGCGGTAGCCGCCCTCGACCGTGAAGTCCGCCGGCTCCAGGAAGGCGTGGTTCAGAGGGATCCCGGCCTTCGCCAGGGCCTTCTCGAACCCGAGGCGGCGGTTGGTGGGGATGTGGAAGTCGATGTCGAACTCGGGGTTGGCGCCGATGTGCGCGATGTCGGTGTGGCCGAGGCCGATCAGGTGCTCGGTGGCGAGCTGGGCGACCGCCACGTCGTCGACCGTGAGGGTGTCGAGCTTCGGGTTCGGGCCGCCGATCGCGATGACCGGCAGGCCGAGGTCGAGCAGATGCTGTGTCTCGTCGGCGTCGAGTTCGATCGACACCGCGATCACGGCGTCCACACGCTGCCGACGCAGGAACGTGTCGAACACGTGTCGACGCACGTCCTTGTCGGCGGTGATGTTGTAGAGCGTGATGTCGTAGCCGGCGCGCATCAGCGCGGCCGAGACGCCCGACAGCACCGTGCTGAAGAACCACCGGTCGAGGAACGGGACGACCACCCCGATGTTGCGGGTGCGCCCCGATGCGAGGCTCGATGCGCGCGAGGAGACGACGTAGCCGAGCGACTGCGCCGCGGCCTGCACCCGCTCCCTGGCGGACTCGGACACGTGGCCGCGGCCGCTGAGCGCGCGCGAGACGGTCGCGGTGGAGACCCCGGCGAGCCGGGCGACCTCATCGATGCTGGCCATGTGTTCCTCTGAGAAATCGTTCCGGTCGCGGCTCCCGTTGTCTCACGACGTGGCGAGCGACGGGATCCGCGACCGGAACGGGGTGTGGGGCGGGTCAGACCGTGGTGTACCAGACGGCGGTGTCGACCGGGATCGACGAGCCGTCGAACGGCTGGCTCTTCAGCATCACGCTCGCGTCGGCCGGCAGCTCGATCGGTGCGGTGCCGAGGTTCGCGACCACGTGCACGTCGCCGCGGCGGAAGGCTACCGTGTCAGGGCCGGCATCCTCCCAGACCAGGGAACCGGCGCCGAAGCCGTGCTCGCGACGAGCCGCGAGCAGACGCTTGTACAGGGCGAGCGTCGAGCCGGGGTCGACCTCTTCGACGTCGCGGGCGTACGTCGCCCACTCGGTCGGCTGCGGGAGCCACGACAGTCCGGTCTCGTTGAAGCCGAAGGCCGGAGCCTCCGCCTCCCAGGGCAGCGGCACGCGGCATCCGTCGCGTCCGTAGCGCTTGCCCCCGGTGCGGAACCAGGTCGGGTCCTGACGGAACTCGTCGGGGATCTCCATCGCTTCGGGCAGACCGAGCTCTTCGCCCTGGTACAGGTACGCCGAGCCGGGGAGCGCGAGCATGAGGGTGGTCGCCGCGCGGGCGCGGGCCAGGCCGATCGCGGTGTCGGGCTTGTTCGGGGTGTTCGGTCCGATGCCCTCGCCCTGGGGGTTGTCGGCCGTGAGCGCGAGGCGCGAGGCGTGCCGCACGACGTCGTGGTTCGAGAGCACCCAGGTGCTGGGCGCTCCGACGCCGCCGAACTCGTCGAGCGACTCGCGGATGACGTCGCCCAGTTCCTTCGCGTTCCACGGCGTCATCAGGTACGGGAAGTTGAAGGTCTGGTGCATCTCGTCCGGACGCACCCAGAGCGCGGTCTGCTTGAGCGTCGGCATCCAGGCCTCGCCGCACAGCGCACGGTCGCCGTCGTACTCGGCGAGCACCTTGTGCCAGTCGCGGTAGATCTCGTGGACGCCGTCCTGGCCCCAGTACGGCACGTTCGATTCGCCGCCGCCCATGGAGTCGGCGTCGGTCGGCGGGGTGTAGTCCGGAAGGCCCTCGGTCTTGATCATGCCGTGGGCGACGTCGACCCGGAAGCCGTCGACACCGCGGTCGAGCCAGAAGCGCAGGATGGAGCGGAACTCCTCCTGCACCTCTTCGTTGTTCCAGTCGAAGTCGGGCTGCGTGGCGTCGAAGATGTGCAGGTACCACTGGCCGGGGGTGCCGTCGGCCTCGGTCACGCGCTGCCACATGCCGCCGCCGAACACCGACTCCCAGTTGTTCGGCGGGAGCTCGCCGTTCTCGCCCTTGCCGTCGCGGAAGATGTACCGCGCGCGCTCCGGGCTGCCCGGCGCCGCCTTGAGTGCTTCCTGGAACCACACGTGCTGGTCGGACGAGTGGTTCGGGACCAGGTCGACGATCACACGGATGCCGCGGTCATGGGCCTGGGTGAGCATCTCGTCGAAGTCGGCGAGCGTACCGAACAGGGGGTCGACGTCGCGGTAGTCCGCCACGTCGTAGCCGGCATCGCGCTGCGGGCTGGTCATGAAGGGGCTGAGCCAGATCGCGTCGACGCCGAGTTCCTGCAGCGAGTCGAGGCGGCTGGTGATGCCCGGGAGGTCGCCGATGCCGTCGCCGGAGGCGTCCGCGAAGGATCGGGGATAGATCTGGTAGATGACGGCGCTGCGCCACCACTCGGAACCGGGGGCTGCGATCTGCTCAAGCTGTGCCATGCGAACAGGCTACTGCAAACGCTTACAGTCGTGCCAGAGCGGGTATCGAATCGGTTCGAAGACCTTGTCGGCGCGGGCGAGGAGTAGCCTGACGGCATCCGATGAGTGGAGGCTGTCATGGTTCCCGAGATCAACTACTGGGCGGTGCTGCTGGCCACCGCGTCGAGCATGATCGTCGGCTCGATCTGGTACGCCCCGAAGGTGTTCGGCACCCGCTGGTCGAAGCTGGCGAACGTCGACATGGACCGTCCGGCGGCCACGGCGATGTGGCCCATCATCACCACGGTCATCGTCAGCTTCATCACGGCATGGGTGCTCGCCGGGGCATCCGCCATCGCCTGGCATTTCTACGGCGGCGCGTTCTTCTGGGGCACCATCGTCACGGCGGTCACGCTGTGGGCGGGCTTCACCGCCGCACGTTTCATCACCCACGATGCGTTCGAGGGTCGCTCGACGAGGCTGACCACGCTGAACATCGCGCACGAGCTGGTCACGGTCGTGGTGATGGCCGTGATCATCGGCGTCTGGCCGCCGGCACTCGGCTAGGTCGTGCGGGGGCGTCGGCGGGGAGCCCGTCGACGACCCCGCGCGGTCACGGCGTCGGCATGCCGCCGTTGACGTTCAGCGTCTCGCCGGCGACATAGCTCGACTCCGCCGACGCCAGGAACACGTATGCCGGGGCGAGCTCGGCGGGCTGTCCCATCCGGCCGAGCGGGGTGTCCTCGCCGAAGCTGTCCAGCTTCTCCTGCGGCTGACCGTCGCTCGGCTGCAGCGGTGTCCAGATCGGGCCGGGCGCCACCGCGTTCACACGGATGCCCTTCGGGGCGAGCTGCTCGGCAAGCCCCTTCGTGAACGCGTTGATGGTCGCCTTGGTCGAGGCGTAGTCGACGAGGATGCCGGACGGCGAGTACGCCTGGATCGACGTGGTGTTGATGATCGTCGAACCGGCGGGGAGATGCGGCAGCGCCGCCTTCGTGATCCAGAACATCGCGTACACGTTGGTCTTGAACGTGTCGTCGAACTGCTCGTCCGTGATGTCGATCAGCGACTCCTGGTAGACCTGCTTCCCGCCATTGTTGACGAGGATGTCGAGCCCGCCCAGGGCGGCCACCGCATCGGCGACGAGTGTCCGGCAGTACTCGGGGTCGCGGAGGTCGCCCGGCAGAGCGGCGACCTTCACGCCGGCCTCGCGGAGGATCCCGGCGATGCGGCTCGCATCCTCCTCCTCTTCGGGCAGGTACGAGATCGCGACGTCGGCACCCTCTCGGGCGAACGCGATCGCTGTGGCCGCGCCGATACCGGAGTCGCCGCCGGTGATCAGCGCCTTGCGGCCGGTGAGCCGTCCGGTGCCGCGGTAGCTCTCCTCGCCGAGGTCGGCCTTCGGGGCCAGGTCGGCGTCGAGGCCGGGCTCCGGCATGTGCTGCTTCTCGGGTTCGATGTCCGCGTAGAGCTCGGCAGGGTTGGTGAAGGTGTACTGGTCGCGGGGCATGATGCGTCCTTTCGACAGCGGCTGATCGTCTCCGCCACCCGTGAGCTGCGTGTGCGACGCGGGCACGGGTCCGGGCGGCGCGTGGACTCCCAGAGTGCGGGCGACCTCCCCCTCGGGGCAAAAGCCTTGCGCACCTCGGCCCCGGTTGCTATGCGGCCGCCGTCGTGAGGCGTCTCCGCCGGGCGGAGAACTAGACCTTCGCCACTTCTGCGGGGATGTTCGATGTGCGAATGTTCCTATCGTGGCCGTCCGGCCGCCCACGGACCGCGAGCGGACCGTGTTCCTGCCAGAGGGGTTCCGATGCCCGGTTCGTCGCGTCGAAGGATGCCGTCGGTGGTCACCGCCGCGCTCGTCGCCGCGGTTCTCGCGGCCGCCGTGCCCGCCGTCTCGGGGGCCTTCGCCGCTGCCGACGGCTCCACGTCGGGGGAGGGCGCGCCCGACCCTTCGCGCTCGGTCGCCCTGGCCTACGAGTTCCTCGACGCGCGCGTGGATCAGTTCTGCGACGGCGCAGGCCGGTGCCTGCCGCGCAGCTATGAGGGCGGATTCTTCACCACGCCGAGCTGGGACTTCACGCCGTCGTTCGTCTACGACGACGCCTTGGTGATCATGGCGTACACCGCCCGCGGTCTGCCGGACGACATCCGACGAGCGCGGACGATCGGCGACGCCCTCCTCTTCGTGCAGGAGAACGACCCGATCGGTGATGGGCGCACCCGCGCATCGTACGAGCCGCACGGCATCCGGCAGGGGCGAGTGGAGATCACGGGTCCTGGCGCCTTCACCGGCAACCAAGCCTGGGTCGGGATGGCCCTCACTCGACTCGCGCACACGACCGGAGACCCGCGGTACCTCGAGGGGGCGCTGCGCGTCGGTCAATGGATCCAGGACAACACGGCCGACATGGCCCGGGCGCCGCACGGCTACACCGGCGGGCAGCGCGAGGACGGCACGTCACTGACCTGGAAGTCCACGGAGCACAACAGCGACGTGGCCGGATTCTTCACCCAGCTGGCGCAGCTCACCGGCGATACGGTGTGGGCGGATCGGGCGGCCGTCGCCGCGGGATTCGTCGCGGCGATGCAGAGCGCCGACGGCCACGTGAACACCGGCACCGGCCTCGACGGCTCGACGATCAACACCCGGCCGATCCCTCTCGACGCGCAGACGTGGAGTGCGCTCGCCACCGGCGACCCGCGTTACGGGGCGGCGCTGGATTGGACCCTGGAGAACCTGATCGCGACGGATGGACCCTACACCGGGCCCTCGATCAGCGAGGTCGACGTGTCGAAGGCCTGGTTCGAGGGCAGCGGACACCTGGCACTGGCCCTCCGGTTGCGCGACGGTGCCGGCGATGCCGCGACAGCGGAGACGCTGCTGGACAGCATCCGTCTGGCGCAACGCGACGCCCCGAACGGCGACGGCAAGGGGATCGTCGCGACCTCGAACGACGGTCTCGATTCGGGCTTCGGCGACCTCTACTACGCGAGCCTGCACACCGGCGCGACGGCGTGGTATCTGCTCGCGTCGGCGGAGGACAACCCGTTCGTGCTGCCGGTCGACCCGGCCTCTTGAGGACGAGCCGCCCCCGTGCGTGCAGACGCAAGGGGCTGGTTCGAACCGAAGGGGGTGGGTCGGGTTATGCGGCGACGCGGGCGACGGCGGCGATGGCGCTGGTGAAGAAGTCGAGTCCGTCGACGCCGCTGCGCATGGCGGCTGCGGTGTCGGGGCCGAAGCCGGCTTCGGTGGCGTGCTCGGGGTGCGGCATGAGGCCGACCACGTTGCCCGCTTCGTTCGTGACACCGGCGATGTCGCGGAGCGACCCGTTCGGGTTCACGCCGGCGTAGCGGAACGCCACGAGACCCTCACCCTCGATGCGGTCGAGGGTCTGCTCGTCGGCGATGTAGCCGCCGTCGGCGTTCTTGAGCGGGATCACGATCTCCTGGCCGTTGCGGAACGCGTTCGTCCAGGCGGTGTCGGAGTTCTCGACCGTGAGGCGCTGGTCGCGGCGCACGAAGTGCTGGTGGTTGTTGCGGATCAGTCCGCCGGGCAGCAGGTGCGCCTCGACGAGCATCTGGAAGCCGTTGCAGATGCCGAGCACGGGCATGCCCTTGGCGGCGGCATCCTTCACTTCGGACATGATCGGCGAGAGCGCGGCGATCGCGCCGGCGCGCAGGTAGTCGCCGTAGCTGAAGCCGCCGGGGAGGACGAGCGCGTCGACGCCCTCGAGGTCATGCGAACCGTGCCACAGGGCGACGGGCTCGGCGCCGGCGATGCGGACGGCGCGCTGCGCGTCGCGGTCGTCGAGCGAGCCGGGGAAGGTGATGACGCCGATGCGCGTGGTCACTCCGCGACCTCGATGCCGACGACGTCTTCGATCACGGAGTTGGAGAGCACCTCGTCGGCGATGCGCCGGGCCTCGGCGAGGACCTCGTCGGTGACCTCGCCCTCGACGGTGAGCTCGAAGCGCTTGCCGATGCGGACGTCGGTGAAGCCCTCGACGCCGAGGCGGGCGAAGGCGCCGGAGACGGCCTTACCCTGCGGGTCGAGCAGTTCGGGCTTGGGCATGACGTCGACGACGATGGTGGGCATGACGGCTCCAAGAGTCGCGGGCGGACGGGCGCACCCAGTCTACCGTCCCCGCCCGTCGACTCTCCTCCGCCGAGTGCACGGCTTGCTGCCGAGTGCGCGGCTTGTTCGCGTGAGGAGGCCGTGCGCTCGGCGAGAAGCCGTGCACTCGGCGATGGGGCGGAGTGGGGCGGAGTGGGCGGAGTGGGCGGAGTAGGCGGAGCGGGGGCCCGGGCTACGCGGAGTGGAAGACGGTGTGCAGGTCACCGACGGCCTCGCGACCGCCGAGGCCGTCGATCTCGAACAGCACCGAGATGCCGACGACATGGCTGCCGAGGCGCTCGACGAGTTCCCGTCCGGCGGCGAGGGTGCCGCCCGTGGCCAGCACGTCATCGATGAGCAGCACCCGGGAACCGGCGGGCAGGTCGTCGTGCATCTCGATCGTTGCGGTGCCGTACTCGAGGGCGTAGTCGACGGATGCCGCGGGGCGAGGCAGCTTGCCGGCCTTGCGGATCGGGATGAGGCCGACACCCGCGGCGATCGCGGCGGCGCTGGCGAGGATGAAGCCGCGCGCCTCGATGCCGGCGATCACGTCGAACTGGCCGGCGAAGGGCTCGATGATCGCCTCGGTCGTGACCCGCAGCGCCTCGGCATCGGCGAGGAGCGGCGTGATGTCGCGGAATATGATGCCCGGCTGCGGGTAGTCCGGCACGTTGCGGATCAGGGTTTCGGCGCGGACGAGGGCAGGAGACAGGGCGGCTTCGGGCACCGGACAAGGGTACGCCGCTCGACCTGATCTGGACGATTCGCCGACCGGGCGACGATCAGCCGAGGTTTCCGCGGCATCCCTCCGGTGGGTCGTCACCACCTCGGCCGATCGTCACCAACCTTGGCCGATCGTCGCAACCGGCGCGGCTTGACACCGTGGGAGCGCTCCCATAGAGTGACTGCTCAGTCCGTGGGAGCGCTCCCACGGCGTCCCGAAAGCAGCAAGACCGCACGACCCCCACCACAAAGGAGTGAACCGTGAACACACGTGCCCGCCACCGGATCCTCGCGATTGCCGCCGTGGCATCCGTCTCCGCCCTCGCCCTCGCCGGCTGTTCCGGCAACGCCGACGGCGCCCCCGAAGGCAGCGCCGACGAGGATGTCACGCTGACCGTCACCACCTTCGGCACCTTCGGCTACGACGACCTGTACAAGGAGTACGAGAAGGCGCACCCGAACGTGAAGATCGAGGCGACCAACATCGACACCGGCGGCAACGCCCGCACCGATGCCTTCACCAAGATCGCCGCCGGCTCCGGCCTCAGCGACGTCGTCGCGATCGAAGAGGGCTGGCTCGGCGCCATCATGGACGTCTCCGACACGTTCGTCGACCTCCGCGACTACGGCATCGAAGACCGCAAGGCCGACTGGGTCGACTGGAAGTACGGTCAGGCGACGGATGCCGAAGGCCGCGTCATCGGCTACGGCACCGACATCGGCCCGAGCGGCATCTGCTACAACGGTGCCGCGTTCGAGGCTGCCGGCCTGCCGAGCGACCGCGAGTCCGTCGCCGAGTTGCTCAACGGCGACTGGGAGAACTACTTCAAGGTCGGCGCCGACTACACGGCCAAGACCGGCAAGGCCTGGTACGACCACTCCGGCTTCGTCTGGAACGCCATGGTCAACCAGCTCGATGAGGGCTACTACACGACCGACGGCAAGCTGAACGTCGAGGACAACGCCGAGCTCAAGGAGCGCTTCGAGCTGCTGGGTGCGGCGACCGAGGGCGGCCAGTCCGCTGCACAGACGGCCTGGGACTGGAACGGCGGCAAGTCGTTCGTCGACGGCACCTTCGCGACCTTCGTGTGCCCGGGCTGGATGCTCGGTGTCGTGCAGGGTCAGGTCGAGGCCGGCGGCGGCGACGCCTCCACCGGCTGGGACTTCGCCGACGTGTTCCCCGGTGGCGCGGCCAACTGGGGTGGCGCCTTCCTGTCGATCCCGGAGTCTTCGCAGCACAAGGAGGCTGCCGCTGAGCTCGCCGACTGGCTGACGCAGCCCGAGCAGCAGGTGAAGCAGTCCGCCGCCGCGGGCAACTTCCCCTCGACGATCAAGGCGCAGGAGACCCTGGCCGCCGACGCGACGCCAAACGAGTTCTTCAACGATGCTCCGACCGGTGCCATCCTCGCGGAGCGCGCCAAGGGAGTCGTCGCCCAGTTCAAGGGCGCCGATGACTCGGTGATCCAGGAGAACGTGTTCGGCCCGGCCCTCAGCAGCCTCGACCGCGGTGAGACCGACACGCAGGGTTCCTGGGACCAGGCGATCAAGCTCCTGAACGAGCTCGTCGACTGATACCCAGCGGACGTTTCGTCTCGCTCGGCTCCGCCGCGCTCGCTCAACGACCAGTCTTCATCCGGTCGTTGAGCGAGCGCAGCGAGACGAAACGTCTCCCTGCACCTCAAAAGGACACCCCATGACTCTCACCGCCCCGCCTGCGGAGCAGCAGCGCACGGCATCCGGTTCGGCGCCGGCCGCCCCGCCGAAGCGCCCCTGGCGCCACCGCGTCTCGCGGTTCGACCAGAACGCCTCCCCGTACTTCTACATCTCGCCGTTCTTCCTGCTGTTCGGGCTGGTCGGCCTGTTCCCGCTGCTCTACACCGTGTGGGTGGCCGTGCACGAGTGGGACCTGCTCAAGGGCGAGGGCGACTTCGTCGGCGTGGGCAACTTCGTCGAGATCCTCGGCGACGCCATGTTCTGGAACTCGATCGGCAACACCCTGAGCATCTTCCTGCTCTCCGCGATCCCGCAGCTGGCCGTCGCGCTCGTGATCGCCTACCTCCTCGACCGGGGGCTCCGCGCCCCGACCTTCTGGCGGATGAGCGTGCTGATCCCGTTCGTCGTCACCCCGGTCGCGGTCGCCATCATCTTCTCGAGCATCTTCAACGAGGCGGACGGCCTCGCCAACAACCTCCTCAACCTCATCGGCATCGCCGACCAGGAGTGGAAGCACAACACCGCCCTGTCGCACATCGCGATCGCCGTGATGGTGAACTTCCGCTGGACCGGGTACAACGCCCTGATCCTCCTCGCCGCCATGCAGGCGGTGCCGCGCGACCTGTACGAGTCGGCCGCCCTCGACGGAGCAGGCGCCGCCCGCCGCTTCTTCTCGATCACGATCCCCACGATCCGTCCGACCCTGATCTTCGTGATCATCACCGCGACGATCGGCGGCCTGCAGATCTTCGCCGAGCCCCGCCTGTTCGACGTCTCGACCGCGGGCGGCATCGGCGGCAGCGACCGGCAGTTCCAGACCACGGTGCTCTTCCTCTGGGAGCTGGCGTTCTTCCGCCGCGACCTCGGCGAGGCGTCTGCCGTCGCCATCCTGCTGTTCCTGCTGATCGTCGGCATCGGAGTGATCAACTTCCTCATCTCCCGGCGCATCTCCACGGGGGACGGGCCGAAGAACCGTGCGGCCCGACGCCGAGCCCGCACTGCCGCTGCGGCGGCGGCCACCGCAGCCGCGTCCACGACGATCGCCACCACCACCGAGGAGAACGCGCGATGACCGCCACCCAGGCGCTGAGCGTCCCCGAGAAGATCCGCCGGCGTCGTGCCGTCGGAGGAAACGCCGGCATCGGCAGCCGCCCCGGATTCCTGACCTACGGGCTCCTCGCCGCGTTCATCATCGGCAGCGTCTACCCGCTGTGGTGGTCGGTCGTGGTCGCCAGTGGCACGAACGCCACCCGCGGCGAGACCCTGCCGCTGATCCCCGGCGGGAACTTCCTGGCGAACGCCGCCAAGGTCTTCGATGCGATCCCGTTCTGGCTCGCGCTGGGCAACTCGTTCCTGATCTCGGGCATCATCACGATCTCGGTCGTCACGTTCTCCACCCTCGCCGGCTACGCCTTCGCGAAGCTGAAGTTCAAGGGCCGCGACGGGATGATGATCTTCGTTATCGCCACGATGGCGATCCCGACGCAGCTGGGGATCATCCCGCTGTTCATGCTCATGCGGGAGCTCGGGTGGACCGGCTCGATCGGCGCGGTCATCGTCCCGACCCTCGTCACCGCGTTCGGCGTCTTCTTCATGCGGCAGTACCTGGTCGACGTCATCCCGGACGAGCTGATCGAAGCCGCCCGCATGGACGGCGCGAACCAGTTCCGCACGTTCCTGACCGTCGGACTCCCCGCGGCCCGACCGGCGATGGCGATCCTCGGACTCTTCACCTTCATGACGGCGTGGACCGACTACCTGTGGCCGCTGATCGTGCTCTCCCCTCAGAACCCGACCCTGCAGACGGCGCTCAGCCAGCTGCAGTCGGGCTACTACATCGACTATTCGATCGTGCTCGCCGGTGCGGTGCTCGCGACCCTCCCGCTGCTCGTGCTCTTCGTGGTCGCGGGTCGGCAGCTGGTCAGTGGCATCATGGCGGGCGCGGTGAAAGGATGACCCGTATGACCCGCTCCTTCCCCGAGAACTTCCTCTTCGGCGCTGCGACCGCGGCGTACCAGATCGAAGGGGCGGCGTTCGAGGATGGGCGCACGGCATCGATCTGGGACGCGTTCGCCCGCGTGCCCGGCGCCGTGATCGGCGGCGACAACGGCGACGTGGCCTGCGACCACTATCACCGCTACCGCGACGACGTCGCCCTCATGACCGAGCTCGGGCTGCAGACCTACCGCTTCTCGACGTCGTGGTCACGGGTGCGGCCGGACGGCGGTGCCGTGAATCCGGCGGGCGTCGACTTCTACGAGCGCCTGGTCGATGAGCTGCTCGCGGCCGACATCCTGCCCTGGCTGACGCTGTACCACTGGGACATGCCGCAGGCGCTGCAGGATGCCGGTGGCTGGACGAACCGAGACACGGTCGACCGGTTCCTCGAGTACGCCGGCACCATGCACGACGCGCTCGGCGATCGCGTGAACGTGTGGACGACGCTCAACGAGCCCTGGTGCTCGTCCTTCCTCTCTTACACCGGAGGGGAGCACGCTCCGGGGCACACCAGCGTCGCCGAGGGGCTGCTCGCCTCGCATCACCTGCTGCTCGCGCACGGCAAGACCGTGCAGGAGCTGCGGGGACGCGACGCCTCGCTCAACCTCGGCATCACCCTGAACCACACGGTCGCCGATCCCGCCGATCCGCAGAACCCCGCGGACGTCGATGCCGCCCGCCGCGTGGACGGGCAGTTCAACCGCTGGTTCCTCGACCCGATCTACCGCGGCAGCTATCCGGCCGACATCGTCGAGGACATCCGCGCGGTGGATGCGGACGCCGTCGCGCAGTTCGAGGCCGCGGTCCACGACGGCGACCTCGACACCATCTCCCAGCCCATCGACACGCAGGGTGTGAACTACTACCACGGCGACTTCCTGTCGGGCACGGCTCCGGCTCAGGCGCCGGTCTCCGGAGGTCCCGCCACCGAGCGGCCCGGGCGCAGCCCCTACCCGTCGAGCGACGGCATCCACTCGGTCGAGCGCGGGCTGCCGCGCACGGCGCAGAACTGGGAGGTGCAGCCCGAGGGCCTCACCCGGGTGTTGCAGCGGGTCTGGAGTGAATACGCCGAGCCCGCGGGCACCGTGCTGTACATGACCGAGAACGGCGCCGCCTACGACGACGTCGTGGTGGTCGAAGACGGCGAGACGCGCGTGCACGATGCCGACCGCACGGAGTTCCTGCGCCTGCATCTCGGTGCGGTGCTCGATGCCGCGGAGTCGGGTGTCGACGTGCGGGGCTACTTCTACTGGTCGATGTTCGACAACTACGAATGGGCCTGGGGTTACGACAAGCGCTTCGGCATCGTGCGCGTCGATTACGACACCCAGGAGCGGAGCCTCAAGGACTCCGGTCGGGAGTACGCGCGCATCATCGCGGCCCGCTCGCTCTAGCCGCAGGGCGTTCGAATCGGGTTAATGGTCCCATCCGGGGCCCGGATGGGACCGTGTGCGCGATTCGAAGCGCGAACGTCGGTGAGAATAGGGCGATGGAAGAGTGCGTACGTTGATGTCGCCACGAGCGACCATCGAAGAGGTGGCCGCGGCAGCCGGTGTCTCCCGGTCGACCGTGTCGCGGGTCGTGAACGGGTCGACGGCGGTGAGCCCGGAGGCGCTCGCCGCGGTGCGCGCCGCGATCGACGAGCTGAACTACGTGCCCAACCGCGCGGCGCGCTCTCTCGCCTCGCGGCAGACGCACGCGATCGCCCTGATCGTGCCGGAAGACACGAACCGCTTCTTCGGCGACCCGTTCTTCGCCGCGATCGTCGCCGGCATCACGGGTGCCCTCGGCGGATCCGACTACCTGCTCAACCTGCTCATCGCGAGTGACGACCCGGGCGACAAGATGACCGGCTTCGTGCGCAACGGCGGCGTCGACGGCGCACTGATCGTCTCGCATCACACCAGCGACGCGTTCATCGACCGGGTCGCGGACGCCGTGCCTGTCGTCTACGGCGGTCGGCCCGTGCGCCGGCTCGAGGGCGACTACGTCGTCGACGTCGACAACGTCGCGGGTGCCCGCACCGCGACCCGTCGACTGATCGACATCGGACGCACGCGGATCGCGACGATCTCGGGCCCGCTGACCATGGTCTCCTCCGGCGACCGCATCCAGGGTTTCCGGGCCGCCCTCGCCGAGGCCGGGCTGACGCCGTTCGCCGAGGAGCAGGGCGACTACAGCGAGGCCAGCGGAGCCGATGCCGCACGGCGCATCCTCGAAACAGGTCGACCGGACGCGATCTTCGTCGCCAGCGATCTGATGGCGCGCGGCGCGCTGACGGTGCTGCGCGCCGCCGGTGTGCGCGTCCCCGAGGACATCGCCCTGGTCGGGTTCGACGACTCGTCCGTCGCGATCACGACCGATCCGCAGCTCACGACGATGCGTCAGCCGATGTACGCGCAGGGCGAGACCATGGCCCGCGTGCTGCTGTCCCGTCTCGCCGGGCAGGATCCGCCGCAGACGACGATCCTGCCGACCGAGCTCGTGGTCCGCGCCTCGGCCTGAGGTCGGTCTTCGGCCATCCGGTGAGACACGGGCGCGCCCCTGACGCCCCCTCCTGGCCAGGGACGCACCCGTGCGTTTGTGTTGCACGACGTCGTGATCGGCGGCGAATCGCCCCCCGAAGGATGGATGCCGCGGCGTGGCGCCTCGGATCTCCGAAGTCGTGCTCGGCTGAGCGAGCCAGCCGAAGATCGAATCCATTCATAGGTTGAACGGACATTCAGTGATTAATCTATACGGAAGGGGGAGCATTCGGGAAAAACAGGCCGGCTGAGCTCAGGAGGTGGATGCCGCGTGGCACGCTCCGACGAGCAGAACCGGCTGGCCCGAGAACGCGCCAGGGAGGCCATCCTGGAGGCCGCCATCGAGGTCTTCAGTGAACGAGGTGTCGCGGGCGCGAGCATCGCCGCGATCACGACGCGGGCGGGGGTCGCCCAGGGCCTCGTGAACTACCACTTCGGCGGCAAGGAGCAGCTCGTCGCCGCCGTCATCGACCGATGGTTCGAGACGGTGCTCGGCTTCGCCCGCGTGGAGGGCACCCCGGACGAGATGCTCGCCGCCGTGATCGACGGAGCCCTCACGGCCACCGCCTACGCGATCCCTCTGCAGCGAGCGGTGCTGGCGATGCAGCAGCAGCCGGCCACGCATCGACTGTTCGCTGAGTCCGAGGCTCGGCACGAAGTGCGCGCAACCGCGGCGGAGGATGCCGTGCGACAGCTGTTCCGCGCGCGCGGCGCCGAGGATCCCGCACTCGAAGAGGTCATGCTCCGCAGCACCCTCGAGGGTGTCTTCGTGAAGTTCGCCGTGTTCGGCGACACCTACCCGCTCGAGGAGGCCCGGCGCTGGGTGCACCGCCGCTACGGGCTGCCCGAGCCGACGACGCCCATCGCTGCGCCGGTTCCGCTTCGCGACGGCGAACCACGCCCGCGTGCGACGGCGGCTCTGCGGGCGGAGCCGCAGGGGTGATCGCATGACGTCGATCGACCTGAACTCGGACCTCGGCGAGAACGTCGCCGACCGGATCGTCAGCGATGACGCGAGCATGCTCCGCCTCGTCACGAGCGCGAACGTGTCGTGCGGGTTCCATGCCGGTAGCCCGGAGGGCATCCGACAGACGCTCGCCGCCGCCGTGGAGGGCGGCGTCGTGATCGGGGCGCATCCCGGCTATCGCGACTACGAGAACTTCGGTCGCACCCGCCTCGACCTCGACTCGGCCACGCTCCAGGCGCACGTCGAGTACCAGCTCGGAGCTCTCATGGGGCTCGCCGCCGCGGTGGGCGGGACGGTCTCCTACGTCAAACCGCATGGCGCGCTCTACAACGCCATCGCCCGTGACGAGAGGCAGTCGAAGGACGTGGTGGCGGCGATCCGCGCGATCGCCCCGAGCCTG
Source organism: Microbacterium sp. Mcb102 (assembly GCF_024519805.1). NCBI lineage: Bacteria > Bacillati > Actinomycetota > Actinomycetes > Micrococcales > Microbacteriaceae > Microbacterium > Microbacterium sp. Mcb102. Next base: position 96,717 of record NZ_JALJRG010000007.1, on the reverse strand, counting down.
GTGCTGCTGGGACTCTCCGGGGGTGTCGTGCTCGATGTCGCCGAGCGGGCCGGGCTCGCCGTCGCCGCCGAGGCCTTCGCCGATCGGGCCTATCAGCCTGACGGGCAGCTCGTGTCGCGCACCGAGGCGGGTGCCGTGCTGCACGACCCGGCCGCGGTGGCGGAGCGGATGGTTCGCCTCGCCGCCGACGGTGTGATCCGGGCGATCGACGGCACGGACGTGCCCGTGGTGGCGCATTCGATCTGCGTGCACGGCGACAGCCCCGGCTCAGTGGCGATGGCCGCCGAGACCAAGCGGATGCTGCAGGACGCGGGCATCACGATCGCACCGTTCGCGGGCTCCCGATGAGGCGACCGGCGCAGGTCGGCTGATGCGCATCCTCACGGCATCCGATCGCGCTCTGCTCGTCGAGGCGGCCGACCTCGACGAGGCGATGCGCCTGAACCTCGCGTGGGAAGGGCTGCCCGGCGTCGTCGAGCGCGTCCCCGGAGCTCGCACGGTGCTCGTGCGGTTCGACCCGCTGCGCGTTTCGGCCACCGAGCTCGCGCGCACGTTGGCGGCGACGGAGGTCGACGCTGCGCATCCGTCCGGCACCGGGGAGGTCACGATCCCCGTGCAGTACGACGGTGAAGACCTCGACGAAGCGGCATCCGCGCTCGGCGTCTCGGCGGAGGAGCTCGTGAACCGGCACCTCGCCGCGGACTGGCGGGTCGCGTTCTCGGGGTTCGCTCCCGGATTCGGATACGTCGTGAGCAGCGATCCGCTCTTCGACGTGCCGCGCCGCTCGTCTCCGCGCACACGTGTGCCCGCCGGTTCGGTCGCACTCGCCGGAGCGTTCACCGGCGTCTATCCACGAGAGAGCCCCGGTGGCTGGCAGCTGATCGGCCGCACGGATGCCGTGATGTGGGACATCGACCGCGATCCGCCAGCCCTGCTGGCTCCGGGGACCCTGGTGCGGTTCGAACGGGTGCGGGACCCGGCTCGACTGGGCGCGGCTCACGTGGGCCGAGACGGAGACGGTCCGGCCCGCGCCCGGCGCGTCGCGGAACAACACGCCCCAGCGGACGCGGATGCTCCGGGTTTCGGCACGGCATCCGCGGTCGAGGTCGTCCGGCCCTCGCTGCAGCTGCTGGTGCAGGATGCTGGGCGCCCGGGCTTCGCGGCACTCGGGGTGTCGGCATCCGGGGCCGCCGACCGGCGCGCGATGCGGGATGCGAACCGCGCCGTGGGGAACGCCGCCGCAGCCGCGGTGCTCGAGAGCGTCGGGGGAGCGGTGCTCCGGTTCCACGGGGCGGGTGTCGCGGTCGTCACGGGTGCGATCGGCGCGCTCGCCCTGACCGGAGCCGAGGGCATCGCCCGCCCGATTCTCCACGGTGAGCCCTTCGCCACGTTCGACGGCGACGAGCTCCCCCTCGGGTATCCGGACCGCGGTCTGCGCTACGTCATCGGGGTCCGCGGCGGAATCGATGCAGCACCCGCACTGGGCAGCCGTGCGACCGACACCCTCGCAGGACTCGGCCCGGAGCCGCTCTCGGCCGGAGTCGTGCTCCCGATCGGTGATGCCGCGTCGCACCCCGTCGAGCCTGGTGCCGTGCCGCGCGACCTCCCGGCCTCCGGTGACCTCGTCGAGCTCGAGATCACGCTCGGGCCTCGTCACGACTGGTTCACGGCGGAGGCACTCCAGGTGCTCACGACCCAGGAGTGGACGGTCACGCCGCGCTCCGACCGCGTCGGCATCCGTCTTCGGGGCGAGGTGGCGCTGGAGCGTTCCGTCGGCGGCGAGCTGCCCAGCGAGGGAGCGGTCACCGGCGCGATCCAGGTGCCGCCCGACGGGCAGCCGGTGCTCTTCCTCCCCGACCATCCGCTCACCGGCGGGTACCCGATCATCGGCGCCCTCACCGACCGCAGTCTCGACCTCGCGGGTCAACTGCCGCCGGGTGTGCGCCTTCGATTCGTCCTGCAGCCGCGCTCGGCCGGCTGAGTGCCGCCGCCGATCGGTTCACAACTCAGGAAGAACCGAGTGAATCCGACGAGAACCGCCCTCACGGGTGAGTCTCGGCGAGGTTCTCCTGAGTTGCGAACGCGATGCGCGTCCCGCTAGGCGGGGTCGCCGCCGAGCGGACCGACCGCCTCGAGCGGCTTCGGGTCGTCGGCGCCGGTCTTGCGCAGACGGGCGATCAGGTTGCCCAGGTGGTAGATGAGGATCGCCGCGACCGTGGCGATGACGATGCCGCCGAGTTCGAAGCCGGATCCCTCGTCCTTGATCATGAACCCGCCGACGGCCATGATCAGGGCGACGGCTGCCGTGTACTGGTTGACCGGGCGCGAGAAGTCGACGCGGTTGTCGACCCAGATCTTGATGCCGATGACGCCGATGAGGCCGTACAGCGCCGTGGTCACGCCGCCGAGCACTCCGGCGGGCACCGAGTTGATGACCTCGCCGAACTTGGGCGAGAGGCTGAGCAGGATCGCGGCGATGCCGGCGACCCAGTAGGCGGCCGTGGAGTACACGCGGGTGGAGGCCATCACGCCGATGTTCTCGCCGTAGGTCGTGGTGCCCGAACCGCCGAAGAAGCCGGCGAGGGTGGTCGAGACGCCGTCGGCGATCAGCGCCTTGCCGGTCTGCTGGTTCACGCTCGCGTCGCCCGTCATGGTCGCGACGCCGCGCACGTGTCCGACGTTCTCGGCGATCAGCACGAGCACGACCGGGAGGAACATGGCGAGGGCGGTGAGGGTGCCGGGCTCGGTGAAGTTCGGGAAGGTGAAGGTGGGGAGGCCGACCCAGTCGGCCTTCTCCACGGCCGAGAAGTCGAGCTCGCCGCGGAACGCCGCGAAGATGTAGCCCGCGATGACGCCGAGGAAGATCGAGATGCGGCCGAGGAACCCGCGGAACACGACGGCGAAGAGGATCGTGATGGCGAGCGTGAACGTCGCGGTCACGGGGGCCTTGGCGTAGTTGTCGTGCGCGGCGCCGGCGAGGTTGAACCCGATGAGGGCGACGATCGTTCCGGCGAGCACCGGCGGCAGGAAGCGGTCGACCCACTTGACGCCGACCGTGTGCACCACGACTCCGATGATCGCGAGCAGCACGCCGACGGCGACGATGCCGGCCAGGGCGGTGCCCATGTTCGCGGAGGCGGTGGCCGCCGTGACCGGCGCGATGAACGCGAACGACGAGCCCAGGTAGCTGGGCAGCTTGTTGCGCGTGACGAGCAGGAACAGGATCGTGCCGACGCCGCTGAACAGCAGGGTCGTCGCGACCGGGAAGCCGGTGATGATCGGCACGAGGAACGTCGCGCCGAACATCGCGACGACGTGCTGGAGTCCGATCGCGATCGTCGCAGGCCAGTTCAGGCGCTCGTCGGGACGGACGACGGCGCCGGGCTCGACCGTGCGGCCGTTTCCGTGCAGCTTCCACAGGGCCATGCGGGCTCCTCAAGGTTCGGGGGATGGCTGGAGTGCCGGAGCAACACTATCGATTCCTGAGTTTTCCCTGAGCGCTTCTACCATGGTAGACGCAGAGGTAGAATGGTAGACATGAGCCTCAATATCAAGAATGAGACCACGCATGAGCTCGTGCGTCGGCTCGCGGCGTTGACCGGTCAGAGTCAGACGAGTGCCGTCGAGGATGCGGTGCGGCGCCGTCTCGCCGAGTTGGAGCAGCAGCAATCGGCCGACGAAGAGGAGCGTCGTCGCCGCATCCGTGCGGTGATCCGCCGGGCGCAGCAACTTCCCTCCACCGGGCGCACGACCGAGGAGATCATGGATGAGCTCTACGACGAGACGGGGATGCCGCGATGATCGTCGACTCCTCGGCGTTGGTCGCGGTGCTGATGGCTGAGCCGGAAGCCGAAGAGATGAGCGACCTGTTGGAGTCGCGGCCCTTCGCCTTGTCCGCGGCCACGCTCACGGAGTGCACGATCGTCCTCCGCAGCAGGGGCGGCGAAGCGAAGGCGCTTGCGCTCGACGAGCTTCTGGAGGTGACGCGATCGGAGGTCGTTCCCGTCGATGAGGTGCAGGCGCGCCTGGCGAGCAGGGCACACGCCCGCTACGGCCGAGGGTCAGGGAGCCGCGCTCGCCTCAACTACGGCGACTGCTTCTCCTATGCGCTCGCGATCACCCGCGACGAGCCGCTGCTCTTCAAGGGAGACGACTTCGTCCACACTGACGTGCGGCTCGTCGAACCGGTCTGACGGGTCAGGCGCCGAGGCGGTCGATCAGCTCGCGGTAGCGGTCGGCGGTGCGCTCGACGACATCGGCGGGAAGCGCCGGCGGCTCGCCCTGCTTGTCCCAGTTCGCGGCCATCCAGTCGCGCACGATCTGCTTGTCGAAGCTCGCCATGCGTGCGCTCGGGGTGCTGCCGGTGCGCCAGGCCTCGGCGTCCCAATAGCGCGAGGAGTCGCTCGTGAGCACCTCGTCGGCCAGGCGCAGGGTGCCGTCGGCATCCGTCCCGAACTCGAACTTGGTGTCGGCGAGGATCAGGCCCTTCGCCTCGGCGATCTCGGCGGCACGGGCGTAGATCGCGAGCGAGGTGTCGCGCAGCTCGGCCGCGCGCTCCGTCCCGACCAGTTCGACGGTGCGCTCGAACGTGATGTTCTCGTCGTGCTCGCCCATCGGCGCCTTGTAGGCCGGGGTGAACAGGGGCTCCGGCAGCCGGTCGCCGTTCTGCAGGCCGGCGGGCAGCGGGATGCCGCACACGGTGCCGCTCTCCTGGTACTCGGCCCAGCCGGAACCGGTGATGTAGCCGCGCACGACGCACTCGATCGGCAGCATCTCCAGCGACTGCGCGAGCATGGCGCGGTCGGCGACTTCCTCGGGCAGCTCGCCCTCGGCGATGTGGTTGGGGAAGTCGGAGAGCTGAGCGAACCACCAGCGGCTCAGTCGCGTCAGCAGAGCGCCCTTGTCGGTGATGCCGGGGGAGAGAACGAAGTCGAAGGCGCTCACGCGGTCGGAGGCCACGACGAGGATGCGCGTGTCTGCCGGATCCTCGGAGGCGTAGAGGTCGCGGACCTTGCCCGAGTAGATGTGCCGCCAGCCGGGGATGCTCTGTGCCGTGCCTTCTGAAGGAGTGCTCACCCGCCCATTATCCCGGTTCCGTCCGACCGCGACCGCAGCTCGCGGCCGCACTCGGCTGATCCGCCCCGGTCACCGGTCTTGTCGCTGTCGGCGGTCCGGCGTATAGTCCACATGGACTATTTGAGCGCGACACCCGGGGAGGGGCCATGCAACGACTGACCCCGATGGGGGCGATGATCCTCTCCCTGCTGCGCGAGGGCGACATGCACCCCTACGAGATGGTGCGTCTCATGCGGGTTCGCCGCGACGATCGGCTGCTGACCCTCACGAACGGCACGCTCTATCACACGGTCGCCCGGCTCCAGCGGGCCGGGCTCATCGACGAGGTCGGCAGCGACCGCGAGGGGAACCGCCCCGAGCGCACGACGTACTCCCTGACGGACGCCGGTCGAGACATCCTCATCGCCTGGCTGCGGCGCGAGCTGTCGACGATCGATCGTCCCGCCGAGTTCCGGATCGCGCTCGCCGAGGCCCACAACCTCGAACGCGGAGATGTGCTCCAGAGCCTGCGCTCGCGTCGCGTCGCCCTCGACGAAGAGCACATCGCGTATCGCGATGGACTGATCGACGCGAGACGCGATGGCGTGCCCGAGCAGGTGCTCGTGGAATACGAACGGCAGGAGGCGCTGCTCGAGGCCGAGTTGCGCTGGCTCGATGCCCTGATCGCCCGCCTCGAAGCCGAAGACCTGCCGTGGGGACCCGCGGCATTCCCGAACTCAGAACGCTACCGCGCTCAGCGAAAGGCTGCACAGCAATGACAGACACTCCCCGCGACGGAGACCGCCCGCCGGTGTCCGTGCCCTCCACCTCCGGTCCCTCGACCGGAACGTACTCCGTGGGGCACAAGCCCACCAGCCCCTGGCCCGCCCTCTGGGCACTGGTCATCGGCTTCTTCATGATCCTCGTCGACACCACGATCGTGTCGGTCGCGAACCCGGCGATCAAGGCGGCGCTCGACCCGAACACGAACAACCTCGACAACGTCGTGTGGGTCACGAGCGCGTACCTGCTCGCCTATGCGGTGCCGCTGCTGATCACCGGACGCCTCGGCGACCGCTTCGGGCCGAAGAACATCTATCTGATCGGCCTCGCGATCTTCACCCTCGCCTCGCTGTGGTGCGGACTGTCGAACTCGCTCGAGGGCCTGATCGTCGCGCGTGCCGTGCAGGGGCTGGGCGCGGCGTTCATGACGCCGCAGACCATGGCCGTGATCACGCGCACCTTCCCGCCGGAGCGCCGCGGTGCCGCCATGGGCCTCTGGGGTGCGACGGCCGGTGTCGCGACGCTCGTCGGTCCGCTCGTCGGCGGCCTGCTCGTCGACGGTTTCGGCTGGGAGTGGATCTTCTTCGTGAACATCCCGGTCGGCATCGTCGCGTTCGTGCTCGCCTGGCGCCTGGTGCCGAAGCTCGCGACCCATCCCCACCGTTTCGACATCGTCGGCGTCGTGTTGAGCGCCGTGGCGCTCTTCCTCATCGTCTTCGGCCTCCAGGAGGGCGAGAAGTTCGACTGGGGTGTGATCTGGGGTCCCATCTCGGTGTGGGGTCTGATCATCGTCGGACTCATCGTTCTCGGGCTGTTCATCCTGCAGCAGGCCAAGACACGCAGCGAACCGCTGGTACCGCTCGAGCTGTTCCGCGACCGCAACTTCTCGGGAGCGAACGTCGCCATCGCCGCTGTCGGCTTCACGGTGACGAGCATGTCGCTGCCGATGATGTTCTTCCTGCAGACCGCGCGCGGGCTCACCCCCACGGAGGCGGCGCTGCTGCTGATCCCGATGGCGGTGCTCTCGGGTGCGCTCGCCCCGGCGGCGGGCAAGCTGCTCGACCGGGTGGATCCGCGCATCATCCTCATCCCGGGTCTGCTCTGCGTCGCCGGTGCGCTGATCTGGTATTCGGCCCTGATCAACATGGACACCCCGATCTGGATGTTCCTGCTCCCGTCGGCGCTGATGGGCATCGGCAACGCGGGCATGTGGGGCCCTCTCGCCACAACCGCGACGCGCAAGCTGCCGCCGCGCCAGGCGGGTGCCGGCGCCGGCATCTACAACACCACCCGGACGATCGGGTCGGTCATCGGCTCGGCATCCATCGCCGCGTTCATGCAGTCCCGCCTCGAGGCGAACCTGCCCGGTCTCGCCGATGCGCCGGCCGGCATCTCGACCGGGGGAACGCTGCCGCCGCAGGTGGCCGACGGGTTCGCCGCGGGCATGTCGCAGGCGATCCTGCTGCCGGCGTGCGTCATGGTGATCGCGCTCGTCGCCTCGCTGTTCCTCGGTCGCTACGACAAGGCGGATGCCGCGGCTCCCGCGGCCGCGCGTCCCGAGTAGTCGAGGTCGGGAGGGTGCCGTGTCCGGCAGTTTGCGGATACGGCGCCTTTGTGATGGCATCGGGCGATGACGATCGCTCTCGTTCGACCGACCATCGACCTCTTCGACTCCTGGGCCGCTGCTGTGGCCGAGTTCGACGGCGGACACATCGACGGAGGCGGTTACGAGCAGGGGATCGTGCCCGACCGGGCGGCGTGCGAGGCGTTCGTCGCGAAGGCCGAGCTGTACGCCACCCCGGGTGCAGTGCTTCCTGCGGGGCTCGTGCCGTGCGACTTCTTCTGGATCACCGAGGGTGACCGCGTCGTGGGGTTCATCGCGTTCCGTCGTGAGCTCAACGACTGGCTGCGTCGCTTCGGCGGCCACATCGGCTACGCGACCGTTCCCTCCCGGCGCCGGGAGGGAATCGTCCGCGAGGCCCTCCGGCTCGTGCTCCGCTTCGCGAAGTCCGACGGATATGACCGCGTGATGCTCACCTGTGACGACGACAACGTCGGCTCCATCCGCACGATCGAGGGCGCCGGTGGAGAGCTCGAAGACGTGGTCGATGCTTCGGAGCCGGGACAGCCGCGCGTGCGGCGGTACTGGATCGAGCTGTCGCCGTCCTGAGCGCGGATCAGCCCTTCCTCACGGTTCGAGCAGACCGGTCGAGGCGGGGGTACGCCGAGGCGGCGGCTAAGGTGGATCCTCGGCGATCGTCCGGTCGCATCATCCGATCCCGAGGAGCACACGTCGTGATCCGAAATCCCTCCGCCGTGACCGGCCGTCTGCGTCGATCCGCGCGCCGCCTCGGCGCGGCAGCGCTCGTCGCCTTCGTCGCCGTCGGAGCCCTCCTGGCCGGAGCCGCCCCCGCCACCGCCGCGGACGACGGTGAGAAGTACGTCATCGGAACCGACACGACGTTCGCGCCGTTCGAGTTCACGAACGCGGACGGCGACCTCGTCGGCATCGACATGGACCTGCTCCGTGCGATCGCGAAAGACCAGGGCTTCGAGGTCGAGATCCGCCAGCTCGGATTCGACGCCGCCGTGCAGGCGCTGCAGTCGAACCAGGTCGACGCCGTCATGGCCGGCATGTCGATCACCGAGGCGCGCCAGGAGACGTTCGACTTCAGCGAGCCGTACTTCACCAGCGGCATCCAGCTCGGCGTACTCGAGGCGAGTGACATCCAGTCGCTCGACGACCTCGACGGCAAGGCCGTCGCCGTCAAGACCGGTACGCAGGGTCAGACCTTCGCCGACGAGAACAAGGATGAGTACGGCTTCACGGTCACCCCGTACCAGGACACGACCGACATGGTGGATGCCGTGAAGGCCGGCCAGGCGGTCGGCTACTTCGAGGACTTCCCGGTGCTGGCCTACGGCATCCAGCAGGGGTCCGGCTTCCGTCTGATCGGCAAGCCCGAGCTGGGCGGCGAGTACGGCTTCGCGGTCAACAAGGGCGAGAACCCCGAACTGATCGAGATGTTCAACGCGGGACTCGCGAACCTCCAGTCCTCGGGCGAGTACGACGAGATCGTCGACACCTACCTCTCCGGTGGTGAGGAGTCCGCGCAGCCGACGGACATCATCTCGGTGGCCGTCGAATATTGGCCTGCGCTCATGCAGGGGCTCTGGCTCACCATCCTCGCGACTCTCGTCGCGGTCGTGGCCGCCTTCATCCTCGGCATCATCTTCGGCTTCGGCCGTCTCGCGAAATTCGCTCCCCTGCGGTGGATCTCCACCGCGTACGTCTACGTCTTCCGTGGCACCCCGATCCTCATCCAGGCGTTCTTCGTGTTCTTCGCGATCCCGCAGCTGATCCCCGACCTGAAGTTCGATCCCTTCGTCGCCGGTGCGATCACGCTCTCGCTCAACACGGGCGCGTACATGACCGAGATCATCCGCGGCGGCATCCAGGCGGTCGATCCCGGTCAGAACGAGGCCTCACGTTCGTTGGGGCTCAGCCACTGGAAGACGATGCAGAAGGTCGTGCTCCCGCAGGCGTTCCGCATCATGATCCCGTCGTTCGTGAACCAGGGCATCATCACCCTCAAGGACACGTCGCTGATCAGCGTCATCGGCCTCGCGGAGCTGACGTTCGTGTCCCGCCAGATCATCGCGTCGACGTACCTGTCAGCGCAGGTGCTGACCATCGTCGCCATCATCTACTTCATCGTGATCACGCTGCTGACGTTGCTCGCGAACCGCCTGGAGAGGACGTTCAACGCATGAGCAAGATCGTGGTGCAGGACCTGCACAAGTCGTTCGGCGACAACGAGGTGCTCAAGGGCATCAACCTGGCGGTGGAAGACGGCGAGGTCGTCGCCGTCATCGGCCCGTCGGGTTCGGGCAAGTCCACCCTGCTGCGCTGCCTCAACAAGCTCGAGGAGCCGACCTCGGGACACGTCATCATCGACGGCGTCGACCTGACGGACAAGAGTGTGAAGCTCGATGAGGTGCGTCAGCGCATCGGCATGGTGTTCCAGCACTTCAACCTGTTCCCCCACATGACCGTGCTCGAGAACATCACCCTCGCGCCGGTCGAGTGCGGCAAGATGACGAAGGCGCAGGCGCGTGAGCGGGCGCTGGCTCTTCTGGAGCGGGTCGGCCTGTCGGAGAAGGCCGACGCGAAGCCGGCATCCCTCTCCGGTGGACAGAAGCAGCGCGTGGCGATCGCCCGCGCGCTCGCGATGGACCCCGAGATCATGCTGTTCGACGAGGCGACGAGCGCCCTCGACCCCGAGATGGTCGGTGAGGTGCTCCAGGTGATCCGCGACCTGGCCTCGGGCGGCATGACCATGGTGCTGGTGACGCACGAGATGGGCTTCGCCCGCGAGGTCTCCGGCCGCACGGTCTTCATGGACGGCGGCGTCGTGGTCGAAGAGGCCGCGCCCGCCGAGTTGTTCGGCGCCCCGAAGAACGAGCGACTGAAGGACTTCCTCTCGAAGGTGCTCTGACCTGCATCGTCGTCGCGGAGAGAAATCTTCGCGCTGCTGCATCCGAAACGGCGTCTCGCACGGAATCACTCCCTGAAGGGTGGCACACGGCCACCCCCGTTCAAGGAGGAATACAGTGCGCAAGACAGCAGCCGCCGGCCTCGCCGTCGGAATGATCGCCGCCCTCGGGATGGCGATGCCCGCCGGAGCGGCCACCGACGACTCCGCTCAGCTCTCGGTTCTCCACGCCATCCCCGATACGCCGGTGGACGTCTATGTGAACGGCGAGCTCACGCTCGATGACTTCCAGCCCGGCGATCTCGCCGGCCCGCTCTCGCTCCCCGCGGGCGACTACGAGGTCGCGCTCACCGCCACGGACGCGGCCGATGCCAGCGCCCCCGTGCTCGGACCGGCCACCCTCACCCTCGCGGCCGGGATGAACTACACCGCGGTCGCGCACCTCACCGAGGCGGGAGAGCCCGGACTCAACCTGTTCGAGAACGACACGTCGCCCACGGCCGCGGGTCAGGGTCGGTTGACCGTTCGCCACGTCGCCGCGGCACCGGCGGTCGATGTGCTCGCGGGCGGATCGCCGGTGATCGATGGTCTGAGCAACCCGGATGAGGCGTCCCTCGACCTCGCGGCCGGCACTGTCTCGGCATCGGTCGCGCTGGCCGGGACCACCGACCCGGTCATCGGACCGACAGACGTGGCCGTGCAGGACGGCGTGCTGACGATCCTGTACGCGTGGGGCAGCGCCGAAGACGGCAACCTCGCGATCGCCGCGCAGACGATCGAAGGACTGCACTCGAACCCGGGCGGCGTTCCGTCCGGCACCGCCGGATACCTCGCTGCGAGCGACACCGCGGCGACGACGACCGGAATCGCGGCGGTTGGCGGCCTCGCCATCCTCTTCGCGATCGGCATCGGCCTGTCGGCACGTCGCCGTCGGGTCTCGCAGGAGGTGCGCCGCTGATGGGTCGGGGCACGTCATCCCGCACCGGACGGTGGGCGGCCCCCGCGCTCGCCTTCCTGGTGGGGATGGCGTGCCTCGTCGCCTGCGCTCCGGTGGGGGCGGGAGGCCCCTCCTCTGCGCCGTCTCCCTTCGTCGCGTCCGAGCGACCGTCTCCCGCTCCCACGTCCACCCTCCGCCCCGAGGTCAGGTCCGGCGCCCTCCCCACGGCGGCGCCGGCCCTGGCGCCCCAAAGGCTGCGCATTCCGGCGCTCGGCGTCGACATGACCGTGACGGATGTCGGCATCGAACCCTCCGGTCAGATGGAACTGCCGGTCGACCCCGCCACCGCGGGCTGGTACCGCTACGGCCCCGACGCCGACAGCACGCAGGGCAACGTGATGCTCGCTGCGCACGTCGATGCCGTCGGCTACCCGATCGGCCCCCTCGCCCAGCTGCGCAGCCTCGCGGGCGGCGAGACCGTCGAGGTGCAGGCCGCAGACGGCTCGACCAGGACCTACGTCGTCGAATCGCTGACGTTCTACGAGAAAGCCGCCCTCCCGACTGCCGAGCTCTTTGCGCGAGAGGGGGCACCGGCGCTCGTGATCATCACCTGCGGCGGTCCGTTCGATGCCGCTTCCGGTCACTATCGCGACAATGTCGTCGCGGTCGCGAGGCCGGCATGAGACCCTCGGAGCATCCACGAACGCGGTGGGTGCTGCGTGAGGAAGGAGGCGACCGTGGAGCATGACGCGGATGCCGACGCCGACGCGCAGTGGGGCGTCCGATTCGTCGCGGGGGACGAAGCCGCGCTGGCCGAGATCTACCGCCGGTGGTCTCCCGTGATCTTCACGCTCGCGCTCCGTTCGCTCGGCGACCGCCGCGATGCGGAGGACGTCACTCAGCGCACGTTCGTCTCCGCGTGGACCTCGCGGGCGGGCTACGACTCGGCGAAGGCGAAACTATCGACATGGCTGGTCGTGATCGCCCGCCGACGGATCGCCGACATGCACGAATCGCGCGCACGGATCAGGCGACTGCACGAGGAGATGAAGCGCCTCACCTCGCCGGACGACATGGTGAGCGCCCCGGTCGACCTCTCCGAGACGCTGCTGCTGGCCAACGAGATGCAACAGCTCCAGCCGGATGCGCGGAATGTGATGCGCCTCGCGTTCTACGACGATCTGACGCACGAGGAGATCTCCCAGAGACTCGACATGCCGCTCGGTACGGTGAAGAGCCACATCCGCCGAAGCCTCACTCGTTTGCGCGACCGATTGGAGGTCAGCCATGTCGCACCTCGACCCTGAGCAGCTTGCCCTTCTCGCGCTCGGCGAGCCGGTCGCGTCGGCGGAGGAGAGCGCCCACATCGCCGCCTGTGCGGCGTGCGCGGCCGAACTGGAGCAGATGGCCCACGCCGCGATGGTGGCCAGGACCACCATGGCCGAGGGCGAGCTCGAGCAGCCCGGAGCCGACGTCTGGGATCGTATCCACGACGAGCTCTCGCTGAGCGCAGCCGTCGCGGCCGACCCGCTCGCCGCTTCTCAGGATCGGGCGGACACCAGCGCCGTGTACACCGATTCGTCCACCGCCGGCCCGGACACTGCTCCGGCAGCTGTCTTCGCTGTCCCCGAGGACCCGGCCCCGGCTCCTGAGGCGCGTGACGTCAGCGCGGCCGGTCGCGTCCCCGCATCATCCCGGGTGCGCCGACGTCGTTCATCGGCCCGGCTCTGGATCCTCGCGGCGTCGCTCGCGCTCGTGGTGGCCGGCGGGTCCGTGACGTGGGCCCTCGTCTCCTCGAACCTCACGCCCGTGCCGGTGGCCACGGCCGAGCTCGACCCCTTCCCCGATCATCCCGGTGCGGCCGGCTCGGCAGAGGTCAGCGAGGACGACGAGGGTGGGCGTGCGCTCACGGTGACGCTCGACGGAGAAGCGCGCGCGGACGAGTATCGCGAGGTGTGGCTCATCCGCAACGACGGAGCCGCACTGATCAGCCTGGGTGTGCTCGAGTCGTCGTCGGGCACGTTCGCGATCCCGGCCGGCGTCGACCTCGCGGAGTACGACCTCGTCGACATCTCGTTCGAGCCGGTGGACGGCGACCCCGCGCACTCCGGCGACTCGATCGTCCGCGGTCAGCTCGAGAGAAGTTGACCGGCGGAACGGCCGTCCCGCCGGCTAGTCCGCGACGCGGGCGGCGATGTCGGTGCGGTAGTGCGAGCCGTCGAGACGGATACGGGCGATGGCCTCGTACGCACGGTCGCGCGCGGTGCGGAAGTCGGAGGCCACGGCCACCACGTTCAGCACTCGGCCGCCGGTCGCGATCAGCGATCCGCCGGGAGCATCCGGGCTCGCGGTCGCGGCGTGCACGAGGCGCACGCCCTCGACGGCCGCGGCATCCGCGAGGCCCTCGATCGGGCGTCCGGTCTGCGGTGCCTCGGGGTAGCCTTCGCTCGCCAGCACGACCGTGATCGCCACGTCGTCGCTGAACTCGGGCTCCGGCTGGTCCTCGAGGGTGCCGGATGCCGCGGCGAACAGCAGCTGCGACAGGGGAGTGACCAGTCGGGGCAGCACGATCTGCGTCTCGGGGTCGCCGAAGCGCGCATTGAACTCGATCACGCGCACACCCGCCGGGGTCAGGATGAGACCCGCGTAGAGAAGCCCGATGAAGGGCGTGCCCTCCGCATCGAGCTGCCGCACCACGGGAAGGGCCACGTCACGCGTGACCTCTTCGACGAAGGCCTGCTCGCTGCCGAACTGCTCGGCGAGCCACGGCAGCGGGGAGTACGCACCCATGCCGCCCGTGTTGGGTCCGGCGTCGCCGTCGAGTGCGCGCTTGAAGTCCTGCGCGGGGCTGAGCGCACGCACGGTGTCGCCGTCGCTCAGGAAGAACAGGGAGACCTCGGGGCCGGAGAGGAACTCCTCGATGAGCACCGGGCCCGCGGGGAGGTACTGCTGCGCGTGGGCGAGAGCCTCGGCGCGGTCGGACGTGACGATGACGCCCTTGCCGGCTGCGAGGCCGTCGGCCTTGACCACGTACGGAGCGCCGAGATCGTCGAACGCGGCCTCGACCTCGGTGGTGCTGGCGGCACGGACGGCACGTCCGGTGGGCACTCCGGCGGCATCCATCACCCGCTTCGCGAACGACTTCGAGCCCTCGAGCTGGGCCGCAGCCTTGCCCGGTCCGAACACCGGGATCCCACGGACGCGCAGGGCGTCGGCGACTCCGGCGACGAGCGGGGCCTCCGGCCCGACGACGACCAGGTCGATCGCGTGCTCGTGGGCGAATGCGGTGACCGCTCCGCCGTCGAGAGGATCGACCGAGACGGGGGTCGCATCCTGCGCGATGCCGGCGTTGCCAGGAGCGACGAAGATCTCGTGCTCCGTCTGCTCGGCCCGCAGGGCGAGGATGATCGCGTGCTCACGGGCACCGGAACCGAGGACGAGAATCTTCACCCGTCCAGACTACCGAGGCTCGCGGGGCGGGTTTCGGCGTGTGGCGCGTTCACAACTCAGGAGAAACTGCCCTCCGGGGCGCGCTTCGGCGGCGTGTCGTCGTCTATCGGCACGTTTTTGAGGAGTTGTGAACGGGTGGTGGCCCGGAGTCTGGGCCGCAGACCGCCGCAGACCGCCGCAGACCGCCTCAGACCTCGACGGTCCGCTCCACCGTGGCGTCCCAGGGCACCGTCCAGCCGGTGGCGTCGAAGAGGGCGTCGAGCACCATCGCGGTGAACCCCCACACGATCGTCCCGTCGACGTCGAACGCCGGTCCGCGAAAGGTGCGGCCCATCCGGGTGAGCGTCGAGGTGAACCGGGTCGCGGGGTCGAGCAGCTGCGCGACGGGCACCCGGAACACCTCGACCGTCTCGGCGTGGTCGACGGCCACGACCCTCGACGGCGACTGCCACCAGGCGAGCACCGGTGTGACGAGGTGGTTGCTCGCGGCGAGAGGGATCACGGGCAGCGTGGCCAGGATCTCGACGCCGGCCGGATCGAGCCCGGTCTCCTCCTCGGCCTCGCGCAGCGCCGTGGCGACCAGATCGGCGTCATCGGGCTCCACTCGGCCGCCGGGGAAGGAGACTTGTCCGGGATGGGACGAGAGAGTGGGCGCTCGCCGCTGCAGCAGCACGTCGAGGTCGCGGGCGACAGCGGCATCGGCCGTCGGGGCGGGGACGCGGTCCAGCACCCCGAACAGGATGAGCACCGCGGCGTCGTGCGCGTTGTGCGGGTCGGCGAGCGGCGGGATCCGTACGCCCCACGAGTGGTCGGCGACGGCGGCGAGCAGCTCGGCGCGGGTGCCCTGCGGATGCATGCTCATGCGTCCGAGCTTAGGACGCGTCGGGCGTTCGTGGCCCGCGTTTCCCGGCCCGCCGAGCGCGGCGAGCGACGCCGCCGAAAGGTGCGGGTCACGCCATCGACAACGGCAGCGACAACGACGAAGCGGGGGCGGGGTCGCTGCGCAGCCGCGCGTGCAGTTCGACGTCGAACCGCTCGGCGCCGTATCGGAGCTTCTCGCGTTCGACCCCCTCCGCCCGAAAGCCGGATGCCGTCGCCACGCGGCACGAGGCGGGGTTGTTCACGCGGTGGCCGAGTTCGAGTCGATGAAGCCCGTGCCGAAACGCCCAATCGGACACCGCGAGCACGGCGTCCGTCGCAAGTCCGCGGCCGCGGGCGGCGGGTGCGAGCCAGTACGAGATCCAGGCCGTTTCGTGGCGGAGCTCGATCGCGGTGGCTGCCACGTTGCCGACGGCGACACCGTCGTCCACGATCGCCCAGTTCCTCGCCCGCTCGTCGAACAGCAGCGATTCGTCGATGTAGGCGCGCGCCGCCGCGGGCGAGGTGAGCTCGGCGGATCCGAACTGGGTGGCGAGGTCGGGCGCCGTCTGCCACGCCTGTTGCAGAGCTTCCGCGTCGGCGGGCGTCCAGGGGCGAAGGGCGATGCTCATGCCTCCATGATCCCCGTTTCGTGGGGTCCGCGTCGCCGACGCGGACGCGCGCCGAAGGTAGGCTCGCGGGATGAGGCGATGGCGGGGATTCGCGCTGGGCGCGGTGCTGATGGCGGTGCTCACCGGGTGTTCCGCGACGCCCGAGGTCGACACCGACGCCGTGCAGGATTGGATGGCGACGCAGGACTCCCGCGAGGTCGCCGGGTCTCTCGCGACGCTCGCCGGGTTGGCGTCCCCGCTCTCGGATGTCGTCGGCGAAGGCGGGGTCACCGCCGCGTTCGATGAGCCGACGGCGATCGTCTCGGTGCTGTTCGCGTGCTTCGGTCCCGAGACGATGAGCGCCGACATCGCGCTGAGCGGATCGGATGCCGGCGGCTCCGCGATGTCGCAGACGATCCGCACCGACGACCTGGTCTGCGACGGCGAGCCGCAGCGCATCGACATGGGTATGGATGCCGCGACCGAGGTCACGGCGAACGGGCTGGGTCGGGACGCGGTCGGGGCCTGGTCGGTCGTTGTCGTGGGGGAGAGCTGAGCGATGGCCAGGAAGATCGACATCATCGACGGACGTTCGGCACTGGATGCCGTTCGCGACGCGGATGCCGCCGGCGCGAAGCCGCAGCGGACCGACCTCGCCACCGCCGTGCGCTACCTCCTGCAGCTGCTCGACGAGAAGGCGCCGGGCAACAGCGTCGAGGTCCGAGTGCCTCCGTTCGGCGCGGTGCAGGTGATCCAGGGCCCCCGCCACACGCGCGGCACACCGCCGAACGTCGTCGAGATGGATGCCGCGACCTGGATCGCGGTGGCCACGGGCGCAGAGGCGTGGACGGATGCCGCGGCCGCCGGTCGCATCCATGCCTCCGGCACGCGCGCAGATCTCAGCGACGTGCTCCCGGTTCGTCCGTAACGCGAGCGCACGCAGAGGTGACGGCGGTCCGCCCCGGAGGGGTGCGGGTCATGCCCGGTCGTGGAGGGTGATCCGGTAGCCGTCGGGGTCGGAGAAGGTGAAGGTGCGACCGAAGGGGCCGTCGATCGGGTCGGCCACGATGGTGTGGCCGCCGGCGACGAGTCGATCGTGGATCGCCTGGACGTCGGTGGCGTGCAGCCAGATCGCGGCGCCGATTCCCGGCTGCGCGACATCGGTCAGGTCGGTGCCGGGCGCGATGTCCCGGAGCGCGAACGCGATCGGCGTCGTCTGGAACACGACGGCGTGCGGGGGGCCCGCCGGCGAGCGGATGAGTCCGAGGTAGTTCTCATAGAACGCCTGCGAGGCGGCGAGGTCGCGCGCCTGGAGGGAGAGGAAGTCGGGGCCGGTGACGGGCATGACGAGAGTCCTTCGTTTCGTGTCAGTTTTCTGACATGAGCAAGCGTATGTCAGACTACTGACATGAGTCAAGATCGCGCCGGCATCGAGCTCGACACGTCGCTGGGCTACCTGCTGAAGGAGGCGTCCAGCGCTCTCCGCGCCTCGATGGAGGAGGTACTGCGCCCGCTCGGCATGACCATCACGCACTATTCCTGCCTCGAGCTGCTCTCCCAGCGCCCCGGCCTCTCGAACTCCGAGCTCGCGCGCGGCGCGTTCGTCACCCGCCAGTCGATGAACGTGCTGCTCCAGGCCCTCGAGCGGGACGGCTTCGTGACCAGGCCCGCCGAGCCGCCGGTCGGGAAGGCCCTCCCCGCCCGCCTCACCGACCGTGGCCGGCAGAGTCTCGCGAAGGCGACCGCCGCCGTCCGTTCGGTCGAGGTCCGGATGCTGTCGGGCATGACCGAGGCCGAGCAGGCGGGCGCGCGGAAGATCCTCCGGGGCATGATCCGCTCCCTGCGCGACGAGGAGTAGTCCGGCGCGCGTGGCCGGGACGCGACTCAGCGCCGAGCGACCACCAAAGGCACCCCGGTGGCCGGATGCGGGAACACGTCGACCGCCTGGCCGTAGACCTGCTCGATCCGCGCGGCCGTCAGCACCTCGGCGGCCGTGCCCGTCGCCGCGACCCGGCCGTCGGAGAGCAGCGTGACCCGGTCGGCGTGGGCGAGTGCGGCATTGAGGTCGTGCAGCACGATCGCCACGGCGATGCCGTCATCCGCCCGTCCACGGATCAGCCGCATGACATCCTCATGATGCTTGAGGTCGAGGGCGGCGGTCGGCTCGTCGAGCAACAGGATGCCGGTGCTCTGAGCGATCACCCGGGCGAGAGCGACGCGGGCGCGCTCGCCGCCGGAGAGCGAGGGCACCGCGCGGGCCTTGAGCGCCGTCACCTCGGTCTGCGCCATGGCGGCGGCCACCCGCTCGTCGTCGTCGTCCGCCGCCGGCGTGCGCGCCCACGGCGTTCGGCCCATGCGCACCACCTGCTCGGCGCTGAAGGGGAAGGTGACCGCGTTCTCCTGCAGCAGCACGGCGCGTTCGCGGGCGAGCAGGCGTGGCTTGATCTGTGCGATGGGCTGATCGTCGATCTCGACCGTGCCGGCCTGCGCGGTGACATCGCCGGCGAGCACTCCGAACAGGGTGGACTTGCCGGCGCCGTTGGGCCCGACGAGTGCATGGATCTCGCCGCTGTGGATCTCGATGGAGGCATCGTCGAGGATCGTCCGCCCCTCGCCGACGTGCACCGTGAGCCCCGTGCCGCGGAGCCGCGCGGTCATGCCCATCCTCCCGAGCGACGGCGTGTGCGCACGAGCAGCCACAGGAAGAACGGGCCGCCCACGAGCGAGGTGATCATGCCGATCGGCAGGTCGGCGAGCGGCACGGCGGTGCGAGCGA
This sequence comes from Microbacterium sp. Mcb102, assembly GCF_024519805.1. Lineage (NCBI taxonomy): Bacteria > Bacillati > Actinomycetota > Actinomycetes > Micrococcales > Microbacteriaceae > Microbacterium > Microbacterium sp. Mcb102. The sequence goes on along the minus strand of NZ_JALJRG010000007.1, from coordinate 77,751 downwards.
CGAGGTCGGCGACCGCGATGAGCAGTGCGCCGCCGAGCGCCGAGGCGATCACGAGCGGCAGGTGGGCGGGGCCGATCAGCATGCGCATCAGGTGCGGTACGACGAGCCCGGCGAAGCCGATGATCCCGGCGAAGGCGACGGCCGCGCACACCAACAGGGCGACCGTCACGATGACCACGATCCGCAGCAGCTCGACGTTGACACCGAGGTGACGCGCGGTGCGCTCGCCGAGGGCGAAGAGATCGAGGCTGGGTGCCACGATCAGTGCGACGACCACGCCTATCAGCACGAGTGGGGCCACCAGCTGGATGTTCGACCACAGGGCGCCGTTCAGCGAACCCAGCTGCCAGAACACGATCTGCTCGCGGGTCGACGTGGTGCCGAGGAAGGTGAAGAAGGCCATGCCGGCGCCCGCGATGGCGTTGATCGCGATGCCGGTGAGCAGCAGCGTCACGACCTCGGTGCGGCCTCCGGATCGGCTGATGAAGTACACCGAGAACACCGCGATCAGTCCGCCGAGGAAGGCGAAGGCGGGCGTGGTCCACATGCCGAACGTCGCGAGTCCGAACGTGATGCTCGCCGCCGCTCCGAGCGCCGCGCCCGAGGAGACACCGACGACACCGGCATCCGCGAGGGGGTTGCCGAAGATCGCCTGCATGAGCACGCCCGAGACGGCGAGCGCGGCGCCGACGAGGAGCCCGAGCACGATGCGCGGCATCCGCAGGTTGAAGATCACGCCGTAGTCGGTGGATGCCGAGGGGGCCCAAGCGGTGTCGATGCCGATGCCGCGCAGCAGCACGCCGACCAGCGAGGTGGGGGACAGGTCGTACTGCCCGCTCGTGATCGAGACGACGCAGGTGATCGCGAGTGCGACGACCAGGCCGACCGTCACCAGGGCGAACCGGAGCCCCCGGTGCCTGGTCGGCGTCGGAGTGACGACCTCGCCGGTCACTTCGCGGGCTCGGGGGCGTACAGGGCGCGGGCCAGGGCGCCGATCACATCGGCGGTGCGCGGGCCGAAGCTGAGGATCTCGCTGTCGGCCATGTCGATCACCCGACGGTGCGCTCCGGCCGGTGTCTCGGCGACGGCCGGGATCCGCTCGATCAAGCCGTCGATGCCGCCGACCGACTCGAGTCCGTCGGTCATCATCACCAGCACGTCGGGCTGCGCCGCCACGAGGGCCTCCGCGGTCATCGGCTTCATGCCCTCCCAGCCGATCTCGGCCGCGACGTCGACCCCGCCCACCGCGTCGATGAGGGAGTCGGCGCCGGAGTCCTCCCCGAAGATGTAGTACACGTTCGCGCTGCCGCGCACATAGAGGAAGAGCATGCGCGCGCGATCGGACTCGTCGGCGGGCACGACCTCGGCGATCTCGGCGAGTGTCTCGTCGACCGAGGCGTCGAGCTGCGCGATGAGCGCCTCGCCCCGGCTGGGCACCCCGAGGGCGGTGGCGATCTCGGTGACCAGCTCGTCGGTGGTGTCGAGTCGCCGATCGCTGGAGATCACCACGACCGCGATGCCCGCGTCGCGCAGCTGTTGACGGACCTCCTTCGGACCGATCGTGGTGTCGGTGAGGACGACGGTCGGCGCGAGCTCGAGGATCGCCTCGGCGTTCAGTGTGTGTCCGGTCTTGGTGACGACCGGGAGGTCTTCCGTGCCGGCGAAGACCGTCGACGCGTCGCGGCCGACGACCTGGTCGCCGAGTCCGAGGGCGAAGACGGTGGAGGCGATCGTGCCCGAGATGTCGATCGGGAGGATGCGGTCGACATCGGTGATCTCGATCTCGCGGCCTTCGCTGTCGGTCACCGTGACCGGGAGCTTCGGCGCGGTGTCGTCGTCGACGGCCTCGATCGCGCGGCTGGAGAGGCACGCGGTGGAAGGGCCCTCATATCCGCGCACGTCGTCGATCACGTCGAGCGAGGAGAGCGGGACGGATGCCTGCGGGCAGGTGTCTTCGGCGGTGGCGGGTGGTGCGGCGGTCGCTCCGGGCTCGGCGCACGCGGTGAGACCCATGGCGAGAGCGGCGACGAGGAAGACGGCAAAGACGCGACGCATTAGGCAAGGCTATCCTAAAACTTGACGCGCGCTGATCCACACCTCTACGCTCAGGAACGGCGGCTTGCTTAGCCAAGCCTAACCAACATTCGACCCTTCGTCCCGACTGCATTGCGGCACCGCCGGCGCGCGCTCTTCTGCGTGCCCGGAGCCGTGGAGAACCGTGAACGCCACAGCCACAGCATCCTCAGCGAGCACCCGCATACGCGTGCTGCTCGCCGCTTTCGTCTCCTTCCTCCTCGTCGCGGCCGGTGCGGTGATCGTCCCGCCCGCGCATGCTGCCGGCGCCACGGTCACGGCGACGGTCGCCTCCGCGGCCACGTCCGGCGTGAGCGTGCACGTGCAGGCGAGCGGCCTGCCCGAGGTCGAAGGCGCCTACGCGGCCCTCATCGTCAAGGGCACGGAATCCGGCCTCAGCGGCGGTGGCGGATACGCGGCGTTCGTGATGCCGACCGTCGCCGGAGGGGCGAGCACGTTCACGCTCGATGCGCCGGCCGGCTCGCTCGATCGGACGAAGTCCTACGAGGTGCTCGTGTGGCAGAAGCACTCGAACCCGAACGAGACGACGATCTACGGCCGCGGCGACGTCGCGATCTCCGCGGGGCAGTGGGACGCCGTGTTCGGTCCCGTGCCCACCGATCCCGGTACCGATCCGGGGACGGACCCCGGAACCGACCCGGGAACCGACCCGGGTACGGATCCCGGAACTGACCCGGGAACGGATCCCGGTACCGACCCGGGTACGGATCCCGGTACCGACCCCGGAACAGACCCCGGTACGGACCCGGGCACTGACCCCGGTACCGACCCGGGTGAGACGCCGTTCTCCCCGGCGATCGAGTTGTTCCTGGCTGACGGCACGACGCCGGCCGGCACCTCTGCTCTGAAGGCCGGCGACAAGATCGTCGTGAAGGGCTCGGGTTACGACCCGGCGGCCAACGTCGGCGGGCGCGGGGTTCCGATCCCGAAGGATCTGCCGCAGGGCACGTATGTGGTGTTCGGCAACTTCGCCTCGGCGTGGCAGCCGTCCACCGGTGCCGCGTCGTCGACGCGCTCGGTCGGAGCACAGGTCTGGGCGCTCTCCGAGGGTGTCCTGAACCAGGTGCCGCAGCAGTATCAGGGTGCGATCCGCTCACAGTGGGTCGGCATCGCGGATGACGGCACGTTCCAGGCGACCCTGACGCTGAAGGACGCGGCAGCGACCCCCGGCTCGTACGGCGTCTACACCTACGGTGCCGGCGGAGTTACCAACGCCGCACAGGAGCAGAGCATCGCCCTGACCTACTCCGAGACCGCTCTCGCCTCCGCGGCGGTGAAGACCGCGACCGCGAAGGACGGGCTGACCGTCACCGCATCCGCCTCGAAGCTGGGCGCGATCACCGGCGCGTACGCCGCACTGATCGAGGCCGGAACTGAGGCGGAGGTCACCTCGGGCGGCGGGTTCCTTGCGATGCAGTACGTGCGGGGAATCACGGGCGGCGCGTTCACCGTCGATCTGACGGCGGCCGCCGACACGCTGGACCGCACCAAGTCCTACGAGGTCATCGTCTGGAAACAGCACACGATGCCGAACGCCGACACCATCTATGCGCGCGGCGCCGTCACGATCAGCGATGCCGAGTGGGACGCGCTCGTCGAGCCCACCTTCTCCCCGGCGATCGAGGTGTTCCTGGCCGATGGCACCACGCCGGCCGGCACCGCTGCTCTCAAGGCGGGCGACAAGGTCGTGGTGAAGGGCTCCGGCTACGACCCGGCGGCCAATGTCGGCGGTCGCGGGGTCCCGATTCCGAAGGACCTGCCGCAGGGTACCTACGTGGTGTTCGGCAACTTCGCTTCCGCGTGGCAGCCGTCCACCGGTGCAGCGTCGTCGACGCGCTCGGTCGGAGCGCAGGTCTGGGCGCTCTCCGAGGGTGTGCTGAACCAGGTTCCTTCGCAGTATCAGGGGGCGATCCGCGCACAGTGGGTCGACATCGCGGATGACGGCACGTTCGAGGCGACCCTGACTCTGAAGGACGCGGCAGCGACCCCGGGTGCGTACGGCATCTACACGTACGCAGCGGGTGGCGTGGTCAACGCCGACCAGGAGCAGAGCGTCGCGCTCAACTACGGCGACACTGCGGGCCTCACCGCCACGGTGAAGGCGGCGACGGCGAAGGACGGCCTGACCGTCACGGCGGCGGCCTCGAAGCTCGGTGACATCACGGGTGCATATGTCGCGCTGATCGAGAAGGGCACCGAGGCGGATGTGACGGCCGGCGGCGGATTCCTCGCGATGCAGTACGTGCGGGGCATCATCGGCGGCGCGTTCAGCGTCGACCTGACGGCTGCGGCCGACACGCTCGACCGCACGAAGTCCTACGAGGTCATCGTCTGGAAGCAGCACACGATGCCGGGCGCCGACACCATCTACGCCCGTGCCACCGCGCCGGTCAGTGATGAGCAGTGGAACGCGATCTTCCCGGAGGGCCCCGCCCTCGGCGCGACCGTGAAGACGGCGACGGCGAAGGACGGCCTGACCGTCACGGCCGCGGCCTCGAAGCTGGGCGACATTGCCGGCGCGTATGCCGCGCTGATCGAGAAGGGCACCGAGGCGGATGTGACGGCCGGCGGCGGATTCCTCGCGATGCAGTACGTGACGAAGATCACGTTCGGCGCGTTCGCGGTCGATCTCACGACGGCGGCGAAGAACCTCGACCGCACGAAGTCGTACGAGGTGATCGTGTGGAAGCAGCACACGATGCCGACCGCCGACACGATCTACGTGCGTGGCGATGTGACGATCACGGACGCCCAGTGGCGCACGCTGTTCGGCGAGAAGCCCACCGACCCGAAGCCGCCGACGACGCCGACGTCTCCGCCGGCCAGCGTGCCCGGTGGATCGCTCCGCTGGGCGATCTCCTCGGACTTCGCCAAGTACGTCACGGGCGGCATCGCGCAGGGGGCGATCTCGGTCTCCGACGGCGCGACGCGCTCGGGCAGCCAGTTCCAGTTCGGGCAGACCGTCGGGGGAGACTTCGACGTGAAGACCGGGCTCGGCAGCGTCGTCTACCGGGGATCGGTGCGCTTCACGGGACACCACGGTGTGCTCGACGTGACCGTGTCGAACCCGCAGATCCGCATCACCTCGGCGGGCGCGGCGACACTGTCCGTGACGAGTGGCGGTGCCCAGGTGCCGTTCGCGACGCTCGACCTCTCGCGGGCCGCGCGCGTCTCGGCGAACGGTGCCGTCACCTACACCGCGGCTCCGGCATCGCTCACCGCGGCCGGACGCGATCGGGTGCTGTCGGGGTACTCGACCGACCTGAACCCGGTCACGTTCACGATCGGCTCCGTCGCGGCGGCGCCTGCCGGGAACACGGGCACCGTGGCTGCGGCCGCCGTGAAGGCGAAGACGACCCTGCCCGCGGCGCCGCCGGCATCGGACGGCATCGACGTCGACGCGGAGAACCTCGCTGCGCTCGAGTCCGGGCAGTCGGCCACGATCACCGCATCCGGATTCCAGCCGAACGAAGAGGGCATCAAGGTGGTCGTGTACTCGACCCCGGTGCTTCTCGACACGGTGACCGCGGATGCCGCGGGCGTCGCGACCTGGTCGGGCACGCTGCCCGCCAGCCTCGAAGACGGCGCGCACACGCTCACCCTGCAGGGCTCGGTCGACCGTGGTCTGGCGTTCACGCTCACCCGCGCGAAGACGGTGATCGGTGCGTGCACGGTCGAGGGCGCCACGCTTCAGTGGGGCTACAAGGAGTCGTTCCGCACGTACATCGAGGGCATCGCGAAGGGCGGCTGGACCCTGACCGACGTCGAGTACCGCTACCCGGACTACGTGTGGGAGAGCGGCACCGGGTCGTTCGACGACAAGACGCTCGCCGGTGTCATCACCTATGGCGGCAGCATCACCTTCACCGGCCACGACGGCGCGCTGAACACGACGCTCGCGAACGCGCGGCTCGAACTCGCCGGAGACAAGGGCTACCTCGTCTTCGACGTGAGCGGCACCACGCAGGGTGGCGAGAGCGTCGACCAGAAGGCCGTCCGCCTCGCAGAGTTCGCCCTCGGTGATGCCGCGGTCGTCGACGGGAAGCTCTCGTTCGACGCCATCCCGACGACACTCACCGAGGCGGGGGCGGCCGCGTTCGGCACCTACGCCGCCGGCGAGGCGCTCGACCCGGTGACCGCGGTCATCCCGGTCGACGCCGAGTGCGGCGTCGCGGTGGAGGAGGAGGCCGAGGTCGACTCCGAAGCCACCACCGCCGTCACCGCCGTGACCGAGCCCGCAGACGAAGACGGCGCCCCGGTGTGGCCGTGGATCGTCGGCGGCCTGGTGGTCGTGGCGCTCGCGGCGACCGGCGGTGTGCTGATCGCCCGGCGCAACCGCAAGGACGAGACGGCCGAGACGACGACCGAGGTCTGAGTCGAGAGCCCCGGTACGGATGTCGGGAGGAAGTACGGATGCAGGGAGCAATCGGCCTGATCGCTCCGGCATCCGTACTTCCTCCCGACAAATGCTCGCCTCGCAGGGCCGGGACCGGCGCGACGCCCGCTGAACCGGTTCCCGCCATCCGCCGACGGTGGGACAATGGACGTATGGCCCCCACCGACTCCCACCAGACCGTCGAAGCGACCGTGCGCCGTGTGCCGCGGTACGGCGTGCTCATGGGCATCGGCGTCGTGCTGGGCATCATCGCCGCCGGCATCCTCACCTGGACGGGCAGCTTCGATGAGTCGCAGGCCCTCGACATCGTCTACCCGCCGGGGCAGGTCTTCGGCTTCCTGCTGCTGTGGACCGTGCCGATCGGCATCGCTCTGGGTGGCGTCACGGGCCTCGTGATGGAGCGCATCGCCCGTCGGCACGACCGCGTCGTGCAGGTCGACCGCGAGACCGTCGTCGAGGACTGAGAGCTACGCCAGCTCGGCGATCACGGGGCGGATGGCGGTGTCGAAGGCCACCACGTCGCGGCGCAGACCGTCGGTCACCGCGACCGTGAGGTCTCCGATCCACCAGATGCCGCGCTGCGACAGCGGCAGCACCTGCACGTTCAGCTCGAACGAGTGCGCGCGACGGCCGACCTCGCGCTCGAACTCCGCGATCGCGCTCGCATAGGCGCGGTAGGCGTCGCCCCCGGTGTGGCTCTTCATCGAGCTCACATACCGGTCGTGCGCGGCGTGCGCGTAGAGGAGAGCGGATGTCGCCTGCGGGGCGATGGCCGTGGCGAGCTCCTCCGCGCCGGTGGCGGGCAGGGCCACGAGGGTGTCGAACCCGTCGATGAGTTCGAGCGGCACGTCCGAGGGATGTGCGCGTGGTTCGACCGTCATGTCCCAGTAGCGCCGCCACTGCTCCTCCACCGCGGGCGAGGCATCGGTCGCGTCCGGCGCGCGCACGGCGAGATCGCGGAGGGCGGGAAGGTCCTCCGGCGCCCGGATCCCGAGCTGTTGGCGCAGCGCGAGCGCGACGAGCACCGGAACGCTCGCGTCTTCGCGGATGAGCCACTGCGGCTTGTCGGCCATGGCCCCATCGTAGGCGGGGAGAGCGTCCGGATCCGAGGTCGTCTCTCGCGGAGAGTCGGACTGCCTGTGGGCGGTAGGCTGGGGGCGTGGCTGCCTCCCCCACCAATCCCTATTCCGAAGCCGGCGTCGACACCGCTGCAGGTGATCTCGCCGTCGAGCTGATGAAGTCTTCCGTGCGCGCGACGCACGGCCCCGAAGTGCTCGGCGGTGTCGGCGGGTTCGCCGGCCTGTTCGACGCCAGCGCGCTGCGCGACTTCCGTCGCCCGCTGCTCGCGACCAGCACCGACGGCGTCGGCACGAAGGTCGCGATCGCGCAGGCCATCGACAAGCACGACACGATCGGGCAAGACCTGGTCGGCATGGTGGTCGACGACATCGTCGTGGTGGGCGCGAAGCCGCTCTTCATGACCGACTACATCGCCTGCGGCAAGGTCGTTCCCGAGCGCATCGCCGACATCGTGCGCGGCATCGCCGAAGCGTGCTCGGCCACCGGCACCGCGCTGGTCGGCGGCGAGACCGCGGAGCACCCCGGACTGCTCGGCCCGCGCGACTACGACGTCGCGGGTGCGGCCACCGGCGTGGTCGAGGCGGATGCCATCCTCGGCGCGGATCGTGTGCAGGACGGTGACGCCGTGATCGCGGTCGCCTCCAGCGGACTGCACTCCAACGGCTACTCGCTCGTCCGCCACATCGTCACGCGTGCCGGCATCGGCTACGGCGACAACGCCGCCGACTTCGGCACCACCTGGGGGGAGGCCCTCCTCGAGCCGACCCGCCTCTACACTCTTCCCCTGCTGCGTCTCATCGAGCAGCTCGGTGGCGGTGTGCACTCGCTCAGTCACGTCACCGGCGGCGGCATCGCGGCGAACCTCGCGCGCGTGCTCCCGCAGGGCAGCTGGGCCGAGGTCGACCGCAGTAGCTGGTCACCGAGCCCCGTCTTCCGGGTGCTCAGCGACATCGCCGGCTCCACGCTCGAGTCCGCGGAGGGCACCTGGAACCTCGGCATCGGCTTCCTCGCCGTGGTGGCCGCAGACAAGAAAGATGCCGCGATCGCGGCGCTGAACGCCGAGGGCATGCCCTCGTGGCAGGTCGGGACCGTCGGCTTCGGCCCGCGTCCGGCCGGCGAATTCGAGCAGGGCGCCAAGGGCGTCGACGGTGGAGCAGTGCGCCTGGTCGGCGCCTACGCGGACGGAGCGAAGTAAGAGCCCATGTGCGGCATCGTCGGAATGGTGGGCTCTGCCCCGGTCAATCAGGACATCTACGACGCACTCCTGCTGCTGCAGCACCGCGGCCAGGATGCGACGGGCATCGCCACCGCCGAGGCGAACGGCGTGATGCACAACGCCAAGGCGCAGGGCATGGTCCGCGAGGCGTTCCGCACCCGTGACATGCGGGCGCTGCTCGGCAACGTCGGCCTCGGCCACGTGCGCTACGCGACCAAGGGCACGGCATCGAACGAAGAGGAGATGCAGCCGTTCTACGTGAACGCGCCGTACGGCATCATCCTCATCCACAACGGCAACCTCACGAACACGCGTGAGCTCACGGCCGACATGGCCAAGCGCGACCGCCGTCACCTCAACTCGTCGAGCGACACCGAGCTGTTGCTCAACGTGCTCGCCGGCGAGCTGCAGAACACGACGTCGACGGTCGACCTCGACGCCGAGCGGGTGTTCGAGGCCGTCGCCCGCACGCACGAGCGCATCGAAGGCGCCTACGCCGTGATCGCCGTGATCGCCGGATACGGGCTGCTCGCATTCCGTGACCCGTTCGGCATCCGTCCGCTGATCCTGGGGCGTCGTCCCTCGACGGTCCCCGGTGCGGAGGGCAAGGACGAGTGGGTCGTCGCCAGCGAGTCGCTCGTGCTCGAGAACGGCGACTACGAGGTCGTCCGCGAGGTCGAGCCCGGCGAGGCTGTCTTCATCACCAACGACGGCGAGCTGTTCTCCCAGCAGTGCGCCACGGCCGCGACGCTCGCGCCCTGCGCCTTCGAGTACGTCTACCTCGCGCGTCCCGACTCGGTCATGAACGGCATCTCGGTGTACGAGTCGCGTCTGCGCATGGGCGACCGTCTCGCCGACACGATCGCCAAGCACGTGCCGATGGACAAGATCGACGTCGTCATGCCGATCCCCGACTCCTCGCGGCCCGCCGCGATGGAGGTCGCGCGCAAGCTCGGCATCGAGTACCGCGAGGGCTTCTACAAGAACCGCTACGTCGGTCGCACCTTCATCATGCCGGGGCAGGCGGTGCGCAAGAAGAGCGTGCGCCAGAAGCTCAACGCGATGTCGACCGAGTTCCAGGGCAAGAACGTGCTGCTGATCGACGACTCGATCGTGCGGGGGACGACCTCCAAGGAGATCTACTCGACCACGTTGGCGGTGTCGACGTTCCTGCCCCCGCTGGCGGCCGTTCCGGTTGCCGACACCCTCGGCTGGCGGGTGTCGCTGGGGATGTGGGGCATCGTCGCGGGGATCGCGCTCGTGCCGTGGGTCGCGCTGCTGCTCAAGAACGGGTCGCGCCGCGACGAGCCGGTGAAGACCGAGCTTCTCGTCCCCGACCCCACCGACGGAGTCGACGACTTCCAGGATGCGGTGGCGACCGCGACCGGCCCGATCTCCTCCCAGCCGGCGAACCGGCGTCACTTCGCTCGCCTGTGGCGACTGCCGCTCGCCTGGGCGCTCGCGGTCGTCTTCGGCGCCTCGTCGACCATGGCCTATGTCTCGTTCGCCTGGATGCCGACCATGCTGGTCGACATCGGCGGGGTGACCCCGGCGACCGCCGGGTTCCTGCTGTCCCTGTTCGCGCTGATCGGCCTGCCCTGCTCCCTGCTGGTGCCGATCCTCGTCGTCCGCTTCCAGGCCACGCGCCCACTCTTCTTCGTCGCCGTCATCGGCGGTCTGGTGGGGCTCACCGGTCTCCTGCTGTTCCCGACGGTCGCGCTGCCGCTGTGGGTGAGCATCTTCGGGCTCACGGCCATCATGTTCCCGCTGAGCCTCGTGCTGCTGAGCATCCGTGCCCGCACCTCGGAGAGTGCCGTCGCGCTGAGCGGTTTCGTGCAGAGCATCGGCTACGCGATCGCCGCCACCTTCCCGCTGCTGATCGGGCTGCTCCACGAGACGACCGCCGGCTGGCAGATCCCGTTGCTCGTGATCGCCGGTGTGCTGATCGTCGCGATCCCCGCGGGCATCGTCGCCGGGCGGCGCCGCACGGTCGAGGACGAGTGGGAGCGCCGCCACGGACGCTGGTGACCTGCCGCCCTATCCCGCCGAAGCTCAGGGGAGCGGGATGGAGTTCCCGTCGTAAGTGCCTTCAAGGTTGACAACTGCGATGCCTGCCGCGACGAGCGCCACGAGCACGACCGTGAGGATAACCATGGACACCACGAGGACGATCGCTTCCGTGCGGGGCGGCCGTCGCGTCAACCGGAAGATCACGAAGGCGAGCAGAGCGGCTTCCACGAGAAACGCCCACGGGGTGAACAGTGCGAGAACGCCTCCGCACACGGCGAGGGTGAGGATCGACCATCGGGAGGAGCCTTGCCCAAGTTGAGCAGATGTCGTGCGCTCGACTCTCATACCGTTCGAACGGTTGCGACATAAGCCGAGGGCTTGCCGCCGTTGGTCGTGATGAGGTGCTGCTTGTTGAAGGTGATCGGTGAGCCCTTGACGACAAAGCTCATGTGATGGATCACGCTGCACGTTCCCCGACCGCTACTGATGTAGCTCGAGCGGTTGACCGAGTCGGAGACACCGACCCCAGAATGCCACCCGTCGCAGCTCAGAACCCGCGTCACGCTGGTCGACGTCGCTTCGTACTTGAACTCATTAGTAAACGTCTGGACCGGAATCCCGAGCATGTACGCGGTCTGAGAGTCTTTGGCCATGTAGCCCCTCGTCGTAGTAGCCGTCAGCGCGTCCCCCTTGACGGCAGGGGTCGCAGGAACCGCTGTGATGGCCTCAGATTCCGCACGCAGATCGAAGACTGAGTCTGGCTCAGTCGCCAGTGAGGAAAGAAGCGCGTGCTGATCAACCGCGCCTAGAGAGTCGAACTTCGCTTCGAGGGCAAGTGCCGTGGCGGTAGAGACGCCCAAAGACTCCGTGAAATCGGCGAACGAATCCTTTGGCAGCTCATCCGCCTGCGCGGGCGTAGCAGCCCCGAGCAGCCCCAGCAGAGCAGCTGCAGCAGCCGACCAGATACCAAGGTTCTTTCGAGAAAGCATCGTTACCTCCATTTGTGAACGAAACCCGCGTCACAATAAATGTAACATGTTACTGGCTCTAGGACGGTTCGTGGTGGCTCTCGGCGCGAACGCTTCGAGTGCAGGAATGAAGTTCCGTAGCGTGGGGGCGATCCCCGAGGCTGACTGTGCGCTTCAAGCGGCCGCGGTCGTCGACAGCCTGGTTGTTCGCCCTACGGCGCCGAGCGCGGAGGTGCGGTGGACGAGCGCACGATGAGCTGAGGATCGGTCGACGGCACCTCGCCGACGGCCTCGTGCCCCTCGATCTGGGCGATGACGCGGAGAGCGGCCGCCCGCCCCATCGCCTCGAACGGCTGGCGGACGGTCGTGAGCGCGGGCGAGGCGTAAGCCGCCAGGGCGATGTCGTCGACGCTCACCACGGAGACGTCGTCGGGCACGCTGCGGCCGGCCTCGTGCAAAGCCCGGATCAGACCGAAGGCCATCTCGTCACTGCTGACGAACACCGCGGTGACCTCGGGGATCGCCGCGATCGTGCGGCCGGCGCGGTAGCCGGACTCGGGCGTCCAGTCGGCGGGGATGACGGGCGGTGGTGCGATGCCGCGATCGCGCAGTGTCTGCTCCCAGGCCTCGCTGCGCTGCTGAGTCTCGGTCCAGTAGTCGTCGCCCGACACATGCCAGACGGTCGAGTGTCCGAGGTCGAGGAGATGCTCCACGGCGAGACGGGCGATCGCGCGCTGGTCCACGGCGAGCGGGGCGTCCTCGTCGAGTGAGGTGCGCTCACTGCGGGTGGCGGGGGTGCGCTCGGTGCGGGCCCGCATCGCGGGGCTGTCGAGTTCGACCGGCACGCCGAGGATGATGCCTTCGGCGCCCTGACGTTCGAGCCGATCGAAGGCCTCCAGGAAGGACTCGGCAGAAGCATGATCGGCGACCGCCGCCGTGGTCACGGTGTATCCGTTCGCCGCGGCCGCCTGCTGGATGCCGACGCCGAGAGCTGCGGACGAGTAGCGGTCGGTCGAGACCACGATCACGCCGAGCACGCGTGTGCGGCCGGAGGCGAGGGAAGCGGCGGCGGCGTGCACGCGGTATCCGAGCTCTTCGACCGCGGCCATCACTCGCCGGGCGGTGTCGGGGCGGACGGTGTCCTGTCCGGACATGACGCGCGAGACGGTCTGCGTCGAGACGCCGGCCAGCTGGGCGACATCGACCTGGCTGGGCGCGCGGTCGTCTTTGGGGCGGCGTGGTGACATGTGACCAATGGTAGCGATCAATCGGCGGAATATCAGGAGGCGGTGGCCGTGGTGATGCGATAATGTGAACGCAAACACTCGTGCTTGGAGCGCTATGCCTGACCTTCTCGCCTCGGCTCTCGACGGCTCTTCCGCTGCCGTCGACGCCCCGGACGCCGCGTCGCCGATCGACGTGCCCACCCTGACCTGGCGAGACGGGGAGATTCTCCGCGCGGGTGTCTCGCACCGCATCCTCGCCGGTTCGATCCACTACTTCCGCGTGCATCCGGACCAGTGGGAGGACCGGCTCCGGCGACTGGCGGCGATGGGCGCGAACACCGTCGACACGTACGTCGCCTGGAACTTCCATGAGCGTGCAGAGGGCGACATCCGCTTCGACGGCTGGCGGGACATCGAGCGCTTCATCCGCCTCGCGGGCGAGGTCGGTCTCGACGTGTTCCTGCGGCCCAGCCCATACATCTGTGCGGAGTGGTCCAACGGCGGCATCCCGTTCTGGCTGTCGGGGCGCGTCGCGGCGTTGCGCACCAGCGACCCCGAGTTCCTCGCCGCGGTCGACGCCTGGTACGACGAGCTCATCCCGCGGCTCGTCGCCCTCCAGGCCTCACAGGGCGGACCGATCGTCGCCATCCAGGTCGAGAACGAGTACGGGTCCTTCGGTAGCGATGCCGCCTACCTCGCCCACCTGCGTGACGGGCTCCGCCGTCGCGGACTGATCGAGATGCTCACGACGGCCGACGGCATCACGGGCGACATGATCGAGCACGGCAGCGTGCCGGGAGCGATGGCGACCTTCACCTTCGGCACGGGTGTCGCCACGGCCGTGGAGCTGCGACGCGGTGGCGACGCGCTCATGTGCAGCGAGCTGTGGGGCGGATGGTTCGACCACTGGGGCGAGCGGCACCATGTGCGATCCGCCGCCAGCGCCGGTGGGACCGTCGACGAGCTCCTGGCCGCCGGCGGATCGGTCAGTCTCTACATGGCTCACGGCGGCACGAACTTCGGGCTCTGGAACGGTGCGAATCACGACCGGGTGCTGCAGCCGACCGTGACGAGCTACGACTCGGATGCGCCGATCGGCGAGGACGGCACTCTCAACGAGAAGTTCCACGCCCTGCGCGCCCTGTTCGCGCCGTTCCATGCGGGCGAGCTGCCTCCGATTCCCGCGCCGCCGCGTCGACAGGCTGCGGCGTCTGCCGCCCTGCATCCGCGTGCGTCGCTGCTCGACCTCGTCGCGAGCCTTCCGGTGACCGGGGGCGTCGCGCCGCGACCGCGCACGTTCGAGGAGCTCGGCGCCGAGGACGGTCTCGTCGCCTACGAGGCCGAAGTGTCGTCCCCCGCCGATGCGACGCTCACGATCGACGGGCTCCACGACCGTGCCGTGGTCTTCCTCGACCGTCGACCGCTCGGGGTCCTCGAGCGTGACGGCGAGACGACGCTGGCGCTTCCCGGCGTCGGGGGGTCGGGAAGCCTGACGATCGTCGTCGAGAGTCTCGGACGCATCAACTACGGGCCGTACACCGGCGAGGGCAAGGGCATCATGCGCGGCGTGATGATCGGTCGCCGCCTGGTCAACGGCTGGACTCATCGCCTCGTCCCGCAGGAGGCTCCGGCCTCTGTTGCGCAGACGGATGCCGGTGCGTCCGACGGTGTGGCCGTGGCCTCCTTCGACATCGCCGAGCCTCTCGACGCGTGGCTGGCCTTCCCCGGCGGATCGAAGGGGATGGTCTGGTTGAACGGATTCCTCCTCGGCCGGTATTGGAAGGTGGGTCCGCAGGAGACGCTCTATGCGCCCGCGCCCCTGTGGCGCGTCGGACGCAACGAGATCGTGGTGCTCGACACCGACGGCCTCGGTGCGACGGTCGAGATCCGCGAGGAGCCCTCCTTCGGCGAGACCGAGGAGTTCATCGGCTCCTGAGCCTCGCGCGCACGCTCGTAGTGCCGAGTGCACGGCTTGTTGTCGAGTGCACGGCTTGTTGCCGCGCGTAACCCGTGCGCTCGCGAGCAACCCGTGCACTCGCGGGTAAGTCGGGAGCGGGGCGGGAGCGTAGGCGACTTTCGGCTAATGTTTGCGCTCGCTCGTGCCTAATGCTTGATTCCGCGGGATTCACGCCTCTAGAGTGATAGCGCAAACATCGATGCGAATCGATGGCATCCATCTGCGACGCATCGGGGCGTCTGTTCTCCCGAGTGTCGCTCCGCTCGAGAGGCAAGACGTGTCGAAACCTTCCCGACCGCCCCGCACCGCCGTTGCCGTCAGCTCGCTGCTGGCGACGGCGCTCGCATTCGGCGGTGTGTTCGCCCAGGCGCCCTCCGCACAGGCCGCCGACCTCATCCCCGTGCCCAAGTCCGACTATCGCCTGCACGCGGTGTCGAGCGAATCCGATCCGTATCCGGCGCCGCCGTCACTCGACGGCACCGCGCTCGGCGCGTTCGACGGTGACTTCGGCACGCAGTGGACGTCCCGGTACTCCGTCAACGCGCCGTTCCCGCACTGGATCTCCGTCGACCTGCAGCGTTCGCTCTCGGTGAAGGCGCTCGACTACTCGGTGAAGCGGGGGCAGAGCGTCGCCGCGAAGACGGTCGAGGTCTACGTGACGGACGATGCCGCCGTCGCACTGACCTCGCCGGCGGAGGGCGGGTGGGGGTCTGCCGCCGCAACCGCGACCCTGCACGCCCCGACCGCGAACGACGAGAAGCAGCGCATCGCGCTCGACGCCGCGAAGGACGGCCGCTACGTGGCCCTGCTCGTGATCGACGCACAGGGAACCACGGGCGGGGGTGCGGGCGAGATCGAGATCCTCTCGGACGAGGAGCTTCCGCCGATCGTCACCGAACCCGAGAACCCCTCGGTGGGCGAGACGATCGAGATCACCCGGGGCGGGACGACCGCGACCGTGGCGAAGGCCTTCCCGCAGATCACCGGCTACCGTGTCGGCAGCGCGACGTTCGGTGGACAGCGCACGTCATCCGAGAAGTGGGCGGTCAACGGCACCGCCTACGCCGCAGTGACCACTGCCACCGCGACGGCATCCGGGGTCGACTATGTGTCGGTGCTCGACGGGATCGACGTCACGGTCCGCAGCACCATCCGCGTCACCGATGCGGGAACGGTCGAGTTCGAGGTCACCGGCGTCGACGGTTCGGCCGCTGTCAACACCCTGGGTCTGCCGGACAACGCCTTCCTCTCCGCCAGCGCGTCAGATGCCGGATCGGTCCTCGACCGCACCGTGATCAGCCCCGACAGCACGAAGAACGCCGACGAGCACATCACGGTGAACGGCTCGACGCCGACCGGCCAGAAGGGCGCGGCCTTCGCGTTCCTCGGCAACGGCGCGCTCGTGGGCAGCGTGATCACCAATGCGACCACGCAGGCCTCCGGAGGCACCGCCTCCTGGAACACCCGCCTCACCACACGCGTGACCGAGGCCGCAGGCCGCACGGCCGAGATCGGCTCCAACGCCTGGCTGATCCACCCGACCACCGCGGTCGACGATCGGGTGCAGACGTACGCGCTGCCCCGGGTGACCGTGCTCTTCACCGCTGACCGCAACGACGACTCCGCGGTCGACTGGCAGGACGCCGCGATCCGCTACCGCGAGGTCGACACCCCGCGACTCGGAGCCGACCGCGTCGCCGAACGCGTCGTCAGCCGCATCCCGTTCAACTTCGCCTCCAGCGCGACGAACTACTTCGACCTGGTGCTCGACAACACCAAGCGCATCGCGAACCAGACCGACGGCCTCGGCCAGTGGGTGCTCAACAAGGGCTACGGCAGCGAGGGCCACGACTCGGCGAACACCGACTACGGCGGGAACTACAACGAGCGTGCCGGTGGTCTCTCCGACCTGAACAACCTCGTCGACGACGGCGCGAAGCTCAACGCCGACATGAGCGTGCACGTGAACGCCACCGAGATCTATCCGCAGGCGAACGCCTTCGACTCCGCGATCCTCGACGGCGCCGCTCCCTATAAGCCGGGCTGGAACTGGCTCGACCAGTCGTACTACATCAACCAGCAGACCGACCTGGGCACCGGACGGGTGCTCGACCGCTTCCAGCAGCTGCGCGACGAGGTCCCCGGCCTCAGCGGCGTCTACATCGACGTGTACTACTCCAACGGCTGGGTCGCCGAAGAGCTCGCAGACGAGCTGAACGGCATGGACCTTGAGGTCGCGACGGAGTGGGGCGACAAGTTCGTCGACAGCACGGTCTGGTCACACTGGCCGAACGACCTCGCGTACGGCGGCAAGGACAACAAGGGCATCAACTCCACCATGGTGCGCTTCATCCAGAACGGTCAGGCCGACGTCTGGAACGACGACGCCCTGCTCGGCCAGCAGCGACTGATCGACGCCGAGGGCTGGGTCGGCAACCGCAACTGGGACGGCTTCGTCGACAACATCTGGAAGCAGAGCCTGCCGACCAAGTTCCTGCAGCACTTCGACCTGCTCACCTACGACGCGGGCGCCGAGGCGACCCTCACGGATGACGTCACTGTGCGCATGGACGGAACCACCAGGGTCATCACCATGGACGGTGCCACGGTGCTGCGCGGCGACTCCTACCTGCTGCCATGGCAGTCGCTGGAGTCGAACGAGGATGCCGGCTCGCCGGTCGATGCCGACAAGATGTACTTCTACTCGGCCTCCGGGGGAGACAAGACGTTCGGGGTCACCGAGGCCTTCCGCGGCAACACCGCCTTCGACGTGTTCGAGCTCGGCGAGCGGGGACGCGTCAAGATCGGCACGGTCGACGCGGATGGCGGCGAGCTGACGCTCAACGGCGACAAGGGTAAGGCCTACGTCGTGGTGCCGCAGGGCGGTGCGCAGCGGGCGGCCGTCGAGTATCACGATGCCGGCCTCGACGACCCGGGGTTCAACTCCGGTTCGCTCGACGTCTGGAACCGTCAGGGTGATGTGACGATCGAGCGCACCGACCTCGGCAACGCGAAGAACGAGTCCCGTGGCGACAACATCGCCGTGCTCGGACCATCCGCATCGTCGATCTCGCAGACCGTGACCGGGCTCACCCCCGGACAGCGGTACGCGTTCTCCGCGCAGGTGCAGATCGACCCGACCGCGACCCGTGACGTGAGCGTCTCGGTCGACACGGGATCCGGTGCGGTGACCCGCTCCTGGAACCTCTCGCCCACCTACAACTACATGCGCGCGGATTCCAAGGCAGGCCAGTACTATCAGCGCGGCTCGACGTCGTTCCTGGCTCCGGCATCCGGTGAGGTCACGGTCTCGATCGGTGCCGTCGCGGGTGACGCGAAGGTTCGCATCGACAACGCCCGCGTCTCGGCCGACACCACGGCGCCGTTCGCGGCCGGCACGGTGTACTCGAACGACTTCGAGGGCAACGAAGCCGGATGGGGCCCGTTCGTGAAGGGCGATGCCAACGGCATCGACGATCCGCGCACGAGCATCTCCCGCCGCCATGACCCGTATGCGAGCAGCGACTGGCGCAACACCGCCAAGCCGTTCGACGCGGGGCCCCTCGCCGGGCTCGCGGTGGACACGACGCTCACGGGCGATCACTCGCTCATGTCGCACTCCGAGAACAACGGGGTCGTCTACCGCACCGACCCGACCCTCGTGCCGCTGCAGGCGGGGCACTCCTACCGCATCGGCTTCGACTACCAGGTCGGCGCGAGCGGGGCGTACCGCTGGCTCACCGGAACGGATGCCGTGGCCGGGGGCAAGATCACCTCGACCACGCTCAGCCGCACCGGGATCACGCAGGCGCTGGAGACGGCCGAGTTCTCGCAGGACGTGATCGTCGGATGCGGCGACTACACCTGGGTGGGACTCGAGCGCGTCGGCGGACCGGACGTGGACTTCGTGCTCGACGACTTCACGGTCACCGACCTCGGCCCCACGACCGGCGGCACTCCCTGTGCGACCGTGTCCGGCGAAGCCGGCGTCCTGAGCCCCGGTGCCCAGACCGCGTTCACCACCACCTTCACCAACAGCGAGCCCATCGCGGTCGAGAACATCGGCGTGCAGCTCGAGGTGCCGGAGGGCTACGTGGTCGAGGTCGCCGACGAATCGACGAACCTGTTCGACGAGGTCGCAGCCGGCGACAGCGTGCAGACCACCTGGCTCGTGACCGCGCCGGCGGATGCTGCCGGTTCGACCGTCGGCATCGGGATCGCCGCGACGTACCTCGCGGACTGCGATGTGCGCACGGTCAGCACGACCCAGGAGGTGTCGGTGTCCTCGCGGGCCCGTATCCCCAACGCGCAGATCACCGCGTCGGCGAACTCCGAGGAGACATCCGGGGAAGACGGCGCGGCCGCGAACATGCTCGACGGCGACGCCGGCTCGTTCTGGCACAGCCGGTGGAGTTCGGCCGCGACGTCGTACCCGCACGTGCTGACGTTCGACCTCGGTGACGCGGAGCTGGTCGACGGCATCTCGTACCTGCGCCGTGGGGCCAACCAGAACGGTCCGATCAAGGGCTACGAGGTCGCGGTGTCGACCGACGGCCAGGCGTACACTCCGGTCGCGACCGGGGAGTGGAAGAACGTCGCCGAGTGGCAGGACGTGGACTTCGCGGAGACCACGGCCCGCTACATCCGCGTCACCGCCACCTCGTCGATCTCGGGCACGCAGTTCGCCGCCGTCGCCGAGATGGCCGTGTACGGCACCTCGGCCGCGCAGGAGGGGCACACCCCCGAGACGCGGCCGACGGACGATCTGAGCGAGTGCAACCCGGTGACGGATCCGAAGCTCGGACTCGACGCCGACTCGGTGCGGGCCGGCGAGACGGTCGGCATGGCACTCACGGGCTTCGCGCCGCGGTCGACGGTCTCGGTCTGGCTCGATGACGTGAAGCTGACGGATGCCGAGGTCGATGCGGAGGGCGCCTTGACGACCCGACTGCTGATTCCGGCCGATGCCGCGGTGGGGAAGCACCGGGTGATCGTGCAGGATGCGGCCGGCGCGGAACTCGCGAGCGCTGCGCTGAAGGTCAAGAAGGCCAAGCCGGGGAAGGATGCGCGCATCACGGCATCCATCGGCTCGGTCGCGGCCGGAGCGAGCGTGACCGTGCAGCTGACCGGCTTCGACCCCGACGCGCTCGTGCAGCTCTGGCTGCACTCCGAGCCGGTGCGCATCGGCGAGGTGACGACGTCGGCTGCGGGCGACGCCGTGGCCACGGTGACGATTCCCGCGGCGACACCGGCGGGGGCGCACGCTCTCGTCGCGACCGATGCCCAGGGCGTCGAGCTGGCGCGGGCGGACCTCGCGGTCACGGCCGGTGCGGCGGGCGGCGGCGGCGACCTCGCGACGACCGGCCCCGACGGAGCCCTCTGGGCCGGGGCGGCAGCGGTCGGTCTGGCCGCGATCGCTCTCGGCCTGGTCCTCTGGCTGCGGAGGCGCCGCCTGAGCTGACCTCGCTGACGCACGACGGCCCGGAGGAGTCTCCTCCGGGCCGTTCGTGCTGTGCTCCTGCGCCGCACCCGCGCCCTGTGCCGCTCGAGTGCACGGCGTGCGCTCGAGCGCACGGGGTAGACGCGCGAAGATCCCGTGCACTCGCGAACCGCCCGTGCACTCGCGAACCGCCCCTGCACCCGCACCCGCGACGCCAGAGACACCGCACCGCGGGTCATCTCGCCGAGTGCACGGCTTGCCCTCGAGTGCACGGCCTAGGCGCGTGAGCAGCCCGCGCGCTCGGCAGCAACCCGTGCACTCGCGAGGCTTCCGCGGGTGCACACGCAGAAGTCCGCCCTCAGCAGGGGGGCTGAGGGCGGACGGGAGGCGGGAAGGAGAGCGAACGAGAGAGGGGGCGGATCAGCCCTTCACAGCGCCGGCGGCGAGGCCGGAGCGCCAGTACTTCTGCAGGGAGAAGAACAGCAGGATGAGCGGGATCACGCCGAGCAGAGCACCGAGCATGACCGCTCCCTTGTCGGGCGCGAAGTAGCTGACCATCCCGTAGAGGCCGAGTGTCACCGGCTTCAGATCCTGGCTCGAGATCATCATGAGCGGCAGCAGGAAGTTGTTCCAGGTGGCGACGAAGATGAACAGGAAGATCGTCACCATGGCCGGACCGAGCAGCCGCAGCACGATCGTGAAGAAGATGCGGCCCTCGCCGGCACCGTCGATGCGAGCGGCCTCGAGCAGCTCGGTCGGAACGGACGACTGTGCGTAGACCATGCCGAGAAACACGCCGAACGGCGACACCGCCGAGGGGATGATGATCGCCCAGATCGTGTTGGTCAGTCCGAGGGCGTGGAACTCGATGTACAGCGGGACGGTCAGCAGAGCGACCGGCAGCAGGAGCCCCGCCATGATGACGCCCACGGCGATGCGCTTGCCGGGGAAGGCGAACTTCGCGATCGCGTAACCGGCCATCACCGCGAACAGCGTGCCGATCACTCCGGCGCTGACGGAGTAGAGCATGGAGTTGCCGACCCAGCGCCAGAACAACCCCTGGGTCCAGCCCATCAGGCTGTCGTAGTTCGTGTCGAGGTTCCACTCGGCGAACCAGAAGCCGAACGTCGATGTGAGGTCGGCGTTGTTCTTGGTCGACGCGACGATGAGCCAGTAGACCGGCACCAGGAAGTACAGCGTCGCGACGACCAGCGCGATGATGCCGAACGCCCGGGCGACCGGGGTGGGCGCGATCGAGGGCGGCGGAGCATCCACGTCGGGCGCGCGGCGGGGGCGTCGGCGCGGGGATGCCTCGGTGGTGATGAGGCGCGTGGTGGTCATGCGTCGCCCTTCCGGCGCTGCAGCAGCGCGTACACGATCGCGAGCACGCCCGCGATCAGAGCCATGAGCAGGGAGTAGGCGGACGCCGGGCCGCTGCCGGACGGCGAGATCTCGCCCATCATCGTGTTGTAGGTGAGCATCATGGGGGTGAAGTCCTTGCCCATCCACGAGTTCGCGGCCTGCAGCACCACCGGCTCGTTGAACAGCTGGATCGTGCCGATGATCGACAGCAGCACCGCGAGGAGGGCCGCTCCCCGCACCAGCGGCACCTTGATGCGCATCGAGATCTGGAATCCGGATGCCCCGTCGAGGCGGGCCGCCTCGTACAGGTCGCGCGGCACCGCCTGCAGGGCTGACAGGAAGATGAGCATGTTGTAGCCCGTGTAGGTCCACGTGGTCATGTTCGCCATCGAGAAGAGGATCGTCCCGGGCGCCATGAGATCCGTGCCCTCCGGAAGGTAGGGGAGGAAGGGGGAGACGGCCGGTGTGTAGAGGTAGAGCCACATCATCGCCGCGATGATCCCCGGCACCGCGAACGGGAGGAAGAAGGAGAGCCGGAAGGCGGCCGGTCGGCGCACGATGAAGGAGTCCAGCAGCAGCGCCAGACCGAGAGCGACGAGGATCATCACCGGGATCTGCAGTGCGGCGTAGAGGACGACCCGTCCCATCCCGGTCCAGAACGCGCCGTCGGTCGCTGCGGTGACGAAGTTCTCGATGCCGACGAACGTGTCGACGAGCTCGCCGCCGCCGTAGAGTCCGTCGCCCGCCGGCACCTGCGCGAAGAAGGACGATCGGATCGACACGATGATCGGCACCAGGAAGACGAGCACGAACAGCACGGCGAACGGCGTCATGAACAGCCATCCCGTGAGGCCTTCGCGCCGGGTCCCGAACCGGCGTCGGCGGGCGGGATCCGCGGGGATGCGCGGTGTCGGCGTCGGCACCGCATCTCGCGTTTCGGTCACTGTGACCATGGTGTCGCCTCTCGATGTCAAGACGACGGCGGAGTGCACGATTGCGCGTGCACTCCGCCGTCGATCATCCGATGATGCCTTCTCGTGCGATCACTTCGCGACCGGAAGGCCGAGGTCCTCCAGCGAGGCGACGGCCGTCTCCTGGGCCGTGGTGAAGATGTCGGCGACCGATGCCGTGCCGGCGACGGCCGCCGCGGCGGTCTCGTTCATCTTCGACAGCGTCGAGAAGCCCGGTGCGTACGGGAAGTCCGGGTTCAGGTTCTCGGTCGCCGTGCCGAGCTCGGCGAGCACATCCTGACCGCCGAACTGGCGCAGCATCTTCTCGGGGGTCTCCACGTCGCCCTTGGCGGCGACGACGAGGCCCTGCGACGCGAGGTCGTCGACCTGAGTGTTGAACCAGTCGTTGAACTCCATGGCCTCGGCGGGGTGCTCGCAGCCCTTCATCACCGAGACTCCGGAGCCGCCGTCGGGACCGCTCAGGGCACCGGCGCCGAAGTCCGGGAGCTGGGCGACGCGCCACTGGCCCTCGGCCGGTGTGCCGTCGAGCGAGTCGAGGAGGAATCCGGCCTCCCACGCCGCTCCGACGTGGCCGATGAGGCTGCCGTCGTTGAGCGCAGCGGTGAAGCCTTCGCCCCAGCGCTCGGTGGCGAGAGTCTGCTTGCCGTCGAGCAGCCCCTGCCAGAACGCGGCCACGCGCTCGGAGCCGGCGCCCTCGGCGTCGACCTTCCACTCGTCGCCGGCGGTGCCGAACCAGGTGTCGCCGGCCGCTGCCGACTGGGCGGAGAGCCAGTTCTGCGCCTCATCGGGCGTGAAGGCGGTGACGTACTTGCCGGCGGCCGCTGCCGTGGCGGAGTCGGTCGTGAGGTCGTCGAGCGTCTTCGGCGCGTCGAGGCCCAGTGCCGTGAACTCGGTCTCGTTGTAGAAGTACACGAGGGGTCCGGTGTCCTGCGGGAGGCCGACGATGGCGTCGCCGACCTTCATGCCACTGAAGGCTCCGGCGGAGAAGTCGTCCTCGTACTTCTTGGCCTCGTCCGCGACGTCCTGCAGCAGTCCCTTGACGAACAGCTGCGGCACCTCCGAGTAGCCGGTCTGGGCGAGGCAGGGTCCGTTGCCGGCCTTCACGTCGGTCTCGAGCTTGAGGATCATGTCGCTGGACTTGCCGTCGAACTTCGTGGCCTTCACCTGGATGTCGGGGTGGTCGGCGTTCCATCGGTCGACGATCTCGGACGTGGGGGTCATGCCCTCGCCGTCGGGGAGACGGTGCAGGTACTCGATCGTGACGGGCTCGCCGCCGGCGCCGCTGTCGCCGGAATCGCCGGTCGAGCAGGCTGCGAGGCCGAAGGCCGACACCGCGCCGACCGCGACGATCGCGGCTGTGCGGGTGAAGCGAGGGGTGATTGCCATGCTGTTCTCCTCTTTGAGGTCATGTTCTGCGGATCGCCCTGGGCGGGGGCCTGACGCCGAGGCGTCATCGATCACATGCACATCAAATCAGAAAATGTTTGCGCTCACAAGCCTGGTCTGATCATGACTGAGCCGAAATGGAGTCGGTCTAAGGGAGCGCTGACATTCCTGTATGCGGATGTCCACGAGGGTCAGTGCGCGTGGACCTCGTCGTCGATGCGGATCACGCCGCCACCCTGCCCGACGCCGTCGTCCGAACGCTCCCACCCGGGCAGCAGGAGTCGTCCGAGGGTCGGTTCCTGTTGCGCGAGTGCTCCCGTGAGCGTGGTGAGCACCTTGGCGTCGCGCACGCCGGTGTCGGGGTTCGCGTGGGTCGCGAGACAGCGCACGATGGGGCCGGCCGTCTGGAAGCGCAGGTCTCCGATGCGCACCTCTCCGCTCCAGTCGAGTTCGCTCCAGGCGCCGACGTCGTCGATCACGACGTTGGAGCGGAATCGCCGGTCATCGATGCGCATCCCGAGGGCGTCGCCCAGTGCATGGACGCTGCTCCGGCCGTGCACCGACACGTAGCCGCGGGGGCGATCCTGGAACCGCGAGGTATCGCCGTCCCCGACGAGCACGAGCGGAAGGCGGCCCGGTCGTCGGAGGCGTCGACCTTCGGGGGTGCCGAGGACGAAGTCCGTGACGGCTTCCGCCAGCTCGCTGCGGCCGTCATCATCGAGCGCCGCCTCCACCAGAACGCCGTCGCCGTGCTCGATGCGGATTCGCCGCGTCTCGTCGTCGTAGCTCGTGCGCAACGCGGCGAGTGCGGGGAAGTCCTGCAGTGAGAGTCCCTGGGACTTGGGCCAGTAGTCGAGGCCGTCTCGATCCTCGGGCTCCGTGGCGTCCGCGAAGCGGAACGCCAGGACGCGGTCGCCGGCGACCCTGCCGTCCGGCTGCACGGTCAACGCATCGCGACGCTCGGGAGTGAGCCCTTTGATCGGGTAGCGGTACAGTGCGACGACGCGGGCCATGAGGAGATCCTCTCAGCTGCCGACGCCCGCTCATGACGGACGAGGATCCGGCGTCTCTACGGGGATCCTCATCCAGACACGACGAAACACCCGCACGTGGTGCGGGTGTTTCGGAGTAGATCGGGCGGTCAGGCCTTCTCTAGCTCGTCCTCGTCTTCGTCTTCATACTCATCGGCCCACTTGTCGACGTAGGCGTCTTCGTCGGTCGGGTGAGCCAGCTCGCGCTCGAGCGCGGAGTAGTTCACCGACGGACTGTACGCCTTGAGTTCGCGGGCGATCTTGGTGTGTTTCGCCTTCTGACGGCCACGGCCCATGCGCGAGACCCCCTCACGAGTTAAGCTGCGGGCGGTGAGGCCCGAGGCATTCACGACACCGGCGAGAAGCCGGTAAGAGTAGCATTCAGAATAGCACGCGGGAAAGACGCTCTGGCCGAGGCCAGACTGGTGAAGGGAACGATCTTCATGACCGACAACACCTCCACTCCGTCCGATGAGGCCGCACAGAACGCGGCGCTGCAGAAAGCCGTCATCGTCGGCATGCAGCTGGACCAGGATCCGCATGTGATCCGCGAAGCGGTTCGGTATGCGCGACTGTTCGGTGTGCCGCTGGTCGTGGCGCACGTGGACGTCACTCGATTCGTCACCTATGAGGACCCGGACGGCTACGTGCACTCGGCGCCGATCGACATCAACTTCGACGCGGGCGCCGCGGAGTTCGAAGCGGTCGAGGCCGCTGCCGCGAAGCTGCTGGCGGGGACGGATGTCACGTGGACGGCGCGTCAGCTCGTCGGTGACCCGGCGTTGGCGATCAAGCAGCTCGCCAACAAGCTCGATGCGCAGCTCATCGTCGTCGGCACCCGCAAGCGCGGTATCGGCGAGTCGATCCGCGAGTTCTTCACGGGGTCGGTCGCGGCGCGGCTCGCGCACCGGCAGCACCGCTCCATCCTGGTCGTCCCGCTCGGCGAGTCGGTGCCGGACGAGCAGAAGGAGATCTGGCCGGAGTCCTAGAGGACGCGGCACAGCAGAGGGCCCCGTCGGCTGTTCGCCGACGGGGCCCTCTGCATGTTCAGGATCCGGAGCTGCTCAGCGAGACCGTGACTCCGCGGGCCGCGTTGTCGAGGGCATCCTCCAGTTCGGTGACGACCGACGGAGACAGCGTGCCACCCTTCGCGAGGTGCGTGCGCAGGTCGGTGCGGACCCGTGCACGGAAGGCATTGATGACGGCATCCGCCCGGTGCATCTCTTCTCGGCTGACGAGCCGGGAGTCGTCGGTCGCCGTGCGGGGGCGGCTCTTGGCCGCCGTGCGCTCGCCCTTCTCGGCGGCGGCGAGATCGGCGCGGAGGCTCTTCATCGCGTCCTGGACGCTCTGGCGCACCTCGCTCGCGATCAGCCGCACCGAATCGGTGAGTCCTGCCTCGATGCCGGCGAGGTCGCCCTCGCGCGACGCGAGTTCGGCCCGCCCGGCCTCGGTGATCGCGTAGATCGTGGTGCGGCCGTCGACGGTCTTCGTGACCAGTCCCTCCTCCTCGAGCTTCGCGAGGCGGGGATAGATGGTGCCCGCGCTGGGCGTGTACGTGCCGCCGGTGCGGTCGGTCAGCGACTGGATGATGCCGTAGCCGTGCTGTGGCGCCTCGGCGAGGAGCGACAGCAGATACAGGCGCAGGTCGCCGTGGGAGAAGACGGCGGGGCTCATGCTTCCCACTCCTCGTCTTCCGTGATCGAGGCCGGCGTGCGGCGGAGGACGGTGACGCCGCCGGAGACGGAGTTCGCGCGCAGGTCGACGAATCGTCCCGAGAGCTCGCCCTTCGTGCCCGTGTAGTTGCTGGGGCCGGTCGAGCTGCGCTCGACGCCGTCGATCAGCAGCCGTCCGCTCAGTGTGCGGACGACGTAGTTCGCGGCCAGCGACTCGTCGAGGCGCACGGTGGTGCCGCCCGAGACGGAGTTGATGTTGATGGTGTTCACGTCTCCCGCGGCATCCACGAGCGTCGAACCCGAGACGATGTCGACGGTCGCCTTGCGGATCGCACCCGTGACGGCCACGTCGCCCGAGACGCTGTTCGCGCTGATCGAGCCGGTGAGGCCGCGCACCTGCACGTCGCCCGAGACCGAGTTGACGGTGAGGTCGCCGATCAGGGTGTCGACGATGATGTCGCCGGAGACGGTGTTGAGGCGGGCGTCGTTGCGGAGGCCCGAGACGAGGGCGCCGGCGCTGACGACGCCGAGGTTCAGGGCGATCGCGCGGGGGACCGCGACGCTCACCTCGGCACGGGGGCCGCCGGAGCCGAAGTTGCGGAACACCTCGAGGAAGTTGTCCCAGCCCAGCTGCGGGTGGTCGATCTCGACCTCGCCGTCGTGGGACTCGATGCGGAGGTCCTTGGTGGTGACGCCGTGCACCTCGATGCGGATGCCCGGTTCGTCGTGGGCGATGATGTCCACCTGTCCGCCGACGAGGCCCACCTTGAGGCGGGTGACGGACTCGATGTCGATGACGCGTTCCTCGCCCGGGGCGATGAGCCACTTCTCGGTCATGTGTGCTTCTCCTGTGTGTAGGGTCACGATATATCGTGTGCGGCCAGCGTAACACGATATATCTCGATTGTGTCAACCTCTCCGTGCGAAGTTCGGATGCAACCTCATGCGGGAGGGGGTCGGTCGCCGCGGCGGCCGCGCGTCCGTGCAGGCGCCGTGGAGTCGACCGGTAGTCTTCGACGGAAGGACTTCGAGGGGAGAAGATGTGGCCGGGCGATCGACGAAGCAGCCCATCGCCGACCGAATGTACGAGGTGCTGCTGCATCAGTTCATGTCGGGAGAGCGGGCGGCGGGGCAGAGCCTGAACATCGGCGCCCTGTCGCGCGAACTGGACGTCAGCCAGACCCCCCTGCGTGAGGCGCTCGCGCGCCTGGAGCACACCGGGCTCGTCCAGCGCGAGGCGTTGCGCGGCTACCAGGTGGCCCCGGTCATGACGCGCGAAGAGGTCGAGCAGTTGGGGGAGGCCCGCGTTCTGCTGGAGCCCCGTCTCGCGTACGAGGCCGCTCTGCGCACGACGCCCGAGTTCCTGGAGGGGCTGCGTGAGGCGGTCGAGGACTTCCGCCGCTCGGCCGAGGTCGCGGACACCGAGACCGAGGGCTTCGACCTCTACTGGCGCAGCGACGCCCGCTTCCACATGATGATCGCGGCACAGTCCGGCAACGCCTTCCTCGAGCTGTCGTACGCCGCACTCGGTGGACAGATCCAGCGGTTCCGACTGTTCTCGAAGTTCGGACGTACGGGGGCCGTCAGTGCGGCGCCGGAACACGATGCGGTCTACGAGGCGATCAAGGCCGGCGACGCGGACGGCGCGGCCGAGGCGATGCGCCACCACATCGTGGGAGCGACCGAGAGGCTTCTCGAGGGCTGATCGGCCTGTCAGTTCCCCCTTTCCTGCGCTATACTATTTTTTGTGATGGCGCAGAACGAGGGACCCATGTCGATGCCGACGACCGGATCAGCGGGATCGTCGGGCTACGTCGCGCGTCCACTCGTGGAGGGCTTCCCCGGGAAATCGAGCTCGCACGGGGCCTTCGGCTGGAGCAGTCTGTGGCTCCTCGACGACGGCGTGCGCCGGGTGCTCATCGACGCCGGCCAGCCCGCGTACATCCCCCTCATCCACGCGGGCCTCGAGCGCCTCGGATTGACGACGGACGATGTGACCGACGTGCTGCTGACCCACATGCACTGGGATCACGTCTCGAACTTCCCCATGTTCGCCCACGCGACCACCTGGGTCGGTGAGAAGGAGCTGCGCTGGGCGGCGGAACAGCCCGCCGGTACGCCGTTCATCCCCGACCTGCACGTGCAGGAGCTCCTCCGTCGCGCCGACCGTGTCGAGCGCATGGCCGCAGGGCAGGAGGTGCTTCCGGGCATCCACGCGATCGACAGCGCCGGGCACACCCCGCACCACCTCGCGTTCTACCTCGACCGTGCGGAGGAGAAGCGCGTGTTCGCGGGCGACGCGGTGAAGAACGTGTACGAGCTCGCCTCGGGGCGGGTCGATTCCACGCTGGACGCCGAGGCCAGTGCCGCGACGATCGACGCGATGCGCTCGCTGCTGACCGACACTGGGGCCGCGCTCGTTCCCGGACACGATGTGGAGCTGCACTGGGACGGACGCACCGCCCGTCGTCGGCGCCCGCAGCGGGCGGAGATCGGGTTCTTCTCCGACGCCTCGACGGGCGAAGAGGACCGCAGCATCGGCTGAGCGCCGGTGTCGAAGGAGAGGATGACGATGACGACAGTGCTGTACACCGGCGGGACCGGACGGATGGGCCGGGTGATCCGCGAAGGACTCGCCTCCCGCTACGACCGCGTCGTGCTGTTCGCGCGCTCCGACGCCGACGAGCCGCTGTTCCCCGGGGAGCAGGTCGTGATCGGCGACCTCGGCGACCTCGATGCCCTCACCGCGGCTGCGGAAGGCGTCGACGTCATCGTGCACCTCGGCGGCATCGCCGATGAGGCCCCGTATGACAGCATCCGCACGGTCAACATCGACGGGACCTACCACGTCTACGAAGCCGCGCGGCGAGCAGGTGTGCGTCGCGTCGTCTACGCCAGCTCGAACCACGTCGTCGGCTTCCACCCCGCGAGCGAGGTCCTGGACGAGAGCGCGCCGCTGCGCCCGGACACCTTCTACGGGGTGTCGAAGGCGTTCGGCGAAGCCCTCGCCAGCCTGTACCACGACAAGTGGGGCGTCGAGTCGGTGCTCGTGCGCATCGGCACCTTCCGCCCGGCGCCCGAGGACAGGCGCCAGCTCGGCCTCTGGCTCAGCTGGCGCGACGGCATCGAACTCTTCCGCTGCGCGATCGAGAGCGCTCCCGTGGGCTGCCAGGTCGTCTACGGCTGCTCGGCCAACACCGAACGCTGGTGGAACGGCGACGCGGGCTGGGCGGCCATCGGCTACGTGCCCCGCGACGACGCGGCCGACCACACCGACGCGGTGGACTTCAGCGCCCCCGCACCCACCTTGCATGGCGGCGCATTCGCCGCCCCCGACTACGAAGGAGGGATCTGGTGACGAAGACCGATTCCCACGACGTGCTGATCACCACCGCATTCCTCGAGCCCGGCGACGAGGTCGATCGGATGCTGCGCGAGGCCGGCCTCACGACGCGGCACGAACCCGAACTGGCCCTGCTGGATGCCGACGACCGGGCCGGCGCGCTTGCCGGAGCCCGCGCCATCATCGCCGGCACGCGGCCGCTGGGTGAGGAGGAGTTCGCGCTCGCCCCCGCACTGCAGATCGTCGTACGCACCGGCGTCGGGTACGACAGCGTCGACGTGAACGCCGCGACCGCACGTCAGGTGCCCGTCTGCGTCACGCCCGGCGCCAACCGGCAGGCCGTGGCCGAGCACGTCTTCGCGCTGGCGCTGGCCTGCGCTCGCCGCATCCCCGAGAACGTGAGCAACCTGGCCGCGGGCACGTGGCAGCAGCTCACCGGACGAGAGCTGCAGGGGTCGACCCTCGGGATCCTCGGGCTGGGCTCGATCGGCAAGGCTGTCGCGACGATCGCCGCGGGCTTCGGAATGCACATCGTCGCGTACGACCCCTACTTCGACGAGGATTTCGCCGCGGCCCACGGCATCCGTCGTCTCGATCTGGACGACCTGCTGCGCGAGGCCGACTTCGTGACGCTGCACCTCTTCCTCGACGAATCCACGCGGAACCTCATCGACGCCTCCCGGTTGGCGCTGATGAAGGGCGATGCGGTGCTCATCAACACCGCCCGCGGGGGGATCGTCGATGAGGACGCGCTGGTGGACGCCGTGCGAGGGGGGCGCCTCGGCGCCGCCGCGCTCGACGTCTTCGCGGACGAGCCCCTGAGCGCATCGAGCCCGCTCCTGCACACCCCCGGTATCCTCGCCACGACGCACGTCGCCGGCGCGACCCGCGAGGCACGCGGCGAATCCGGCCGGATGGCGGCCCGCAACGTGATCGCCGCGCTCCGCGGCGCTGCTCCGGAATTCGTGGTCAACCCCGACTACGACGCGGTGTCCGCATGATCGTCGAGACCACGTCGGGGCCGGTGCGCCTCGCGGCCAACCTGAAGTGGATGTTCACCGAGGTGCCGTTCGTCGAGCGGTTCGACGCGGCGGCCGAGGCCGGGTTCACGGCGGTGGAGTTCGCGTCGCCGTACGACCTCGCGCCGGCCGAGGTGCGGCGTCTGCTGGACGATGCGGGCCTGACGCAGATCCTCATCAACACCCCCGCCGGTGCAGCGGGCTCGCCCACCGCCTCGGGCGCGGCGTACGTGCCCGGAGCGGAGCAGGAGTTCCGCGAAGGCGTGCTGCGTGCGCTGGAGTACGCGGACGTCCTGGGCGCCGGCGTCGTGCACGCGATGGCCGGCATCAAGCCGGCGGATGCCGACGCGGACGCCGCGTTCGCGACGTACGTGTCGAACATCTCCTGGGCCGCCGAGCAGGCGCGCGGGACGGGTGTGCGCCTGGCGCTGGAGGCGATCAACAAGCGCGATCAGCCCGGCTACGGCCTGGCCTCGATGGAGACCGCGGCGGCGGTCGCGCAGGAGGTCGACCCCGAGGTCGTCGGCGTCCTGTTCGACGTCTATCACGCGCAGGTCGACCGCGGGAACCTCATCGAACGGTTCGAGCAGCTGCGTCCCGTGGTCGCGCACGTGCAGATCGCCGACAACCCCGGTCGCGGCGAACCCGGCACGGGCGAGATCGCCTACGAGCGCGTGCTCGCCCGGATCGCGCAGAGCGGCTACCCCGGGTGGATCGGCTGCGAGTACGCCCCCGTCGCGGGCACCCGTGACGGGCTCTCCTGGATCGAGAGGACCATCCGATGACCGACCCGAAGATCGCGCTCATCAGCGCCACCCCGCTGGCGATCGCCCCGGCCGCGACGGCCATCGCCGCTGCCCTTCCCACGGCGACCGTGTGGAACCTGCTCGACGACCGTCTGCTCGCCGACGCGCATGTCGAGGGCGGCATCACCGCGCCGCTGGCCGCGCGCATGGACAGCCTCATCGAGCTCGCTCTGGCGGGCGGAGCGGATGGCGTGCTGCTCACCTGCTCGCAGTTCGGGATCCGCGCCGACCGGCGTGATCGCGAGGCCGACGGCGTCACCGTGCTGTCGGCAGACGGCCCGCTGTTCGCCGAGGCCGTCGCGGCCGCCCCTGCGCGGGTGCTGCTGGTCGCGTCGCTCGCGTCGTCCGCGAGCGACAGCACGGCGCGGCTGACGGACGCCTTCGTCGCGAGCGGATCGTCGGCGCAGGTGCGCCCGCTCGTGGTCCCCGCGGCGGCTGTGCCGCTGGCTGCGCCGGACCTGATCGACGCTCTCGCCACCGCGATCGCCGATGTCGACGAGCCCTACGACCTGATCGTGCTCGCCCAGTACTCGCTCGCCGCCGCCGCTGTGTCTCTCGCGGACCGCTTCGGCGTCACGGTGCTGGACGGCCCCGCCGCTGCTGCTCGACGGCTGACCGCGGCACTCCAGGAGGGTCCTCGATGATCGGCGTGATCGCCGACGACGTGACCGGGGCCACGGATGTCGCCGCGGCGCTGCGGCGCGCGGGTCTGCGCACCCTTCTCGCGCTCGGCACGGACATCGACGACACCGCGGTCTCGGCCGACGCCATCGTCATCGGCCTGAAGACGCGCTCCCTTCCCGCCGCAGAGGCCGTCGCGCAGAGCCTCGCCGCGCTCGCGGTGCTGCGACAGCGCGGAGCCGACCGCATCTACGTCAAGTACTGCTCGACCTTCGACTCCACCGCCGAGGGGAACATCGGGCCGGTCACCGAGGCGGTCGCCCGCGAGCTCGGTGTCGACCTGGTCGTGACGACTCCTGCCGCGCCGCTGCACGGGCGCACCGTGTACCGCGGGCACCTCTTCGTCGGCGACACGCTGCTCGCAGAGACCCACATGCGCGATCACCCCGTGACGCCCATGCGCGACTCGTCGGTGCTGCGGCTGCTCGCGGCGCAGAGCGCGGAACCGGTCGCGGCGCTGTCTCTGGATGTGGTGCAGCAGGGCGCCGAGGCGGTGCGCGAGGCACTGCGCCGGACCCGCGCGGAGGGCGCCCTCCAGGTGGTGGCGGATGCCGTCACCGATGCCGACCTCGCGGCGCTCGCGGAGGCCGTCGATGGCGACGCGCTCGTCGCCGGATCCGCCGGACTCGTCGGAGCGATCGCGCTGCGCGAGACGGCGAGCGGCACCGCAGCCCCGGTGCCGCCTCCGGGGCGCACCGCGATCATCGCGGGCAGCTGCTCGCGGCGCACCCTCGAGCAGATCGACCGCTTCGTCTCCTCCGGAAGCCCCGCCTTCCGCATCACGGCCGAACCCGGCGACACCGCCGAGCAGCTCGCCGCACGCGCCGTGGAGTGGTGGGACCGCCAGCCCGACGATGCCGCCGCTCTCCTCTACTCCTCCAGTCCCGCCTCGGAGCGTCGCGACGACGTGCCGGGTGCCGGCGAACTGTATGAGCGGACGGCGGGTCTCATCGCCGCCCAGCTGTCGGATCGCGGGGTGAAGCGCATGCTCATCGCCGGTGGCGAGACCTCGGGCGAGGTCACCCGCGCGCTCGGTACCACCGTCGCCGTCGTGGGGGAGGAGGTCGCGCCCGGTGCGCCGTGGATCCACGACGAGCGGCGCGACGTGCACCTGATCCTCAAGTCCGGGAACTTCGGTGACGAGGAGCTGTTCGTGGATGTCGCTCGGCAGGGGGTCGCCGCATGAGCACCGCCGCCCGCCGCGCGATCGAACGCGTCGCGCACTCCATCCATCGCCGCGGTCTCACCCACGGCCGCACCGGCAACCTCGCGGTGCGGGACGGCGATCGCGTCCTGCTCACCCCGACGGGTGTCAGCCTCGCCGAGATCGAGGCGGACCAGCTGTCGGTGGTCGCTCTCGACGGCACGCACCTCGAGGGTCCGAAGCCGACGAAGGAGGCGTTCCTGCACGTCGCGATGCTGCGGGTGCGTCCCGACCTGAACGCGGTCGTGCATACCCACTCGGTCTACGCGGCCGCCGTGTCGTGCCTGGCCGACATCGACGCGGATGCTCCGATCCCGCCCCTCACCGCGTACTACGGCATGCGCGTGGGAGCGCTGCGGATGCTTCCCTACTTCGCCCCGGGCGACCCTGCCGCGACCAGCGCCGTGGAAGAGGCGGCGCGTGTCACTCACGCTCTGCTGCTGCGCAACCACGGACCCGTCGTCGCCGGCGCCGACCTGGATTCGGCGGTCGACGCCCTGGAAGAGCTCGAGCACACCGCGCAGCTGTTCTTCGTCACCCGCGGCCTGGCCACAGCCCCGCTCACCCCTGCGCAGCTGCACGCGTTCGCGGCGCCCTCCGAAAGGTCTCCCTCATGATCACCCTGTACAGCGGCCTCGTCGTGAAGAAGCCCCTTGTCGAGCAGATCATCCCGGCGTTCGAGAGCGCCACGGGTGCTCGAGTCGACGCGACGTTCGAGCCCACGACCGTGCTCCTCGAGCGGATCGCCGCGGGGGAGCGCCCCGACCTGGTGCTCGGGGTCTCGTCGTCGGTGACCGACCTCGCCGAACAGGGGCTGGTGGACCCGGCCCAGGTCGCCGAGATCGCGGTCTCGTCCGTGGGCTTCGCGCGGCTCGAGGGTGCGCCCGTGCCGGCCGATGACTCGGCGGCGGCCTTCCTCGACTATCTGCTCGCCGCCCGTGCGGTCGCGTACACGCTGAGCGGGGCGAGCGGAGTGCACTTCATGAAGGTGCTCCGGGAGCGCGGTCTTCTCGAGCGCATCGACGAGCGTGCCGTTCGCTGCGAGTCGGGTCTCACCGTGGAAGCGCTGCTCGACGGGCGGGCGGATGTCGCGGTCCAGCAGGTCAGCGAGCTGCGTTCCGTCGTCGGCCCGCAGATCGTCGAACCGATCCCGCACGAACTGCAGTCCTATGGACGGTTCGCGATCGGCGCGCGCCCCGGCGCCGGGGATGCCGCGGCGCGCTTCGTCACCGTCCTGACCGAGAAGTCGACGCAGGACGCGTTCGCCGCGTTCGGGCTGTCGCGTCCCTGACCCCCTACCTGGAGAGCACTCATGAGAAAAGTCATCGTCGACACCGACACCGGCGTGGATGACGCGCTGGCGCTGATGCTGCTGGCCGCCGATCCCGAGGTCGAGATCCTGGCGGTGGTCAGCGTCTTCGGCAACACCACCGGCGAGCGCGCGGCCGACAACGCCCGCTACGTGTTGGATACCTGCGGACGCACGGATGTGCCCGTGTACCGCGGCGCGGACGTGCCGCTCATCCAGGAGCTGCGGATGAACCCCGGCATCCACGGCGAGGACGGCTTCGGCAACACCGGGCTTCGTCCGGAGCAGTCCGTGGATCCCGAGCCGGTCGGCGTCGACATCGTGCTCGACCTGGTCGATCGGCATGAGGGCGAGATCGACTACCTCGCGCTCGGCCCGCAGACGAACCTCGCCGCCGCTCTCGAGACGCGGCCCGACCTGCTGCAGCGACTCCACTCGACCACCATCGTGGGGACGCTCGGGCCGGCGCTGTACCACGACACCGCGCCGTGGGAGGATCGCCGGTTCCGGGTCTCGCGCGACCCCAACGTCTCGTTCGACATCGACGCGGCGCGCATCGTGGCAGCCCACGAGGGCGACGTCACCTGGTGCGGGCCGTACGTCACCCGTCAGGCCCTCGTGCCCGAGGACTTCTTCCTCGACATCGCCTCGTCGACCGGCTTCGCCCCCGCACAGCTGATCACCGCGATCAGTCGGGACTACGCCGGCTTCTACTCGCGCTCGTACCCGCAGCCGGAAGGGCGCCGGGTCATGGGCATCAACGACAGCATGGCGGTCGCGAGCCTGCTGTTCCCCGACTTGGTGACCGGTGCGGTCATGCGTCCGCTCGAGACCTTCCTCGACCAGGAGACCGGCGACCGCTACCTCGCCGGGGTGCACCCGGTGAAGGACGAGACGCGGCCGATCCATCGTGTCGTCTTCGACATGGACTTCGACGGCGTGCTCGAGCGGATCGGCGAGGTGCTGCGGCGCCCGCTTCCGTGGCGCTGAGCCCCGCGGCGACTCAGTCGTAGGAGCGCGCGCGCACCCACGGCATCGGCAGCAGATCGGCGGCGGTCACCCACACCGGGTGGCCGCCGTCGTCGGCGAGTGTGCGGATGCCCGGGGCGATGGCGGGCACGAGCTCACGGCACACGCCGCAGGGGTTGAGGATGACCGTGGTTCCGTCTTCCCGCAGCCCCACCGCGACCATGGCCTCGATGTCCTGCTCGCCGCCGATCCTGGCGTTCGCGAGGGCCGTGCTCTCGGCGCAGACGCTCACTCGCGGGGAGCGGAGGCTGAGGCCGAGATAGATCTGTCCTGACGCTCCGCGGGCGGCAGCCGCGACGCGGTGCAGGTCGGCGTCGTGCGTGCGGACGAGGAGTTCGGAGGCGGCGTCGACGAGGCGGCGGTCGGTGTCGTTCAGCGGTGAAGTCACGATGCACTCTTTCTGTCGCGAAGGGCGATCCTGCTATGCTATAGTCGTCAACGGGTCGATCACCTCCCCCTCGAGGGCAGAGCAAAGGAGCTCCATGAGCACTGAAGAAGTAGTGGCAGCCACGGCGCCGCAGCAGCTGACGAGCAAGGCCAGCAAGACAGAGCGCCGCAACCTCCGGGCGCTGAGCTGGGGCCACGCGCTCGAGTGGTACGACTGGGCGATCTTCGGGCTCCTGTCGGTCTACCTCGGTGCGGCGTTCTTCCCCTCCGACAGCCCGCTCGCCTCGACCCTGAACGCGCTCGCGGTCTTCGCGGTCGGCTTCGTCGCCCGCCCCCTCGGTGGCGTCGTCTTCGGTTTCGTCGCCGACCGGTACGGGCGCCGGAAGATCATGATCTTCGCCGTCGGAGCCGTCGCCCTGGGCAGCTTCATCATCGGCATCCTCCCCGACTTCCAGACCATCGGCGTTCTCGCGCCGATCATCGTCGTCGCCGCACGCCTCCTCCAGGGCCTCTCCGCCGGTGTCGAGGCGCCGCTCGGAACGGCATACGCCCTCGAGCTGGTGCCCAACCGTCCCGGTTATGTCGCCGGGTTCTTCGCCTTCTTCAACAACCTGGGCAACCTGCTCGCACCGCTGTCGATCTTCTTCATCAGCCTGCTGCTGGGACCGGAAGCCCTGGCGGCCTACGGCTGGCGCATCCCGTTCCTCGTGGGCGGAGCGTTCGGTCTCATCGTCCTGTGGCTGCGCCGCACGCTGCCGGAGACGCTCGACACCGCAGCCATCCGCACTGTCGGCGCGATCCCCACGAAGAACAACTCCGTGTGGCGCGATGTGCGCAAGTACTGGCTGAGCGTGCTCGCCACGGTGTTCATCGTGGGCGCCATCCAGGCGTACAACTACACCTGGATCGCCGGTCTGCCGAACCTCGCGAACGGCACGTTCGGAGAGGACCCCACCGCGGTGTTCGCCATCACGACCGGCATGGGCATCTTCCTGACGCTCGGCGCCTACGGTCTGAGCCGCATCCTCGACCGGTTCCCGATGTCTCGGTGGTTCGTCGTCGCCCGCCTGCTGGCGATCCCGACCATTTTCCTGGCGCTGCTGTACTCGCAGCCCGGCGTCGGAACGCTCGCCGGCGTGATGTTCGGCGGCGCGATCGTGCTGCTGCTCAACATGACGATCTTCGTCGTCGTGTCCAACTCGCTCCTGCCGCAGCACATCCGCGGCACCGGCCTCGGGCTCGGATACGGTCTCGGCGTGGCCATCTTCGGCGGCACCGCCTCGTACCTGCTGCTGTGGCTGCAGAGCCAGGGGATGATGTGGGTCTTCCCGATCTACATCGCCACCCTGTGTGCGATCAGCGTCGTGCTCTACCTCCTCGCCAAGAGCCGCAACGGCCTCTTCGTGGGCAAGTGACCGCCTGATGGATACCTGGCGTGAGATCGTCGGCTGGGCCGGCAGTGCTCTCCTGATCATCTCGATCCTCCAGCCGACGATCTCGCGCCTCCGGTGGCTGAACCTCGGAGCATCGGCGATGCTCATGGCCTACAACCTGATGCTCGGCAGCGCGCCCATGGTCGCGCTCAACATCACCCTGATCGCGATCAACTGCTGGTACCTGTTCGTCTACATGCGCTCCGCCCGTGTCGCACGGGCGGAGCCGGTGGTCGCGGAGGGGCTCAGTGAAGCGTCCGAACGGCCTGTGAGCCGCTAGGACATGACAGAAAGCATGGATATGGAACGACTGATCATTGACACCGACCCCGGGATCGACGACGCCGGAGCGCTGTTCTGGGCGCTCGCCTCGGACGCCTTCCACATCGAGGCGCTGACCACGGTATTCGGCAACGTCGATGTCGACACCGCCACGGCGAACGCCCGCAAGATCGCGGCGCTCGCCGGTCGTCCCGATCTGCCCATCTGGAAGGGTGCGAGTCGGCCGTTGGTCGGTGAGCCGAACTTCGCGGAGCACATCCACCGTCCCGGCGGTGTGGGCTACTGGGAGTACCCGGACCCGGATCCCGATGCCGACGTCGAATCCGATGCCGTGCGTCGGATGATCGAGACGGTCATGGCGGCGCCGGGCGAGGTGACCATCATGGCGCTCGCTCCGCTGACGAACGTCGCGCTGGCGATCAAGCTGGAGCCGGAGTTCGCGCGCTCGGTGCGCCGCATCATCTACATGGGTGGGGCGGCCCTCACCTGGGGCAACGTGACCCCGGTCGCGAGCGCGAACATCTACAACGACCCCGAGGCCGCCGAGATCGTCATCCAGTCCGGTGCTCCGCTCACGCAGGTCGGTCTGGATGTGTCCCGCAGCTTCTCGCTCTCGCCCGATCACATCCGCACCCTCTGGGAGTCGCGCTCGCCGATGGGTGTGGCGCTCTGCGAGATGATCGGCTACCCCGATCGCCAGGACGACCGCGACGACATGCCGGAGTGGAAGACCGAGGGCATGCACCTCAACGACGTTCCCTGTGTCGCCTATGCGCTCAACCCCGAGTGGTTCACCGTGCGGCGGCTGCGCGTGGACGTGGAGCTGAACGGCACGCACACCCGCGGTCAGACGGTCGTGCAGATGATCGACCGGTGGCAGGGCGTGCCGAACGTCGACGTGCTCTTCGACATCGACGCGCAGGCGGTCGCCGACGCGCTGACGGCCTCGGTGACCGCATTCGGATCCGCTGTCGACTGACCGGCGTCCCTCGAACCCTCGGAATCGGGGGTGGGGCCGTTTTCGCGTGTGTGGGGGGGCGATGCTGACGGTGACGCATCGTCAGCTCTAGAGTCGAGTGATCGCCACCCCTGCCACCCGAATTCGAGGACAATCGACGATGAGCACGATCTTGGGAGTGAGATACCGCGTGCGATGGGTGCGTTGCCTCGTGGCTCTCGGGGTTTCGAATGCGACCGTCGGCGCTCTGCTGGGATTGATGTACTGGCTGTATTCGTTTGGATTCGACTGGGGAAGTATCGCGGACTCCGGCAACGGCGAGGCTGTGTGGAGTTCCGTCCTGGCGAGCGCCGTCTTCGGACTTCTCGTGCCCACGGGGTTGAGTCTCTTGTCGCTGGTTCCGCAGCCGAGATCACCTCGTTCGTGGCCGATGCGAGTAGCCGTGGGCCCCGCGGCCTGTTCCCTTCTCAGTTTTATCTTCGTCTGGTACTTTCCCGCTGTGCTCGCATTCGTGGCGCTGGCAGCGGTCGGTGGCGGTGCGCTCAGCATCCTGGCTGTTCGGCTGGTCAACGGCGTGCGCACCGAAGCCGATTGTGAACCTTACTGATGAGCGGCGTGCGTTGATGAACCCGCTTATGCCCGCGGTCGGAACACTCGTCGTCTGCTTCGGCATCGCCGTGATCGTGTTCCGTAAGCGTGTGGTGAAGGGTATCGAGCGCAAGGCGAAGAAGATCGGCAGTCCGATGATCTCGAAGTCGGCGAAGTCGGACGGAACTGGGCGCTTGTCCCTGATTTTAAGAAACCTGAGCCGACGTACTCGATTGGGGCGCAGGTCTGTGCTGTCGTGTGTGTCGGAGCGGAAAAACCGGTTTAGGGACCGGGTCTCACTGTAAGTTTGCAGATTGGACCCAAGGCGGGTATATCTTTCTACTCCGCGCAGTCGACGGAAGCGGGTGGAGGCCCGATGATCGTAGGGCGGCTGTTCCGCTTCTGCGGGACCGGTCGGAGCTGGATTTAGCGGTGCCATCGGTGTAATCCCCATGAGCGCCAACGACGGTGCTTATCAGATGCCGTACAGCGTTGAGGCGAGCGTTCAGCGCGGCGGAGGCGCTGGATGTAGCGGAGGGATTGCGTGGACGTTCTAGTCGGAGGAGGTACAGAATGTTCGTCATTGGAATACTGATCGTCGGCTTCGGCATCGTCTTAATCGTCATGCGAAAAAGTGCGCGAAAGAGCATACTTCGAAAGGCGGAGAAAATTGGCAGCCCGATGATCTCGAAATCAGTAAACTCGGACGGGGCCAGGCGCATTGTAGAAGTCGGCGTTGTCTTTATAGCTATCGGCGTGTGGGTGATTCTGGAGGCACTCGGTGTTCTCTAGTTGACTGATTCCGCTGTGAATCAGCTCACATGGCACGCACACGGGTTTCCTCTTCCAATCGAATGATGGTGTTCTCGAGATGCAGTTCTTTCCACCCGGTGAACTGGACACGTCTTTCGAACCTCTCTGGGTGCTTCGACGGGAGTAACCGAGTGAGCATTCGCAGAGATGGGTGATGGTCAGATGCACGTCCATGGAACGCTGGCCTCGGTCCCTCGAGCTTTAGGCCTTGACTGGTCGACGGAATCCCTCGATCAGGGGTCTCGTGTTTCGAGACGAGTGCTGTCAAGACTCGACCGCGAAGCACTCCATGCGTATGCAATCGTGCCAGAAGGTCGCGTGAGTCTTGAGGCTTCCCCCTTTTCGCAGTCTGCGCGGCTTGGCGACGCCGATAGCGTGCTCCCCCGGATCTTCCGGGGATTACCCGCGGTCTCGGACGGAATTCTCATTGTTGATGACGACTTATCGCGTCGTGGCGACCCGGGGCTCGATGGTGTCTCCTTCGTCGACGACAGGGTTATTCGTTGGGAGGGCCTTCAATCACCTTCCCAAGATCTGACCCGCCTGATTCGGAGAGGAGCCTCGGGGTACCCGTTGAATGCGTTCATATCGGGCAACAGGCAAGGTCAGACGCTTCGTCCTTCCGTCGGTTCGCTCTCCGACTCGGATGTTCTGCTGCTCGCAAGCGAGGTGCAGGTCGTCATCCACTCCATCTACGATGCAGAGTCTTTCCTGCTCTTGGTTCTCGACGAAGAGGTCAACGCGTTCCTGGGTTCACTCATATGACCTCGACCGCCGAGTGTCCGGCTGGAATCTGGTCGTACTCGTATCGTTTTGATCACCCCATCGGAACGACCAAGCATGACGCCGACTTCTTCACTTTCGCGTCTCTCAGCCGGTTCGAAGCGGCGAAGCCGACCTGGCGACAGCAGGCTTCTAACCTTTCGGCGCTTATGGAGGAGTCGCGATGACGTCGAGAAGGACAAGAGCGTTCCCCCTCATGCTCCTGCTGCTTGGTGCCGTGTTGGTGACGGCTGCGATCGTTGCGTTGTTCCGCTACGGATCGGTCGGCGGTTGGGAGGTATCTCCCGTAGAGCCAGACCATGTCACGCCCCTGCTCGGCACCTTCACGATCTTCGCGGCCGGGGGAGTGCCGGTCGCGCTGATGTGCTGGTCTCTCGAGCGACCGGTGAGTGGCGGATCATCGCGAGTCAGCCGCAACAGTATCCGCCATGTCCTCATCCCCAACGCCTTGGCGGCTGTCGTGGTATCTTCCCGATTTATCTGCTCGTGTGGGATTGGTATCAGGCCTTCGCGGTCGTCGGCGGACTCGCCGTTCTCGGAAGCGTCATGTGCTTCGTCGCCCTGTCTGTCGGAGACAAGGTGCGGCCGAGGACGGCCGACCCCGACGATGCGATCGAGCACCGGTGACCGCCTCCCCGGGACCACACTCGCCGGGGTTCCAGGAAAGATCGCTCCACTGTAAGAAGGCAGGACGGTCTATTTGACCGCCGCGCTTGACGCGATCTTCGTCCGTCAGCGTCCGCGATCTGTTGGTACGCCCAGGACTCCACTCTCGCGCTGATGAAGGCCCGCTACGCCCGCTCAGTGCTGACGCTCCACCGTCGCTGCTCCGAGTGCACGGGAAGCTGTCGAATGCACGGCCTGACCGCGTCGACAGCCCGTGCAGTCGTCGGTAACCCGTGCACTCGAGAAGGAGTGGCGGACTACTTGACCTTGACGCAACGTCAACTTCTAGAGTCGAGATATCGAACAGGAAGAAGGC
Organism: Microbacterium sp. Mcb102; assembly: GCF_024519805.1. Taxonomy (NCBI): domain Bacteria; kingdom Bacillati; phylum Actinomycetota; class Actinomycetes; order Micrococcales; family Microbacteriaceae; genus Microbacterium; species Microbacterium sp. Mcb102. Next base: position 35,324 of record NZ_JALJRG010000007.1, on the reverse strand, counting down.
GACATGGAACGGGACGACTGGTCCATCCAGGAGATCGCGCGGCTGGCGGGAACCACGAGTCGCACGCTGCGGCACTACGACGACATCGGACTGCTGCCGCCTTCGCGCATCGCGAGCAACGGCTACCGGCACTACGACGGACAGGCGCTCGTACGGCTGCAGCGCATCCTCCTGCTGCGGGAGCTCGGACTCGGGCTGCCGCAGATCGCGGAGGTGCTCGAACGCGAGCGCGGCGAAGCACCCGCCCTCGAGACCCATCTCGCGCTGCTGCGCGAGGAGCAAGCCCGGCTGGCGCGGCAGATCGCGTCGGTCGAATCGACCATCACAGCATTGAGAGGAGGTGAGAACCTCATGGCAGAGAACATGTTCGACGGCTTCGACCACACCCAGTACAAGGAGGAGGTCGAGGATCGTTGGGGCAAGAAGGCCTACGCCGACAGCGACCGCTGGTGGCGGGGGATGGCGGATGCCGAGCGCGCCGACTGGCAGCAGCGCGTGTCCGACCTCGGACGCGACTGGATCGCCGCGGCGGAAAGCGGCATCGACCCGGCATCCGCCGAGGCTCAGGACGTCGCGCGACGCCACGTGGAGTGGCTCACGGGCATCCCGGGTACGCCCGCGGCCGTCCCCGGCGGCGACGTCAAGGCGTACGTGATCGGGCTCGGCGAGATGTACGTCGCGGATCCGCGCTTCGGCGCGAATTACGCGACGTCGTCCGGCGGCACCCACGGCGCGGAGTTCGTCCGCGACGCGCTCCGCATCTATGCGGAGGCGAACCTCTAGCGAGTGGGGGCGTTTCGTCTCGTCGCTGCGCTCCTCGCTCAACGACCGGGTGGGGGGCGTTCGCGCTCCTCGCTCAACGGCCGCGACGACTGCGGTCGTTGAGCGAGCGGAGCGAGACGAAACGCCCCTCCCGGCGTATCCGGGCCTAGCGAACGGCGGGTCGGGGTGCAAGGGGGAGTCCCCGGTGCGGGGGCGGGCGTAGGGTCGTGCCATGAGTCGGCGGCACAGGGACAGGGATGCATCGCCGCTGTTCCTCGTCGCGACAGCGGCCTACACCGCGAACTGTGCACTCGGCGCCTCGGTCGCCGCCCGGCTCATCGACACCAGCCGGTTCCGCTGGCTGCATCACGCGCTCTACATCGTGACCTGCACCACCGTCGCCGCGGCCACCGTGGTCGGCTGGTCCCGCGGCCCCCGCACCTCCGGTCGCCGCGCCGCCCTCGCACTGCTCCCCGCGGCGGGCCCCCTCGCCGCGATCCCATACCTCGGCAGCCACGGCCGCCGGCATCCACTCGTCGCGCTCGCCGCGGCCCCCTTCATCGTCGCGGGACTCGTCGTCTCGCTCCGCCCCGCCGACCGGAAGTGACCGCATGGAACTGCTCGACGCCATCCGCCGCCGCAAGACCACGAACGGGCCCTTCCTGCCCGACCCGGTGTCGGAGGAGCATCAGCGCATCCTCCTCGAAGCCGCGGGCCGCGCGCCCTCGCAGCTGAACAGCCAGCCGTGGCGGTTCGTCGTGATCGAGAGCCGCGACACCATCGAGCAGATCGCCCGCATCTCGGGCGAGAGCATGACCGAGGCGATGTCGAACGGCACGTTCTTCGAGCGCTACAAGCCGTACTTCCGCTTCAGCCAGGCCGAGATGGAAGAGAAGCGCAGTGGGATGCTGTTCGACAAGCTGCCCGCCGCCCTCCGCCCGTTCACGAGCCAGGTGTTCACCAAGCGCGGGCAGACGCTCATGAACACGTTCGGGGTGCCCAAGACCCTCGGCTCCGAGAACCGCAAGCTCGTCGCGGGGTCGCCGCTGCTGATCGGCGTCATGCTCGACCGCAGCGAGTACCGGCCGGGGCAGCTGTCGTCGTTCTACTCGGTGTTCAGCATGGGGGCGGCCATGGAGAACATCTGGCTCACGACGGTCGAGCTCGGCATGGGCATCCAGTTCATCTCCTTCCCGATGGAGGTGCCGGGGCGCTGGGACGAGATCGTCGAGCTGCTGCGGGTGCCCGACGACCTCGAGCTCATGGCCGTCTACCGGCTGGGCTACCTGCCGCCCGAGCAGCGCCGCCCCGCGATCGACTGGTCGAGCAGCCAGCGCAAGCTCGTGTCGCAGTACGTGTTCCGCGAGAACGGAGACACGCCTCAGGAGGGGTGGGACGACGGCCCGACGACCGGCCCGGTCACTCCCGGCCCGAGCGCGGCAGGCGACTGAGGTCCTTCACCGCCGGACCCTCGATGCGGGTGCCGTCGGCCGCGAACCGTGAGGCGTGCAGCGGGCAGTCCCACGTGCACTCGGCATCGTTCCACTCGAGCACGCCGCCCATGTGCGTGCACACCGCGCCGACCGCGCGCGTCACGCCGTGGACCGTCGAGACGCCGACCGGACGACCGCCCCGGTTCGCCACCACGCCCTCGCCCTCGGCAGGCTTCGCGACGGGGACCGAGCGGCTCTCGGCATCCGCCCATCCGCCGGCGAGCGCGGCCGCGACCTTCCCGCCCTCGACCGCTCCGCGTCCGAGGTCGGCGGGCATGGTCATACGCGTGCCGATGGTCGTCATCCAGGTCGGCCGGTCGCGCCACGGCGTGCCGAGGATCTCGGCGGTGAGACGCTGTGCGGCGGCCGGCGCGTTCGATAGGCCCCATTTGGCGTAGCCCGTCGCGAACCGGATGCGGCCGAGACCGCGGGGCATCGCACCGACGAACGGGATCAGGTTGTGCGACTCGTAGTCCTGCGCCGACCATCGATGCGTCTCCTCGGCGCCGGGGAAGTGCAGCTGTGTCCAGGCGACGAGGTCTTCGACCGCGGCCTTCTCGCTGTCGGACCTGCCGACCGGGTGGCCGTTGCCTCCGACGACGAGCTGGGCCTCGCCCCCGGGCCCGTCGGCCGCGCTCACCGGACGGACCGAGCGAGTCGGGCCGTCGACCGAGAGGAACATCCCCGCGGGCACATCGCCCGGCACCCGGAACGACACGCAGTACGACCGCAGCCCGTGCGTCTTGGCGAAGTACAGCCCGCGGTCGGTGATCGGGGTGCCGGTCGCGAGCACGATGTGGTCAGCGAAGATGGGCCCCGCCGTGGTGTCGACGCGACCGGGCAGCGCGCGGGTACCGGTGGCGCGGACGCCGATGTGCAGCGTGCCGCCCGCACTCAGCAGCTCGTGGGCGAGCGCGACGGTCACGGCGACCGGGTCGATCGCGATCTGATCGTCGAGGGCCACGGCGGCGGCCACCGGGAACGGCGTCGACGGCACCGTGGTGGCGGCCAGCATCCGTGTCGGCAGCCCGGCCTCGCGGGCAGCGTCGTGCTGGTCGCGCACGTCTCCTGCGCCGTCGGGACCCTGCGCGTAGGAGTGGTCGGTGTGGCGGGTGAACGGCACATCCGCGCTCTCGGCGAAGGCGGTCAGCCACTCCATCCCCGACCTGTTGGCGTCGACGTACGCGCGCACGAGCGACGCCGGGTGGTGGCGCCGGATCGCCGCGAGCCGTGACCCCTGCAGGAGCGACAGCTTGCCGGTGTTCGCACCGGTCGCGAGCTCGGCGATGCCACCCGCGTCGATCACGGCCACGTCGAGCCCGGCCCGGGTGAGCATGACGGCCGTCGTGAGGCCGGTGATGCCGGCGCCGACGACCACGACGTCGTGTCGCGCACCCTCCTCGAAGGGCGATCCGGTCGGCAGCGACTTCTCGAGCTTCCACAGAGGGGTCATGTGCACAGTCAACGGCGTGCGGTGCCCGGCATCCACGCCCTTGACATCGCCGCGGCGCACTGTCACGCGCGACTACAGTGGCGAGGTGACCCTCCGCCGCATCCTCCTCGTCGCCGCGGGCGGCACGGTGGGCACGGCGGCACGACTCGGCCTGGGGCTCGCTCTCCCGGACGCCGGCGGTCTGCCCGTCGCGGTGCTCGTCGCGAACGTGCTCGGTGCCCTGCTGATCGGTGTGCTGGCCGCCCGGATCCCCGCTTCCACGGATCTGCGACTGCTGCTCGGCACCGGGGTGCTCGGCGGCTTCACGACGTACAGCGCCTTCATGACGGGGAGCGTGGAGCTGTGGGCGGATGCTCCGGTGCTCGCGTTCGCCTATGCCGCGGGCAGCCTCGTGCTCGGGCTCGGCGCGGCAGCTCTCGGGCTGCGCATCGCCCGCCCGCGCGCCGGAGCGACATCGTGAGCCCGCTGCTGTTCGTCGGCGCCGCGCTCGCCGGGGGTGTCGGTGCGGTGCTGCGATACGTCGTCGACCTCGGCGTCGCCCGGCTGGCCGGTCGCCGGTTTCCGTGGGGGATCCTGCTGGTGAACCTCTCCGGATCCTTCGCGCTCGGCATCGTCACGACCGCACTGCCGGATGCCGCGTTCCTGCTCGGCGCCGGGCTGCTCGGCGGGTACACGACCTTCAGCACCGCGATGCTCGACACGGTCGCCCTGTGGCGCGACGGCGAGCGCCCGGCATCCGTCTTCAATGCCGTCGGGATGCTGCTGCTCGGCCTGCTCGCCGCGGGTCTCGGGCTGGCTGTCGGCTCGTTGTTCTGACCGCTCCCAGCGTCCTCACAATCCGGAAATGTACAAACGTACATGTACGGATGTCCAGGGGGTTCGGATGGGTGATGGGTCGCGTCGTCGACGTGACCCTGAAGCGCGCCGTCGCGAGATCGTGACCGCGGCCGCCGAGCTCATCGTCGAAGTGGGCGCCGAGGCCGTCACCCACCGCAAGGTCGCCGCCCGCGCGGGCGTTCCCCTCGGTGCGACCACCCAGTACTTCGACACCCTCGATGACCTCCGCTCGGCCGCCTTCCGCGCGCTCGCCGACGAGGTCGATGCGCGCCTCGACGGCGTCCGGCAGACCATCGCCGACCGCGGGGACAGCCCCGCCGTGATCGCCGCGCTCGTGTTCGAGAGCCTCGACGACCACCATGCCGTGCAGGCCGACCGCGCCGTGGTCACCGCGGCCGTGCACGACCCCCGGCTGCGCGAGCTCGCACGTCATCTCTCCGACCGGCTCGTAGAACTTCTCGAGCCGACCTATGGCGAAGACCGCGCCCGAGCGGCGATGATCTTCATCGACGGCGTCATGTGGAGCATGCAGATCCGCGACGCCCATCTCGAACAGTCCTTCATCGAGACCGCACTGGCGCGGATCCTCGGAGATTCCGTCTCCACTCCCTCCGCAGCGACAGCCACACCCTGACACCGAGGAAACCGCCTTGTCGAAACTCGCCATCCTGAGCCTCAAGAACCGCGCGCTCATCGCCCTGATCACCATCGTCGCGGCGGTGTTCGGCGGGCTCGCGCTCACCAACCTCAAGCAGGAGCTGATCCCTTCGCTCGAGCTGCCGGCGCTCGTCGTGATGACGACGTACCCCGGTGCCTCGCCGGAGGTCGTCGAGAACGACGTGTCGACGCCGATCGAGTCGGCTATCCAGGGAGTGCCGGGGTTGGAGTCGACCACGGCCACCAGCACCACGAACGCCTCGATCGTGCAGGCGATGTTCGCCTACGGCACCAACCTCGCCACCGCCGAGCAGAAGATCCAGCAGGCGATCAACCGCGTCTCCTCGCAGCTGCCGGAAGACGTGGCCCCGCAGGTGCTGTCGGTCTCCATCGACGACTTCCCGGTGATCCAGGTGGCCGTCACCGGATTCGAGGATGCCGACAACGCGCAGGCCGAGCTCGAATCCGTCGCGATCCCCGAGCTGGAAGACGTCGATGGCGTGAACGCCGCCGAGATCGTCGGCGGTGTCGGGCAGCGCATCAGCATCACGCCCGACCCCGCCAAGCTCGCCGCCGAAGGCCAGAGCACGCAGGCGATCAGCAATGCGCTGCAGCAGAACGGCACGCTCTTCCCCGGCGGGGACATCACCGAGAACGGTCAGACGCTCACGGTGCAGACCGGAGCGAAGATCACCTCGGTCGAAGAGATCGCGGCACTCCCGCTCGTCGGCACCACCTCGACCATCGGTGATGTCGCCACGGTCGTGCAGGAGTCCGACCCGGTCACCTCGATCTCGCGCGTCGACGGCAAGGACGCGCTCTCGATCTCGATCACCAAGCTCCCCGCCGCGAACACCGTGGAGGTGTCGAACGGCGTGATCGCCGCGCTCGACACGATCAGCGACGCCTTCCCCGACGCCGAGTTCACGATCATCTTCGACCAGGCGCCGTTCATCGTGCAGTCGATCGAGACGCTGGCGACCGAGGGCCTGCTCGGCCTGGTGTTCGCGGTGATCGTGATCCTCGTGTTCCTGATGTCGATCCGCTCCACGCTCGTCACCGCCATCTCGATCCCGACGAGCGTGCTCATCACCTTCATCGGGCTGCAGGCGTTCGGCTACTCGCTCAACGTGCTGACCCTCGGTGCGCTCACGATCGCGATCGGCCGCGTGGTCGACGACTCCATCGTGGTGATCGAGAACATCAAACGTCACTACGTCGGCGATGCCGACAAGGGTGATGCGATCCGCCTCGCCGTGCGCGAGGTCGCCATGGCGATCACGGCATCCACGATCACGACCGTCGCGGTGTTCCTGCCGATCGTCTTCGTCGGCGACATGGTCGGCGAGCTGTTCCGACCGTTCGCCATGACCGTGACCATTGCGATGGTCGCCTCGCTCCTGGTCGCTCTCACCATCGTCCCGGTGCTCGCATACTGGTTCCTCAAGCCGGGCAAGGAGCTCGTCGACGAGCACGGCAACGTCATCGACCCCGAGCACCCGGATGCTCCGCCCACGCAGCTGCAGCGCGTCTACCGGCCGATCCTCGGCTGGACTCTGAAGCACTCCGGTGTCACGGTGATCCTCGCCGTCGTGGTGCTCGGCGCCACGCTCGCCGCCGCACCGCTCATGAAGATCAACTTCCTGAGCGACTCCGGCCAGAACACCATGACCGTCACGCAGGACCTCGGCCCGACCGCGAGCCTGCAGGCGAAGTCGGATGCCGCGGTCGAGGTCGAGGACGCACTCCTCGGCATCGACGGCATCGAGCACGTGCAGGCCTCGATCGGCACCAGCGGCTCGGCCCTCAGCGACGCGTTCTCGGGCGGAGCGGGTGTCACCTACTCGGTGCTCACCGACGGCGACGCCGACCAGGAGAAGCTGCGCGCCGACGTGCAGGACGCGATCGACGGACTCGGCGACGACGTGGGCGAGGTGTCGGTCGCGGCATCCGCCGGCTTCGGCTCGAGCGACATCGAGATCACGGTCACGGCATCCAACGCCGACGACCTGCAGACCGCGACCACCTCGGTCGTCGAGGAGCTCGACGGACGCGACGGCGTCGGCCAGGTGACCGACAACCTCGCCGCCTCGCTGCCGTACATCGCCGTGGTCGTCGACCGGGAGGCAGCCGCCCAGCGCGGTCTCTCCGAGGTCGCGGTCGGCTCGATCGTCTCGAACACCATGCGTCCGCAGCAGGCCGGATCGGTCGAGATCGACGACACCGCGCTGACCATCTACATCGTCACGCCGGAGCCGCCGACCACGGTCCAGGCGCTCAAGGAGCTCGCGATCCCGACCCCGCTCGGCGTCGTGCAGCTGCAGGACATCGCGACCGTCGAGCAGCGCAACGGGCCCACCTCGATCACGACCGAGCAGGGTCGCCGGACATCGACGGTCACCGTGCCGCCGGCATCCGACAACCTCGCCACCGCCACGCAGTCGGTGACCGAGGCGCTCGCCGCGGCCGACCTGCCCGACGGAGCCTCCGCCGAGGTCGGCGGTGTCGCCTCGCAGCAGGCCGACTCGTTCTCGCAGCTCGGACTCGCGATGCTCGCGGCGATCCTGATCGTCTACGTGGTGATGGTCGCGGTCTTCAAGTCGCTGCGCCAGCCGCTGCTGCTGCTCGTCTCGGTGCCGTTCGCGGCGACCGGCGCGATCCTGCTGCAGATCGTCACGGGCGTGCCGCTCGGTGTCGCCTCGCTGATCGGTGTGCTGATGCTCATCGGCATCGTGGTGACGAACGCGATCGTGCTCGTCGACCTCGTGAACCAGTATCGGGAGAAGGGTCTGTCGACCATCGAGGCGGTGAAGGCCGGTGGCGAGAAGCGTCTGCGGCCGATCCTCATGACCGCGCTCGCGACCATCCTCGCGCTGACGCCGATGGCTCTCGGCATCACCGGCCACGGCGGGTTCATCTCGCAGCCGCTGGCGATCGTCGTGATCGGCGGACTGCTCTCCTCGACCGTGCTGACACTGATCGTGCTGCCCACGCTCTACAACCTCGTCGAGGGTGCCAAGGAGCGGCGGGCCGCACGCAAGGCCGGAGGATCGGATGCCGGCGGAGCGCCGAAGCCGGATGCTCCCGTCGACCCCGACACGTCGGGTGCCGCGGTGGCTCCGGCCGGATCGGTGCTGATCGACGCGTCCGGCCTGCCGCACGCGCCGCAGCTCACGCGGCGCGAGCTGCGCGACCGCGGGGAGTAGTTCCCGTCCGGCGGGCGTGCGGTCTCGCCCGCCGGCTGTTCACAACTCCGCAGAAAGGCCCCGGATCCGCACCCACATGCGCGATCCGGGGCCTTTCGGCTCGGTTATTGAGGAGTTGTGAACGGCCCGACCCTGCGACGAGTCGGAACAGGTCAGCCGAGGGCGATGCCCCAGTGCAGGGTCCAGGTCTCGTCGGGGGCGAGACGACGGATGCCGAGGCCGCTGTTCAGCGCATCGGCGGGCGCGGTCATCGGCTCGATCGCGACCGCGAGGCTCTGCCCCGGGTAGGCGGGCGTCGTGTACACCTGCACGTAGTCGAAGCCCTCGCCCTGCCACAGGGTCACGCGGCGGCCGTCGGGTGCCGTGAGCGAGTGCCGCACTCGGCCGTCGGCGTCGCGGGCGAGGCCGGTGAAGCCGGTGTCGAGGGTGACGTCGCCCAGCCGGACCCCGTCGCGCAGGGCGGCCTCGGCGGGACGGGTGTCGGTGGGGAGCATCCGCTCGTCGGTCGTGAACGCCGTCTCGGCGGGAACACGCAGCACCAGGTCATGCGGGTCGACGTCGCCGATCGTCACGAAGGGGTGCGTGCCGAGAGCGACCGGCGCGGGCGTCGCCGAGCGGTTGGTGAGTGTGTGCGTGACCTCGATGCCGTCGGGCGTGAGCGTGTAGGTCACGGCGGTCTCGATCAGGTACGGGTAGCCGGTCTGGGGCACGATCGTCGCCCGCAGCACGGCTTCGGCGTCGGTGTGCGACACCTCGTACGCCGTGAAGCGCAGCAGGCCGTGACTCGCATTGTTCAGCTTCGGCTCGGTGATCGCGAGCAGGCGCGGGGTTCCGTCGTCATCCCACCGACCGTCGCGCACGCGGTTCGGCCACGGGGCGAGGACCACGCCGGAACAGGCGGGCGTCGGCTGATCGAGCGGGTATGGAGGGACGAGGTCGACGCCGCCGAGGCGCAGCGACCGCAGAGACGCGCCGACCTGCGCGATCTGGGCGGTCGCATCGCCGAGTCGGAGGGTGATCTGGGCGCCGGTGGGGGATGCGGAAGTCACTTCGACATCGTACGGCCACCCCCGCGTCGGCACTCTCTCAGGCGCGTCGGCTACACTTGTGCGGTCGGCTTCGGACACCCGCGCGTTGGCGCGGACGTTTTATGTGTGTGAAGTGTGAGTCCAGGGGCCGATGGTGAGCGTCGCTCGACGCTAATCAACCATCACATGAATGGCCCCGGCCGCTGACAGTCCGGAACCCCGCTGGTCGCATCCGACCACGCGCAGGGTGCTCGCGCGTGTGCGCGGCGCTGTTCTCGTGCGAGAACACAGAAAGACAACGCAATGCCCAAGAACAAGAAGCCCCGCGGCGGACGTCCCGCCGCCAACTTCGAGCCGCGCTACGGCGCCAAGAAGACCTCCTTCCACGACCGCCACAACGGCGGCCCCGCCCGTGACGGTGCGCGCGACGAGCGTGGTGCCCGCGCGGATGCCGGCGACCGCCGCTCCGCCCCCGCCGCCGGCGGCTACGACCGTCGTCCCGGCAGCCGCAGCGCCGGTCACCGTGGATACCGCCCGGCCGAGCCCGAGTCGGGTGCGCCCAAGCAGCGCTGGAACGCCTCCGAGCGTGCCGGCCGCGACGAGGCCCGGGGCATCCGCAACCGCGCCGAGTCCGGACGCCGCGAGGCACCGCACCACCGCAACGACGACCGCTCCGAGCGTCCTCGCTACAACGACCGGCCCAGCGCCGGCGGCCGCTTCGACGACCGTCCGCGTCGGGACGACCGTGGCGGACAGCGTCCGAGCGGACAGCGCCCGACCGGTCCCGGAACCTACCGCGACGAGCGCGGCGGCGACCGCTCCCGCTTCGACCGCGACGACCGCTCGCGTCGTGACGACCGTGGCGCCGGCACCCAGCGTCAGGGCTTCCGTGACAACGACCACCGCGATGGCGGGCGTCCGGTCCGCGACGACCGCCGTGGCGGCGGCGAGCGTCCCCGGTTCAACAGCGACCGTGGCGCCGAGCGTCCCCGGTTCAACAACGACCGTGGCGCCGAGCGCCCCCGGTTCGACCGCGACGAGCGTCCGCGTCGTGACGACCGCGGCGGCGACCGTGCCCGGAGCAACGACCGTGGCGCCGACCGCGGCGGCGAGCGTTCGTACGACGCCGACCGCGCCCGTCGGGCCTTCGACCGCGACCGCACGCAGCGTTCGTACGAGGGCGGCCGTGACGAGCGTTCGCGTCCGTCGACCGGTGGCGCGTACCGCACCGAGCGTCCGCGCCCGCTGACCTCCGACACCCGCGGGCGTCCGGCGCGCAACGAGCGTCCGAGCCGCAACGACTGGAACGCCACCAGCCGGCCCGAGTCCACCGGGGCCAAGTTCACCCCGGGCGACGACGTCGTGCACGAGCGCCTCGAGGCGAAGTCCGTCGCGGCCGTCGAGGTCGACGGTGTGACCTTCGGCGACCTCGGTCTCGGCTCGAATATCGTCGAGACCCTGGTCGGAATGGGCGCGGCCACGCCGTTCCCGATCCAGGCCGCGAGCATCCCGGCCGTCCTCGCCGGGCGCGACGTGCTCGCCCGTGGTCGCACCGGCTCCGGCAAGACCATCGCCTTCGGTGCACCGCTCGTCGAGCGCGTGCTGCAGTCGCAGGCAGGCAAGCGCCGTGAGTTCGGGCGGTCGCCGCGTGCGATCATCCTCGCTCCGACGCGCGAGCTCGCGCTGCAGATCGATCGCACGATTCAGCCGATCGCCCGCAGCGTCGGCCTGTTCACCACGCAGATCTACGGTGGTGTCCCGCAGGGCCGCCAGGTGGGTGCGCTGAAGAAGGGCGTCGACATCGTGATCGGCACCCCCGGTCGTGTCGAAGACCTCATCAACCAGGGCAAGCTCGACCTCTCGGACTGCCGCATCGCGGTGCTCGACGAGGCCGACCACATGTGCGAGCTCGGGTTCGTCGAGCCCGTGCAGCGCATCCTGCGTCACACCGCCGACGGCAGCCAGAAGCTGCTGTTCTCGGCCACGCTCGACCGTGAGGTCGCGGCTCTCGTCGACGAGTTCCTCGTCGACCCGGCCGTGTACGAGGTCGCCGGTGAGGACCAGGATTCCAGCACGATCGAGCACCGCGTGCTCGTGATCGAGCACCGTGACAAGGCCGACATCCTCACCTCTCTCGTCGACCGTGCCGGCAAGACGCTGGTCTTCGCTCGCACCCGTGCCTACGCCGACATGCTCGCCGAGCAGTTCGACGACGCCGGCATCCCGGCCGTCTCGCTGCACGGCGACCTGAACCAGGCCAAGCGCACGCGCAACCTCGAGCGTCTGACCTCGGGCCGCGTGAACGTGCTCGTCGCCACGGATGTCGCCGCCCGCGGCATCCACGTCGACGACATCGACCTGGTCGTCCAGGCCGACGCTCCCGACGAGTACAAGACGTACCTGCACCGCTCGGGCCGTACCGGCCGCGCGGGTCGTTCGGGTCGTGTCGTCACGCTGATCACGCGTCAGCGTCAGCGTCGCATGACCGAGCTGCTCGACCGCGCCGAGATCGACGCGCCGTTCGAGAACGCGCGCCTCGACGACGACGTGATCGAGGAGATCGCCGGTCGCGTGCCGACCGCGGCCGACCTCACCGCCTGAGTCTCGCTCACCAGAGGTCCCGTCCCGCTTCCGCGGTCCGGGGCCTCTGTCGTGTCCGCGCCCCGCGCTCCCCGCCCCCTACCCGCCCCCTGCTGCCGAGTGCACGGGATGCTGCCGAGTGCACGGCTTACCTGCGTGAAGACGCCGTGCGTTCGACGCGAAGCCGTGCGCTCGGCGGTGGGGGGAGCGGGCTGCGTCGCGCCTGTCAGGCCAGCTCGTGCACGTGCACGGTCGAGGTCAGGCTCGTGCCGTTGAGGTCGAGGTAGATCACTCCCTCGGCCCGCGTGAGGGTCATCGTGTTGCGGCGTTCGATCAGGGCCGCGGCCGACTCGATGAACCCGGGGTCGAAGCTGTACACGCGGATGTCCTCGCGGCGGTGGATGCGCTTGTCCGCCCACTGCGCCATGACCTTCGCGGGATCGCGGTGCGTGTAGACGACAGTGCGTTCGGCCAGTCGGCTGCCGTGGTGCAGTCGCTCGGCATCGGGCGCCCCGATCTCGACCCAGACGGTGATGAGCCCGGTCATGTCGCGCACGAGCACGGCCGGTTCCTCGGTCGACGAGATGCTGCCGCCGAACGTGATGCCCTCGGCGAACTCGAGCCCGTAGGCGAGCACGCGGGTGAGCATGTACGCGTCGGTCTCGGACGGATGCCGCGCCACGCGCAGCGAGTAGTCCTCGTAGATTCCGCGGTCGGTGTCAGCGAGCTGCACCTCGAATGTGTGGACTGTCGAACCGATCGCCATGATCCCCGAGCCTACGCGGCCACGGGCGGGGCGACCGACCGGGTGAGAGGGGCGATCCGGATCAGAACAGCATCGGCTGCGCAGCCGCGGCCTGAGCAGTGGGCGTGAAGCGCACCGCTGCCGCGGTCGCCGCTCCCGACTGTACGTGTCCCTGCCCTGGTCGGAACCCGCGGCGGGAGTAGTCGTCTTCATGGCGGCCGTCGAGTCCGTGCATCCGGATGAGGGGGCGAGCGCGTTTCGCGAGCCACTGCCGGTATCCCTTGGGAGCCTCGGCCGAGGCGCCGGGATAGAGCCCGCGATACGACGACACCAGGTCGGGCCGGTTGGCGCCGAGCCACTCGAAGAACCACGGCTTGACGCCCGGTCGCAGATGCAGTGCTCCGTAGATGACGGTGCGCGCTCCCGCCTCTTTGATGCGCACGAGGGCGCTGTCGATCGCCTCGAGAGAGTCGGTCATGTGCGGCATGATCGGCATGAGGAACACGGTCACGGGAAACCCGGCGTCGGCCAGGGCGCGAACGGTGTCGAGGCGGGCCTGGGTGGTCGGCGCTCCGGGCTCGATGGCCTTCTGCAGCTCGTCGTCGTACATCGCGATCGACATCTGCATGTCGACGGGCACGCGCTGCGCGGCCTTCACGAGCAGGGGGATGTCGCGGCGGATCAGCGTCCCCTTGGTGAGGATCGACATCGGGGTGCCGGATGCGGCGAGGGTCTCGATGATGCCGGGCATGAGCTTGTAGCGCCCCTCGGCCCGCTGATACGGGTCGGTGTTCGTGCCCAGGGCGACTGTCTCGTGCTGCCAGCTGCCGCGCCGCAGCTCCTTCTCGAGCACCTCGACCACGTTCACCTTGACCACGATCTGCGAATCGAAGTCCGACCCGCCGTCGAGGTCGAGGTACTCGTGCGTGCCGCGGGCGAAACAGTTATGACTGATGACGCCGTTTGCGATGAAGTCGCCCGTGCCCGTCGTGATGTCGAGCAGATCCCGAATCCCCGGCAGAGGGGTGATGTCCACGACCCGAAGATCCGCTGCTGTCTTCACCGCCGTACCGATGACATCGAGTTTTCGTGTAATGGCCGGATTCACCGTCGCGAAGAACTTATGACGACTCGGCAGGCCTCCGATCACTCGAACGCTGCGTACGCCGCCAGGGCGCGGGGGCTCCACGATGTGGGGAATGCCGAGCGCATTCATACCTTCTTTGATCAGTCGGATGATGTCCGTGTCTTTGTTCGATATGCGCAGGACCCCGCGCGAGCAGCTGCCCTCTGCATCGAACACTCCACCGAGGAAGCCTGCGAACCAGGTCTCGTCAGGCGATCCCGGCGTGATGATGAGGTGTTCGATCTTCGCTACGCCGGCGCGCGCTGCTGTGTGGATCGCGTCTGCGGCGCTGCGGGTCGCGCTCTTGGCAGTGAAAGCCCGCAGTCGAGTCGGCACACCCTCGGCATCGAGGTATCCGCGGGTGCGCTCCAACGCCTCAGAATCGATCAGGGCCAGGCGGAACATGTTGATCTCGCGAGTTCGCGTCGCACTCGGATAGGTGCCATGGAAGATCATTCCGTCGCCGCGGAGCATGCCTGCGAGGTAACCACGCCGGTAGGAGTCACTGGTGTAGTCGATCTGATCGACGGACGGCCCGATGCCGAAGCCCATCAGACGATTGTTCGTCGTGAGATGCGGTCTCTGTCCGGACTCGGCGTCCGAGACATGCTTCCATCCTCGCTCCGTGAGGAAGCGGTGGTCGCCACTGGCGACCACCGCTGTGCCATCGGCGAGAGTCAGTCGAAATGCGGGCTTCTGGGTCGACCACTTGGCGCGAATCTCCGTACGCACATAGCGTCGATAGCTTCCGATCCGCTCTGTCCCCACAATCTCATCGCCGATCTCAAGGTCGCGCAATGGTCGCTGCCGACCGTCCGCGCACAGGATCAGAGTGTCGGGGGAGACGCAGTAAACGCATGCATGCGAACATCCGCGGTACGGGTTGATCGTCCAGGCGAACGGCATGCGCGAAGCGCCGGGCACATGGTTCAGAGCCGACTTCGACAGCACCTCGTGGAACGTCATCCCGGCGAACTCAGGGGTGGTCACCGACCGCAGCACGCTCGACCGATCTTCGAGCCCGGGCAGCGCCGCTGCATCCGTCTCGCCGAGCTTCTGTCCGTGCCACCGCATCTGAACATTCGAACAAAACATCGACTCGATGTCAACCCGGAATGGTAACTATCTTCGACGGAGCAACCCTCAGGGGAAGGTCGCGTCCAGCGCGGCGCTCAGGTCCGCCAGCAGGTCGTCCGCGTCTTCGAGGCCGACCGAGAGCCGCAGGTGTCCGAACTTCCGGAACGGCTCGGGGTAGGTGGCGACGCGGCCGCCCTCGGTTCCGGTGTGCACGATCAGCGAGTCGTCGTGGCCGAGCGAGAAGCCCGAGGTGATCAGCCGCAGGTTCGCCACGAACGCGTTCTGCACGTCGGGGGAGCCCTTCACGGCAAACGCCATCATGCCGCCGAAGCCGCGTCCATCGAACTGGCGGACGGCGAGCGCGTGGTCGGGGTGGGAGTCGAGACCGGGGTAGGCGATGTACTCCACCCGGTCGTCGGCGGCGAGCATCTCGGCGATGCGGGCGGCCGAGTCGAAGTGCTGCCGCAGCCGCAGGGGGAGCGTGACGGTGCCGCGCTGGATCTGCCAGGCGTTGAAGGGCGAGATGATGCCCCCGACGTCGACCATCGCGTCGGCCTTGATGGGCTGGATGAGCTCGTGGCTGCCTGCGACCGATCCCCCCATCGCGTCGCCGTGTCCGTTGAGGTACTTCGTGAGCGAGTGCACGACCAGATCGGCGCCGTCCTGGATGGGGCGGTAGAACGGCGGCGGCGAGAACGTCGAATCGACCATCAGGATCGCGCCGGCGGAGTGCGCGATCTCGGCGATCGCCGCCACGTCGGCGACCTTGGTGGTGGGGTTCGCGATCGCCTCGATGCACACCAGGCGTGTTTCCGGGCGCATGGCCGCACGGACGGCATCGAGATCGCCGATGTCGACGAAGGTGGCCTCGAGCCCGTAGCGCTGGGGCAGCAGTTCGGTCCACAGGCGCCAGGTCGCCTCGTACACCACGTCGCTCACGATCACGTGGTCGCCGACGCGCATGTGGGTGAAGAAGACGGCGTGCAGTGCCGCGACGCCCGAGGCGAGGGCGACGGCCTCCTCGGCGCCGTCGAGCGCGGCGAGCTTCTGCTCCAGTGCCGACTGGTTCACGCCGGTGTTGCGCGTGTACAGCCCGGGCGCGGTGGCCGACCAGCTGATCTCGCTCGGATCGTCGGGGAGCTGATACGAGTTGGCCATCACGAGCGGGGTGCGAAGCGCCATCGTCGAGTCGAGCTGGTTGCCCGCATGCACGGCCAGGCTGAGGTCCGACAGGGTGAGGGGATCCTTGCGGTCGGGGCGAGTGCCCATGGTGACTCCTTCGTTCCTGCACCGCTCGTGGTGCGATTCCACTCTAAGGTGCATAATAGACACACGCAATTGTGAATGATGCACGTTGCAGCGTACCCCCAGGAGGTCTCGATGGAGCGGCTCCACCTCGATCAGATCGATCGCAGCATCCTCGCCGCGCTCACCGAAGACGCCCGCGTGCCGCTGGTCGCACTCGCATCCCAGGTACATCTCTCGCGCAACGCCGTGAAGCAGCGGATGGAGCGCATGGAGCGGCAGGGCGTGATCGGCGGGTACACCGTCACGCCGGGGCACGCCGGCGGCTCCCCGGTCTCGGCGATCGTGCTCGTCTACCGCACCGACCGGATGCGCGGCGGCGCGGTCATCGCCGAGATCTCGCAGATCCCCGAGGTGCGGCGGTGCGACGTGCTGTCCGGCGACTTCGACCTGCTCGTCATGCTGGAGGCCGACTCGATGGACCGCATCGGCGAGATCTGGGAGATGCTCGCCGCCGTGCCCGGAGTCGCGAACACGGTGACGGCCGTGTCGCTGACCCGCGTGATCGACCGCGCCTGAACCTCGGGGAGGGGCGGGGTATCCCCCTGGACCCCCGCCCTCCCCGAGGAGTTCTCAGGTGGTGATGCAGGTCACCTTGGGCTGGGTCATCTCCTCGTACGCGAAGCGCACGCCCTCGCGCCCCATGCTCCCGTACTTGGATCCGCCGAACGGCATGCTGTCGATGCGGTAGTCGGAGGAGTCGTTGATCATCACGCCTCCGGCATCCAGTGCTTCGGCGACCCGCAGTGCGCGGCCGATGTCCGTCGTGAAGACCGCGGCGTGCAGCGCGTAGTCGACACTGTTGGCCTCGGCGACGGCCTCATCCTCGGAGTCGAACGGTGCCAGCGCCACGACCGGGGCGAACGCCTCCTCGTTCCAGAGCTCGCACGAGAGCGCCACGTTCTCGACCGCGGTCGGCCAGTACACCGAGCCCTCCCTGCGGTGTCCGGCGAGCACCCGCGCGCCCGCGCTCACCGCATCGTCGACCATCCGCTCGGCGCGCACGGCCGCTGCCTCCGAGATCATCGGCCCGACGTCGGTGGCCGGGTCCGAGGGGTCGCCGGCGCGCAGCGTCGAGGTGCGCGCCGCGAACCGGTCGCGGAACTCGGCGTATACGGAGCGCTCGATGAGGATGCGCTGAGACCCCACGCAGTTCTGCCCCGCGGCCCAGAAGGCGCCGGACACGCAGGCCTCGACGGCCTCCGCGATGTCGGCATCCGCGAAGACCACGACGGGGGCGTTCCCGCCGAGTTCCATGGCGAGCTTCTTGAGCCCCGCGGTGCGAGCGATCGCCTCACCCGTCGAGAACCCGCCCGTGAACGAGACCATGCGGATGTCGCGCACCGCGACCAGCGCCTGTGCGACCTGGCGATCTCCGTGCACGACCGTGATGATCTCGTCGGGGAGCCCGGCTTCGAGCAGCACGTCGACGAGGAAGCGTGCGGTCAACGGGGTGAGCTGGGAGGGCTTGAGGACGACGGCGTTCCCTCCCGCGATCGCGGGGCCGAGCTTGTGGGCGACGAGGTTGAGCGCGTCGTTGTACGGCGTGATCGCGAGGATCACACCGAGCGGCTCGCGCGTGTACCAGCCACGGCGGTTGCCCCCGCCCTCGTACGCATCGAAGGGGATGACCTCGCCGTCGAACGCCCGAGCGGTCTCCGCCGAAAGGGAGATCGTGGTGACCGCTCGACGCACCTCCTTGCGGGCCTGAGTGATGGTCTTGCCCGCCTCGCGCACGATGAGGGCGGCGGCCTCGTCGGCACGTTCCTCGAGGATGCGCGCCGCGCGGTCGAGGATCGTGTGTCGAGCGAAGCGGGTCAGCTCCCGCGAAAGGGACGCGCCGAGCCTCGCGCGCTCCATGATCGGCTCGATGTCTTCCACCGTGTGCTGCGCCAGCTCGGCGATGGTCTCGCCGCTGTACGGGTCGAGCACCCGGAGCACGGCGGTGCCGGTCGTCGGAGCGTCCATGATCGCCACGCTCACCGGACCGCTCCGGCGTACGACTTCTGGTGGGCATCGATCGCGATGATGTCGGAGAGGAGCGCGTATGCCGTCTCGATGCGCCCCGCGCCGGGACCGGACACCGTGACCGTGCCGAGCAGGTCGGTCGTGAAGGCCACGGCGTTGGTGGCACCCGAGACGGCGGCGAGCGGGTGATCGGCGCCGAGTGCGAGCGGCTGGACGGATGCCGAGATGACCCCCGACTCGTCGCGGGAGACCGTGCCGATGAGCTTCCAGTGTTCGCCGGCCGCCGCTGCGGCGATCACGTCGCCCGCGGTGATGCCGCTGATCCCGGTGCGCGGCACGTCGGCGGTCGTGAGCTGGGCGCCGAGCACCTCGTTCGCGAGGATCACGACCTTCAGCTGCACGTCGGACCCCTCGATGTCGGCGGTCGGGTCGGCCTCGGCGTATCCGAGGGCCTGAGCCTCGGCGACGGCGTCTGCGAGCGACTTCCCCTCTTCCATGCGCCCCAGCACGAAGTTGCTCGTGCCGTTGAGGATGCCCTGGATGCGGGTGATGCGCAGTCCCTTGAGGGTCTCGCCGGCGAGTCGGAGCACCGGAGTCCCGCTCATCACCGAGCCCTCGTACTCGAAGCGGGCTCCGTTCTCGGCGGCGAGGCGGTTGAGCGCAGCGCCCGCGAGCGCGACCGGGCCCTTGTTCGTGGTGGTCACGCTCTTGCCGCTCTCGAGGGCGGCGCGCACGTGTGAGATCGCCGGCTCTCCGTCGACCGGGTTGGTGAACGTCGCCTCGGCGATGACATCGGCCGTGGTGTTGCGGATCACGTAGTCGTTGCGGGGCTCGGCGTGGCCGCCGGGCATCCCGGCGAACGTATCGGCACCGGTCATCGCGAGCGCGGCGTCGAGGTCGATGCCGTCGCTCTGCATGAGCGAGCCGAGGCGGAGGTCGGTGATCGCGACGACGCGCAGGCCGAAGCCGAGGTCGTCGACGAGCGCCGCACCGCGGTCGCGGATGATTTCGGCCAGGGCGCGGTTGACGCCTCCGAAGCCGATGAGGGCGAGGTCGTGGTGAGTCACCGTTGTCTCCTTCTTTCCATGAGCTGTCGCCGGCGACGCCGTGCGGACACGGATCCATCGTCGGCGAGGTGGGTGTCCGTGCGCGCCTGTCGGATCGGCCGCCGATACTGCCGGAATGGCAGCTCCTCCGCCGGATGGTCGGCAGTGGCGGCGGGTGCGAAGAATTCCGCGGCGGGGTCTTGTGGGCCGGATCGCGGAGCGGATAGTGTCCCCGCATCCGACCAACAAAATGCGTCATTGGCACATAGATGTGAATATGATGCACATACCAAACCCGATTGAGAGTTCCGATGACGCCTCTTCCCGGGGAGAAGTCCCTCCCCAACGTCCTGCCGAACACGACGGCGACGCAGGTGCCGCTCCGCCGCCTCCAACGGACCATGGACGCCCGGCATCTGATCATGATCGCGCTGGGCGGCGTGATCGGATCGGGCCTGTTCCTCAGCTCCGGCTACACGATCTCGCAGGCGGGGCCCCTCGGCGCGATCATCGCGTACCTGATCGGCGCGTTCGTGGTCTACCTGGTCATGGCCTGCCTCGGTGAACTCGCCATCGCGTATCCCGTCTCCGGCGCCTTCCACATCTACGCCTCACGATCGATCGGGCCGGCGACCGGATTCACGACGGCGTGGCTGTACTGGCTCTGCTGGGTGGTGGCACTGGGGTCGGAGTTCACGGCGTCCGGCATCCTCATGCAGCGCTGGTTCCCCGGGGTGCCGGTGTGGCTGTGGTGCCTGATCTTCGCCGCCGTGCTGTTCCTGCTCAACGCGATCTCGGCCCGGGTGTTCGGCGAGGCGGAGTTCTGGTTCTCGCTGGTCAAGGTCGTCGCGATCGTCGCGCTGATCGTGCTCGGCGGTGCGGCGATCTTCGGGTTCACGCCGCTGTCGGCCGAGCACCCGCCGGCGATCCTGTTCAGCAACTTCGAGACCCCCGGAGGACTCTTCCCGAACGGCTTCAGCGGCGTGATCGTCACCGCGCTCGCCGTGTTCTACGCGTTCAGCGGCTCCGAGCTCATCGGCGTCGCGGCGGGCGAGACCAAGGACCCGGCCAAGAACATCCCGCGGGCACTGCGTTCCACGGTGCTGCGACTGGTGGTGTTGTTCGTCGGCGCGATCGCCGTGATCGCCGCGATCCTGCCCTACGAAGACGCCAGCGTCACCAGCAGCCCGTTCGTCGACGTCTTCCAGTACGTGGGGGTGCCGTATGCGCCCGACATCATGAACTTCGTCATCATCACGGCGCTCCTCTCCGCGGGCAACAGCGGGCTCTTCTCCTGTGCCCGCATGCTGTTCTCGCTCGCCGAGGAGGGCCACGCGCCGAAGGCGTTCACGCGACTCACGAAGCGCGGCGTCCCCCTCATCGCGCTCAGCGTCAGCATCCTGATCGGCCTCGTGTCGCTGCTCACGAGCGTGATCGCCGCCGGCACCGTCTACCTGGTGCTCGTGTCGATCGCCGGATTCGCGGTCGTCGCGGTGTGGATGTCGATCGTCGCCTCGCAGTTCTTCCACCGCCGCAAGTTCGTGCGTGCGGGCGGAGACGTGTCCGCTCTCGCCTACCGGACGCCGCTGTACCCGGCGTTGCCGATCGTGGCGTTCTCGCTGCTGCTCCTGTCGATCATCGCGATCGCGTTCGACCCGAACCAGGTGGCAGCGCTGTACTTCGGCATCCCGTTCGTCGCCGCGTGCTACCTGTTCTTCTGGTGGCGGCACGGTCGCAAGGGGAAGCGCGACGTCGTGCAGGATCACGAGGCGGAGCCCGTCGACGCGTGACAGCCTCCACACCGGCGGGCGGATGGGTCGAGATCGACCGCGACGCGATCAGCCACAACGTCCGCACGATCCGCGCAGAACTCGGCCCCGAGGTCGGGTTCTGCGCGGTCGTGAAGGCCGACGCCTACGGTCACGGCATCGACATCGTGGCGCCGGTGCTCGACGAACAGCGGATCGGCCTCATCGGGCTGGCGTCGAACGAGGAAGCGGCGGCCGTGCGCGCGAGCGGCTTCACCGGTCGTCTCCTCCGCGTGCGGCCCGCGGGGCGGGACGAGGTCGACGACGGCATCCGCTTCGGCATCGAGGAGTGGATCGGCGGGGCGGAGCATGCCGGGGTCGTGGCCGGGG
This sequence comes from Microbacterium sp. Mcb102, assembly GCF_024519805.1. Classification (NCBI taxonomy): domain Bacteria; kingdom Bacillati; phylum Actinomycetota; class Actinomycetes; order Micrococcales; family Microbacteriaceae; genus Microbacterium; species Microbacterium sp. Mcb102. Next base: position 13,903 of record NZ_JALJRG010000007.1, on the reverse strand, counting down.
TCGCCGCCGCTCGGGGTGTGCGCATCCGCGCGCACGTCTCGCTCAACTCCACCGAGCTCGGGCGGGACGGGCTGGAGGTCGGTGAGCCTCGGGGAGTGCATGCGGCTCGGGGCGTCCTGGCGGATCCGCGTCTGGATGTCGTCGGCGTCTGCTCCCACTTCCCCTGCGAAGACGAGGCCGACGTGATGGCGGGCGCCGCACGCTTCGACGAGCAGTCCCGCGCGGTCGCCGACGTCTCCGACGGCGCGGTCGCCCGGCACTGCGCGACCACCTTCGCGGCGCTGCGCCTGCCGCAGTCCCGGTTCGACCTCGTCCGTATCGGCGCCGGGCTCTACGGAGACACCGACGCGCTGGGAGGATCGCTCCGACCGGCGATGCGGGTGGTGTCGCGGATCGCGGCGATCAACTCGTATCCGCGGGGGAGCACGGTCGGCTACGACCGCTGGCACCGGCTCGAGGCGGATGCGCGTCTCGCGCTGATCCCGCTGGGGTACGCCGACGGCGTGCATCGCAGTCTGAGCGGTACCGGCGAGGTGCTCATCCGCGGTCGCCGTGCGCGCATCGTCGACCGGATCGCGATGAACAGCTTCCTCGTCGATGTCTCCCATCTCGATGCGACGACGCCGGGCGACGAGGTCGTGCTGTTCGGCGCGCAGGGCGACCAGGCGATCACCGCGGCCGACGTCGAGCGGGCCCACGGCAACATCGCCGCAGACCTCTACGTCGCCTGGGGGAGGCTCCTCCCGCGTCGCGCGGTGGGGGCCTCCGGATAGGATGGCCGAGGTCTGGGCCGACAGGAGAGGAGGGGTCGTCGTGGCTTCCTCCTCACTCGTGCAGGGCCTGAGTCTGCTCGATGCGGCCGTCGAGCAGGAGCGCCGTGCGCGACCGGGTCTCAACGCCTCGCGGCTCGCCGACGCCACCGACATCGAGCGGAGCCGTGTCTCGCGACTCACGCGCGAGCTGCAGTCACGACAGTTCCTCCGCCGGGACGACGATTCGCTGTTCTGGGCGGGGACCGAGTATTTCCGCACGGCCGCCGTGCTGAACGCGGCCTGGCTCCGCGAATCCAGGGTCGCCCTGCGCACGCTCGCCGCGCAGCTCGGAGTCAACGCGCTGATCACCGTGGCCGACGGTGCGCGCGGCGTGCTGCTCCGATACGAGCGATCTGCCGACGGGGGCGACCGCTCCATCCGTGCCGGGCTGGTCACGCCGATCTGGTGCACGGGAGCGGGCCGCGCGCTGCTGTGGGATCACACGCCCGAGCAGCTGGCAGTGGTGCTCGACGGGGTGCAGTTCATCGGCGTGGGCGGTCCGACGGCGCCGCGCTCGGTGGACGAGGTGGGCGTCATGCAGGAGCGCGACCGTGCCGAAGGGCTCATCTCGGCCGCGGAGGAGTACGACGAGGGGATCGACGAGTTCGCCCTCCCGATCCGCCGGGGTGGCGAGGTCATCGCCTCGCTCGCGGTTCGCGGGCGCCATCGTGCGCAGGGCGCCACCCGCGAGACCCGTGCCCTGCTCGCCCGGTTCGCGGGCGAGCTCACCGCAGCGGCCGACGCCTCGGTCTGACGCCCCGCGGGTCAGCGCTCGACGGATGCGGGTGCGCCGAGCCGGCGGGAGAGATCGGCGGCCGCACGCGCGCATGCCGCACCGCACTCCGCGACCCGCTCGTGCATCGCGTCGCGGGTGCCCACGACCTGAACCGCGGCGATGACCTCTCCGCGGAAGTCCCACACGGGTGCCGCGACCGAGTAGAGGCCCGGTTCCGCCTCCTGGTCGACGATGGTGAAGCCGCGCTCGCGATCCGCGCCGAGCCGCGCGAGCACGTCCTCGACCGACACCGGGCTGTTCGGCCCCTGCGCGGTGAAGTCGGTCGAGCCGAAGACCGCGCGCACCTCGTCGTCCGAGGCATCCCACAGCGTGGCGCGCCCGGCATCGCTGCAGTACGCCGGGTAGGAGCGTCCGATCCAGGAGCCGATCATGCGGGAGTCCGCGGGCAGGCTCTCGAGCGTCGTGAGGGTCGCATCGCCCTGCAGCTCACTGAGGAAGGTGGCCTCGCCGAGCTGCGCCGCGAGGGAGTCCAGCACCGCCAGCGCGTGCGTGTGCATCCGGTGCGCGGTGAGTTCCTGCGCGGCAGAGTACCAGGACCAGGTGAGCGCGTACGAACGGTCGGGCCGACGCTCGACCAGACCGGAACGGGCGAGGGTGGCGAGGGTGCGGGACACCTGGGAGCGCTCGCGGTCGAGGGCGTGGGCGATCTCGCCGACGGTGGTGCCGCTGCCCTTCTCGATGAGCGCACTCAGAGCCGTGAGCACGTCGAGTCCTCGGCCCATGCTGCTCGATGGTGCGGGGGCGAGCGGGGCGGACGGCATGGGTCGAGGGTACCGTTGTGGCCGTCGCGGTGGTGCCATCCACGCAGCGCGGGAGAGAATGGACCAATGCCCTTCTCGCCGCACGCTCAGCATGCGGCTCCGCGGTCCCCGATCCGCGGACCCGCACTGCCGATCGGCGTCGCCGTGACCGCGCTCGGGATGCTGCTCTCGATCGCCTCCGTGCCGGCGGCGTCGCCGGAAGCTGCCGCGATGCCGGAACCGGTCGCCGTGATGCAGGTGCCGACCGTGCAGGTCGGAGCGACGACGGCCGCCGACCCGTGCTCTGACCCCGCCGTACAGCAGGCCGTCCAGGCCGGTGACGACGCGGCCACGGTCGCGGGCTTCGGTGGTGGAGCGGCTTTCCGCGAGGCCGTGGTGGCGGGTAACGCCCCCTGCATCTCGCTCCGCGATCCGGCGCGGGTCTGGGTCGTCGTGAACAAGAGCCTTCCGCTGAAGCCCGCGGACTACGAGCCCGGGGCGCTCGACTCCGTGCCGCTGCAGATGACGACGCCCTCGGGCCGGGTGCGGACCGACGTCGCGGTCGCCGTCGGGCAGATGGCCGACGCGGCGGATGCAGCCGGTGTGGGGCGCATCGGCGCGAACAACGGCTACCGGTCGTACGGGCTGCAGGTCACGACGTACGACTCCCACGTGCAGTCGCAGGGTCAGGGGCAGGCGGATGCCGGGTCGGCGCGCCCCGGCCACAGCGAGCACCAGACCGGACTCGCCCTCGACGTCGTCGCGTGCGGCAGCGGCTGCGGCGGTCTCGACGGTTTCGGCGGCACCGCGCAGAGCGACTGGGTCGCGGCCCACGCGTGGGAGTACGGGTTCATCGTGCGGTACGAGCAGGTGGGCACGCCGGTGACCGGCTACGCGCCCGAGCCGTGGCACCTCCGCTACGTCGGGGTCGACCTCGCCGCGGCCTATCACGACGGCGGATTCCACACGCTGGAGGAGTTCTTCGGGCTCCCGGCGGCCCCTGACTACGCGCACTGAGGCATCGGAGAAGGCCCCGGTTGCGGCATCCGACAACCGCGGTACCCAGTGTCACGATGTTTGGGATGCATTCTCACAACGTCCTGTCCGCGGCAGTGCCCGACACGTAGAATCGCCGGAGCAACGATGCACGATACGTTCAGGAGGACGGCATGGAACGCGACATCTACGACGAGGATCACGAGGCATTCCGGGACCTGGTCAAGGACTTCGTCAAGCGCCACGTGACAGGCGAGGCGATCGAGAAGTGGGACGCCGCGGGTGAGATCGACCGGGCGACCATGCTGGCTGCCGGCGAGTCAGGACTGATCGGACTGTCGGTTCCCGAGGAGTTCGGCGGTGCCGGGATGCTGCAGGATTACCGCTTCCGCACGGTCGTCATGGAGGAGGTCATCGCCGCGGGTGCCGGCTCGCTCGCAGGCGCCTTCGGCATCCAGGACGACCTGGCCGTGCCGTACCTCGTGCACATGGGAACGCAGGAGCAGAAGGAGAAGTGGCTGCCCCGGATGGCCACGGGTGAAGTGCTCGGCGCACTCGCCATGACCGACCCGGGAGCGGGGTCGGACCTCCGCGGCATCAAGACCAACGCGAAGAAGGTCGACGGCGGCTACATCCTCAACGGCGCGAAGACCTTTATCTCCTCGGGCACGACAGCCGACGTCGTCGTGACCTTCGTCAAGACCGGTGAGGGCAACCGTCCTGACGCCTTCAGCCTGCTGCTCGTCGAGAAGGGCATGGAGGGCTTCGACCAGGGCAAGAAGCTCAGCAAGATGGGCTTCCATGGCTGGGATACGGCCGAGCTCAGCTTCACCGACGTGTTCGTCCCCGACGAGAACCTCATCAGCGGCAAGGAGGGGCAGGGCTTCATCCAGCTGATGCTGAACCTGCCACTCGAGCGTCTTTCGATCGGCGTTGCCGCGGCCGCAGCTGCGCAGGCCGCTCTGGACTGGACTGTCGCCTACACGAAGGACCGGGAGGCGTTCGGCGAGCGCATCGCCGACTTCCAGAACACGCGCTTCCGGCTCGCCGACATGGCGGCGACCACCGATGCGATGTGGGCGTACATCGACCGCGCTCTGCTCGCCTACAAGAACAGCACGCTCACCGCCGAGGATGCCGCGAAGGTCAAGTTCTGGGCTACCGAGCGCGAGTGGGAGGTGCTCGACACGGGCGTGCAGCTGCACGGTGGCTACGGCTACATCATGGAGTACCCGATCGCCCGCGCCTTCACCGACGCTCGTGTGCACCGCATCTACGGCGGCACGAACGAGATCATGCGCGATCTCGTCGGCCGTCAGATTGTCGGCAAGCGCTGACGCACGGCTCTGGAGAGGCCTCGGATGCTCTGGCATCCGGGGCCTCTTCGCGTGCAGCCGAGGACGCTGCGGTGCTCGGATGCTCGAAGGAAGTGGGTGGTACCGGCGGTGCTACCGAAGTAGTATTACTGCATGTCCACCGCAAAGGTCAGCCTCAGTCTGAGTGAGAGCGATTTGGCGTTCCTCGACGCCCAGGCCCTCGAAGGCGGGTACCCCTCGCGCTCGGCCGTGGTGCACGCGGCGGTTCGCCTTCTTCGTGAGAGTCGTCTTGCCGACGCGTACGCCGAGGCATACGCCGAGGGATACGACGACGAGTGGGATTCCGCGGCCGACGATGGCCTGGCCACCGCGTGAGCGAGAGTGCGGTCTCCCTGCTTCGTCGTGGTCAGATCATCCTCGTCTCGTTCGACCCCACGGTCGGGTCCGAGGCGCGGAAGACGCGACCGGCCGTGCTCGTGAGCAACAACACGGCGAACGCGGTCGCTGCGCGACGCCCGCAGGCCACGGTCACCGTCGTGCCGGTGACGTCGAACGTCACGCGGGTGCTGCCGTTCCAGGTGCTGCTTCCCGCCGCCGCCAACGGGCTGGATCGTGATTCGAAGGCGCACGCGGAGCAGGTGCGGACCATCTCGACCGCGCGCATCGTCCGTCCGCTCGGCTGGGTGCCGGCCGAGTTGATGGGGGAGATCGACGAGGCGCTGCGCGTGCATCTGTCGCTCTGAAGCCCCGCGGGGGTTCCACTTGTACCGGCCGCCGCGGCGCTCCCCGCGTTGCTCCGGGGTCGGATCGACCTCCGGGGTCACTTGCTGTTCCGGGAAATGCCTGACCAGCTGAGATAAATCCGAGTTGAGAGCAGGTGTCGGAGAATTTCCTGACTTGTCTCTTCAGGGGATACAAGTATCGGTCCATGATCGATACATGTCCGGACAGGAGAGTCCGGCTCGGGAACGCAGATGTTCCCGCACCCGCTCACCGAAGAGGCCGGAATGTCCACTCTCAGCCTGCCGCTGCTCGACCGCACGTCGACGGCTCCGATCTGGTTCCAGATCATGCGCGCCATCGAAGCCGAGATCGCCCAGGGCACCTGGGGACCGGGTGATCGCCTGCCCAGCGAGAACGAGCTGCGGGAGCACTTCTCGGCCTCGCGCACCTCGATCCGCGACGCGCTGTCCCGGCTGGAGAGCGCCGGCATCATCTCCCGACAGCAGGGCAAGGGCGCCTTCGTGGAACGAGCCCAGGGGCCGTCGGCCTGGACGCTCCCCTCGGCCCCGAGCCTTCTCGGCGAGTACAGCGAGGACGGCCGCAGCGCCCTGAGCTCGGAGATCCTCCGTGCCGGCATCGAGCCGCTTCCCTCGTGGGCCGCAGCGGTCGTCGGACGCGACTCTCCCGACGGCACGGGCTTCGTGCTGGAGCGCGTGCGCGCCGTGGGCTCGCGCACCGCCGTGCACGTGATCAACTATCTGCCGTCGCGCTTCGCCGGGGTGCTGCCTGACCTCCGCGACCCCCGCGCGAGTCTCTACGCCGCGATCAGGAACGTCGCCGGCGTCCGCATCGCCCGCATGCACAGGACGATCGAGGCCGTCGCCGCCGATCGGGCGCTCGCGGGCCTGCTCGAGGTCGAGCCGGGGCATCCGATCGTCGTCGTCGAGGCCGTCGCCTACGACCAGAGCGGCCAGCCCATCGACTTCTCCCGCGCCTCCGTGCGCACCGATCGCCTCCGCGTCAGCGTCGACACCGGTTTCGATGCGGGAGGCATCTCGACCGAGACCGCCTCCGGTCGTTACCCCGCCGCTCTGCGCTGACCCACCCACTCACGAACCCCGGGAGCCCTGCACATGACCGACCACCGCATCCTCGTCATCGGCGACAGCTACATGACCGCCGAGATCTTCACCCGCGCCTTCGCGCAGCGGGGCCTCGCCGTCGACGCGACGACGATGACGATCACGACGCCGACGTGGGACACCTCCTCCATCCGGGAGTACGAGGGGGACCCGGCGGAGGTCGCGAGACTCGGCCGCGGCTACGACGTCATCGCCTTCCACGCGGCGCCCGTGACCGCCGACGTCTTGGCCGCGCTCCCCGACCTGCGCCTCGTCGGATGCGCACGCGGCGGACCCGTCAACGTCGATCTCGACGCGGCGCGCGAGCGCGGGGTGCGCGTGACCACGACCCCGGGGAAGAACGCGGATGCCGTCGCCGACCTCACGATCGGGTTCCTGATCTCCCTCGTGCGCAACGTGCCGGCGTCGCTGCGCGACGTGGACGAGCGGGTCGCCGACGGCCGTCCGCTCGCCGAATCGACTTTCGAGGGGGCCCGCTGGTTCGGCCGCGAGGTGAAGGGACTGCGACTCGGTCTCATCGGCTACGGCAACGTCGCCCGTCTCGTCGCGGCCCGGGCGCGGGCTCTCGGGGCGACCATCACCGCGTACGACCCCTTCGTCGACCCGGCATCTGTGGCGGACGCCACGATCGTCCCCGACCTCGATTCCCTGCTCTCCGCCAGCGACGTCGTCAGCGTGCATGCGCGCGCCACCGACGAGAACCGCCACATGATCGGCGCCGCGCAGATCGCCCGCATGCCGGAGGGGTCGTTCCTCATCAACACCGCCCGGGAATCGCTCGTCGACGAGCACGCGCTCCTCGAGGCGCTGCGCAGCGGCCACCTCGCCGGCGTCGCCCTCGACGTGAACGAACCCGATGGACCGTGGCGGGAGCTCGTCGCGGAACCGAACCTCATCCTCACGCCCCATCTGGCCGGCGCGACGAACGAGACGCTCGTCCGCGGTGCGGACATGCTCGCCGCCGAGGTCGAGAGCTTTCTCACGGATGGGAGCCTGCGATGGGAACGATGACCGACGTCTTCCTCGCCATCGATGCCGGTACCGGATCGGCGCGAGCGCTCGCCTTCGACATCGAGGGCCGACTGGTCACCCGAGCAGCGCGCGAGTGGACGCACACCGCGGTACCGGGGCACCCCGGCGGCACGGTCTTCGACACCGAGAGCGGATGGAGGGCCATCGCCGCCGCCGTCTCGGAGGTCGTGGCGCACCTCGGCGGGCGGCGCGTCGCGGCCGTGGCAGCGTCGAGCATGCGGGAGGGATTCGTCCTGTACGACGCTGAGGGCAGCGAGCTCTGGGCCTGCCCGAACACCGACGGTCGGGCACGCGCGGAGGCCGACGAACTGGTCGCCGAAGGTGTGGCCGACGAGGTGTACCGCACGGCGGGGGACTGGGTGTCGATCACGGCCCCGGCCCGCCTGCGGTGGATCGCCCGCCACGAGCCCGACCTCTTCGCGCAGGCGCGCCACTTCGGGATGCTGAGCGACTGGGTCACGACGCGCCTGACGGGGGAGTTCGTGACCGAGCCGACCAGCGGCTCGAGTTCGGCGCTGTTCGACCTGCGGTCGAGGAACTGGTCGGACGATCTCGCGGGACTCGTGGGCGTGGACCGCAGCATCCTCCCTCCCGTGATCGAATGCGGCGAGGTCGTGGGTGCTGTCACGCCCGCCGCGGCTGCCGCCACCGGACTCCCTGTGGGCACACCCGTCGTGACCGGCGGTGCCGACACCCAGCTCGCGCTCCATGGCATCGCGGCCCGCGAAGGGGTGCCGACGATCGTCGCCGGCACGTTCTGGCAGACCACGGCCGTCACATCGGAACCGCTGATCGACCCGGAGCGGCGACTGCGCACGCTCTGCCACGTCGATCCGGGTACCTGGATGGTCGAGGGGATCGGCTTCCTCTCGGGACTCGCGATGCGCTGGTTCCGAGATGCGATGTGCCCGGATGCCGCCGAGCTCGGACGCGCAGCCGGAACGTCCGCGTTCACCGTCATGGAGGAATGGGCCGCGGCGGTTCCGGCGGGCGCCAACGGTGTCGTCGCGACCATGGCGAATGTGATGCAGGCGGACGCCTGGCATCACGCGGCCCCCGCGTTCGTGGGCTTCGACATCAACGACGCGGCCCGGTCGTCGCGGGGAGCATTCGTCCGCGCGATCGAGGAATCAGCCGCGATCGTGGCCGGCGCGCACCTCGAAATCCTCGCCTCCCTCACCGGCGGCCGAGCGGTCGCCGAAGGATCGGTCACCTTCACCGGCGGCTCGAGTGCGGGCGCTCTCTGGCCGCGGGTGATCGCCGGAGTGACCGGACTCGACACCCGCGTGACCCCTGCGCCGGAAGCCACCTCGTACGGCGCCGCCCGCCTGGCTGCGCGTGGCGTGGGCGCCGCCCTGCCGCCGATGGGCGACCCCGACCGCGTCGAACGCGTCGACCCCGGCGAGCACGAGCAGTACCGCGCGGTGACCGAGCGCTGGCACCGCGTGTATCGCGACATGCTCTCGATCTCGGGCCCCGACCTGCTCCCGCTCTTCACCCCACCGGGTGCCGCCCGCGGCCCCCACGACCTTTCCCCCACCCGACTCTCGCCCGTCGGCCACGCCGGCTGACGATCACCAGAAGGAGACACTATGGCAGACCTCGAAGGCAACGCCGCAGCGAAGAAGTTCCACTCCGAGACACCGGCCGTGCGCTTCTCGCAGAACATCCGCGGGGCCGCGAACCTCGACTGGGGCATGCAGAACCGCCTCTCCCGCATCCTCGACCCCGACACCGGCCGCACGGTGATGCTGGCGTTCGACCACGGATACTTCCAGGGACCGACGTCCGGCCTCGAGCGCATCGACCTGAACATCGCCCCGCTCGCCGAGTACGCGGACGCCGTGATGTGCACCCGCGGTGCGCTGCGCACCTCCGTGCCGCCGGCCACGCGCGCCGGGCTCGTGCTCCGCGCCTCGGGCGGGCCGTCGATCCTCAAGGACCTCTCCGACGAATACACCGCGATGGCGATGGCGGATGCCGTGCGCATCAACGCCGACGCCGTGGCCGTGCAGGTCTTCGTCGGCGGTGAGCACGAGAGCCGCAGCATCCGCAACCTCACGACGCTCGTCGACGAGGGCTACGCCGCCGGGATCCCGGTGCTCGGGGTGACGGCGGTCGGCAAGGAGCTCGTCCGTGACGCCCGCTACCTGGGCCTCGCCACCCGCATCATCGCCGAGCTCGGCGCCCAGCTCGTCAAGACCTACTACTGCGACGAGGGCTTCGAAGACGTGGTGGCGGGCTGCCCGGTGCCGGTGATCATGGCCGGGGGGAAGAAGCTCCCCGAGCTGGAAGCCCTCACGATGGCGTCGAACGCGGTCCGCGCGGGCGCTGCCGGCGTCGACATGGGGCGCAACATCTTCCAGAGCGCCGATCCCGCGGCGATGATGCGCGCAGTCCGCGCGGTCGTCCACGACGACGCCGCTCCCGCCGACGCGTACGAGCTGTTCCGCGAGGCCACCGAGACGCGGGTGCTCGCATGAGTGCCGACGTGCTCCGCGCCGCCGATGCCTCTCTCCGGTTCGGCGACTGGGGGCCCGGCTACCTCGCCCAGAGCGACGACGCCGCGTTCGGCGTGGTCGTGCTGCGGCCGGGCGACGAGTTCGGCAATCACCTGCACGAGCACCACACGGAGTCCTTCGTGGTGCTGGAAGGGCGCGCCGAGATCTGGCTCGATCGCGACACCTGCAAGGTCGTCTCGGTCGGTGACGTGCTCCGCGCCGAACCGCACGAGGAGCATTTCGTGCGCAACCCGTTCGACGAGACGTTCCGCGCCGTCTTCGTGAAGACCCCCTGGGTCGATGGCGACAAGGTCGATCGCCCCTGGACGCCGGACCCCGAATCCGCATCCTGACCGCTTCACCCCCTCACCCGAAGAAGAAACATCGAAAGGACAGCACCATGAGTGTGCAACGACGCTCCTCATCCCTCGCGCGCTATGCGCGTCGCTCCCTGCCCGTCATCGCCCTGGCTTCCGTCGCGGGCCTCGTGCTCGCGGGCTGCTCCGGCGACGCCGGCGGATCCTCCGGCGACGGCGGTGACAAGACCCTCAAGGTCCTCATCGCCGCCCCGCAGGAGGGGGCCGGAAAGATCCTCGAGGCCGACTTCGAAGCCGAGACCGGTGTCGAGGTTGAAGTCGAGGTCGTGCCCTACGACCAGATCCAGACCAAGGCGGTCCTCGACGCACAGTCCGGAACCAACAACTACGACGTCATCCAGTACTGGTACACGTCGGTCGGCGCGCTCGCCGACGCCGGTGCGCTCGCCGACATCACCGACTGGGTCGAATCCGACGAAGACATCGACTCGTCCGACTTCATCGAGGCGATCTTCGGCCCGTACTCGCAGTACGAGGGAGGCACCTACGGCCTGCCGATCGACGGCGACACACACGTGCTCTTCTACAACAAGGCGATCTTCGAGCGGAACGGCGTCGAGGTGCCGACCACGTGGGACGAGTACATCGAGGTCTCGAAGAAGATCACCGATGCCGAGAAGGCGGACGGCGTGTACGGCAACGCCCTGCTCGGCTCGAAGAGCGCGTTCAACATCGGCTCGACCTTCTTCAACCGTCTCGCCACGATGTCGCCCGATCCGATCGACCCGCAGATGCCGCAGCTCGACACCGAATACGCGGTCGCGGCCGCGCAGTCGATGCTCGACGCCGCCCCCTCGGCCCTGCCCAGTCCGCTGGAGATCGGGTTCGAGCAGGCGCTGCCGCAGTTCCTCTCGGGGTCCGTCGGCATGATCGAGTTCTGGACCGACCTCGGTGTCTTCGCGCAGGATCCCGAGCAGTCGAAGATCGTCGACGGCTGGGGTGTGGCACCGCTGCCCATCGGGCCGGAAGGCAAGATCTCCGGAGCGCTGAACGCCGGATGGGCGATGGGAATCAGCCCCAACGCGAGCGATGAGGAGCTCGCCAAGGACTTCGTGGCCTTCGCCTCCTCGAAAGAGACCAACGAGAAGCTGATCACGACGACCGGCTCCGGAGTGGATCCCACCCGGACCTCGACGCTGGAGAGCCCGGAATACGTCGAGTTCGCCCCCGAGGTGTCGGCGGTCGCCGCGCAGGTCCTGCCGAACGCGCAGTCCTGGCCCACGTCGCCGCAGGCACCGGAGATGATCCAGTCGCTGAGCGACAACCTCGCGCTCATGCTCCAGGGGAGCCTGACCGCCGAACAGGCGATGCAGCAGACCTGGGACTCCTGGCAGTCCCTGGCCGGCTGACCCGGCTCGTCGAACCCGAAAGGACCGCTCATGTCGCAGCCCGTCACCCACCGACGCGTCTTCCGACGTGCGTCGTGGACGGGGCGCGCCCTGCTCGCCCCCGCCGTCATCGCGATCGTCATCATCGCGATCTACCCGCTCGGCTACATCATCGCCGCCTCCTTCTCGGAGTCGTCGCTGGGACGTCCGTTCTCGGAATGGGTCGGGTTCGACAACTTCGCAGCGCTGCTGGGGGACGGGATCACCCTCCCGTCCCTCGGCAGGTCGCTCCTCTTCGCCATCCCGTCGGCGCTCATCGCGCTGATCGCAGGGTTGGCGGTCGCGCTCTCGCTCGATGCGGCCGTCAAGGGCGGGCGCATCATCCGCGTGCTCCTCCTGCTCCCGCTGATGACGCCGCCGGTCATGGCCGGCGTCATCTGGAAGCTCATGCTCGCCCCCACGGGCGGGCTGCTCAACAACATCGGGCAGTCGCTCGATCCGGGCTCCGAGCCGTTCCTGTTCCTCGGATCGAGCCCCGCCGCGATGATCTCGGTGATCACGGTCGACGCCTGGCAGTGGACGCCGTTCTGCGTCCTGCTGGTGTTCGCCGCGCTGCAGACATTGCCCACCGAGGTGTACGAGGCCTCGCAGGTCGACGGCGCCGGAGTGTGGCAGACCTTCTGGCGCATCACCCTCCCGCTGGTGCTGCCGAGCCTGATCACGGTCCTCCTGCTGAAGCTCGTCGTCTCGTTCAAGGTCTTCGACCTCGTGTTCATCATGACCAGCGGCGGGCCGGGCTTCGACACCACCGTCAGCAGCTACGAGATCTATCGCACCGGTCTGCAGACCTTCGATGTGGGGGCGGCGGCCGCGCAGACCATCGCCTTCCTCGTCCTGGTCACCATCGTCATCCTGCCGCTCAACGCCGTGCGGCAGCGCCTGCACAAGGAGAGTTGACCATGTCGCTCATGCTCCGCGCATCCGATCGCCTCGAGGAGAGCGCGACCGAGACGCTCATCGTCCCCTCCGCCCGTCGCCGAGGGCGCTCCAAGGTGCGCACGTCGAGCACGTCGCGCCCCGGGCGTCCGTCCGCACTGGTCACGGCGGTGAAGTGGGCCGTGATCGTCGTCGCGATCACGCTCGCGCTCCTGCCCGTGCTGTACATGGTCGGCATGTCGTTCAAGAGCCCGGACGACATCCTGTCGACACGGATCCTCCCCTCGCGCCTCGCTTTCGAGAACTGGACCGCGGCCTTCGAGAACTGGCCGATCCTCACCTACCTGCGCAACTCGTTCGGCGCGGCGATCATCGCCGTGCTGGTGTCGCTCCTCGTGTCGATCCCCGCGAACTACGCGATGGCCCGGCTGCGCGCCGGCGGGAAGCAGACGCTCGGGCTGATCGTCTCGGCCTACGTCGCCCCGCCGGTCGTCGCGATCATCCCGCTCTTCGTCCTGGTGCGCTCGGCAGGGCTGATGGACTCGGTGCTCGGGCTCGGCGTCGTCGAGGGTCTGCTGCTCACCCCGGTCGCCGTCTGGCTCCTCGACGGCTTCTTCCGCGCCATCCCCTTCGAGATCGACGAGGCGGCGCAGATCGACGGATGCGGACCGCTCCGGACGCTCTGGTCGGTGATCCTGCCGCTCACCGCGCCGGGGATCGTCGCGGTCTCGATCATCGTGTTCATCCTCGCGTACAACGACTTCCTGATCCCGCTGCTGCTTACGCAGAGCGTCGATTCGCAGACGCTCCCGGTCGGCATCGCCCTGATGCAGGGTGGCCGCGAGGTGATGTTCGGGCAGATGGCGGCCGCAAGCCTGTCCGGGTTGATCCCCATCTATCTGCTGGCGCTCTTCCTGCAGAAGTGGCTCGTCGGTGGGTTGACGCAGGGGAGCGTGAAGTAGCGGGGTTGTCGGCGGGGCTTCTGCGTGATCCGTTACGCCTGTTGCGCCTTTTACATTATTCGTGGATAGCTTCGAGGATGGCGGGATCTGTGGAGGAGGGGTCGCGGGCGTGGTGTCGCGGTTTTGTGCGGAATTCTGGGATGTGATGCGGAGATAGCTTCGAAGGTAGCGTGTTACCGGGTTAGGGTGGAGCATGTCCACTTTGACCGGGTTGCACGAGGCGATGAGTCGCCTCGATGCGG
>NZ_JALJRG010000006.1:0-294972 GCF_024519805.1 Microbacterium sp. Mcb102 | reverse complement strand
CTCCCACGACCCAGCCATCACAGCCAGGCCCGCAGGGCAACTTCTCTATCTTACCCACCCTGTCCCGCTTGTCAAATCGGCGCGCCGTGCAGATCAGAGATCCGCAGCGCAGCTGATGACAGCCGCAGAAGAGGTGGATTCCCTATCCTAGACGCAAGCGCCTGATCTCTCAAGTGAGAGTGGATCGGGAGTGGTTCTCCGCTTGAGGGGGGTGAAGCTCTTGGCTCCTCCGCTTCCCTGTGGGGCGAACAAGTAATAAGTTACGTGGGTTCCGGGGTTCTGGCAAATCGGGGCATACAGCCCGGGCGTGTCGTTCGAGCTTCCGCGCGCTTTACGCCGGATCAGCCGCGGTTTCCGTTGCCGCGTGCCGCCGAGAGTACGATCTGGCCATGCTCCCACTCACCACTGACCCGGCTCCCAACCCGGGAGCTGCTCTGCTCGACCGTGTCAGGGTTTTGCTCGATCTCCCCGCGGCAGAGGGAACGACGGAAGCTCACGCCGCCGTCGCCCTGCCCTCTCGGCTCGCCACCGCGGAACTCGCCTGGGCCAGCGTCGCCTCTGCCCTGCTCGCCGCCGGTCGCTCGCCCGCGCTCATCGACCCGCACCGTGTGGCCACCGCCTACCGGAGCGACCGCGTGCTCTCGATCGACGGCGTCGCTCCCTCGGTGTGGTCGCCCTATTCGGGTTTCTGGCGGACTGCGGACGGATGGGTCAGGACCCATGGGAACTATCCGCATCACTCCGCCGCTCTGCGCACCGCACTCGCACTGCAGGATGACGCCGACGCCGATGCGGTCCGCGCCGCACTCGAGGAACGGACGACGGCTGACGCCGTCGCGGCGATCACTCGGCTCGGTGGTCTCGCCGTCGCCGTGTCCGCCGAGGACCCCGCCGCTGATCGAGCCCTCCGTGCGGCTCCGCTTCTCGAGGTCCGACGCACCGCCGCCTCCGCACGTCGTCGCCCACGCGGCTCACGAGCGACGGCGGCGCAGGATGATCGCCACCCCCTCGCCGGTATGCGCGTGCTCGACCTCACCCGCGTTATCGCCGGTCCCGTCTGCACCCGCACGCTCGCTCTCCTCGGCGCCGACGTGCTGCGCATCGATCCGCCGCACCTGCCCGAACCCGAGTGGCAGCACCTCGACACCGGGCACGGCAAGCGCTCGGCACGGTTGGATGCGCGCACCGCGCAGATGCACGACCTGCTCTCAGACGCCGATGCCGTGGTGCTCGGCTACCGTCCCGCCGCGCTGGACCGACTGGGACTTCATCCGAGTGTGCTCGCCGAACGGTATCCGGACCTGGTCGTCGCGCAACTGAGTGCCTGGGGCACGGAGCATCCCGATCGCGCCGGCTTCGACAGCCTCGTCCAGGCGGCATCCGGAATCGCGCTCATCGAGTCGCCGGACGCGGACCGCCCGGGCACGCTTCCCGCCCAGGCGCTCGACCACAGTGCCGGATATCTGCTCGCCGCCGCGGTGACGGCGCTGCTGCAACGCCGCACCGGCGAAGGCGGGTCCTGGTACACCGGCACCTCGCTCCGCCGCATCGCCGCCGAACTTCTCGGGATGCCGCGCAGCCGGGAGCCGGAAGGGGAGGTCGGGTTCGACGTCGGCCCGCACCTCGCGCGCTTCGAGGTCGACGGCAGGTCCCTCGTCACCTCGCGACCGGCGATGACCGGTCTCGAGTTCGATGCCCCGCACCTCTGGGGGTCGGATCAGGCGATCTGGTGACGACGGCCGCGAACCGCCAGAACGACGCAGAGCACGAAGGTGATCGCACCCCAGAGCGCACATGCCGGAGGCAGCACGCGATAGGCCAGATGCTGCACGGTGAACTCCGTGTCGATGGGACCGAACGCGATGATCCCCCAGACGAGCGCAGCGACCAGGATCACCGGGAGCGAGACCCACCACGCGATGCGCACTCCCTGCGGCAGCCACCGAGTCACACTCGTTCGCGCTTCCCGCCGGCGCAGCCACAGCAGCGCCCAGACACCGATGATGAGCAGGCCGATCACACTCGATCCGTGCTGAAGCCACTTGAATCCGGGCAGCGGACCCCACATCGCGTCGAGACCGGGGAGCAGCTGCACGCCGGCACGACCTTCATGCGTGAAGAGATCCCAGAGGATGTGCGAGGCCACGCCGATCAGGAAAGACACCGCGAGGAGCACCGGATACCAGCGCTTCTCCCCCACGCCGACGGCTCGTCGTGCGGCTTCCGCGCCGCCCTCGCGCCAGTCCTCCGGGAGCCGACGCGCCAGCCACAGCGGCACGAGTTCCGGCACCGCGGGACGCAGGATCACGCGCCAGACGAGGAAGAGCACGAACGCGAGGAGTGCCGTCCACAGGATGTTGCCGAACGTGTGGGTGAACGAGTAGTTCAGCCCGACACCCCGCACGAACAGCGGCAGATCCGGCGCCATGGCGCCGATCGCGATCGCCGCGGGCACCAACGGCGTTCGGATGAACGGCAGCGCCACGAGCGCGTGACTGGGAGTGAAAGGCATCCGGCTCTGCTATCCGAAGCGCGAAGGCTCAGCCGAGGAAGACGCCGGCGAGGGTCTTCTTGCCACGACGGAGTACGGACACTCCCCCGGGAAGAGTGCCCTGGACCGCGGCAGTCTCGTCTTCGACGCGGTTGCCGTCGAGCGTGACACCGCCCTGCGCGATCGCACGCCTCGCCTCGGAGAGGCTGGCGACCAGCCCGGTCGCGACCAGCACGTCGACCACCGGGGTGCCGGTGGCGACGGTCGCATTCGGGAGCTCTTCCAGCGCGGTGCGGAGTGTCTGCGCGTCGAGCGCGGTCAGATCGCCCTGTCCGAACAGGGCCTCGGATGCCGCGATCACCGCCGCCGCCGCGTCGATGCCGTGCACGGTCGCCACCACTTCGAGCGCGAGACGCTTCTGGGCGGCACGACGGAACGGCTCCGTCGCCACGAGTCCGGCGTACCCCTCGATCTCCGAGCGGCTCAGGAACGTGAAGACCTTCAGGCGGTCGACGACGTCGGAATCCGCGGTGCTCAGCCAGAACTGGTACATCCGGTACGGGCTGCACATCTCGGCGTCGAGCCAGATCGCATTGCCCTCGCTCTTGCCGAACTTCGTGCCGTCGCTGTTGGTGATCAGCGGTGTGCCGATCGCATGCACGGACGAGCCCTCGGCGCGGCGGATCAGATCCGTCCCGCTGGTGAGGTTTCCCCACTGGTCGGACCCTCCCGTCTGCAGCACGCAGTCGTACTGGCGGTACAGCTCGAGGAAGTCCATCCCCTGCAGGATCTGGTAGCTGAACTCGGTGTAGCTGATGCCCTCGTCGGAGTTCAGTCGCGCGGCAACCGCATCCTTCTTGAGCATCGTGCCGACGCGGTAGTACTTGCCGATCTCGCGGAGGAAGTCGATCGCGCTCAGCGGCGCGGTCCAGTCGAGGTTGTTCACGATGCGTGCCGCATTCTCACCCTCGAAGCTGAGGTAGCGCTCGACCTGCGCGCGAAGCCGCCCGACCCACTCCTCGACGGTCTCGCGGGTGTTCAGCGTTCGCTCGGCAGTCGGACGCGGATCGCCGATGAGTCCGGTGGACCCGCCGACCAGACCGAGAGGCTTGTGCCCGGCGAGCTGGATGCGGCGCAGCGTCAGCAGCTGCACGAGGTTGCCCAGGTGCAGGCTCGGCGCCGTCGGATCGAACCCGCAGTAATACGTGATGGGGTCTCCCGCGAGCAGGGCGCGCAGCGCCTCCTGGTCGGTGGACACCTGGACCAGGCCACGCCACACGAGTTCGTCCCACACGTTCTCGAACGCGGGGTCGATCGCCTGGGGTGCGGTCGTCAGATCGGGAGTTGACACGCGCTCCAGGCTATCAGCGCCGCGCACCGTCGAATCGCCTCACACCGGCTCGTCGAGGAGAGTGATCTCCTCGACGGACAGGGAGATCGACGCCGCATCCATCGCGACATCCAGCTGATCGAGCTTGCTGCCGCCGAGGATGGGACGGATGCCTCGCGCGAGCTGCCACGCCAGCACGATCTGCCCTCGGCCGAGGTCCCGCGCCGCCGCGATCTCGGCCAGCACCGCGAGCCGACGCGCAGTCCCGGGGTGGTCGTACACCTCGGGCACGGACTTCTCCGGGTTGTCATAGGCACCGGAGAGCAGCGGGGTGTACGCCCAGATCTCGATCCCGTTCGCCCGGGCGAAGTCCCGCTGCTCGTCGCTCAGCACGCCGAACGGGTGCGCCACTCCGGGAGGAAGCGTTCCCGGACGCGTGCGCAGGTATGTGCTGTTCAACTGGAACGCGTCGAGGGGAACGCTTCCGATCTTTCTCGCGTGCGCGCGGGCGCGCTCGATGCGCCAGGCCGGGTGGTTGGAGGCGCCGACACGGCCCACCGTCCCGTCGACGGTGAGCGCCGCGAGGGCGTCCACCGTGTCTTCGATCGCGACCGTGCGGTCCTCCTGGTGCAGCCAGAGCAGGTCGATCCTGTCGACGCCCAGGCGTTCGAGGCTCCCTTCGACGGCAGCGTGGATCGCACGCGGAGAGAGACCGGCCCGGTGCTCAGGCCAGGAGCCGGGCCACAGCGGCTCGGCACCGACCTTGGTCGAGATGCGGACCTGCGCTCGTGCATCCGGTCGCGACGCCAGCCAGCGTCCGAGCACCTCTTCGGAGGCTCCCCCCTGCCCCGTCTCACTCGTCCAGAAGCTGTAGCAGTCGGCGGTGTCGATCCAGATGCCGCCACGGTCGACGAAGCGGTCGAGCAGAGCGAAAGAGGTCTCCTCGTCGACGAGCGTGCCGAATGACATCGCTCCGAGGACGAGCGGGGATGCAGGGGTGTTCCGGTTGGTCATGACTTCACTGTGCAACCTGGAGTGCACTCCAGGTCAAGTCCTATGCTCGGATCATGACGACGTACACGCCGGCGGAGACCGCGGCCCGCTCCGGATTCAGCATCGACACGCTCCGGTACTACGAGCGCGAGGGCATCCTGCCCGCGGTATCGCGCACGGCCGGCGGGCATCGCGCGTACACCGATGCCGAGCTCGGCCTCCTGGAGTTCCTCAAGTGCCTCCGCGAGACCGGCATGCCGGTGGAACGCCTGCGCCGCTACGGCCAGCTCTGCCAGCGAGAAGACTCCATCCCGGAGCGGATAGCGCTTCTCGAAGAGCACGCGGTGACGGTCGAGAAGCAGCTCGCCGAGGTTCTCACGCAACAGCAGCGTCTCGCGGAGAAGCTGGACTGGTACCGCTCCGTGGGCTGATTCGGAACCGTCGTCAGCTGTGCGCTGCCCACCAGACGAGGAAGGCGGCGCCGAGGGCGATGACCCAGCTGACGAGGCTGCCCACGAGGAAGTACTCGGCTCTGGCGCCGGTCTCACCGTCGCGGGAGATCTCCGGGAAGCGGACGATCCCCTTCGCCGCCAGCATCGCCGCGAGGATCGGGTACGCGGCGGCGAGCGTGAGGATCAGGACGAGGAGGCGTTCGAGCGGGCCGATCAGTCGCCCGCCCTGGAAGCCGGCCCGCGGATCAGGGGCGGCCGCCACCACAGGTGCCGGATCTGTCGTCGGTTCTGCGAGGGCTGTCGTCGGTTCTGGGAGGGTCTGGCTCATCTCCGCGCCGACCGATGCAGCCCCGACGACGGGTGTGGCCTCGGTGACCTGCTCGGCGGGGCGCCAGGTGTGTTCGCCGTCGAGAGCGGCGCGCACCACGAGGTTCGCGGACTCGAGGAGGAACGCCGACACCCCGAGCACCAGGATCGCCAGGTCGAACGTGACCTCACCGAACGGCGAACGCAACTGCCACACCTCGCCGATGAGTCCGGCCTGGGCGCGTGCTCCCATCGAGATCACGGCTCCGACGACGACGAGCGCGAGGACCACGGCGGGCCAGAACCCCGCGCGTGAGGGTCGCCCGTCGGGCATGCACCAGACCCAGAGCGCGCCGGACGCGAGCGCGGCGATCATTGGCAGGAGAGCATCGCTGACGCTGCCGAGCAGGAGCAGCACGACGGCCGCGGCCAGGTATCCGATCCAACGCCGCGGGACGAACTGCCGCACGAGGTCTGCGGCTCCGATGGCGAGCAGGATGAATCCGGCGATGATCATGCCGGCTCTCCCTTCAGGGCGGCGAGTCCTTCGATGAGCGCGGCGGATCCGGCACGTCGCAGCGACTTCGAGACGCTCGGCTGGGAGATGCCCTCCTGCGCCGCGAGCTCCTGCTGCGAGCGGCCGACCAGGCGCCCGTAGGTGAGTCGCCGCTCGCGCGCACTCATCGCACCCACGAGCTCGTCACGCGCGAGCAGGTAGGCATTGGAGACCGCGATCGTCGACGCCATGACCTCATCCTGCCCCGGGGCTCCGACAATCCAGGTGCGCGTGCGCGGCACGGCGCGCTGCTCGCGGGAGTGCACGGTCTCGATCGCGGCCCGCGCGGCGTACCAGCCCGGCCCGTCAGCGAGCTCGCCGTGTACGGAGGCGACGGCGCGCACCTCTCCCACGCCGATGCCGAATCGGAAGGCGATCCCTTCGGGCAGTCGCAGCTGGATCAGGAAGAGTGAGCGGAGCGCATCGCCGAGTTCTCGGTAGACGCCCTGCTGCTCGTCCCCTACCGTGGGCGTCAACGGTTGCGCCGCCAGCGGGAGGTCGCTCTCGGCCTGCGCGATGGTCTCATCCAGCACGCGCTGTGCGGCGCCGCGGTCCCCGAGTTCACGGGAGCCCACGATGTCTGCGATCACAGCGATGACCATGCGATAACCTTATCACGAATATTCTTAGTTATATGCACTATTTGGTTATGGGATGGAAATATGCCTGATTCGAGCATCATTGCCTGGTCCGCGGGAACCTGGACCCACGACCCCGCCGCCGTGGAAGACGCGGAGCACTTCGACGTCACTGCCGTCGAAGGCAGCGACGCCTGGCGGCACACCGCCTACGGGTTCGTGCACGACACCGAACACGCCCTGCTCGCACCGCTCGCCGTGGGCGAGGCGATGGAGGTGTCGTTCCGGGCGCCGTGGGACGGCCAGTTCGACCAGGCGGGCATCTTCGTGCGGATCGACGACGAACACTGGGTGAAGACCGGCGTCGAGTACGCCGACGACCACCTCGGGCTCGGCGCCGTGGTCACCGACGGAGGGTCGGACTGGTCCGTCGGCTTCGTCGACGAGTGGCTCGAGAGCGAGATCACAGTGCGCGTGAGCCGCTGGGCGGACTCCGTGATCGTGCGGGCGCGCACCGCCGAGGAGCCGTGGCGGCTCGTGCGGGTCGCTCCGTTCGACGGCCAGGCAGCGGCATCCGCCGGGCCCTTCCTCGCCGCCCCGACACGTGCGGGTCTCACCGTACGGTTCACCCGGTGGGCGCGGTCCGCGGCCGACGCCGAACTGCACTGAGCTCGCCGCCGTCTGCTCACCGAGCGTGACGCCGACGATTAGCCGTGGTCCCGACGTTTGACGGGAGAATCCCCGTCGATGCCACGGCGAATCGTCTGCGCGTCCGCTGATTGTCGCCACCAGGTCGCGGCCACCGCCTCTGCACGCGCTGTGGGAGGGACGAGCCATCCACATTCCTCGGCCGTGTGGTCTGACGCCGAGCGTCCGCTCCGGCATCGTGGCGTGATGCTCTCCGCAACAGACACGATCAGAGACCTCGGCGGAATCGTACGGGGGAAGCGACTGCAAACTCTCGGCTTTTCCCGGCAGGCCCTCGCCGCGCTGGTCACGCGCGGAGAGATCGAGCGCCTGCGGGACGGCGTCTTCGCGATCGGTCCGCTGAGTGAGCAGACGCGATCGGCCATCGCGCACGGCGGCGCGCTCACCTGCGTCAGTGTGCTCCGCATGAGGGGAATCTGGGTCCTTCCCACCGAAGACGGCCCTCACGTCTGGCTCGGTCCGGATCAACATGCGCTGCGGCATCCGCACTGCGTGTGCGTCGCGCACTACTACCGCGGAGCCCCACCCCTGGGGGCGGCACCCGTCGAGATTGCACTGCTGCACCTGCGACGTTGCAGCGGCGACGAGGCGTTCTTCGCCGCCTACGAGTCGGCCTGGAGACTGGGGATCCTCTCCTCCGCAGCTCGATCGCGGATCAGAGCAGCGTTACCCCGCACCGCACGGTGGTTGGTCGAGCTGGCGCGGCCCGATGCCGACAGCGGCCTGGAATCACTCCTCCGCCTGCGGCTCCATCTCCTCGGCCTTCGACTGGACTGCCAGGTGATGGTCGACGGCGTGGGACGAGTCGACTTCGTCATCGCGGGCCGAGTCATCCTCGAGGCTGACGGCGACGAAAATCACGGTTCGTCGACGCAACGCCATCGCGATCGCGTGCGAGACGCCACGGCATCACGACTCGGATATGAGACACTCCGATTTGACTATGCCCAGATCATCCATGACTGGCCAGCGGTGCGCGCGTCTGTACTCGGCGCGCTCAGCCGGATGCCGGCGTCTCGGTGAGGTCATCGACAGGATGTGCGGCGCGAGGACGACGATTCGCCGAGGGGATGACGATACACGGAGGGGTCCAAAGGAAACTTCCGTCGAATCGTCACACCGTCGGCGAATCGTAAGTCGTTCGGCGTGTGCGCCGGCTACAGGCCGAGTGCGTGAGCGGCGGCCTGGGCCCGGGCGACCAGCTCGGCGCGCTGCTCGGCGACGCGGACCGGTGCGGTGCCGCCGACGCCGGTCCGAGACGCGACCGAACCCTCGATCGTGAGAACCTCACGCACCTCGGGTACGAGATGCGGCGACACCGACACCAGCAGCTCGTCGGACGCATCCTCCAGCCCGATCCCCTGCTCTTCACACGCACGCACGAGCGCACCCGAGATCTCGTGGGCGTCGCGGAACGGCACCCGCCGCTTCACGAGCCATTCCGCGACATCGGTCGCGAGCGAGAAGCCCTGGGGCGCCAGCGCCGCCATCCGCTCGGTGTCGAAACGCAGCGTCGCGATCATGCCGGCGAACGCGGGGAGCACCACCTCGAGGGTCTGCACCGAGTCGAAGACCGGCTCCTTGTCCTCCTGCAGATCGCGGTTGTACGCCAGCGGGAGCCCCTTGAGCGTGGCCATCAGCCCGGAGAGGTTGCCGATGAGACGGCCCGACTTGCCTCGCGCGAGCTCGGCGATGTCGGGGTTCTTCTTCTGCGGCATGATGCTCGACCCCGTCGAGTACCCGTCGTCGAGCGTGACGAAACCGAACTCGCGGGTGTTCCAGAGGATGATCTCCTCGGACAGGCGCGAGATGTCGACACCCGTCATGGCCGTGATGAAGGCGAACTCCGCCACCACATCGCGGGCGGCGGTGCCGTCGAGGGAATTCTCGGCCGGGCGGTCGAGTCCGAGCTCGGTCGCCACGAGCGCGGGGTCGAGACCGAGCGTGGAACCGGCCAGCGCTCCCCCGCCGTAGGGCGAGACACCGGCACGACGACGCCAGTCCACCAGGCGTTCGAGTTCGCGCACGAGCGGCCAGCCGTGGGCCTGCAGGTGGTGGGCGAGGAGCACGGGCTGCGCATGCTGCAGGTGCGTGCGCCCGGGGAGGATGGCATCGGGGTGGGCCTCGGCCTGGGCGACCAGCGCGTCGATGACCCGCAGGATGTCACGGGCGATCACCCGCGCATGGTCGATCAGATACATGCGCACCAGCGTCGCGATCTGGTCGTTGCGGCTGCGACCGGCGCGGAGGCGCCCGCCCAGTTCCGGTCCGAGCTCGGCGATCAGCGCCTGCTCGAGCGCGCCGTGCACGTCCTCGTCGGTCGGCACCGGGCGCAGGACGCCGTCGGCGACCTTGCGGGCTACGGCATCCAGCCCCTCGTGCATCCGCCGCGCCTCATCGGGCTCGAGATATCCAGCCGCCTCGAGCGCCGTGGCATGCGCGTGGGAGCCGGCGATGTCGTACGGCGCGAGGATCCAGTCGAAGTGCGTGGAGCGGCTGAGCTCCACCAGCTCCGGCGACGGCCCGGTGGCGAAGCGGGCACCCCAGAGCGCGCCCTCGTTGGTGCCTTCGTGCGAGGAGTCGGCCATCACGCGTCCTTCTTGCCGAGCAGCCAGACCAGGAGGGCCTTCTGCGCATGCAGCCGGTTCTCGGCCTCGTCCCAGACCACACTCTGCGGCCCGTCGATCACGCTGGAGTCGACCTCGTAGCCGCGATCGGCGGGGAGGCAGTGGATGAAGATCGCCTCGGGGTCGGCGAGCGTCATCGTCTCGGGGGTGACCTTGTAGCCGCCGAGATCGCGGATGCGCGCGAGCTTCTCCTCCTCCTTGCCCATCGAGACCCAGGTGTCGGTGACGACGACGTCGGCACCGGCTGCGGCCTCGACCGGATCGGTGTAGAGCGTGATCGAACCGCCGGTCTCGGCGGCACGGCGATCGGCGTCCTCGATGACGTCGGCACGAGGGGCGTAGTCCTCGGGCGAGGCGATGCGCACGTGCATGCCGGCCGTGACACCCGCGAGCGCGTAGGAGTGCGCCATGTTGCTCTGGCCATCACCGAGGAAGGTGAGCGTGAGCCCCTTCAGCTCGCCCTTGTGCTCACGGATCGTCAGCAGGTCGGCGAGCAGCTGGCACGGGTGGAAGTCGTCCGACAGCGCGTTGATCACGGGGACGCGCGTTCCTGCCGCCATCTCCTCGAGTCCGGACTGCGCGTAGGTGCGCCACACGATGGCCGCGACCTGGCGCTCGAGCACCCGCGCGGTGTCGGACGGGGTCTCCTTGCCGCCGAGCTGGCTGCTCGCGGTCGAGATGATGAGGGGGGAGCCGCCGAGGTCGGCGATGCCCACCGCGAACGAGACGCGGGTGCGCGTGGAGGACTTGTCGAAGATCACCGCGACGGTCTGCGGGCCCGCGAGACTCTTGTCGGCCCAGCGGTCCTTCTTCAGCTCGATGGCGAGATCGAGGATCTCGGCCTGCTCGGCGGGGGTCAGATCGTCGTCGCGCAGCAGGTGGCGGGTCATGCGGATACCTTTCCGGCAACAGAGGCCTGGACGTCGGCGAGGGAAGCCGTGAACAGCTCGCGGAACTCGGCGAGTTCCGCGTCGCCGATGGTGAGGGCGGGCGCGATGCGCACGGTCTCGGGGTTGGCGGCGTTGACGATGAGGCCGCGCTCCTGCGCAGCCGCGACCACCGCGCCGGCGACCGGAGCGGTGAGCGCGACACCGACGAGCAGACCACGTCCGCGCACGCCCTCGATCAGCGGAGAGTCGATGCCGAGGAGGATCTCCCGCAGCTCCGCCCCACGACGGGCCGCGTTCTCCACCAGGCCGGCGCTCTCGATCTCGGCGAGCACGGCGTCGGCGACAGCGGTCGCGAGCGGGTTTCCGCCGAAGGTCGAGCCGTGCGAGCCCGGGGTGAAGAGGGCGCTCGCGGCACCGTAGGTGACCAGAGCGCCGATCGGGAAGCCGCCGCCGATGCCCTTGGCGAGCGTGATCGCGTCGGGCGTGATGCCCTCGTGACTGAACCCGAACCACTCTCCCGTGCGGCCCGCACCCGTCTGGATCTCATCCACGATCAGCAGCGCGCCGTGAGCGAGGGTCAGCGAGCGCGCGGCGGAGAGGTAGCCCTCCGGCAGCTCGACGACGCCGGCCTCACCCTGGATGGGCTCGACGATGATGGCGGCGACGCGGTCGTCCATCGCCGCCTCGAGGGCCTCGATCGTGGCGGGGATGTGCTCTACACCGGCGGGCATCGGCTCGAACGGCGCGCGCATCGACGCCTTCGCGGTGAGCGCGAGCGACCCCATCGTGCGTCCGTGGAAGCCGTTCTCGAGCGCGAGGATGCGCGTGCGCTCGGCGCCACCGTGCAGGCGGGCGAGCTTGAAGGCGGCCTCGTTGGCCTCGGCGCCCGAGTTCGAGAAGAACACCCGCCCGTCGATACCGGCACCCGCGAGACGCTTGAGCCGTGCGGCGAGTGCGAGCTGGGGCGGAGTGGCGAAGTAGTTCGACACGTGGGCGAGCGTGGCTGCCTGCGTCGAGACCGCCTCCACGAAGGCCGGGTGCGCATGCCCGAGAGAGGTCACCGCGATACCGGCGAGGAAGTCGAGGTGGCGTCGGCCGTCGGCATCCCACAGGTACGAGCCCTCGCCGCGGACCAGCATCGCGAGCCGGTCCCCTGCGTTGAGCACGAGATCGCGTGCCGCGTCGTCCTGCCAGACGGTCATGCCGTCACCTCATTCTTTCCCAGGACCACTTCGGTCCCGATTCCCTTGCTGGTGAAAAGTTCGACGAGCACCGAATGCGGCACGCGGCCGTCGATGATCGCTGCCGCGTCCACGCCGCCCTCGACCGCATCGAGGCACGCCCGCATCTTCGGGATCATCCCCGATTCGAGCTTCGGCAGCATCTCGACGAGGGCTTCCGACGTCAGGTGCGAGACGAGCGAGTCGCGGTTCGGCCAATCCGCGTAGAGCCCAGGCACATCCGTGAGGATCACGAGCTTGCGCGCGTGCAACGACACCGCGAGAGCGGCGGCCGCAGCATCGGCGTTGACGTTGAGCGACTGACCGGGGTGGTCGAGGTCGGGCGCGATGCTCGACACGACCGGGATGCGTCCGGCGGCGAGGTGATCGAGCACGGGGGTCGGATCGACCTCCACGACGTCGCCGACGCGGCCGAGGTCGACCTCTTCCCCGTCGATCACGACGCCGCGACGGCGTCCGCCGAAGAGTCCCGCATCCTCACCGCTGAGACCCGTTGCGATCGGACCGTGCGAGTTGATCTTCGACACGAGCTGCGGGTTGACCTGCCCCGTGAGCACCATACGCACGACGCTGATCGCCTCGGTGTTGGTGACGCGATAACCGCCCTTGAACTCGCTGGGGATCTCGAGTCGCTGCAGCATGTTCGAGATCTGCGGACCACCGCCGTGCACGACGACCGGCAGCACGCCGACGTAACGGAGGTAGGCGATGTCCTGGGCGAAGGCATCCTGCAGCTCCTCCGACACCATCGCGTTCCCGCCGTACTTGATGACGACGATCTGGTCGCGGAACTCCTTCAGCCACGGCAGCGACTCGATGAGAGTGGTGGCCTTCTGCGCGGCGACCTCGGCGGGAGTGTCCTGGATGTCGGTCATGAGGCGTATGCGCTGTTCTCGTGCACGTAATCGTGGGTGAGGTCGTTCGTGAGCACGGTGGCCGTCGACTCCCCCACCTTGAGATCGATCACGAGGTGCGTGGCGCGCGGCGTCAGATCGACCTCTTCCCGGGGGCGATCCGGGCCGCCCTCGGTGCAGACGCGGACGCCGTTCATCCAGACGTCCACGTCGTAGGGGTCGAACTGCGCGTTCGTGGTGCCGATCGCGGCGAGCACGCGGCCCCAGTTCGGGTCGTTCCCGAAGATCGCGGCCTTGAAGAGGTTGTTGCGCGCGACGGATCGGCCGACCTCGACCGCATCCTGCTCGGACACCGCGTGCTGCACCTCGATGGTGATGTCGTGGCTGGCGCCTTCGGCATCGCCCTGCAGCTTCACCGCAAGCTCCTGCGACAGCTCGGTCAGTGCGGCGGCGAAGTCGTCGAGGTCGGGGACGACTCCGGATGCGCCGTTGGCGAGCAGCGTGACCTGGTCGTTCGTCGACATGCACCCGTCGGAGTCGAGCCGGTCGAACGTCTGCCCCGTCGCGCGGCGCAGCACCTCGTCGGCCTGCAGCGGCTCGAGGACCGCGTCGGTCGTGATCACCACGAGCATCGTGGCGAGACCCGGTGCGAGCATGCCCGCGCCCTTCGCCATGCCGCCGATCGTCCATCCGTCACGGCTGATCACGGCGGTCTTCGCCACGGTGTCGGTGGTCATGATCGCCTGCGCGGCGGCGTCGCCCCCGTCGGCACTGAGCGCGGCGATCGCCTGCTCCGTGCCGGAGAGCACCCGCTGCCGGAAGGTCTCGTCGCCGGTGCCGATGAGTCCGGTGGAGCAGATCAGCACGTCACCGGCGCTCACTCCGAGGAGCTCGGCGGCTTTCTCGGCGGTCTGGTGTGTGGTCTGGAACCCGAAGGCCCCGGTGAAGCAGTTCGCCCCGCCGGAGTTGAGCACCACGGCCTCGACGATGCGGTCGGCGACCGCCTGCTGCGACCAGATGATCGGGTTCGCCTTCGCGCGGTTGCTCGTGAAGACGGCGGCACCGACCTTGCGCGGCCCCCGGTTGACGACGACGGCGACATCGGGCTTGCCGGTGGACTTCAGGCCTGCGGCGACACCGGCCGCCTCGAATCCTGCGGGGGCGGTGACGCTCACGGCGCGACTCCGTTCACTGAGAGGGCGCGGTTCTCGGGAAGACCCAGCGCGATGTTCATGGACTGGATGGCAGCGCCGGCGGTGCCCTTGACGAGGTTGTCGACGGCGGTGACCACCGTGACCCGGTTGGCGGCGCGATCGATCGCGAGACCGATGAGCGCGGTGTTGGCTCCGAGTACGTCGGCCGTTCGGGGGAAGCGCCCCTCCGGCAGCAACTGCACGAACGTCTCGTCGCCGTAGGCGCTCTGCCAGGCATCGCGGATCTGCGCATCGGTCGCGCCGTCGACGATCGGCGCCGTCGAGGTGGCGAGGATGCCCCGCGACATGGGGACGAGCACCGGGGTGAACGAGATGCGGATGCCCGCGGCATCCGCCCCGGACGCCGCGGCGAGCGCCTGACGGATCTCGGGGATGTGCCGGTGGGTTCCGCCGACCGCATAGGGATTCGCGGTGCCGAGGATCTCGCTGCCCAGCAGGTTCGACTTGAGGCTCTTTCCCGCTCCCGACGGGCCGACGGCCAGCACCGAGACGATGTCGGAGGGGTCGATCACTCCGGCCGCGACACCCGGGGCGAGGCTGAGACTCACCGTGGAGGCGTTGCAGCCCGGGGCAGCGATGCGCGTCGCCCCGCGGAGGTGCTCGCGCTGCTTCACTCCATCGACGAGGAGCTCGGGGACACCGTATGTCCACGGTTCGTGGAAGGTGCCGCCGTAGAACGCATCCCAAGCCGACGCCGACGTGAGTCGGTGATCGGCACCCGCGTCGATCACGAGCGGCGCGTCGCCCAGGGCGTCGGTGTATTGCCCCGACTGCCCGTGCGGAAGCGCGAGGAACACGATGTCGTGACCTGCGAGGATCTCCGGCGTCGTGTCCTGCAGGGTGAGGTGCGCGAGTGAACGCAGATGCGGCTGGTGGTCGACGAGAGGCTGTCCGGCGTTCGAGTGCGCCGTGACGGTGCGGATCTCCATGTCGGGATGGTCGGCCAGGAGGCGTAGGATCTCGCCGCCTGCGTAGCCGGATGCGCCGGAGACGGCGACGGAATACGTCATGCTTCTACCTTAACGGTCGGGTCCTTCCTCGAAAGGAGGACCGGGGGCGGGGCCGGAGGCGGCGACACCGGCTCTCGACCGCCGCGCGGGCGCAGGCAGGAGGGCGGGGTCGCCTACAGTCGGCGGCCGCGGCGTCGGCGCACAGCGATGACGCTCGGAGCGAGCGTCGAAGAAGCGGTGGCGGCCGAAGGCATGTCGCGACAGTAGCGCGGCCCCGGCAGCCACCGCAAATCCGGACCGTCATCTGCCCGGCGGCGACTCCAGCGGAGCGGCGAAGAAGGCGAGCTCGTGCTCACTCGATGACACGAATGCCCGCCGCATCCGCGCCCTGGTGTCGGCGTCGGCCGCCGCAGCGGCGGCGGACGCGTGCTCGATCGCCGTCCGGGTCGCCTCCTCGAACGCGGGGTCGGCATATGTCGCGAGCCAGGAAGCGAAAGGATGTTGCGGATCGGTCGCGTATTCACCGAACTCTCCCGCGTGCAGACGCCGACCGAGATCCGTGTAGAGCCAGAAGCACGGGAGTACCGCGGCGACGATCTCGGCGTAGTCACCGCCGAAGGCGACGGACCGCAGGTGGTCGAGGTATGCCGTCGTCACCGCGGAGGGTTCCGCCGCGAAGGTCGCCGCGCCCACCCCCTCCGACGGGGTCAGCCAGGACGCGTGCAGTTCGAGCTCGCCGACGATCGAACCGTGGGCGGAGTCCGCCCAGAACGCCTGCTCGGCCGAGGTCGGCGCGAGGCGGGCGGCTTCGGCCAGCACGCGGGCATAGTCGCGCAGATACAGCGCGTCCTGGGCGAGGTACGACAGGAACGGCGCGCGCTCGAGAGAGCCGTCGGCGAGCGCGCGGATGAACGGCAGCTCGTCGATCCCCGCGCGGATACCGGCGATCTCCTGCCACCAGTCCGCGGCGATGTCGGTCGACCCCGGTCGCGTCGCCGTGCCACCACGCTCCCAGAGCCCGGCGAAGTGGCTGATCGGGCCGTGTCCGCGCCCCACGCGCAGCCCGTCCCCCGCGCGGAGGGACTCGCGGAGCCAGGCGCGTGCCGCGCGTACCGCCTCCTCGGGATCACTCCCCTGTGCCAGCAGCGTGGCCAGGGCCGAAGAGAGCGAGCAGCCCGTGCCGTGCGTGCTCGACGTCACGATGCGCGGGCCGGTGAACTCCTGGCGAAGGCCGCGACGCCTGTCGACCAGCGCATCCGGAGCTTCGTCGCCGGTGAGATGACCGCCCTTGACGAGCACGGCGGCACCGATCTCGGCCGACAGCTCCTCGGCGGCGGTGATGCCGTCGGCCCAATCGACGATGTCACGACCGGTCAGCACCGCGAGCTCGGCGAGATTTGGGGTGACCAGCGTCGCGCGACCGAGCAGACTCCGCAGCTCCGCCTCGGCATCCGGAGAGAGGAGCCTGTCCCCCGACGTCGCGACCATGACCGGGTCGAGCACGACGACGGGCGGACGCACCCGATCGAGCCACTCGCCCACCGCGCGGATCACCTCCGTCTCGGCCAGCATCCCGATCTTCACCGCATCGATCACGACGTCGTCCGACACCGCGTCGAGCTGGGCACGGAGGAAGTCCGCCGGCGGCACATGCACCGCCCGGACACCCTGCGTGTTCTGCGCGGTCAGCGCGGTGAGGACGGCCATGCCGTAGCCGCCGTTCGCGGCGATGGACTTGAGGTCGGCCTGGATACCCGCCCCTCCCGAAGGATCACTCCCCGCGATGCTGAGCACCCGTGGCACGGACCCCGCGAGCCAGCGTCGCCGGAACTCCCGGGCGGTCGCGGCGGGATCATCGGCCGCACACAGCGCCGAGACCACGGCGAGCCCGGCGGAACCGGCATCGCGAAGCGCCTCGGTGTCGTCGATGCCGACGCCGCCGATCGCCACGCACGGAAGCGGGCTGCGGGTCACGAAGTCGCGGAACCCTTCCACGCCGAGGGGCTCAGGATGATCCGGCTTGGTCGAGGTCGGACGGATCACCCCGACGCCGAGGTAGTCGACCGTTCCGTCGGGCAATGCGAGAACCGCGTCGAGGTGCGCTGCACTGTTCACGGTGAGACCGATCAGCGCATCCGGCCCGAGAACCTCGCGGGCCCGCAGCACCGACGCGTCCCCCTGCCCCAGGTGCACGCCGTCGACGCGTGCACCGCGGGCGCGGGCGGCGATTGCGGCATCCAGCCGATCGTTCACGATGAGCAGCGCACGACCGTCGATCGCCTGCGACAGCGCGAGCAGCTGCTCGACCGTCTCGGCATCGGACGCGGTCTTGTCGCGAAGCTGCACGATGCGCACGCCCCCGTCGACGGCACGGCGCACGGTATCGACGACACCGCGGTCGCCGCACAACGTGGGATCGGTGACGAGGTAGAGGGAGAGGTCGGCGTTCACCGCGCACCCGCCTGCACACGGGCGTCCGCGATCACGTCGGCGGGGCCCACGGAGGCGAGGGCGTCCAACAGCGCCACGGCGAAGCTGCCGGGGCCGGTCGAGATCGTGGCGGCGCGCTCGGCCGCGATCGTGTACACGAGGCTCGCGGCGGCGACGGCCGTGAGGGCATCGTGTCCGGTATTGCGCGCGGTACCGAGGAATGCGGCCATCACGGCCCCGAGAGCGCAGCCCCCGCCGGTGACCCTGGTCAGCAGCTCGTGTCCGTTCGCGAGGCGCAGCACCCGCTCCCCGTCGGTGACGAGGTCGATCGGACCGGACACGGCGATCACGGCACCCGTCCGTCGCGCGAGGGCAGCGGCCGCGTCGGCTGCCGCATCCGTGCTGTCGGTGGCATCCACTCCGCGACCACCGGCGCTGAGGCCGGCGAGCGCGAGGATCTCCGAGGCGTTGCCGCGGATCGCCGTCGGACGCTGCTCCGCCAGCCGGTGCGCCAAGGCAGTGCGGATCGGCAGAGCTCCGATCGCGACCGGATCGAGCACCCATGGGGTTCCGGATGCCGCAGCCCCGGCGACGGCCTCGAGGCTCGCCGCGCGCTGCTCGGGAGTGGGCGTTCCCAGGTTGATCAGCACGCCGGAGGCGACACCGGCGAACATCTCGGCCTCTCCGACGATGTCGACCATGGCCGGGGCAGCCCCCAGGGCGAGCAGCACGTTGGCGGTGAACCCGGCGACGACCGTGTTGGTGATGCAGTGCGTCAGTGGGGGCGTCTCGCGCAGCACCCCCCACAGGGCGGCGGCGGCGCCGGGCAGATCGGTGATGGAATCAGGACGCAGAAGATCGCTCATCGCGACATCCCTTCGCTAGTACGAACTAGATCAGGTTCGACGGGTCTGTTCTCAGCCGCGGATGCGGCACCCCGTGTCACTGCTCAGAGTCTAGCGATCGGCCAGGAACGTCTAGCGATCGTCCAAGAGCGTCAACTCCTCCGCGCGGGTGAGTCCGGCACGACGGTCGCGGTCGACCCCGCGCGCCCGCTCATCGGCGACGACGGTACGGATGGTGTCGGTCAGCGGCCGCGGCCGACCACCTCCATCGCGGTACGCGCTGTTAGACCGGGTCATGAAGCCCGTCATCCCCGGGGGCAGCCACAGCGGCAGGGATCTCGGCCCCGCCCAGTGCTGGACCCCGTGTGCGACGAGCCAGTCCTCCTCGGCGACCACGATCTCGCCGGTATGACCCGCGGCGGTCCGGATCTCGCGCAGTACCTCGTCGAAGGGCTGCACGTCGCCGATGGCGTTGACCGGCCCGCTCACGGTCGCCGCGACGATGAATTCGGCGAGATCGTCCACGTCGATCACCTGGGCGCTCTTCCCCTCGAGCGGCGGTGACAGGACCGGTTCCGCACCCGCCCGCGCGAACGCCGCTGCCCAGTAACCGAATCGATCGCTGGGGTCGCCTTCGCCGACGATGAGTCCCGGTCGCACGATGAGCGCACGATCGCCCAGGGTGCCCACGGCGTCCTCGGCCGCCGCCTTCTGCGCCCCGTACTCGTACTCGTCACCGGGGCGGGCGGACGGATGCCGCGGTGCCGACTCGTCCGCACCGACCGTCTCGTCGTCGGAGTAGACCGACAGGGAGGACACGTAGGTCCATCGCGCGGCTCGCTCTCCGAGGGCATCGACGGCCGCCTCGACCTGCGACGCCTGCGACGAGATATCCACCACGTGATCCCAGTCCCGCCGGGTGAGCGCGGTGTACGCCACGGGATCGTCGCGGTCTCCACGTACGAGCTCGGCACCGTCGGGCGCGGGCCTCTCGCCGCGAGCGAGACAGGTCACCGTTGCCCCCGCATCCAGCCATCGGCGGGCGATGCGCCCGGAGAGCCAGCCCGTTCCACCGAGGATCAACACGTCCGTCATGGACCCATGTCACCAGGAACGCGGCACCCGCGGAAGCCCTTCCGCTCAGAGCAGATCAGGGCTTCCGCGGAGACGGTTCAGTCGCGCAGTGCGGCTCCGAAGCGCTGGGCCGCGACCTCCACACCGGCGAGCTTGGCCTCGGTGGCCTCGGCTGCCGTGAGCGTGCGGTCGTCGGCGCGGAAGCGCAGTGCGAAGGTCAGGCTCTTCGAGCCTTCCGGCACACCTTCGCCGCGGTAGTCGTCCACCAGTCGCACCGATTCGAGCAGCGCACCCGCGCCCTCGGCGAGTGCGGCCTGCACGTCGGCGGCCGGTACGTCCGCGGGGAGCGTGAGCGAGACGTCCTGCGTCGCCGCGGGGAACGTCGACAGCGATGCCGCGACGACCCGACCGCCCGCGAGCGTCAGGATGCGGTCGAGGTCGAGTTCGAACACGGTCGCGCGCCCGGGCAGATCCGCCCCCTCAGCCACGCTGGGGTGCAGCTCGCCGACATAGCCGACCTCTTCGCCGGCGACGCG
This sequence comes from Microbacterium sp. Mcb102, assembly GCF_024519805.1. Classification (NCBI taxonomy): domain Bacteria; kingdom Bacillati; phylum Actinomycetota; class Actinomycetes; order Micrococcales; family Microbacteriaceae; genus Microbacterium; species Microbacterium sp. Mcb102. The sequence continues at coordinate 274,897 of NZ_JALJRG010000006.1, read as the reverse complement.
CAGCGACCCGGTGCGTCCCGGGTGGAGAGCTGCACGCTCAGCCTGGACCACGTCGATCTCGACGCCGGCGGCCGCCGCGATCACACGGACGGCATCCAGCGCCTCGGCCAGACCTGCGGCTTCTGCGGGGCGTCCGGGCTGACGCGGTGCAACGTGGCCCGTGAGCAGCGCCGAGACGAACCGGTGCTGCGGCGGGATCGAGGCGTTCAATGCCGCGAGTGTCGCATCGGACGGGCGCTCACCCAGCGGCGGCACCTCATCGGTGCCGTACTCGACGCCCGGCTCCGGGAGGAACACGGCACCCGTCTCGAAGATCGCCAGGTCGGTGAGTCCGCGCGAGATGTTGCGGTGCGCGGTCTGCAGCAGACCGGGGATGAGCGAGCGGCGCAGGAACGGCGCCTGCCCGTCGAGCGGGTTCGCCAGGCGGATGCTCGGCAGGTGCTCTCCCGAGGCGGAGCCGTGGAGGTCGTTCTGCACCTCCGTGGTGAACGGGAAGGACGGAGTCTCCACCAGGCCGGCGGCGGCGAGTGCGTCGGCCACGCGGCGACGGCCCTGCTGGTGCGCGGTGAGGCCCCGGCCGGACGGCGGGGTCGGCAGCACGGAGGGGATGCGGTCGAGCCCGTGGATGCGGGCGACCTCCTCGGCCAGCGTCCACTTGTCGGTGAGGTCGGGGCGCCAGGTCGGCGGGATCACGGTCCAGCCGGAGCCCTCCTCCGAGGCGGTGACATCCGCGCCGATCGTGGTGAGCGCACCGGTGATCTCGTCGTCGGTGTAGTCGACGCCGATGAGTCCCTGCACGAAGCCCGCGGGGAGCTCGATCGCTTCGACGAAGACCTCGGCGAAGAGCGCACCGCCCTCTTCGGTCAGCGTGCCCCCGGCGAGCTCGACCATCAGGTCGGCTGCACGGCGCGCGGCGACGAACGGGATGAGCGGGTCCACACCGCGCTCGAAGCGCTTGGAGGCCTCACTCGGCAGCTTGTGTCGACGCGCGGTGCGGGCGATCGTGATCGGGTCGAAGTTCGCCGCCTCGATGAGCACGTTGCGCGTGGTCTCGCTCATCTCGGTCGTTCCGCCGCCCATGACGCCGGCGAGGCCGATCGGGCCGGACCCGTCGGTGATGAGCAGGTCTTCGACGTGCAGCGCGCGCTCGACGCCGTCGAGGGTGGTCATCTTCTCGCCGGGGGCGGCGCGGCGGACTGTGATGCCGCCCGCGAGCTTGTCGAGGTCGTAGCCGTGCAGCGGCTGCCCCAGTTCGAGCATCACGTAGTTGGTGATGTCGATCAGGATGCCCAGCGAGCGCATGCCCGCGAGACTGAGCCGCGCGATCATCCACGGCGGAGTCGGACGTGAGGGGTCGACGTCGCGCACGACGCGGGTCACGAACTCGCTCGCGCCGACGCGGCCACGCACGGGGGCGACGTCATCGACCACGATCGTGTGTCCGGTGCCGGGCTGCAGCTCCGCGAAGTCGCGCTCCGCCGGGTCGCGGAAGGCCGCCCCCGTGGCGTGCGCGTACTCGCGGGCCACCCCGCGCAGGGAGAAGGCGTAGCCGCGGTCGGGGGTGACGTTGATCTCCACCGCGACATCGTCGAGGCCCAGCAGCGCGATCGCGTCGGCGCCGACGGGCGCGTCGATGCCGAGGTCGGAGAGCACGACGATGCCGTTGTGCTCGTCGCCCAGGCCCAGTTCGCGCGCCGAGGCGATCATGCCGTCGGAGACGTGACCGTAGGTCTTGCGGGCGGCGATCGGGAACGGCCCCGGCAGCACGGCGCCGGGGAGGGTGACTACGACCTTGTCGCCGGCGACGAAGTTGTGCGCACCGCAGACGATCCCGCGGATGCCGCCGTTCGCCTCGCCCACGTCGACCTGGCACCAGTTGATGGTCTTGCCGTTGGACTGCGGCTCGGCCTCGATCGAGACGACCTGCCCGACGACGACGGGACCGGAGATCTCGAACCGATGCACGTCCTCCTCTTCGAAGCCGACGGTCACCAGTGCCGCGAGGACATCCTCGGGCGTGGCATCCGCTGCCAGATCGACGTACTCACGCAACCACGAAAGCGGGACGCGCATCACACCACCATCCCGAACTGCTCGCTGAAACGGACATCACCCTCGGCCATGTCGCGCATGTCCTGCACATCGCTGCGGAACATCAGTCCCCGCTCGATGCCCATGCCGAACGCGAAGCCGCTGTATACCTCGGGGTCGATCCCGGCGGCGCGCAGCACGTTCGGGTTGACCATGCCGCAGCCGCCCCACTCGATCCAGCGCGCGCCGCCCTTGAAGGTCGGGTGCCACAGGTCGAGCTCGGCGGAGGGCTCGGTGAAGGGGAAGTAGTTGGTGCGGAAGCGCGTCTCGGCCTCGGGGCCGAACAGCTGCTTCGCGAAGTGGTCGAGCGTGCCCTTGAGGTGCGCCATCGTGATGCCCTTGTCGATCACGAGACCCTCGAACTGGGTGAACACCGGCAGGTGCGTGGCGTCGAACTCGTCGGTGCGGTACACGCGCCCCGGGCACAGCACGTAGATCGGCACGTCGCGGTCGAGCATCGAGCGCACCTGCACCGGGCTCGTGTGCGTGCGCATGACGAGGTGGCGCGAGGGCGGGTCGACGTAGAACGTGTCCTGCTCCTGGCGGGCAGGGTGGTCGACGTCGAAGTTCAGGGCGTCGAAGTTGAACCACTCGTGCTCGAGCTCCGGTCCCTCCGCGATCTCCCAGCCCATGCCGACGAAGATGTCGCAGACCTGGTCCTGGAGCAGCATGAGCGGGTGCCGGGCGCCGACCCGCGTGCGCGAGGGCACCGCCGTGATGTCGACGCGCTCGGACTCGAGACGCGCAGCGACCTCAGCTGCGGCCAGCTCGGCCTCCTTGGATGCGAGCGCCTGCGTCACCTGCCCGCGCCCCTGCCCCACGAGCTTGCCGAACGAGGCCTTGTTCTCGGGGGCGACCTGGCGCATCGAGGCGTTCAAGACCGCGAGCGGCGAACCCTCCGCGACGTGTGCGGCGCGAGCCGCCTTCAGCTCGGCGGTGTCGGCGGCTGCGGCGATCGCCGCGAGGGCGTCGGCGACAGCGGCTTCGACCGCTTCCGGGGTGATTTCAGGAGACTCTGACACGAGAATCGAGTCTACCGGGGGCGCGTGGGTCCCTTTCGCTGATCAGCGCGTCGGCTCGGCCCCGTCCCCCTGCAGCACGATGAGCGAGGTGTTCGTCTCGCCGCCGTGCTGACGGGGATCGGGCACTGCGGGTCCGGCCTTCGGCGAGCGCTTGGCGCGACGCTGCAGGCGGTAGGCGACGTAGGAGAGCAGGAGACACACGGCCACGTACATCGATCCGCCGATGATCGCGGCGGGGATCAACGGGGAGCCGTAGGGCGCCTGGTTGCCGATCTGGTTGATCACGTAGAGGAGTTCCTGGTACGTGATGATGAACCCGAGCGCCGTGTCCTTCAGCGCGACGACGAGCTGCGCGATGATCACGGGCATCATGGCCCGCACGGCCTGCGGGATCAGGATGAAGTACATCACCCCGGTCTTGCGCAGTCCGATCGCGTATCCCGCCTCGGACTGTCCGCGGGGCAGCGACTCGATGCCGGCCCGCAGCACCTCGGCGAGCACCGACCCGTTGTAGACGATGAGCGCGATCACGACCGCCCAGTAGGGCGGCATCTTCACGCCGAGCACGGGAAGGCCGTAGTACAGCAGCATCATGAGCACGAGGACGGGCACGGCCCGCAGCACCTCGATGATCCAGCGGACCGGCTCACGCACCCAGGCATGCTCCGAGAGACGACCGATGCCGAGCACGAAGCCGAGGATGATCGAACCGACGCCGGCGGCCCCGAAGGCGGCCAGCGTGGCCAGCAGGCCTTCGCCGAAACGGACCCAGACGGCGGAGAACGTGAAGATGTTCCACTTCTCTGCGGTGAACTGCCCGGTGGCGAACAGCCGCCACACGACCCAGCCGAGCACGGCGAGGACGACGAGCACCGTCGCGACTCCGATGAGGCGATTGCGGGCGATGGCACGGGGGCCGGGGACGTCGAACAGGACGGAACTCATCGCGCGATCCTCCACTTGTTCTCGAGCGTTCGCTGCACCCAGGCAAGCAGCAGCACCAGGACCACGAAGATGACCATGACCCACAGCAGGACGACGAGCGCGTTCTCGCCGCGCTCACTGAGTGCCGCGCGGATGGTGCCGAGATTGACGACCGAGAAGCCGGCCGCCACCGTGGTGTTCTTCATGAGGGCGATGAGGACGCTCATCATCGGCGGGACCACCGAGCGCGTGGCCTGCGGCAGGACGACGTAGCGCATGACCTGACCGAAGTTGAGACCGATCGCTCGCGCTGCCTCGGCCTGCCCGACCGGCACCGTGTTGATGCCGGCGCGCAGAGCCTCGGCGACGTAGGTCGCGGTGTAGAGCCCGAGTGCGATGACTGCGAGCAGCAGGGAGTTGACCCGCTCGCCGAGAAGGATCGGCAGGCAGAACGCGAAGAAGAACATCACGAGGGTGAGCGGGGTGTTACGGATCCAGTTGACGTAGATGCCCCCGACTGCGCGGGCGATCGGCACCGGGGACACCCGTGCCGCTCCCACGATCAGTCCCAGCACCAGGGCGATGAGGCCGCCGCCCAGGAACAGCACGATCGTTCCCCACAGTGCTTCACCCCAGAGATCGAGGTGGTCGCTGATGACTCCCACGGCTGCTCCTGTCGATTCGTGTTCTCGCGATGGCCCTGCTGACGGATGGGGGCGGCCGATGGTGTCGGCCGCCCCCATGCGATCAACCGATCGGGTCGACCTCAGGCTGCGTCGCCTTGACGCCGGAGGCACCGAGGTTGTTGTCGAAGATCTGCTGCCAGATGTCGCCACCGTCGGTCAGCTGGGTGTTGAAGTACTCGGCCAGCGCGTCATCGCCCTTGGCGAGTCCGATGCCGTAGCGCTCCTCGCTGAACGGCTCGCCGACGACCTTCAGCTTCTCCGGGTCCTGCGCCGCGTAACCGATGAGGATCGCCTCGTCGGTGGTGACGGCGTCGACCTGCCCGTTCTTGAGGTCCTCGACGCACTTCGAGTACGTGTCGTACTCCTTGGTCGGGACGTCGGGGTAGTTCTCCTTGATGTTCTGGATCGGCGTCGAGCCGGTCGCCGAGCACACCGTGGTCGAGTCGCTCAGGTCGTCGACGCTCGCGATGTCGCTGTCGGCTCCGACGAGGAGGCCCTGTCCGGTCAGGAAGTACGGACCGGCGAAGGAGATCTGCTCCTTGCGCTTGTCGGTGATCGAGTAGGTGCCGACGTAGTAGTCGATGTCGCCGTTCACGATCGCCTGCTCGCGGTTCGCCGAGGCGATCGCCGTGAATTCGATCGTCTCCGGGTCGACGCCGAGCGATGCCGCCATCCAGCGGGCGATGTCGACGTCGAAACCGGTGCGGTCTCCGGTCACCGGGTCGAGGTAGCCGAGGCCGGGCTGGTCTTCCTTCACTCCGACCTTGATCGTGCCGGAGGACGAGATCCGATCGAACGTCGGGCTCCCGTCGATGCTGACATCCTCGAGGACCGTCCACGGCGTGCCGGAGGTCTCCTCCTCGCCGCCGTCTTCCGGGGCCCCCGAGCTCGACGGCGTGCCGCTGTTGCAGGCCGTGAGCGCGAGCAGTGCCACCGCTGCGATTCCGATGCCTGCCAGTGTCCGTGTGCGTCGCATGTGCGTCTCCTTCGTGTGCTGTGTGTGCAGGGTCTGTGTGGTCGGGCGTCAGTGTGGTCGGGCGTCAGTGCGTGAGGAGCTTCGAGAGGAAGTCCTTGGCACGGTCGCTCTTCGGGTGCGTGAAGAACTCCTCCGGAGTCGCCTCCTCCACGATCCGCCCGTCGGCCATGAAGACGACACGGTCGGCCGCCTTCCGAGCGAAGCCCATCTCGTGCGTGACGACGATCATGGTCATTCCCTCGTGAGCCAGCTCGACCATGACGTCGAGGACCTCGTTGATCATCTCGGGGTCGAGCGCGCTGGTCGGCTCGTCGAAGAGCATCACCTTGGGCTGCATCGCGAGCGCCCGGGCGATCGCCACACGCTGCTGCTGGCCGCCGGAGAGCTGCGCGGGAAGCTTGGATGCCTGCTGTGCGACGCCGACGCGCTCGAGCAGGATCATCGCCTCTTTCTCGGCGTCCGCCTTCTTGAGGCCCCGGACCTTCATCGGCCCCAGGGTCACGTTCTCGAGGATCGTGAGGTGGGCGAACAGGTTGAACGACTGGAACACCATGCCGACGTCCGCACGGAGGTGTGCGAGGCCCTTGCCCTCGGCGGGGAGCTCCTTGCCGTCGATGCGGATCGTGCCGCTGGTGATCGTCTCGAGTCGGTTGATCGTGCGACACAGAGTCGACTTGCCGGACCCGGACGGGCCGATCACGACGACGACCTCTCCCGAGTTGACCGTGAGGTCGATGTCGGCGAGAGCTTGGAAATCTCCGTAGTGCTTCTGGACGTTCTCGACCACGACGAGGGGTGTATCAGAGGTCATCATTTCTCCAAACTAGCCACGTCGGACGCGGGTCTCCAGGCGCCTCGGTGAGATTTACACGTTCGTAATCACCTGATCGCGGTACCAATGCTGCTTTGCACGGGTACCCCACGGCCCGCCCCCACGGGCCGCGGGATCGTCCTGCGGCCTCGCCCCCCAGCGACAGCGGAGCTGCAGGATCCGATCGCGCGCGATCGACCTCACACTGGCAGAGCCGAGGGCCCGGTGTCAGACTTCTTGAGGATTTCTTGAGCAGTCAGCCGCGCAGGTCCCGGTAGTACTCGACCGCGCCCGGATGCAACGGAACCGGGCCGGTGAAGATCGCCGATCGACGATCCAGCAGCGCGGCGGTCGGGACCTCCCCCGCGATCCGCAAGCGGGCATCGAACAGTCCGGTCAGGATGTCGCGCGCGACGCCGTCCGGGGTAGAGGAACTCGTGACGAGGTAGTTCGGCACGGCCATGGTCGGTGCCGAGGCAGCGATGCCGTAGGTGCCGGCGGGGACATCGGCGGGTCGATAGGCATCCGAGTAGCGGTCGTTCACCTCGTTCACCCAATCCTGCTCGATCGGGAGCAGGCGCACGGACGTGGTCTGCGAGAGCGCCGCGATTCCCGGTGTCGGCAGCCCACCCACCCAGAAGAACCCGTCTATCTCGCCGCGCTCCATCGCGGCGATCGACTCCCCGAGGTCGAGCTGGGGATCGCGGACGGACCCGATGCCGACGCCGGCGGTGTCGAGGACGCGTGAGGCGATCACGTTCACCCCGGAGTTCTCCGCACCGAGCGACACGGTGCGCCCCTCCAGCTCCGGGAGACTCGATATGTCGGAGTCTCCGCGCACGACGACCTGCACGTACTCGTCGTAGAGACGCGCCAGAGCCCGCACCTGGAGGGGCGCGTCGAAGGCGCCGGTTCCCGCCACGGCATCGGCTGCCGCATCGCCCTGCGCGAAGCCCAGCAGCGCCTCACCGGAGTCCACGCGCAGCAGGTTGTCCACGGACCCGGCCGTCTCCTGCCCGACGATCCTGATGTCCAGGTCTGCAGAGAGCGCCTCGGCGAGATGGCTCCCGTAGTCGTAGTAGACCCCCCTGGGGCCGCCCGCCGCGATCGCGTACTCGGCGTCGGTCCACTCGCTCGCGCGCTGGCTGCATGCGGTGAGCGCCCCGAGCAGCAGGACCGAGAGGATTCCGGCGACCACCCGCCGCCCAACGGCCATCATGGGGTCGTCCTGTCGGGGAGCAGCAGCACGACCTCGAGTCCACCGCCGTCGGCCGCTGCCACCGCCACCTCGCCGCCGACCGTCGCCAGCAGGTCGCTCGCGATCGCGAGTCCGAGTCCGGAGCCCGGCGTGTCCGCGCTCTCGGCGCTCCGCCAGAACCTGTCCGTCGCCGCCGCCGCCTGCTCGGCGGACAGCCCCGGACCATGATCGCGGACCGTGATCCGACAGACGTCTCCCTCGCGATGCGCTCCGATGCCGATCCACGCACCGTCCGGCGAGAACTTCACGGCGTTGTCGATCACGGCGTCCAGCGCGCTCTCCACGACCGTCCGGTCGGTCACGCTCATCACCGACGGGTCCCCCGCCGAACGCAGGGCGATCCCCCGCTGCCCGGCGACGTCGCGCCAGGCCTCGAGACGGCGGGCGGACAGAGTCGCGAGGTCGACGGCGGAGATCGTGGTGTCCACGCGCCCGCCGCGTGCGAGGCCGAGCAGTGTCTCGAGGATCCGCGTCATCCGACGCCCCTCCTCCCTCGTCTCCTCCACGTCGTCGCGCCACTCCCGCCCGAGCCCGGTCGCGAGGTGCTCCACGCGCAGGAGCAGCGCATTGAGCGGGTTGCGCAACTCGTGGGAGGCGTTCAGCGCGAACTCCTGCTGTCGCGTCATGACGCGCTCGATCTCGTCGGCCATGCCGTTGAACACCTGCGCCATGCGGCGGAGCTCCGGTGGCCCGGCATCCTCGGGGACACGCGCGTCCATCTCGCCCCGCTCGATGGCCACCATCGCCTCGTCCAACCGCCTCACCGGGGACAGCACCCATCGGGCGAGCCGGAAGACGAGCAGCACGCCCAGCGCGATCAGCACCAGCGCGATGGCGGAGATGATCAGAAGCTGCTGCACGATCGCGGCCCGGGGGGCGTCGACATCTCCGGCGACCAGCACGGCCCCGATCACGTCGCCGTCGTCGAAGACCGGCTCCGCCAGCGCGGCATCCACCACCGTCCAGGGGAAAACGGCCGCCGGCTGCTCGGCGCGTCGCCCGGACAGCGCCAGCCGCACCCGTTCCGCGTCCTCCTCCGCGAGCACGGTCGAGCCATGCTCCCCCGCCGCCCAGGGGACACCGCCGAGATCGAAGACCGTCACCTCGATGCCGTACACCTCCTCGAAACGGACGACCTCGGCATCGATCACCGCCGCGCTGCCCGATCGAAGCGCTTGACGCGCGCTGGTGATGAAGTAGCCGAGGTCGCCGAGCTGCTGCGTGTAGAACGACTGCTGGACGCTCCGGGCCGCACTCCATCCGGCCGCACCGCCCAGAGCGACCAGGATCGCCACGAGCGGGACGAGGAAGACGATCACCAGACGTCGACGCACGGCTCAGGACCCCACGAGACGGTAGCCGACGCCGCGGACGGTCTCGATCACACCGCGGGATCGGGTCTTCTTCCTGATCGCCCCGACGTGCACCTCGAGGGAATGCCCGAACCCCCGCCAGTCCGTGTTCCACACCTCACGGATGAGACGCTCCTTCGGAACCGCCACACCCGGATAGCGTGCGAGCACCGCGATGATGTCGAACTCCTTGCGGGTGAGCTCGATCGGCGCACCGTCGACCAGGACCTGCCGCCCGACGAGGTCGATCTCCAGCGAGCCCCCGAGGAGCAGCACTCGCGCGTCGGAATCCGGGCGCATCGGCCGAGAACGCCGGGTCACGGCCTCGATCCTGGCCAGAAGCTCATGCACGTCATAGGGCTTCACCACGAAGTCATCGGCGCCGGCACGCAGTCCCTTGATGCGCTCGGCGACCTGGTTGCGCGCGGTCACGATCATGATCGGAACCTCGGAGCGTCCGCGGATGCGGCGGCACAGGTCGACGCCGTCCATGTCGGGGAGTCCCAGATCGAGGAGCACGACCTCGGTGTCAGCGCCGAGGAGAGCCAGCGCCGACGCCCCATCGGAGGCGCGCACGGTCGCGTAGCCCGACCGCGCAAGGAATGCTTCGAGCGCCCCAGCGACACGGTCGTCGTCTTCGACGATCAGAATCCTCATCGACCCTGTGACCCGCTTCCTTCGTCGGCCGGACGTCAGCCGACAGAGGTCGCCCGCTGTGCGAAGGCGCTCTCGTACAGGCAGACGCTCGCTGCGGTCGCCAGATTGAGGGATTCGGCCTTGCCGAAGATCGGCAGCCGCAGCACCTGGTCGGCCAAGGCGAGAGCATCGTCTTCCAGACCCCGCGCCTCGTTTCCGAACAGCCATCCGGTCGGCTCGGCGAGCACTCCGTCCGCGCGGGCTTCCAGCAGATCGGCGCCCTTCACGTCGGCGGCGAGGATGCGCAGACCCGCGGCGTGCGCGCGCTTCACGACGTCGGCGAGGTCTCCCCCGACCGAGACCGGGAGGTGGAACAGCGACCCGGTCGTGGCGCGCACGACCTTCGGGTTGTACGGATCGACGGTCCGGCCGGTCAGCACGACGGCATCCGCGCCCGCCGCATCGGCCGCGCGGATGATCGTGCCCAGGTTCCCGGGGTCGCGCACCTCTTCGCAGATCGCCACGAGACGAGGCGAGGCATCGAAGATGTCACGCACCGAGGTCGGAGTCTGCTGGACGACGGCGACCAATCCCTGCGGAGTGACCGTGTCGGCCATCGCGTTCAATACGTACTCGGTGACGTACTCGACGTCGATGTCGGCGTCGGCGGCCTTGGCACGGATGTCCGGGTGCTTCTCCCACCCGCTCGGCGTCGCGAACAGCTCGACGATCGCCTCCGGGCGATACGTGAGCGCTTCACGCACCGACTGCGGACCTTCCAGAAGGAACAGGCCCGTCTCGGTTCGCGCGCTGCGCTTGGTCAGCTTCGCGACAGCACGGACTCGGGGCGAACGGGGGTTCTCCAGCACGTTCACAGTCTAGGGTCACCGCGGACGCCGGATACGCGAAACGGGCGCCTCCCCGAAGGGAGGCGCCCGTTTGAAGCGAGATGCTTACGCAGCCGACTTCGGTGCGTTGACGTCGGAGGGCAGAGCCTTCTTCGCCGTCTCGACCAGCGTCGTGAACGTGGCAGCGTCGTTGACCGCGAGGTCGGCGAGCATGCGACGGTCGACGGTGACACCCGCGAGGCCGAGGCCCTGGATGAAGCGGTTGTACGTGATGCCGTTCTGGCGAGCCGCAGCGTTGATGCGCTGGATCCAGAGGCGACGGAAGTCACCCTTGCGCTTGCGACGGTCACGGTACGAGTAGACCAGCGAGTGGATGACCTGCTCTTTGGCCTTGCGGTAGAGGCGCGAACGCTGACCGCGGTAACCCTTTGCGCGCTCGAGGATGACCCGGCGCTTCTTGTGGGCGTTTACTGCCCGCTTGACTCTTGCCATTTTCCTGTGTTCCTATTCGTGCGTTCGGGCGCGCGTCAGCGGCCGAGAAGCTTCTTCGCGACCTTGGTGTCAGCCTTCGAGAGCACCTGGTCCTGGTTCAGACGACGGGTGCGACGGCTCGACTTGTGCTCGAGGTTGTGGCGCATCCCGGCCTGCTGCTTCTTCAGCTTGCCGCTGCCGGTGATCTTGAAGCGCTTCTTAGCACCCGAGTGGGTCTTCTGCTTCGGCATCTTCTCTTCCTTCGTATGGCGCCTTCTCAGGCGACGGTGTCAACCCGCGGTGCGGGAGTTCTGGGGCGGATCTACTCCGCGGCAGCTTCTGCCGGTGCGTCGGCATCGCTCTTGGCGTCGCGGGATGCCTGCTTGTTCGCCGCGCGCTGTGCGTCGCGAACCGCGTTCTGCTCCTGCTTGGCCTCGGACTTGCTCTTCAGCGGAGCCACGATCATGACCATGTTGCGACCGTCGATGGTCGGGTTCGACTCGACCGTTCCGAGCTCGGCCACGTCTTCGGCGAACTTGCGCAGCAGACGCACACCCTGCTCGGGACGCGACTGCTCACGACCACGGAACAGGATCATGGCCTTGACCTTGTCGCCGGCCTTGAGGAAGCCCTCGGCGCGCTTCAGCTTGGTCGTGTAGTCATGAGCCTCGATCTTCAGACGGAAGCGGACTTCCTTGAGGATCGTGTTCGCCTGGTTGCGGCGCGCTTCCTTTTCCTTCTGGGCGGCCTCGTACTTGAACTTGCCGTAGTCCATGATCTTGACGACGGGCGGCTTCGAGTTGGGGGCGACCTCGACGAGGTCGAGATCGGCTTCCTGCGCGAGGCGCAGCGCTGCCTCGATGCGGACGACGCCGATCTGCTCACCCGCGGGGCCGACGAGGCGGACCTCGGGGACGCGGATGCGCTCATTGGTACGGGGATCGCTGATGCGGAACTCCTTAGACGATGTGATTCGGCCACCGCGACGCTGTCTGCATCACGGGCGAAATCGGAATCGTCCCCACCCACCGGCATTCAGACGCCGGCTCCGCACCCTGCCTGCCGGGTCCGTCTTGCGAACGGAGCCGGTGGAGTGCAAGACCCGGTAGCCTTGAACGGCAAGCGCGGGTGGGAAGTGAATCCTCTTTCGATCCGGAGCATGACGCTCCGGAGCCCGCCAAAGTCTAACAGAAAGCAAGGCGAAGTGACGAACCAGGCACCGGACGAGGCTGCACGCGAGCGCGAAGAGCGCTGGGCACGTCAGGAGGAGGCTGCGTCGTCGGCCACTCGAGACATCGCCGACGTACCCGCGGTCGAGGTGATCACCACGGCGGCCGTGCACCTCATGAGCGCCGGCGCCGTCAAGCTCGGCCTCGCCGACGACCCCGACGCGGCGGCACAGCTCGACCTCGACGAGGCTCGCAAGCTCATCAACGCCCTCGCCGGGCTCATCACCGCCGGCGCCCCCGAGATCAGCGACATGCACGCACGCTCGCTCCGCGACGGGCTCCGCTCCCTGCAGCTCGCGTTCCGCGAGGCATCGACGATCCCCGACCCCATCGGCAAGGGTCCGGGCGAGAAGTGGACCGGGCCGGTCAACTAGTTCAGGATTCGAGGACGATCGGATCCGCGGTCGAGGGGCCGCCGCACGGTTCATCCGAGTGCGTCCACGAGATCGATTCCTCGGACTCGTGGATGAGCGTGTTCTGGGCGTCGAACAGGCGGATGTCGACGCCGTCGGGCGTCGACATGTCGAACCCGAGAACCCACGTCCCGTCACCCTGAGGCGTCACCATGAACAGGTTGGTCGATGAGGTCGGCTCGGTACCCGGCGTCGGTGAGCACTCCCCCGCGACGCAGAACTGGACCGCCACCACCCCCGCTACGGCGGTGGTCTCGAGTGCGACGGCGTTCGTCCATCCGATCGCGGGGCAAGCCAGCGCGCAGCCCGAGCTGCCGGTAACGGCGCCCCCGAGGAGAGCAACGACGGCGATGGCGCGCAGGAGACCTCGGGACATGCCCCGATCGTAGCGAAGCGCGCTCAGACGCTGCGGCGGAGCTTCACCGTGAGCGAGTCCGCCAGGACGGCGATGCGGTCGTCCGACGCCCAGCGCTGAGCCAGACGCGAGAGCACGGCGTCGAGCACCTCGCGCTCCAGACCGTCGACGAGTTCCAGGACCACGATCAGCTCCGGGCCGCGCAGACGTGCGTCGGGGTCGCCGGACGCCACCGCCACGTCGATCACGGCCAGTTCGTGGGCCACACTCTCCTGGAGCGCGGTGTAGACCTCGGTGGAGAGGAAGCTCGGCTCCCAGGCATGCTCCTGGGCGATCGCCCAGACGGCCGGCCGCCGGATCACGAACTCCGTGTCGGCCGTCGGGTCGAGCACGATCAGGTCGGTGTCTTCGGCTGACGCCGCCAGCGCCGCCCGGAGCGCCTCCACGGGAATCGGGCGTGCCGTGGGATCCCACTTCTGCATCGCCTCGACGGAGGAGAAAACCGGCTGCACCCGTCGCCCGTCGGGAGCCGCGACCGTGACGATCGACAGCTCCTGCGTCTTGTCGACGGCGAGGCCGCTCGGCGCGACGCCTTCCTCACCCTTCTCGGCGATCAGAGGGATCAGCACGCGAGCCGAGCGGAAAGCGTCGACGACTTCCACCTGACTGCCTTCGCCGGCGCGGAAGCGCAGCAGTGCGGCCAGCAGCGCCGGGTCGGCCGAGCCGTCGTCCGCCGCGTGCGGATTCGACTCGAAGCTGCGTCCCTCCCAGGGGACACCGGCCGAGTCTCCGTGGTTGTGCGACTCGGGCCCGCAGGCGTGGCCGTCAGTCTCCTGCGACATCCAGTGCCTCAGCCAGCGTGAACGCACCGGCGTACAGGGCCTTGCCGACGATCGCACCCTCGACGCCCAGCGGCACGAGTTCACGGAGCGCGGCGATGTCGTCGAGGTTGGAGATCCCCCCGGATGCGACGACCGGCTTCGGTGTGCGCGAGGTCACCTCGCGAAGGAGCTCGAGGTTCGGGCCGCGAAGCGTGCCGTCCTTCGTCACGTCCGTGACGACGTAGCGGCTGCATCCGGCGTCTTCCAGGCGCTCGAGGACCTCCCAGAGGTCGCCGCCCTCCTTGGTCCAACCACGTGCGGCGAGCGTGGTGCCGCGCACGTCGAGGCCGACCGCGATCGCTTCGCCGTAACGACCGATCACATCGGCGGCCCACTCGGGGTTCTCCAGTGCGGCCGTGCCGAGGTTGATCCGGGTGGCGCCGCTCTCGAGCGCCGCCTCGAGGGTCGCGTCGTCGCGGATGCCGCCCGAGAGCTCGATGCTGACGCCCTTGAACTGCTTGATGACCTTGCGCAGGATCGGCGCGTTGCTCCCGCGGCCGAAAGCGGCGTCGAGGTCGACGAGGTGGATCCACTTCGCGCCCTGTGCGGCCCACTCCCCTGCCGCGTCGAGCGGGTCGCCGTAGCTCGTCTCGGTTCCGGCCTCGCCCTGGGTGAGGCGGACGGCCTTGCCACCGGCGACATCGACCGCGGGAAGGAGCGTGAGCGAGGGAGACTGCGCGAAGTCGTTCATGGGGTCCTTGGCTAGGGAAGGTCTGCAGCCCGGAGCGGGCACGAGAACCGAGGGTAGTCCGCCGGAGAGCGGGTGACAAAACGGATGACGTCCACGATGGGTGTCAGAGACTCCCGACCCAGTTGCGCAGGAGCTGGATGCCCGCTTCGCCCGACTTCTCGGGGTGGAACTGGGTTGCCGAGAGCGGACCGTTCTCGACGGCGGCGAGGAAGGGGTCGCCGTAGGTCGTCCAGGTCAGCACGGGCTCGGGGAACGGCGGGATGACGTCGAGCTCCCAGGACTGGGCGGCGTAGGAGTGCACGAAGTAGAAACGCTCATGTTCCAGGCCCCGGAAGAGCACGCTGTCCGCGCCGGGCTCGACGGTGTTCCAGCCCATGTGCGGCAGCACGGGTGCGTTGAGCTCGGTGACCGCTCCGGGCCACTCGCCGAGGCCCGCGGTGTCGTGCCCGCGCTCGACCCCGTGCTCGAAGAGCACCTGCATGCCGACGCAGATCCCGAGCACCGGTCGTCCGCCGGCCAGACGCCGGTCGATGATCTCGTCGCCGCCGTGTGCGTGGAGCGCGTCACGGACCGCCTGGAACGCGCCGACGCCCGGAACCAGGAGACCGTCGGCCTCCAGGGCGGCCTTGCGGTCGCGCGTCAGCACGGCATCCGCGCCGGCAGCGGCCAGCGCCTTGACAGCCGAGTGGACGTTGCCCGACTCGTAGTCGAAGACGGCGACGCGGGGACTCGCGCTCACAGTGCACCCTTGGTGGACGGGATCCCGTCGACCAGCGGATCGAGTGCTTTTGCCTGGCGGAACGCGCGGGCGAAAGCCTTGTACTCCGCCTCGGCGATGTGGTGCGGGTCGCGGCCGCCCAGCACACGCACGTGGACGGTCAGCGCGGCGTTGAAGGTGATCGCCTCGAAAGAGTGACGCACCAACGAGCCGGTGAAGTGCCCACCGATGAGGTGGTGCTCGAATCCGGCGGGCTCGCCGGTGTGCACGAGGTACGGACGACCCGAGATGTCGACGACCGCCTGCGCGAGCGCCTCGTCGAGCGGCACGAGCGCATCGCCGTAGCGGGAGATGCCGGACTTGTCGCCCAGCGCCTCGAGGATCGCCTGTCCGAGCACGATCGACACGTCTTCGACGGTGTGGTGCGCATCGATGTCCGTGTCGCCCGAAGCGCGCACGGTCAGGTCGGTCAGCGAGTGCTTCGCGAAAGCGGTGAGCATGTGGTCGAAGAACGGCACCGACGTGTCGATGCGGCTCGCCCCCGTGCCGTCGAGGTTCAGCTCGAGTTCGACGGTGGACTCCGACGTGCTGCGCACGCGGCTCGCGGTGCGCGGGGTCGATGACGGGGTGCTCATGATGCCGATCATATCGAGGCCAGAGCATCGAGGAACGCGGTGGTCTCGGCCTCGGTGCCCGCGCTGACCCTGAGATGACCGGGGATGCCGACATCACGCACCAGCACGCCGCGGTCGAAGAGCTGCTGCCACGTCGCACGCGGATCGGCGATGCCGCCGAAGAGGACGAAGTTCGACCAGGATTCGTGGGGCGTATATCCGAGCGCCTCGAGGGTCGCTGTGATGCGGTCGCGCTGTTCGACGATCTCCTCGACCATGCCGAGCATCACGTCGGAGTTGCGCAGAGCGGCGACGGCCGCAGCCTGGGTGAGCGTGCTCAGGTGATAGGGCAGGCGCACCAGACGCAACGCATCGATGAACGTCGGATCTGCCGCCAGATACCCGACTCGCGCACCGGCGAAGGCGAAGGCCTTGCTCATCGTGCGCGAGACCGCCAGGCGCGGGCGCCCCTCGAGGAGTGTCAGCGCGGAAGGCGCGTCGTGCGGTGCGAACTCCTGGTAGGCCTCGTCGACGATCACGATGCCCCGCGCCGCCTCGTAGACGGCTTCGACGACGTCCAGGCCGAGCGGGGTGCCGGTGGGATTGTTCGGGGTGCACAGGATGATCACGTCGGGGTCCGCGGTGCGCACCTGCTCCGCTGCCTCCTCCGGTGTGATCGTGTAGTCGGGCTGCCTCGTCCCGGGGATCCACTGCGCGCCCGTGCCCTGCGCGATGAGCGGGTACATCGAGTAGGTCGGCGCGAAACCGAAGGCCGTGCGCCCGGGGCCGCCGAAGGCCTGCAGGATGTGCTGGAGCACCTCGTTCGAGCCGTTGCCCGCCCAGATCTGCTCCGGGGTGAGGCCGTGACCCAGATACTCTGCGAACGACTCGCGAAGAGTGGTGAACTCCCGGTCGGGATAACGGTTCACATCACGGATCGCGAGCGCGATGTCGTCGAGGATGTCGCTCGCCACCGCGTCCGGAATGGGATGCGTGTTCTCGTTCACGTTGAGGGCGATCGGGAGCGGTGCCTGAGGAGCGCCGTACGGAGTCAGTCCGCGAAGATCGTCGCGTAGCGGGAGATCGTTGAGGGAGAGGGTCACCCTTCCCATGTTAAGCGGCGCCCCGAGTCGATGACGCAAAGTTGCTGCAGCTCGGGCGCGACGGGATCAGTCCACGTACTGGGCCGGGATGGCGAGCGTCTGGCCGATCTGGAGCTCACCGCCACGCAGCAGGTTCATACGGCTGATCTCACCGATGACGTCGCGCGGGTCGGCGCCGGGGGCGACACCGGTGGCGATCGACCAGAGAGTGTCACCGGGCATGACGGTCACGGTCTCGACACTGACGGCTGCCGTGTCTGCGCCCGAGGCGATCGCACTGCCACCGCTGAGTGCGGCGAAGGCGATGCCGATCGCGAGCGGCACGGAGGCGAACCCCAGCAGCACGGCGCGACCGCGCGTGGTCAGACGGAGTCGCGTCGTAGGACGGGTCGACGCCGGAATGACTGCCGCGGTGCTGAAGCCGATGCTGCTCATGTGGTGCTCCTTAGCCTGTCCCGGAGCGGTGAAGCTGCCGGGGAAGTTGGCGTAGCGTTCGCATTCCCGTCTCGGCCGGGAGCCGTGAATGCGAAGCTACGTACCGAAGATATCTTCGAGTTCGAACATCTGTCAAGTTGTCTTCGAAACCGGATGCACGATTCTGCCGACACGCTCGAACAGATCTTCCAGATCGGGCCGTTTCTCGGATACGGTTTCGATGAGAACACCACACCACGGGCCTCCGACATTCGAAGAGCGACGTCGGAACACCGCACTTAAGGAGCACCATGAGCGAGAACTCGGCCCCCGAGTCGGAGGCACCGCGGACGCGACGCCGCAAGAGCCTGAGCCCCAAGCAGATGGCGATCCTCGAGGTCATCCAGAACTCCATCGCTCATCACGGCTACCCGCCGAGCATGCGGGAGATCGGAGACGCCGTCGGCCTGAAGTCCCTGTCGAGCGTGACCCACCAACTCGGTCAACTCGAACTGAGCGGCTACTTGCGACGCGACCCCGGCAAGACACGTGCCATGGAGGTCCTGATCGATCTCCCCGGCGCCAGCGGCGAGAACCCCGCCGACGTGGCGACTCCGGTCGGCGACGCGGCGCTCGTGCCCCTGGTCGGTCGCATCGCCGCCGGCGTGCCGATCACCGCCGATCAGCAGGTGGAGGAGATCTTCCCTCTCCCCCGTCAACTGGTGGGCAAAGGAGACCTCTTCATGCTCAAGGTCTCGGGCGAGTCGATGATCGACGCCGCGATCTGCGACGGCGACTGGGTCGTCGTGCGCTCGCAGAACAATGCGGAGAACGGCGAGATCGTGGCCGCGATGCTCGACGGCGAGGCCACGGTCAAGGTGCTGCGCCGTCGCGACGGCCACACCTGGCTCCTCCCCCGAAACTCCTCCTTCGAACCCATCCTCGGCGACGAGTCCGTGGTGCTCGGTAAGGTCGTGGCGGTGCTGCGCGCCGTCTGAGTTCAGACCATAGGCTCGGAGCATGTCGTCGCCTCACGGTTCCTGGCCCTCTCCGTTCTCCGCAGCCTCCGTCGCGGCATCCTCCCCGCGCATCGACGGGGCGCGCTTCGTCGGCTCCGAGATCTGGTGGGGAGAATCCGTGCCCGCCGAGAAGGGGCGGGTCACGGTGCGAAGCTCCTCGGGAGCCGAGATGCTCCCGGCGCCCTGGAGTGCTCGCTCCCGTGTACACGAGTACGGCGGCGGGGCATGGACCGCCGATTCCACGGGCATCCTGTACTTCGTCGATGCCGGCGATCAGCGCGTCCATCGACTGGTCGCCGGTGCCGAGCCCGTCCCGCTGACACCGGCGGGGCCATCGCACGGAGGCCTCCGCGTGCAAGACGGCCGTCTGCTCGCCGTGCGCGAAGATCTGTCGGCCGCCCCGCATACCCGCGCGATCGTCGAGATCCCGATCGACGGCTCCGCCGCGGAGGACGCGTCCGGAATTCGAGTCATCGTCGAGGGCGACGGCTTCTTCGCTCACCCCGCACTCTCGCCCGACGGCGGCCGCGTCGCCTGGATCACCTGGAACCGCGGACGGATGCCCTGGGAGGCCTCGCAGCTGCAGATCGCGCAGAGCGACGGCAGCGACGTGCACGAGATCCCCACTCGAGCGGCGTTGCAGCCCGAGTGGCTCAGCGAGACGGAGCTGATGTTCGCCGATGATCCGGACGACCGCTGGGGCCTGCATCGCATCGAGCTCGACGGAGTCTCGCCGGTCGGCGCACCGCGCGCGCTCAGCCCGACCGATGCCGACACCGGCTACGGACTCTGGGTGCTCGGCAACCGCTGGTATCGGCCGCTCACCGACGGACGCATCGTCGCGACCCGCACGAACGGGCGCGACGAGGTCGTCCTGATCTCACCGGACGGTGCCGCACGCCCGATCGATATCCCGGCCGACGGCCATGTGAGCATCGACGATGTGGACGGGTCGCGCGTGCTGCTCTCCGGCAGTGGCTCCGGCGTGACCGCCGGCCTGTGGTGCATCGATGTGGACTCCGGCGCGACCGTCGCCGTGCGCGGAGGTGAGCCCGTCGATGCCGAATGGATGCCGCGCGCTGTGCCGATCGAGGTCGACGGAAGGCACGGAGTCGTGCACGCCTTCGCCTACCCCCCGGCGAACCCCGACGCGACAGCCCCCGCCGACGAGCTCCCCCCGTACGTGGTGCTGGTGCACGGCGGACCGACCGCGCACGTCACCGGCGCGGCTTCCGCCGCCAACGCGTTCTACACGAGCAGGGGAATCGGCGTGCTCGACGTCAACTACGGCGGCTCCACCGGCTACGGACGCGCCTACCGCGAACGCCTGGACCGCCGATGGGGCGTCGTGGACGTCGACGACGTGATCGCCGCCGCACAGGGCCTCGCGGATGCCGGCCTCGCCGACCCGTCCCGCATCGCCATCCGCGGTGGATCCGCAGGCGGCTGGACGGTGCTGTCCGCGCTCGTGCACGGCGGGGCCTTCGCCGCGGGGATCAGCCGCTACGGCGTGGCCGATCTGCGGATGCTGGTCGCCGACACGCACGACTTCGAGGCGTCGTACATCGACGGTCTCGTGGGGCCTCTCCCCGAGTACGAGCACATCTACGTCGAACGATCACCACTCACCCACGCGGATCGCATCGGAGTCCCCGTGCTGCTGCTGCAGGGCGGAGAAGATCGAGTGGTCCCGCCCTCGCAGTCCGAGGCGATCAGAGACGCGCTGGCCGCCCGAGGCGTCGACCACGAGTATGTCCTCTACCCCGCTGAGGGGCACGGATTCCGCAGTGCCGACACGATCATCGACGCGCTCGAGCGTGAACTGATCTTCCTCGGCCGCGCGTTCGGCTTCGAGCCGACGCTGTGACGACCGGTCGCTACTCGCCCACGCGATTGCGCAGGCGCATGGCACGATCCGCCTCGCGGGTGTCCTGACGTTCGCGCAGGGTCTGCCGCTTGTCGTACTCGCGCTTTCCCTTGGCGAGGGCGATCTCGACCTTCGCCCGCCCATCGGAGAAGTACAGTTTCAGCGGGATCAGGGTGTATCCACCTGCCGAGACGGCATGCGCGATCTTGGCGATCTCCTCGCGATGCAGCAGCAGCTTGCGGATCCGCTTCGCCGAGTGATTGGTCCAATGCCCCTGGGAGTACTCCGGGATGTGCACCGAATCGAGGAAGACCTCGTTGCCCTTCACGAACGCGTAACCGTCGCTGAGGTTGGCGCGCCCCTGACGCAGTGACTTGACCTCGGTGCCGGTGAGCACCATCCCCGCCTCGTACGACTTCTCGATCGTGTAGTCGTGACGTGCGCGACGATTGGTCGCGACGACCTTCTCTCCGCGTTCCCTGGGCATGATGCTCTCCTGTTGCCGTGATGAGCCCGATCGATCGTTCCGACCGAGCAGCCTTTCAGGATATCAGGTACGGAGCCAACGCCTGATCGCGAAGCCGGCGGACAACGCGGCCAGGACGATGCCGATGCCGATCAGCACCGGGACGACGAGCATCGCGTCCTGCATCGTCACCCAGGTCGTGATGAACGGGACGCGACCTCGCGGGTAGCCGTTCACCCCGAAATGCATGCCGGCGACGACCGCGGCACTGGCCAGCGCCGAGCCGAGGAACGCCGCGAACACGCCTTCGAGCACGAACGGTGTCTGGATGAACCGGTTCGAGGCGCCGACCAGGCGCATGATGCCGATCTCCTTGCGACGCGCATACGCCGACAACCGGATCGTCGTCCCGATCAGCAGGGTCGCCGCTATCAGCATGAGCACCGCTATGCCGACGGCGATATACGTCGCGACGGTCAAAGCGGAGAACAGCGGTTCGAGGTATTGGAGCTGATCCTTGACCTGCTCCACTCCGGCCTGGCCGCTGAATGCCTCGGCGAGCACCTGCGACTGCCCCGGGTCTTTCATCGTCACGAAGAAGACCTCGAATGCCTGGTCGGGCGTGAGCACACTCGCCTGGTCCTCGCCGAGCTGCTCGACGAGCTTGGCGTACGTGTCCTCCTTGGTATCGAAGGTCAGCGAGCTGATGAGCGGTGCCAGCGCGTCGCCTTCGAGCTGCGCCCGGACCGCGGCCACCTGCTCCTCGCTCGCGGCTCCGTCGATGCAGGTGTCGGATTCCGAGACCGCGGAGCACATGTACACGGCGACCTGGGCACGCTCGGCCCAGTAACCCCGCATGACGCCGATCTGCGACTGCATCAGGATCGCCGCGCCGACGAAGGTGAGGGAGACGAAGGTGACGAGGATCACCGAGATGACCATCGAGATGTTCCGTCGGAGACCGCCCAGGGCCTCGGTCAGGATGAGTCCGATTCTCATGAGGTCGGGCCCACTTCCTCGTCGTCTTCGTCGGAGAGCCCGAGGCGATCTGCGACTCCGAGCTCGGCGACATCGACGGTGGGCAGGGTGATCGGGTGCGTGCGCGGTCGGACGACCGCGGGCGGCTCCGTCACGGTCGGCGGCTCGACGACGGCCGGTGATTCCGCGACGGTCGGCGGCTCCACGACAGCGGCGATGGCGCCGGTCGCCGGGACGGCGCTCGACTCCGGTGGCTCGACCGTGCGCGGGGGTTCGGCCTTCTGCGGAGCACCTGCCGGAGCATCCGAGGCGCGCTCGTCTGCGGCGGCCTTCCGCTGGGAGCTGAGCTCCTCGGCCAAGGCAGCGCGGACCGAGGAGAGGTCCGCCGTCTGACGCTGGACCTCCTGCACCGCCGTCAACGCCGCTGCGGCGGCAGCACCGCGCACCTTCTCCGGCACGAGGCGCGGGATGTTGGAGGTGTCGCCGTATCCGCCGTGAACCTCGTCACGCACCATCTCGCCGTCGCGCAGCTCGATCACCCGGCGCTGCATCTGGTCGACGAAGCCGGCCTCGTGCGTAGCCATCAGCACGGTCGTGCCGCCGGCGTTGATGCGAGCGAGAAGCTGCATGATGTCGACGGAGGTCGCAGGGTCGAGGTTGCCTGTGGGCTCGTCGGCGAGCAGCACCTGCGGACGATTGACGAGGGCACGAGCGATCGCGACGCGCTGCTGCTCGCCGCCGGACAGCTCATGCGGCATGCGCTTCTGCTTGCCGTCGAGTCCCACGAGCGCGAGTGCCTCGGGCACTGCCTGCTGGATGAATCCGCGCGAAGAGCCGGTCACCTGCAGGGTGAAGGCGACGTTCTGGTAGACCGTCTTCGACGGCAGGAGGCGGAAGTCCTGGAACACCGAACCGATGTGGCGCCGGAAATAGGGCACCTTGCGGTTGGCGAGCGAGCGGAGGTCCCGGCCGAGCACGGCGACGCGGCCTGCCGTGGGTACGTCTTCGCGCAGGATCAGACGAAGACAGGAGGACTTGCCGGAGCCCGAGGCGCCGACGAGGAAGACGAACTCCCCGCGTTGCACTTCGAAGTCGACACCGGAGAGGGCGGGCTTCGACGTCCCGCGGTAGCGTTTCGTGACGTTCTCGAACCGAATCATGACGGTTCGAGCCTAAGCGCGCCCCTCCTGCTGACCGCGAGCGACACCCCGCACCGGCGCGTCCGCATCCGGAGAGCATGGGGATTGCTCCCCATCAGGAACTCCCTGCGAAGTCACCGGCCACTGCTATACATAAGGGTGCGGTCGCACCATGGAGCGGCCGAATCGTCTTCGAGGGGGACCCATGAGCACGACACCTGCAGGTTGGTACGACGACGGCAGCGGACGCCAGCGGTGGTGGGACGGTGAGCAGTGGACGGAGCACTTCGCTCCGGACGCGACCGCCGCAGCCGATGCGGAGTCGGCACCGGTGGCACCGGATGCCGCCGAGGCGTCGATCGGAATCGAGACACCGGCGACCGACGCTCCCGCCGTCGACGAGGAGCCCTCTTATGACGCACCGGAGGCACCGTCCACCGATGACACCGTGATCCGCACCTCCGCCGAGGCGCCGAACGCGGCGACCACACCGCTCGGCGACGACGTGGCCGCCTACGCGGCCCCGGCCGCGCCCGACTACTCCCCCACGGCCACGCCGGAACAGCCCGTCTCGAGCTACCCGGGCGCGGCTCCGGCATACCCCGGCGCGGGAGCAGCCTCCGGCTATCCCGCAGCTGCCCCGTACGTGCAGACCGAGCCGGAAGCTCCGAAGAAGCCGTCGGTGCTCGGACTCGTCGGACTCGGACTGTCGGCCGTCGGCACGATCCTGGCGTTCATCCCGCTGATCGGCTTCATCGGCTTCATCCTCCTCGGCGCGGGCTTCATCGTCTCCCTCATCTCGCTCTTCCTGAAGGGGAAGAAGTGGCCGGGGATCGCCGGCCTGATCCTCTCCGTGGTCGGCGGCATCATCAGCGCCGTGATGTTCTTCGTCTTCTTCTTCGCTATCGCCCAGAACGCGAGTGAAGAGATGAACAACCTGCCCAGCTCCTCGCCGTCGATCGAAGCCACCGAGCCGGGCGAGACCGACGGGACGGACGGCGCCGACGACGGCACGCGTCCCACCTCGGCCGAGGTGGCGGTCGGACTGACCGCGATCCTGGCCGCCGAAGGCACGGAGGGCTACACCGAGCCGCAGATCACGTGCCTCTCGGACCTTCTCGTCGAGTCCGAGCTCGACAACTCGACGCTGCGCGCGATCGCGGAGAGCGACGGCACGCTGACGGATGTCGACGCCGCGTACGGTTTCGCCGAGGTACTGGGCGACACCGAAGCCATCACCGCGTGCTTCGTCCCCTGAGCCGTCGGACGAGCGGAACCATCTGATGACGACGCCTGCCGGCTGGTATGACGACGGCTCCGGCAGCCTGCGGTGGTGGGACGGCACGCAGTGGACCGCGCACGTGCGGACCTCCGACGATGCGCCGGTGGCCCCGGAACGACCGCCGGTCGAGCCGGTTGCCTCCGCCGTGCCGTCGCCCGCCACAGCGCCGTTCACCCCGCCCTACACGCTGCCCTCGTCGGGGGTGTCGACCGAGCGGGTGATCGCGCCCGACCTCGTCGGAGCACCCGGCGGAGCGTGGGGTGCGCCGGCACCGCAGCCACCCGCGCCCGGAGTGTCGGTGCTCGGAATCATCGGTCTCGCCGTGGTGGTCGTCGGCGTCGTGTGCGCCTGCATCCCGGTGATCTCGATCGTCGGCTGGGCGCTTCTCGGCGTCGGATTCGTGCTGTCGCTCGTGTCCCTGTTCCTCCGCGGCCGCAAGTGGCCGGGGATCACGGGGCTGGTGGTGTCGGCGATCGGAGCGCTCCTGGCGTTCGCCGTGTCGCTGCTGCTGCTCGCGACCGTCTCGGCCCCGGCCGACGCCGCTGCGAGCGCCGAGGAGCGCACGGACCCCGCGTCGATCGAGGGTGCCGAGATGGTGCCCTTCGCCGAGCTCGAGGTCGGCGACTGCCTGCCGTTCGTCGACTACGAGGACACGGGTCAGATCTACGAGTTGCCCGTCGTCCCGTGCGAGCGGCCGCATACGGATGAGGTGTACTTCATCTTCGAGGTCGATGAGGAGGCGTTCCCCGGCGACGATGCTCTCGGCGAAGCGGCATGGGACGGCTGCGCCTCGCACTTCGACGCATACGTCGGCATCGCCTACGAAGACTCGGTGCTGGATTTCTACACCTATCAGCCGACGGAGACCTCCTGGGCCCGCGCGGACGATCGCACCGTCCAGTGCATCCTGTACAGCTATGAAGACGTGACCGGCACTCTCGAGGGTGCGAAATACTGACGAGTCACACGAAGAAGGCCCCGGAGTGATCCGGGGCCTTCTTCATGGATTCAGTCTTCGATCTTGCGCTTGCGCCAGCGGATGCCCGCGGAGATGAAGTCATCCAGGTCTCCGTCGAACACGGCAGCCGGGTTGCCCGACTCCTGGCCGGTGCGCAGATCCTTCACCAGCTGCTGGCCGTAGAGGAAGTACGAGCGCATCTGGTCACCCCAGCTCGCGGTGATGTTGCCCGCGAGCTCCTTCTTCTTCGCTGCTTCCTGTTCCTTCTGCAACAGCAGCAGTCGGGTCTGCAGCACGCGCATGGCGGCGGCGCGGTTCTGAATCTGCGACTTCTCGTTCTGCATCGACACGACGATGCCGGTCGGAAGGTGCGTCAGGCGCACAGCGGAGTCGGTCGTGTTGACCGACTGACCGCCGGGGCCGGAGGACCGGAACACATCGACGCGGATGTCGTTCTCGGGGATGTCGACCTCGGTCGCCTCCTCCATCAGCGGGATGACCTCGACCGCGGCGAACGACGTCTGACGCTTGTCGGCTGATCCGAACGGGCTGATGCGGGCCAGACGGTGGGTGCCGGCCTCGACCGAGATGGTGCCGAACGCGTAGGGCGCGTCGATCTCGAACGTCGCCGACTTGATGCCGGCGCCCTCCGCGTAGGAGGTGTCCATGACCTTGACCGGGTACTTGTGGCGCTCGGCCCAGCGCAGGTACATGCGCATCAGCATCTCGGCGAAGTCGGTGGCGTCGTCGCCGCCCGCACCGGAGCGGATGGTGATGATGGCGCTGCGCTCGTCGTACTCGCCGTCGAGCAGAGTCTGCACCTCGAGCTGGTTGATCAGGTCGGTGAGCGAGGCGAGTTCGGTGCGAGCCTCCTGCGCGGACTCCTCATCCCCCATCTCGTTCGCGAGACCCACGAGCACCTCGAGGTCGTCGAGACGCTGCGCGATGCCGGTGATGCGGGCGAGCTCGGACTGACGGTGGCTGAGTGCGCTGGTGACCTTCTGCGCGTTCTCGGTGTCGTCCCAGAGGTCGGGGGCACCCGCCTCCTCGCTGAGACGCGCGATGTCGTCGCGGAGACGGGAGACATCGACGACCTCGCTGATGTCGCCGAAGGTGTGCCTGAGCGCCTGGATTTCGGCGGAGAGATCTAGTTCGAGCATGACACCTCAGCCTAACGTGCCGCCCGCACGCACGGGGACCTCGTCTTCGACGGCACATCGGCCGGAGTAGCGTGAAGACGTGAGCAGTGCATCGGCGGTCCTTCGACAGTTCGGGCCCATGGTGTACCTGCCGACGGTCCTGTTCGCGCTCGGCGAGGGCGCCGTGATCCCGCTCATCCCGGTGCTGGCGGCATCCATGGGCGCGGACGTGGCGTTCGCCGCGCTCGTGGCGTCGGCGTTGGTGATCGGCCAGCTGTGCGGCAACCTCCCTGCCGGATGGGCGGTGGGCAGGATCGGCGAGCGGTACACGATGGTAATCGCCGGCGTGATCGCGATCATCGCAGGGATCGGGATGGTGTTCGCGCCCTCGCTCGGTGTGCTCGCGGCGTCGGTGTTCCTGCTCGGCATCTGCGCGGCGGCCTTCGGCCTCGCCCGTCACGCGTTCATGACCACCCGCGTGCCGGTCGCCTTCCGTGCGCGCTCCCTCTCGCTGCTCGGCGGCAGCTTCCGCCTTGGAATCTTCATCGGGCCGTTCGTCGCCGCCGGGCTCCTGCAGCTCTTCGGCAGCGAGAGTGCGGCGATCTGGTTCTTCCTGGGCTGCCTCGTCGTGATGGTCGTGCTGGTCCTCTTCGGGCCCGACCCCGAGAAAGCGATCGCTCCCCTTCCGTCGACCACTCACGAGCGCTATCTGGAGGACTCCGGTGAGGCCGTGAGCGGATCCATCCCGACGATCGAACGGCTGGGGATCTTCCAGACCATGTGGCGACAGCGCGCGGTGCTCGGGCGCCTCGGACTGGCCGCCGCCTCACTCTCCGCCGTCCGATCCGCCCGACAGGTCGTGCTCCCTCTGTGGGGACTCTCGCTGGGACTGGATGCCTCGACGATCGCCCTCGTGGTCGGCGTCTCCGGCGCGATCGACTTCGCGCTGTTCTATGCGAGTGGCCAGGTGATGGACCGCTTCGGGCGGTTGTGGGCGGCGATGCCCGCGATGGTGCTGATGGGTGCTGGCTTCCTCGCCCTGTCGTTCACGCACGATGTCGACGCCGCGGTGCTGTGGTTCGGGATGTTCGCGGCGGTGCTGGGCGTCGGCAACGGCCTGTCCAGCGGCATCCTGCTGACTCTCGGCGCGGACGTGGCCCCGAAGCGCGAGCCGGCCGCCTTCCTGGGCTCCTGGCGGACGCTGACCGATGCCGGCGGTGCGCTCGCGCCGTTGCTGGTCTCGGCGATAACCGCCGTCGCCGCACTGCCGTTCGCCGCAGCCGCCATGGGTGTGATCGGTCTCGTCGGCGCGGCAGGGTTCGTGCGCTGGATACCGAGGTTCGTACCGCGGGAGCGACCGAACGACAACCCGACCGACGAGGGTGCGGAATGATCACGAATCTGACGGCCGATGCCCATCGTCTGGTCTCGACGTTCGTGCCCCGCTCCGAGCGTGACCGCCGCGCACACGCGGACTTCGCCTCGTTCTTCGGGGAGGCCCGGGGGCCGGTGCATCGCGGCTCAGGTCCGGATCATCTGACCGCCTCGTGCGTGGTCTTCGACGCCTCGCTGCAACACACGCTGCTCGTCTTCCACCGCAAGGGACAGTTCTGGGTGCAGCCGGGGGGTCACGTCGAGCGCGGCGACGACTCTGTCGTGAGCGCAGCACTGCGGGAGCTGCGTGAGGAGACCGGTATCGTGACGGACCCACCGGCCGCTCCCCTCGCGTACGACCTCGACCACCATGCGCTGTCCTCCCGCTTCGGTGCCTGCGTCTCGCACCTCGACATCGGGATCGCCGTCGTGGTCGATCGAGATGCAGTGCTCACCGTCAGCGACGAATCCGAGGATCTGCGCTGGTGGCCGGTCGACGCGCTGCCTACCGCGATACCACCACAGCTCGAACCCCGGCTCGACGGCCTGCTCACGCAGCTGCGCGATCCCCGCTGAACCGACTCGCTCGTCAACGCAGCGCGGTGCGACTGGTCGCCGTGGACTCCAGGCGGACGCCGTCGGGCACGAACGGGGACAACAGGGGCGGATGCCACGAGGCCGCCACGGTCACTCGCGCAGACACCCCGTCCGGAGTCCTGGCCGAGACGAGTGACGCCTCCCCCGGCAATGCACTCACCAACTCGGCCGCCTGCTCCGTCACCGCGGCATCCGTCAGCTCGGCCCGGACCGCACCATCGATCGCCTGCACGGTGAATCCGTCCGCCCCGGCGAGCGCGGCGGAGTCGGCGAGCGCGTCCAGTCGCTTCTGCGCGAGATAGAGATCGGTGGCGCAGACACACACGAAGATCACCACCAGGGTGAGGAGCACATAGCCGAGGATCAACGGAAGCGTGCTGCCGTCATCGCCCATGCCGGCCGCCCGCGCTCCGCGCATACTGCGGCCGCTCACTCCGAGCCCCACAGCCTCGACATCTTCTGCACGGATTGCGCCTGCACGGGCACCGCGGTGGATCGATCCAAGGCGAGGATCTCCGGCACCAGCGGGAGTCGCGCCCGCGTGGCGACGGTGACGATGATCGTCGCTCCGGCAGAAGGGCATTCGGTGCCCGTGGGGCGACATGAGAGCGTGAGGTCGACCGCGCCGGCATCGAGCCCGTATTCCTCGATCACCTCGGCGAGCACGAGGTCGCCGCGCCTCGCCGCCGACGCGACGTCGGGGGCCTGCGCGATAGCGCGGGCGATGTGGCGTGAGGCCGCCTCCGCGCCGAGCATCTGCTCCTGAATCGTTCCCAGCGCGACGACGAGGTAGATCAGCGGCACCAGCAGGATCACGCCGACGGTGATGAACTCGAGCGCCGCGGAACCGGCGTCATCGATCGCCGAACGCCTCCACCGGTGCATGCGCCTCCACCTCCATCGCGAACGGCACGCCGATCAATCCGAGGAGGGGAAAGGTCGAGCGCACTCGCACGTCCACGGTCTCCTGCCCCGTAGCACCCGAGGCACCGATCCGGACGTCCTCGGCATACGACGCACCGATCGCGCGGGTGATGACCTCCTGGGTGCGCTCGATCCCCTCCTCCTGAGTCGTGTCGGCGAGGGCCGCGTGATACGCGCCCTCCACCGCCGCGTCGTGGACCACGTTGCGCACGTACACGGCGAGCGCGAGCTGGAGGACTCCGAGCGTCAGTGCGGTCAGGAGCGTGCCGACCAGGAGGAACTCGACAGGGCTGGATCCGCGTTCGTCGGCCAGTGCCCGCGCGACGCGCATGTCAGAGCCCGGAGACGCGCTGGATGGCCTGTTCGAACAGTGCGGTCAGCGCGGGGCCGGCGACAGCCCAGATCAAGACGACCAATCCGGCGGTCATCAGCGTGACGAGCACCCAGCCGGGTACGTCTCCGGTCTCGTCGCGGGCGAACGCGTCGACGCGGCTCGCTGCAGAGCGCCACCAGCGTCGCCGGGTGCCCTGTCGGTGACGGGTGTCCAGTGAAGGTGCAAACATGGTCGTCCTTTCATGGCCGATCATCATGGCCGATCAGCCGATACCGAGTCGGAGGATGAAAAGTCCCGGGTAGACGGCGAACAACACCGACAGCGGGAGGATGAGGAAGACGAGCGGCAGCAGCATCAGGATCTCCTTGCGCCCTGCCTGTTCGATGAGCGTTCGCTTCGCGTCTTCCCGTGCGTCTCCCGCCTGCGCATGCAGCACGGCGGCGAGCGGTGCCCCGTGCTCGAGGGCGGCGATCACCTGGTCGACGGCACGTGACAGCGCGGTCAGGTCGAGGCGTCTCGCCATCTCGGTCAGCGCATCGGCGAGCGGCGACCCGGTGCCGACCGCGACCACGACGCCACGGAGCTCGCCGGTCAGCTCGCCGGAGCCGACAGCGGCCACACGACGCAGAGCATCGAGGAACCCCTCGCCTGCCGACAGGCACAGGGCCAGGAACTCCAGGGTCGTCGGAAGCTCATCGGTGAGACGCACGCGGCGCGCCTTGGCCCGTGCCGACAGCTGCAGATCGTACGCGGTCGCGGCGGCGGCGCCGCACAGCAAGGGCATGACGCCTGTGGGAACGGACAGCCGTCCGGTCAGGGCGAGCACGATCAGAACGACGGCGCCGGCCCCGATGCCGGCGAGCGCCCAGCCCAACTGCCTGCCACGGAACGTCGCCGGCTCCATCGAAACACCGGCCTGGGAGAGCCGCCGCCGAAGCACCTCTCCGCCTCCGAGTATGCGCTCGAACACGTCCCGCAGCCCGCCCCACAGAGTTCGGGCGTTCGCGGGCAGTGTGCCCGCGAGCGGGAGAACACCCCGTGGGAGGTCCTCATCCGGGACCACCTCTCGCACGTAGGGGCCGATCCGCACGCTCAGTGAAGCGGCCCGCCAGCGCGGGAGGCCGGCGAGGATGCTCAGCACCCCGACGGCGAAGCCGCCACCGACGAGAACGGCACAGGCGAGGGCCGAGAACCCGCTCACCCGAACCACCGCCGAGGTTCCGGGAGCCGCCCGATGCGGACCATGATCTGGAAGGCGATGACCGAGACCCCCGCACCGACGCAGATGACGATCACCCCTTCCGGTGTGCCGTACGCCGATGCCCCTTCCGGCCGCATGACGAGCAGGCTGAGGATGACCCACGGCGCGATCGCGCCGAGGACGGCTGCGCCACGAATCCACGACTGTCGCGCCTCGACCTCTCCGCGTAGCGCGGCATCCGCCCGCACGGAGGTGGAGAGCGCGCGAAGCACGCCGACCAGCTCGGTACCGCCGACCTGACGAGCCATCCGCAGCGTCTCGACGATGCGATCGCCGATCGGATCCGCCAACGACGACTTCAGCCGGTCGAGACTCGTCTCGAATCGACCGCTCGACTGCAGGTCTCTGGCGAACACGCCGAACGCGGGTCGCAGCATCGTGGGCGCGGACTCGGCCAGGCTCGCCACGGCATCGGGGAGGGAGAGCCCGACCCGGATCGACGCGATCAGAAGGTCGCAGACGTCGGGCCACAGCTGCCGACGCAGCCGGCGCAGCCGCAGCCGCCTTCCGCGCAGGAACATGATCGGCGTCAAGGCTCCCGCCGACGCGGCGAGCAGCACGAGGATGGGGAGCCCGGTCAGCAGCCATGCGGTGGAGGCGGCGGTGAGCCCGGCGGCCATGATCACGGCGATGAGCGCGCGCGCCGAGAGACTGTCGAACCCCGCCTCGGCGTTCAAACGGATCAGTCGCGCCTTGGGGGCCGTCGGGGCGGCATCCGGTCTCGGTGGCCACAGCCACGGAGACGCGCACAGGAGCACTCCGGCCGCGAGAACCGCCCCGAGGAGGAACGTCACGACGCGACCTCGGCCTGATAGATCCGGGTGGTGCGGATGCGTCCGTCATCGACGTCGCCGGTGGGAGCGATGATCTCCTGCACCCGCCGTTCCCCGGCACGGTCGCGGACGCAGTGCACCACGAGATCGACCGACGCCGCGAGCGCAGGAGCGATGAATCCGCGATCGATGTTCCGGCCGGCCAGCAACGGCAGGATGCTCAGCTTCTCGAGCGCCTCCGTGGCGGAGCTCGCGTGTACGGTGCAGGCACCGGGGACGCCGGTGTTGAGCGCGAGCACCAGATCGAGCGCCTCGGCGTCGCGCACCTCACCGACCACCAGCCGATCCGGCCGCATGCGCAGCGCTTCTTTGACCAGACGGCGCAGGGTGATCTCGCCTGTGCCTTCCAGGCTGGCCTGACGCCCTTGGAGCGCGACGAGGTCGGGGCCGTCGACGGCCAACTCGAAGGTCTCCTCGACCGTCACGATGCGCTGCGACCCGGCACACGAGTCCAGCAGCGCCCCGAGCACGGTCGTCTTGCCGGCATGCGTCGCTCCTGAGACGATCACACTGCGACCGTCGTGCATCGCGCCCCGCAAGGTCTCCGCGACGGTGGCGGGCATCATGCCCTGACGTGTCAATGCCTCGAGAGACCGGTACTTCGGCAGGAACTTGCGGATGTTGACGGCCCACGACCCTCGCACGACATCGGCGATGGCCACGTGCAGACGCGAGCCGTCGGGCAGCGACGCGTCGACGAACGGCTGGCTGATGTCCACACGTCGTCCGGTGGACTGCAGCATCCGTTCGACGAGATCGCGCACCGCGATCTCGTCGAGTCGCAGCCGGGTCCGTTCCGCTACGCCCTCACGAGCCACATGCACGTGGCCGGAGCCGTTCAGCCAGATCTCCTCGACCACGGGATCGTCGAGCAGGGGCTGCAGCGCCCCGAATCCGCTGAGGGATGCCAGCACCTCGCGGACGCAGGCCGCCTCATCCTCGATCAGGGCCTCCCCACGCGCCAGGGCATGGTCGTCATGACGACGCACCTCCGCGTGAGTGATCCGCCAGGCCGCGTCCGGATCGACGGTGGGATCGACGCCCTCGGACCGGAGACGCATCCTCACGCGTTCGGCGACGAGGGCGGAAGGATGACTCACCCCGGCATCCTCGCAACAATCCGCCAGGCGGGTCCGAAGTTATCCACAGCCAGCTTGGGGACCGCCGGGAGCGCCGCCTCAGCACGACCCTCACCACATCCGTCGCCGTCGTGCAAGGGAGCAGACACCGTGGCCGCACCCTGCTCGACTCGGCGATGCATGACGTGATTTCAGCGAAAGGACACCGACATGACCGAGACCACTCCGTTCCCGTCGAACCCCGACGAGCCCTCTCCGCTCTTCCCCGATGAGCCGCTCGCCCCCAACCCGGAAGAGCCACTGGCCCCGAACCCCCAGGAGCCGCTGGCGCCGAACCCCCAGGAGCCGCTGGCGCCCAACCCCGAAGAACCTCTCGCGCCGAACCCGTCGGAGCCCGGCATCCCACCCTCGGCTCCTCACGCGTGAGGCGCGGCCCGTCGGTCGGCGGGGGCGAACTGCGGGCTGATCCCCAGACACGCGGTTTCAGCGGTCAGTAGACTGATTCCACCGCGCGGGAGTGGTGGAATTGGCAGACACGCAGGATTTAGGTTCCTGTGCCCCAGGGCGTGTGGGTTCAAGTCCCACCTTCCGCACGAGAGACGACGGCGGCCATCTCAGGCCGCCACGACATCGCTCTGTTCTACCGCCGACCAATCACGACCGACGGGACTCCCCCAGTGCTCGAAACCATGCTGCACGCGCCGACCGCTCTCATCCCCTGGCTCGACCCCCAGACGATCATCGGCGCGGCCGGGCCGTGGGCACTTCTCGTCGTGTGCTTCATCATCTTCGCCGAGACGGGTCTGCTGGTCGGGTTCCTGCTTCCCGGCGACACGCTGCTCATCATCGCGGGCCTGCTCACGCACACCAGCAACGTGTTCGGCGTGAACATCTGGGTCGTCTCGCTCCTGATCGCCCTCTCGGCGTTCATCGGCGGCGAAGTCGGCTATCTGATCGGCCACAAGGGCGGCCCGGCGATCTTCGAGCGCAAGGAATCGGGGCTCTTCAGCAAGAAGAACGTGGAGCGGACGAACGCGTTCTTCGAGCGCTTCGGCGGTCTCACGGTCATCCTGGCGCGCTTCGTCCCGATCGTGCGCACCTTCGCCCCGGTCGCAGCGGGCGTCGGACACATGCCGTGGCGTCGATACTCGCTGTACAACTTCATCGGCGCCATGATCTGGGGCTTCGGACTCACGATGGTCGGCTACCTGATCGCCTACATCCCGTGGGTGCGCGATCTCGTCGTCGAGTACATCGACGTGATCCTGCTGATCGCGGTCGGCGGCACCGCTCTGGTTACGCTCTGGCACTACTTCTCCGAGCGCCACAAGGCGAAGAAGGCTGCAGCGGCCGGTGAAGACGTCGTGACGGATGCCGAAGAGGCGAAGGAGCTCGTCCTGGACGCCGACGTGTTCGACCGCGCGCCCGACCTGGACGGCGACGGCAAGCACTGAGTTCCCGGCGCCGTCACCGCGGCGCCGACCTCTCAGCCCGCGTTCTTGGCGCGTTCCTCCTTGGTGCGCGCGACGCTGGCGCGGAGCGCCTCCATCAAGTCGATGACCTCGCCGCCCTCGGCTGCCTTCTCGGCTTCGCCGAAGGTCTCTGCCACGTCGAATGTGTCGCCTGCCTCGATCTTCGCATCGATGAGGGTGCGCAGCTCCTTCTGGTACTCGTCCACGAACTCCTCGGGATCGAAATCGGCCGAGTAGCTGTCGACGAGCGATGCCGAGAGCTCGAGCTCCTTCTTCGAGATCCGCACGTCCTCGTCCAGCGCGGGGAACTCGGCTTCGCGCACCTCGTCGGCCCACAGGAGCGTCTGCAGCACGAGCACCTTGCCCCGCACGCGGAGCGCCGCCAGCCTCGTCTTCTGTCGTAGCGTGAACCGCACGATCGCGGTGCGGTCGGTCTGCTCCAGGGTCTTCCGCAGCAGAACGTACGCCTTGGGAGACTTCGAGTCGGGCTCGAGGTAGTACGGCTTGTCGAGCGTGAGCAGATCGACCTGGTCGGACGGGACGAACTCGACCACGTCGATCTCCCGGCTCTTCTCCGCAGGGAGGGCTGCGAGGTCGTCCTTGGTGAGCACGACGGTCTGCCCCTCCTCGACGTAGGCGCGGTCGATGTCGGCGTATGCCACGGTCTCACCGCACACCTCGCAGGTGCGCTGGTAGCGGATGCGCCCGCCGTCCTTCTCATGCACCTGATGCAGCGGCACGTCGTGGTCCTCGGTCGCGGAGTACACCTTGACCGGCACGTTCACGAGGCCGAACGTCAGCGCGCCCTTCCAGATCGTTCTCATGTGACCAGTGAACACCAGCCGACACCGTCGCGGCCAGACCCTTGACTACGCTGGCTGCATGGTCGGACAGGGGCAGGTCGTGCAGGTCGGCGGCCGTCGTCTGCGCGTGACGAACCTCGACAAGGTCGTGTACCCCGAGACCGGCACCACCAAGGGTGAGGTCATCGCCTATTACAGCACGATCGCCCCCCTCCTCCTTCCTCTCCTGGACGGTCGTCCGGTGACCCGCAAGCGCTGGGTGGACGGAGTCGGAACCGCGGATGCTCCGGCCGATGCGTTCTTCACGAAGCAGCTCGAACCCGGGGCGCCCGAGTGGATTCCGCGGCAGGCGATCCAGCATTCCGACGGCACGAAGGAGTATCCGCTGGTCGAGGACGTGCCCACCCTGGTGTGGCTCGCCCAGGTCGCGGCGATCGAACTGCACGTGCCGCAATGGCGCTTCGCCCCGGACGGGCTGCCCGGTCGCCCCGATCGTCTCGTCCTCGATCTCGATCCCGGGCCCGGGGTGGGTCTTGCGCAGTGCGCCGAGGTCGCCCGGTTCGCCCGCGTCATCCTGACCGACATGGGACTCGATCCGTTCCCTGTGACGAGCGGGAGCAAGGGCATCCACCTGTACGCGGCTCTGCCGGGCGAGCAGACCAGCGACGAGATCTCCGCCGTCGTGAAGGAGCTCGCGCGCCTGATCGAGAACGATCACCCCGACCTCGCCACCAGCGTCATGTCGAAGGCGGTGCGCGGGGGGAAGGTCTTCCTCGACTGGAGCCAGAACAACGGCAAGAAGACAACCATCTCGCCCTACTCCCTTCGTGGTCGCGCACGCCCCTGGGTCGCCGCCCCTCGCACCTGGGAGGAGCTCGACGACCCCGCCCTGGCGCAGCTCGACTTCGAACAGGTTCTGGACAGGTCGGCTTCGGGCATGGATCCTCTCGCGAGCCTTCGACCCCTCGCCATCGAGTCGACGCCGACGCCGCCGCCCGCGGCGACGACATCGCCGCGTCGATCTTCGCGCCATCCGCGTAGCGGACCGATCCCGGCGACCGACAGCACCGCCGCCACGCTCGCACCGATGCTCGCGGAGAACGGCACGCCCGGAGTCGCGCGCGCGCTGAGCGACCCCTCTTGGGTCGAGGTGAAGTGGGACGGCATCCGCGCGATGGGCACGTGGGCGGACGGGCGGATGCTGCTGCACGCACGTCGCGGCACCGATATCACCGCCCGCTACCCCGAACTGACAGCGGATGGTGCGCCGTTCCTCCCGGTCACGGACGCCGTAGTGGACGGGGAGATCGTGGCGTTCGACGGCCACGGGCGACCGAGCTTCTCGCTGCTGCAGAACCGCATGCACCTCACGCGGCCGCGTGAGATCGAGCGTGAGGTCATCCGCACGCCGATCGTCTACATGCTGTTCGATCTGCTGCGCCTCGACGGTCATGACCTCACCGGAATGCCGCTGCGGGAAAGGCGCACACTGCTCGAAGACGTGATCGCCGACCTCGACGCTCCCGTCCAGCTCCCGCCGGTCTTCGACGACGTCGACGCTGCCCTGGCCGCGAGCCGGGAGTTCGGACTCGAAGGGGTCGTGGTCAAGGATCCGCAGTCCCGCTATCGCCCGGGGCAACGAAGCCCGTCCTGGCTGAAACTCAAGCACACGCGCATGCAGGAGGCCGTGATCGTCGGCATCCGCCCGGGGAAGGGGGATCGGGAGAGCACCCTCGGCTCGCTGCTGCTCGCGGTGCCGGAGCCTGCTGACGGTGTCGACGGACCGCCACGGCTCCGTTACGTCGGACGCGTGGGCTCCGGGTTCACGGACCGTATCCTGCGCGACCTCCTCACGCGACTGGAGCCGCTGCGCGTGAAGACCGCTCCCCTCGACGGCGTGCCGGCCCCCGATGCGTCCGATGCGCTCTGGGTGCGCCCCGACCTCGTCGGCGAGGTGGAGTTCGCGAACTGGACTCCGGACGGCGTCCTTCGCCACGCCCGGTGGCGGGGGCTGCGCCCGGACAAGGAGCCGGACGACATCGTCGTCGAGCCCTGAACACCCACTCGTCGGCTCGCCTCAGGCGTGATGCGGTTCGCAGTCGGACTGCTCGGCCGGCTCGATCTGGAACGTCGAGTGCGCGACATCGAAGTGATCGGCAAGACACGCCTGCATGTCGGAGAGCAGCTGCGTCGACCGTCCGTCGGCGAGCAACTGCGGATCGACGCTCACGTGGGCCGTGAACACGGGCGCCCCTCGGGTCAGCTGCCAGACATGCACATCGTGCACTCCGACCACACCCGCGTATCCGAGCAGGTGCGTCCGGATGTCGCTGACGGCCGTCCCCTTCGGCGCGGATTCGGCGAGGACCGAGAAGACCTCGCGTAGGAGTGTGACCGCCCGCGGGATGATCATGGCGGCGATGAAGAGGGACGCGATGGCATCCGCCGGCATCCATCCGGTGAGGAGGATGACGATCGCCGCGACGATGACGGCCGCAGATCCGATCAGGTCGCCCATCACCTCGAGATACGCCCCACGCACGTTGATGCTCGTGCGCTGCGCGCGGCTCAGCAACCACATCGAGATGGCGTTGGCGACCAGGCCCACCACGGCGACGACCAGCATGAGCCCGCCGGCGACCTCGACGTCTCCCGGGTTCACGAGCCGACCGATGCCCTCCACCGCCACCCAGGTCGCCAGAGCGATCAGGATCACCGCGTTGATCAGCGCGCCGAACACCTCGGCGCGCTGATAGCCGAAGGTGCGCCGGTCATCGGCCGGGCGTGCCGCCACCGTCGCCGCGATCAGCGCGATCACGAGGGCGGACGCATCCGTGAACATGTGGGCGGCGTCCGCGAGGAGCGCGAGCGATCCGGTCAGGATCGCACCGACGACCTGCACGACCATCACGGTCGCGGTGAGCGACAACGAGATCGCCAGCAGGCGTCGACTACTGGCTGAACGAATGCCGCCGGCGGCGGGTGCGTGATCGTGCATGCCCCCAGGCTAGACCGGGAAACCGGGCCGGAAGCCCGGTTCCGGCTAGTCGGGAAGGGTAACGATTCTCACCGTCATCTGCGGTTCGCTGAAGGACCGTGCGACGTCAGAGCGCGCCGAGCAGCGGCAGCAGTTCGGCGAAAGCGCGGGCCCGATGCGACTGCGACTGCTTCTCGTCCGCGGAGAAGCCGCCCACGGTCCGCTCCTGCCCTTCCGGCTGACCATCGGGGATGAAGATCGGGTCGTATCCGAAGCCGCCGTCGCCCGACGACGCGTGCGCGAGGCGCCCAGGCCAGCGCCCCTCCACGACATGCTCGCGTCCATCCGGCAGAACCAGAGCGATCGTCGAGGTGAAGTGCGCGGCCCGGTGCGGGTCAGCGATATCGCGCAGCTGGTCGAGCAGCAGCTCGAGGTTGGCCGAAGCATCCTTCTTCTGTCCTGCCCAGTAGGCGGAGAAGACTCCGGGAGAGCCGCCGAGCACGTCGACGCAGATCCCGGAGTCGTCAGCCAGGGCAGCGAGTCCGGTGTGCGCGGACGCCGCCCGCGCCTTGATCAGCGCGTTCTCGGCGAAGGTGACTCCGTCTTCGACCGGTTCGGGTCCGTCGTAGCCGACGACCTCGAGGTCAGGACGCGCCTGCGCCACGATCTGCTGGAACTCCGCGACCTTGTGGGCGTTGTGGGTCGCGAGGACGACCTGCATCGTCACTCGCCCGCCAGCGCGGCGAGCTGCTTGCCCTTCAGGTCCTCGCAGCCGGCCACGCCGAGCTCGAGCAGCGCATCGAGTTCGCGCTTGTCGAACGGCGCTCCCTCCGCGGTGCCCTGCACCTCGACGAAGAGCCCGCGCCCGGTGACCACGACGTTCATGTCGGTCTCGGCCCGGACATCCTCGGTGTATGCCAGATCGAGCATGGGCTCGCCGTCGATGATCCCCACCGACACGGCGGCCACGGAGTCGAGCAGCGGGGTGGAGTTCTTGCCGATGAACTTCTTCTCCCGACCCCACTCGATCGCGTCGGCCAGCGCTACGTACGCGCCCGTGATGGCTGCGGTGCGCGTGCCACCGTCTGCCTGCAGCACATCGCAGTCGATCACGATCGTGTTCTCACCGAGTGCCTTGGTGTCGACGACGGCGCGCAGCGCGCGGCCGATGAGGCGGGAGATCTCGTGTGTGCGACCGCCGATACGCCCCTTGACGCTCTCGCGGTCGTTGCGGCTGTTCGTCGCACGCGGGAGCATCGAGTACTCGGCCGTCACCCATCCCTTGCCCTTCCCGGTCAGCCAGCGCGGGACGCCGTTGGTGAAGGAGGCGGTGCACAGCACCTTCGTGCCGCCGAAGCTGATCAGGGCGGACCCCTCGGCGTGCGCGCTCCAGTTGCGCTCGATGGTGATCTCTCGCAGCTGGTCGGTGGAACGGCCGTCGACGCGGACGATTTCGGTCATGTGCTTCTCTCGGTCGGGGTGGACGAATCGAGTCAGGACGATTCGAGGAGGCCTTACTCGAAGGCGATGCGGGGAAGGGGGATCACGCCGGTCTGCACGAGCTGCACGTCGCGGACCTCACGACCCATGAGCCGGTTGGCCAATGCCGTGAATTCATCGGCCGAGGCTCCGGTGGCCTCGTAGACGTAGGTCGCCGTCGCGTCGGGCGACGCCAGGAGGTCGCCTCTGACCAGTTGGCGGTACACGTCGCCTGCGGTCTCGTCGTCGCTGGAGACGAGGGTGACGCCCTCTCCCATGACATAGCTGATGGCACCGCGGAGGAACGGATAGTGCGTGCACCCGAGCACGAGCGTGTCCACGTCCGCGTTCCGCAACGGGGCGAGGTACTCCTCGGCGACCGCGAGGACCTCGGGCGTACCCGTGATCCCCGCTTCGACGAACTCGACGAACCGCGGACAGGCCGCCGTGAAGACCCGCAGTCTCTCGTTCACCTCGAGCATGTCCTGGTAGGCCCGGGATCCGATGGTGCCCACCGTGCCGATGACGCCGACCCGCCCGTTGCGCGTCGTGGAGACGGCTCGGCGCACGGCGGGGCCGATGACCTCGACGACGGGGATGTCGTATCGCTCGCGCGCGTCACGGAGCATCGCCGCCGACGCCGTGTTGCACGCGATCACGAGCATCTTCACACCCTGGTCGACAAGTGTGTCGAGCACCTCGAGCGAGTAGCGGCGGACGTCGGCGATCGGCTTGGGGCCGTACGGGGAGTGCGCGGTGTCGCCGATGTAGACGAAGGACTCTCGGGGCAGCTGGGCGCGGATGGCCCGCGCCACCGTGAGCCCGCCGACACCGGAGTCGAAGATCCCG
Source organism: Microbacterium sp. Mcb102 (assembly GCF_024519805.1). Taxonomy (NCBI): domain Bacteria; kingdom Bacillati; phylum Actinomycetota; class Actinomycetes; order Micrococcales; family Microbacteriaceae; genus Microbacterium; species Microbacterium sp. Mcb102. The sequence continues at coordinate 234,574 of NZ_JALJRG010000006.1, read as the reverse complement.
ATCGGCGCGTCGTTCATGACTCCCCAGCCTACCCGCGCGCGGCCCGACGCGCGCATCAGCACGCTCAGTAAGCTGAGCGCATGACCACGTCGACGGCGCTGCTCACCGACCGCTACGAGCTGACGATGCTCGCCGCTTCCCTCCGGGACGGCACGGCCTTCCGTCCCAGCGTCTTCGAACTGTTCTCCCGCCGCTTGTCCGGCGGTCGCCGGTTCGGCGTGGTGGCCGGCACCGGTCGCCTTCTCGGGCTGCTGCGCGAGTTCCGCTTCGGTGAGGAGGAGCTGCGCTTCCTGCGTGACGCGCAGGTCGTGGACGCCGAGTCGCTGAAGTACCTCGAGGACTACCGGTTCACCGGATCGATCCGCGGTTACCGCGAGGGTGAACTGTACTTCCCCGGCTCCCCCATCCTCACCGTCGAGGGGACGTTCGCCGACGCGGTGGTCCTGGAGACGCTGGCGCTCAGCGTGCTCAACCACGACTCAGCAGTCGCGACCGCCGCCGCGCGGATGAGCATCGCGGCGGGCGAGCGTCCGCTGGCGGAGATGGGTTCGCGACGTGCGGCCGAGCGCTCAGCCGTGGCCGCAGCCCGCGCCGCCTACATCGCGGGGTTCGGCGCGACGAGCAACCTCGAAGCCGGGCGGAGCTGGGGCATTCCCACGATGGGCACGGCCGCCCACTCGTGGACGCTGCTGCACGACACCGAGGAGGAGGCGTTCCGCGCCCAGGTGGAGAGCATGGGCGCCGACACCACGCTGCTCGTCGACACGTACGACATCCGCACCGGCGTCGAGACGGCGATCCGCGTCGCCGGCCCCCGTCTCGGCGGTGTGCGCATCGACTCCGGCGACCTTCCGATCGTCGCCGCGGATGTGCGCGCACAGCTCGACGAGCTCGGTGCCGCCCACACACGCATCACCGTGACCAGCGACCTCGACGAGTACGCCATCGCGGCTCTCGCCGCATCACCGGTCGATGCCTACGGTGTCGGCACATCCGTGGTCACCGGCTCCGGATACCCCACGGCGAGCATGGTCTACAAGCTCGTCGCACGGCAGGATGCCGACGGGTCGTGGATCGGCGTGGCGAAGGCGTCTGCCGACAAGGCCTCGTACGGCGGCCGCAAGGCGGCGTTCCGCACCGTGGTCGACGGCGTCGCGACCGCAGAGACGGTCGTCGTCTCCGACGGCTTCGAGGAACTGGACACGCCCGACGAGCACCCCGACGGCCGTGCGCTTCAGGTGACCTTCGTCGAGGCGGGCGACATCGACACCGCCCACGAGGGCGCGGAGGGGACGGCGGCCGCACGAGCACACCACCTGCGCGTGCGCGAGGAGCTGCCGGTGCGCGCTCTCGCGCTCAGCAAGTCCGACCCGGCGATTCCCACCGTGTACGTCGAAGCCGACTGACGTCAGCCGATCATCGACTCGTAGATCTCCTTGCACGTGGGGCAGATCGGGAACTTCTCCGGGTCGCGACCCGGCGTCCACTTCTTGCCGCACAGTGCCCGCACCGGTTTCCCGGTGATCGCGGACTCGAGGATCTTGTCCTTCTTCACATAGTGCGAGAAGCGCTCGTGGTCGCCCGGCTCGAGATTCTCCTCGCGGAGGAGCTCTTCCAGTTCGCGATCAAGCGTTGCCACGCCGCCCTGATCGGGGCTGTCCAGCGGAGTACTCATCCCGAGAGTCTAGCGGCGTCGAAGACGCCGCGGGCGGTCGTCACGCGGTCTCGACGAACTCCATCAGCCTCTCGCCGCTGCGCTCGAAGATGCGGCCGCCGATGACCGCTCCCGCTGCCAGCACGGTGAGCCCGACGAGGAGCCCGACCCAGAACGTCGCCGGCGCATAGGCCGACCCCTCGAGGACCGTGGCCGCGAACAGCCAGGCGGTCGGGATGCTGACCACGATCGCTCCGAGGAAAGCGGCCGCCGGGCCGTACGTGCCTCGCGAGCTGGGCCGCTGCGGCTGCTGGAAAGGGCTGTCACCGGGCCGGGAGACCGCGTACGGGGCCACGACCGAGACGATGCTCGAGATGCCGAGCGCCGAGAACAGCAGACTCGCCGCAAGCCCCCCGAGCGGCAGCAGGAGGCTCCAGTCGCCGATGAGGAGGAGCGACAGCGGCGTGGCGATCGCGAGGACGGGAACAGCCACCAGCAGAACCGGAACCAGGCGACCGAGGCGATCGGGAAGCCCGCGCACCCCGCTCGCCACGTGGGTCCACAGAGCCGTCGAGTCGTAGGCGACGTCGTTGTGCGGCAGCCAGCCGAAGAAGAGCGCCATCACCGGGACGGGCACCAGGGCGGCGACCTCGACGGGCACGCCCGCGACGATGAGAGGAAGCACCGTCAGCACCCCGGCGACCGGCACGACGATGATGTTCATGATGTACCGGCGATCCCGGAGCCAGTACACGAGACTGCGGGCGGCGATCGCGCCGAACGCGTTGGACGGCAGGAGACCGAACCAACCGAGCCCGGTGCGCTCTCGCGAGGTGACGGGGCGCTCGGTCGTCGTGAGCAGGCGACGCACGAGCCACGACCAGGCGACCCACAGGAGGCCGACGGTGAGGATCGCCACGATGCCGCTCACCCACGCCGATGCCGTCCCTCCTGCAGCGGACGAGAAGAGGAAGGCAGGCGCCGCGGCGAACGGACTGAACCCGAGCACCGTCGACAGCGTCGCCAGAGAGTCGGGGACGAGACCGTCCCAGCGCAGGGACCCGAGGAACACCGCGACGGGGAACGCGATCACCAGCAGCGCGAGCGCGAACAGCGCGGTGAGCTCGCGCGAGCGACGCTCGGGGAGCAGCAGGGCGTTGACCGCCATACCGATCCGGGAGACGAGCACGGTCGTCACGACGCCGAGGAGCGTCATCAGGATGGCGAGCGGCCACGGTGTTCCCGCCTGGACCGCGACGATGCAGACGCTGATGTAGACGGCGAGCAGCGCCAGGCTGGGCACACTGACGAAGGCCGCCAGCGTGAGCACCCAGGGCATCTGGCGTTCGTCCACGCCGAAGACCGCGAACCGACGGGGATCCAGCTGGTCGACCGCGCCGACGAGGATCGGGCCCACGAGGAAGCCGACGAGCAGGGCGGCCCCGCCGAGCACCGTGACCGCGCGGGCGACGGGAACAGGAGCATCGGCAAGGCTGAAGATCGCGAGGCAGACGATGACCGTGACGGCGACGACCGCTGCGAGCATCACGAGCATCCGAACCCGACGATCGCTGCGCAGCGCCCCGAAGAGGAGCGCGAACCTCAGTCGGAGAACGTGTGCAGCCACTCGAGCCCCTCCACCTCTCCGCTGGATCCGGCGAGCTCCACGAAGCGCGCTTCGAGGGTCTGACCTGCGCGCACCTCGTCGATCGTTCCTTCTGCGAGCACCTCGCCGTTGACGATGATGGCCACACGCGAGCAGACGCGCTCGACCAGATCCATGCCGTGGCTGGAGAGGATGACGGTGCCGCCGTGTGAGACGTAGGCGCGCAGGATGTCGAGGATGACCGCGGACGAGACCGGATCGACCGATTCGAACGGCTCGTCGAGCACGAGGACGCGCGGCGAATGGATCATGGCCCCCGCGAGCATGATCTTCTTCGTCATGCCCGCTGAATAGTCCGAGACCACTCGGCTGAGCGCGTCGCCGAGATCGAAGGCACGAGCGAGGTCAGCCGCACGCTTCTCGATGACATCGGCCGTGAGCCCGCGCAGAAGCCCGTAGTAGTAGAGGAGCTGGCGGCCGGTGAGCCGGTCGAACGTGCGCAGCCGGTCGGGCAGCACGCCCATCATTCGCTTCGCCGCCTGCGGCTGCACCGCCTGATCAATTCCGCAGATCACGACGCTGCCCTCATCGGCGCGCAGCAGACCGGCGACGATGGAGAGCGTGGTGGTCTTGCCGGCACCGTTGGGGCCGACGACCCCGTAGAACGACCCGGCAGGCACGGTCAGGTCGATCCCGGAGACGGCACGATTGTCGCCGAACTGCTTGACGAGACCGCGGATGCTGATGGCCTCGCCGCCGGACGTGCTGTCGGATGCGCCGACTGCGTCGGAGGCCGCGTCGTCGGAGTCGACCACGGCTTCGACGACCTCGACCGACGTCGCTTCGCGCTCCGACTCGACCTCGACCTCGACCTCGGTCGGTACAGCGACGTCGTCTGCCGCCGTCACCGCGGGTGCCGCTACCTCACCGCGCACCGGTTCCTCGGATGCGGGGGCGGGTTCGATCGCCGAAGCGGACTCGACGGGAGCCGTCTGGTCGCCAGCCGGCGCCGGCTCGACGACGGGCGTTGCGGTGGCGGCAACCGTCTCGGCCTCCGCGGCGGCCGCGGCAGCCTTCTCCGCGGCCGCCTTCTCCGCGGCAGCCTTCTCCGCGGCAGCCTTCGCCGCCGCCGTCTTCGCTGCCGCCGTCTTCGCGGTCGTCGACCGGGCCGTGGTCTTCGCGGCCGCAGTCTTGGCCGCCGCCGTCTTCGCTGCGGCCGTCTTCGCTGCGGCGGTCTTGGCTGCGGCGGTCTTGGCTGCCGCGGACTTCGCCGATGCCGTCGTCCCCGCGGCGGGCTTCGTCGCCGCGGCACGTGCGGCCGTGTTCTTCGCCGCGGCCGTGCGGGCCGTCGCAGACGTGCGCTTCGGAGTGGCGTTCGACGCGGATCGATCGAGCATGGCGTTCTTCAGAGGCTCCACGACGACCTCAGCGGTCGGTGCCGCCTGCTCTGCAGCCGATCTCGCCGTCGTGGCGGCGGGCCTCTTGGCAGGAGCCCTCTTCGAGGCGGCCGGTTTCGCCGGAGCGCGGTTCCCGGCGGGCTTCTTCGCGGCACTGGTCTTCGCAGCGGCGGTCGACTTCGCAGCGGCGGTCGACTTCGCAGCAGCGGTCTTCGCAGCAGTCGACTTCGCAGCAGTCGACTTCGCAGCAGCGCTCTTCGCGGGCGTCGTTTTCGCGGCAGTCGTCTTCGCCACAGGCTTCGTCGATGCCTTCGGCGGCGCGGTCTCGGTCTCGTCCACCTGGGCGGCGCGGTCGTCAGGGGAGGAAGTCACCGTCCTACGGTATCAATGGGGAGCCGCATGCCAAGGCCGCCGCGCAACATTCACCGACGAACCCTCAGATCCGACACAATGGGCCCGGAGGGCGAGCCTGTGCGTCCGGTGTGTACTCGATCACGAAATGACAACGGGAGGCTCCCCGACCCGGGGCTTCCCAGGCTGCCTCGCTACCATGAACTCGGCACGACGAAGTGTCTGGTCGGTGAATCGACCGTGAACACAACTTCCTTTAGGAGCACTCGTGACTCTTCAGACCGTCATCCTCGCCGCCGGCATGGGCTCGCGCCTCGGCCGAGCGCTGCCGAAGCCGCTCACCGAACTGAGCGACGGCCGCACGATCATGGGCCAGCAGCACGACAACATCCGCGCAGCCTTCGGTTCGGACGCGCGCATCACCACAGTGGTCGGCTATCGCGCCGAGACCATCATCGACGCCTTCCCCGCCGTCAACTACGTCCACAACGAGCGCTACGACGAGACCAATACGTCGAAGAGCCTGCTGCGCGCCCTCGGCGCGACCGGCAAGGGTGGCGTGCTGTGGATGAACGGCGACGTGGTGTTCGACCCGATGATCCTCGGTCGTGCCGCCGCCTTCATCGAGCGCGATCAGTCGTTCGTCACCGTCAACACCTCCAAGGTCAGCGACGAAGAGGTGAAGTACACGGTCACCGCCGAGGGCTTCATCAACGAGCTGTCCAAGACCGTCAAGGGCGGTCTGGGCGAGGCCGTGGGCATCAACTACATCTCCTCCGCGCACAAGAAGGCGTTCATGCGCCAGCTGCAGCGCGTCGAGGATCAGGACTACTTCGAGCGCGGTCTCGAGCTGGCCATCGCCGAGGACGGTCTCCTCCTCGAGCCGATGGACGTCTCTGACCTGTACGCGGTCGAGGTCGACTTCGCAGAAGACCTCGAGCGGGCGAACCTCTTCGTCTGACCCGGTTCCCGAAAGCCCGGCCCCCGTCGTGGGGCCGGGCTTTCGGCGTTTTCGCGGGCTGACTCCCTAGGATCGCCGCATGACCCCCAAGGTGCACAAGATCCACTCCCTGCCGGACGATGCTCCGTGGGACAAGGGCGTGCCTCCCGCCGGATCCCCGGAGCATCCGATGATGGTGCGGGGGCTCGACCGCGTGCTGTCGATCCAGCGCCCGCTCGTGCTCGCGCACATCCGCAGCATCCGCCTGCGCAACCCGCACGCGACGCCCGCCGAGATCATCCGCATCCTCGAGCGACGCTACCTCGCTGCCGTGACCACGGGCGGGGCGGCAGTGGGAGCGACCGCGGTCGTCCCCGGCATCGGTACCGGCGTGACCCTGGCACTCTCGGGCGTCGAGACCGTGGGTTTCGTGGAGTCGACGGCGCTCTTCGCGCAGTCGGTCGCCGAGGTGCACGGCATCGCGGTCGCCAACCCCGATCGCGCACGCGCTCTCGTGATGACCCTGATGCTGGGCAAGGAGGGCGTCGACCTGGTCGGGCAACTGGCGGGGCAGATGGCCGGGCGCGGCGGGAGCAGATCGTCCTACTGGGGCGAGCTGGTCACGAAGTCGCTGCCCCGCGCCGCCGTCGGCCCCCTGGTCGACCAGCTCAAGAGCATGTTCGTGAAGCAGTTCGCCGCGAAGGGCGGAGCGTCGATCATCGGCAAAGCGTTGCCGTTCGGCATCGGGGCGGCGATCGGCGGGGCCGGAAACCACATCCTCGGTCGTCGCGTGCTCACCACATCGCATCGGGCGTTCGGTGCAGCTCCGATCGATCTCCCGTTCGAGCTGGAGCCCGTTCCCGGCGCCGAGAAGGTCGAACTGCGCGTGCTGCGCGGCGCCCGGTACGCCGGCACGGCGGTGGCCGGTGCTGCCGGGACGACAGTCCGCGGTGTCGAGTGGGTCGGTCGCAAAGCGCTCTCCCTCGGCCGCTCGCCCAAAAACGATCCGGCACTGGAGGAGACCGACCACGAGCAGGAACCGGACCCCGGCGGGCACTGAGCTCGCGCGTTCATCGCCAAAGGATCGACCGACCCGTTGTGCCGAGCATCCAACGGAGCGCGTCGCCCCGACGCTAGGGTGGAATCCGTGACGGACAAGCCCGACCTCTTTACCACCGCCGGCAAGATCGCGGATCTGCGCGCTCGCTATACGGAAGCCGTCGTCGACGCGGAAGCGAAGGCGAAGGAGAAGCAGCACGCCAAGGGCAAGATGACCGCCCGCGAGCGCATCGAACTGCTCGTCGACCCCGGGAGCTTCGTCGAGTTCGACGAGTATGTGCGCCACCGCACGACCGCGTTCGGCATGGACCGCTCCCGTCCGTACGGCGACTCGGTCGTCACCGGCGTCGGCACGATCAACGGACGCACCGTCGCGGTGTACTCCCAGGACTTCTCGACATTCGGCGGATCGCTTGGCGAGGTCGCCGGCGAGAAGATCATCAAGATCATGGAGTTCGCGCTCTCCGGAGGCATGCCGTGCATCGGCATCCTCGATTCGGGCGGCGCACGCATCCAGGAGGGCGTCGTCGCGCTCGGCAAGTACGGCGAGATCTTCCGCCTGAACACCCGCGCTTCCGGAGTCATCCCGCAGATCTCCATCATCATGGGCCCGGCCGCCGGAGGAGCTGTGTACTCGCCGGCACTCACCGACTTCGTCATCATGGTCGACAAGACCAGCCAGATGTTCGTCACCGGACCCGACGTGATCAAGACCGTCACCGGCGAGGACGTGGGTATGGAGGAGCTCGGCGGCGCGTACACGCACAACACCCGCTCCGGCGTCTCGCACTATCTCGCCGAGGATGAGGACGATGCGATCGACTACGCGCGCACGCTCCTCAGCTTCCTCCCCGACAACAACATGGCGGAGCTGCCCTCGTACGAGAGCACCTTCGAGTTCGAGACCACCGACGCGGACCGCACGCTGAACACGATCGTGCCGGACTCGACGAACCAGCCCTACGACATCCACACGGTGATCGAGCACATCGTCGACGAAGGCGACTTCCTCGAGGTGCAGCCGCTGTTCGCCCCGAACATCGTGATCGGCTTCGGCCGCATCGAGGGACGTTCGGTCGGCATCATCGCCAACCAGCCGTCGCAGATGGCCGGAACGCTCAACATCGAGGCCGGAGAGAAGGCCAGCCGGTTCGTGCGCTTCTGCGACGCGTTCTCGATCCCGATCGTCACCCTCGTCGATGTGCCCGGATACCTGCCGGGCACCGACCAGGAATGGGAAGGCGTCATCCGGCGCGGTGCGAAGCTCCTCTACGCGTACGCCGAGGCCACCGTGCCGCTGGTCACCGTCATCCTGCGCAAGGCCTACGGCGGCGCCTACATCGTGATGGGATCCAAGCAGCTCGGCGCCGACGTGAACCTCGCCTGGCCCACCGCCGAGATCGCGGTCATGGGCGGCCAGGGTGCCGTCAACATCCTGTACCGCGGTGAGATCAAGAGGGCGGAGGAGGCCGGCGAAGACGTCGCCGCCGTGCGCACCCGCCTCGCGAACGAGTACACCTACGACGTGGCGTCGCCGTTCCTCGCGGCGGAGCGCGGCGAGCTCGACGGCATCATCGAGCCCGCGAACACCCGCGTCTCGATCGCGAAGGCGCTGCGTGCTCTGCGCGGCAAGCGTGCGGAGCTGCCGCCGAAGAAGCACGGGAACATCCCGCTGTGACCGCGCACGACACGCAGGACGCAGCATCAGGGGACGTCGCGCCGATGCTCGAGATCACCCGTGGAGCCGCCACCGAAGAGGAACTCGCCGCACTCATCGCGGTGATCAGCGAGGCGTACGCCGCCGAGGCGGCGGACGCCGTCGTCGAGGAGCCGTCGGTCTCGGCCTGGACCCGCACGCAGCGCCCGCTCCGTCGTCCGCTGCGTCGAGACATCCCCTGGGGACGATTCTCCGGCTGATCGGGATCAGTGGTCGAGCAGCAGCGCCGATGCTCGCGGGCTGAGCACGGAGTCGAGTACCACGCAGCCGGCCCCCACAGCGGCGACATCGTCACCGACGACCGTCCCGTCCACGGGCAGCGAGCGCACCGCACGTGTGGCGCTCGCCCGTTCGAGCCGGTCGGGGATCTCCCGCAGGTAGACCTCGGCCAGCCGCGACCAGAATGGGCCACCGAAGACCACACGGTCCACGTCGAGCATGTTCGTCAGCCCGGCCGTCAGCACCGCCATGTGCGCCGCGGCCCGCGTCAGCACACCGTCGGCGAGCTCATCGCCGTCAGCCGCCCGCTGACACAGCTCCGTGAAACGCGCGTCCACCGCCTCGACATCGCTGAGCTCACGATCGTCGCGGAACACTCCCGCCCGCTCCGCCTGCGCGACGATCGCCTGCGGCGTGCAGACGACCTCGACGCACCCACGGGAGCCGCACGTGCACGGCGGTCCGTCCGGATCGACGATGAGGTGTCCGATCTCTCCGATGTTGCGGGTGCTTCCGGGGACGGCTTCCCCGTCTCTGGCCAGCGCCGCCCCGATACCCGTGCCCAGATACACGAACACGAAGGAGTCGTCGGCCGACGCCCTCCGCGTCCAGAGCTCGCCCACCGCGGCGGCGGTCGTGTCCTTCTCGAGTACCACCGGGAGGCCGATCGCCTCGGCCAGCACGGAGCGAAGCGGCACGCGTTTCCAGCCGAGCAGCTTCGGCGGGTCGATCACGGTGCCCTTCTCCGCATCGAGGGGGCCGGGCGCCGCGACCCCGACACCGGCGATCGATGCCCTGTCGATGCCCGAGACCGTGATGAGCGCGTCGACCGTCGCCGCCATGGCCTGGACGATCCGAGGAGGTTCCATGGCCGGGGTGCGCACGCCGACACGCCGCACGACCGCACCGGACAGGTCGAGGAGCACGAAAGTCATGAGGGCGGGATCCAGATGCACACCGACCGAGAAGCGGCTGTCCGCGACGAGCCGCAGCGTGACGCGCGGCTTGCCCGGTCCGTTGATCGTGCGCCCGGCCTCGCGGATGAGGCCTTCATCGAGCAGCCGCCGCGTGATGTTGGTGACGGTCTGCGCCGACAGACCCGTCGCTGCGGCGAGCTCGATCCGGCTCGACCCCTCACCGGACTGACGGATGGCCTCCAACACGACGGACTGATTGAAGTCGCCCATCCGCGGAAGATTCGTGCCCCGGCGCGTTCCCATCGTCCAATGATCCCCCATCGGCGGGGAAATCGTGTCCCCCAAAATACCTACAGACAACGATTGGAAGAACCCTCAGACTGAATGAGACGCTTCGCGTTCGGCTGGTCTCTCTGTCCCAGGGTAGACAGACGCTGATCGGCCACCAGCGGACGGTTTTCGGGTAACTGTCCGCACGGCGAGGGGCAGGCGGATACGCCGCCCCTCGCCCACTCTCTACCGCCTCGACTCCGGTCTCCTCCCCCACCGGAGCCGAGGGGCGGCGCGCCGCGTCGGTGGGGGTCAGACCGCGGCGGCGTCCCGCAGGATCTCGTGCCACAGGTCGACGGAATCATCGTCGCCGGAGGAGCGAGTGCCGGCGCGGCCGACCACGGTCACGGCGACGCGAGGATCACGAGCCGAACGGATGATGAGGCGAGCGCTCCGGGCACGGATGAGCACGGCGGCCAGCTCATCCCGGATCTCGACCCGTCGCGCCTCGTCGATGCCGTCGAAGCCGCCTTCGTCGAACACCGTCACGACCGCGCCCCGTCGACGCGCGCTGTCGATCGCATTCCGCACCGCATCGTTGAGCAGATCCGCACCGCGCAGCTCATCCCGCAGTCGCCCCTCGGCCAGACGGGCATCCAGGCGCTCCTGATCGTCCAACGACCCGCGAGACGCCACCACACGGCTCAGGACGGGCCCCGCGACAGCCAGAGCGAACTGCGTGCGCAGGCGCCGTTCACGCTGACGCACCCGTTGCGTGGCGTGCCAGGCCGAGACCGCCTGCTGGATCTCGGCGAGGCGTTCCGTGTCGCGGACCGCGCGATCCCAGAACATCACGAGCAGACGGGCGACGACGACCCACATGATCGAGCCCACCAGACCGAGGCTCAACGCGACACCGAGGCCGAGATAGGCGGACGTCGCCGCCACCAGGACCGCCAGCGTCGCCCAGCCGACGAGGAACCGACGACGGACGACGCACACGACCCCGAGCAGGCCGAGTGCGCCGATGTACCAGGTGGCGAACGGTGCAGTGCGGTCGGCGGGGTCGAGCGCGAACGTCACCAGCGCCGGGATGACGGCACTGGCCAGCAGCGCGAGCACGGCCGACCACAACGGCATCCGCACCGTAGTGGCGCTGCCGAGGATCGCGATGTTGACGACGACGAGGTAGAGACCGATCGCGAGGACCATCGCCAGCGGTGCGGTCGGCTGCTCGATCCACCAGATACCGCGCGCGACGAAGTACAGCGCGAACCCGACGGCGAGCGAGGTGGCGACGCTGCGGACGGTGCGGTTCACGAGCGCTCCCAGCCCAGGACCACGATCGTGCCGTGCTCGTCGGATCGGATCTCCGCGGTGCCCGCGACGCCGGCCATGCGAGCGAGGATGGACGCCCGGATGCCGAGACGATCCGCCCCGATGCTCTCGACGTCGAAACCCGGCCCGGCGTCGGACACCGTGACGGCGATCCCCTCGTCGCCGTGCCCCTCGGCGACGATGTGCAGGCCGCGCCCGCCGGCATGTGCGACGGCGTTGCCGATGGCCTGACGCGCGGCGAGCACCAGGGCCCGGGCCGCGCGACCGGGAATCAGCCCGATCCCGCCCCGCTCCTCGACGATCGCGTCGGCGCCGAGTTCGGAGAGCGCTCGACGCAGCTCCACCACGATCTGCGCCGTCCCGATCGGCTCATCACTCCCCTCCTGCGCCACCGCGGCTTCGGTGTTCGCCAGCCGGGTGAGCGCTTCGCGCGCCATCGCGACAGCGAGCTCCTTCGCCCGATCGCCTTCGGCGCGCTCCGCGGCGATCAGCGCAGCCAGGACGCTGTCGTGCATGAGTGCCGACATGGCCACCCGCTCCTCCTCTGCGGCAGCAGCAGCGGCGGCGGTCGAGTACGACGAGACCGCCTGACCTCTGGCCTCGTCCACGCCGGCCGCGACCGAGCGGAACATCCAGCCGAGCGAGATCATGACCACGCCCAGGATCAGCGTGAACGACACATCGAACGCGGTCGTCACCCAGAACTCCCGCGAGAACTCGCCCTGGACGAGTCGGACGTACCCGTAGACGAACGGCATCCCCGCCGCCCAGGCGAACTGGAGTCGCAGGGGGAACGCGAGCATCGCCGCGACCACGCCGACGTTGACGAGGAAGAATATCCACGGCTGATCCCCCGCACTCTTGTCGGTCGGATCGACGACGGTCGGCCATGCGGCCAGGGCCAGGACGTAGATCACGGCGAAGACGCCGGAGAAGAGGCGGACACCGCGCCCGATCAGACACGCGGCGAGCATCGCCGCCAGGGGCACGAAGACCGCGGCCAGGATCACGGCATCCGCCGCATCGGTACGCAACGGAGAGCTCAGCGCGGCGATCAGAGCCTGCACGCCGAGCGCAGCAGAGCCGATCGCCACGACGATCGCGAGGATCCGCTCCATTCGCTTGCCGGTGAAGCGCTCGAACTCGGTGTCCGCACTGCCGGGCGAGGGGATCTTGCTCCAGGCATCGCGGATGCTGAGCGGATCAGCGGGCACTCGCCGCCCCGTCGGCCGCGACGATCCCGTCTTCCATCGCCCGACGGAGGAGGTCGACCTTGGTGGGTGCCGGACGACCGACCTCGACGTACTTCACGCGGACGCGGGTGATGTTCTCCTTGGCCGTGGAGTAGGCGACGCCGAGACGTTCGGCGACCGCCTTCAGCGGCAGTCCCGTGGCATAGAGCCGGAGCACCTCGCGCTCGCGAGTGGAGAGCTGCGCGTCGGCGAACGCCCGATCGCCGTCGACGGCGCTGGCCCATTCGACGTTGTTGAGCGCTTCGCCCTGGGCGACGGTGCGGATCGCATCCAACACGTCGTCGAGAGCGGATGACTTGCTGACGACGCCGGCGGCGCCGGCCGAGAGCGCCTCGCGCACTGCTGCGGGACGGTCGGCCACGCTGTGGATCACGACGCTCGCCCCGTCGTTCACGAGCGAGGTCACGTTCTCCGTCACGGTCGACCCGTCACCGAGAGTGAGGTCGAGCACGACCACGTCGGCCGGAGCGGACGCGGAGGCCACTCGCCACTCGAGGTAGGAGACGACCGTGCTGCCGGAGAACACCACCGTCTGCGAATCACGCGCGCACGCGGCCTCGAGGCCGAGGCGAACGGACTCGTGATCGTCGATGAGTGCGACCCTGCTCATCCACCCAGCCCAGTGAGTACCCGGCGGCGGCCGGGATCGGTCACCGGGTGAGGAGCGCGACGACCTCGAAGTGGTGCGAGTGCGGGAAGAGGTCGAAGCCGCGCAGCCGGTCGACCTTCCACCCGAGGGTCCGGAACGTCCCGAGGTCTCTGGCGAGGGCCACCGGGTCGCACGCGACGTACGCGATGGCCTCCGGCGCGAGGGCGTGCACCGCGTCGACGACCTGGCGCCCTGCCCCGGCACGCGGCGGGTCGAGGATGACGGCTCCGGTGCGCCCACCGCTCTTCTGCGTGGAGAGGAAGCGATCCACGCGCGCGGTCACGGCCTTCACATCGAGCGGGGCGAGGTTGGCGGCTGCGTGCTGGGTGGCCCGCGCACTCGACTCGACCGTGACGATGTCGGAACCGCCGAGGTCGGCGAGGGTCGCAGCGAAGAGTCCGACACCGCCGTAGAGGTCGTAGTGCGTCTTCTGCTCGTCGACGTGTCCCTCGAGCACGCCGTAGACCGCGGCGTCGAGCACGGACGCCGCGCGCGGGTGCACCTGCCAGAAGCCCGTCGCATCGACCTGGAAGCGGCGGTCGCCGACGACCTCCTCGATCACTTCCGGTGTCGGGCGGCGACGGAAGCCGCGAGCGACCTTCGCCGGTCGCTCGGTCTCTTCCCGTCGGATGACGCGGACTCGACCGTCGGCCGGTTCGACGAGTTCGATGCGTCCCGGCGCCTCGCCGTGGAGGGCGAGTGCGGCCTCGGCGATGGCGGGACGCGAGAGTGGATAGCGGGTGACGGGGATGACGCGGTGGCTGCGCGCAGCGAACGGACCGACCTCACCCGACTCGTCGACGTGCAGGGTGACGCGGGTGCGCCAGCCGGTGCCGTCACCGGAGTCGACGGCCTCGATCTCGGGAGCGACGAGACCTGAGCCCGCGAATCGGTCGAGCGCCTCCGTCAGCACCTGGCGCTTGAGCACCCGCTGATGCCCGAGGTCGATGTGGCCGAGATCGGCTCCGCCCGGGCGGTCCGGATCACGGGAGAGATCGGCCTCGGCCCAGATGTGCGGGCGGCGGTGCTCCGAGGCGTCGAGCACCTCGATCGTCTCGGCCCGCCAGAAGCTGCGGGTGGAGGCGTCCGCGCCTTCCTGCGGGGCGATCACCCTGGCCCGCACGCGCTCCCCGGGGATCGCATCGGAGACGAAGACCACGCGGCCCTCATGGCGGGCGACGAAGGTGCCCCCGTGTGCGATGCCGGTGATGTCGAGTTCGAGCACGTCGGCTGCGGAGGAAGTCATTCTTCGAGGATACGGTGGTGGACATGCGCGTCTGCCTCGCCTCCACCTCTCCCGCCCGACTGATGCTGCTGAGGCAGGCGGGGATCGAGCCGCTCACCCTCTCTCCCGATGTCGACGAGGATGCCGTCGCCGCAGCCGCCGAGGCCGAACGCGGCGCCGCGCTCGCCCCCGCCGAGCTGGTGCTGCTCCTCGCCCGCGCCAAGGCCGCAGCGGTCGCCCGCAGTCTCGCAGAGGAGGGCGAGTTCGACGGTCTCGTGATCGGCGGTGACTCGATGTTCGCGCTCGGCGGGCGGGTCTACGGCAAGCCGTACACCGCGGAGGAGGCCACCCGGCGGTGGGAGGAGATGCGCGGAGCGACGGGCATCCTGCACTCCGGGCACTCGGTGTTCCGGGTCGTTCCCGGCGCGGAGCCCGTCGAGGCGACCGCCGTCGCCGAGGCGGCGGTGACCTTCGCCGAAGACGTGAGCGACGCGGAGATCGCGGCCTACGTGGCCTCGGGCGAGCCGCTGCACGTGGCCGGAGCCTTCACCGTGGACAGTCTGGGCGGCGCCTTCATCACCCGGGTCGACGGCGATCCCTCGACCGTCGTGGGCATGTCCCTGTCGACCGTGCGGCGCCTGGCCGCGGAGCTCGGCGTCCGATGGACGGATCTGTGGTCGTAGACTCCCCTCCACGTTTCCCCCACTTTCTTGTGGGGAGTCGTCAAAGGGATCGAGGGCCTTCTCGCTAGGCTGGCAACCATGCCTGCTATCGCCAAGGTGCTCGTCGCCAACCGCGGCGAGATCGCCGTACGCATCATCCGCGCCGCTCGAGACTCCGGGATCGCGTCGGTCGCCGTCTACGCCGACCAGGATCGTGATGCCCTGCACTCCCGTCTCGCAGACGAGGCGTACGCGCTCGGCGGCTCGACCAGCGCCGAGACGTACCTGCAGATCGAGAAGATCCTCTCCATCGCCCGCCGCGCCGGTGCCGACGCCGTGCACCCCGGCTACGGGTTCCTCGCCGAGAACGCCGAGTTCGCCCGCGCCATCATCGACGCGGGGATGACCTGGATCGGCCCGTCGCCCGAGGCGATCGAGGCCCTCGGCGACAAGGTGACCGCGCGTCACGTCGCCGAGAAGGTCGGTGCTCCCCTCGCGCCCGGAACCCCCGGTCCCGTGGCCGGAGCCGACGAGGTCATCGCCTTCGCGAAGGAGTTCGGCCTCCCGATCGCCATCAAGGCGGCATACGGCGGCGGCGGACGTGGCCTCAAGGTCGCCCGCGAGCTCGACGAGGTCGCCGAGCTGTTCGAGTCGGCCACCCGCGAGGCCGTCGCCGCCTTCGGTCGCGGCGAGTGCTTCGTCGAGAAGTACCTCGACAAGCCGCGCCACGTCGAGACGCAGTGCCTGGCCGATGCCGAGGGCAACGTCGTCGTCATCTCCACGCGCGACTGCTCGCTGCAGCGCCGCCACCAGAAGCTCGTCGAAGAGGCTCCTGCACCGTTCCTGACCGAGGAGCAGAACGACCTGCTCTACTCGGCGTCGAAGGCCATCCTCAAGGAGGTCGGATACGTCGGCGCGGGCACCTGCGAGTTCCTGATCGGCGCCGACGGCACGGTCTCATTCCTCGAGGTGAACACCCGCCTGCAGGTCGAGCACCCGGTCTCCGAAGAGGTCACCGGCATCGACCTGGTGCGCGAGCAGTTCCGCATCGCGGCCGGCGGCACCATCGACTACGAAGACCCGAAGCCGCAGGGCCACTCCATCGAGTTCCGCATCAACGGTGAGGACCCCGGTCGCGGGTTCCTCCCCCAGCCCGGTCCGATCCACGTCTTCAAGACCTTCGGGGGTCCCGGCATCCGCCTCGACTCCGGCGTCACCGCCGGCGACTCGGTCTCGGGCGCGTTCGACTCGCTGCTCGCGAAGATCATCGTGACGGGCAAGGACAGGGCGGAGGCGCTGGAGCGCTCCCGCCGCGCACTCGACGAGTTCGAGGTCGCCGGTCTCCCCACCGTCATCCCGTTCCACCGCAAGGTCGTCCGCGACCCGGCATTCACGGCCGAGAACGGCGAGTTCGGCATCTTCACCCGCTGGATCGAGACCGAGTTCGTCAACGACATCCCCGCGTGGGACGGCGAGCTCGAGTCGCCGGCCGCCGGCGAGTCGCGCCACACCGTCGTCGTCGAGGTCTCCGGCAAGCGCCTCGAGGTGAGCCTGCCCGACCGCGTGGCGGTCGCTCCGGGCACCGCGGGTCGCCCCGCCGTCGTGCCGCCGTCGCGGCGCAGCCACGCCACCACGGCCAACGCGGGCGCATCGGGCGACGCGGTGAAGTCGCCCATGCAGGCCACGGTCGTCAAGATCGCCGTCGAAGACGGTCAGCAGGTCGTCAAGGGCGATCTCGTCGTCGTGCTCGAGGCGATGAAGATGGAGCAGCCGCTGCAGGCGCACAAGGACGGCATCATCGGCAACATCAACGCGGATGCCGGTTTGACGGTCTCCGCCGGACACCAGCTGCTCACGATCAGCTGATCCCCGCCTACCCCCGCCTACGAGAAAGGCGCCCCACCGAGGTGGGGCGCCTTTCTCGTCGTCCGGTGTCTCAGGAGATGTTCACGAGGTGCATCGCCCGGCTGGCATCGGTGATGCTGCTCGAGAGCGACGGGTATGCCGCGAACACCCGCGAGACCTGGTCGACCGTGAGGCGGCGCTCGACCGCCACAGCGATCGGATAGATCAGCTCGGAGGCCTTCGGGGCCACGATCACGCCGCCGATGACGGTGCCGGATCCCTTGCGGGCGATGAGCTTGACGAAGCCGTCCTTGATGCCCATCATCTTGGCGCGGGGGTTGGCCGCGAGCGGGAGCTTGTAGACCATGCCGTCCGCGACGCCGTCCTCGACGTCCTTCACCCCGTATCCGACCGTCGCGATCTCCGGAGCGGTGAAGATGTTCGAGGTGATCTTGATGAGTTCCAGCGGGATCACGATGTCACCGAGCGCGTGGAAGACGGCCGTGCGCCCCTGCATGGATGCGACCGAGGCGAGCGGGAAGAAGTTCGTGCAGTCCCCGACCGCGTAGACGTTGGGCACCGAGGTGCGCGCGACCTTGTTCACCCGCACGTGACCCGAGTCGTCGAGCTCGACACCGGCCTCCTCCAGGCCGATCCCCGCGGTGTTCGGGATCGAGCCCACCGCCATGAGGCAGTGGCTCCCCTCGACCGTGCGACCGTCGGACAGCGTGACGGTCACGCCCTCCTTCGTGGCCTCGACCTTGTCGGCACGGGACTTCGAGAGCACCTGCATCCCGCCGCGCTTGAACACCTTCTCCAGGACGCTCGCTGCATCCTTGTCCTCACCGGGAAGCACCTGCTCGCGGCTGGAGATGAGCGTGACCTTGGCGCCGAGGTTCATGTAGGCGGAGGCGAACTCCGCGCCGGTCACGCCGGAGCCCACGACGATGAGGTGTTCCGGCAGCGCTTTCATGTCGTACAGCTGCGTCCACGTGAGGATGCGCTTGCCGTCGGGCTTCGCGGAATCGAGCTCACGGGGCGACGCCCCCACGGCCACGACGATGGTGTCGGCCTCGACGCGGTCGAAGTCGGTGCCCTTCTCGCCCGTCGACACCACGATCGCGGTGGGACCCTCGAGGCGCCCGTGCCCGGAGAGGATCCGGACGCCGGCTTCGAGCAGAGTCGCCCGCATGTCCTCGGACTGCTGCCCGGCGAGCGCGATGAGACGCTTGTTGACGGCGGCGAGGTTGATCGCGATCTCGGGCTTGAGCGGCTTGCCGTTCTCCCCCTTCGCGTAGAAGTTCACCCCGAGGTCGCTCGCCTCGGAGATGGCCACCGCGGCATCAGCCGTCGCGATCAGGCTCTTGGAGGGCACGACGTCGGTGAGGACGGCCGATCCGCCGACTCCCACCCGCTCGACCAGGGTCACCTCCGCCCCGAGCTGAGCGGCCGCGAGAGCCGCCTCGTAACCGCCGGGACCGCCGCCGAGGACGGCGACGCGCTGAGTGCGCTCGAAAGTGGTGGAAGACATGCAACCCATTCTTCCGCAATCCTGGCCCCGGAGCCTGCACCTTCCTAGAGTGGATCCATGCCCGAAACGCACAGCAATCCTCTCGATGACCCGACCGCGAACCCGTTCGAGGTCGCCGCCCAGGCCGCCGCCGACATCGCGCGTCTGACCGGAGTCGAGAATCACGACATCGCCCTCACCCTCGGCAGCGGCTGGGGCAAGGCCGCCGACATCATCGGCGAGACCGTCGCGACGATCCCCGCCACCGAGGTGACCGGGTTCTCGAAGCCCGCGCTGGAGGGACACGTCGGCACGCTCCGCAGCATCCGCACGCCCGGGGGCAAGAACGTCCTCGTCATCGGCGCCCGCACCCACTACTACGAGGCCCACGGCGTCCGTCGCGTCGTGCACAGCGTCCGCACCGCCGCCGCCACGGGGGCCAAGATCATGGTGCTCACGAACGGCGCCGGAGGCATCCGCGAGACGTGGACGCCCGGCCAGCCGGTGCTGATCAGCGACCACATCAACCTCACCGCCGACTCCCCGCTCGAGGGAGCGACCTTCGTCGACCTGACGGACCTGTACGCGAAGCGCCTCCGCGACATCGCGCGCAGCATCGACCCGATGCTCGACGAGGGCGTGTACACCCAGTTCCGCGGCCCGCACTACGAGACCCCGGCCGAGGTGCAGATGGCGAAGCACATCGGTGGACACATCGTCGGCATGTCGACCGCTCTCGAGGCGATCGCCGCCCGCGAGGCCGGCATGGAGATCCTCGGGTTCTCCCTCATCACGAACCTGGCTGCCGGGATCCAGCAGACCCCGCTCAGCCATGCCGAGGTGATCGAGGCGGGCCGCGAGGCCGAACCGGTGATCTCGGCGCTCCTGGCCAGGGTGGTCGAGGCCCTGTGAGCGAGGAGCGGCTCGCACAGGCGCGCGCCTGGCTGCGACAGGACCCCGATCACGAGACCCGCGACGAGCTCGCCGGTCTGATCACTCGAGCCTCCGGCGGGGACGGCGCCGCTGTCGCGGAACTCGACGACCGGTTCCGCGCGCGCCTCGAGTTCGGAACCGCCGGCCTCCGCGGCGAGCTCGGCGCGGGAAGCAACCGGATGAACCGCGTCCTCGTGGCGCAGGCGGCCGCGGGATTCGCCGCGTACTTGCGCGAGAAGGCGGCGGAAGGGCGCACCGCGACCGTCGTGATCGGCTACGACGGCCGCCGGAACTCCCGGGTGTTCGCGACGGACTCCGCCGAACTCTTCGCCGGTGCCGGTCTGCGTGCGATCCTGCTGCCCCGCCTGCTGCCGACCCCCGTGCTCGCCTTCGCCGTGCGCCACTTCGGCGCCGACGCCGGCGTCATGGTGACGGCGAGCCACAACCCGCCGAACGACAACGGCTACAAGGTGTATCTCGGCGGCGCCGACCAGGGCTCGCAGATCGTCTCCCCCGCGGATGCCGAGATCGCCGCGCACATCCAGCGCACGGCCGACACCGGCTCCGTGGCGGCGCTGCCCCGCTCCACGGCCTACGAGACCGCCGGCGAGGACGTCGTCGAGGCCTACATCGCGGCCACCGCCGCCGTCGCTCCCGCACCCGCCGGATCCTCCGGCATGCGGTGGGTCTACACCGCCATGCACGGGGTGGGCTGGGAGACACTGTCGCGCATCGTCCGGGAAGCCGGCTACCCCCAGCCGTTCGTCGTCGACGAGCAGCTCACGCCCGATGCGACCTTCCGCACCGTCTCGTTCCCGAATCCCGAGGAGCCGGGGGCGATGGACCTCGCCTTCGCGCGGGCCCGCCGTGTGAAAGCGGACTTCATCCTCGCCAACGACCCCGACGCCGACCGCCTGGCGGTCGCTGTTCCCGACGACTCCGCCGCGGACGGCTGGCGTCGCCTGACGGGCAACGAGGTGGGACTTCTGCTCGGTGCGAGGGCCGCCCGCGCCGCGGCCGGCACCCCCGGAGCCTCGCTCGCCTGCTCGCTCGTGTCGTCGCCCGGACTGGGTGCCGTCGCCGCGCACCACGGACTCGACTTCCACGAGACCCTGACCGGATTCAAGTGGATCTCCCGCGCCCCCGGCATCGTCTTCGGATTCGAGGAGGCGCTCGGGTACCTCGTGAACCCCGAGACCGTGCGCGACAAGGACGGAGTGTCCGCGGCGGTCGCCGTGCTCGGACTCGCCGCCGAGGCGCGAGACCGCGGGGCCACGCTCGTCGATCTGCTCGATGAGTTGGGCGAGACGTACGGGCACTTCGCCAGCGGCCAGGTCTCGGTGCGCGTCGAGGATCTCGCCGTCATCGGCAATGTCATGCTCGCGCTGCGCTCGCTGCCGCCGACCCAGATCGCCGGACGCAGCATCACCTCGGCCGAAGACCTGCTGCAGGCGGCACCGGGACAGCCCTCCGGCGACGTGCTGCGGTATCGCCTCGGCGACGGCTCGCGTGTCATCGTCCGGCCGAGCGGCACCGAACCGAAGCTCAAGGTCTACATCGACGCCAGAGCGGACTCCGCCGACGCCGCACGCGGTGCCGTGGCCGAGCTCGAGGCGGGAGTGCGCGCCCTGCTCGACGAGCGCTCCTGAGCATGCCCACCCGACGCCTGATCGTCAGCGCGCACAACGGCGCGCACGCCCGGCCGGTGGCCGAGCTCGTGCGACTCGCGCAGTCGCACGGAGCCCCGGTGACCCTGCGCACCGCCGACGGCACGACCGTCGACCTGAGCAGCGTGCTGGCGGTCATGGACCTCGGGATCTCGTCCGGTGACGCGGTCGTGCTCGAGACGGCGGCGTCCGACACCGCGGACGACGTGCTGGATCAGCTCGCCGAGGTGCTCGCGCCTCGGGCGTGAGACGCGGATCAGCCGTCGATCACCGCGACGAGCTCGTCGAGGAAGGCCTCGAACGTGGTGCCCCTGCGGACGATGCGCTGCACGCTCTCGCGCTCGCTGAACACCTCGACCAGCTGCTCGAAAACCGTCTGGAACGCCGCCCGATCGCTCTCGCTGAACGCGGCGAGCGCGACGACCTGCACGCGTCCGCCGCCCCACGCGTCCGAGCCGTCCGCCACACCGATCGCGATGGCCGTGCGGGTCGCCGTCATCTGCAGCGCGTGCGGCACCGCGAGCGCATCCGTGAAGGCGGTCGACGACATCCGCTCGCGCACGATCGTGTTCTCGACGTAGTCCTCGCCGATCAGTCCCGCCCGCACCAGGAGACCACCGAGACGCCTGATGATCGCCTCCTCCCCCTCATCCGGCAACGGGAAGACGTAGGCGTCGGCCAGGAAGTAGCGCGCGAGTTCGCCGCGTAGGCGGGTGAGGCGTCGCCCGCGTCGGACGCGGGCGGCGGCCTGCTGGATGCGGTCGACGTCGGCGTCCGTCAGGAACGGCTGGATGCGGACGAATCGGTCGCCCGCATCCCCCGGTTCGATCGTGCTCAGGACGAGATCGGTGTCGAAGGAGGTCCAGTCGGGATCGACGTTGGTGACGACGGTCGTGACCTCGATCGCCGAGCCGAGTGAGCGGTCGACGCTCGAGCGCAGCAGCTCGTGCAGCTCCTGGTAGCCGGGGCAGACGATCGTGGCCGTCAGGATCGACTCCGCCTTGCGACTGCGCTCGAGTCGCCCGCCGACGTGCATGGCGATGTAGGCGATCTCATCGTCGTGGATGGGTGTGCCGACGCGGTCGTGGAGCCCGCTCGCAATCGAGACCGCCACCTCGAAGATCATCGGATACGTCGTCTTGAGCGAGCGGGTGAGCGGGTTGCGCGTCAGTGCGCTCTCCTCGGCCCGCCGCAGCAGGTTCTGCACGTGCAGGGCGAGTCGGAGGACGAAGGTCTCGTCCACGAGATCGACCTGGAAGTCTTCGGCGGCGCGGGCGATCTCCGCCCGGACCGCGGCTTCGACGGCCGGGTCCACACCGCTGCGCGCGACCTCTCTCGTCGCGTCCTCCCCCGGCGCGACGATCCGGGTCAGGACCAGGGAGGCGAGGTGACCGCTGTCGCCGTCGCCGAGGACCACGTCGAAGTGCTCGGCGGCGAGCCGGGCGATGACGGCACCCACCCGCGGGATCTCCTCCCGGGCACCCGCCGGCGACGACTCGAGGGCGTACCCCGCGGCCACCCGCTCGGCGGCGATCGCGATGTGCAGCAGCACGTCGGCGATCGCGAGCTCGTTCACGTAGTAGCCGAGCTCGCCGAGTTCCCGCACCAGTGACGTCTTGAACGGACCGACCGCGCTGGCGGCCACCGCAGACCTCGACAGGGCACGCCGGAAGGTCTCCGGATGGAAGGAGGCGTCATCCATCTCGTCGTGCGCGAGTCTGCTGAGCAGGCGCCGCTGGGCGGCTTCGTTCCCTCGCAGTCGCACCCTCTCGCGGTCGCGCTCGAGCGCGAGTTCGGTGCCGTCGAGCAGACTGCGCACCCTGACCAGGTCCGCCTCGAGAGTCGCCTCACTCACGTGCAGCTCGTCAGCCGTGTCGAACACGTCGATCCCGGCGGGCTCGTCGAGCAGCAGCCGCACCAGCGTGTGCAGACGATCGCGGGGCGCGGACTCGCCGGTCTGGCGCATCCGGAGCGCACCACGGGCACCGGATCCTGCGCGATACCCGGCCGGGCCGGATTCGATCACGCCGGCCCCCGGGGTCCGTGCGTTCAGCGCTGCCACGTACGACCGGATGCTGCGGGGCGTGACGCCGAGCAGATCGGCGAGGCTGGCCGCCGTCGCCCACCCCTCCTGGCGCAGCAGAGCGGTGAGGAGCTGGTCCTGGCGCTGGCGCGACATGATCCTCCCCTTCCCGCTTGGTGACCGCACTGTCTCGACGTGGTCTCCATGATGTCAGCATGCCGGCATCCCCGGGCGGAAACCGGGGTTCCGCCCGGGCGGAAAGGAACCTGTTGGTGCGGCACCCCTCCTGGTTCCCAGACTGTTCTCAGGAAGGTGGGAATCGATGAGGATCCTCGTGGTGTGCGGCGCCGGCGCGTCGAGCACGTTCGTCGCGCTGCGGCTCCGCACTGCCGCGACAGCGGCCGGTCTCGGCTGGGATGCCGTGGCGGGCACCGAGAGTTCCGTCGCCGGCTCCGACCACGACCTCGTCCTCGTCGGTCCGCATCTCGGTGACCGGCTCGAGGCGATACGCCGCAGCGTGGAAGCGCCCGTCGCCGTGCTTCCTGATGACGTCTTCTCCGACCGTGACGGATCCCGCACCCTCGACTTCGCCCGATCGATCCTCGCCGCCGCCGGCGACACCCCGAAAGGAACATCATGACCGCCACCCGCACCGTACGGATCGGCTCCTCCCACGGACTGCACGCCCGCCCCGCGAAGCTCTTCGCGCAGGCGGCCAAGGACTCGCGCCTCGCCGTGACGATCGCGAAGGACTCGGGCAAGCCGGTCAACGCCGCCAGCATCCTCGGCGTGATCTCGCTCGCGATCGAGTACGGCGACTACGTGACCCTGACGGCCGACGGCGACGGGGCCGAAGGCGTGCTGGACACGCTCACCGAGCTCCTCACCACCGACCATGACCAGGACGCCGCCGGATGAGCGAGCTGCGCGGGGTGGGCATCGGTCTGGGTGTGGCCCAGGGACCGGTCGTCCGCATGGCCGAGGCGATGCCGGCTCCGGAGAACACCCCGAGCACGGTGGGCGCCGAAACCGAACGCGCGCGAGTACGCGAGGCGGTCGCGACGGTCGCCCGCGAACTGAACGAGCGCGGTGAGGCGGCAGGCGGTGCCGCACAGGATGTGTTGGAAGCGCAGGCGATGATCGCCGAGGATCCGACGCTCCAGGAGGAGGTCGACGAGCGGATCGACGCCGGGGCGACCGCCGAATGGGCGGTACACGATGCGTTCGCAGGCTTCCGCGCCACACTCGAGGCCGTCGGAGGGTACCTCGGCGAGCGCGCCGCCGATCTCGACGACATCGCGCAGCGCGTCCTGGCGCACCTGCGCGGCGTCGATGCGCCCGGCGTCCCGAACCCGGGACACCCGTTCGTCCTGGTCGCCCGCGACCTCGCCCCGGCCGACACCGCACTCCTGGACCTGGATCAGGTGCTCGCCCTGATCACGACCGACGGCGGGCCGACCTCCCACACCGCGATCCTCGCGAGGGAGAAGGGCATCGTCGCGATCGTCGGCGTCGGAGTCGGCACGCAGCTCGTCACGGGCGAGACGGTGATCGTCGATGCCGCCAGCGGCGTGGTCACCCGCGAGCCGACGGAGGACGAGAAGGACCGCGCAGCTCAGCGCGCCGCCGCCCGCCAGTCGGCCGACACCGCTCCTCCCACTCCCGGCGCCCTCGCCGACGGCACACCTGTCGCGCTGCTCGCGAACCTGGGGAAGCCCGCAGATGCGGCCGATGCGGTCGTTCGGGGGGCCGAGGGCGTCGGGCTGTTCCGCACCGAGTTCCTGTTCCTCTCCTCGGCACAGGCGCCGACCATCGCCCAGCAACGCGAGTCGTACCGCGAACTGTTGGCGGCCTTTCCCGGCAAGAAGGTCGTGGTCCGGATGCTCGATGCCGGCGCCGACAAGCCGCTGGCATTCCTCAACGACGCGCACGAGGAGAACCCGGCGCTGGGGCTGCGGGGTCTTCGGGCGCTGCGCGCGAGCGAAGACATCCTGCGCGAGCAACTGACGGCGCTGGCCGAAGCCGACGCCGAGACCGAGGCCGATCTCTGGGTGATGGCTCCGATGGTGGCCACCGTCGAGGAGACCATCTACTTCACCGGTCTCGCCCGCGAGTACGGGCTGCAGACCGCGGGCGTCATGGTCGAGATCCCGGCGAGCGCCCTGCTCGCCGACCGGGTGCTCGCGCATGCCGACTTCGCCTCGATCGGCACGAACGACCTCACGCAGTACACCATGGCGGCCGACCGGATGCTCGGCTCGGTCGCCGGTTTCCAGGACCCCTGGCATCCGGCCGTGCTCCGCCTGGTGCGCGAGGTCGGCGATGCCGGTGCCCGCCTGGGCAAGCCGATCGGCATCTGCGGCGAGGCCGCCGCCGATCCGCTCCTCGCCGTCGTGCTGGTCGGTCTCGGCGCCACGAGTCTCTCGATGGCGCCCCCAGCGCTGGCCGATGTGCGACACGCGCTCTCCGAACGCACCCCGTCCGAGGCGCGGAGCCTCGCCGAGGCCGCCCTGGCCGCCGACGATGCCTCCTCCGCCCGAACCGCCGTGGCGATGCTCGCCGCGGAACTCCCCCTTCACAAGAAAGAGACGACATCATGACGACGACGTCACCTGCCGCCACCAAACCCGGTGGCCTCCGCGTAGGAGTGCAGCGTTTCGGCACCTTCCTCTCCGGCATGATCATGCCGAACATCGCGGCCTTCATCGCCTGGGGCTTCATCACGATGCTCTTCATCGCCGTCGGCTGGCTCGGGTGGTGGCACCCGGTCTCCGACCTGCTCGGCGGCTTCGGCAACGCCGATCTCGTCGGCTGGGAGGGTGCGATGACGACCCTGGCACAGACCGAGGACGGCGCCACCTTCCCGCAGTACGTGGGCCTGGTCGGGCCGATGGTCACGTACCTGCTGCCCCTGCTGATCGCCAACACCGGCGGACGCATGATCTACGGCGAGCGCGGCGGCGTGGTCGCCGTCATCGCCACGATGGGCGTGATCGTCGGCACCAACATCCCGATGTTCCTCGGCGCCATGATCATGGGCCCGCTCGCGGCCTGGATCACCAAGCAGATGGACAAGCTGTGGGAAGGGAAGATCCGCCCGGGCTTCGAGATGCTGGTGAACAACTTCTCCGCCGGCATCCTCGGAATGCTGCTCGCGATCATCGGCTTCTTCGTGTTCGGTCCGGTGATCCTCGGTGTGAGCACCTTCCTGGGCAAGGTCGTCGATTGGCTCGTCGACGCTCAGCTGCTGCCGCTGCTCTCGGTCGTCGTCGAGCCGGCCAAGGTGCTGTTCCTCAACAACGCCATCAACCACGGAGTGTTCACCCCCCTCGGTCTCCAGCAGGTCGAGGAGACCGGCAAGTCGATCCTGTTCCTCATCGAGGCGAACCCCGGCCCCGGCATCGGACTGCTGCTGGCGTTCAGCTTCTTCGGCGTCGGTGCGGCGAAGGCGTCCGCTCCGGGAGCGGCGATCATCCAGTTCTTCGGCGGCATCCACGAGATCTACTTCCCGTATGCGCTGAGCAAGCCGATCACCATCATCGCGCTCATCGCGGGTGGGGCCACCGGCGTGACGACGAACATGCTGCTGAACGGCGGACTCGCCTTCCCCGCGGCGCCGGGCAGCATCATCGCGGTCACCGCCGCGGCCGTCGCACCGGCTGCGGGCGGATTCGCGAACCTGCTGGTGGTCTACCTGTCGGTCGTGCTGGCCGCGACCGTGACCTTCCTGCTCACAGCCGCGTTCCTGCGGGCCTCCCACAAGCGCGACCTCGAGGCCGAGGGCGACACCTTCGGCGACGCGATCGCACAGACCGAGGCGAACAAGGGCAAGTCGTCCGCGGCGATGGATGCGCTGCGAACCTCGACGGCATCGGCCGCGCCCGCTGCGACGGATGCGGTGCCGAGCGCGACCGCCGTCGCCGCCGCACCGATCGAGCGGATCGTGTTCGCGTGCGACGCCGGTATGGGCTCATCGGCGATGGGCGCCAGCGTCCTCCGCAACAAGCTCAAGAAGGCCGGCATCGAGGACGTGAACGTCACCAACCAGGCCATCGCGAACCTCGACGGAACGGCCGACGTGGTGATCACGCAGCAGCAGCTCACCGAGCGCGCCACGGCGAAGTCGCCGAACTCGGTCCATGTGTCGGTGGACAACTTCATGAACTCGCCCCGCTACGAAGAGGTCGTCGAGATGGTGCGGGCACAGCGAAAGGACACAGAATGAGCGTTCTCACCCCCGAGCAGGTCCGCATCCACCCCGGCGGGGCGACGCGGGACGAGGCGCTCCAGGAGGCCACGGACATCCTCGTCACCGCCGGAGCCGTGACCCCCACCTACGTCGACGCGATGCGGCAGCGCGAGGAGACGGTCTCGACCTTCATGGGCAACGGCCTGGCGATTCCGCACGGCACCAACGACGCGAAGGACGCCATCCTCGCCTCGGCCCTGTCGGTCGTCCGCTACGACGGCGGTGTGGACTGGGCAGGCGATCCCGCGACCTTCGTGATCGGCATCGCCGGGATCGGTGACGAGCACCTGGAGATCCTCTCCCGGATCGCGATCCTGTTCTCCGAGGAGGACGACGTGGCCCGGCTCTCCGCAGCACAGACCCCGGAGGAGCTCTACGCCCTCCTCTCGGAGGTGAACGAGGGATGAAGGCGGTCCACTTCGGGGCGGGCAACATCGGGCGCGGTTTCGTCGGGCTGCTGCTCCGCCAGGGCGGATACGAGGTCGTGTTCTCCGACGTCGCCGATGCTCTGGTGGACGCGATCAACGCGGTCGACTCGTACACCGTGCACGAGGCCGGCCCCGGAGGGACCGACCATGTCGTCACCGGTTTCCGAGCCGTCAACAGCCGCACCGATCCCGCCGCCGTGGCGGAGGAGGTCGCGACGGCCGATGTCGTCACGACCGCGGTCGGACCGACGGTGCTGCGGTTCGTGGCGCCGTCGATCGTGGCCGGACTCGCCCTTCGTTCCCCCGATTCCGCGCCTCTGCAGGTCATGGCTTGCGAGAACGCGATCGGCGCCACCGATCTGCTCCGCCACGAGATCGCGACGGCGGCAGGGGCGGATGCCGAGACGCTGCTGGCCCGCGCGGTCTTCGCGAACACCGCGGTCGACCGCATCGTGCCGGCACAGCCCGCAGACGGCGGCGTCGACGTCACGGTCGAGCCGTACTACGAGTGGGCGATCGAATCGGGTCCGTTCGGCGGCACGCTGCCGACCATCCCCGGCGCGCACTTCGTGGACGACCTGGCGCCGTACATCGAGCGCAAGCTCTTCACGGTGAACACGGGGCACGCCGCCACCGCGTATTTCGGGGCCCGCGCCGGGATCGACCGCATCTCGGACGCGCTGGCCGATCCCACCATCGCGGCGAGCGTGTCGGCCGCGCTGGAGGAGACGTCGGCCGTGCTGGTCGCCGAGCACGGGCTGGATCCGGCCGACCTCGCGGCGTACCGCGCCACGATCCTCGAGCGGTTCCGCAATCCCGCACTCGTCGACACGGTGCAGCGCGTGGGAAGGCAGCCGCTGCGCAAGATCTCGCGGCACGAGCGCTTCGTGGGACCCGCGGCGATGGCTGCGGAGCGCGGCCTGCCGATCGTGGCTCTCGTGGCGGCCGTGTCGGCAGCACTGGAGTTCGACGATCCGGCCGACGAGCAGTCGGTCGAGATGCAGGAGCTGCTGCGCATGGAGGAGCCCGCCGCGTTCACCTCCCGCACCACGGGCCTGGATCCCGAGCATCCGCTGTTCCCCGCCATCCGGGAGGCCGTCGCAGCGCGTCAGCAGCACCTCGGGACCGCCTGACCCCTCGGAACTCGACGCCCCCGCTCACCCGTTACGATCGGTGGGCGGGGGCGTTTTTTCGAGCACACTGACGTGCGGGGAGCAGCATGAACAGATACGCCGTGATCGGCGCGGGTCCATCGGGGTTGGCCGCGGCGCGTGCGCTGCAGAAGCGCGGAATCGTGGTCGACGGCTACGAGGCCTCGCACGGCGTGGGTGGGCTCTGGGACATCACCAATCCCCGCAGCACGATGTACGAGTCCGCGCACCTGATCTCCTCGCGCACCACGACGGAGTTCGCCGAGTTCCCGATGCGCTCGCGGGTCGACTACCCCGGGCACCGGGTGCTGAAGGAGTACTTCGACGACTTCGCCGATCACTTCGGGCTCGCCGGGCTGTTCCGGTTCGACACGCGCGTCACCCGCCTCGAGCCTCGCGACGGCGGTTGGGAGCTGACCAGTTCGGGCCCCGACGGCACAGAAACGCGCTGGTACGCCGGCGTCGTCCTCGCCAACGGGACCCTCGCCGAGCCGAACGTACCGACGTTCCGTGGGGAGTTCTCGGGCGAACTGCTGCACACCAGCGCGTACAAGTCCCCGGAACAGCTGCGCGGCAAGCGGGTGCTCCTGATCGGCGCCGGGAACTCGGGCTGCGACATCGCTGTGGATGCCGTGCATCACGCCGTGTCCGTCGACATGAGCGTGCGACGCGGGTACTACTTCGTGCCCCGCTACCTGTTCGGCAAGCCCAGCGACACCCTCAACCAGGGCCGCCCGCTGCCGGCGCGCATCAAGCAGGCGGTCGACAGCCGCGTCCTGCGGGCGTTCACGGGAGACCCCGTGCGGTTCGGGTTCCCGAAGCCGAACTACCGCATCTACGAGTCTCATCCGATCGTGAACACCCTGATCCTCAACCACCTGGGCCAGGGCGACCTGCGCATCCGCTCGGGCATCGACCGCTTCGACGGGCAGACGGTGCACTTCCGCGGCGGCAGCGCCGACGAGTACGACCTCGTGCTGCTCGCCACCGGCTACACCCTGGACTATCCGTTCGTCGACCGGGAGCACCTGCACTGGCAGGGAGCCTCGCCACGGCTCTTCCTGAACGTCTTCCCCGCCTCGTTCAACGGCCTCTACGTGATGGGCATGATCGAGGCGTCCGGCATCGGCTGGCAGGGTCGCTACGAACAGGCGGAGCTGCTCGCCGCCTACCTCGACGCGGTGGAGATCGATCCCACCCGCGCCGCCCGCTTCCGCGACCGGGTCACGGGAACGGCGTGGCCCGATGTCACGGGCGGCTATCACTACCTGGGCCTCGACCGGATGGCGTACTACGTCAACAAAGACGCCTACCGGGGCGCCGTGCGGCGCGAGAAGAGTGCACTGGAGGCCTCGGCATGAACGTCGACGACGTCGTCCTCTCGTTCACGCCCGGCACGCTGACGATCCTCAACGTGGTCCTCGGCCTCATCATGTTCGGCATCGCGCTGGACACCTCACCGAGCGACTTCCGCGTCGTGGCGAAGCATCCGAAGCCGTTCGCGATCGCGATCCTCGCCCAGCTGCTCCTGCTGCCGATCGCGACGTTCCTGCTGACGCTCGTGCTCCCCGTGCCGCCGTCGATGGCGCTCGGGATGCTGCTCGTGGCCTGCTGCCCGCCGGGGAACATCTCCCAGGTGCTGACGCATCGCGCCGGGGGCAACGTCGCCCTCTCGGTGTCGCTCACCGCGGTGGGGAACCTCATCTACATCGTCGCGATGCCGCTGAGCATCACCTTCTGGGCCTCGCTGCATCCGACCGCTCGCACTCTGCTGCGCGACATCACGCTCGACCCGTGGCGGATGCTCCTGGAGATCCTCCTCATCGTCGGTCTCCCCTTCGCTCTCGGCCTGCTCCTCAGTGCGAAGGCACCCCGGTTCAGCGCCCGCGTGCAGCCGTTCGTGAAGTGGTTCAGCCTGATCGCCCTGCTCGGCTTCATCATCGCCGCCCTCGTCGGCAACTGGGCGGTGTTCGTGCAGGTGCTCGGCATCATCCTGCTGGTGGTCGCGGTGCACGACGCGGTGGCGCTCGCGCTCGGCTACGGCACTGCTGTGGTGGGCGGGCTCGGCACCCGCGAGCGCAAGGCCATGACCTTCGAAGTCGGCATCCGCAACGCCGGCCTCGGGCTGGGCCTGGTGTTCCTGTTCTTCGACGGCCTCGGCGGCATGGCGATCGTGGCCGGGTGGTGGGGCATCTGGGACATCGTCGCCGGCCTCGTCCTCGCCGGACTCTGGGCTCGGCACACCAGGAAGCGCACGGGATCGAGCACCGGCGATGCGAGCGGCCGCACGACCGTCGAGGCCGCCTGATGCCCCGGGTTCTGATCACGGGCGGCAGCGGCTTCCTCGGCTCGCACGTGGCGCTGGCGCTCGCTGCGCGAGACGACGTCGATATCGTGGTCGCCGCGGATCTGCGAGCGGGCGCACCCCGCGCGGGCATCATCGATGCCGCGCTGGATGTGACGGATGCGGCGGCGATCGCCCCGGTGCTGCGGCAGCACCGCATCGACACGGTCGTGCACCTCGCGGCGATCGTGAATCCCGGCCACGACGTCGATCTGGAGTACCGCGTCGATGTGACCGGTTCCGCCAACGTCCTCGCCGCGTGCGTCGAGGCGGGAGTCCGCCGCATCGTGGTCTCCAGCTCGGGCGCCGCGTACGGCTATCACTCCGACAACCCGGAGTGGATCGACGAGAACCAGCCGCTTCGCGGCAACGACGCGTTCCCGTACGCCCGGCACAAGCGGCTGGTCGAGGAGATGCTGGCCGAGCACCGGCGTACCCACCCCGAGCTCGCCCAGGTGATCTTCCGCATCGGCACGATCCTCGGTCCGACCGTGCGCAACCAGATCACCGCGCTCTGGCACGGGCGGCGGATCCTTCGCATCGCCGGCTCGGAGTCGCCCTTCGTCTTCGTCTGGGTCGACGACGTGGCGGCCGCGATGGTGCGGGCGGCGACCGACGGCCCGGCCGGCATCTTCAACGTCGCGGGTGACGGGCGGATGACGGTGCCGGAGATCGCCGCTCGTCTCGGCAAGCCGCAGCTCGTGCTGCCCGCGTGGGCGCTGTCGACGGCACTGCGGATCGGACGGACGCTGCGCCTCACCCCACACGGACCGGAGAAGGTCCCGTTCCTCCGGTACCGCCCGGTGCTGGCGAACCGTCGGCTGAAGGAGGAGTTCGGCTACACCCCGCGTCGCACGACGCGGGAGGCCTTCGAGGAGTATCTCCGCACGCACCCGGCCGTCGCCCGGAAGCGTGGTGACGCGGGGTAGCGTTGATCCGTGCAGAAGAAGCGTGGCCGCCGGGTCCTGAAACGTGTGCTGTGGAGTCTCGCGATCGTGCTGGTGCTGGCGGTGGTCGGCGTCCTCGCGTACACGCAGATCGGTGTCATGGCCGCCGAGCCGGAGCCGCTCGCGAGCGTACGGGAGAACCCCGCGATCACCGTCACCGACGCGGACGAGGGCATCGTGCTCGCCCCCGCCGACGGCGACTCGGATCTCGGCCTGGTCTTCATCCCCGGCGCCAAGGTCGACCCGTGGGCCTACGCGGCCATCCTCCAAGGGCTCGCCGAGGAGGGAACCACGGTCGTGATCACCCGCCCCTGGCTGAACCTGGCCTTCTTCGACCCGCGCGGACTCGGCGCCTTCACCTCGGTCGCCCCGGATATCGATGTCTGGGGTGTCGGCGGGCACTCGCTCGGGGGCGTCCGTGCCTGCCAGCTCGCAGCGGATGCCGACGCGCTGGTGCTGTTCGGCTCGTACTGCGCGACCGACGTGTCGGACAGCGGCCTTCCGGTCCTCAGCATCTCGGGCAGCGAAGACGGCCTCTCCACTCCGGAGAAGATCGCAGACGCGCGCGACCTGCTGCCCGCTGACGCCGAGATGGTGGAGATCGACGGCGCGTCGCACGCATCTTTCGGGGATTACGGCCCGCAGGACGGCGACGGCACCCCGACGATCTCGACGGACGAGATGCACGACGAGGTCACGCGACTCACCGAGGAGTTCCTCGCGCCGCTCGCGCCCTGAGACTCACTCCCCCGCGTCGATGACCGCATCCAACAGCGGATGCAGGTGTCGCGAACGGAGGACGGTAGCGGCTGTCCGGGCGCCCACCTCGAGTGCCGCGCCGACTCCCGCGCCGTCCAGGCGCGCGTCGAGCACGCCCGCGAGGAAAGCGTCGCCCGCACCGTTCGTGTCGACGACCTCGACGGGCACGGCCGCCACCCGATACTCGACCCCCTCCGCATCCACGGCCACTGCGCCCTCGGCCCCGAGCGTGCACACGGCGAGTGAGGCACCGGCGGCGATGCGGGAGTGCAGGAATGCGACCGGGTCCGGGAGGCGATCCGCATTGCAGAACACCGCGTCCGCCGCCGCCAGGAACGGGCGGTGGAACTCGGCCTCACCGTCGTAGTCGTGCACGTCGACCCAGATCGGGACTCCGGTCTCGCGCGCCATCGGCAGGAGCCGCAGCGGTTCGGCGGCGAGGTCGAGCACGATCACCGCCGCCTCCCCCATCCGCTCGCGCACCCAGGCATCGTCCTCGCCCGCGGTCGCCTCCGGCGACGACAGGTACAGCGAGACCCGGGCTCCCGCGCGGGTCATGAGGTTCAGATGCCGCTCGGTGGCTCCTTCGCCCCAGCGCACCCGTACTTCTGCACGGTCGAGGGCCGCACGCACGCGGCCGCCCTCCTCGTCGGGTCCGGCGAGGGCATAGAGCTGCGCCGCACGTCCGAGCCCGGTGAGGGTCAGGGCCTTACCGGCGCTCGTGCCGCCGACGGTCGCCCACGTCTCGTCGGCGAACTGCATGTGGGGCACCGGCTCGGGAAGCCGGTCGAGAACGACGATCGTGTTCCACGAGGCGGGACCGGCGATGAAGACGGAGTCGGGCATGCGACCATCCTGCCGCTTCGACGCCGTCAGCCGATGCGCGACACCAGGGCGTCCAGGCCCATGCCGTAGTCGATGCGCACCACGGGGAGGGCGAGCTTGTCGGTGCCGATGGTGACGAACCCGGGTTCGATCGTCCGTGCCATCTCGTAGCCGGCCTGCCGGACGCCCTGCTTGGCGGTGTCGTTGTAGTGCCCGAACGGATAGGCGATGACCTCGCGAACGCCCAGAGTGTCGCCGGAGAGGTTGAGGTCGGCGGCGATCTGATCCGCGGTCCAGTTCACCATCAGCCCGTCACCGTTATCGCCCGCCTTGTGCATGTCGTGCGTGTGCGAACGGCGCAGCACGTGGATCGACGGCGGCGGGTCGGAGCGGTAGGCGGTCACCATGAACGACGTCGCGAGCAGCTTCTGCTTCGCCACGACGGGGGCCCCGAGGTCGAACCAGGTCTGGTCGGCATCGTCATCCGTGATGATCACGCTCCGCGCGGGCAGCGAGAGCCGACCGTCGATGAAGGCGCTCAGCTCGTCCCAGGTGGGCAGGTAGAAGCCCGTCGTCGCGATGTGGTTCATGTGCGCGTCGAAGTCGCCGATGTAGGCGTAGTTGCCGCGCAGCCAGCCGGACTCCCCCTCGGGATTCGCCGTGAACTGGTGGTACATGAGGATCGGGACCTGCACGCCCTCGGCCGCGTTCTGCTCCGGCGTCTTCCAGGCGGCGAAGAGCTCGACCTGCTGCTGGTCGCAGACGACGGGGTCCGCGCCGTTCACCCGTGCGGCGACGGTGTAGGCCGCGGCATCCGCCGCCGTCGCGTACCAGCCGGCGAACACGCGGCCGGCGAGTGCCGGGATCGGGAGCGCCTGGTACAGACCGTCCTGCCGCTGCAGCTGGGGGTCGGCCGGAACCCCTTCGCCCGTGAACGTCACCGCGCAGGCGAGCGGATCATCGGCATCCGCGATGAGCTGCTCCGCCGGTGTCAGCGGGACCGCGGTCTCGACCGGAGTCGGTGTCCGTGTCGGCTTCGCTTCGGCCTCGGCCGGTGCATGGTTCAGCCAGACGTATGTTGTGAAGCCACCGCCCACGACGACGATCACCGCAGCGATGATGATTCCCGCGACGCCCCCGCGCCGTCTCCCCCCGGAGGCCACGGTCAGATGTCGAATCCCTCGGCGATCAACTCGACGAGCTCCTCCCGCTCCTCGACGGGGAGGAACGCGGCCGCAGCCGCATTGAACTGGAACGTCTCGAGATCGTCGAGGTCGTACTCGAAGGTCTCGACGAGCAGGGCGAGCTCGCGGGTCAGCGAGGTGGCGCTCATCGTGCGGTTGTCGACGTTCACCGTCACCGAGAACCCGAGCTGGTACAGCAGATCGAACGGGTGGTCGGCCAGGGTGTCGCCCCACGCGGCGATCGCACCGGTCTGCAGGTTCGACGACGGCGACAGCTCGAGCGGGATCTCGCGGTCGCGCACCCAACGGGCCAGGTCGCCGAACTGCACCTGCACCTCGTCGCCCTCCTGCGTGACGACCTGGAGGTCTTCGGCGATGCGCACACCGTGGCCGAGGCGCAGCGCGCGACCGTCGATCAGCGCCGAGCGGATGGACGCGAGCCCTGCGGCCTCACCCGCGTGCACGGTCACGGGGAAGAAGTTGTCGGCGAGGTAGTCGAACGCCGCGCGGTGGTTCGACGGCGGGAAGCCGTCTTCCGGGCCGGCGATGTCGAAGCCGACGGCGCCACGACCGCGGAAGGCGACCGCGAGCTCCGCGATCTCCCGTGCACGGTCGGTGTGGCGCATCGCCGTGATGAGCTGGCCGACGCGGATGCTGCGACCATCGCGATCCGCCGCGTCCTCGCCCTCCTCGATGCCCTGCTGCACGGCTTCGACGGTCTGCTCGAGCGTGAGGCCCTGCGCCTGATGCTGCTCCGGAGCCCAGCGCACCTCGCCGTAGACCACGCCGTCGGCTGCGAGATCCTGGACGAACTCGCGCGCGACGCGGGTGAGCCCTTCCTGGGTCTGCATCACGGCGGTGGTCAGGTCGAACGTCTTGAGGTACTCGACCAGCGAACCGGAGTCACTCTGCTTCGCGAACCATTTCCCGAGGGCTGCGGGCGTGGATTCCGGGACCTCGAGGCCGATGGAGTCCGCGAGCTCGAGGATCGTCGAGGGGCGCAGAGCGCCGTCGAGGTGGTCGTGCAGCGACACCTTCGGGAGGCTCCGCAGGGAGACGCCCTGCAGCGTGACGTCGCCGTTCGCATCGATCGACATGGTGATCCTCTCGGTCGCGGATGTGCTCAGTTCAGGCTAGCGGTCGTGGGTCACGCCGTGATGCGCTCGCGCACGATGGGACCGGCCGCCGGAGCCTCGTCGCCGATCTCCCACGAGCCCTCGAGAGCATCGAGAGCCCGGCCGAAGCGTGCGTCGTCGGCAGCGGAGAGGGTGAACAGCGGCTGCCCCGCGACGACGCGGTCACCGGGCTTGGCGTGCAGGTCGATCCCCGCCTCGAAGATCACCGGATCCTCGGCCCTGGCGCGACCGGCTCCGAGCCGCCACGCGGCGATGCCGAAGGGCAGCGCATCCATACGTGTGATCACGCCGTCGGCCGGGGCGGTCACGACATGTGTCTCCCGCGCGGTCGGCAGCGCCGCATCGGGGTCGCCGTCCTGGGCGCGGATCATCGCCTTCCAGGTGTCCATCGCGCGGCCGTCGTCGAGCGCGGCCTCCACGTCGGCATCCGGCTGTCCGGCGAGGGCGAGCATCTCCCGTGCCAGGGCGAGGGTGAGTTCGCGCACATCGGACGGGCCGCCGCCGGCGAGGATCTCGACGGATTCGCGGACCTCGTTGGCGTTGCCGATCGCGAGCCCGAGAGGCACGTTCATGTCAGTGAGGAGCGCGGTGGTCGCCACTCCGGAATCGGTGCCGAGCGCGACCATCGTGCGCGCGAGTTCGCGGGCGCGGTCGATGTCCTGCATGAAGGCGCCGGAGCCGAATTTCACGTCGAGCACGAGCGCATCGGTGCCCTCGGCGATCTTCTTCGACATGATGCTCGACGCGATCAGCGGGATCGCCTCGACCGTGCCGGTGACGTCACGGAGGGCGTACAGCTTCTTGTCGGCAGGCGCGAGACCCGAGCCCGCGGCGCAGATGACCGCGCCGACATCGCCCTGCATCTGCGCGAACATCTCCTCGTTGCTGAGGGCGGCGCGCCAGCCGGGGATCGACTCGAGCTTGTCGAGCGTGCCGCCGGTGTGGCCGAGTCCGCGACCGCTGAGCTGCGGGACGGCGACGCCGAACGACGCGACCAGCGGGGCGAGCGGCAGGGTGATCTTGTCGCCGACGCCGCCGGTGGAATGCTTGTCGACGGTCTTCTTGCCGAGCGAGGCGAAGCTCATCCGCTCCCCCGATGCGATCATCGCGTCGGTCAGTACGCGGATCTCATCGCGCTCCATCCCGCGCTGGAAGATCGCCATCGCGAACGAGGCCATCTGCGCGTCGGAGACGTAGCCGCGGGTGTACGCGTCGATCATCCACCGCAGCGCCGCCTCGGGGACCGCACCGCCGTCGCGCTTGGAGCGGATCACGTCCACCGCGTCGAAGGGCTCAACAGTCATCGTGCTTCCTCCAGGTCGCGCGGCCCGAACGCGTCGGGCAGCACCTCGTCGATCGTGCGGATGCCGGAGACAGTCTCCAGCAGCATGCCCGGCATCGCGTGCTCGAACAGCAGCTGCCGGCAGCGTCCGCACGGCATGATCGTCTGTCCGTCGTTGTTCACGCACACGAAGGCGACGAGCTGGCCGCCGCCCGACATGTGCAGATCGCCGACGAGGGCGCACTCGGCGCACAGGGTCACGCCGTAGGAGGCGTTCTCGACGTTGCAGCCGGCGACGATGCGGCCGTCACCGACGAGGGCCGCCGCCCCCACGCGATAACGCGAATACGGCGCGTACGCCTTCGTCATGGCATCCGTGGCGACCTGGCGCAGTTCATCCCAGTCGATGTCTGTCATTGCGATGCTTTCCTCTTCCGACCGGGCTAGGACTTTATGTAGGGCTTGCCGTCGGCGGCGGGCGCCTTGATCTGCCCGGCGAATCCGGCCACGGCGAGCAGCGTGACCAGGTACGGCAGCATGAGCATGAACTCACCCGGGATCGGCGTCTTCAGGATCGACAGCAGGTTCTGCAGGTTGGTCGCGAAGCCGAACAGCAGCGCGGCGAGCGTGGCACGGATCGGGTCCCAGCGGCCGAAGATCACGGCGGCGAGGGCGATGAAGCCGAGTCCCGCCGTCATGTCCTTGCCGAACTGCGGCACCGAGACGAGCGTGAAGTACGCACCACCCATGCCGGCGATCGCCCCCGCGAGCAGCACGTTCCAGAATCGGGTCGGGTTCACCTTGATGCCGACGGTGTCCGCGGCCTGCGGGTGCTCACCCACGGCACGGAGCCGCAGACCCCAGCGGGTGCGGTACAGCCCCCACGCGACCACGGCGACGGTGATGAACATCAGGTATCCGATGAACGTCTGGTTGAACAGGACGGGCCCGATGATCGGGATGTCGCTGAGCACCGGGATCTCGACGCGCGGGAACCGGACGGGGGTGTTCAAGGTCGTCTCGTTCGGTGCGAGGAGTGCGCCGTAGAGGAAGCCGGTGAGACCCGTGACGAGCACGTTGAGCACGACACCGACGATGACCTGCTCGACGAGGTACTTGATCGCGAACGCGGCCAGCACGCTGGCCACCAGCACGCCACCCACCATCGCGCCGATCAGACCGACGAACGGGTTGCCGGTGATGCTCGAGAGCAGGGCGGCGGAGAAGGCACCGAGCAGGAGCTGACCCTCGATCGCGACGTTCACGACACCGGCACGCTCGCCGATGACGCCGCCCAGAGCACCGAACACGAGCGGTACCGACAGCGACACCGCTCCGAACAGCAGGCTCGTGACCGGCACGAGTCCACCCGCGGATGCCCAGACGAGGAAAGCGAAGACGGCGAGCACGCCATAGGCCACGACCAGCCACAGCGAGGGCTTGCGGTAGGTCCACGCCCGGAGGAAGGCGCCGACGGTCAAGACCACGAGGATGCCGAACACGACCCAGAAGGTCGATGCGGTCGGCAGCGCCACATCGGGAAGCGAGAGCGCCGAGGACTGGTCGGAGAGACGGAAGGTGCTGGTGCCCGACCGTGGCACCGCGAGGAACAGCAGCGCGAGCAGCGCGGTCGCCGCGGCGAGGACGATCGGCGCCTTGAGGTGCCGCTCCTTGACCGTCGCGAGCTGCACCGTGCCGTCGGCGGCCTGGGTCTGAACGAGGGACATCATGCCATCACCGCCTTCTTCGCGGCCTTGGCTCTTGCCTTGGCAGCCTT
Organism: Microbacterium sp. Mcb102; assembly: GCF_024519805.1. Classification (NCBI taxonomy): domain Bacteria; kingdom Bacillati; phylum Actinomycetota; class Actinomycetes; order Micrococcales; family Microbacteriaceae; genus Microbacterium; species Microbacterium sp. Mcb102. Next base: position 195,257 of record NZ_JALJRG010000006.1, on the reverse strand, counting down.
CTCCGCATCGGTCTTCGGAAGGAAGAACACCGTCCGCAGCAGCGGCGGCGCCGCGATGAACAGCACCACGAGCGACTGCACCACGAGCACGATGTCGACCGGGATGTCCTGCGCCTGCATCGAGAACGAGCCCGCCTTGAGCGCCCCGAACAGGATGCCGGCGGCGAACGTGCCCCACGCACGGCTGCGGCCGAGGAGCGCGACCGTGATCGCGTCGAAGCCGATGCCGGCGTCGATCGTCTCGGTCACGCCGGTGGTGACGGCGCCCTGGATCTGATTCATGCCGGCGAGACCCGCCAGGCCTCCGGCGAACAGCATCGCGTAGACGTAGATGCGCTGCACGCTGATGCCGGCGGCGCGTGCCGCATGGGGGTTCTCCCCCACCGCGCGCATCCGCATGCCGAGCGACGAGCGCTCGATCAGCCACCAGACGAACAGCGTCGCGACGATCACGATCACGAAGCCGAGATCGAGCAGCGGGAACTGCGGACCGAGCAGGGTCGGGAACTGCGCGCTCTGCGGCGTCGCCGAGCCGAGTGCCTGGTTGGTGCCCGGCTTCTGCAGCAGGCCCGGCGTGCGGATCATCCACAGCAGCAGGTAGTACGCGATGTAGTTGAGCATGATCGTGAGGATCACCTCGTGCGCACCGGTGCGCGCCTTGATGAGCCCCGCGATGGCGCCCCAGAGAGCACCGCCGGCGATACCGGCGATCAGCGTCACCGGGATGTGCAGCCAGATCGGCAGATCGAGCGAGAAGGTCAGCAGCGCCGCGACGGCGACACCGATGAGCATCTGCCCACGGGCACCGATGTTGAACAGGCCGACGCGGAATGCCAGAGCGACACCGAGGCCGGCCGCGATCAGCGGAGCCGCGAAGCCGAGGGTGTTCGTCAGCGGCCGGATCTGGGCCGCGAAGTCCGCGCCACGGGCGTTGAAGATCGCTCCGCGGAACAGCGCCTCGTAGCCGTTGTACACGGCGTTCCAGGCGGCGACGAACGTGTCGCCCGGCTGCGCGAAGAAATACACCGAGGCCGTCTGCACGTCTTCATTCGTGAAGGCGATGAGGATGCCGCCCACGATCAGTGCCAGGACGATCGCGAGGATCGTCGTGACGGCGTTACCGCGGAGGATCTCCTTGAGGATGAGGTTTCCGCGCGGAGGCGGCGGCACGTCGGAGGGGTCGCGCGGGACGGTGCCGGTGCTCGTGGCGAGCTCCTGCGGCGGGATCCCCTTGGTCACATCTCCTGCGCCGGGCGTCGCTCCGCTCACGCGGCCACCTCCCCTTCGGCCGCTCCGGCCATCATGAGTCCGAGTGTCTCCCGAGGCGTGTCTCCGGGGACGATGCCGACGATCGTGCCGCGGTACATGACCGCGATCCGGTCGGCGAGAGCCGCGACCTCGTCGAGCTCCGTGGAGACGACGATCACGGGGATGCCCGCATCGCGCGTCTCGATGATCCGCTTGTGGATGAACTCGATCGAGCCGACGTCCACGCCACGGGTCGGCTGCGCGGCGACGAGGAGCCGCAGGTCGCGGCTCATCTCCCGGGCGATGACGACCTTCTGCTGGTTGCCGCCCGACAGCGTGCCCGCCGGCGTCTCCGGCCCCTGCGTGCGGATGTCGTACTCGGTGATGCGCGCACGGGCGAACTCGTCGAGAGCCGAACGGCGCAGCGTGCCGGCGCGGCTGAACGCCGGGTCGTCCGAGCGGTCGAGGATGAGGTTCTCCGCGACGGAGAAGCCGGCGACCAGCCCGTCCTCCGTGCGGTCCTCGGGGACGAAGCCGACGCCGGCGTCGAGGATGGCGCGCACGCTCTTGCCGACGAGTTCCTTCCCGTCGAGCACGATGCTGCCTTCGACGCGGGCGGCGAGGCCGACGATGGCCTCCACCAGTTCGGTCTGGCCGTTGCCCTGCACACCGGCGATCGCGAGGACCTCGCCGGGACGGACGGCGAGGTCGACGCCGTCGACGACGATCGCGCCCGTGGCGGTGAGGACGCGCAGTCCCTTGACTTCGAAGCCGCCCTCGCCGAGGCGGGGCGGATCCTTGTGCACGGTCAGCTCGACCGCGCGACCGACCATGAGGGAGGCGAGCTCCGCGTTCGTCGCGGTGGGAGACGCCTCGCCGACGACCTTGCCCAGACGGATGATGGTGATCTTGTCGGCCACCTCGCGCACCTCGCGCAGCTTGTGCGTGATGAACACGATCGCCGTGCCCTCGTCGCGCAGCTGACGCATGATGTTCATCAGCTCGTCGGTCTCCTGCGGGGTGAGCACCGCGGTCGGCTCGTCGAAGACGAGCACCTTCGCGTCGCGCGACAGGGCCTTGATGATCTCGACGCGCTGCTGCACGCCGACGGGCAGGTCGCCCACGAGCGCATCCGGGTCGATGTCGAATCCGAAGCGGGCGGCGACCGAGCGCACGTGCTCTCGCGCCTTCGCGATGTCGAGCCTGCCGAGCGCCTTGGTCTGCTCGTGACCGAGCATCACGTTCTCGGCCACGGTGAAGACCGGGACGAGCATGAAGTGCTGGTGGACCATGCCGATCCCCGCAGCCATCGCGTCGCCAGGACCGCGGAAGCGCTGCACCTCGTCATCGAGGAGGATCTCTCCCTCATCGGCCTGGTACAGGCCGTAGAGGACGTTCATGAGCGTGGACTTGCCCGCGCCGTTCTCGCCGAGGAGCGCGTGGATCTCCCCCGGCTCGACCACCAGATCGATGTGGTCGTTGGCCACGAGGCTACCGAATCGCTTGGTGATGCCGCGAAGTTCGAGCTTCATATCTGCACCTTATCCAGAAGAGTTATCCAGAAGAGTCATCCAGGAGAATCGTCGTCCGTCCACGGCACGGGGCGAGTGGCAGCCTGCTCACCACTCGCCCCGTGCTGGACCGGTTACGACTTACGGGGAGTTCTCGGACTCCACCGTGATGTCACCGGCGATGATCTGCTTCTGCAGCTCGGCCAGCTCATCGAGCAGGCCGTCGGGCAGCTCACCCTCGAAGTCGCCGAAGCCGGAGAGCTTGACGCCCTCGTTCTCGAGCGTGCCGACGTACGGCGCTGCGTCGAACTCGCCGGCGGCGGCCGCGACGGTAGCGTCATGCACGGCGACATCGATCGCCTTCATGATCGAGACCAGCGTCATGCCGGCCACGTTCGGGTCGGCCACGGCCAGGTCGCTGTCGACGCCGAGCATCAGCGTGTCCTTGCCGCTGTCGGTGATCGCCGCAGCAGCGCTCTGGTAGACGGGACCGCCGACCGGGAGGATCACGTCGACGCCCTGGTCGAGCACGCCCTGTGCGGTCTGCTTGGCGGTGTCGTTCGCGTCGAAGCCGCCCGTGAACGAGCCCTTCTGCGTCGCGGCGTCCCACCCGAAGACCTCGACCGCAGCCGACTTGTCCTCGTTGTACTTGTCGACGCCGAGCTGGTAGCCGTCCATGAACACGGCGACCGACGGAATCTGCATGCCGCCGAAGGTGCCGACCTTGTTCACGCCGCTCTGCGCGGACCAGGCTGCCGCGGCGTAACCGCCGAGGTAGGCCGCCTGCGCGGTGTCGAAGACGAGGGGCTTGATGTTCGGGGCATCGGTGGTGCCGTCGAAGTCGTTGTCGGCGTAGTCGTCGATGATCGCGTAGTCGATCTCGGGGTTCGCGAGCGCGGACTCGACCGTGGCTGCGGAGAGCTTGAAGCCGACGGCGACGATGAGCGAGCAGCCTTCGGAGACCGCGGTCTCGAGGTTCGGCGCGTAGTCGTTGTCGTTCGCCGACTCGAACTCGAGGGGCTTGATGCCGAGCTCGTCAGCCGCGCTGTCCATACCCTCCTTGGCCGACTGGTTGAACGACTTGTCGTTCCAGCCGCCCGCGTCGGAGATGAGGCAGGGAAGGAAGTCGGAGTCGACCGGCTTCTCGGAGCCCGCGGGCTTGTCGGTCGGTGCCTGACCGCAGCCGGCGAGCGCGAAGATGACGCCCGCGGCGACCGTCGCGCCGAGCAGCTTCTTGGTGGTGGAGATGGTCAACTGATGCCTCCCTCAACGAAACCGCGGCCATCGCGGATCGATCAAAGTTACCTACTGTTTCGCCTTTTGCGCACGTGCGCGGCGGATGCGCTGGCCAAAGGTTACAAAGCTGAAATCAAGCCACCCGATGAGCGTGAACGCCTGCTCATCGGCGCAGGGTTCAGAGCACGTCTCCGCGGCCGGTGAGCTTGAGGGACTCGACGACGCCCTTCACGCGCTGCGCGTGCTCGACCGTGGTGACCAGGAGCGCGTCGGGGGTGTCCACGACGACGATGTCCTGGACGCCCACCAGGCTGATCACCCGAGACGTCTGACTCACGAGGATCCCGCTCGCGCCGTCGGTCAGCACCCGGGCATTCGGCCCGAGGACGGCGAGGTCGTTCTTACGTCCGTTGTTGATGAGCTTGGTCAGCGAGGCGAAGTCACCCACGTCATCCCAGTCGAAATGGCCGGGGACCACCGCGAGCCGTCCGCGGCGGGCGGCGGGCTCCGCGACCGCGTAGTCGATGGCGATCTTCTTCAGGCGCGGCCAGATGCGGTCGACCGCCGGTCCGCGCAGCTCCCGGTCGTCCCAGGCCTCCGCGAGTTCGAGGAGCCCGGCGTGCAGCTCGGGCTCGTTCGCGGCGAGCTCGTCCAACAGCACGCTCGCCTTCGCGATGAACATGCCGGCGTTCCACAGGTAGTCGCGATCGGCGAGGTACTCCTTCGCCGTCTCCAGGTCGGGCTTCTCGACGAAGCTCTCCACGAGCGCGGCCTCGCGCGCGCCGTCGACCACGAGCTCCGGGCCCTTCTTGATGTAGCCGAAGCCGATCGCCGGCTCGGTGGGTGAGATGCCTATCGTGCAGATGTACCCCTCGCGGGCGACCTCGACGGCGTCGCGCACCGCGAACTCGAACACGCGCGTGCTACGGATCACATGGTCCGCGCTGAATGAGCCGATGATCACGTCGGGCTCGCGTCGGTGCAGGATGGCTGCGGCGAGGCCGATCGCGGCGGCCGACTCCCGCGGCTCCGACTCGAGGAAGACGTTGAGGTCCGCGATGCCCGGCAGCTCGGCCTCGACCGCGGCGCGGTGGGCGCGTCCGGTGACCACGGCGATCCGGTCGGATCCGCTGAGCGGTTCCAGGCGGTCCCAGGTGTCGCGGAGCAGCGAATGCCCCGAACCCGTGAGGTCGTGCAGGAACTTGGGCGCGTCCGCCCGGGAGAGCGGCCAGAGCCTGCTGCCGATGCCGCCGGCGGGAATCACTGCGTAGAAATCCTTGATGGGTGCGCTCACCCTGCCAGGGTAGCCCGAGGAGACCTCTCGACATCGAGATACTTAGGCTCCCCTTCGTCGCTCCCAGTCTTCTGACAGGAATAGGATGGACAGCGATCGGGCGTGCCTGACTTCGACAGGCTCACACTTGAACGAGAGCAGCGCATGCGACCGACGCACATCGATCAGGGAGGACGACCGTGTCCACGAGCGCTCGCTTGACACCGTCGATTTCGGAAACCACGTCCAAGACCCCCCGCGGCACCCTCTATCGGGGCCGCGAAGGCATGTGGTCGTGGGTGCTTCACCGCATCACCGGAGTCGCCATCTTCTTCTTCCTGTTGGTGCACGTGCTCGACACGGCACTGATCAGGGTCTCGCCGGAGGCGTACAACGCCGTGATCGGCACGTACAAGAACCCCATCATGGCGCTCGGCGAGGTCGTGCTCGTGGCCGGCATCGTGTTCCACGCGATGAACGGGCTGCGCATCATCGCCGTCGACTTCTGGTCGAAGGGCGCCAAGTACCAGCGTCAGCTCTTCTGGGGCGTGCTGCTGGTCTGGGGCATCATCATGGCCGGCTTCGTGCCCCGCCACCTGATGCTCGCGTTCGCCGGATTCGGAGGGGGACACTGATGACCGCGCAGACCATCGCAGCCCCGGCTCGCCGCCGGCGCGGAGTCAACCTCGAGAAGTGGGGCTGGGTCTTCATGCGCGCCTCGGGCGTCGTGCTCGTCGTGCTGATCTTCGGCCACCTCTTCGTCAACCTCATGGTCGGCGAGGGCATCCACGCCCTCGACTTCGCATTCATCGCCGGCAAGTTCGCCACGCCGTTCTGGCAGTGGTGGGACGTGCTGATGCTGTGGCTCGCACTGATCCACGGCGCCAACGGCATGCGCACGATCGTGAACGACTACGTCACGAACACCACCGCCCGGAAGGCCCTCACCTGGGCCCTCGGGCTCGCCGCCGGTCTGCTCATCATCCTGGGCACGCTCGTCGTCTTCACGTTCGACCCGTGCCTGGGTGTGACCGAGGACAGCGTCCTGTGGAGCGAATGCGCCGCACTGGTCGGGAACTGAGAAGAAGGCTAAGAAGAAGTGACTACCGAGACGCAGGATTCCGTCGTCCGTGACGGCGTGCATTACCACCAGTTCGACATCGTGATCGTTGGTGCCGGTGGCGCCGGCATGCGGGCGGCCATCGAGGCCGGCCCCGGCGCGAAGACCGCCGTGATCTCCAAGCTGTACCCCACGCGCTCGCACACCGGTGCGGCGCAGGGCGGCATGGCGGCAGCCCTCGCGAACGTCGAGGAGGACTCCTGGGAGTGGCACACCTTCGACACCGTCAAGGGCGGCGACTACCTCGTCGACCAGGACGCGGCGGAGATCCTCGCGAAGGAGGCCATCGAGGCGGTCATCGACCTCGAGAACATGGGCCTCCCCTTCAACCGCACGCCCGAGGGCAAGATCGACCAGCGCCGTTTCGGCGGGCACACTGCAGAGCACGGCAAGACCCCGGTCCGCCGCGCCTGCTACGCCGCAGACCGCACCGGCCACATGATCCTGCAGACGCTCTTCCAGAACTGCGTCAAGCTCGGCATCAACTTCTTCAACGAGTTCTACGTGCTCGACCTGCTGACGGTGAAGGACGCCGACGGCAGGACCCAGGTCTCGGGAGTCGTCGCCTACGACCTCTCGACCGGCGAGCTGCACGTGTTCCAGGCCAAGGCCGTGATCTTCGCGACCGGCGGCTTCGGCAAGATCTTCAAGACGACCTCCAACGCGCACACCCTCACGGGCGACGGCGTCGGCATCGTCTGGCGCAAGGGCCTCCCCCTCGAGGACCTGGAGTTCTTCCAGTTCCACCCGACCGGGCTCGCCGGCCTCGGCATCCTCCTCACCGAGGGCGCACGAGGCGAGGGCGCGATCCTGCGCAACGCCTCGGGAGAGCGCTTCATGGAGCGCTACGCCCCGACGATCAAGGACCTCGCTCCACGTGACATCGTCGCCCGCTGCATGGTGCAGGAGGTCGCGGAAGGCCGTGGCGCCGGCCCGCACAAGGACTACGTGCTGCTGGATTGCACGCACCTGGGCGCCGAGGTCCTCGAGACCAAGTTGCCCGACATCACGGAGTTCGCCCGCACGTACCTGGGCGTGGACCCGGTCGTCGAGCCGGTGCCGGTGATGCCGACGGCGCACTACGCCATGGGCGGCATCCCGACCAACAACAACGGCGAGGTCCTGGCCGACAACGACACGATCGTCCCCGGCCTGTACGCCGCCGGCGAGTGTGCCTGCGTCTCGGTGCACGGTGCCAACCGTCTCGGCACCAACTCCCTGCTCGACATCAACGTGTTCGGCAAGCGCAGCGGCCGCAACGCCGTGGAGTACGTCAAGACGGCCGAGTTCGTGCCCCTCCCCGAGAACCCCGCCGGCTTCGTCTCCGGCATGCTCGAGGACCTGCGCAACAACCAGGGCACCGAACGCATCGCCGTGCTGCGCAAGACGCTGCAGGACGAGATGGACAAGGGCGCGCAGGTGTTCCGCACGCACGACTCGCTGCAGCACGTGCTGGGAGTGATCGCCGAGCTGCGTGAGCGCTACAAGAACGTGCACGTCGACGACAAGGGCAAGCGGTTCAACACCGATCTGCTCGAGGCCGTCGAGCTGGGCTTCCTTCTCGACATCGCCGAGGTCGTGGTCTACGCCGCGCAGAACCGCGAGGAGAGCCGCGGCGGCCACATGCGCGACGACTTCCCGACGCGCGACGACGAGAAGTACATGAAGCACACCATGGCCTACCTCACCGGTGACCCGCACTCGTCGACCCCGAGCGACCACATCAAGCTCGACTGGAAGCCCGTCGTCTTCACGAAGAACGATCAGGGCGAATTGAACTACCCGCCGATGGAGAGGAAGTACTGAGCATGTCGAACGCCATCGCCGAAGCACCCGCGGACACGACCGCAGAGACCGGCATCCAGTCCTTCATCGTCACGTTCAACATCCGCCGGTTCGACCCCGAGGTCGATGCCGAGCCGCACTGGGTCGACTACGACGTGGAGCTGTACTCCACCGATCGTGTCCTCGACGCGCTGCACAAGATCAAGTGGGAGGTCGACGGCTCGCTTACCTTCCGCCGCTCCTGCGCGCACGGCATCTGCGGTTCCGATGCCATGCGCATCAACGGCCGGAACCGCCTGGCCTGCAAGACGCTGATCAAGGACCTCGACATCTCGAAGCCGATCTACGTCGAGGCCATCAAGGGCCTGCCGCTGGAGAAGGACCTCGTCGTCGACATGGAGCCGTTCTTCGCCTCGTACCGCGAGGTGCAGCCGTTCCTCGTCGCCAGCTCCGTCCCGGAGAAGGGCAAGGAGCGCGTCCAGACGATCGCCGACCGCGAGATCTTCGACGACACCACCAAGTGCATCCTGTGCGCCGCGTGCACCTCGTCCTGCCCCGTGTTCTGGACCGACGGCCAGTACTTCGGCCCTGCCGCGATCGTGAACGCGCACCGCTTCATCTTCGACTCCCGCGACGACAACGCGGCCGTGCGTCTGGACATCCTCAACGACAAGGAAGGCGTATGGCGCTGCCGCACGACCTTCAACTGCTCCGAGGCCTGCCCGCGCGGCATCGAGGTCACCAAGGCCATCGCCGAGGTCAAGCAGGCGGTTCTTCGCGGCCGTCCCTGACGCGCCCCGCAGGCCATCATCCGAGAACAGGCGGTTCCCTTCCGGGGCCGCCTGTTCTCATGTCTCCGCCTGTTCACGCGTCTCCGGCTGTTCTCACGTCCCCGGCTGCTCTCGCATCGCGCGGCCCTTGGATAGGGTGGGGACGTGTCTGAACCCGATGGCTCCGCGGCCGAGCCCGGTCGCCTCGATGCGGCCGTCGAGCGCGCGACCGCACTCACGCAGCGCACTCTCGGCCTGTTTCCCGTCCGCGTCTGGCGACACTTCCTGCAGCGCAACGGGTTCCTGCTCGCTGCGGGCGTGAGCTATCAGGCGCTCTTCGCGATCTTCGCGGCGATCTACCTCGCCTTCGCCATCGCCGGGCTCTGGCTCGGCGGCAGCGAGGAAGCCGTCAACGGTCTGATCGACATGATCAACAGGTACATCCCCAACCTGATCCTCCCCGAGGGGGGCGTCTTCACGCCGGAACAGGTGCAGGACGTCGCCGCGAGCACGGCCAATGTCCTCGGCGTCACGGGCCTGATCGCCCTCGGAACCGTCATCTGGACGGCCATCGGCTGGGTGACGTTCTCGCGGCGAGCGACCAGGGACATCTTCGGCCTTCCTCCGGACCGGCGCAGCTACGTCATCCTGAAGGCCCGGGACCTGCTCGCCGCACTGATCTTCGGCGTCTCGTTGATCGTCGGCTCCCTCCTCAGCTCCGCCAGCGCCGCCGTGTTGAGCTGGCTCCTCAGTCTGCTGGGCTGGGATTCCGGATCGGACGGGCTGAACCTCGGCATCCGCATCGCGACCGTCATCGTGTCGTTCGCCATCATGTCGACGGCGCTGGCCGCCATGGTCCGCTTCCTCACAGGGACGTCCCTGCAGTGGCGGACCATCTGGCCCGGTGCCCTTCTCGGCGGCGGCGCGATGACCGTTCTCCAGTACGGAGCCGGTTTCCTTTTGAGCTATACCCCGTCGAATCCGCTGCTCGCGACCTTCGCCATCTTCATCGGCCTCCTGCTGTGGTTCCGCGTCAACGGCGTCGTGATGCTGGTGGCCTCGTCGTGGATCGCGGTCGCCGCGCAGGACCGGGATCAGCCCCTGCTGGAGCAGACCGAGGCGGAGCGCCGCCTGATCGAGTACGAGACCCTGCTCACCGCGGCGCGGATCCGTGTGCGGGAGGCTCGCGAGGCCCGCGACGCCGCCCCGTGGTTCCAGGCATGGACGGCGGGACGAGCGCTGCGCGCCGCGGAGAACGAGCTCGCGGCTCTCGAGGCGTCCCCTCCCCCGCCCGTGGATTCCCCCACCCCCTTCGCGCAGCGACTCATCGCCGACCTGCACCGGCCGGATCGGGATGTCGGCGGCGCTCGTTAGGCTTGTGAGCATGCCTCATCTGCGTATCGCCACGGTCAATGTCAACGGAATCCGAGCCGCAGCTCGCAACGGGATGAGCAGCTGGCTCGACGAGGCCGGAATCGACATCCTCACGCTCCAGGAGGTGCGCGGGCAGGACGAGCACCTCGAAGCCGCGCTGCCCGGCTGGTCGTTCGTGCACGACGAGGCCACCGCCAAGGGTCGCGCGGGCGTCGCCATCGCGAGTCGTACGCCGGCCATCGCGTCGCGCACCGAGTTCGGTGCTGCGGACTTCGACTCGAAGGGCCGCTGGATCGAGGCTGACTACCTGCTCGGAGACCGTCCGCTCACCGTCGTGAGCGCGTACGTGCACTCCGGCGAGGCCGACACCCCGAAGCAGGACGAGAAGTGGAAGTTCCTCGACGCGTTCGGCACGCGGCTCGGCGAACTCGGCGCCGACGGTGCGCTCGCCCTCGTCACCGGGGACCTCAACGTCGGGCACCGTGAGCTCGACATCAAGAACTGGCGTGGCAACCGCAAGAAGGCCGGATTCCTGCCCCGTGAGCGTGCCTACTTCGACCGCTTCCTCGGCGAGTCGGGCGCAGAGATCACCGCCGTCGACGGCACGATCGGCACGGGCCTCGGGTGGGTCGACGTCGGCCGCCGCTTCCACGGCGAGATCGACGGGCCGTACACATGGTGGTCGATGCGCGGTCAGGCATTCGACAACGACTCGGGGTGGCGCATCGACTACCACCTCGCCACGCCGGCACTCGCCGAGCGCGTCGCGACCTATCACGTCGCCCGCGCGGCGGCCTACGACCAGCGCTGGAGCGATCACGCTCCGGTCGTCGTCGACTACTCGTACTGACCCGATCCGGGGGCGGCCTCGGCGTCGCGGTCGGTGCGCTCCGCATGACGGTACCAACCGCGGTACTCGAGGACTGTTCCGAGCACGGGGTTCGTGGCGCGCATCGCGATGGTGCGACGCTGCTCGGCGTCGTCCCAGCCGTCGACGAGGTCGACATCGAGGCGCAGGATGCCGCGAAGTGTGATCCGGTGTCTGCCGACCCGCAGGGCCACCACGCGGGAGCGCATCCGCAGGGCACCCTCCGACGTGACGGAGCACTCCTCGAGCATCTCCACGCGTCCGCGAACGCCCAGTACGTTGTGGAGGATCCCGGGGCGCTCGGTCACCGTGAGGCGATCGGAGATGTCCTCGATCGCCCCGGGAAACCGGAACTCCCGCCGGGCGGCGAGGGTCGCCCGGCCCGATCTCGATCGGCCGGCCACCGTGTCGATCCGGAACGGGACATCGCGGGCGAAACGTGTGACGAGCAGTCCGGGGCCCACCACCGGGTACCCCAGAGCGGTCAGCCGCCCGAACCGGCTGCCGGCGACCGAGAACACGCCGGCCGCGCTGTCGCTCTCGGCCTCCACCCGCATCTGCGCGAGGATCTCCGGGTGCAGCCGCTCCGCGTCGTCGCCGAGCGCGGCGAGGAAGACGGCGCCCCTGGCCGTCATTCGCGAAGCTCCTCACGATAGGGCTTGACGGTCGCAGGCGCCGGCCCTTCGACGAACTCGCACGTGAACGCGCCGCGGTAGCCGAACAGGAATCCGAGGATGTCGTTGTGGATCTCGAGATCGATCAGGAACCGCTGCTGCTCATCGTCGTATCTCTCCCGCAGCCGCGCCCGCCCGCTGAACAGCATCGGGAATCGGAAGGCGAGAGGCCCCTCGTAGAACCGCTGCTCGCCGGAGGTCAGCTGCAGAGCGCCGTCGTCGGTGACGGCCAGGTCGAGGTCGACCGCCAGGTGCTGATGCGTGCCCAGATAGTCGACCACTCGACGGCGGGCGTCGCTGTAGATCATGGTGGCGTCGAAGCGTCGGCGACGACCGGGGCGCACTTCCATCGTCCGGACGAACGTCACGGTCTCACGGCCGAAATCATCGAGGTACGCATGGTTGTCTATCCGGAACGGGACATCGCGTCCGCGCTCCGGGAAGAGGATGTTCCGGAACGTCCCGATCAGCAGGAAGGGCAGCGTCCACCAGGGGCCACGACGCACCTCCGTCATCGTGCCGCGTCCGATGCAGCCGTATCCGGCCTCGACGCCGACCCCGAAGCGACGCTGGAGCTGCGGGTGGAGCCGGGCGAAATCGTCTCCGAGCGCGCGCTCGAAGATACCGGTCGACGTCGTCATGCGATCTCCTCGAGCGATCTCGGTGCGTCGTCCATGATCGTGCGCCCGGCGCGGCGGGCAGGTCGCGATCGACAGTTCCGCGCACGGGGCCGATATCCGCGGCGCAGCGACCGCCATCCGCTGGCTTGCTCCGGGGAGGTCCCCTCTTCCGCCCACATCCGCAGGCGGTCGAAACTCCGCGCGGTCAGCCACCACACGAACGGGCGGATGAGGAGCGGGTCGCACAGGCGCCCGAGCCATCCCCATCCCGGCACGTAGTCGTAGCCGGTCAGGAATCGCACGCCCTCCGGCGTCGGGATGTAGCGCCAGTACCCGCGACCCGCGCCCAGCGGGGACAGGGCGTCCTCCGTGTCGAACAGCAGAGCCGAAGTCCGCTCCCCGGCAGGTCCCTCGCGGGTGGCGAGGGAGACTCCCGTGCCGCGGATCGTGTGCACCCCGAGGTCGAGCTCGTATCGGAACTCCCGTGCGCCGTCCGATCGCGTGCGCTGCGGAACGATGTCGCTGAATCGCGCATCCCAGCGCACGTGAGAGGCGGGATCCTGCGTCAGCCGCCAGACCTCCTCCAGCGGCGCGCGGATGAGGACCTCGACGTAGAGGGCTTCGTCCCCTCGTCTGCGGCGGAGAGGGGATTCGGGCGTCATGCGCCCATCGTATGGGCCCCGCACACACCCCATAGGATTGAGGATGTGACGAAACCGCGCCTTTACTCCGGAATGCAGCCCTCCGCCGACTCCCTCCAGATCGGCAACTACATCGGCGCGCTGCTCCAGTGGCGAGACCTGCAGAGCTCCTACGATGCCTACTTCTCGGTCGTCGACCTGCACGCGCTCACCGTCGCACAGGACCCGGCAGAACTCCGTGAGAAGACACGTCGCACCGCCGCGCAGTACATCGCCGCGGGCATCGAGCCGTCGCTGTCGACCCTGTACGTGCAGTCCCATGTGCGCGCGCACGCCGAGCTCGCTTGGATCCTCAGCACGATCACCGGTTTCGGCGAAGCCGGCCGCATGACGCAGTTCAAGGACAAGTCGACGCGGTACGGAGCCGATGCCACCAGCGTCGGCCTGTTCACGTATCCGGTCCTCATGGCCGCCGACATCCTGCTCTACCAGACCGATGTGGTGCCGGTGGGCGACGACCAGAAGCAGCACGTCGAGCTCACCCGTGATCTCGCCGAACGCTTCAACTCCCGCTTCGGCGAGACCTTCACGGTGCCGATGCCGGTCATCCAGAAGGAGACCGCGCGCATCTACGACCTGCAGAACCCGACCGCCAAGATGTCGAAGTCGGCGGAGAGCGACGCGGGAGTCCTGTGGATGCTCGACGACCCGGCGAAGTCGGCGAAGAAGATCATGCGAGCGGTGACCGACAACGAGGGCTCCGTGCGCTTCGACCGGGAGAACAAGCCCGGTGTCTCGAACCTCCTCACGATCTACGCGGCCCTCAGCGGCCGCCAGGTCGCCGCGATCGAGGACGAGTACGCGGGTCGCGGCTACGGCGACTTCAAGAAGGGCCTCGCCGAGGTGGTCGTGAACGAGTTCGAGCCCGTGCGCGCGCGTGCACTCGAACTGCTCGACGATCCTGCAGAACTCGACCGCATCCTGGCAGAGAACGCCGGCCGCGCGGACGCCGTCGCCGATGCGACCCTCTCGAACGTGTACGACCGCGTGGGGCTCCTCCGGCGCGTCTGAGCCGCGCCCTAGGATGGGGGACGTGACTGATCCACAGCTGCCTCCCCCTTCCGGCGCCGAGCCCTTCGCGCCGCCGGCACCGCCCGCCGCACCGCCGTACGCAACGATTCCGAATGCTCCGGCTGCCGCGTATCCGGCAGCCCCTCCGGGCGCGTACCAGGTTCCCGTCGGCGGCTACGCCTCCCCGGCAGGCGCCTACACGGCCCCCGACACCACGGTCCGCCCGTCCGGCCTGTTCGGGACGATCGCGCTGATCCTCGCGCTCCTCGCCGCGGTCGTCACCCCCATCATCGCCGGCATCGCGGCCTTCGAGATCGGGCGCGTCCTCCCGCAGGGCGTGACGACGTCGACCACCGAAGACCTCAGCGTGCTCTCCCCTGCACGGGATCAGGTCCTCTGGGCCGAGCTGTCCTTCTGGATCGGCACGGTCCTCGGGATCGCCGCGATCGTGATCGGCATCATCGCCATCGCCAAGCGCAGGGGCCGTGGCGCCGGTATCGCGGCCGTCGTCGTCGCCGTGCTCGGCGCGGTCATCTTCTTCACCGTGCTGGTCGCCGCGCTCGCGGCAGGAAGCGCCGCAGGCTTCGCGACCTACACGTCCTGACGACGCTCTCGGAGCAGCGGGAGCGCCACCGCGGCGTCAGCGCGGTGCGTGGTGCTTCTGCTGCGCCGCGAGAAGTCCTTCACCGACGAGGAGCTCGACCGCGTCGGCCGCATCGTCGACGAGGATCGGCAGGTTCGGCCGTTCCTCTTTGCCGAAGGGTGAGAGCACCCAGTCAGCCGGATCCTGGCGGCCGACCGGACGGCCGATCCCCACGCGCACACGCGGGAACTCTGCCGTCCCGAGAGCCCGAGCGATGTCGCGCACGCCGTTGTGGCCCCCGTGCCCCCCACCGATCTTGAGCTTGACCGTGTCGAAGGGGATGTCGAGCTCGTCGTGCACGACGATGACCTGCTCTGCGGGCACCGAGTAGAAGCGCGCCAATGCCGCGACCGGGGTGCCCGAGACGTTCATGAAGGTGTTCGGCTTGGCCAGGACGAGCTTGTCCGAGCCAGGACGCAGCCACGTCTCGACGACGCGCGCTCCCCCCTTGTGCTCCCGGAACGCCTCGCTGCGTCGCGAGGCCAGCTCATCGACCACCATCTGACCGATGTTGTGCCGGGTGGTCTCATATCGCGGGCCCGGGTTGCCGAGTCCCACCACGAGCCAGGTCGATGCCATGTCGTCGTCCTCTCCCCGCCCGGTGCGAGCCCCGGTCAGGATACGACAGAGGGGACGCGATCGGATCGCGTCCCCTCTGTGATGAATCAGTCGGAGATCACTCCGCGGCAGCCTCTTCGGCAGCCTCGGCGGCCTCGGTGCTCTCGCCCTCGGCGTCATCCTCGGTGGGTGCGGCCGGGACGGAGATCGCGACGACGAGGACCTCGGGATCGGAGAGCAGCGTGGAGCCCTTGGGGAGCTTCACGTCGGCGCCGGTGATGTGCGCGCCCTCTTCCAGGCCCTCGACCGAGACCTCGATGTTCTGCGGGATGTGCGTGGCCTCGGCCTCGATCGAGAGCGTGGTCGCGTCGAGGTTCACGATGGTGCCGGAAGCCGACTCACCGGTGACGATGATCGGCACGTCGATCGCGACCTTCTCGCCCTTCTTCACGACGAGCAGGTCGATGTGCTCGATGATCTGGTGCACCGGGTCGCGCTGGACGTCCTTGACGAGGGCGAGCTGGCCCTTGCCCTCGATGTCGAGCTCGAGCAGCGCGTTGGCGCGGCGGATGATGAGCGAGACCTGGTGGCCCGGCAGCGCGACGTGCACCGGCTCGGTGCCGTGGCCGTAGATGACGGCGGGGATCTTGCCGGCGGCGCGGAGGCGGCGGGCGAAGCCCTTGCCGAAGCTCTCGCGGAGCTCGGCCTGGACCTTGGTGTCTTCAGACATGGGGTTCTCCTTCGGGGCACGCAGCGAAGGCGCCGCGCGGTGGTCTTGGAATTGTCGAACTCGCTGACGCAGGAGGAAAGCCACCGGGCTTGCTTCGCCGCGTCGATAACGGATGAACGCGCACGCGCAGAAGCATCCCTCGCCGAGGTACAGCCTCAATGGTACCGGATGACCCGATAGGCTGAGGACACCCGGTCCTTTTCTGCAGAACACGGAGAACCCCCATGCTCGACGGCGCCTTCCTCTCGCACGCAATCCTCTGGCTGATCGGCGCCATGACCGTGTGCGCGGCCGTCACGTCGTTCATCGCACTGTTCGCCATGGGCCGCTCGAGCTACCGCAAGGACTGAACGCGGCTCAGACCGCCGCGGTTTCAGAGAGCCGACGCCTGCACCGCATCGCGGATGAGGCGGAGCTCCTCATCCAGAGCGAGTGACGCAGACACGCGGACTCCGACTTCACCGTCCTGCAGCGACTCCAGAGTCTCCAGCTGGGAATCCAGCAGGGATGCGGGCATGAAGTGCTCTGCGCGCTGCGTCAGCCGCGCCTCCAGAGTGGCGCGATCCACCACCAACTCCACGAAGAACGTATCCGGCGACTCTTCGCGGATCGCATCCCGATAGCGACGACGCAGCGCGGAGCAGGCGATGACGATCCGGTCCTCGCCGTGGAGCGTCGCTCCGACCGTGCGAAGCCACGGCATCCGATCGGCGTCATCGAGCGGGATGCCGGCGGCCATCTTCTCGACGTTCGTCAGCGGATGCAGGTCATCGCCGTCGATGAAGCGCGCCCCCATGCTCTCCGCGAGCGCACTGCCGACGGTGGACTTGCCGCAGCCGCTGGGACCCATCACGACGATGCGCACACTCATATCTCCAGGCCGAAGTCGATGAGCACCTTGCAGGAGCTCGCGGGATCGGCCGCCAGCGCGAAGGCATCGTGAGCATCCTCCACCGGCAGCACCTCGCTGATGATACCGCGCACGTCGAGGCTGCCGTCGGCGAGGGCGGCGATGACGTCGTCGAACTCGTCACCGAAGCGGAACGAGCCGCGGAGCGTCAGTTCACGGGTGATCGCCGTGGCCAGGGGTGCCGGAACGTCTCCCCCGCGCTGCAGGCCGAGCAGCACGACGGTTCCGCCACGGATCGCCGCCGAGACCGCGGCCGAGAGACCGGGCACGGTGCCGCTGGACTCGACCACGACATCGGCGTGGAGCTCAGCGATCTCCGCCTCGGCCCTCGCATCGAGCGACCGGATGCCGCGCGCCTCGGCGATCTCGCGCGGACGCTGCTGCAGGTCGGTGACGGTGACGGACGCCGCCCCGCCGCGCTGGGCGACCGCGGCAACCAGCTGACCGATGGGCCCTGCGCCGATGACCACGACACGACGCCCGCGCACATCGCCGGCGCGCTGCAGGGCGTGCCAGGCGACGGCTGCAGGCTCGGCCAGCGCGGCGGTTCTCAGATCGAGTCCGGCGGGCAGGGGGTGCAGCATGCGCGTGGGCATCGCGACCCGGCGTGCGAACGCTCCCTGCGTGTGCGGCAGGTGCATCGCCGAGCCGAGGTACGTCGAAGCCGGGGCGAGATTCGGCTGATCCGACGGCCAGGGCGTGCGTCCGTCGCCGTGCGCGGTGAGGGGATGCACGGCGACAGCCGTTCCGACGACGGGACCCGACCCGTCCGCCGCCGCGACGGCCACGACGCCCGCGACCTCGTGCCCCAGGACCATCGGCTCGCGCAGCACGGAGGCCCCGGCTGCACCGTGCCGGAAGTAGTGCAGGTCGGAGCCGCAGATGCCCCCGTAGGCGACGTCGACGACCGCCTCGTCGGAGCGGGGCGCGGGAGCACCGATGTCTTCGATCCGCAGATCGTCGGCGGCGTGGGCCACCACGGCGAGATTGTCCACCATGTCTCCTCCTCGGTCAGACGAACGCCGTGACGAGCTCGACTCCGGCCACCCTGATCGTCACGCGCTGGCCGGGATGCACCGGCGCCTGCGAATGCGGGGCGCCGGTCATCACGACGTCGCCGGGCCCCAGCACGGACCACGCCGCGACATACGCGAGGCAGTCTCGGATCGGCATCGGCAGCTGCCGGCTCCCGGTCCGGGCGACGAGGAGCCCGTCGACCTCGACGTCGAGGTCGACGTCGTCGATCCCCACCGCGGTATCGATCCACGGGCCGAGTGGCGTGTATCCCTCCCCCGACTTGGATTCGAAGTTGCGGGGATCGCTGTGCGCGCGGTCGGGGCTGGAGAGATCGTTCACGGCCGTGACGCCGAGCACATACTCGTGGGCATTCTGAGCCGTCAATCCGTGGGTCGCCCGGCCGATCACGACGGCGATCTCGCCCTCGGCCACCGGGGCGCCCGCATCGCGCCGCAGGGCGACCTCCGCTCCGCTTCCGATCACGGTCCGCGGGCTCTTGAGCCACGCCTGCACCGGCGAGGTGTGGTCGGGGCCGTTCTGGGCGATCCCGACGATGACGAGGGGGTCGACCGGCGCGACGACGGTTCCTTCGACGGCGTCACCCTCGTCATCCGGGGCGCGACCCTCGGCGAACGCGAGGAACGGGTCCGAGATCGGGATGTGCCCGTGGTCCGTCTCACGCACCCACCGGGGGCCTGCGGCGGACGCGACTCGACCGAGCCTCATCAGACGACCGCCGTCATGCCGCCGTCGACGAAGAGCGTCTGGCCGTTGACGAAGTCACTCGCCCCGCCGGCAAGGAAGAGCAGAGCGCCGACGAGGTCTCGGGTGTCGCCCCAGCGTCCGGCCGGAGTGCGTCCGCGGACCCATGCCGAGAACTCCTCATCATCGACGAGCGGCTGCGTGAGAGCGGTCGCGAAGTAACCGGGAGCGATGGCGTTGGCCTGGATGCCGTGCGGGGCGAGATCGGCGCAGAGCCCCTTCGTGAACATCACGATCGCGCCCTTGGTCGCCGAGTACGCGGCGATCGAGGGGCGCGCGAGCTGCGACTGCACGCTGCCGATCTGGATGATCTTCCCCGAACCGCGGGCGATCATGCCGGCGGCGACACGGCGCGACAGGTGGAAGACGCTGGAGAGGTTGGTCTGCACGAGCGCATCCCAGTCCTCGTCCGCGAACTCCGCGATCGGCGCCCGGCGCTGGACTCCCGCGTTGTTCACGAGGATGTCCGGCGTGCCGATGAGCTGCTCGACCTCGCGCATCCCGGCATCCACCGCCGCGGCGTCGGTCACGTCGAAGACGACGCTGTGGGCCACGACCCCCGTGCCCTGCGTGATCTCGGCCGCGACCGCCGCGGCCTTCGCGGCATCGCGTCCGTGGACCACGACGGTCGCACCCGCTCCGGCGAGTCCCTCCGCGAGGGTCCGGCCGATGCCCTGGCTCGATCCGGTCACGAGCGCCGTGCGGCCGCGGAGGTCGAAGAGGGCGAGGCCCGCAGGCACGGCGCTCACCGTCCGACGGCCTTGATCGAGACCGTCGTGGCGAAGACGTCGTCGCCGCCCTCTTCGCGGGAGACCTTGATCGCGTCGTCGATGCGGGTGAGATCGCGGCGGAGCGTCTCCGGAGCGAGGAACGTCGAGGCGGTCGTGATGATGGCGAGCACGGCCATGTAGATCGCCAGGAGCACCCAGTTCCCGTCGCTCACCGCGATCAGGTACGCACCGAGGACACCGGCGAGGCCGCCGGCGAGCACGGCCGAGATCTCACGAGCCATCGCGACGCCGAGGTAGCGGTGACGGTTGCCGAAGAGCTCGGGGAGCATGGCGCACTGCGGTCCGAGCATGCTGTTCACGGCGACGCCGATGCCGATCGCGATCACGCCGATGGCGACGGCGTAGTTCCCGAGCGACAGCAGCCACCACGCGGGGAACGTGTAGACGAGCATGAAGACGGCTCCGAACCGGTACACCGTACGGCGCCCGAAGCGGTCGGAGAGGTGTCCGGTGAACGGCACGGAGAAGACGCCGATCAGCGATCCGAGGGTGACGCCCCACGTGAGCAGGCTCTTGTCGGCACTGTCCCCGACCACCGTGACGAAGAAGGCGAGACCGAGGGTCTGGAACATGTAGGAGCCGCCGTTCTCGGCCATCCGCAGACCGATGCCGACGATGACGCCGGGGAGGCCGTGCGTGAAGATCTCCTTGATGGGGCGATCGGCGATCTGCTCGTGCTTCTCGAGCTCGACGAAGGTCGGCGTCTCGCGCAACCGCATCCGGATGAACAGGGCGAGGAGGATCAGCGCGAACGAGGCGAGGAACGGCACGCGCCATCCCCAGCTCAGCAGCTGGTCCTCGGGGAGCAGCGTGATCAGCCCGAAGACGACCGCGGCGAGCAGGGTTCCGGCCTGGATGCCGACGAACGGCAGGGCCGAGAAGAACCCACGTCGCTTGACCGGCGCGTACTCGGCCATCAGCACCGTCGCGCCTGCCTGCTCGGCACCGGCACCGAAGCCCTGGAGGAGGCGCATCAGCACCAGCAGGATCGGGGCCCAGAGCCCGATCGCCTCGTAGGTGGGCAGCAGACCGATCGCGGTCGATGCCCCGCCCATCAGGACGATCGTGGCGACCAGGACCCACTTGCGCCCGAGCTTGTCGCCCAGGACGCCGAAGAATAGGCCTCCGAACGGTCGCGCGAGGAAGCCGACGCCGAAGGTCGCGAACGCGGCGACCGTGGCCATGGCGGGGTCGTCCTGAGGGAAGAACAGGACGTTGAAGATCAATGCCGTCGAGAGCCCGTAGAGCGCGAAGTCGAAGTATTCGAGCGCGCTGCCGATGCTGGACGCGAGCGTCGCGCGGCGCAGATTCGCCGCGTACTCCGGGTCATCGGACACTGCGCGTGCTGAGGTGCGGTGGTCGGTCACTGCCATCTCCTTCGATCGGCTTCGCCTGCGGCGTGACCCCGACTGTACCAGCCCGTTGGATTGCGTTCAACCCTTTGGACCGAGTTTCGACGCACGGAAGGACAGACCGCGCGCAGGACGCGGCAGCGCGGAACGAGTCAGCGACGAACGGCGGTGCTGAAGGGGTTCGTCAACGCCGCGGCAGCCGCGCGCAGCGCCTCGCCCACGCGCTCGATGCGCTCGTAGTCCGCCTCGGCGGCGCGGATGGCGACGCCGAGAGCCAGCGGCGGATCGGTCGGCGCCCAGCCCTCGAGCGGGACGGCGACGCCGACGATGCCGCGGAAGGACTCCTCCGCATCCAGCGCCCAGCCCCGCCGACGGGCGGTGGCGAGCACTTCCAGCAGCCCCGCCATGGTCGTCGCGCTCCGCTCCGTCAGCGACGGAAAGACCGCGTCCTCGCCGAGGAGCTCGATGACCTCGGCATCGGTCATGGCGGCGAGCAGCGCGCGCCCGGTGGCCGAGAGCGGCGCGGGGAGCCGCGAGCCCAGCGGGGTTCCCAGTCGCAGCGACCGTGACCCCTCGTGCCTGGCGAGGTAGAGCGCATCCGTGCCGTCGAGCATGGCGACCTGCACGAGCTCGGAAGCCAGCTGCGGCGAAGCCTCGCACACGCTGTAGAACTCGCGCACCTGGTTGAACTGCGCCGCGAACGCACCCCCGAGCTCGGCGGTGCGCACTCCCAGACGATAGCCCTGCGGCGTGCGGTCGACCATGCCCCCGGCCTCGAGAGCGAGGCACAGATTCGCGGTCGACGACTTCGCCAGCCCGAGTTCGCCGGCGAGTTCGGTCAGTGTCCGGGGGCCACCGGCGTCGGCGAGGAGGCCGAGCAGGCGGATGCTGCGGGTGACGGCAGGCGCGGGATCGCGCCCCTCGCGGGTGTCGTCGTCCATGGCTGCGCCTTCCGCCGTCGGTGGGGCCGCGGGTGCACGCGCACCCGCCTGCGGATCAGTAGAACTCGACCGTATCGACCACGGCGGTCAGCGGCTCGCCATCGAGCAGGCGCGCCGCGTTCTCCGCGAAGCGTCGGGCGATCCGCTCCTCCTCCTTCGAGTTGAGCGCCGCGGTGTGAGGGCTCACCAGCACGTGCGGGTGCGTCCACAGCGGCGACGCGTCGTCGAGCGGTTCCTGCTCGAAGACATCGAGAGCGGCGAACGCGATCCGACCGTCGTCGAGAGCCGCGAGCAGGGCGGTCTCGTCGACGACCGAGCCGCGACCGACGTTGGTGATGATCGCCCCCGGCTTCACCGCAGCGAGGACGTCGGCACCGATCAGGTGATGGGTCTGGGCGGTGCCGGGCAGCGTCACCACGATCGCATCGACGTGGGCCACCGCGTCGCGCAGCTCGTCGAGCCGCACCAGGCGATCGACGCCGGCGACCGGCTCGCCCGACCTCGTCGTGCCCCACACCCTCGCACCGAGGGCATGGAAGCGCCGCGCGCATTCCGCGCCGATGCCGCCGAGGCCGACGATCAGCACGGTCATCTCGTCGAGCTGCCGCATCTCCCAGCGGTCGGGCCAGGTGCGGGTGCTCTGATCCGCGAGGAGGCGAGGGAGGTTCTTCGCTCCCGCCATCACGCCGAACACCGCGAACTCGGCCAGCGGCCCGCCGTGCACGCCCGCACTGGTGGTGAAGACGACCCGATCGAGGTCTGCGCGGTCGAGCCCTGCGGCCTTGACCGCCGCCCCGCCGCCCGCCGCCGTCGTCATGACCCAGCGCAGTCGCGGGTTCGCCGCCACTGTGCGGGCGAGCGCCGCGGCGTCCACATCGGGGATGCCGAAGAGCACGTCGGCGGAGTCGACCAGTTCGTCGAAGGCCTGCTGCTCGCTCGCGGTGCGTGCGAAGTCCGGGTCGCCGGACCAATCCGCAGGCCCCCGCATCGGCGGGAGGAGCGAGTGATCGCGGACCACCTCGACGCGAGGCTCGAGCTCTTCGATGAGCCGGCAGAGGTCTTCGCGCAGCGGTACCGTCACGACGGCGCGCAGCTTCTTCTCGGTCCCCGTCATGCTGATCCCTTCCTCGGGAAATCTGGAATCCCTCACTTTAGCTCAGATCCATCCCGTTGGACACTGTTCTCTCCGTTGGATTGTTGCTACGGTGTGCCCATGGACATCTCATCCGTCACCGTCGGAGCCGTCGGACTCGGCGCCATGGGCCGCCCGATGGCCGACCATCTGCTCGCCGCGCACGGCCGACTGGTGATCCACGCCCGCCGCCCGCAGCCGGAACTGCTGACAGCTGGAGCCGACTGGGCGGAGACGCCGCGCGAACTCGCCTCCAGAGTAGACGTCCTCCTGATGATGCTGCCGGATCTTCCCCCGTTCGAGGCGATGCTCGACGGCCCGGATGGACTCCTCGCGGACGCCGGCGAGCTGCTCATCATGATCGGATCCACCTCGTCGGCACCGGCCGTCCGTGCGCTCGCGCAGCGCATCGGCGCGCAGACCGACGGACGGGTGCGAGTCGTGGACTGCCCGGTCTCGGGCGGCGAGGACGGGGCCATCGCCGGGACCCTCTCGATCATGCTCGGCGGCGATCCCGAGGATGCGGCCCTCGCGGCCGAGGTGCTGGCCCCGTGCGGCACCCCCGTCCTGCTCGGGCCGCTGGGCGCCGGCGAGGTCGCGAAGGCCTGCAACCAGCTGGTGGTGTCCGCGACGATCCTGGCCCTCGGAGAGGCCACGGTGCTCGCCGACCGCTCCGGACTCGACCTCGATGCCCTCTGGTCCCTGCTCTCCGGCGGCTATGCGGGTTCGCGACTGCTCGACAGCCGACGCGAGAAGCTCGTCACGGGCGACGACTCCCCTAGTGGCGTCGCGCAGTACATGGTGAAGGATCTCGGCTTCGCCGCCGACATCGCCGAGGCCACCGGCACCTCCCCCGTGCTCCTTCCCACCCTGCGCGCCGCGTTCGACGAGCTGGTGGCCGCGGGCCTCGGAGACCGCGACATCGCCGTGTCCCGGCGGTTCATCGCGTCGCGTGACACAGGCGAGCACTGACCTCCCGGACAGCGATACGCTGAAACCACCCCTTCTTCACCCTCGAGGAGCCTTCTGTGCCCGAAGCATCAGCGAACATCGGAGTCGTCGGACTCGCCGTCATGGGATCGAACCTCGCCCGCAACCTCGCCAGCCGCGAGGGGAACACCGTGGCGATCTTCAACCGCAGCTACGAGAAGACCCAGACGCTCCTCGACGAGCACCCCGAAGCCGGCTTCGTCCCGGCCCGCACCTACCAGGAGTTCGCGGACTCGCTGCAGAAGCCGCGCACCGCGATCATCATGGTCAAGGCCGGCGGCCCGACGGACGCCGTGATCGACTCCCTGGTCGAGGTCTTCGAGCCGGGCGACATCATCGTCGACGGCGGCAACGCGTACTTCCCCGACACGATCCGCCGCGAGAAGGCGGTCCGCGAGACCGGCATCAACTTCGTCGGCGCCGGCATCTCGGGTGGCGAGGAGGGCGCCCTGCTCGGCCCGTCGATCATGCCCGGCGGCTCGGACGAGTCCTGGGTCACGCTCGGACCGATCCTGCGCTCGATCGCGGCGGTCGCCGAGGGCGAGCCCTGCGTGACGCACGTCGGCCACGACGGCGCCGGACACTTCGTGAAGATGGTGCACAACGGCATCGAGTACGCCGACATGCAGCTGATCGCCGAAGCGTACGACCTGATCCGCCGCGGCACGGGCAAGACCCCCGCGGAGATCGCGGAGATCTTCGCCGAGTGGAACCGTGGCGAGCTGGAGTCGTACTTGATCGAGATCACCGCCGAGGTGCTCCGCCAGGTGGATGCCGAGACCGGCAAGCCGCTCGTCGACGTGATCCTGGATCAGGCCGGCGCCAAGGGCACCGGCGCGTGGACGGTGCAGACCGCGCTCTCGCTCGGCGTCCCCGTCTCGGGCATCGCCGAGGCGACCTTCGCCCGCTCGCTCTCCTCGCACCCCGAGCAGCGCGCCGTCTCCCGCGACCTGCCGGGCCCGGAGGAGGAGTTCTCGGTCGAGGACACCGACGCGTTCATCGAAGACGTCCGCCTCGCCCTCTACGCCTCGAAGATCGTCGCGTACTCGCAGGGCTTCGACGAGATCCGCGCCGGCGCCGCCGAGTACGGCTGGAACATCGACCTCGGCGCGATCAGCAAGATCTGGCGCGGCGGCTGCATCATCCGCGCCCAGTTCCTCAACCGGATCGCCGACGCCTACGCCGAGACGCCGGAGCTGCCGGTTCTGCTCACCGCCCCGTACTTCACCGAGGCGATCACCCGCGCCCAGGCCGCCTGGCGCCGAGTCGTCATCGCGGCCGCCGAGGCCGGTATCCCGGCGCCGGCGTTCTCGTCGTCGCTGTCGTACTACGACGGCATCCGTGCCGACCGCCTCCCCGCCGCGCTCGTGCAGGGGCAGCGCGACTTCTTCGGCGCGCACACCTACAAGCGCATCGACAAGGAAGGCACCTTCCACACGCTGTGGTCGGGCGACCGCACCGAGATCGAGGCGGAAGACACGCACTGACGTCTCCTCACGAAGGGCCGGGCACCGCGAGGTGTCCGGCCCTTCGTGCATCACACGAGGATGTTGTGGTTGCGCCGGAAGATGTTCTGCGGATCCCACGCGGCTTTGGTCGCGCGCAGCCGCGTGAGCGCCTCCGCCGAGAACATCCCCGGAACCGCATCCGGCCGCTCGGTGTCGGCGAAGTTGCCGTACTCGGCCAGGCGACCGGCCCGGATGCCCTCGCCGTCCGCGTCGATCGCCGAACGGGTCTGCTCGTCGAGCATGCCGGGGATGTCGAACGCCCCGGCCATCACGAACCAGTTCGCCGCACGCGCCGGGAACGCCGTCTCCTCCTGCGCGACGTCGTGGAACGCGCCGCCCAGCGACCGGAGGAAGACCACCGAGGCCGGGTACGTGCGCCGGAACGCGACGAGCCGCTCGATCAGCGCGTCATCGAGCTCGGCGTAGAGCCCGTTGCCGCCGAGGAAGCCGGGAGGGGCGGGCGCGTCATCCCCCTCGGGCTGGGGCATCTCCATCAGGACCTCGCGATACGGCGGAGTCGTCACCTGCGTCTGCACGCCGGGGAGCGCGGAGATCGGCTCCCACACGGCGCGCAAGCGGTCGGGCTCCGGTGCCGCCCACACCGCGCTCAGGCGCGCTCCCGCCGGTGCGCTCGGGTCCATCGGCGGCACGTCCATGTACGTGACCGTGAGCTCACGCGGAGCGTCGCGGAGCAGATCGCGCGCGGCACGCAGCACCGCGGTCGCATCACCGTCGATCACACTCTCGGCGAAGGCGATCCCGGCCAGCGGATGCGCGGCGAATTCGAAGCGCGTGACCACGCCGAAGTTGCCGCCACCGCCGCGCAGCGCCCAGAAGAGCTCGGGGTTCGTCTCGGAAGATGCGTCGACCACCTCGCCCGAGGCGGTGACGACCTGCGCGCCGATCAACTGGTCTGCGGCGAGACCCCAGGCCCGCACCATCCATCCGATTCCGCCGCCGAGCGTGAGCCCTCCGACGCCGACCGAAGCGGTGTCGCCGGAGCTCAGCGCGAGACCGTGTGCGGCGAGGGCCGTGGCGACATCGCCCCAGACCGCGCCGCCACCGATGCGCACGGTGGTGCCGTCGACCTCGATGCCCGACAGACCGCCGAGTTCGAGATGGATCCCCTCGGCCGGGGCGTGCGACCACGGCCCGTGCCCGCCGGCCACGACGGTCAAGGGGACGGCCTCGCGAGAGGCGAGTCGCACGACCTCGGCGACTTCGTCGACGGTGGAGGGGCGGTGGACGGAAGGAACGGGAGCACCAGCGCTGTCAGCCATGGCGACATGGTAGCCAGAGCCGCCGACATCGTGCCCCCGTCCTCCGCACCGTCCTACTTCGTGATGTCCTGCACGACGCCCTTCGTCAGGCGCAGACGTCGAGTCGCCCGCCGGGCTACCGCCGAATCGTGGGTGACCACGATGATGGTGATGCCTTCCGCGCACAGGGACTGGAGCAGCGTCAGGATCTCGTCCCGCATGCTCTCGTCGAGGTTGCCGGTCGGCTCATCCGCGAGGAGCACCCGGGGGCGCTTCACGATCGCCCGCGCGATCGCCACACGCTGCTGCTGCCCGCCCGACAGTTCGGTGGGCAGGTGGTCGACGCGGTCGTCGAGACCGACGTGCGACAGCGCCGCCGCGACCCGCTTCCGCCGTTCCTCCCTGTCGAGGTGCAACGGCTCGAGCGCCATGTCGACGTTCTCCGCGGCGGTGAGCGTGGGGATCAGGTTGAACCCCTGGAAGACGAAGCCGATCTCCTCGGCACGGATGCGAGCGAGCTCCTTCGCCGACGCCGAGGACAGCTCTCGACCGTCGAGCAGGAGCGAACCGGTGGCGGGAGTGTCGAGCGCGCCCAGCAGCTGCAGCAGCGTCGACTTCCCTCCCCCGGTCGGGCCCTGGATCGTGACGAACTCGCCGGGCAGGATCTGCAGATCCACTCCGGTCAGCGCCTTCACGATGCGTCCTTTCTGCGTATAGGTGCGCGTCACTCCTGCCGCGCGGTAGAGCGGTCGATCCTGCTCCGGACCCCCTGTGGTCTCCACGATGTCTGCCATGGTCATGTGCTTCTCCTTCTCGTATGCCGCTGTGGACGGGCCGCTGTCGCCGATGCCGGACGGGATCATGCGACCGACCGCAGTGCTTCCGCCGGGCTGAGACGCGCGGCGCGCCAACCGCCGAATGCACCCGCCACGAGACCGCCGAGCACCGCGAGACCCACCGCTGCCACCAGCACCCAGGGTGTGAACGGCGCCTGCAGCACGATGTCGGCCGCCTGCGGCGTCGGCACCATCCCACCCACGCCCCCGGTCGGGCCGGCGCCCATGCCGCCGGCGCCGGGGCCCTGACCGGCACCGCTCGCCGCGACAGTGGGCTTCAGGATGTTGATCACCACGATGCCGGCGACACCGAGGGCGAGCCCGACGGCCCCACCGATCAGCCCCTGCACCATGGACTCGCCCGCCACCTGGCGCACGACCCTGCGGTTCGACCAGCCGATCGCCTTGAGCGTGCCGAACTCCCGGGTGCGACGTCCGACGCCCGACAGGGTGAGGAGCACCGAGAGCAGCACGGCGACGGCGAGCACGATGATCGACAGCCACGTGCCGAGGTTCGTGATCAGGGCGCTCGCGTTCGAGAGTGATCCGGAGACGGTCGATGCGAGCTCGGACTGCGAGGTGACGGTCGCCTCCGGAAGCTCGTCGGCGAGCGCGGATTGCACGGCGTCGATCGACGCAGCCGAGTCGGCCTGCACGTAGACGGTGGAGATGACGTCCTCGACTCCCGCGAGGGTCTGCGCGGTGCTCAACGACAGGTAGACGTTCGCCGCGGTGTCCGCACTGTCCGAGGTCGAGTCGAGGAGTCCGACGACCTCGACGTCGGAGCCGGCCACATCGATGGCGTCGCCGACGGAGATCTCGTTCGTCGCGGCGTATGTGCCGTCGACGAGGGCGACGAGGGCATCGCCGTCGTCCGCGTCGAATCCGCGTCCCTCGGTCACCTCGGCCGAGGCGAGCGGGCCGATCGCCGTCGCGGCGGGATCGATCCCGAGCACGGAGAACGAGTCGACGCCGAACGATCCTCCGCCACCCTGTCCGCCCTCCGAGGGCGCCTGCCCCTCTTCGGGGGCGGTTCCCTGCCCGTCGTCCTGCGGAGCGAACCCGCCGCTGGGCATCTCACCGGAGAAGGTGGAGTTCGTGAGGCTCAACGCACCGGAGGCTGCTGCGACACCCTCCGTGGATGCAACCGTGTCGAGCACCGAGGAGTCGAGCGTGCCGCGCAGGAAGTCCGTCCGCAGCGTCGACTGCGCGAGAGTGGTGGTCTCACCATCGGTCTCCCCCGCGTTCGCGTCGAAGTCGAAGCGGGGCCCTCCGCCCTCGCCGGGCTCGGTGGCCGCCCCCGTCACGGTGAGATCGGTGCCGACACCGTAGACGGATTCCAGCGCCTGCGTCTGCGCATCGCTCACGCCGGTCGTCAGGGCGTTGACGACGATCACGAGGGCGATCGCGATCGCCAATCCGACCGCCACGATCAGCGTCTGCTTCTTTCGGCCGGCGAGTTCCCGCCGCAGATACGTTCCGTACATCTCTCTCCTTCCGCCGCGGCCATCGCGGGGTGAGATCGACGTTAGGAAGCGCGCATTTGCGAGATCGAGGGACGGGTGATGAGGAACCTATGGAACGGGTGACCGGGGGTCAGGCGCCGTGCAGCGCCTCCACGAACGATCGGGCGCGAACGGCGAGAGCCGCGAGATCGCCGCCGGGCGTCGCGGCATCGCCGACGAGGGGTCCGCCGACCCCGATGCCGAACGCCCCCGCGGCCAGGTACTCGCCCACGGTGTCGACACTCACTCCGCCCACGGGGATGATCCGCGCATCGGGGAACGGATCGCGCACCGCGCGGATGAAGCCGGCTCCGAGCGCCGACGCGGGGAACAGCTTGACCGCGGCACTGCCGAGGTCGTGACCGCGCTGGATCTCCGTGGGCGTGTACACCCCGGGGAGCACGCCGATCCCCTGCGCGACCGCGTACTCGACCGAGGCGCTGAGGGTGGGCGTCACCATGAACTGCGCTCCGGCCGCTACTGCGCGCTCGACATCGGCCTCGCTGAGCACGGTGCCGGCGCCGATCAGCGCCTCGTCCGGAGCATCCCGCACGACCTGGGCGATCACTTCCTCGGCGTCCGGCAGGGTGAGGGCGATCTCCAGCGTCACGACGCCCGCATCAATGAGCGTGCGCGCCGCGGCCACCGTCGCATCGACGTCGGTACCCCGGAGGATCGCGACGAGCCGCGCGGTCCGCAGCCGCTCCCGAAGCTGCGCGTTGTCCACGGTGCTCACAGCGCCGCCTCCGCGATCGACCCGGCACCGTGCTGGACGGGCGCCTCACCCGCCCATGGCCACGCCGGAATCCCGCCGACGTCGACCTGCACGCCGAGCAGCGCGCCGTCGGCCTCTCCGGGTGCTGCGAGTCCGATGCTCGCCGTCGTGATCACGAGCACCGTTCCGACGAGGGCGACCGCGGTCGGTCGCTTCGCCGGGAGGGCGATCGTCTCCAGGAGTTCGCCCTCGGGCGAGTATCGACGCACTTCGGCGGCGTCCCACACCGCGACCCAGAGGTTGCCGTCGAGGTCGATGGTCATGCCGTCGGGGTTGCCGCCATCGACGCGGCACACCGTGCGGCGGTTCGACAGCGTGCCGTCGGGGGCCACGTCGAAGGCCTCGATGCTGCGGTGCGGCAGGGTGTCGATGTAGTAGAGGGTGGCTCCCGTCGGATCGAAGGCGAGGCCGTTCGACACGGTCACACCGTCGAGGCGCGCGACGGGGATGCCGTCGGCGCCGATGCTCCACAGCGTGCAGTGGGGATCCCGCGGCATCGACTGACTGCCCACCCAGAAGCGGCCGGAGGGGTCGCCGCCGCCGTCGTTCATGTAGTCGCCCGGTGCGGCGACGTCGCCAGTGAGCGCCGTGACGACCGCGTCGTCGCCGATGTGCACCACGCGGCGATCGACACCCACCAGCCATCCGGCACCCGGCTCCGCGAGCGGGATCGGGGCTCCGATCTGCGCACCGATGACGACCGCGGTCTCGGGGATCACCCTGCCGTACTCGAGTCGACCGCGATGCAGCGACCCGGTGGCCATGTCGATCCAGGCGAGGCCGCCGTCGCGACCGTCCCAGCGCGGCGATTCGGCCTGCACGTAACGGGCGTCGGAGAGGATCTCGACGGTTCGGGAGGGCGGGGTGTGCGACATCCGGATCATCCTTCGCTGGTAGCTCGTAACCGTTATGTGGCAGACTATCTCACAATATGCATAACACTTGCGAGAAATGTGGACACACGATGATGAAGCGGGGAAACAGCTGATGGCTCCGACACTCCACGGCTTGATGCCCATTCTGGCGACTCCGTTCGACGAGACGGGCGCCCTCGACCGCGCGTGCCTGCGCCGACTGGTCGAGTTCCAGCTCGCTTCCGGCGTCGACGGCGTCGCCGTCTTCGGGATGGCGAGCGAGGGCTTCGCCCTCACGACGGAGGAGCGCCGCACGATCCTCGACGATGTCGTCCGGGTCGTCGACGGGCGGATCCCCGTGATCGCCGGCGTCAACGGCACCTCCACCGCGACGTCCATCGAGCAGTCCCTCCTCGCCGAGGAGGGCGGCGCGGATGCCCTCATGGTGCTCCCGCCGTTCATGGTGAAGCCGCCCGCCGGCACGCTCGTGGACTTCTACGGCGACGTGGCCGCCGCGACCTCGCTCTCCGTCATGGTGCAAGATGCGCCCGGTGTCACCGGCGTGGCCATGGCGCCGAACCTGATCGCCGAGATCGCCCGCCTCGACGGCGTCGATTCCGTCAAGGTCGAGGCGCCGCCGACCGCCCCCAAGGTCGGAGCGGTGGTCGCCGCGATCGAGGACCCCGACTTCGCGGTGCTCGGCGGTCAGAACGCCCAGTTCTGCCTGGAGGAGTACGCCAGGGGCGCGGTGGGCACGATGCCGGCCTGCGAGTTCCCCGACCTGCTCGGCCCCGTGCTCGCGCTGTTCACCGAGGGGCGCGTCGAGGAGGCGCGTGCCGAGTTCCGTCGTATGCTCCCTCTCGTGCTCATCGGTCTGCAGGGAGGCATCGCCTGGGCGGTGCACAAGGAGGTGCTCGTCGCACGCGGCGTGATCGACCATGCCACGGTGCGCTACCCCGCATCGCGCCTGGACGCGGGCAGCCGCGCCTCGGTCAAGCTCGTGATCGACGAGCTCGCCCTGCCCCCGATCCCCGCCACGGTGCGCGTGTGACACGCCGCGGCGTGCTGCTGATCGGCGGCAGTTCCGACATCGGACTCGCGATCGCCCGCGCCTTCGTCGACGGCGGAGACGCCGTCGTCGGCGTGGGGCTCGAGGACTCGGCGGACCCGGTCTTCGAGCGCTACCTGGTCGCGGACTGCAGCGCGCCGGAGGCCGCCGACCGCGCCGTCGCCGACGCCGAGCTGGCGCTGGGCCGGCTCGACGTGGTGGTGCTCGCCGCGGGCCGCATGCCGATCGGGCGTGCCGAGGCCACGAGCGACGAAGACTGGCGCGGAGCGCTCGGCGCGACGCTGGACTCGGCGTTCTTCGTGGCGCGGGCGGCACTCCCCCGCCTCACCCGCGGGTCGTCGATCGTCGCGGTCACCTCGGTGAACTCCTCGCTCGCCGCCCCTGCCCTGGCCGCCTACGCAGCCGCCAAGGCGGGCGTGGACGGCCTCGTGCGGCAGCTCGCGCTCGACAACGGCCCTCGGGGCATCCGGGTCAACGCCGTGCAGCCGGGCAGCATCTCAGCCGCAGACACCGGTGAGAGCGAGGGCTACCCCCTCGGACGCATCGGCCGACCGGAGGAGGTCGCCTCGGTCGTGGCATTCCTCGCTTCCGACGCCGCCTCCTTCGTCACGGGAACGTCCATCGCGGTCGACGGCGGCCTCTCGATCTCGTCCCCCGCAGCCTGGCTGAAGCCGGTCCTGCGGGATCGCTGGCTCTGATCCCGCAGTCCACACGACGAAGAAGGCCGCGTCCCCTTTCGGGACGCGGCCTTCTTCGTGCGGGGGCTCAGGCGTTGGAGTCGAGCAGCCCCTGGACTTCCTTCTTCAGCGCGTTGAGCCCGGCCTGGGCCTCGACCTGACCGGCGAGGATCGTCGCGACCCCGGCACCGATCGCGGCATCGATCTGCGCCGTCACGGCGACACGGTCCCACGCGGCGCCACGAGCGTGCTCGGAGACCTCCGTGCGGAACGTGCCCTGGAACTTGTCGGCCGCGAGCGCCGGGATCTTGTCGGCGACGCTCTTGGCGGCCGGAGCCACGGCGGAGTTCTCGTACAGCGCCGTCGCCGCTTCGACGTTGGTCGCCGCATAGAGGATGAAGTCGCGGCTGGTGAGCTCGCCCTCGCCCGCCGTCGCGAACACGCCGCTGCCCCACGCCCGGTTGAAGGAGTCCTTGCCCCCGGCCGTCGGACGCGAGATCGCCCCGATGTTGTCGATGATGTTCTGCGCGGCACCGTTCGTCTTGACGAAGGTCGAGGCGAGCGGGGCGTCGTCGTAGAGCGCGGCCCGGCCGCTGGCGAACAGGATGCGGGCGTCGCTACGGGCGACGTTGGTCTGCGTCAGACCCTGGTCCTGCAGCGACTTGTACCAGGTGACGGCCTCGACGCTCTCGGCGTCTCCCAGCGTGCACTTGAGGTCGTCGGTGACGACATCGCTGCCGAAGCCCCACATCCACGGCACGGAGTCCTTGAGGTCCGGGTTCTTGGTGACCGCGGCGTACGGGATCAGCGACTTGTCCTGCTTCTTGATCTTCTCGAGCGCGGTGGCGAACTGCTCCACCGTCATGCCCGACTTGATGCCGACGCTCTTCGCGATCTCGCCGTTGGTGATGATGCCGATGCCGGCGGCCGTGAGCGGCAGCACGAGCAGCTTGCCGTCCATCGTGTACGAGTCGAGCACGCCCTGCGGGATGCCGAGCCCCTTCGCGAGGTCGGTGAGGTCGGCGAGCACGTTCATCGGCGTGAGGACCTGCCATCCGCCCGACTGACCGACGCCCATGAGGTTGCCGGAGCGCCCGGTCAGGGCGAGCTGCGTGGCCGCCTGGTCGTACGGGTAGATGACCGGGGCGACCTTGACGCCCTCCTTCTTGGAGAACCCGTCGAGGATCCCCTGCCACGCGGACTTCAGCGCCTCCTCGCCGAGCGAGTTGCCGTAGAAGTTGATGGTCGCAGCTTCCGTCGCGGCACCGGCCGAGGCCCCTCCGGCACCGGCGCCGGGGGCGGCGGGCGTTGCACACCCGGCGAGCGCGAGGGCACCGAATGCGGCGAGCACGGTGCCGCCTCCGAGGAAGGCTCGGCGGCTCAGCTGTGAGTTCGAGATGGTCATGGAGACTGCTCCTTCGAGGTGATGGGGGTAGAGCTGTTCGGGAGACGCATGGCTACCCCTTGACGGCTCCGGCGGCGAGGCCGGAGACGAAGTAGCGCTGCAGGAGGACGAAGATGATGACGAGCGGGAGCGACGTGATGAGGGACGCCGCCATGAGCGCCGGCCAGTCGGCCGTGCCCTCGCGGATGAACGCCTGGGTGAGACCTGCCGGCAGCGTCTGCTTGTCGGGGCCGGCGAGCGTGAGGGCGAAGAGGAGATCGCTCCAGCCGCGCATGAAGGCGAACATGCCCGCGGTGATGAGACCGGGGACCACGAGCGGGAACACGATGCGGAACATGGTGCCGGTGCGTGAGAGGCCGTCGACCTTGGCCGCCTCGAGGATGTCGTCCGGAAGGGCGTCGATGATGCCCTTCAGCAGGAACACCGCGAGCGGCAGGGTGAACGTCGTGAACGAGATGATCAGCGCCGTGTAGGTGTACAGCAGCCCGGCCGAGCTCAGCATCAGGTACAGCGAGATGAGCAGCAGTGCGCCCGGGATCAGCTGGCCGATGAGGAACATGAACATGATCGCGTTGCGGCCGCGGTAGCGGAACTTCGACAGCGAGTACGCCATCAGACCACCGACGAGCACCGCGAGCAGTGCCGTGCCGGTGGAGACGATGATGCTGTTCAGCAGGTTCTTCAGCAGGAGGTCGTTCTGGAAGAAGCCGATGAAGTTCTCGAACGTCGGGTCGACCGGGAAGAACGGCCGATCCAGGGAGAAGACGTCCTCCTTCTTCGTGAACGCCGTCGCCGTGAGCCAGTAGACCGGCAGCAGGCCGAACAGGGCCAGCAGCAGGAGCAGCACGCGCCCCGGGATGGACAGGTGGGGGCGGATGATCGACTCCCCCACATCGCGACTACGGCGCATCACTTCTCCAGCCGTCGGTTGAGGAACAGGTATCCGCTCGTGATGATCGCGAGCAGGACGAGCCAGAGGGCGCCCATGGCGGAGGCCTTGCCGAGTTCGTAGCTGCCGAAGGCGAGGTCGTAGAGGCTGACCGCGAGCGTCGTGGTCGAGTTGCCCGGCCCACCGCCGGTCATCACGAAGATGGTGTCGAAGTTGCCGAAGTTGTAGATGAACTCGAGCACCGCGACGAGGGTGACGGGGCCGGCGATGTGCGGCAGCGAAATGTGGCGGAACCGCTGGGCGCGCGTGGCGCCGTCGATGGTGGCGGCCTCGATCTGCTCGCTCGGCAGGGTCTGCAGCACCGCGAGGGCGACGACCATGATCCAGGGGAACGAGTGCCAGGTCTTGGCGATGACCACCGCGGCCATCGCGCCGGTGGGGGTGCCGAGCATGCTGACCTCGGGGAGCCCGAAGATCGAGAGCACGTGGTTGACGACGCCGTAGCTGTCGTTGAAGATCCACGCCCAGAGGAAGGAGACGACCACACCGGGCAGCAGCCACGGCAGCATGAGCGCGCCGCGCAGGATGTTGCGTCCGCGCATGCGGGCGTTCAGCAGCAACGCGAGGGCGACGCCGAGGATGAGCGGGAAGACCGTCGCGAGCGAGGCGAACACCAGGGTGGTGCCGAGACGGGCGAAGAACTCGTCCCAGACGGCCACGTAGTTGTCGAGGCCGACGAACGTGCGCTCGGGGCGGAGCAGCGACTGGTCGTACAGGCTGGTCCAGATGCTCGACACGAGAGGGAAGATCGCGATCACGAGGAACAGGAGGACCGCGGGAAGTGCGATCATGAAACCGAAGGTGCGGTCCTTCGCCCCCAACGTGGAGCGCCGCCCTGAGCGAGGCTCGACGGCCTTCTGCTCGCTCTCTGCGGGCCGCTCGAGTATGGCTTGTTGCATTGCAGTCACTTTCCAGTAGAGACGACCCCGGAGGGCCCTGCGCATCGTCGTCACAGTCGTCGACGTCGACGTGCGGCCAGTTAACCACAATGCGGATGCGAAATCCACAAAATGCATAAGACACCCACATTTGTGTTGCTCGAAGCCATTTCGCTGAATAGGATGACTGGCAACGGCGACGAGCCGCGGTCGCGCAGATGCGGCCACATCACCAAGGAGGAGTCACCATGGCGTCGGAATCGGTAGGCGGCACGCAGACCGTCGAACGGGCGATGTCGTTGCTCGCATGCTTCACGGAGGAATCCGGCGAGCTGAGGGTCTCCGAGCTCTGCACGCTGACCGGCCTCGGCCAGTCGACGGTCTCTCGCATGATGTCGGCACTCGACCGCATGAAGTTCGTGGTGCAGGACGCCCGCACGGGCCTCTACCGCCTCGGCCCCGCGGCGGTCTCGCTGGGCACGGTCGCGATCAACGGCTCGCCCATCTTCCGCGCCTCGCGCCAGATCGCGCAGAACCTGGCGCGCCGCATCGAGATCGGCGTCAACGTGGCCGAGCTCAGCGGCTTCACCTTCACCTACCTCTGCAACTTCGAAGGCGCCCTGGCGCCGAAGTCGTTCGCCATGGCGGGTCGCACCGGACCGCTGCACGCCACGGGCATCGGCAAGGCCCTGCTGTCGGGCATGTCCGATGCACAGGTCGACGAGTACTTCGCGCAGACGCCGCAGCGCTTCACGCCGCACACGATCATCGACCGCGCGGCCATGCAGACCGCCCTCGACGAGACGCGCAGCCGCGGCTACGCGACCGAGATCGAGGAGCTCGCCTTCGGTCGCGCCTGCATCGCCGCGCCGATCCGCAACCGGGCGGGTGAGATCGTCGCCGGCATCTCGGCCAGCGGGCCCCTCTCCGTGCTCGACCTGCACGAACCGCATCAGGACCTCGCCCTGCAGCTCATCGAAGCCGCCGACGAGATCTCGGTGGCCCTCGGGTACAGCCCGTCGCGCACCGCATCGGCGTTCGCGGCGCTCTGACCCTCGGCCGCACTGCGGCTTCCCCCCTCTGACGACGGCACCTGCCGCCGGCCGTTCGACCACCCCGTCTATTGGAGACCCCAGTGAGAATCACGCGCGTCCAGACCTTCCCCCTCTACCTGTCGAAGGAGGATGCGAACAACTCCTACGCCGGCGACACCGCCGTGGATCACCGCGGGTACGTCATCCGTCCGCCGTGGCGGAGCCTGTACTCCCCCGGTTACGAGACGCTCCTCGTCAAGATCGAGACCGACGAGGGTCTGGTCGGCTGGGGCGAGGCGCTCGCACCCGTCGCCCCGGTTGTCGCGGCGGCGATCGTCGACAACCTGCTCACCCCGCTCATCCTCGGCGAGGACCCGCGCTCGGTGCGCACGCTGTGGCACCGCATGACCGAGTCGATGCGCGAGCGCGGACACCTCACCGGGCACCAGGCCGACGCCATGGCCGCCGTCGACATCGCGCTCTGGGACCTCTGGGGCCACGCCACCGGCCTCTCGGTGTCCGAGCTCGCCGGCGGACGCTTCCACGAGGTGCTGCCGACCTACGTCTCCGGCATCCGCGGTGTCGACGACGTCGAGCGCGCCGAGAAGACCGCAGAGCTCGTGGAGGGCGGCGTCCGCCGGATCAAGCTGCACCTCGGTGTCGACATCCGCACCGACCTGGCGACCTACGACGCCGTCCGCGGTGTGCACCCCGACCTCGACGTCGCGCTCGATGCGCACTGGACGTACCGGCTCGGCGAGGCACGCGCACTCGGCCGCGAGCTGGACGACCGGCGCGCCTGGTTCTTCGAGGCGCCGCTCGCCCCGGAGGACGTCGAGGGGCACCGCGACCTCGCGACCGCTCTCGCCACCCCGATCGCGATCGGCGAGGCCATGCGCAGCCGCTTCGAGTTCACGGACTGGCTCACCCGCCGCGCGGTCGGTCTGACCCAGCCCGACATCGGCCGCACCGGCATCACCGAAGGCCTCGCGATCGCCGCGGTCTCCGATGCCTTCCACGTGCCGGTGGCGCCGCACCACTCCGCCGCGTTCGGCATCGCGATGGCCGCCGGTGTGCATGTCGCAGCGAGCGCGACGTCGCTCCTCGCCTTCGAGTACCAGCCGTTCACCCTTCCCGTCGCCAACCGCCTGCTGACGACCCCGCTCGAGGTCCGCGCTGACGGCGGGTTCGTCGTGCCGACCGGCCCCGGGCTCGGCGTGACCGTCGACGAGGACGCGATCCAGGAGTACGTGCGGCACTGACCCGCAGCGACATCCGACGAAGGACGGGTGGGCGGGCCGGATCTCTCCGGCCCGCCCACCCGTCCTTCCGCGTCAGTTCCCGATGCGCACGAACTGTGCGGCGCTGACCCGGTGGATGCTGGTGTTGCGGACCTCGAGGCGCACCGTGCCGGTCGCTCCGGCGGCGTAGCGGAACGAGCCGAGCGAACGCCAGGCCGCCGCGCCCTGTGTCTGGTCCACGACGACCTCGGAGCTGCCGTCCTGATGCTCGACGACGTAGGCCGCCGAGGTCGTGGTCGTCGAGTTCGTGGGATACCAGACCGAGACGCGGTAGAGACCGGCCTCCGGCAGCTCCACGTTCCACGTCACCGTGCTGCCCACCGAGTCGGAGTCGCTGTACCGCGTCCTCGTGCCGTTCCATCCCGAGAGTCCACTGGGGTACCAGTTGCCGGACTCCAGGTAGCCGGGCCACGGGGACTGGGTGTGCGCGATGACACCCTCGTCGGCGACGCGCACGAGCACGCCCCGGCGCAGGGTCTGATCGAGTCGCGCTTCGAACCGCGTCGACGAGCCGGGCGCGACGCCCGACCCGGCGGTCACCGTCCAGGTGTGGGTGAGATCGGATCGCGGGGGCACTGTGATGCTCGTGCTCTGCTGCCCCACACTCCACCCGCTGACGCCGTACAGCGCGAGCGTGCCCTGCAGCGGGGTGACGCCCGTGTTGATGACCAGCGCGGTGAGCTTCGCGACGGCGCCCGGTCCGCTGACGATCTCGACGTCGGAGGTGAGTGACACCAGCCGTCGACGGTCGATCACCTCGATCGCGGCCGCGCGCAGCTGCACCGGATCCTCCCCCGCGACCGTCACGTTCGCGGTGACATCGACCTCGCCGAGCTCCGCATTCGTCGCGATGATCGCCGCCGATTCCACCCGCGCGGAGCCCTCCGCGGGGACCGTGATCGCCGGTACGGTGCCGTCGAGCTGCCACCCCGCCGGCAGGGCCACCGTGATGTCGCCGGTGATCGGATCACCGGTCGCGTTCCGCACCTCGAAGATCAACGGCACGCGGTCCCCGGCCGTACCCGTCGCCTGCGCGATCACGTCGCCCACGATTCCGGAGTTGGCTCCGGTGATCCGGGCGGGCAGCCGCAGGGTCACCTCTTCGGTCGTCGTCCCGCCCGTGGTGATCGTGTACCGGAATTTGTCGGTGAGGTCGTCTACCGGGATCGTCCACTCGTAGGGATACGCCTTCGCGGGAGCCTGCTTCGCCGGCTTCCCGCCGATGCGATACGACAGCGTCGCCTGCTGCTCGGTGTCGATCTGCACGTAGGCGTCATAGCCCTGTCCGTCGGGCCGCACCAGGAGCATCCCGCGGGCGATGCCGTAGTCGGTGGCGGGGTCGGTGTCGACCTCGTGGAAGCTGTCGCGGCCATGATCGGCCACGTCGTCGAACGGCAGCCCGGGGCGCTGCACGTCCACGTTCCGGATGACGAGGGCGACGAGCCCACGCGCCGGCACGCTGACGGTGACCCGACCGTTGACGGCCGCGCCGGTGGACCGGCTGCCGTTCGCGGTCACCAGCTCGACGGCACCCGAGAAACCTCGGGGAATACCCGTGAGCTCGGTGGCGAGGTCGACGATCACCTGCTGCGCCGCACCGGCGGAGTTGGTGAGACTGACGTAGAGAGCATCGTTGCCGACGCCGCCGATCCAGTTGACGAGCGGATTGGAGACCGAGATCAGCCCCGCAGGGAGATAGGGCCAGACGCCGTCCTCGCCGAAGAAGGTCCCCGGGGCGTGGCCGTAGGCGAAGAACTTGAAGTAGGCGAAGTCGGCCTCGAACACGTGCGGGAACTCGATCGCCCCGCCGCTGCGGTAGAAGCTCTCACTGAGCAGGTAGTCCATCGCGAGGCCGAGCTGCGCGGGGGCGTGATGGAAGTAGTACCCGGTGATGCCCACCGGACCGCTCGTCGCGAAGTCGGGCTTCATGTGCGCGACCTGGAACTGTCGGCCGTAGTAGCCGGGATAGGTCGTGAACCGGCCGATCACCATGTTGTGGGCGATGTCGGCCAGCAGCTCGTCGCCGGTGTGATGCGCCAGTCGCAGCAGGGCACCCGCCCAGCACGGGTTGAACACATAGCCCCCGCCCGGGTTGGTCAGCGTGCTGACGCCGAGCTTGAACGACGACAGCGCCTCGAACGTGAGACCCGAGGGAGACACGTACCAGGCCGGGACGGTCTCGGTCGGCACGTTCGTGGTCGGATACGACGGCAGCGACGAACGCGACTCCCAGTCGTACTGCTGCTTGATCACGTGGCCGGCCGGCACCGTGACCGTGCCACCCGGAACCGGGCGGACCGCCGTCTGCGTGATGAAGCGCTGGACCTCCCGATACGCACCGTCGAGGAACTCGGCCTCACCCGTCGCCTCGAACATCTCGAGCAGGTCGACCCAGTACTTCGAGAAGCTGTACGCGAACCCACCGGGCGGCTGACCGTTGCTGCGGTACGGCTTCAGGATCTGCTCCTGCGAGTAGCGGCGGGCGATGAGCGTCGCCTCCGCCAGGTAAGCCGGATCCCCGGTGACCCGGTACGTCGCGAGGGCGTTCGAGAACGGCGCCCTGCTCTGCCCGACGACGCCGGCCTTGGTCGCCTTCACCGCGAGCCGCTGGATGCCGGCGTTGCGGCCGTGCGTGAGCTGGTAGAGCGACGCCAGATTCACGGCATCCGTGGGGATCCTGCCGATGCGGTACTGGCTCGTGTCGTTGTAGACCGGGCTCCCGATCATCGGTGTGTGCCCGATGCCCTTCCGGGAGAGCTGGTACTCGACGAGCGGCCGCGCACGGCGGTCGTACAGAGTGCCGTCTGCAGTGCCGGTGAGATAGTGCGCCGAGAGGACGACGCCGCTGGCCGCCGCGCGCACGGCATCCTCGTTCTCCACGTCGACGAACCCCTTGGCGCGGTTCCACCAGCCGGAGTACGAGGGGATGTAGTCGGTCGAGTCGTCTCCGTCGGGTTCCACCGCGATCAGCGCCGCCATCGCGTGCACGGCGTCGGTGAGCGACCGGTCGTACACGTTGCTGCGGTAGGCGGTCAGCCCGTACTCGTTCCGGCACAGCTGCGCATACGTGCCGTACAGGGTGTCCGGACGGGCCGCGAGGCCGAACGCGAAGCCGCGCTGCTCGCCGACGGCCATGGCCGTGCGCAGCCCGGGCTGCGGCGCGTACATGCTGGGCACGATGTCGAGGCTGTCGTTGCGCAGACTCATCCCGTAAGGCTGTCGGTCGGCCATCAGCTGCCGCTCGTGCACGAACT
This sequence comes from Microbacterium sp. Mcb102, assembly GCF_024519805.1. Lineage (NCBI taxonomy): Bacteria > Bacillati > Actinomycetota > Actinomycetes > Micrococcales > Microbacteriaceae > Microbacterium > Microbacterium sp. Mcb102. The sequence continues at coordinate 153,936 of NZ_JALJRG010000006.1, read as the reverse complement.
CGGCCACCTCGGCGGGCAGGTACACGCCCGAGGTGACGGCCACATCGCCCACGGCGTACTGGGTCAGCGCCATCGGCGCGAAGAGCTCCCATGCGCCCAGGGGCGCGGATCCGTCGAGCACCGAGAGCGCGTGCTGATACGACCCGCACAGCACCTCGTCGAGGTCGTCGAGGGACTTCGCATCCTGGCTCTGGTATCCGACGATGTAGTCACCGGCGGTCTTGGCCGTCAGCACGTAGTGCGCCTCGGGGTGGGCGCCCTCGAGCCGCCAGCGGACGACCAGGTCGACGTCGTCCGTGCTCGTGGTCAGCTCGATGGCCTGCGAGCCGAGCACCTGGTAGGAGGTGAAGCCGAGCCAGCTCGGCGCCAGGGGTCCGTACAGCTCGGGAGCACTCCCCGACGGCAGTGTCCCCTCCAGCACGAGCCACTGCTCGTCGAAGCGGTGCGCCGGGTCGGTGACCTGCAGCCACCCGCCGTTGTGCGCGACCTCGAGGTCGCGCACGATCGTGGCCCCGCCGTCCCACGTGGCCTGGGAGAACGTCATCCGGTGGTTCTGTCCGACCAGCTGCGCGACCTGCGTGAACGCGAGATTCGGTTTGTCGAGGCGCCGGAGGGCGTCGGCGTACACGCCGCCCGTCGTCGTGAGCTCCGTCGCCGCTGCGGGAGCGGCTCCGTACGACGACCCGAGCACCGGGGGAAGCACTCCCGCGATCACGAGCGCTCGCAGGACGGAGCGTCGGCTCCACAGCAGAGGATTGTCTTCGGCTCCATCGCCAGGCATTGAATCCATGATGCACATACTGCAATCCGTATGCGATCATGTCAATGCGTCGGCCTCGCGGGCCATGACGCCGCCTCGTCGTGCCACGCCGGTAACGTCGAGCAGGCAGAACCACCCGAAAGGACACGTGCGGTGCCCCAGGATCCTCCCGTCGAGTTGACCGAGTACTCACTCAGCGCGCTGCTGACCCCGCCCGCGTCGCCCGTCGAGCCGGACGACTTCGACGACTTCTGGCGCGCGACCTTCGAGGAGTTCGGCACAGGTCCCGTGCCGTGGGAAACCACCCGCGAACTCGCGCCGACCGCGACGCACCGCGTCTCGGAAATCCGCTTCCACTCCTCGGCCGGTGAGGCCGCTGCGGCCTACGTGGTGCTGCCGCACACGATCGGGAGCGCACCCCGCGGGCTCGTCGTCGGACACGGCTACGGCGGCCGCACGGCGCCCGACCTCGACCGGGTACCCGCCGACACGGCCGCGATGTTCCCGGTCGCCCCCGGCACCCACGCTGGCACCGCGAGCCGCTTCCCTGCCCTCCCCGACGAGCACGTCCTGGCCGGGATCGCCCACCGCGACACGTACTCGCACCGCTTCAGTGCGGCGGACATCTGGCGCGCGGCCACCGTGCTGCTCGAGATGGTGCCCGCGGCGGCCGGGACCCTCGACTTCAGCGGCGGCAGCTTCGGCGGCGGCATCGGCGCGATGGCCCTGCCCTGGGACGCCCGCTTCCGGCGCGCCGTGCTGGACGTGCCGAGCTTCGGTGACCACGATGTGCGGCTCACGCGGAAATGCACGGGGAGCGGGGAGGCCGTGCGTCAGCATCTGCTCCGACGCCCCGAGGACCGCCCGGTGCTCGGCTACTTCGACGCGGCGATCGCGGCACGGAGGCTGCGGATTCCCGTGCACGTGACCGCGGCGGTGCAGGATCCGGCCGTCGACCCCCGGGGCCAGTTCGCCGTGTACCACGCACTGACCGGGCCGCGTCGCCTGAGCGTCCGCGCCGCAGGGCACCTGGACGGACCGATCGGCGAGTTGTCGGACCGGCTCGCGCTGCAGGCCGGCGTCGACTTCCTCGCCCTCCCCGACGAGCGGCTGGCATGACCACGCGCCACGCCTCCCAGACAACACATAGCGATCTCCATAGAAATCACATAGGAGATTCCGCAGAATAGGGGTATGACCAGCGACCTGCCCGAACTGCGCCGCCCCGACGGCACCCCCCTGCGCATCCTCGCCGTCGACGACGAGCAGATGCTGACCGACCTGCTCGCGATGGCCCTGCGCATGGAGGGCTGGGAGGTGCGCACGGCCTCGTCCGGCATGGAGGCGCTCCAGGTCGCGCGGGAGTTCGAACCCGACGCGCTCGTGCTCGACATCATGATGCCCGACCTCGACGGCATGTCCGTGTTGAAGCGGCTGCGCGAGTCGGGGAACCTCGTCCCGGTGCTGTTCCTCACCGCCAAGGATGCCGTGGGCGATCGCGTCGCCGGCCTCACCGCCGGCGGTGACGACTACGTCACCAAGCCGTTCAGCCTGGAGGAGGTCATCGCCCGGCTGCGCGCGATCATCCGCCGCACCGGGCACGCGACCACCGACGACGGACAGTCGATCCTCCGCGTCGCCGACCTCACGCTCAACGAGGACAGCCACGAGGTCGTGCGCGACGGCACCGAGATCGAGCTCACCGCGACCGAGTTCGAGCTGCTCCGCTACCTCATGCGCAACGAGCGACGGGTGCTGTCGAAGGCCCAGATCCTCGACCGGGTCTGGAGCTACGACTTCGGCGGCAAGTCCTCCGTCGTCGAGCTGTACATCTCGTACCTGCGCAAGAAGATCGATGCCGGTCGCACGCCGCTGCTGCACACCGTCCGCGGCGTCGGCTACATGATCAAGGCTCCGCAGTGAGCTCAGCGACGATGATGAGACGGCCGATGAGCCTGCAGACACGGCTGATGACCGCCGTGATCGGGTTCGTGTCGCTGATCCTCATCATCGTCGCCGTCATCACCAGCGCCACGCTGGGCAAGACCATGGAGGACCAGCTCGACCAGAAGCTGAACAACAGCGCGCACGCGCTGGTGGGCGTCACCGAGGCCTTCGCCCCGTCGGCGGCGACCGCACAGAACGTCCTCCTGGCCGGTCGCTACTCTCCGCCGGCCGGGCTGCTGTTCGTCGTCTCGAGCCCGGTGACCGGCTTCAGCGGGTCCCTCGTGAAGAGCACCGCCGCCGACGAGCTCACCGGAACCCTGCAGCCGTTGACCGGCGAGCAGCTGAGCGAGATCGCGGCGGCGTTGAAGGGTACGTCCGTCGCCACGGTCTCCCTCACCGACCTCGGCTCGTATCGGGTCATGGCCCTGCCCTCGAACAACGGCGTCCTCGCGGTGACCGGGCTCCCCCGCGACGAGATCCAGAGCCAGCTCACGCAGCTGCTCACCGTGATCGCCCTCGCCACCATCGGCGGTCTGATCCTGCTGGCGCTGACCACCGCGATCACCATCCGGGTGAGCCTGCGCCCGCTCCGCGCCGTCGCGGTCACCGCGACCAGGGTCGCGAATCAGCAGCTCGATCGGGGCGAGGTCACGATCACCGAGCGGGTGCCGGCATCCGAAGCCGATCCGCGCACCGAGACCGGCCTGGTCGGCGCCTCACTGAACAAACTCCTCGACCACGTCAACGCCTCGCTGGCCTCGCGACAGAAGAACGAGGAGCGGATGCGCCGGTTCGTTGCCGATGCCAGCCATGAGCTGCGCACGCCACTCGCCTCCATCCGCGGGTACTCCGAGCTGTCGCTGCGCGCCCTGCATCAGCGTCCGGCTTCGGAGCAGGGTCCGGAAGTCATCGAGGGCACGACCTCGTCGCTCGAGCGCATCCAGGCGCAGTCGCTGCGGATGACCCGTCTCGTCGAGGACCTGCTGCTGCTCGCACGGCTCGACGAAGGGCAGGAGCTGGTCTACGGCACCGTCGACCTCACCCAGCTGGCGCTCGAGGGACTCTCGGATGCTCGACCGACGGCGGCCGACCACCACTGGAGCATCGAGGTGCCGGACGAGCCCGTCACGGTCGTCGGCGATGCGGGTCGGATGCACCAGGTCGTCACGAACCTCCTCGCGAACGCCCGGACGCACACGTCGGCGGGCACCAGGATCACCCTGAGCGTCGCGCGAGAGGGCGCGGACGCCGTGCTGCGCGTGCACGACGACGGCCCCGGCATCGACCCCGCCATCCGCGACGAGCTCTTCGCGCGCTTCGCCCGCGGCGACAGCTCCCGGGCTCGCCAGACCGGGGGAACCGGACTGGGCCTCGCGATCGTCAAGGCCATCGTCGAGGGCCACCACGGAACGATCTCCGTGGCCAGCGAGCCCGGCGACACGACCTTCACCGTGCGCATCCCGGTCAACCCTGCGGCCGCTGCCGCCGAAGACGACGCGTCCGAGGCCTGACGGCCGGCCTCTCTGCGGAGATCCTGCCCGCCGCGCTCCTGGTCGGCGTACACATGTCGGGAGGATGCACGGCCGTCGGGGCATCTCACGGCGATTCGTCCGACATGCGTACATTCTCCCGACAGACGCACACGCCTGACGTCGAAGACCTCAGTGACGGGCGCGCAGGCGTGCGACGGCGGCGAGTACGGCCGTCTCGACTGAGGGCCAGGCGTGGACGATCTGGGCGCAATCGAACCTCAGCGTCTCGTATCCGAGAGCCGACGCCGCGGCATCCCTCACGAGATCACGGTGGCGATGCGCGGGGCCGTCATGGTTGCCCTTCCCATCGGCCTCGAGGATCAGACTTCCGTCGAGCACGAAATCCACTCTCCCGACGGACGGGATGGTCACCTGGCAGTCCAGGCTGATGCCGTGCAGGTGCAAGCGCAGCCGGAGCAGTGACTCGAGGCCGCTGTCGGCATCCGGTCGCGCCAGGTCGATCAACCAGTGCGCGCGGGCCGGTAGGCGGCGGCGGATGCGGCGCAGTGCCGCACCGGTGATCTTCTGTTGCACCAGTGCGGACTCGACAGCAGCGAAGAACGCCTCGTCTCCGCCGCAACGGTAGACGTGGATGAGTACTTCCTCCAATGGGGCAAGCCCCACCCCGGCGTGCCCCGCGTCAAAGTGCGCGACGCACTCGCACGTCTCGTGATGGGTGCGGCCCTTCGCCCCCAGCCAGACGTGAACGGGGCCGCCGGGGTCGAGTGCCCAGACGCAATACAGGCGCAACGCGTGCGCGCAGGTGAGGGCCCCGCCGTGCGCGGCAGCCTCAACGACGGTCGTGTCTGCGTTCGGCCCGGCGAACACTCCTGTCCTCACACGGATCAGGGCGCCGGCATGAACCGCATCCGCGCGCATCCGACGGTCGATTCCGTACTTCTGGAGCAGTGTGCCCCGCACGACGCCGCCATGCAGGTCTGTCACGGATAGAGCGCTGAGCATCCACCGATCCTGATGCCCCGAGACGGCTGATAGAGATCGATTCCGCCCGTTGTGGGCCGATCCGAAGCGGATGCGGGATGTGCAGAAGTGGATGCGCCGTGCACTCGTCGGCAGGATGCACAGATGTCGGGACGCCTCGCGGCGAGTCGTCCGACATCCGTCCGTTCTCCCGACGGGTGTACCGGCCGGCCGGCCGTGAGCCGGATCAGTAGCCGGCGAAGGCGTCGGTCGTGAGGGCGCGGGCCTTCTGCAGTGCGGGGGCGAGATCGGCGATCAGGCGCGGGGGTCCGGAGATGAACGCGTGGCGGCTGCCGAGGTCGGGGACCGTGCGCTCCAGTGTCTCGGCGTCCAGTCGTGCGCCCTGCGCCCAGGTCCAGTGCGCGGGCAGGTCGAGCGGCTCGTCTCGGGTGAACACGACCGTGCGCACGCCCGTCGCGGCGAGCTCATCACGGAAGGCGAGCTCGGAAGCCTCGGACGCCACGTACACGAGCACCACGTCGCGCTGCTGGCCCACGGCCTGGAGCTGACGCAGCTGGGACACGAACGGCGTGACGCCGATGCCCGCGGCGACCATCAGCACCGGGTGATCGCTGCGCGGCAGGATGAAGTCACCCCAGGTGCCCGTGACCGCGAACGTCGCGCCCGGCTCCGCAGCGGCGAGAGCCCGCTTGTAGCTCGACGGATGCTTCTGGTCGCCGTTCTTGTAGGCGATGCGCAACGTCGGCAGGTCTGCCGGCGCCGACACGATGCTGAACTCCCGCCGGGTGCCGCGCGCGTCGGGGCGGTGATGCGGGACGTCGAGCTCGAGGTACTGCCCCGGGAGGAACCGGACCCGACCCTTGGCTCGGAAGGTCAGCTCCTGCGCGGTCGGGGTGATGAACTCGCGTCGTTCGAGCACGAGCCGCACGGACCCGCGTAGAGCGAAGGCGAAGGCCACCAGGTTTCCGATCAGGAGAGCCCGCTCCTGGCCGAGCGTGAACAGGCCGGCGACCGAGATCGGCCACCCCGCGAGAAGACCCACCACGACGGCCACCACAAGCTGCTGGCGGCGACGCGGCGGAAGCGTGAGCGGCTCGGAGAGCATGAACGCCCCGAGGAACAGGAACGGCGACTGCAGCACCGCGAACTGCAGCGCGGTGAGCACGTCGAAGCCGATGTCGAACTGCACGGCCTGCACGGCCTGACGCACGACCGAGGTGGCGACGGCGACCAGCACGAACACCAGCACCACCCGCACCTTCTCGGTGCGCCACAGCACCGCGAGGCCGAGGAGGAGCACGGGGATCGTCAGCACCGGAGTCCCGACCCACCAGGACGACGAGGTGCCCAGCCACTCGAACGCCCCGAAGGCGCCGAGGATCGAGACGACGGCCGCACCGAACGCCGCCGGGTTGAAGATGTGTCGACCGCGCCATGCGATCAGGTACTTCGACACACTCGCCACGGCTCCGGCGAGGGCGAGCCCGAGAAGGGCGCCGAGCTCGACGCCGGGGCGGAGCACGAACAGCAGGATGAGGGCCGTGACGAGGGAGGATTCGATACGCCACGGGAGTCGGAGGATGCGCTGGGCGACGGCGTCGACGGCCGAGATCACGATCGCGAGCACCAGGAACGACGCCAGCATCTCGAGCGGCGTGGGCGAGACGATCACGCCGAGCAGCGAGAGCACGAACGCGATCACCGCCAGGGCGATCAGCGCGAACAGCACGAGGCGATACATCGACAGCGAGCCCAGGACCGCGAGGACCCGCTGGCGTGCGGCGGCGAATGAGGTGATCACGTTCTCCACTCTTCCCTAGTTCGGCGCCGCGGGGCGCGTGTCCGCCCCCGCGATGAACAGTTCCGCGGGGCATCCCGGCGAGTGCTGCACCCGGCCGTCGGTGCTCATCCTCACCCATTCCACACCCCAGGCGCCGGCGAGCTCCGGTCCGCCGTCGAAGAACAGTGCGGTCGAGACGGCATCCGCCGTCATCGCGTCGGGGGCCAGCGCCCAGGTCGCCGCCCAGGTGCGCACCGGCAGCCCGGTGCGGGCGTCGAGCACGTGGTGCAGTCCGTTCCCCCATGCGCGACGGTTGACGGCGGAGGCGCACAGCGCCCGGTCGCGCACCTCGACGACACCGATCGCCTTCGTCGCGTCGTACGGATGCTCCAGCCCGATGCGCACACCGCCGCCCCGCACCCGGATGTCGCCGCCGGCATCGACCACCACATCGCCGGGCACGTCTCCGAGCACGTCCATCACCAGGTCGACCAGTCGCCCCTTGCCCAGGGCGCCGACGTCGAGGAGCGCGGGTGCGGATGCCGCGACCCCGGCCGTCGTCCAGGACACCTGCGCCTGCCAGGCGTCCGGAGCACGCACCGGGTCACCGCCGACGAGCGAATAGCCCGCGTCGTAGCCCAGGGCTTCGAGACTCGCCGCCACGAGCGGGTTGACCGCGCCGCCCGTCGCCGCCGAGAGCTCGCGGTAGGCGTCGAGCATCGGAGCGGCGTCCGGTGAGGCGAACGAGCCGCCCTCCCGTCCGAGCCGCGTCACCGCGGAGTCGTCACGGAATCGGGACCACTCGCGGTCGAAGCGCTCGATCTCGGCGTCGACCGCCGCACGCGCCGGGTCCGCGAGCGGATCCGTGGTCTCGATCTCCCAGCGCGTTCCGATCGCCTCGAAGCGCCAGCTCGCCATGCGGCCTCAGGCGCCTAGGAGGCCGCCTGCTCCTTGATCGACTCGACCGCGTCGTTGAAGCCGCCGCTGGTGAGCGACGAGCCGGCGACCCGGCTGACGTTCAGCTCGTCGATCGACTTGCCCTCGACCTCGTCCGCGATGCCGTCGATGAACTGGCCCTGGTACTGCTCGGTCTCGGGTGCCTGCGGGTCGCCCGTGACCTCGACGTCGGTCACGACGCCGTCGGCGAGGGTCAGCGTGACGGAGATCTGCTCGACCGTCTCGGGTGTCTGGTACGAACCGTCGGCCGTGTAGGTGCCGTCTGCGTAGGTGGCGGTCGCGTCGCCGCCCGAGGACTCCGAGGAGCCGGCGTCGGGCGTGCTGCCGGTGTCGTTCGGGGTGTCACCCGCGTCGGCGGTGCCGGAGCACCCGGCGAGGACGAACAGGCCCGCGATCCCGAGGATGGCGGAACCCTTGCGGACAGAGGTCGGTACGGTCGTGCGGATCATGCTGGTCCTCCCGGCGCGGTGTCGTTCGACGGGTTCGTCGACCCTTCGACCGTAAGCACCGCGTCTATGCGCGGGCTGTGCCGTGACGATGCGTTACGCGTCGCCACCGAACATGCTCGTCACGGAGCCGTCTTCGAAGACCTCGTGGATGGCGCGGGCGAGCAGCGGCGCGATCGGGAGGATCGTGAGGTTGTCCCAGCGACGCGACTCGGTGAGCGGGATCGTGTCGGTGATGACGACCTCGTCGATCGACGAGTCCTGCAGGCGATCGGATGCCGGGTCGCTGAAGATCGCATGGGTCGCCGCGACGATCACACGGTGCGCCCCGGCCGCCTTGAGCGCCTGGGCCGCCTTGACGATCGTGCCACCGGTGTCGATCATGTCGTCGACGAGGAGGCAGGTGCGCCCCTCGACGGTTCCGACGATCTCGTGCACCGAGACCTGGTTGGCCACCTTCGGGTCACGACGCTTGTGGATGATGGCGAGCGGGGCACCGAGGCTGTCCGACCAGGTGTCGGCGACGCGCACACGACCCATGTCGGGCGAGACGACGGTGAGGATCTCGCGGTCCGCCGGCGAGAGCGTGCGCTGGAAGTAATCCAGCAGCACGGGCTTGGCGAACAGGTGGTCGACGGGTCCGTCGAAGAAGCCCTGGATCTGCGCCGCATGCAGGTCGACGCTCATGACGCGATCGGCACCGGCGGTCTTCAGCAGGTCGGCGACGAGGCGGGCGCTGATCGGCTCGCGTCCGCGGCCCTTCTTGTCCTGACGCGAATACGGGTAGTACGGCGCCACGACGGTGATGCGCTTCGCCGACGCGCGCTTGGCGGCGTCGATCATGATGAGCGTCTCCATGAGCCACTCGTTGACCGGCTCGCCGAACGTCTGGATCAGGAAGAGATCGACGCCGCGGATCGAGACCTCGAAGCGGGCGTAGATCTCACCGGAGGCGAACGTGCGGTGCTCGACGGGGGCGATCTCCGTGCCGAGCGCCTCGGCGACGGCCGCCGTGAGCTCAGGGTGCGAGCGCCCGCCCGCGACGACGAGTCGCTTCTTCGTCTTCGCGATGATGCCGGGAGCCACGCCGTTGTCGCGATCCAGATCGACCGTCTTCTTCTTGCGCGCCATGCTCCGCCTATTCCGCCGAATTCTCGCGGGACGCAGCATCCGCCGCGCCCGTCCCTGCTCTGTTCTTCGCGACCCAGCCTTCGATGTTGCGCTGGGGTGCGACGGTCATGGCCAGCGCTCCGGCCGGGACATCCTTGCGGACGACCGCGCCGGCGCCGGTCTTCGCGCCAGCTCCCAGCCTAACGGGCGCGACGAGCACCGTGTGCGAGCCGGTGTGCACCTCGTCGCCGATCTCGGTGCGGTGCTTGTTCACGTCGTCGTAGTTCGCCGTGATGGTGCTCGCACCGAGGTTGACACCGCGGCCGATCGTGGCGTCGCCGACGTAGGAGAGATGCGGGACCTTGCTGCCCTCGCCGATCTCGGCGTTCTTCGTCTCGACGTAGGCGCCGATCTTGCCCTTGGCGCCCAGGACCGTGCCGGCCCGGAGGAACGAGAACGGGCCGACGGTGGCCTCCGCGCCGATCACGGCGAGGGTGGCGTCGGTGCGACGGACGGTCGCGTCCTCGCCGACCTCGCAGTCGACGAGGGTCGTATCCGGTCCGATCACGGCGCCGGAGGCGATGACCGTGGCACCCAGGATGTGGGTGTTCGGCAGGAGGGTGACGTCGGGCGAGAGCTTCGCGTCGTCGTCGATCCAGGTGGTGGCCGGGTCGATGACGGTGACGCCCTCGAGCTGCCAGCGGCGCACGATGCGCTGGTTGAGCAGGCGACCGACCTCGGCCAGCTGTGCGCGGTCGTTCACCCCGAACGTCACCGCGATGTCGGAGACGACGGATGCCGCCACCCGGTCGCCGTCGCGACGGAGCATCCCCGGCACGTCGGTCAGGTACATCTCGCCCTGTGCATTGTCGACGCCGACCCGCGGCAGGTAGGTGCGCAGGGTCTCGGCGCGGAACACGTACATCCCGGCGTTGATCTCGCGGACCGCGGCCTCTTCGGCGCTCGCGTCCTTCTGCTCCACGATGCGGTCGACACCGCCGTCGGCGTCGCGGACCACGCGGCCGTAACCGGTCGGGTCGTCGAGCAGTGCCGTCATCAGCGTCGCCGGAGCGCCCGACGCGCGGTGCTCCGCCACGAATGCCGAGAGGGTGTCGGCGTCGGCGAGCGGGCAGTCTCCGGAGAGGACGAGCACGTCGCCATCGAAGTCCTCGGGGAGCGCGTCGACCGCCACCTGCACGGCCCGCCCGGTTCCGGGTACGTCGTCCTGGTCGACGAACACCGCGTCGGGGTAGTCCTTGGTGAGGGCGGCGACCACCTGATCGCGCTCGTGCCGCACGACCACCTCGACGTGCGCGGCCTGCAGCCGCCCGGCCGTGGTGAGCACGTGCCCCACCAGAGGGCGCCCGCCGATCGGGTGCAGCACCTTGGGCAGACGCGACTTCATGCGCGTGCCCTGGCCTGCAGCGAGGACGATGATGGCGAGATTGTTCCCAGTCATGCTCCGCCGCCAGGACTCGAACCTAGACCTAACAGCTCCAAAGGCTGTCGTGCTGCCATTACACCACGGCGGACCGCGCCGCCCAGGAGGGCACCGCGGGGTCAAGTCTGCCATGCTCCGGCCTGTGTTCCGATGTGCGCGGATGACGGCCGCCCTGCGCCGTCATGGTTCGGAAACACTGCTCTGGAATGCTGACACCATGAGCATCGTGATCGAGAGGGTCGAGACGGCGACCCCGGCCCTCGCAGAATTCCTGGTCGCCCACCACGCCGAGCTGGAGCACACCGCGCCCGCGGAGAGCCGTCATGCGCTGGTCTTCGAGCGCCTGCTCGCGCCCGGCGTCCGGCTGTTCGCCGGCTCGATCGACGGCCGCCCGGCCGCCACCGGCGCGCTGGCCACGGTCGAAGACGGCCACGAGGAGCTCAAGTCGATGCGCACGGATCCGGCCCTGCGCGGCCGCGGACTCGGGAAATCGATGCTGGCGTTCCTCCTCGCCGACGCGCAGGAGCGCGGCATCCGTCGACTCTCGCTCGAGACCGGCAGCGACGACTTCTTCATCCCGGCACGCGCGATGTACGCGGCGGCGGGCTTCCGCGAGTCAGGCCCGTTCGGCCGCTACCTCCCCGACCCGTACAGCGCCTTCATGACCCTCGAGCTGCCCGTGGTGTCCGTCACCCCCGACGCGCACACGCGATAATGGGCGGATGAGCGAGGTGGATGAGGTCGACCGGATCGTCGGCGCGTGGAACGCGCAGCGTCCCGACCTCGACTTCTCACCCCTCGAGGTGCTTTCGCGGATGGACCGCCTCTCGCGCCATCTGGACCGCGCCCGCCGCGACGTGTTCCGTCGCAGCGACCTGGAGCACTGGGAGTGGGACGTGCTCTCGGCCCTGCGCCGCGCAGGCGCGCCGTTCCAGCTCTCCCCTAAGCAGTTGCTGCAGCAGACCCTGGTCTCGAGCGGCACGATGACCAACCGGATCGACCGACTGGTCGGCCGCCGCTTCGTGCGCCGCGAGGCCGACCCCGGCGACGGGCGCAGTGTGCTCGTGACGCTGACCGACGACGGACGCATCCGCGTGGACGCGGCCATCACCCGCCTCGTCGACGTGGAGGCCGACCTGCTGCAGGCGCTCTCCCGCTCGGACCGGGATCGCCTCGCCGGACTGCTGCGCAAGCTGAGTCTGAGCTTCGACACGTGAGGGGCCGCGCCTGATGGGCATGCCCTCTCCCCTCCCGGTGCGCGACGGCGTGGGAGCCACCCGGCTACACGTGCCGCTCACCGGTGCCTGGCCCACGGTCGCCGCGTACATGGTCGAGCGCTTCTTCCACCTCGATCCCGAGCGTCTGCTCGAGCGGTTCGACCGCGGCGACATCGTGCGGGCCGACGGCTCTCCCGTTCCCCGCGACGCCGCACTCGGCAGCGTCGAGTTCGTCTGGTACTACCGCGAACCCGCCGTCGAGACCCGGATGCCGTTCGAGATCGAGATCCTGCACCAGGACGACCATCTCGTCGTAGTCGACAAGCCGCACTTCCTGCCCACCACGCCGGGCGGCAAGTTCCTGCAGAATTCCGCGCTGGTGCGGCTGCGCAATCTGCTCGACAATGCCGACCTCGCGCCGATCCACCGGCTGGATCGCGCCACCGCCGGGCTGCTGATGTTCTCGACGCGCCCCGCCACCCGTGGTGCCTACCAGCTGCTCTTCGAGAAGCGGCAGGTGCAGAAGGTCTACGAGGCGGTCTCCGAGCTCCCAGAGAACGGGACGCTCCCGTCGTTTCCCGTCGTGTACCGCAACAACATCGAGAAGCTCCGCGGTCAGGTGCGCGTGCAGGTCGATGAGTCCAAGGAGCCGAACTCCGAGACCCTGGTCGAGCTGATCCGTGCCGACGACCGCGTGGTGCACACGCTGCTGCGTCCGCACAGCGGCAAGATGCACCAGCTTCGGGTGCATCTCGCCGCCCTCGGCATCGGCATCCTGAACGACCGCTTCTACCCCGAGCTGCAGGAAGATCGGCCGGACGACTACGACCGACCGCTGCAGCTGCTGGCGCGCGAGCTGCGCTTCGTGGACCCGATCAGCGGGCAGGACCGGGTGTTCACCACGCGCCGCACCCTGCAGGAAGCACCCGTCAGCGACGCATGACCTTGCGGGCGAGGCGTGTGCCGAGCATCTGCACCAGGTGAACGAACACCACGATCAGGACGATCGCCGCCCACATGACGAGCGGCTCGAACTGCCGGAAGCCGTAGATCTGCGCGAACGCACCGAGCCCGCCGCCGCCGACGAGGCCCGCCATGGCCGTCATGTCGATCAACGCCACGAGGATGAACGTGTAGCCGAGGATGAGCGGACCGAGCGACTCCGGGATGGCCACGGTGAAGAGGATGCGCCACGGACCGGCACCCATCGCCCGCGCCGCCTCGATCACTCCGGGAGAGACCGAGACGAGGTGCTGCTCCACGATGCGCCCGATCGCGAACGCGGCAGCCAGACCGATGATGAAGGCCCCGGCGGTCGTACCGATACCCACGCCGACGACCGCGCGCGCCAGCGGCTGCGCGACCACGAGGAAGATGATGAACGGGATCGGGCGGAAGAAGTTCACGACGAGGTTCGCGAGCACCGAGACGACCCGGTTCGCTGCGAGGCCACCGGGGCGCGTGACGTACAGGATGATGCCGATCGCCAGCCCGAGGATGCCGCCGAGCACCAGCGCGAACGACGTCATGTACAGGGTCTCGAGTGCGGCCGCCCAGAATTCGGGCCACAGTTCGTTCAGACGCTCCATCAGCGGGCCTCCTCTCCGGCGATCTCGGTCACTTCGACGCGTTCGGCGATGCGGGCGAGCGCGCCGTCGATCGCCGCGGCGTCACCCCGGATCGCGAGGGTCAGGTGCCCGAAGGCGCGCCCGCGGATGTCGTTGATGCCGCCGAACACGAGCTCGAAGTCGAGGCCCGCGCCGGCGAGATCGAGGAACACCTGCGCCTGCGACGAGTCGCCGTCGCGGAACGAGAACGTCACCAGGCGGCCGCGGTGACGCTCGCGAAGCACCGCGAGCTCGGCCGGCGACGGCACGCCCTTCACGACCGTGCCGACGAAGCGCTGGGATGCCGGGTTCTGCGGAGCGGAGAAGACGTCGAACACGTCGCCGTGCTCGATCACGCGGCCGTTCTCCATGACCGCGACCCTGGTAGCGATGGTCTGGATGACGTCCATCTCGTGCGTGATGATCACGATCGTGACGCCCTGCTCCTGGTTGACCCGCTTGAGCAGGTCGAGCACCTCGTGCGTGGTCTGCGGGTCGAGGGCGCTGGTGGCCTCGTCGGCGAGGAGGATCGCGGGGCCCGTCGCGAGGGCCCGTGCGATGCCGACGCGCTGCTTCTGACCGCCCGAGAGCTGTTCGGGGTAGGCCTTGGCCTTGTCGGCGAGGCCGACGAACGACAGCAGCTCGGCGACCCGCTTCTCGATGTCGTCCTTGGACCAGCCGGCGAGCTTGAGCGGGTAGGCGATGTTGGCCCTGACGCTCCGCGAGGAGAACAGATTGAACTGCTGGAAGATCATCCCGATGCCGCCGCGGACCCTGCGCAGCTCGCTCTCCTTGAGCGCGGTGATGTCGACGCCGTCCACCGTGATGGTGCCGCTCGTGGCCGGCTCGAGGGCGTTGATCAGCCGCACGAGCGTGGACTTGCCGGCGCCCGAGTATCCGATGATGCCGAAGACGTCGCCCTTCTCGATCTCGAGGCTGACGTCGTCCACGGCGACGACCTCTGACCCCTCACGGGTGCGGGGCGGGTAGGTCTTGGAGACGTTCGTCAGGGTGACGATCGGCATGGGCTGCTCCGGTCTGCTACGGGAACGAAGAATCGGGTGACGCTTCTCGCGGCACCCGATTCTCCCTCATCGGACGAAGGGTGGTTTCCCCGTCGTCCTACTTCTTCGAGTCCGCGTCCTTCTGGACCTTCTCGAGCGACGCGACGAGGTCCTCGACCGGGGTCTGCAGCGCCACGGCGGTGTCGCCCGACGATTTCAGCAGACCCTTCTGGACATCTTCATTCGTCTGGAAGATCTCGACGAGCTTGAGGTACGTCTCGTTGTCGGCATCATCGGCGCGCGCGGCGAAGATGTTCACGTACGGCAGCGCGCCGGCATCCTCGGGGTCGTCCTGGGCGATAGCGTCCTCGAACGAGAGGCCGGCCGGCTCCACGAAGTCGTTGTTGATGATCGCGGCGGCGACGTCGGGCAGCGACGTCGGGACGATCGCGGCCTCCAGCGCCTTGACCTTGACCTCGGACTTCTCAGTGTCCACGTCGGCGAGGTCGGAGTACGGGGTGCCACCGCTCTTCAGCTCGATGAGGCCGGCCTGCTGCAGCACGTTCAGCGCGCGGGCCTGGTTCGAGGCGTCGTCCGGGACGGCGACGGTCTCGCCCTTCGGGATGTCCTTCACATCGTCGTACTTGGTCGAGTACAGGCCGAGCGGGTAGATCGCGGTCGACCCGATCGGGGTCAGGTCCGCACCCGAGGCGTTGTTGTACTCCGCGAGGTACACGATGTGCTGGAACTGGTTGAGGTCGATCTCGCCCTCGGTGAGCGCCGGGTTGGGCTGCTCGTAGGAGCCGAAGTCGACCAGCTCGACGGTGATGCCCTCCTCGGCCGCGGCATCGACGAATGCGGGCCACTGCTCGTCGCCCTTGCCGACGACGCCGATCTTGACGACCTCGTCCTCGGTCGAGCCCGCGCTGCCGGAACCGGCTTCGGAGGATGCCGTCGCGCAGCCTGCGAGTGCGACGAAGAGCGGGACCGCGGCGAGCGCGGCGATGACGGAAGTGGTGCGGCGTGACATGGAAGGAGTTCCTCTCTTGGGGACTCGAATACGTTAGGCAGGCGCCATCGAACGTGCGGAATCGAGTCGTCACACGGCGTCACAGCCCGCTCGGGTGCGGGTCAGTCGAACTCCTCGATCCCCTGCAGACGCACCTGCTCGAGGTCGAGGCGGGCCGAGATGCGGCGCACGACGAGGTCGTCGACCGTCCCCGCACCGCGCAACCCCAGGAGCACCTCGCGCTTGCGGTCGATGAGGGCGAGCTTGAGGCGCGTGTGCTCCTCGTGCCGGATCAGCGGCGAGCGCTGCGCGAGGTCGACGTCGGCTGAGGTCGCGATCATCTGCAGAACCGTCCCGTCGGTGCCATCGGGCCCCGTGGCCTGATCCACTCCCCCGCTCGGTGCCGGATCTTCTTCGGGCGGATCAGCGGTTCCGGCGCTCAGCGGATCGGGCTCGTCGAGCATCTCGTCCAGTGCGTCGGCCTCGGCGTCGACGATCGCCTGCTCACGCGCCAGTGTGCGCGCGTTCGCGAACTCGAGCATCGCGTAGCCCTCGGTGCGCACACGGTCGCGGACCTCCTGCCCGATGCCGTGCTCGGCGGCGAGGTCGTCGAGGGCTGCGAGCGCCGCACCCGAGATCGCCCGCTCGGCGAGCTCGTACTCCTCGTCCTCGACATGATCGACGGGGAACCGCGCCCAGCGCACGAGCGCGGGGAGCAGCGGGGCCTGCACGAGCAGGCTCAGCATGATCACTCCGGCCGTGACGAACACGATCTCGTCGCGTCCGGACACCACCCCGCCCTCGGTGATCGTGGCGGGGACCGACAGCGCGATCGCGAGCGAGACCGCACCGCGCATGCCGGCCATGGTCGACACGACGCGCGCCCGCGACCGGGCTCCCCGCGCCGGACGCCCACCGGTCTGGCGCTGGAAGAGCACGTTCAGCACCTGGAACACGTAGCGCACCACCAGGAGGGTCGCCCACACCGCGAGCGTGATCAGCACGAGCCGGCCGATCGCCGCCGCCGAGATCTCGTGCACGACGTACTGCACCTCGAGGCCGATCAGCACGAACAGCGCGCCGTTGAGCAGGAAGACTCCGAACGGCCAGGCCGCATCGGCCTGTCGGCGGGAGGACGCCGTCGTCACGCGCGGCGACACGTAGGCGACGATGAGCCCGGCGACGACGACCGCGAGAACGCCGGAGGCGTGCACCATCTCGGCAGCGAGGAACGCCGTGAACGGGATCAGCAGCAGCGCCACGTTGATCACGATCGTCGAGGATGTGCGCCGCAGCAGCAGGTATCCGAGGCCGGCGATCACGACGCCCGCCGCGATCCCGCCGACGTAGGAGATCAGCACGTCGAGTGTCACGGAGAGCGGTGTGATCTGGCCGCCGAGCGCGAGCGACACCGCGATCGCGTACAGCACGAGCGCCGTGCCGTCGTTGGTGAGGCTCTCGGCCTTCAGCTTCATGAATGTGCGGCGCGGCAGCAGGCGACCGAGCGCCGCGACGGCCGTGGCATCCGGCGGTGCGACCGCCGCTCCCAGGATGAGCGCGATCTCCCACGGCATCCCGAACAGCACGCCGATGCCGGCGACCGCGAACGCCGACGCGACCACGAGGACCGTGCTCATCGGGAGGATGTAGCGGAAGTCGCGGCGGATCGAGCGCAGCGACGTCGTGAGACTCTCCCAGAACAGGATCACCGGGAGGAACAGCAGCAGCACCGTCTCCGGCGGCAGCTGCACTTCACGCAGCGGCGGGATGAAGCCGAGCAGCAGTCCGAAGATGACCAGGACGAGGGGCAGCGCGAGACGCACGCGCGGGGCGATCAGGGTTCCGACGAGAATCGTGAGTCCGAGCAGGACCGTTACTTCGAGGCCTTCCATCCCTACCTCCCAACAGCGTCAGGAGAAGGATATTCCTCGGTCAGCCGATCTCCTCGGTGAGTTCGAACCAGCGCAGCTCCAACTCCTCGATCTCGGCTTGCTGATCGCTGATCTTCTTCATGCGATCGCCGAGTCCCGCGTAGTCGGCCTGGTCGTGATCGGCGAGCGCGGTCTTGGCGGCATTGACCTGCTGAGTCAGCTTCTGGATGCGCCGCTCGAGGGAGGAGATCTCCTTCTGCGCTGTGCGGAGAGCCGCACCGTCGAGACCTGAGGCGGTTGCCGTCGCCGTCGCCGTAGCTGCCGACGTCGCGGTCTGCTTCGAGCCCGCCGACGCCTGCAGGTGGCGCAGTCGCAGGTACTCGTCGACGCCTCCGGGAAGGTGCCGC
Source organism: Microbacterium sp. Mcb102 (assembly GCF_024519805.1). NCBI lineage: Bacteria > Bacillati > Actinomycetota > Actinomycetes > Micrococcales > Microbacteriaceae > Microbacterium > Microbacterium sp. Mcb102. The sequence goes on along the minus strand of NZ_JALJRG010000006.1, from coordinate 135,906 downwards.
AGGTGGCCGTCGAGGATCGCGTACTGCTGGTCCGTGACGCGCTCCAGGAAGTACCGGTCGTGACTGACGACCAGGAGCGTGCCCGACCAGGAGTCGAGCAGGTCTTCGATGGCGGCGAGCATGTCGGTGTCGAGGTCGTTGGTCGGCTCGTCGAGGATCAGCACGTTCGGCTGGTCGAGCAGCACCAACAGCAGCTGCAGACGGCGCTGCTGGCCACCCGAGAGGTCCTTGACCGGGGTGGAGAGCTGGGCGGAGTCGAACCCGAGGCGCTCGAGCAGCTGACCGGGCGTGAGGTCCTGCGCCTTCGAGCCGGCACCCATCGTGTACGAGGTGCGCAGCCCCGAGATGATCACGCGCACCGGGTCCTTCCAGTGCTGGGTGAGCTCGTCGAGCCGCTGGGTGAGGGTCTGCACCTTCACGGTCGTGCCGCGCTTGACCCGGCCGACCGTGGGTTCCACGGTGCCGGAGATGAGCCCGAGGAGTGTGGACTTGCCGGCGCCGTTCACCCCGAGGATGCCGGTGCGCTCCCCCGGCGCGATGCGCCACTCGATGTCGCGGAGCACGACCTTCTCGCCGCCGTCCGCCGTCGGGTAGGTCACGCCGACGTCGAGCAGGTCGACCACGTCCTTGCCGAGGCGCGAGACGGCCAGCGACTGCAGCGACACCTTGTCTCGGATCTCGGGCACGTCGGCGATGAGCTCGTTGGCCGCGTCGATGCGGAACTTCGGCTTCGCCGTGCGGGCCGGAGCACCGCGCCGGAGCCAGGCGAGCTCTTTCTTGGCCAGGTTCTGGCGCTTCGCCTCGGTCGCCGCTGCCATCCGGTCGCGCTCCACGCGCTGCAGGATGTACGCCGCGTAGCCGCCCTCGAAGGGCTCGACGATGCGGTCGTGCACCTCCCAGGTCTCGGTGCAGATCTCGTCGAGGAACCACCGGTCGTGGGTCACGACCAGGAGCGCGCCCGAGTTCGGCGACCAGCGCTTCTTGAGATGCGCGGCGAGCCACGTGATCGCCTCGACGTCGAGGTGGTTGGTGGGCTCGTCGAGGGCGATGACGTCCCAGTCGCCGGTGAGCAGCTTCGCGAGCGACACCCGGCGCCGCTGGCCACCGCTGAGCGAGCCGATCTCGGCATCCCACGGCAGATCGGTGAGGAGGCCGTCGATCACGTCGCGGATGCGCGCGTCGCCCGCCCACTCGTACTCCGGGGTGTCGCCGACGACGGCGGCGCTGATCGTGAGGTCGTCCGGCAGGTTGTCGGCCTGGTCGAGCACGCCGATCCGCGTGCCGCCGCGCACCGTGACGCGGCCGGAGTTCGGCTCCTTGATGCCGGCGAGCATGCCGAGGAGGCTGGACTTCCCGTCGCCGTTGCGGCCGACGATGCCGATGCGGTCACCCTCTTCGATGCCGAGGGTCACGGAGTCGAAGACGACCCTGGTCGGATATTCGAGGTGCAGGGCTTCAGCCCCGAGAAGATGTGCCATGTTCCTTCCAGGGTAGCCGCGCGCGATGGGTACGGCGGCCAGCCTAAAATCGACGGGTGCCAAGTAAACGCCGGGTGTTCTCGCTCATGCTCGACGATCGCAAGGCGAAGCTGGTGCAATCGCGAAGGCGACCAGGTCGCTACGAGCTCAGCGTCGACGGGATCCCGCAGTCCGTCGTGTCGATGACGGATCCCACCGAACTCGAATACGCCTACACCCAGCACATCGCCAGGGCGATGGATGCCGCGGCCGAGCCCGGTGCACCGCTGTTCACCGTGCATCTGGGAGCCGGAGCACTCACGCTGGCCCGCTATGTCGAGGCCACGCGTGCCGGCTCACCCCAGCTCGTGGTCGAGTTCGAGCCCGCTCTCTACGACGCGGTGATCGCCGCGCTGCCCCTGCCCCCGGGCGCTGATGTGCGGGTCATCTTCGGCGATGCGCGAGCGGTCGCCGACGCGGAGCTCCCGGACGAGTGGGCGGATGCCCGCTTCACCGTGGTCGACCTCTGGGATGCCGCCGTCATCCGTCATCATGTGGCCAGCCAGGAGTTCTACCGCCGGGTCGCCGCGCGCTCCGCCGCAGACGGCGTCGTGGCCGTGAACCTGCTCGACGGGCATCCGTTCGAGTATTCACGGCGACAGGCAGCCACCCTGCGCACCGTGTTCGATCACGTCGCCGTCGTCCTCGACGCCGAACCGGACGATGACGAAGGACCACTCGGCAACGTCGTCGTCTTCGCCAGCGATGCGCCACTCGACGTCGTGACGAACCCCGATCTGCTCGGCGCACCGCGACCGCACATGCTGCACGACGCTTCGCTGACGTCGTGGATCGCCGACGCACGCATCATGACCGACGCCGACGGCACGGACTCCCCCGACCCCGACGACCCCATCTGGGATTAGCGCTCAGCCCGACGGGGCCCGGTCCGTCGGGCTGCGACAACGGGCGGAGACAACGGCCGAATCGGATGCCGGAATCCCGGTGAACATAGTTTCGAATGTCGGTGGTCCGTGATGGACTGAAGTCATGACAGCACTGCTCCACGCGACCGACTCCCAGATGGCGATGCTCGCCGATCTGGTGGCGTCGCTCGAGGCGGCAGAAGCGACGCTGAGCAGCATGCACGCGGCCAGAGACGGCATGCTCGCGATGGCCGGGCGTCTGGCTATCGACATCGCCAGGGAGGCTGCGCATCCCGATCATGGCGACATGGCGATCCGCACGGTGGCGGCCGAGATCGGCGCCGCGCAGCACCTGAGCGACCGCACGATCGAGCGACGGATGGCCGAGGCCTCCTGGCTCGTCGAGCGCTTCCCTTCGGTGTGGGAGGCACAGGGCGCGGGGCGCATCAGTGGCGCGCATGCGCGGGTGATCGTCGACGCGGGCGCCCACCTCGACGATGCGGCCGACCGACAGGCCTATGCCACCGAGGCGGTGGCGATCGCCGAGACCGAGTCCCCGAACCGGCTGCGACGGCTCGCACGGCGCCTGGCCGAACGATTCCAGGAGCGCCCGGTCAGCGAACGGCACCGCGAGGCGCGCAAGGGCCGCCGCGTGTGGACGAGAGATCTCGACGACGGGATGGCCGAGCTCGGCACCCGCGGCCCGGCCGCGCTCATCCACGGCATGTTCGACCGGCTCTCGCAGATGGCGCATGCGGTGAAAAAGGACAATGCCCACGCGGCGAGAAGTGCCGGCTCCGATGGACCTCCGGCAGACGAGCGCACGATCGACCAGTTGCGTGCCGACCTGCTCGCCGACCTCCTGCTCACGGGCACGCCGGCAGGACACGACACGACCGATGGACTGCTCGGCGAGATCCGCGCCCGCGTCGAGGTCTCGGTGCCGGTGATGTCGTTGATGTCGTTGATGGACGATGACCGCGATGTTCCGGATGCCGCCGCTTTCGTGCGCACGCCCGGCGATGTCGGATGCGGGCGCTCCGGCGGCTCCCTGCCGTCCGTCCTCCCGCCTGCCCTGCTCGACGGCACGACGCCGATCGACATCACCACCGCCCGCAGGCTGGCCGGCTCGGCCATGGGCTGGGATCGTGTGCTGACGCATCCGATCTCCGGCGCGCTGCTCGCTGTCGACAGATACCGGCCGAGCGAGCAACTGCGGCGACATCTGCGCGCGCGGGATCAGCGGTGCCGGTTCCCCGGGTGCGGGATCGTGGCGCGGAAGTGCGATCTCGACCACAATCACGCGGCTTCGACCGGGGGCGCGACCACAGATGTGAACCTCGCGGCGTTCTGCCGACGACATCACATGCTCAAACACCACTCCCCCTGGCACGTCGAGCAACGTGCGGGCGGCGTGCTGGAGTGGACGAGTCCGACCGGGCGCTCGTACATCGACCGACCGCCTCCCCAGAACACGGTGACGTTCACCGATTCAACAGTGCCCGCTCCGTTCTGAACGGTGACACTCGGTAGCAGGAAACGGCGACCGGAAGCGGGACACAGCGAACGGGCCGCCCGAACCCGAAGGTCCGGACGGCCCGAGGATGCTGCGGTATTACTGGTACGACTTCACGATCTCGAGGAGGCTCGGGACGTTGGCGTACGCCTCGGCCGCGTTCTCCTTCGTGACGATGACCGGCGGCAGCAGGAACGCGGGAACGACCTTCACGCCGTTGTCGTACTGCTCTTCGTCGTTCACGTCGACCTCTTCGCCCTTCTGGAGCTGGCCGACCATCTTGATCGACTGCTCGACGAGGAGCGTGGTGTCCTTGTTGATCGTGGAGTACTGGATGCCCTCCATGATCGACTTCACCGACTCGACCTCGGAGTCCTGGCCGGTGACGACCGGGACATCCTTGCCCGCACCCTGCACCGAGGTGATGATGGCGCGAGCGAGCGTGTCGTTCGGGGACAGGACGCCGTCGAGCGCCTCAGAGCTGTAGGTCGACGTGAGGATCGAGTCCATACGGCGCTGCGCGTTCTCGGCCTTCCAGCCCTCGGTCGCCGTCTGGGCGATCTCGGTCTGACCCGAGACGACCTTCAGGGTGCCGTCGTCGATCTTCGGCTGGAGGACCTCCATGGCGCCGTTGAAGAACACCGCGGAGTTCGCGTCATCCGGCGAGCCCGAGAACAGCTCGATGTTGTACGGAGCCTCGTGGCCCGCACGCTCGGCGAGACCGTCGAGCAGAGCCTGACCTTGGAGCTTGCCGACCTCGAAGTTGTCGAACGCGACGTAGTAGTCGACGGCCTCCGTGTTCTCGATCAGACGGTCGTACGCGATGACGGCGACACCGGCGTCGCGAGCGGCCTCGACCTGCGTCGCGAGCTGCTTGCCGTCCTTGGCACCGATGATGATGACCTTGGCGCCACCGGTGACCATCGCCTGGATCTGGTTCTGCTGCTCGGCGACCGTGTTGCTGGCCGGCGCGTACTGCACGTCGGCCTTGAACCCGGCCTTCTCGAGTCCGTCGGTGAACAGCTGACCGGCGAGGACCCAGTTCTCCGAGGTCTTGTCCGGGAGGGCGACACCGATCGTGGCGTCGGCGGCGAAGCCTGCTGCCGCCTCGTCGCCACCATCGGCGCCGGTGTCTCCGCCACGCTCCGAGGAGCAGCCGGTGAGGGCGAAAGCGCCCACGGCGACGATCGCTGTCGCCGTAAGAAGCATCTTCTTCATGTGATCTCTTTCTCTGGTGTGTGTAGGTCTCGACGCGTGTGCGTGCGCAGTGAGACCCCTACTATCCGCGCGTCTCGTCGACGGCGGGGGCTTCGTACTTCTGGTTGGTGGGGTAGTTCGCCTTCGGGTCGAAGGTGTCGGTCATCGGGTCCTCCTTGCGGCCGAAGCGACGCGTGAGGAAGCCGGTGATCGACGGGCGACCCTGCTGCTTGTTCCAGACGTCGACACCGACGGCGAACAGGAGCACGAGGCCCTTGATCATCGAGACGACGTCGGCACCGGCGCCCAGCAGCGCGAGACCGTTGTTCAGGAACGCCATCACGAGACCACCGATGATCGAGCCGATCACGGTTCCGATACCGCCCGAGACGGCCGCGCCACCGATGAAGACCGAGGCGATCGCATCCAGCTCCCAGCCGTTGCCGTCCTGCGGCCCGGAGGCCGTGGCCCTGGCGACATAGATCATGCCGGCCAGCGAGGCGAGCACCGACATGTTCATCATCACGAAGAAGTCGACCCAGCGGTCCTTCACACCCGACAGGCGCGCGGCCTGGCGGTTGCCGCCGACCGCGTAGATGTGGCGACCGAACACGGTGTTGTTCGTGATGAACGAGTAGAGGATGACGAGCGCGAGCAGGATGATGCCCGAGATCGGGAAGCTGGTGCCCTCACGGCCGGTGGCGAACAACCAGCCCGCGATGAGGATCACGACCGAGATCAGCACGACCTTGGTGACGCTCACCCACAGCGGCGCCATCTCGGCACCCATCTTGTGCTGGATGCGACGGGTGCGGATCTCCCAGAAGACGATCCACGCGACGCCGAGCAGGGCGAGCAGCATGGTGAAGACGTTGAACGGCACGGGGATGAACGACAGCTCGGGCAGGTAGCCGGCGCCGATGACCTTGAAGCCCTGCGGCACCGGGATCGACTGCGAGTCGCCGACCCACTGGTTCGCTCCGCGGAAGAACAGCATGCCCGCCAGCGTCACGATGAACGCCGGTACCCCGACATACGCCACCCAGAACCCTTGCCAGGCACCGACGAGCACGCCGACGCCGAGGCCGAGGAGCACACCGAGCGGCCAGGGGAGATTCCAGTCGGCCATGGCCTTCGCGACCACGATGCCGGTGAACGCGGCGACCGAGCCGACCGACAGGTCGATGTGACCCATGATGATGACCATCACCATGCCGATCGCGAGGATCAGGATGTACGAGTACTGGTTGACGACGTTGATCAGGTTGCCGGACGAGAGCGTGAGGCCGGTGCCCTTGAAGATCCAGGTCAGCACCTGGAAGACGACCAGGATCACGACGAGGCTGCCGAGGATGCCGAACTGGCGGAGGGTCGACTGGCCGCCCCCGAACATCTTCGTGATGTCCTTGAAGTGGAAGCCGCGCTTCGTTGCGGTGGTGTCGGTGGTCATGCGGATGCTTTCTGGTTCGTCGAGGTCATGCTGCGCATGAGGTCCTCGGGTGTCGCCTGGTCGGCCGGGATGCAGTCGGTGACCCGACCTTCGAAGACGGTGTAGATGCGGTCGGAGATGCCGAGCAGCTCGGGCAGCTCGCTGGAGATGACGATGACGCCCTTGCCCTGTGCCGCGAGCTGGTTGATGATCGCGTAGATCTCGTACTTCGCTCCGACGTCGATACCGCGGGTCGGCTCGTCGAGGATCAGCAGGTCGGGGTCGGTGAACATCCACTTCGCCAGCACGACCTTCTGCTGGTTTCCGCCGGACAGCTTGCCGACCCCCTCCTCGACCGAGGGCGTCTTGATGCGCAGGGCCTTGCGGTAGTCCTCCGCCACGGCGAACTCGGCGCGCGCATCGACGACGCCGCGCTTGGCGATCTTGGAGAGCTTGGCGGCGACGACCGAGCGCTTGATGGTGTCGAGCAGGTTGAGCCCGAGCACCTTGCGGTCCTCGCTGACGTACGCCAGGCCGTGCTTGATCGCGGACGACACGTCGTGGAGCGCGACCTCCTGGCCGTCCTTGATCAGGGTGCCGGAGAGGAAGGTGCCGTAGGAGCGACCGAAGATGCTCATGGCGAACTCGGTGCGCCCGGCGCCCATGAGCCCGGCGATGCCGACGACCTCGCCGCGGCGGACGTTGATGTTCGAGCCCTTGACGACCATGCGTTCCGGGACGGTCGGATGCTGCACCCACCAGTCCTTGACCTCGAAGAACACCTCGCCGATCTCGGGCGTGCGGTCGGGGTACCGGCTCTCGAGCGAGCGGCCGACCATGCCGCGGATGATCCGGTCCTCGTTGATCTCGCCGCGGGAGATGTCGAGCGTCTCGACCGTGCGGCCGTCGCGGATGATCGTGATCTCATCGGCGATCTGCTCGATCTCGTTGAGCTTGTGGCTGATCATGATCGACGCGATGCCCTTGGCCTTGAGGCCGAGGATCAGGTCGAGCAGGTGCTGGGAGTCGTTCTCGTTGAGCGCGGCGGTCGGCTCGTCGAGGATCAGGAGCTTGACCTCCTTGTTGAGCGCCTTCGCGATCTCGATCAGCTGCTGCTTGCCGACGCCGAGGGTCTTGATCTGCGCGTCCGGGTCCTCACTCAGCCCGACGCGGGCGAGGAGCTCGATCGTGCGCTCCTTCTGCGCCTGCCAGTCGATGCGGCCGCCGCGGGAGATCTCGTTGCCGAGGAAGATGTTCTCGGTGACCGAGAGCTCGGGGATGAGCGCGAGCTCCTGGTGGATGATCGCGATGCCGGCCTGCTCGCTGGCGACGATGTCCTTGAAGCGCTGCTCCTCGCCGTACAGCAGGATCTCGCCCTCGTAGGTCCCGTACGGATACACCCCGGAGAGGACCTTCATCAGGGTCGACTTCCCGGCGCCGTTCTCCCCGCAGATCGCGTGGATCTCGCCGGCGCGGACGGTGATGGAGACATCGGCCAGCGCCTTGACCCCCGGGAACTCCTTGGTGATGCTGCGCATCTCCAGGATCGGGCCTGACACAGTCGGCAACGTTGCAGTGGTGCTCACGGATCATTCCTCGCGACGTGCGGTCACCTTCAATGTGACCGTTCACATCGATATATCGTCGTCTTCTGATGGACCGCTGTCAAGTCCGCGCCGGGATTTCGTTTCGCTACCGTGATGCAGCGGATTCGCGCGCGCGCAGGATCGTCTGCAGCGGGCCGAACTCCGGCACCTGCTCACCACGGATCTGCGCGAGCAGGATGCGCACGGCGCGGCGCCCGAGCTCGGGGAAGTCCTGGTGCACGGTGCTGAGCGACGGAGCCACATGCGCCGCGACGGGGATGTCGTCGAAACCGATCACACTCACGTCGTGCGGGACGCGTATCCCCGAGTCGCGGAACCCGTGCATCAGCCCGATCGCCATGAGGTCGTTGGCGGCGAACACGGCGGTGAAGTCGCGGCGGAGGGCGAGCTCCTTGCCCGCGAAGTACCCGAAGTCCGCGGTCCAGTCGCCGCGGATCGGCGGGAACGTGGGCAGATCGGCCTCGCGCAGTCCGTCGAGGTAGCCGCGCATGCGCGACTCGGCCTCGATCCAGTCCTGAGGTCCAGCCAGGTGCAGGATGTCGCTGTGACCGAGCGAGATCAGGTGCTCCGTCGCCGCTCTGGCACCGGCGACCTGGTCGGCGGACAGGCTCACCCCGTCCGAGCCGGATGCCGTCTGCAGCGTGACGAACGGCATGTCGACGGACATGCCGCGAAGGACATGGAACACCCGCACCTGCGGCGCGAGCACCACGATCCCGTCGACCTGCTCGCGCGAGAGCTGCCGCACCGCGTTGCCGATCGCCTCCGGACTCGTCGCGGGGAGGTTCAGGGTCGAGACCGAGTACCCCTCCTCGCGCGCTGCATCCTCGATCCCGGCGATGGATGACGTCGGACCGAACTCCCCGATGGTCGCCGAGAGGATCCCCAGCATGTTCGACTTGCTGGTGACCAGCGCCCTGGCCGCGAGATTCGGCCGGTAGTCGAGCACGGCGATCGCGTCGAGGACCTTGGCCTTCGTCTCGGGACGGATGCTCGGATGATCGTTCAGCACCCGGGACACGGTCTGATGGGAGACTCCCGCGAGCCGTGCGACGTCGCGGATGCTGGGCAGCCGCGCACGCTCGGAGGCGGTGGACATCACTTGCCTCCTCGCGTGTGCACGGTCACATCGTCACTTCATTATGTCTGCTGGGACGCGCGCACGCACCTCTCGCCGACCGTCGCCGCGCGTCGCCGGTTGTGCGGGAGCACGGGAACGTGCACCCGGTTTCGTCGGACTGCACCGGAACGGCCTCCCTCAGCATGGCATCGTGACCACGTGGACACTCTGCTGCGCGGCGGGCGCGTCATCGACCCGAAGACCGGATCCGACCGGATCGCCGACCTCCTGATCACAGAGGGACGGGTAGCCGCCGTCGGCGATGCACTCACGGCACCGGTGGATGCCGACGTCGTCGACGCCACGGGTCTCATCGTCGGCCCCGGCTTCGTCGACCTGCACAGCCACGTGCACTCGATCGCCGGACAGCGCCTGCAGGCGATGGACGGCGTCACCACCGCACTCGACCTCGAAGCGGGCCTCATGCCGATCGCCGAGGCGCTGGCGCGCGCCGCGGCAGACGGCCGCCCGCTGAACTACGGATTCTCCGCCTCCTGGTCGCAGGCACGGGCGTACGCGCACCTCGACCGGGTGCCCGTCGCCGACTTCGCCGCGTCGATGGACCTGCTCGGCACGCCCGAGTGGCAGCGCGCCTCCTCCCCCGCCGAACGCCGCCGCTGGTTGAGCCTGCTCGAGGGCGAGCTCGGTGCCGGCGCCCTCGGAATCGGTGTGCTCATGGGCTACGCGCCCCGCTCCGATCCGGACGAGTACCTGGAGCTCGCCCGGCTGGCCGCGGCCGCGCATGCCCCGACGTTCACGCACGTGCGCGAGCTGATCGAAGCCGATCCCCGCACACCGATCGACGGGTCCGAGGAGCTCGTCCGCGCGGCCGCCGAGACCGGCGCCGCCATGCACCACTGCCATGTGAACAGCACGTCGCTGCGCCACATCGACCGCGTGCTGGCCCTGATCGACCGCAGCCGCGCGGCGGGCTCCCGCGTGACGGTCGAGGCCTATCCCTACGGCGCGGGCAGTACCGCGATCGGCGCGTTCTTCCTCGCTCCGGAGAAGCTCAAGGGACTCGGCATCACCCCGAGCTCTCTGGTGCTCGTCGACACCGGCGAGCGCATCGCCGACGAGGCCCGGCTGCGCGAGGTGCGCGCGACCGACCCCGGCGCCGCGTGCATCGTGACGTTCCTCGACGAAGCCGATCCCCTCGACCGCGCGCACCTGGACCGCGCCCTCGCCTACCCCGATTCGATCGTCGCGAGCGATGCGATGCCGATCTCCTGGGCGGCAGCCGACGGTCGGACCGTGTACGAGCAGCGCGACTGGCCCCTGCCGTCCGGCGGGCACACGCATCCGCGCACGGCCGGGACGTTCACGAAGTCGCTGCGTCTCATGGTGCTCGAGAGCGACACGTGGACCTGGCCGGAGGCCTTCCGTCGCTGCTCATTCCTTCCGGCGCGGGTGCTCGACGAGGTCTCCTCGGGCATGCGGGGCAAGGGGCATCTCGCTGTCGGAGCCGATGCCGACATCGTGGTCCTCGATCCGGCGACCCTCACCGACCGGGCGACCTACTCCGACCCGACCCGGCCCTCGCGGGGCATCCGCCACCTGTTTGTGCACGGCACCCCCGTCGTGCACGCCGGGGAGATCGTGACCGAGGCCCTGCCGGGGCGCCCCGTACGAGGGAACGCCTGAAGCATCGATCCTTCGTCCGGGCGAACCAACGTCTGCGCAAGTCTCGTCGCCCGACACCAACGGGCCGGCGGAGCACGCGAATAGTCTCGGCCCATCGCCGTCGCCTCGAATGCGACGACCCACTCGATGTAGAGGAGCGCACGTGTCCGACCTGAACGAAATCGGCAGCTGGGTGCGGGAGAACCTTCCCGCGATGCTGGCCGACGCGCACATCCCCGCGGCATCCGTCGCGATCCTGGCCGACGGTGAGATCTTCACCACCGCCGCCGGAATCCTGAACCGCAACACCGGTGTGGAAGCCGACGTGGACTCGGTCTTCCAGATCGGCTCGATCACCAAGACCTGGACGGCGACGCTCATCATGCAGCTCGTCGACGAGGGACTGCTCGACATCGACGCCCCGGTGCGCGACACCGTGCCCGCCTTCGCGATCGGCGACGATGCGGCGGCGAGCACGATCACGGCCCGGCAGCTGCTGAGCCACGTGAGCGGCTTCGAGGGCGACCTCTTCAACGACACCGGGGTCGGCGACGACGCCGTGGAGAAGTACCTCGCGACGATCGCCGACGCCCCGCAGCTCTTCACCCCCGGCGAGCGCTTCTCGTACAACAACGCCGCCTTCGTGGTGCTCGGCCGCATGGTCGAGGTCCTGCGCGGCACGTCGTACGACCAGGCGCTGCGCACCCACCTCGCCGGTCCGCTGGGCCTGACGCACGTGGCCACCACGGCCTCCGAGGCGATCATGTTCCGCGCCGCGCTCGGGCACATCCCGGCCGAGGGCAGCGACGAGCCGGTGGCCGCCCCCGTGTGGAATCTGGTGCGCTCGAACGCACCCGCCGGGTCGATGCTCGCCATGACCGCGCATGATCTGGTGAGCTACGCGCGCATGCACCTGGACGGCGGCGTCGCTCCCGATGGGACGCGCATCCTGTCCGAGGAGAGCGTCCGCGCGATGCAGGAGCGTCAGGTCGATCTCCCCGAGCTCGGCCTGATGGGCGACGCGTGGGGCCTGGGCTGGGAGATCTTCGACTGGGAGGGCGGACCCGTGATCGGCCACGACGGCGGCACGATCGGGCAGAACGCGTTCCTGCGGATGGTTCCCTCCGCGGGGGTCGCCGTGGCGGTCCTCACGAACGGCGGGCAGACGGTCGACGCCTACCACGCCATCACCTCCCGAGTGCTCACGGCGCTGGCCGGGGTCACAATGCCCGCGCTGCCCACGATCCCGGAGACGCCGGTCGAGGTCGACGTGGACCGCATCCTCGGCACGTATTCGTCGTCGGTCTCGGACTCGACCGTGCGACTCGACGACGACGGCCGCATCTGGCTCGAGCGCACCATGAAGGGGATCTTCGCCGAGCTGGGCCCGGCACCGGAGCCGGTCGAACTCGTCGGCTGGACGACCGACACGCTGCTCCCCCGCAAGCAGGAGCGCGGAATGCGCATGCCGCACGCCTTCGTCGGCGACGACGGCACCGGACGTGCGCTGTACCTGCACACCGGACGAGCCGACCGCCGGGTCGACGCATGAGCACGACGGCGGCGCTCTTCACGGAGGCCGGCGCGACCGGGTTCCTGCACGCGCGGGAGATCGGCGAAGAGGGCGGCCCCGAGGTGAGCGTCGACGCCGACGAGCCCGTGGTGCTCGCCTCGGTGTTCAAGATCCTCGTGCTCACGGCCTACGTGCGCGCAGCTGCCGCCGGGGAACTCGACCCGACCGAGCGGACCACCGTGACGGCGCGCTACCGCATCGGCGGCGTGGGCACCGCCGGGTTCTCGGACGACGTCGAGGCCAGTTGGCGCGACCTCGCGCAGAACATGATGACCATGAGCGACAACGCCGCCACCGACGTCGTGTACCACCGGCTCGGGAGTGATGCCGTGAACCGGGTCATCAGCGACCTGGGGCTGCGGCACACGCGGCTCGTGGGGTGCTGCGAAGACCTGTTCGCCTCGGTCGTCTCCGATCTCGGCGGCACACCCGACAGCGACCTCGACGAGCTGTTCGAGGGGGCGAGCGCCGAACAGATCCTCGCACTCGACGCGGTGCATCCGGCAAAGACCTCGCACTCCACCCCGCGGGATGTCACGACACTGCTCAACGCGCTGTGGACCGACACCGCGGCGACGGCCGAGGCGTGCCGTCAGGCCAGGGACATCATGGCGCAGCAGATCTGGCCGCACCGGCTGAGCTCCGGCTTCCCCCCGGGTGTCCGTATCGCGGCGAAGACCGGCACGCTGCCCACCTGGCGCAACGAGGCCGGCGTGGTGACCTATCCCGACGGCCGGCAGCACGCAGTGGCCGTCTTCACCCGCGCCGCATCCCTCGCCGACAGGCAGCCTCTGGTGGACGCCTCGATCGGCCGCGCGGGCTTCGCCGCCGTCGAGCACCTGCGCGCCCTCTGACCTGATTCCTGCACCATCCACCTGCACCATCCCGAACACTGCTGGAGGCTTCTGATGCGTTCTCGTACCCCGCTGATCGCGCTGCTGGGCGTTGCGGCGCTCGCCCTGACATCCTGTGCCGCGAGCGCCCCTCCCGAAGGAGGAGACACCCCCGACGGCGTCCTCGCCGACGGCAAGACCTTCACCGCGGCCGTCGCCACCGACCCGGGCACGCTCGACCCGTTCACGACCGTCATCGGCACGGCCCGACAGATCGATCGCTACCTGTACGGTCGCCTCGTCGAGGTGCAGAACGACGGGACGATCCTGTCCGGACTCGCCTCCGAATGGGAAGCCGGGACGGAGCAGGCGACCTTCACGCTGCGTGACGACATCACCTGCCAGGACGGCTCACCGCTCACGGCGTCCGCCGTCGCCGCGAACATCTCCTTCATCGGCGATCCGGCGAACGGCTCCCCCCTCGCCGGCGTGCAGGTGCAGCCGGGAACCACCGCGACCGGTGACGACGCCAGCGGCATCGTCACCGTCACGAGCGGACGGCCCGATGCCTTCCTCGTGGAGAACGTCGGAAGCATCTCGATCGTGTGCGGCAACGTCGTCGACGACGCCGACGCCCGCGCCGCCGGCGAAGGCGCGACCGGGATGTTCACGCTCACCGAGGTCGTGCCGAACAGCCAGTACACCCTGACCCGTCGCGACGACTTCACCTGGGGGCCCGGCGACTGGGATCCGACGCAGCCGGGCATTCCCGACACGGTCGTCTACCGCGTCATCCCGAACGAGACGACCGCGGCGAACCTCGTGCTCTCCGGCGAGGTCAACACGGCACTCGTGATCGGCCCGGATCGCCAGCGCCTCCAGGACGCCGGGCTGTTCGTCTCCGAGCTGCCGCTGGCGGCGGGACAGCTGTTCTTCAACCAGGCGGACGGCCACCCCGGCTCCGATCAGGCCGTGCGTGAGGCCCTCACGGAAGCACTCGACCTCGCCCAGCTCCGCCAGGTCCTCACGAGCGGGCAGGGCACTGCGGCGAAGAGCCTCGTCACGATCGCTCCGAACCCCTGCCAGGCCGATGTCGTCGGCGATCTGCTCCCCACCTTCGACGAGGAGAAGGCCGCCGCGGGCCTCGATGCCGCCGGATGGAAGGCCGGCTCCGACGGCATCCGTGAGAAGGACGGGACGGCGATGACGATCACTCTCCTCACTCCCACGACACTCGGCGACGGCGGCAGCGCCGCGGCGGAGCTCATGCAGGCATCGTGGAAGAAGCTCGGTGTCGACGTGACGATCAAGACCGTCGATGCACCCACCCTGAGCGAGACCCTCTTCGCCTCCGGCGACTGGGACGTCTCCGCTGCTCCGCTGGGCGTCTCGTTGCCGAGCATGCTGGTGCCGTTCTACTCCGGACCGACCCCGCCCGACGGCACGAACTTCGCGTCGGTGGCGGACGACGCCTACACGGCCGCCGTCACGGCCGCCTCGTCGAAGCCGGGCGCCGAAGGATGCGCGGACTGGGGCGACGCCGAGAAGGCCCTGTACACGTCGGTGTCGGTCGTCCCGTACGCGAACAACGTGCTGACGACGTTCGGCAACAAGGTGACCTTCACCGAGGGCGACGGCATCGACCCCGCCTCGATCCGCATGTACGAGTAAGCACGCAGAGAACAACCGAGCCGGAGGCAGCCGATGGCCAGCACCACCGCCACGCACGCGATACTGATCAGATCCGCACGGTCGGACAACCCCTGGGTGTCCTTCCTGGTCCGTCGCGGAGGGCAGTTCGTCCTGTCGGTGTGGGTGCTGGTCACGGCCGCCTTCTTCATGATCCACCTGGTGCCGGGTGATCCGGTGCGCGCGGCGCTCGGACTGAACGCCCCGGCCGAGCTCGTCGAGTCCCGTCGCGCGGCGCTCGGGCTCGACCAGCCCCTGCTCGTGCAGTACTTCCAGTACATCGGAGGGCTGTTCACCGGCGACATGGGCTCGTCCATGATCACCGGGCAGCCGGTCGCCGAGATCATCTCCACCCGGCTGCCCGCGACCCTGCAGCTCGCCCTCCTCGCCGTCGTGCTGGTGCTGCTGGTGTCCGTCCCGCTCGGGGTGACGATGGCCGTCGCGACCCGCGGTGGCCGCCGTCGCGGCCTCGAGCTGGCCTTCGCGACCGGATCCGTCATCCTCGCCGCGATCCCCGAGTTCCTCCTCGCCGTCGGACTCGTCTACTTCTTCGCGGTATCGCTCGGCTGGTTCCCCGTCGCCGGCAACACCGCCCCGTTCTCGCTGGTGCTCCCCGTGATCGCCCTCGCCGTCGCCCCGACCGCGGTGTTCTCGCGCATCATCCGGGTCGAGGTGCTGTCCGTCCTCAACCAGGACTTCATCCGCACCGCCCGGGCCAAGCGGCTCGCGCCGCACCGGATCTACTCGCGCCACGCACTGCCGAACGCCATGACCGCGACCCTCACCCTCACCGGCCTGCTCCTGACGGGCATGGTCGCCGGCACCGTGCTGGTCGAGAACGTGTTCGCCTGGCCGGGCCTGGGCACGATGATCGTGCAGTCGATCCTCACCAAGGACTACTCGGTCGTGCAGGGCATCGTCCTCGTCTACGGGATCGGGGTGCTCATCGTGAACCTGGTGGTCGACGTGATCCTCGCCCTCCTCGACCCTCGATCCACCATCCGGGAGGCATGATGTCGGCACGTACGGCATGGTCGGGCATCGTCCGCTCACCACTGGGGATCACCGCTCTCGCGCTCGTCCTCCTCGTCACGCTCACCGCGATCTTCGCGCCGATCGTCTGGGGCGCGCAGGCCGAGCAGGTGAACCCGACCGAGATCACCCAGGGACCGAGCGCCGCACACCTGCTGGGCACCGACACGCTCGGCCGCGACGTGCTCGCCCGCGTGCTGGTGGCGACCCGGCTCTCGGTGGTGCTCGCCGTGATCGCCGTGATGATCGGCGTGGTCGCCGGCACCTTGCTCGGCACCGCGCCCTCGGTGCTCCCCCGCTGGCTCGGACGCCCGATCGTCGGCTTCGTGAACATCGCGGTCGCCTTCCCCGGACTCCTGCTCGCGCTGTTCTTCGCGGTCATCTTCGGGGTCGGATCCACCGGCGCCGTCCTCGCGATCGGGTTCGCGATGGCGCCGCAGTTCGCGCGGCTCACCCAGACGCTGTCCGCGGCGATCGCCGGACGCGACTTCATCGACGCCGCTCGGGTGGCCGGCGTCTCGCGGTTCCGCATCCTGATCCGTCACATCCTGCCGAACATCGGCGAACCGCTCATCGTGAACGCCACCGTCTCCGCGGGATCGGCACTGCTCGCCTTCGCTGGACTCTCCTTCCTGGGCCTGGGCGTGCAGGTCCCCGAGTACGACTGGGGCCGGCTGCTGGGCGAGGGCCTGAACCGGATCTACCTCAACCCGGCGGCCGCGCTCGGACCCGCCGTGGCCGTGGTGATCGCCGGACTCGCGTTCAACCTCCTCGGCGAGACCGCAGCCGCGGCCCTCGGCGGACGCTCCGCGCGACGCCGCCACCGCCTCCCCGCGATCGTGCGTCCGCGCGCCGCTCAGCCCGCGCCGGTCGACGGCGAGGAACCGGTACTCCTCGTCGACGATCTGCGCGTCTCCTTCCCGACGCCGAGCGGATGGGTCACCCCCGTGCGCGGCGTCTCGTTCACGGTCTCGCGCGGCGAAGCGATCGGCGTGGTCGGCGAATCGGGCTCCGGCAAGAGCCTCACCGCCCTGGCCGCCGCCCGG
Organism: Microbacterium sp. Mcb102; assembly: GCF_024519805.1. NCBI lineage: Bacteria > Bacillati > Actinomycetota > Actinomycetes > Micrococcales > Microbacteriaceae > Microbacterium > Microbacterium sp. Mcb102. Next base: position 118,858 of record NZ_JALJRG010000006.1, on the reverse strand, counting down.
CTCATCGAACGCCCGGGAGATGTCACCGCCGCGCGACTGGACTTCTGCGGCACCCCGCTGCTGACGACGTCCGACCGCGCGGTGCGGAGCCTCCTCGGCACCTCCCTCGCGATGGTCTTCCAGGACCCGATGACCTCGTTCAACCCGACGAGGCGGATCGGCTCGCAGCTCGCCGAGGCCGCGTCCGAGCACCAGGACATCACTCGGACGCAGGCGATGGATCGGGCGATCGAGCGTCTGCAGTCGGTGCGGGTGCCCGCCGCGGCACGACGCGCCCACCAGTACCCTCACGAGTTCTCCGGCGGCATGCGGCAGCGGGCGATGATCGCCATGGGGCTCATGAACCACCCGCGCCTCATCATCGCGGACGAGCCGACCACGGCTCTCGACGTCACGGTGCAGCGACAGGTGCTGCAGCTGCTGGCCGGCGTGCGCCGCGACACCGACGCCGCGATCCTGCTGATCAGCCACGACATCGCGGTCGTCGCGCAGACCTGCGACCGCGTGCTGGTGATGTACGCGGGACGGATCGTCGAGGACCTGCCCGCAGCGAACCTGCACACCGACGCCCGGCACCCGTACACCCGCGCCCTGCTCGAGGTCGTGCCCGAGCTCGACGCCGACCGCGACGAGCCCCTCAAAGTGATCCCCGGCCGTCCGCCGGCACCGGGCGCCCTCCCCACCGGATGCGCGTTCGCCGCCCGCTGTCCCCTCGCCACCGACCTCTGCCGGGAGAGCGACCCCGAGCTCCTGGCCGATGAGGCCGGGCACCGGGTCGCCTGCTGGCATCCGGTCACCGGAGAGGCGGAGGTCGCTGTGGCGGTGGCCACGACGGCGGACGAGGCCGCCGCCGATGACGAGAGGGTCCTGCGATGAGCGAGCTGCGTTTCGACCGGGTCAGCGTGCGCTACGGCTCGCACCGCTCCGGCCTCACCGCCGTCGACGATGTGTCCCTGACCGTCCCGTCCGGGTCGGTCGTCGGGCTCGTGGGTGAGTCGGGTTCGGGCAAGTCCACGCTCGCCCGCGCCGCGATCGGCCTCGCGCCCATCACCGAGGGCGCGATCACCCTCGACGGTGTGGATGTGCGGAGCTTCCGTCGCCGTCGCCCGATCCAGATGGTGTTCCAGGACCCGTTCTCCTCGCTCGATCCGCGCATGACGATCGGCGAGTCCATCGCCGAGGCGCTCCCCCGCGGCATCCGCGGAGCGGGAGCCCGCCGTGCCGAGGTCGCCCGTCTGCTCGACCTGGTGAGCCTCGACGCCGACCGCGCGCAGTCGCTCCCGTCGGCGCTCTCCGGCGGACAGCGTCAGCGCATCGCCCTGGCCCGAGCCCTCGCCGCCCGCCCCGAGGTCGTGATCGCCGACGAGATCACCTCGGCGCTCGACGTGTCGGTGCAGGGCTCCGTCCTGAACCTCGTGCGGGAGCTGCGAGCCGAGCTCGACCTGACGATGCTGTTCATCTCGCACAACCTGTCGGTGGTGCGCTACCTGAGCGACCACATCGCGGTGATGTACCTCGGCCGCATCGTCGAGTTCGGCCCGACGGAACAGGTGCTCGCCGACCCGCAGCACCCCTACACACGGGACCTGCTCCAGGCCGCACCGACCCGCCACGGGAACCTGCTGGCGGTCGACCCGCTCGCTCCCGTCGATGTGGAACCGGCAGACCCGCACGCGCCGCCCAGCGGATGCCGCTTCCACCCGCGTTGCCCCATCGGCCCCGCGGCCCGTCCTGACCGCCAGCTCTGCGTGATCTCGGAGCCTCAGCTCCCCACGGGTACGGCGGGCGCCGCCTGCCATTTCGCCGGGCTGCCGGCGGATGCGCCGCGGGGAACTGTGCCCCTCTCCCAAAGCATCCCCCTGGTTTCGGCCGCGACCACAACACCGACCCCGCTCTCAGCGGACACAGTGAACTGACCATCCGATTGGAGCTCCCATGAACCGTGTCACCGTCGACGACGTGCTCGCCGTCCGCACCCCCGAGCAACCGGCACTGTCACCGGACGGCACCCGCATCGCCTTCGTGCTGCGGACGACCGACCGCGACGGCGACCGGGACACGCGCGCCCTGTGGCAGGTGCCGACCACCGGCGGCGACCCGGCCCCGCTCACGCACGCGACGGCCGACTCGACCCCGGTCTGGAACCCCGACGGGTCACAGCTCGCGTTCCTGCGCGCGCAGGACGGCCCGGCGCAGCTCTGGCTGCTCCCGGCCGCCGGCGGCGAAGCACGCGGACTCACGACGCTCCCGCTCGGCGCCGGCGCTCCGGCCTGGAGCCCCGACGGCACGCGCATCGCGTTCACCGCCCCGGTCGACGGCGCGGCGCTTCCCGACGAGACCACGGAGACCATCCTCGCCCGACGCTCGGCGCCGGCCTCGACCGACCGGCTGGGCTACAAGGCCGATGGTGCGGGCACCCTGGGCACGCTCGTGCAGCAGCTGCATGTGCTCGACGTCGACTCGGGCAAGGTGACGGTCCTCACCCGCGGCCGCTCCCACGCCTCCGACCCGTTCTGGTCGCCCGACGGCACACTCCTCGCGTACTCGGCGAGCGTCGAGGACGATGCCGATCTGACGATGCGGGTCCCCGTGTTCGTGCGCTCCGCCACCGACCCGAACAGCGCGGCCGTGCAGGTCAGCGCCGCCGATGTGCAGGCGACGGCCGTGGGATGGACCCCGGACGGCCGCCATGTCGTCGCCGCCGGACGCACCGACACCGAGGTCGGCAACGCAGACCTCCTGCTGTTCCCGGTCGACGGCGGCGAACCGCAGAACATCACGCGCAGTCTCGACCGCAACGTGATGCCGGGTGGTCCCGGCTACCCGGGCGGCATGCCGCAGTTCACGGACGGCGGGGACCTCGTGTTCTGCCTCCGAGACAACGGCTACTCGCACGTGTACCGCGTCGCCCCGGACGGTTCGGGGGCCACTGCCCTCGTGGACGGCACCGCGAACGTGTCAGGACTCTCGGTGGCGGCATCCTCCGCGGCGATCACGCTCGCGACGCCGGAATCCTTCGGCGACATCGCGGTGCTGGACCTCACGGATGGATCCACGCGTGTCCTCACCGACTACGGCACACCCGCATTCGATCTCCTCCCGGCGGAGGAGCGCCGTTTCACGATCGCCGACGGCACCGTCGTCACGGGCTGGTTGCGCCGCGATCCCGATGCTGCCGGCCCGCTCCCCCTCCTGCTCGATGTGCACGGAGGTCCGCACAACGCCTGGAACGGTGCCGCCGACCTCGTCCACCCGTACCACCAGGTGCTCGCGCGCCGCGGCTGGGCGATCCTCACCCTCAACCCCCGCGGCAGCGACGGCTACGGCGACGCGTTCTTCTCCGCGGTCTCCGGTGGGTGGGGCGTCAACGACGCGAACGACTTCCTCGAGCCGATCGACCAGCTCGTCGCCGAGGGCATCGCAGACCCGGCCCGATTGGCCGTGACCGGATACAGCTACGGCGGCTTCATGACCTGCTTCCTCACGTCGCGCGACGACCGCTTCGCGGCGGCCGTGGGCGGAGGCGTGGTCACCGATCTCTTCTCGATGGGCGGCACCTCCGACTTCGGGCACTACCTCTCGGCGAAGGAGAACGGCGGGCTCCCCTGGCGCGATGAGGAGCGCCTCTCCGCGCAGTCCCCGTTCACGCAGGTCGACCGGGTCACGACCCCCACGCTGATCCTGCAGGGTGCGGCCGATGACCGCTGCCCGGTCGGTCAGGCCGAGCAGTGGTTCACGGCGCTGCGCGAGCGCGACGTCCCCACGCGCCTGGTGCTGTATCCCGGTGGCTCGCACCTGTTCGTGCTCTCCGGTCCTCCGTCGCACCGCGCCGACTACTCGCAGCGCGTGATCGACTGGGTCGAGCAGTACGCGCCGCCGGCCGGCACGCCCGTGCGTGCCCGCCTCGACGCCCGTCATTGGCAGCAGCGACTGAGCGCGTTGGCCGCAGCGCACAAGGTGCCCGGCGCGACCCTCGGCATCCTGCGTCTCGGCGAGGAGCCGGTATATGCGCACCACGGCATACTCAACGCGCGCACGGGCATCGAGACCACCGACGACTCCGTGTTCCAGATCGGCTCGATGGGCAAGGTGTGGACGACGACCGCGATCATGCGCCTCGTCGATCAGGGTGTGCTCGACCTCGATGCCCCGGTCGTCTCGTACGTGCCGGAGTTCTCGTCCTCCGACCCGGAGATCACGCGGACAGTGACGCTGCGTCACCTGCTGAATCACACCAGTGGGATCGACGGCGATGTCTTCACCGACACCGGCCGCGGCGACGACACGCTCGAGAAATACGTCGCGCTCCTGGACGGCGTGGCACAGAACCACCCGCTCGGCGCGACCATGTCGTACTGCAACTCCGGATTCTCGCTGGCCGGGCGCGTGATCGAGAAGGTCACCGGAACGACCTGGGACCAGGCGATGCGCGACCTCGTGTTCACGCCCCTCGGACTCACCCACTCCTCGACCCTCCCGGAGGAGGCGATCATGTTCCGGGCTGCCAGCGGGCACACCGTGGTCGACGACGACGGCCCGCACCTCGCGCCCGCCTGGATGCTCCCCCGATCGATGGGACCGGCCGGACTCATCAACTCCACCACGGCCGACGTGCTCGCCTTCGCCCGCATGCACCTGGCAGGCGGACTGGCCGCCGATGGGACGCGCGTGCTGTCCGAGGCCGCCGTGGCGCGGATGCAGGAGCGTGAGGTGGACATGCCCGACCCGTACTCGCTCGGCGACGCGTGGGGCGTGGGCTGGATCCTGTTCGACTGGGACGGCCACCGCCTCATCGGGCACGACGGCAACACGATCGGGCAGGCGTCGTTCCTGCGCATCCTCCCCGAGGAGGGGCTCGCGGTGACGCTGCTGACGAACGGGGGCAACACCCACGATCTTTACGTCGAGCTGTTCGGCGAGATCTTCCACGAGCTGGCGGCGCTGGAGGTGCCGGCCGGCCTCACGCCGCCCGAGGAGCCGTTCACGGATGACTTCTCCGAGTTCGAGGGCGTCTACGACCGCTCGGGCGTGCGCACCGAGATCTTCCGCGACGACGATGGCCTGCGCATGCGCACCACCCTGAACGGGCCACTCGCCGCCATGCTCCCCGACCCTGTGCAGGAGCATCCGCTGGTGCCCGTGCGTCGCGGCGAGTTCGTGATGCGTCCCGAGGGCGAGCAGGCCTGGCACGCCGTGGTGTTCTACTCCCTGCCCAGCGGCGAACGCTATCTGCATCACGGCGTCCGCGCGGCGCCGAAGGTGTCGTGATGCCGGTGCAGGCCGGCGTGGACCTCGACCTGGTCCTCGCCGACATCGAGACACTGGTCTCCTGCGAGTCGCCGTCCGATGACCTCGACGCCGTCGCCCGCAGCGCCGATGTCGTCGCCGCCCTCGGCGAGCGCCTGCTGGGCGTCGCGCCGGAGCGCATCGTGATCGACGGACGCTCCCACCTGCGCTGGCGGTTCGGCGATCCGGTGGTGCTGCTCCTCGGTCACCACGACACGGTGTGGCCCCTCGGCTCCCTGCGGCGGCATCCGTTCCGCATCGACGACGGCGTGCTCCGCGGCCCGGGATGCTTCGACATGAAGACCGGTGTCGTGATGGCCCTCCACGCCGTCGCCGCGCTGCCGGACCGCACCGGCGTCAGCATCCTGATCACGGGCGACGAGGAGCTCGGTTCGCCGAGCTCGCGCGCCCTGATCGAGCAGGAGGTGCTCGGCTGCGCGGCGGCGCTCGTGCTCGAAGCTTCGGCCGACGGCGGCGCCGTGAAGGTCGCCCGCAAGGGGGTCTCGCTGTATCGGATCCACGTCACCGGTCGGGCGGCTCATGCCGGATTGGAACCGGAGCGCGGCGTGAACGCGGCGGTGGAGGCCGCGCACCTCCTCCTCGCGGTCGCCGAGCTCGGTGCCGCGGCGGCGGGGACCAGCGTCACACCCACGCTCCTGCGTGCCGGCAGCACCACGAACACGGTGCCCGCCGATGCGGAGTTCGCGGTCGACGTGCGGGTGCGCACGGTCGCGGAGCAGGACCGGGTGGATGCGGCGCTCCGCGCCCTCCCTGCCACGCTTCCCGACGCCACGGTGCGCGTGGAGGGCGGCCCCAACCGTCGACCGATGGAACCCGAGGTCTCTGCGGACCTGTTCCGCGCCGCGGTGGCGATCGCCCAGGAAGCCGGTCTGACGCCGTTCGAGGGCGTCGCGGTGGGCGGTGCGTCCGACGGCAACTTCACCGCGGCGCTGGGGGTTCCGACCCTCGACGGCCTCGGCGCGGTGGGCGGCGGAGCCCACGCCGACGATGAGCACGTGATCGTGGCGATGATCCCGGAACGCATCCAGCTGCTGCAGGGTCTGATCTCCGGAGCGCGGGCATGAGCATGACGGATGCCGCAGCTTTCCGCGCCTCGCCGGAGGAGGCCGCCGACGCGGCGAGCGCCGCCGCGTCGAGGGCGGGGGTGGAGATCCGGCTGCTCGAGGATGTGGGGGACTTCGCCCGGGTGGCGGAGCTGTTCCAGAGCATCTGGACCAAGCAGGGCGAGACCTCGCCGGTCAACGTCGAGACGCTGCGCGCCCTGTCGAAGGCCGGCAGCTACGTGGGCGGCGCGTTCGAGCACGACGAGCTCGTCGGCGCCTGCTTCGGCTTCTTCGCGGCCCCGGATCAGCGCGCCCTGCACAGCCACATCGCCGGGGTCTCGGCACGGATGCGCGGTCGCAGCGTCGGCTTCGCGCTCAAGGTGCATCAGCGCGCCTGGGCGCTCGAGGAGGGCCTCGACGAGATCTCCTGGACGTTCGATCCGCTGATCAGCCGCAACGCCCACTTCAATCTCGTGAAGCTCGCCGCGACGCCGACGTCGTACCACCGCAACTTCTACGGGCACATGGCCGATGCGCTCAACGGCGCCGATGACACCGACCGGATGCTGGTGACCTGGTACGTGCGCGACCCGCGCGTCGTCGCCGCCTGTCACGGGGAGCCGTCCGGCTCGGGAGACGTCGCCGACGCCGAGCCACTGCTCAGCGTGGGCGAAGACCTCGGGCCGCTCCGGCATCGCACCGACGCCAGGCTCGTCCGCGTGGCGCTGCCGCGCGACATCGAGACGCTGCGCCTTTCCGAGCCCGCCCGCGCGACCGCGTGGCGTCTGGCGCTGCGGGAGACGCTCGGATCTGCGCTGGAGGGCGGAGGGCGCGTGCTCTCGTTCGATCGCTCCGGCGCGTACACCATCGACAGAGGAGAACAGGGATGAAGCTCACCGGATTCGAGCTGCGTGTGATCGAGATGCCGCTGGTGTCGCCGTTCCGGACGTCGTTCGGGGTGCAGACCGTGCGCGAGGCGCTGATCGTGCGGGCCGTCACCGACGAGGCCGAGGGCTGGGGCGAGGGCGTCGCGATGAACGACCCGCTGTACTCCTCCGAGTACGTCGAGGCGAGCGTCGACGTGATCACCCGCTTCCTGCTGCCGGCGCTCGCGCAGGTGAAGGACCTGCATGCGGGCGGCGTCGCTCCGGCTCTCGCGAAGTTCAAGGGGCACCGGATGTCGAAGGCCGCCGTCGAACTGGCGATCCTCGACGCCGAGCTGCGGGCCACGGGCGTGCCGCTGTCGCGCGAGCTGGGCGCCGTGCGCGACCGGGTCGACTGCGGCGTCTCCGTCGGCATCATGGACTCGATCCCCGAGCTCCTCGACGCCGTCGACGGCTACCTCGACGAGGGCTACGTGCGCATCAAGCTCAAGATCGAGCCGGGGTGGGACATCGATCCCGTCCGTGCCGTGCGCGAGCGGTTCGGCGACGACGTGCTGCTGCAGGTCGACGCGAACACCGCCTACCACCGGGGCGACGCCCGGCACCTCGCCAAGCTCGACCCGTTCGACCTGCTCCTGATCGAGCAGCCCCTCGACGAGGAGGATCTGCTCGGCCATGCCCAGCTCGCGAAGGCCATCACGACCCCGGTGTGCCTCGACGAGTCGATCGTGTCGGCGCGTGCCGCGGCGGATGCCATCGCCCTGGGTGCCTGCTCGATCGTGAACATCAAGCCCGGCCGCGTGGGCGGCTTCCTCGAGGCCCGTCGCATCCACGACGTGTGCGTGGCGAACGACATCCCGGTGTGGTGCGGCGGGATGCTGGAGACGGGGATCGGCCGGGCGGCGAACGTCGCTCTCGCGGCTCTCCCGGGCTTCACCCTCCCCGGCGACACCTCGGGCTCCGGTCGCTACTACTCCCGCGACATCACCGAGCCGTTCGTCGTGGAGGACGGCACGCTGACGGTCCCGACCGGACCGGGCATCGGCGTGACGCCGGATGCCGATGCGCTGGATGCCGTGACGGTGCGCACGGAGTGGATCACCTTCTGAGCTGATGCGACGGGGCACGACGAGCCTGTCGAGATCGACCAACTGTCGATACGATTTCGTCGTGCCCCACAGCTCCGCGACCGGTGGTCGCCCCCTAGCCTGGGCCCTGTGCTCATGTCCGTGACGACAAAGCCCCGCGCCAGCCTCGGCCGGGTCATCGAAGACCTCGGCAACACCCTGCTCGAGGTGGTGAGCGGTGCGGTCGACGATGACACCGAGATCGAGACGGTCGTCATCCACGACGTCCTCGACGACGCGATGCCGATGCGCCGCGCGCTCGTCCTCGGCGTCGGCCTGAGCGATCCGGACGAGATCGCGGAGCTCCTCCGGGTCCTCGCCACACAGCAGGCCTCCGCCCTGGTCCTGCGTGCGCCCGTGCGTTCGGAGCAGCCGGTGCGCGAAGCATCCGAGGCGACCGGCATCCCCGTCCTCGCACTGACCCGCGGCGCGTCGTGGGCGCAGCTGGCGGCGATGCTGCGGTCCTTGATCGCCGAGGGCGACGTGGGCGATCAGGGAGCCACGACACTCGGCGGGATGCCCTCCGGTGACCTGTTCGCCCTCGCCAACGCCATCGCGACCCTGCTGAACGCCCCCGTGACGATCGAGGATCGCAATTCCCGCGTCGTCGCCTTCTCGGGCCGCCAGCACGAAGCCGACCCCGCCCGCATCGAGACGGTGCTCGGACGGCAGGTGCCCGAACGGTTCGCACGGCAGCTGGAGGAGCGCGGCGTCTTCCAGGAGCTCTACCGCAGCGTGGACCCGATCGACGTCGGCCCCGTGAACAACACCGAAGGACTCCCCTCGTTCCCGCGCGTGGCACTCGCGGTGCGCGCGGGCGACGAGATCCTCGGCTCGATCTGGGCCGCGGTCCAGGAACCTCTGTCCCCCGATCGTGTGCGCGCGCTGAAGGACTCCGCCGGCCTGGTGGCCCTGCACATGCTGCGGCTGCGGGCCGGTGCCGATGTCGAGCGTCGGCTGCGGGCCGACCTGCTCGCCACGATCCTCGAAGGCGGTCCGGGGGCCGCGGATGCCACCGCCCGGCTGCGTCTCAACGATCATCGATGCGTCGTGCTGGCGCTGTCGGCAGCGGAGGAGAGCGACGACGAACCCTCCGCCGGCGCCCGCGGGGTGGCCGAGCGGCAGCGCATCGCCGATGCCTTCGCCGTGCACCTGGGCGCCGTCTACCTCCGCTCGGCTGTCGCCGTGATCGGCAACGTCGTGTACGCGGTCGTCGGCATCCGCCCGGAACAGGGTGATGCGGAGACCGGGGCGGAGCACCGCGATGCGGACAGCCGCGCGGCCCGCGTCGCGACCGACTTCCTCGGGCGGCTCGGGGCCACCAGTGAGATCCGCATCGGCGTCGGCACCGTCGCGGAGGGCGCGGCGGGCATCCCCGCATCGCGCGCGAACGCCGACCGCGCCCTCCGAGTGGTGCGTCAGACGCCTACGCGCGAGCCCGTCGCCCGGTTCACGACCGTGCAGATGGAAGCCCTGCTGGTCGAGCTCGGAGATCTCGTCCGCTCCCGGGGCGACCAGCCCACCGGCCCCGTCGCGCGGCTCCTGGCGCAGGACCGGGAGAAGGGCACGCATCTGGTGGAGACGCTGCGGGCCTGGCTCGACGCGTTCGGAGATGTGGCGGTGGCTGCGGCCCGCGTGTACACGCACCCCAACACGTTCCGGTATCGGCTGCGCCGGCTGTCGGAGATCAGCGGACTCGATCTGACCGATCCGGACGCACGGTTCTCGGCCATGGTGCAGCTGCGGCTCCTCATCCCCCGCGATGGAGGTCTGATCGACGGCTGAGGCTCGTGGCCGGTCGCCGTCGACACCCGGCGTGTGCGGCTCGTGGCCTTCCGTCGAGTGCGCGTGATGCCCGCTCGTGGCCGGCATCCTGCGTATCTGACAGCCATCACACCACATGACGATCATTCAGACCATAGAGTGGATTCTGATTGATCGATCCGATCAATCTGTGGGAGTCAACGAAGGCGACGGTGATCGAAATGGCCAATCTCGACGAGACCGACCGGAGGATCCTCACGGTGCTCGACCGCGACCCGCGCCGACCGGTGGCTCTGATCGCCCAGGACCTGGGCCTCGCCCGCGGCACCGTGCACGCCCGGCTCGACCGGCTCGAATCCGGCGGGTATCTGCGCGCCCACAGCGCGCGCATCCTTCCGCAGGCTCTGGGACGCGGCGTCGCGGCCTCCATCCTCGTCGAGCTCGATCAGCATCAGATCACCGCCGCGATCGACGCGCTCAGCCGGGTTCCCGAGGTCCTGGAGTGCTTCGCCCCCGCGGGCGACACCGACCTGCTGCTGCGCGTCGTGGCCAAGGACCCCGACGACCTCTACCGCGTGGCCGAGGTCGTGCGCCTCTGCCCCGGCATCCTCCGCACCTCGACGAGCCTGTTCCTCCGCGAGGTCATCCCCTACCGGGTGAGTGCGCTGCTGCAGGCGGAGTGAGGCGCGGGAATCGGGTGTCAGCCGATGATGCGCGCGCCCGGGACGGGGCCGTGCACGTGGAGCGGGTCGAGGCCGGTCTCGCGCAGGGCGGACTGCACGTCCTGCGCCGTCTCGGGGTCGGGGCAGAGGAGGGCGACGGTGGGCCCTGAACCCGACACGATCCCCTGCAGCGCACCGGCCGCGACACCCTGCCGGATGGTGTCGGCGAGGTCGGGACGCTCGAACAGCGCGGCGGCCTGCAGGTCGTTGAACAGGGTCTCGGCGAGCTGGGCGGGGTCTCCCGAGCGCAGCGCCTGCAACACCGGGATCGGCACGTCGAGCGAAAGCGGCGGGTCGTCGGCGAGGGCGCCCTCCTCCTCGCGCAGGATGTCGAGTCGCTCGTAGACCACCGGCGTCGAGAGCCCCTTGTCGCTCGGCACCAGGATCCAGTCGAAGCGTCCGCGCGCGAGCGCCGGATTGAGCTGATCGCCGCGACCGGTGCCGACCGCCGTGCCGCCGTGCAGGGCGAACGGCACGTCGGCGCCGAGACGGGCAGCGAGGTCGTGCAGCCGGGCCTGCGAGAGCCCGGTCCCCCACAGCGTGTCGCACGCGACCAGAGCGGCAGCGGCATCCGCCGACCCTCCGCCCATGCCGCCGGCGACGGGAACGCTCTTGCGGATCTCGAGGGCGACGCCGCCCGGGTGGTCGACGGCGAGCGCGAGCAGCTTGGCGGCGCGCATCGCCAAGTTGCGGTCGTCGAGCGGGACCGAGCCGATGTCCTCGACGCCGGCGACCGTGACCGAGAAGTCGTCGGCCGGGCGCGCGATCACGTCTTCATACAGCGAGACCGCTTGGAAGACCGTCGCCAGCGCGTGATAGCCGTCGTCGTGCCGCCCGCCGACCCCGAGGTAGACGTTGATCTTCCCCGGCGCGCGCACGTGCACGGAGTCGGTGGACGCGGCGTGACTCATGATCGGATCACAGCTCCGAGGACTTCGCCCACAGGTTCACGTCGATCGCCCCGGCGAGCTCGTCGATGCGGGTCAGCTCCTCCGCGGTGAAAGTCGGACCGTTGACGGCGGCGATGTTCTCGTCGAGCTGCTCCGGGCGCGAGGCGCCGATCAGCGCGGACGCGACGACCGGGTTGCGCAGCGTCCACTGCAGAGCGAGCTGCGCGAGCGACTGTCCCCGGCTCTGCGCGACCTCGTTCAGCGATCGCAGGGTCTGTACGGCCTCATCCGTGAGTCGCCCATCCGGCAGCGAGCCGCGCTTCTGGGCGCGCTCGGCCGTGCCGTCGCCGAGGTACTTGTCGGTGAGCAGCCCCTGTGCGAGCGGGGTGAAGGCGATCGCGCCCAGGCCCGACTGCTCGAGGGTGTCGGTCAGGCCGTCTTCGACCCAGCGGTTCAGGATCGAGTACGCCGGCTGGTGGATGACCAAGGGCGTGCCGAGCTCCTTCGCCACGGCGACGGCCTCGGCCGTGCGCTCGGCGCTGTAGGAGGAGATGCCGACGTAGAGGGCCTTGCCCTGGCGCACGAGCGTGTCGAGCGCGCCGACGGTCTCGGCGATCGGGGTGACGGGATCGACGCGGTGGGAGTAGAAGATGTCGACGTAGTCGAGGCCCATGCGGGTCAGCGACTGCTCGGCGCTCGCGAGGATGTACTTGCGGCTCGCGAAGTCGCCGTAGGGCCCGGGCCACATGTCCCAGCCGGCCTTCGACGAGATGATCAGCTCGTCGCGGTACGGGCGGAGGTCTTCGGCGAAGATGCGCCCGAAGTTCTTCTCGGCCGAGCCGTAGGGCGGGCCGTAGTTGTTCGCCAGGTCGAAGTGCGTGATGCCGCGGTCGAACGCGTGGCGCAGCAGCGCGCGCTGGTTGTCGAGCGGGATGTTGTCGCCGAAGTTCCACCACAGCCCGAGCGAGATCGGGGGCAGGTACAGACCGGACGTGCCGACCTGGCGGTAGGCGAACTGCTGGTAGCGGCTCTCGTCCGCCGCGTACGGACGGTGCAGCTCGGGGACATCGGGACGGAAGCGGGGGGAGTCGGTCACGGTGCCAGATTAGTCCCTGGTGCCTGCTGCGCGATGCGCTGGTAGTCCTCGACCGTGAGGTCTTCGCCGCGGGCCGTGGGGGCGACGCCGGCGGCGATCAGCACCTCGGATGCCGCCGCCGAGCTGCCGAAGATCCCCGACAGCGCCTGGCGGAGCATCTTGCGGCGCTGGTTGAAGGCGGCATCCACGATCTTGAACGTGCGGCGGCGCTCCTCCTCGGTGCCGCGCTCCCCCTCGGACCGGTCGAAGCCGACGAGCAGGCTGTCGACGTTGGGCACCGGCCAGAACACCTGGCGCGAGACGTTCCCGGAGAGCTTCCACTCGCCGTACCAGGCCGCCTTGACGCTGGGCGAGCCGTAGATCTTCGACCCCGGTTTCGCGGCGAGACGCTCGGCGACCTCGGCCTGCACCATCACCACACCGCGCTGCAGGTACGCGAAGTTCTCGAGGAAGTGCAGCAGCACGGGCACCGAGACGTTGTAGGGCAGGTTGGCGACGAGCACCGTCGGCTCGCCCGGTAGTTCGGTGATGCGCAGCGCATCCGCATCGACGACCGTGAGCCGGTCGGGCTCGACGCCGTGCTCGGCGGCGGTCTGCGCGAGTCGGGCCGCGAGGCGGTGGTCGATCTCGACGGCCGTGACGGATGCCCCGGTCTCGAGGATCGCGAGGGTCAGGGAACCCAGCCCCGGACCGACCTCGACCACGCGCTCGTGCGGCTGCACGCGGGCGGCCTGCACGATCTTGCGCACGGTGTTCGCGTCGGTGACGAAGTTCTGGCCGAGCTTCTTGGTCGGGGTGACGTCGAGCTCGGCGGCGAGTCGGCGGATCTCGGTGGCGCCGAGCAGGGTGACGGTCATCCTGCCATTCTCCCCCACTCTCCCGGTGACCCCCGCCGATGTCCCCCGCCGTCAGTAGTCTTCTCTGGTGCCTTCCCTCGGTGAACTCGTCGCGCCCCGCCGCATGGGCCGCGATTTCCGCTGGCTCCTCGCCTCGTCGTGGACCAGCAACATCGGCGACGGCGTGGCCCTCGCGGCCGCTCCCCTGCTGATCGCGTCGATGACCTCGTCGCCGATCCTGGTGGCATCCGGCGCGATCCTGCAGTTCCTCCCATGGCTGCTGTTCGGACTGCACGCGGGGGCGATCGCCGACCGCTTCGACCGCCGCCGCCTGGTCATGTTCGCCAATGCCGCGCGGGCCGTGGTCCTCCTCGCCCTGTGCGTGTTCCTCGTGACGGGCGTCGCGAACATCTGGATCGTGCTCGCCGTCGCCTTCCTCTACGGCACCGCCGAGGTCTTCGTCGACACGGCGGGCAGCACGCTGCTGCCGATGCTGGTGAAGCCCGCCGACCTCGGCATCGGCAACGCCCGCCTGCAGGCCGGATACCTCGTCGCGAATCAGTTCGCCGGCCCGCCGCTGGGCGCCTTCCTGTTCGCCGCGGGCACCGCCTGGCCGTTCCTGCTCGAGGTCGTGTGCGTGAGCTTCGCGGTCGTGCTCATCTCGCGTATGGCGAAGACGCCCGTCCCGCCGCGCGAGACCGACACGCACCCGCCGGTGCACACCGACATCGCCGAGGGCATCCGCTGGCTGTGGCGCAATCCGCCGGTGCGCATGCTGGTGCTCATCATCCTGGTCTTCAACATCACGTGGGCCGCGCCCTGGGGCGTGCTCGTGCTGTACGCGACCGAACACCTGCACATGGGCGCGGTCGGCTACGGCGCGCTCACGACGGCATCCGCGGCGGGCGGCATCCTCGCCACACTCAGCTTCGGCTGGCTGGAGCGGCACGTGTCGTTCGCGACGCTGATGCGGGTGGTGCTCTCGCTCGAGGTGCTCATGCACCTGTCGTTCGCCCTCACCACCACGGGCTGGGTGGCCCTGGTCATCATGTTCTTCTTCGGCGCCTACGCGTTCGTGTGGGGCACGATCTCCACGACCGTGCGGCAGCGCCTCGTGCCCGCCGAGCTGCAGGGGCGCGTGGCCTCCGTCAACATGGTCGGGGTGTTCGGCGGCATGGTCGTCGGCCAGGCGCTCGGCGGCGTGATCGCCCAGGTCTGGGGCCTCACGGCACCGTGGTGGTTCGCGTTCGTCGGCGCGGCGCTCACGCTGCTGCTGGTGTGGAAGCCCATCTCGCAGATCGTGTCGGCGAAGCCCGTGGAAGAACCCGAGAGTCAGTCGGCGAACGAGCCGTAGACCCGCAGGGTGTTCTCGGCCAGCTGGGCGCACAGCTCATCGACCTCGATACCCAGCTCAGCCGCCATGAAGCGCACCGTGATCGGCACGAGGTACGGGGCATTCGGACGACCCCGCAGCGGCACCGGGGTGAGGAACGGCGCGTCCGTCTCGACCAGGAGGCGATCGAGCGGGGTGACCTTCAGCGCGTCCCGCAGGTTCTGGGCGTTCTTGAACGTCACGTTCCCCGCGAATGACAGGTGGTACCCGGCATCGGCGCAGACGCGCGCCATCGCGTCGTCGCCCGAGAAACAGTGGAACACCGTGCGCTCGGGGGCGCCGACGCGGCTCAGGGTCTCCAGCACCGCATCGTGCGCATCGCGGTCGTGGATCTGCATCGCGATGCCGTGCTTCTTCGCCAGCGCGATGTGCGCCTCGAACGATTCGAACTGCGGCGCCTGCCGCTCAGGCTCGGTACGGAAGAAGTCCAGGCCCGTCTCGCCGATCGCCCGCGTGCGCGGGTGCGCCGCGAGCTCGTCGATCACCGCGATCGCCTCGTCGAGCCGGCCCTCTTCGGCGTACGTCGGCGCATCGTTCGGGTGGATGGCGACGGCGGCGAGCACGCGCGGATCGGATGCCGCAGCCTCGACGGCCCACCGCGACGACTCGATGTCACCGGAAGCCTGCACGACCCCGGCGATGCCCACCGCCGCCGCGCGGTCGAGCTGCTCGGTCAGCGACAGCGGGTCATCGCCGTCGACGATCTCCAGGTGCGCATGGTTGTCGTACACCGGGACCGTGAGCGGCTCGGGAGCGGCCGGATACTTCAGATCCTTGCGTCCGTCGCCGTCACGGCGCTGCACATAGGTCCCCGACATCTCCGTGACCGACCTTGCTCAGGCCGTGGACTCCACCCGGGGGAACAGCGGTGCGAGCCCGTTGACGCTGGTGCCCGGGCGCAGCACGCCCCAGGCTCCGGCCTCGCGGATCGGCTGGTCCTGCAGACGACCCAGGGTCTCGGCGGCACCGAGTGCGACCCAGAGCTTCTCGGTCGACTGCGGCATCACGGGCGAGAGCAGCACCGCGAGAGCACGCAGACCCTCGGCACAGGTGTACAGCACGGTGCCCAGGCGCGTGCGCTGAGCCTCGTCGCGAGCGAGCGCCCAGGGCTCGTTCTCGGTGATGTAGCCGTTGAGCGCGTCGACGATCGTCCAGATCGACGAGATGGCCTCGTCGATGCGGAACTGCGCGACCGCGGCATCCGCGTTCTTCGCCGCATCCGCCACGATCTTCTGGATCGCGAGGTCATTCTCGGTGTACTCGGCCGCGGGCGGCACGACCCCCTCGAAGTACTTCTCGATCATCGCCGTGGTGCGCGAGGCGAGGTTGCCGAAGCCGTTCGCGAGCTCGGCCTGGTAGCGGGCCGACAGGTCTTCCCACGAGAACGAGCCGTCCTGGCCGAACGCGATCGCGGAGAGGAAGTAGAAGCGGTACGCGTCGGAGCCGAACACGTCGGTGATCTCGGTCGGCGCGATGCCGGTGAGCTTCGACTTGGACATCTTCTCGCCGCCGACCAGCAGCCAGCCGTGCGCGAAGACGCCCTGGGGTACCTCGAGGCCGGCGGCCATCAGGAGGGCGGGCCAGATCACCGCGTGGAAGCGCAGGATGTCCTTGCCCACCACGTGGTACGCGGGCCAACGGCGCTCGAACGTCTCCTCGTCGGAGCCGTAGCCGACGGCCGTGGCGTAGTTCAGCAGGGCGTCGACCCACACGTAGATGACGTGCGACTCGTCCCACGGCAGCGGGATGCCCCAGTCGAAGGTCGAACGCGAGATCGACAGATCCTTCAGGCCCTGGCTCACGAACGACACGACCTCGTTGCGCGCGGAATCCGGGCGCACGAAATCGGGCTGCGTCTTGTAGAGCTCGAGCAGACGATCCTGGAACTCGCTCAGCTTGAAGAAGTAGTTCTTCTCCTGCAGCAGCTCCAGCGGCTTCGAGTGGATGGCGCAGACCTTCAGCCCCTCGAAGGGACCGGTGCCGTCGACGATCTCCGACTCGGGCTTGAACTCCTCGCAGCCCACGCAGTAGAGCGCCTCGTACTCGCCGGCGTAGATGTAACCGCGGTCGTACAGGCGCTGGAAGAACGTCTGCACGTTCGTCTCGTGGCGCTCCTGCGTGGTGCGGATGAAGTCGTCGTTGGCGACGTCGAGCGTCGTCAGCAGCGGGAACCAGCTCTCGGTGACGAGCTTGTCGACCCACTCCTGCGGCGTCACGTTGTTGGCCGCCGCGGCGCGCAGCATCTTCTGGCCGTGCTCATCGGTGCCGGTGAGCATCCAGGTGTCATCCCCCGCCTGGCGGTGCCACCGTGCGAGCGTGTCGACGGCCACCGTCGTGTACCCGTGACCGATGTGCGGCACGTCGGAGGGGTAGTAGATGGGCGTGGTGATGTAGAAGGATTCGCCTGCGGGCATGGAGCAATTCTAGGTGTCCGGGCACCGGAGGTTACGCGCTCAGGCCACCGAGACGTCGATGCGGTGCCATCCCTGCGCGCCGTCGGGTGCGGGCGGCGCCGGATCCGATGTCTGGGTATCGCCCTCGACGCTGAGCGCCCGGCACTCGACGGTGTGCGATCCGCTCTCCGCCGTCCACGCCAGACTCCACTGCACCCAGGTGTCGGCTGAGATCGCGGTTGCGAGCTCGGCCCGCTGCCACGGCCCGTCGTCGATGCGCACCTCGACCCCGGCGATGCCGACCTGCTGCTGCCACGCCATCCCCGCGATCACGGTGTCGCCGGCCGGAACGGACTGGCCTCCACGCGGCACATCGATGCGGGACTGCAGCTTGATCGGCCCGCGCTCGGACCATCCCCGTGTGGTCCAGTACGCGGTGGCGCGGTCGAAACGGGTGACCTCGAGCTGGGTGACCCACTTCGTCGCGGACACGTAGCCGTAGAGCCCGGGCACCACGAGTCGCGCCGGGAACCCGTGTTCGATCGGCAGCGGCTCGCCGTTCATGCCGACGGCCAGTAGCGCGTCGCGGTCGTCGGTGAGCGCCTCGATCGGAGTGGATGCCGTGAAGCCGTCGGACGAGGTCGACAGCACCATGTCGGCGTCAGGATCCACACCCGCGCGGGCGAGCAGCTCCCGCACCGGAACGCCCAGCCAGCGGGCGTTGCCGATCAGCGATCCGCCGACCTCGTTCGACACGCACGCGAGAGTGACGTCGGACTCCTGCATCGGCAGGGCGACCAGCTCGTCCCAGGTGAGGCGCACCTCGCGGTCCACCATCCCGTGGATGCGCAGCGACCAGTCGGCCGGGTCGATCCGCGGCACGATCAGCGCGGTGTCGATGCGGTAGAACTCGGCGTTGGGGGTGACGACCGGAGCGAGGCCGGGGATCTCCAGGTCGGCGCCGGCAGGGACCGGCGCCGCCGCTCGCGCCGGCTTCGGCAGCCGCAGCGCGTCACGGACCACCTCGATCGAGCGGGTGGCCCCGCGCGCGACGTTCCCGACGATCAGCAGCACGAGGCCGGCCGCCGCGGCGCCGGTCGTCCAGACCAGGAACCGGCGCCGGTCGATCTCGTCGGGGGCGATTCCGGCGACGGGCCGGAGCCTGCGCACCAGCATCCGCAGGACGATCACCGCGACGAGACCGGCGACGAGGCCGGGGAGCCAGGCGAACGGCCCCGCACCGGGGCGGATCATCGCGGCCACGACGGCGAGTGCGCCGAGAGCAGCGAGGATCACGGCCCCGATCGGAGGGCGTCGCAGCTCCAGGACACCGGCGAACGCGGCGACGACCGCGAGGACGATGGCGACCCCGACGATCAGGGCCACCTTGTCTCCGGTGCCGAACAGCGCGATCGCCGTGTCTTTCGCCCAGCTCGGCGCGAGGTCGATGAGCCCGCTGCCGATCACGGCGAACGGGCTCGCACTCGGCTCCACGACCGCAGCGACGAGTTCCGCCAGGCCGACCGCGACGACGGCCGCGCTCAGGCCCGCGGCTGCGGATCGGATCCGGTCCTGCCGCGTCGAGTGCCTCGCGTGCGTCGTCATTCCCTGAGCGTAACCCCGAAGTCAGAGCCCGTTGCGGCGGGCGACCTCCCCGAGCCAGGCGAGCGAGGGCTTCGGAGTGCGCTCGAACGTCTGATGGTCGAAACCGATCAGGCCGAAGGTGGGGGCGAAGCCGCTGGCCCACTCGTAGTTGTCCAGCGCGCTCCAGTGCTGGTACGCCCGCACATCGATGCCGTCGGAGATCGCGCGGTGCAGTCCCTCGAGCGCACCCTGCGTGTAGGCGATGCGGCGGGTGTCGTCGGCGGTCGCGATGCCGTTCTCGGTCACGAGCACGGGCACCCCTCCGCTGCGTTCCCATGCGCTGCGCACACCCATCTCGAGCGCCTCGGGGAAGAACTCCCAGCCGGTCAGGGTCGTCTCCACATCCGGCGACACGGGCCGCGGACCCTCCGGTCCGATGAAGGTGCGCGTGTACGCCTGCACGCCGACGAAGTCGTCGCCGGCCGACTGGTCCAGGTACCAGTGGTCGCGCGGGTCGCCGTATTCGGCGAGCATCTCGTCGGCGCCGGGCTCGCCGGTGGAGTGGAACGCCTGTGTGGCGATCGTCCAGCCGGCCTTGACCCCGGGCACCGAGTGCAGGATCTCGGAGGCGCGGTGGTGCGCGTCGAGCAGGGTGTCGGCCACGGCGAGGTCGGGGTTCGGGAGGCCGAAGGCGACGAGGTTCGCGGCATCCTCTCCCCCGGCGAGCATCGCGGCGATGTTCGGCTCGTTGATGGTGCACACGTACTCGACGCCGTCGAGGATCGGGAGCACGGTCTCGACGTAGCGGGCGAACAGGTCGACCGCGTCGTCGGCACGCCAGAAGCCGTCCTTCTGGAACCACTGCGGCACCGTGAAGTGCATGAGCGTGACCGTCGGGTCGAGCCCGTTCTCGCGCGCCGTGTCGATCATGCGGCGGTAGTGGTCGAGCATCGCCCGCGAGACGAAGCCGCGCTCGGGCTCGATCCGCGCCCACTCGACCGAGAACCGGTAGGAGTTCAGCCCGGCGTCGGCGAGCAGCCGCATGTCCTCCGGGTAGCGGTGGAAGTGGTCGGCGGCGTCACCGGAGGGCTCGACCATGGGCGAGCCGGGGGCGTGTTCCATCGCCCACCAGTTGCTCGTGGTGTTGTTGCCCTCCACCTGGTGGGCCGCGGTCGCGGCACCCCACAGGAAGCCGTCGGGGAATGCGAGCACGAGTGCTCCTCTCATGAGTGGTTCTATCGGATACGAGTCGGATTGGGCACGGCGTCCAGCAGCTGGATCGTGTACGGATCCTCCGGATGCTGCAGCACCTCGGCGGTCTCTCCGCGTTCGACCACGCGGCCGCCGTTGAGCACCAGGATGTTCTGCGTCACGAGCCTCGCGCTCAGCAGGTCGTGCGTGATGTAGAGCATGCTGATGCCCCATCTCTCGCGCAGATCCTCCAGCAGCGCCAGCACGCCCGCACGCAGCGAGACGTCGAGCATCGAGACCGGCTCGTCGGCGATGAGCACCTGCGGGTCGCTCGCGAGCGCCCGGGCGATCACGACGCGCTGCCGCTGCCCGCCCGAGAGCTGATGCGGCAGCTTCGCCGCGAACTGCTCGACGGGCGTGAGGCCGACGGTCTCGAGCAGCTCGAGCACCCGCGCCCTGGCTTCCTGCCCGCGCAGCTTCGTGTAGTTCATGACCGGGCGCGTCAGCGCGTACTCGACCGTGTGCAGCGGGTTGAGTGCCGCGTACGGGTCCTGGAACACCATCTGCACGTCCTTGCGCAGGTCGCGCAGTCCGCGCCGCTTGAGCGTGGCGACGTCGACATCCCCGAACCGCACCGTGCCGGACGTCGGCTTCTCGACGCCGGTGAGCATCTTCGCGATGGTCGACTTGCCCGAACCCGAGGCGCCGACGAGCGCGAGCGCCTCCCCCGGCTCCAGCCGGAACGACACGTCGTCGACGGCCGTCACGGCATCCTGTCCGCGGCGCGGCGCCGGATAGTGCTTGGACACTCCGTCGACCACGATCGCCGCATCCGCCCGACGCGCATCCCGAGACGACACGGTCGGCAGCGTCTCCGTCACGTCGGTGCGCGAACGGCCTTCGGCGCGCCGCGTCCCGAGGTCGACGAAGCCGGGGATCGACAGGGTCTTCGCCCGCGGGTCCGCGTAGTGGCTGAGCAGCATCCGCGTGTACTCGTCCTTCGGACGCTGCAGGATGTCGATGCTCGGCGCGTCTTCGACGATGCGCCCCTCGTGCATCACCATCACCCGGTCGGTGGCCTCGAGCACGATGCCGAGATCGTGGCTGATGAGGATGGCCGTGAACTGCTCGGCCCGCTGCAGCTCCTTGATCGTGTCCATGACGGCGTGCTGCACGAGCACGTCGAGCGCGGTGGTCGGTTCGTCGAAGACCATGAGCTGCGGCTCCAGCGACAGCGCGAGCGCGATCGAGGCACGCTGGCGCATACCGCCGGAGAGCTCCCCGGGGTAGCGGGCGAGCACCGAGGCGTCGAGGCCGACCTTGCCGATGAGCTCGCGGGCCCGGGCCTCCCGGTTGCCCTTGGGCACGTGGCCGTGGGCGGCGAAGATGTCGCGGAAGTGGTTGCCCACCGTGCGCACCGGGTTCAGTGCGTTCATGCCCGACTGCAGCACCATTGCGAACCCGCCCTGGCGCTGACGACGCAGCTCCTCGGCATCCAGCTCGCGGATGTCGCGCCCGCCGAAGAGGATGCGGCCGCCGCTGATGCGCGCCGGCGGCTTCTGCAGCCGCGTCAGCGCGAAGCCGAGGGTCGACTTGCCCGACCCCGACTCGCCAACGAGTCCGACGAACTCGCCGCGACGCAGCGAGAACGAGACGTCGTGGACGGCGGCGACCGGCGTCGCCCCGGGTGAGGCGTATTCGACGGAGAGGGAGTCGACCTCCAGCAGCACATCGTTGGTGTCCATGGCGGTCATCGGCCCTTCCCCTCTCGCAGGCGCGGATTGGAGATGCCGTCCACGCCGAAGTTGATCAGTGTCAGGCTCAGAGCCAGCAGTGCGATGCACAGACCGGGGGCGAACAGCAGCAGCCACTGCCCGGTGAGCAGGGAGTTGGAGTTCTGCGCCCAGTAGAGCATGGTGCCCCAGCTGACGATGCTGGAGTCGCCGAGGCCGAGGAACTCCAGCCCCGCCTCGGCGAGGATCGCGGCCGTCGCCGCCCCGAAGAGCGTGCCGGCGATGATCGACGTCATGTTCGGCAGGATCTCGCGGAACACGATGCGCGTCCGGCTGTCCCCCGAGAACTGCGCCGAGGTGACGAAGTCGTTGCCGCGCAGCGACTGCGTCTGGCTGCGGAGCACGCGCGCGCCCCACGCCCAGCCGGTCACCACGATCACGGCGATGATCATCAGGATGCCGCCGTTCTGCAGGTAGGCGGCGATCACGATCATGAGAGGCAGGCCCGGGATCACGAGGAAGAGGTTGACGATGAAGCCGACCACCTCGCCCGCGAAGCCGCGCATGTAACCCCAGCTGAGGCCGATCAGCACGGCGACGATGGTGGACAGGATGCCGGCGGCGAAGCCGACCAGAAGGCTGATCTGCGCACCGTAGATGAGCTGGCTGAGCACGTCCTCCCCCGCGGCGGTCGTGCCGAGCCAGTGCGCCCAGGACGCGTCGGCGTTGCGGTCGAACCCGTTCTCCTTCGGCCCGTAGGGGGCGAGGACCGGGGCGAACACCGCGACCAGCACGAAGAAGGCGAGGATGCAGAGGCCGAGTCGGGCCTTGCCGTTGCTCCAGAGGGTGGCGACCATGCGCCCGAAGGCGCGCCACGGGCTGGGCGCGGCGATGCGCTCGGCGGGGATCTTGACGTTCATGGTGGAAGTCATCGGCGTGTCCTCGGGTCGAGAACCCCGTAGAGGATGTCCACGAGGAAGTTGGCGATGAGCACGCTCACGGTGATCATCAGGAAGAGCGCCTGCATGAGCGGGTAGTCCTGCCCGATCACGGCGTTGAAGAGCAGGTACCCGATGCCGGGATAGCCGAACACCTGCTCTACGAGGATCGATCCGCCCACGACACCGCCGAGCGTGAGCCCGAAGCCGGTGAGGTTCGGCAGGATCGCGTTGCGCGCGGCGTAGCGGAGGGCGATCGTGCGGCCGTGCAGCCCGTTCGCCTCGCCGAAGGTGATGTAGTCCTCACCGAGCGTGTTGATCATGGCGTTGCGCATCCCGATGATCCAGCCGCCGAGTGAGGTGAGCAGGATCGTCAGGGCCGGCAGGAACGCGTGGCTGAGCAGGTCTCCGATGAACTCCCAGGTGAACCCGGGGGTCGTCGTGGCGGAGTAGGCGCCGGTCGTCGGGAACCAGTGCAGCACGTAGCCGAAGAAGAACAGCAGCAGCAGCGCGGTCCAGAAGTAGGGGAACGTGCTGAGGAAGGAGCCCGTCAGCGTCGGCAGCGTGTCGAGCCAGGTACCTCGACGCCAGGCGGCCGCGACGCCGATGAGGGTGCCGATCACGAACGCGAGGATCGTGACGATGCCGACGAGGGCGATCGTGTACGGCAATGCCGTCGACACCATGCTCGCCACCGACTGGGGATAGAACGTGTACGAGACGCCGAAGTCGAGCCGCACGACCTGGCCGAGGTAGGCGATGTACTGATCCCACAGCGACCCGGTCGGCACGCCCAGCTGGGCTTCGATGGCGGCGCGCGTGGCGTCGGACACCGGCCCGTTCTGGGACAGCTTGGCGATGGCGGCATCCGCCGGGGAACCCGGCATCATGCGCGGGAGGAAGAAGTTCAGGGTGACCGCGGCCCACAGGGTGAGCACGAACAGGCCGAACTTCTGGAGCACGTACTTCACTTGTCGTCCTCCTTGACTCGCTCGAGCCGCGTGAAGATGCCCAGCGGCGCGGAATCGTAGTTCTGCGGGATCATGTACGGGTCTTCCTCACTCGGCCAGCCGGTGAACTTGGCGTCGTTGAACAGACCCCAGATGCCGCCGTAGTAGAGGCCGATCACGGGCATCTCGTCGTAGACGATGCCCTGCAGCTCCTTCACGATCTCGGCCTGGCGATCGGTGTCGACGGTCTCGCGGTACTCGGCCAGCAGCGCGTCGGCCTCGTCCGAGCGGTAGCGCTCGAAGTTGTTGGCGGTCGTCTCACCCGATGGCACGTAGAACTCGCTGGAGAGCAGGTTGTTGTAGGCCTGGTAGACGTCGCCGTTGCCCATGCCGCCGATCGCCATCTCGAAGTCGCCGTTGCTGATCGCGCTCTGGTATCCCGCGGGCTGCGGGAGCTTGAGCGTGACCTTCACGCCGACCTCGGCGAGCTGACTGCGCACGGTCTGCGCCGCCCTGGTCCAGTCGGTGAAGCCGTTGGCCGTGGTGAGCGCGAACTCGAGCTGCTCACCGTCGGCGTCCACGAGCCGGTCGCCGTCGAGGGTGTAGCCCGCCTTCTCGAAGGCTTCGAGCGCAGCGTCCGTGTCCTGCGTGATCATGCCCTCGTCGGGGATGCTCGGGTCGAGATACTCCTCCTGGTTCGGGAGGATCAGTCCGGTCTGGCCGGCGGGCTCCATGTACCCCTCGGAAGCGGTCTCGGCGATCTCCTCGCGATCGAGGGAGAGCGCGATGCCTCGGCGGACGTTCACGTCGTCGAAGGGGGCGACCTCGAGGTTCGGCATCAGGGCGATCACGCCGCCCGGCGGGAACCACCACTTGTTGTCCGGACTCGCCGCACCCCAGGTGCCCTCCACGTCGGAGATGAACGAGTACGCCCAGTCGTACCCGCGGCTCACGGTGTCGAGCTGCGAGTTGGTCGAGGGCAGGATGATGTGCTCGATCTCGATCTTGTCGGCCTGCCAGTAGTCGGGGTTGCGGTCCATCGAGTACTGCTGGTCGTTGTAGTTACCGAGCACGAACGGCCCGGTCCCGACCGGTGTCTCGTTGCGGTACGTGGCGGGGTCCTTCACGTCGGCCCAGAGGTGCTCCGGCACGATCATGGTCTGGCCGAGGATCGGCAGCGACGGAGCATCCTCGGTCTGGAGGTGCATGATCACGTCGTCGCCCTCGGTCTCGACGCTCTCCAGATGCTGCCAGGCACCCTTGATGTCGAGCGCGGGGTTGTCCTTGAGCAACTGGAACGTGAAGGCCACATCGTCCGGCGTCAGGTCTTCGCCGTCGCTCCACTCGACGTCGTCGCGGATCGTCATGACGATGGTGCGGGCGTCGGGCTGGGACCACTCGGTCGCCAGCCAGGGGTTCTGCGTGCCGTCGAGCGGGTTGACCAGGATCAGCGGCTCGTAGATCCACCGCGACGCCGTGCGCGTGTTGGTGAGATACGGGTTGAAGTTCCTCGTGAAGAACGGGTTGCCCTTGTCGGCGTTGATCAGCATCGTGTCGTCGCCGATCGAGGGATCGGGTTGGGATGTGATCTGGATGCTGCAGCCGCTCAGTGCGACCGCGGCTGCTGCCAGGCCGACGATCGCGGCTCTGCGCCAGCGTCCCATCATCCGCGCTCTCGGTGTTCTGCCACCGGACATCTGCCACCTCATGTCGTCTCTGTCATGACCGACGGCCCGCGCCGCCTCGGCAATTGTAAGCGCATACATTTTTCGAAAGCAACCCCTTGACACCGGCGTGGCGCCGTGTCGCGGGGCGTCAGGAGGGGCGCTGCGAGCTCTCGCGCAGAAGGATCTGCAGCGGCAGGCGAGCCAGCACCGGCTCGGCATCGATGCTCTCCAGTCGCCGCGCGAGCACCTGGACGGCTGCGCGCCCCAGGTCGATCATCGGCTGGCGGATCGTGGTGAGCGGAGGGCGCGACAGCGCGGCCGCCTCGATGCCGTCGAACCCGGTCACGAGGAGGTCTTCGGGCACGCGGATGCCGGCACCGCGGAACACGTCGAGCGCACCGAGCGCCATCTGATCGTTCGCAGAGACCAGCGCGGCCGGTGCGCCGGATGCGACCAGCTCTTCGGCGGCACGACGGCCTGAGCCGCGGGTGAAGTCACCGCGGACGACGGTCACGTCGTGGACCGACCGGCCCGCAGCCGTCACCGCCGCCGCGAACCCCTCCCACCTCTGCACGCCGTCCGGCGAGTCCTGGGGACCGGCGAGGAACGCGAGCGGCCCGTCCCCCACCTGGGCCAGGACGTGGCGGGTCAACTCGGCCATCGCCTCGGCGTTGCTCACGGTGACGTGGTCGTAGTGATCGCCGCGCGGCGGCCCGGAGAGGACCACCACCGGGATCCGGCGGCCGAGTCGCGCCAGCACGTCGTCGGGCACACTGCTCGCGAGCACCATGAGGCCGTCGACGCGGCCGGCCATGTCGCGCACGGTCGAACGATCGGGGTCGTCGCGCCCGACGCCGACCATGAGCACGAAGCCCTGCTTCCAGGCCTCGAGCTCCGCCCCGCGGAGCACCTCGTCGAGGAAGAGCATCGAGGTGTGGCCGTCATCGGCTTCCGCATCGTCGCGGACGATCGCGAACGGCGGCGCATCGGCGGCGGAGAGCACGTCCAGCGCCGGGGCGTCTTCCGCGGCGTCGAACCCCGGAAAGTACAGCCCGAGCACCCCGGTACGGCGCTCCGCGAGACCCCGGGCACTGCCGCTGGGCACATACCCCAGCGCCGACACGGCATCGAGCACGCGCTCCCGCGTAACCGGACGCACCGCATCCGGCGAGCGCAGCACGCGCGACACGGTGGCGATCGACACCCCCGCCCGATCGGCCACGTCGTACACGGTCGCCGCCTTGCTCACGGTCATGCCCCTCCGGAGCGGGCGGCCAGCGCGGCCTGGTAGAGGTCGCGGGAGGAGAGGCCGGTGAGCGCCGCCACCTCGGACGCAGCATCCTTCAGGCGGATGCCGTCGGCGACGAGCTTCTGCACCTGGGCGAGCGCGTCCTCCGGGGAGGCGTCGCGGCGGGAAGCCCCCTCGACGACGACGACGATCTCGCCCTTGACGCCGTCCTCGGCCCAGGCGACCAGCTCGGATGCCGTGCCGCGGCGCACCTCCTCGTACAGCTTCGTGAGCTCGCGGCACACCGCGATCCGCCGCTCGTCGCCGAACGCGGCCCCCATGTCGGCGAGCGCACTCGCGAGGCGGGCCGGGGACTCGAAGAACACCATGGTGCGGGGTTCCGAGGCGAGCGCGCGAAGAGTCGAGCGGCGCTCCCCCGGCTTGCGCGGCAGGAAGCCCTCGAACGTGAAGCGGTCGGTGGGGAGGCCCGAGATCGCGAGCGCCATCAGCACCGCACTCGGACCGGGGATCGCGGTCACCGTCACACCCTGGGCCACGGCCTCGGCGACCAGCCCGTAACCGGGATCGCTGACGGTCGGCATCCCGGCGTCGCTCATCACGACGATGTCGGTCTCCGCGGCGAGGGCGGCGAGCTCCGCCGCCTTCTGCTTCTCGTTGTGGTCGTGCAGCGCGATCAGGCGCGGACGGTTGTCGATCTGCAGCGCCTTCAGGAGTCGCACGGTGGTGCGGGTGTCTTCCGCGACGACGACCTCGGCGTTCTCCAGCACCTCCACCAGGCGGCGGGACGCGTCGCCGAGATTTCCGATCGGAGTGGCGGCGAGGATGATCACCCGCCCAGCTTAGGCGGGTTGTCTAGGCTGGACCGGTGACCGCGCCCGTGCCCCTGCTCCCTGCCCCCGAGGCACGGCTGACGCGATACGGGCGACTTCGCGACCGCGTGCTCCTCGATCCCGACTGGGGCCGCGCCATCCGGTGGCTCGCCCCACTGGTCATCACCGCGCTGGCCGCGGTCCTCCGGCTGATCGGCGTCGCCCATCCGCACGAGCTGGCATTCGACGAGACCTACTACGTCAAGGACGCCTGGTCGCTGTGGACCCTGGGCTACGAAGGCACCTGGGGCGACGGCGCGAACCAGGCGTTCCCGACCGGCGAGGATCTTCCACTCTCCGACCAGGGCGCGTTCATCGTGCATCCGCCGCTGGGCAAGTGGCTGATCGCGCTGGGCATGGCGATCGGCGGCCCGGAGAACAGCGGCGGCTGGCGGCTGGCCACCGCGCTCTTCGGCACGGCGTCCGTCTTGCTGGTGTACCTGATCGCCCGGCGCCTCAGCGGCTCGGTGGTCGTCGCGACCGTGGCCGGAACCCTGCTCGCGATCGACGGGCTCAGCATCGTGATGAGCCGGATCGCCCTGCTCGACGGCATCCTGACGTTCTTCATCCTGCTGGGCGTGCTGTTCGTGCTGATCGACCGGCAGGGGACGATCCCCGTGCTCGAGAGGCGCGACCCCGACGCGCCGGATCCGTTCTGGGGGCCCGTGCTGTGGCGCCGTCCGTGGCTGGTCGCCGCGGGGCTCGCCCTGGGCGCGGCGTGCGCCGTGAAGTGGTCGGGACTCTATGTCCTCGCCGGCTTCGGGCTGTACGTCGTGATCACCGATGCGCTGGCCCGGCGCCGCGCCGGCGTGGTGCTGTGGCCGACCGCCGCCGCATTCCGCCAGGGGCCCGTCTCATTCGTACTGCTCGTCTTCCCCGCCCTCGCGGTGTACCTCATCAGCTGGACCGGCTGGCTCGTGACCGCCGGCGGCTATGACCGCAAGAGCGACACCAACCCCCTGCTCGCACTGTGGAAGTACCACGAGTCCATGCTCGGATTCCACGTGGGCCTGAGCCGCGGGCACCCCTATGCGAGCCCCGCGTGGGAGTGGCCGCTGCTGCTGCGTCCGACCGCGGTCTGGGTCGACCCCTCCCCCTCGGGTTGCGGCACGGATCACTGCATCGGCGTGATCTCCGCCGTCCCCAATCCGCTCATCTGGTACGGCGGGGGCGCGGCCGCCGTCTACCTGATCTATCGACTCGTGCGGAGCTGGATCACCCGGCAGCCGGTCGGTCCGGAGCTGACCGTTCCGCTCGTCGGCCTCGCGGTCACCTACCTGCCGTGGCTGATGTTCCCCGAGCGCACGATCTTCCAGTTCTACACGGTCGTGATGATGCCGTTCCTCGTGCTCGCCCTGGCGATGACGCTGCGGATCATCGCCGGACAGCGGGAGGATCCGCTGTACCGGCGGCAGTCCGGCGAGCGCACGGTGATCATCTTCCTGACGTTCGTGGTGCTGGTCTCGGCGTTCTTCCTGCCGCTGTGGACCGGGATGAGCGTGCCGTACGAGTTCTGGTTGTTGCACAACTGGCTGCCCGGCTGGGTGTGAGGGTGTGAGGCACTAGGCGGGATCGTCCGTCGCGACGTGGTCCACCAGCGGGAGCACCCGCCCCGAGAGGTGGGTGCGCATCGCGATCGAGGAGGCCGTGCGGGCGACGCCGGGCACCAGCGCGACCCGGTCGAGCACCTCCTGCAGCCGCGTGGCATCCCGCGCCACCAGCCGCAGCTGCATGTCGCTGGCGCCCGTGACGGTGTGCATGTCGACGATCTCGGGCACCGCGTCCGCCAGGGCCGTCGCCACCTCGTCGTGCCCGACCTTCTGATCGATCTCGACCAGGCAGAAGGCGACCACGCCGTAGCCGAAGCCGGCCGGGTCGACGCGCGGCACGATCGCCTCGATCACCCCGCCCTCGTGCAGGCGCGCGAGACGGCTCGTCGCAGTGCCGCGGGCGATCCCGAGCCGCCGCGCGACCTCCAGGATCGGCAGCTGCGGGGACTCGGTGAGCAGCCGGATGAGCTGGGCGTCGAGGCGATCGATGCGCATCGGCTACTCCCGCGGCACGCCGGCCCGCGCGTATCCCCTGGTCGCGCGGGCGACGAGGAGGAGCACACCGGTGAGGGCGAGGGTCAACAGGAGCTGGATGCGCGCTGCCTCATCGACCATCGCGAGCGCGATCACCGCGGCGAGTAGCACCAGGCACAGCCACGACAGCCACGGGAAGCCCCACATCCGCATCGGCATCTCCTCGCCCGTGCGATCCGCGCGGGTGCGGAGGATGATCTGCGCGACCGCCGTGGCCGTCCAGATCACGAGCAGCGTCGAGCCGACCACGTTCAGGAGCGCGGGCAGGACCACATCGGGGAACGCCCAGTTGAGCCCGACCGTCACGAAGCCGAAGGCGACCGAGGCCAGCACGGCGACGAACGGCACGCCCTTGAGGCTGGTGCGGGTCGCTGCCAGCGGGGCGAGTCCGCGCTCCCCCAGCGAGTACGCCATGCGGGAGGCACCGTAGATGTTGGCGTTCATGGCCGACAGCAGCGCGATGATCACGATCAGGTCCATCACGAGACCGACGCCGGGCACGTTCAGGGTCTCGAGCACCGCAGAGAACGGGCCGTCCTTGACCGCGGGATCGTTCCACGGCAGCACCGCGACGATCACGAAGATCGATCCGACGTAGAAGACGAGGATGCGCACGAGCACCTCGCGCACGATGCGGCGGATGTTGTGGGCGGGGTCGTTCGACTCGGCGGCGGCGATCGCGACGACCTCGGTGCCTCCGAACGCGAACACCACGATGAGCAGGGCACCCGCGATGCCGGCGATGCCGTTCGGGGCGAAGCCGCCGTTGTCGACGAGGTTCGCGATCCCGGTCGCCGGCACGCCGGGGATGAGCCCGATGATCGCGCACACGCCCACGATCAGGAAGGCGATGATCGCCGCGACCTTGATCGCCGCGAACCAGAACTCGAAGCGGCCGTAGTTCCGCACCCCGAACAGGTTCACGGCGGTGAGCGCCACGACGAAGATCAGCACCCACACCCAGGCGGGGATGCCCGGGGTCCAGTTCGCCACGATCGCACCGGCACCGGTCGCCTCGGCCGCAATCACGACGACCAGCTGGATCCAGTAGAGCCATCCGACCGCGCTGCCGGCGCTGCGGCCCATCGCCTTCTGCGCGTACGAGCTGAAAGCGCCGGAGCTCGGTCGCGCCGCCACCATCTCGGCCAGCATCGCCATCACGAGCACGACGATGCCGCCCGCGACGAGGTACGAGACCAGGACGGCGGGACCGGCGATGCTGATCGCCTGGCCCGAACCGACGAACAGGCCGGCGCCGATCGCACCGCCGAGCCCCATCATCGAGATCTGGCGGCGGGTCAACCCCGGATGCAGACCCTTGGTGGTCGTCGTGGTGGGGGGAAGTTGTGTCGCGCGGTCGCCGGTCATGCGCCGACCTCCACACGCGCGGCGGTGAGCGCCTGCTCGACGCGATCGATATCGGTCGCGGAGCCGGAAGAGATGCGGATCCCCTCGCCGGCGAAGGCCCGGGCGACCACGCCGCCGGCCTGCAGCAGGTCCTCGAGCTCCGCCGTGCGGTCACCCGACGGCACCCAGACGAAGTTCGCCTGCGATGGCACGGCGGGCCAGCCTGCTGCGCTGAGCACGTCGTGCAGGCGGTCGCGTTGCTCGATCACCTCACCGATGCGTACCGCGAGCTCGTCTTCGGCATCCAGCGAGGCGAGGGCCGCCGTCTGGGCGAGGTCGGTGACCCCGAACGGCACGGCGACCTTGCGCTGGTTCTCGGCGACGGCGACGGGGGCGATCGCGTAGCCGATGCGCAGCCCGGCGAGCCCGTAGGCCTTGGAGAACGTGTGCAGGACGGCCACGTGCGGATGCCGGCGGAACAGCTCGATGCCGGCACCGCGGCTCTCGGTCGTGTCGAAGTGCACGTACGCCTCGTCGATCACCACGAGCACATCGTGCGGCACGGCGGCGACGAAGCGCTCCAGCTCGTCGGCGCCGACCACGGTCCCGGTCGGGTTGTTCGGGTTGCACACGAAGATCAGGCGGGTGTGCGGGGTGATCGCCGCGAGCATCGCGTCGAGGTCGTGCGCGTGCTCGGCATCGAGGGGCACGGCCACCGGTGTGGCCCCGGCGATGCGGACCAGCGAGGGATACGCCTCGAACGACCGCCAGGCGAAGATCACCTCATCCCCGTCGCCGGCCACCGCGTGGATGAGCTGGGAGGCGATCTCGACCGAACCCGCACCGACGGTGACCTCGGCGGGGTCGACGTCGTAGCGGGCGGCGAGGCGCTCGCGGAGAGCGGCCGCGCTCATGTCGGGATAGCGATTGATGCCGTCGACCCGATCGCGCACGGCCTGGGCGACCGAAGGAAGCGGCGGATGCGGCGACTCGTTCGAGGAGAGCTTCGACGCACCGGCCGGGGCGGAGCGCCCCTGACGGTACGCGGGAACGGCGTCGAGTCCGGCGCGGGTGGGGAGAGGCATCGTCAGAGCATCCTTGCTGTGATCGCGGGTGGGGTCGCGCAACAGTAGAACGGATGCCGGGCACTGGGCAAACGGTGCACCGGATGCTGCGCAACCCGCGCAACCGGACGGTGCCTGCGCGCGGATTGCTGTGCAGATTGTGCACCCGCAACCATGGCTGACCTCAGCGGGAGATCGAGACCTCGGCCGGGTCGCTCACGGGCAGGCGGCACACGAACGCGCGGCAGTCGTAGGCGCGTTCTGCGGCGGCGTCCTTGCCCTCGAACAGCTCGAACCCCGCATGGGTGAACGCCTGCGACTGCGCGGGGCTGACGACGGCGATGACCTCGGCGTCCGCACCCCGGGCGGCTGCCGCGAGCGCACCGTCGCGGTCGGCGGTGAGCACCACCAGCTGGCGGGGCGGGAGGGCGAGGCCCGCGGCCACCCGCAGCAGGGTGCCGTGGGCGAACGGCTGCTCCAGCGAACGCGACGCGAGGGCGCTCACGGTCGCGGCGGCGGCCTCGCGGTACCGGTCCCCCGCTCCGAGCCACCAGGCGGTGAGCGCGGCTCCCGCGACCGCGGCGGCATCCGAGGGCAGGTCGCCATCGGTCTGGTCGGGCGAGGTCGCGATGCCCTGCGCCGAGAGCAGCGGATCGTCGCCGCCGGTGCCGGCGAGAGTGTCGTCGAGGACGCCGCGTGCCGTGACAGCCCACTCCGCCTCCCCCGTCGCGAGGGCGAGGGCGAACAGGCCGTCGGCGAGGAGTCCGAGATCGGCGGGGGTCGCCACTGCGGCGGATGCGCGGCCGTCGAGCGATGTGCGGACGAGCGGGCCGGCGGCGTTCCGGTTGACCCGCAGCACGTGGTCGGCGGCGGCAGCGGCCGCATCGATCCAGGTCCGCTCGCCGAATGCCGCACCCGCCCGGGACAGCGCGCCGATCGCCAGGCCGTTCCACCCGGTGATCACCTTGCCGTCGACGGCCGGTGGCTCCAGGTCCGCGCGGTCGGCGATCGGGCGAAGGTAATAGCCGCCCTCGCTGCGGGTGCCGTCGATCGTCGACTCGGAATCCTGCGCGGCACCGAATCCTCCGCCGTCGCGACGGAGCACGTCGATCAGGAAGGCGGCGATTCCGCGCACCGTCGACTCGTCCCCCGCGTCGAGCGCGATGTCGAGCAGCTGCGCGTTGTCGGTGAGCATCCGCTCGTAGTGCGGCACCGTCCAGTCGCGCTGGGTGGCGTATCGGAAGAAGCCGCCGTCGGCGTCGCGGAGGTCGGACCCGGCCATCGCGGCGAGCGCCCGTGCCGCCGACGCCGCGGCCTGCGGAGCGCCCTCCCGCACCAGCGGATGCTGCAGGAACCGCAGCGTCGTGGCGACGGGGAACTTCGGGGCCCCGCCGAAACCTCCGTACACGCGGTCCTCCCGTTGCGCGATCGTCTCCGCCGCCGTCGCGATCGCCACCACGTCGGGCAGGTCCGAGGGGGTGGACTCCGCCGCGCGGGCGAGGGCGTCGGTCACGGCATCCGCCGACTCCTCGGCCTGCTCGCGCCGCACGGTCCATGCCTCGCGCACCGCGGCGAGCACGTCGCGGAAGCCGGGCATCTGGCCACGGGCTTCCGGCGGCCAGTAGGTGCCGGCGTAGAACGTGCGCCCCCGGGGCGTGGTGAAGACCGTGAGCGGCCAGCCGAGGTTCTGCGTGAAGGCAGAGGCTGCGGCCATATAGGCTCCGTCGACCTGCGGATGCTCCTCGCGATCGACCTTCACCGCGACGAAGCCGTCGTTGATGAGGGCGGCGGTATCCGGATCGGCGAACGACTCCCGCGCCATCACGTGGCACCAGTGGCAGGTCGAGTAGCCGATCGAGATCAGCAGCGGCACGTCGCGGCGCTCGGCCTCCGCGAACGCCTCTTCGCCCCACGGGTACCAGTCGACGGGGTTGTCCTGATGCTGACGGAGATACGGGCTGAGCGTGTCGGCGAGCCGGTTCGTCATACCCTCACGCTACGCCGCGCAGAGCGCCGTCGGTCAGCCGACGAGAAGCTCGACGGGACGCGAGGCCGCGTAACCCACGAGCGGCAGGGCACGCTCGGCGGCGAGAGAGATGCGCGCCTGCAGCACATCCGAGGCGATCTCGTAGCCGTCGAAGTCGGTGTTGCTCGCGTAGACGCCGACCGGGAGGGTGAGCGCCTGGAAGAACGCGAACAGCGGCCGCAGCTGGTGCTCGATGATCAGCGCGTGCTTCTCGCCGCCGCCGGTCGCCGCGAGCAGCACGGGCTTTCCCACCAGGTCGTACTGGCCGACGAAGTCGAAGAGGTGCTTGAAGAGACCGGTGAACGAGGCACGGTAGACGGGGCTGCCCACGATCAGCAGGTCGGCCGACTCGATGGCCTGCAGCTGCGCCTCGACCTCCGGCGGCAGCTGGTCGCGCTGGAGCGCGCCCGCGAGGCCCGGGCCGATCTGCGTGAGCTCGATGAGCTGCGACTCGACCTCGGCACGCTCGGCGACGGCGGCCGTGATCGCGCGGACGAGGGCGGTCGTCTTGCTCGGCTCGTGCAGGGATCCCGACACGGCCACGACGCGGAACGGAGCTGTCATGCCTCGAAGTTACTCACGACGACGCCCCGTGTCGCGCGGAGCGACACGGGGCGTCATGTAGGCCCGGGGGCCCGATCCGATGACCGGGGTCAGTTGACCTCGTCCGGGTGCGAGCCGACGCGGCCCGAGCCGTCGAGCGGGTCGAGGGCGTCGATCGCCGCGATCTCGGCATCCGTCAGCTCGAAGCCGAAGACGTCGAGGTTCTCGCGCAGGCGCTCGGCGCGCACCGACTTCGGGAACACGATGATCCCCTTCTGCAGGTGCCAGCGCAGCACGGCCTGCGCGGGGGTGACCCCGTGCGCGGCCGCGGCATCCGCCACCGCCGGGGTGCCGAACAGGTCGTACTTGCCCTGCCCGAGCGGACCCCAGGCCTCGATCTTGATGCCGTGCTCGCCGGCCCAGGCGACCACGTCGCGCTGCTGGTAGGCCGGGTGCAGTTCGATCTGGTTCACCGCCGGCACCACGCCGGTCTCTTTCACCACGCGCTCGAGGTGCGGCACCAGGAAGTTCGAGACGCCGATGCTGCGGGTGAGTCCGGCCTCGCGCAGCTCGATGAGCTTGGTGAACGCGTGCAGGTAGTCGCCGATCGCGGGGGCCGGCCAGTGCACCAGGTACAGGTCGACCTTCTCGAGGCCGAGCTTGTCGAGGCTCTCGCCGATGGCCGCACGCGGCTCGTCGCCGTGGTGACGGTCGTTCCAGAGCTTGGTCGTGATGAACAGCTCGTCGCGGGCGATGCCGGACGCGGCGATCGCGGCGCCGACGCCCTCTTCGTTGCCGTAGATGGCGGCGGTGTCGATGTGGCGGTAGCCGATCTCGAGCGCCTCGCTCACCGCGCGCTCGGTCTCTGCCGGCGGCACCTTGAAGACGCCGTAGCCGAGCTGCGGGATGGAGTTGCCGTCGTTCAGTTCGAGTACAGGAATGCTCATCCCTCCAGCCTATGACCGGCATCCGACGTCGAGGCCGTGGATGGGGAAACAAGTGCCATCGCGGCCGCCCCACGGCCGACGAGTCGTTCCAGCGGTCCTCGACCGAAGAACATCGACCAGAGCGTCGTCACCACCAGCAGCCCGATGGCGGTCGCGGCCCAGAACTCGTTGCTGGAGAAGAATCCGCCGGGCCCACCGAACAGGAAGATCGACAGCACGTGCGCACTGTATGCCGTCAGCGGCATGGAGCCCAGCGCGCCCAGCGGCAACAGCGCCCAGCGCAGCGGTCGGCTGAGCAGCAGACACAGCGCGATGACGGTCAGCGCGAAGCCGCCGGAGCCGAGCACCTCGGCCGTACCGCCGCTGTGCGGCTCGACGGCGAACACCGCCGCGAGTACGGAGCCCAGCGGATCGGACGATTCCAGCGCCTGCGGATACCCCTCCCACCCGCTCGGCATCGAGACGTCGAAGGAGCTCTCGCTGAACGAGGAGCCGTCGACGAACGAGGAGCTGCTGTATTCCGCCGGTGTGCTGAGGCCCGCAGCCTGACCGATGCCGCCGAGGCCGTAGCCGACCACCGCGAGCACGATGCCGACCGCGAGCGCGATCACGGCGGTGCGGACTCGCTCGACGTGCATCCGCCCCAGCGCCATGCCGCCGAGCACGAGAGCCAGCCACACCGTGATCGGGTAGGTGCCGTAGAGCACGAAGCCGATCCCGGTGCCGAAGGGATGCAGCATCACGGCGCCGAGGAACGCCAGCAGGGCCGGGCCGAGCAGGGCGAGCGCGGCGGCGGCGAGCAGCAGCTGCCACGGCCGCCACCGGAGGAACGGGATCACCGCGACATAGAGAATGCCGTAGAGCGTGAGGATCACGGCGATCGGAGTGTTCAGCATCTCCAGCGCCAGTCCGATCAGGAAGATCACGGCCCCGCGCCCGACGAGGTTCAGGCGGATGCTCGGCAGGCGCTCGCGTTCCGGCAGCACGCTGCGTCCGGTCATCAGCGCGATGGACACTCCGGCGAGGAGCGCGAACAGGATCGACGAGCGCCCGTGCACGAGGTCGGTCCACGTCGCCGGGTCCATCCACTCGAACGCCTCGGTCTCGCCGATGTGCGCGCCCGCCATGCCGAGGATCGCCAGCCCGCGAGCGACATCCAGTCCGAGGATGCGCGGCGGGCGCCCGAACTCGCGGAACCAGCGGGCGGGGGCGGCAGCGGTGATCACCAGATGATCGTAGGGGGCGAATCCCGTCATACGATGGAGGGCTATGTCCTCCCCCGTGATCTCCTACCCTCCGGAGCTGCCCGTCAGCGCTGCCCGAGGCGAGATCGGCGACGCCATCCGCGACCACCAGGTCGTGATCGTCGCGGGCGCCACCGGGTCGGGCAAGACCACCCAGCTGCCGAAGATCGCGCTCGAGCTCGGACGGGAGCGCATCGCACACACCCAGCCGCGTCGGCTCGCCGCGCGGACGATCGCGGAACGGGTCGCGGAAGAGCTCCAGGTCGAGCTCGGCACGCTCGTCGGCTACAAGGTGCGCTTCACCGACAAGGTGTCGGACGCCACGCGCATCGCGCTGATGACCGACGGCATCCTGCTCAACGAGATCCATCGCGATCGACTGCTCACCCGCTACGACACGATCATCATCGATGAGGCGCACGAACGCTCCCTCAACGTCGACTTCCTGCTCGGCTACCTGGCCCGCATCCTCCCGGAGCGCCCCGACCTCAAGGTGATCATCACCTCGGCGACGATCGACCCGGAGAGCTTCGCGAAGCACTTCGCCGCGGCGGATGGCACACCGGCGCCGATCATCGAGGTCTCGGGCCGCACGTATCCGGTCGAGATCCGCTACCGCGGGCAGGTCGAAGACGGGGACGACGAGGACGCACCGGCCGAGCCGGAGGACGAGGTCTCGGCCATCGTCGCCGCCCTGCGCGAGCTCGACCGCGAGGCGCCGGGCGATGTGCTCGTGTTCCTCCCCGGCGAGGCCGAGATCCGGGATGCGGCCGACGCCGTGCGCGGCGCCTACGCGAACGACCGCGCCCCCACCGAGGTGCTCCCCTTGTTCGGCCGACTGTCCGCCGCCGACCAGCACCGCGTGTTCGAGCGCAGCAGGGTGGCAGGCGTCCGCCGCCGCGTCATCCTCGCCACCAACGTCGCCGAGACGAGCCTCACGGTGCCCGGCATCAAGTACGTCATCGACACCGGCACCGCGCGCATCTCGCGCTACAGCAACCGGTCCAAGGTGCAGCGGCTGCCGATCGAGGCCGTCTCGCAGGCCTCGGCGAACCAGCGATCCGGCCGCGCGGGCCGCACCAGCGACGGCATCGCGATCCGCCTCTACTCGGAAGAGGACTACGACCGGCGCCCGGAGTACACCGAGCCCGAGATCCTGCGCACCTCGCTCGCCTCCGTGATCCTGCAGATGCTGTCGCTCGGGTTCGGCGACATCACCGCATTCCCCTTCCTCACTCCGCCCGACTCGCGGGGCGTGAAGGCCGCGTTCGACCTGCTCACCGAGCTCGGCGCGGTCGAACCGTCCCGTCGCGACGGCGCCCCGCACCTCACCCGCATCGGACGCGACATCTCGCGGATGCCGATCGACCCGCGGTTCGCGCGGATGCTGATCGAGGCGGGGCGCGGGGGCTCGGTCGGCACCGTGACCCGTGACGTGCTCGCGATCGTGTCGGGCATGACGATCCAGGACGTGCGCGAGCGCCCGGAGGAGCGCCGCGAGGAGGCCGACCGCCTGCACGCCCGCTTCGTCGACCCGACCAGCGATTTCCTGACCCTGCTGAACCTCTGGAACCACCTGCGCGAGCAGCAGCGCGAACTCGGCTCGAGTGCGTTCCGTCGCCTGTGCCGCTCGGAGCACCTCAACTACGTGCGAGTGCGGGAGTGGTTCGACGTGCACCGCCAGCTGCGCACGCTCGTGAAGACGCCCGACCGCACCGGCGACGACACCGGCACGAGCGACCCGGACGCCATCCACCGCGCCCTGCTGTCGGGACTCCTGTCGCAGATCGGCCTCCTCGACGAGCGCACGGCCCCGGCGGGCAAGGCGCACTCCCCCGCGAAGGAGCCGAAGGGCCGTCGCATCGCGGAGTACCGGGGAGCCCGCGGCATCCGCTTCTCGATCTTCCCCGGCTCGGGACTGCGTAAGAAGAGTCCGCGCGCGGTGATCGCGGCCGAGATCGTGGAGACCTCCCGCACGTTCGCCCGCACGGTCGCCGCGATCGACCCCGCGTGGGCCGAACCGCTCGCCGGAGACCTCGCCAAGCGCCAGGTGACCGAGCCGCACTGGTCGAAGGATGCCGGCGCCGCCGTCGCGTTCGAGAAGGTCACGCTGTTCGGCCTCGAGATCATCCCGCGTCGCCGGGTGCAGTTCGCCCGCATCGACCGGGCCGCCTCGCGCGAGCTCTTCGTGCGCCATGCACTCGTCGAGGGCGAGTGGGACCCGACACGGATCGACAAACGGGTGAGCGCGTTCTGGCGCAGCAACGCCGAGCTGCGCAAGCGCCTCGAGAAGCTGGAGGAGCGCGAGCGCCGCCGCGACATCCTCGCCGGCGACGAGGCCGTGTTCCGGTTCTACGACGAGCGCATCCCCACCGACGTTTTCGACGTGCGCTCCTTCGAGAGCTGGTGGCGCGAGGCGATGGCCACGACGCCGAAGCTGCTCGTGATGCGCGAGAGCGACCTGATCGACGACGAGGAGCGTGCCGACCAGCGCGAGTTCCCGACGCGCTGGACGCAGGGCGACCAGGTGCTGGGCCTCGCGTACCGGTTCGAGCCGGGTGCCGACGACGACGGTGTGAGCGTGGTCGTGCCGCTGCCGCTGCTCGCGCAGCTCGAGGACCGCGGCTTCGACTGGCAGGTTCCGGGCCTGCGTGCCGAGCTCGTCACCGGGCTGCTGCGCGCGCTGCCCAAGGCCATCCGCCGTCATGTCGTGCCCGCCGCCGACTGGGCCGAGAAGTTCGGCGCCGAGCTGGCCGAGCAGGGGCCGGAGTCGCACGGCGGCCTGCCGCCGCGCACGCTCAAGGAGGCACTGGCCCGGCTCATCCAGCCGCTCGCCAACCAGCTCGTGTCCGCCGCCGACTTCGACGACGAGCGCGTGCCGCCACACCTGCGCATGAACTTCCGTGCGGTCGACGAGCGCGGCCGGCTCGTCGGCTCCGGACGTGATCTGCGGGCGCTGCAGGCGCAACTCTCCGACCGGGCGCGCAGCAGCGTGGCGCGATCGATCGCTGCGCCGCCGAAGTCCGGCGCCAAGGGTGCCCGCAACGGCGCTGAGCGCGGTGGTGCCGAGCGCGTCGCTGCCGCACCGATCGAACAGACCGGTCTCACGGCGTGGACCTTCGGCGACCTGCCCGAGGTGCTCGACACCCGTGTCGCCGGCGGCGTCGTGCGCGGCTACCCGGCGATCGTCGACCAGGGCAAGACCGTGTCGGTGCGCGTCGAATCGACCCCGGATGCCGCGGCCGCCGCCACCCGCGACGGCGTGCTGCGGCTGGTGCTGCTGGGCGTCCCCTCCCCCTCGTCGTACGTGCAGGAGCACCTGACGAGCCAGGAGAAGCTCGCCCTCGCCGCCTCGCCGTACCAGTCCGCCGCCGCCCTCATCGAGGACTGCCGCGCGGCCGTGGCCCGGCAGGTCATCGAGCAGACGGCACCGGGCGGTATCGTGCGCAGCGAAGCCGACTTCGTCCGGGTGCGCGACGCCGTCTCGGGCGTGCTGGTCGATCAGCTCTTCGCGTGCGTCTCACTGGTGGCCCGCATCCTGACGAAGTCCCGCGATGTCGAACGCGGCATCAAGTCGCAGAACTCGCTCGCCCTGCTCGGCCCGCTGAACGACATCCGCACACAGCTGAGCGGCCTGCTGCATCCGGGCTTCGTCTCCGCGGCCGGAGTCGACCGTCTCGCACACTTCCCGCGCTACCTCGAAGGCATGCTCGACCGACTGAAGACGCTCGGCAGCGAACCGGGCAAGGATCGTGCGCGCATGACCGAGTACGAGCGGATGGCGAAGGCGTTCGAGGATGCCGGAGGCACCATCCCGCTTCCGTCCGACGCTCCCCCCGCGCTCGTCGAGGTGCGCTGGCTGCTCGAGGAGTACCGCGTCAGCGTGTTCGCGCAGCGCCTCGGCACCGCGCAGCCGGTGTCGCCGCAGCGCATCATGAAGGCGCTGTCCGGGCGCTGATCCGCGACGACGGGCGTGTGGCGCGGGTAGCCTGAATCCATGGCACGCGCGATCGTCTACACCGAGTTCGGCTCCCCCGATGTCCTGCACCTGATGGAGATCCCCGATCCTGTCGCGGCTCGCGGCGAGGTCGTGGTGCGCATCGAGGCGGCGGGGGCGAATCCCATCGATGCCAAGCTGCGGAGCGCCAAGCGGCCGTCTCCCCCGATCACCGAACCGCGCCCGGTCGGGTTCGACGGGGCGGGCGTGGTCGAGCTGCTGGGCGAGGGTGTCGACGACTTCGCGGTCGGCGACCGGGTGGCGATCCGTGACGCGCACGGCACCTACGCCTCGGCGATCGCGATCTCCACCGAGAAGCTCGCGAAGCTCCCCGACTCCGTCACGACCGCCGAAGGGGCGGCGATCGGGATCCCCGCGGGCACCGCGTACCAGTCGCTGCGTTCGCTCGGGGTCACCGAGGGCGACGTGCTGCTCGTGCACGGCGGCTCCGGCTCGGTCGGACAGGCCGCCGTGCAGTTCGCGATGGCCTGGGGCGCGACCGTGATCGCGACGGCGAGCCCCGCCCGCCACGACCAGCTGCGCGAACTCGGCGCGATCCCCGTGGCGTACGGCGAGGGCCTGCTCGACCGCGTGCGCGACGCCGCCCCCTCAGCCGTCACCGTGGCGCTGGACTGCGCCGGCACCGACGAGGCGATCGAGACCTCCCTCGCGCTGGTCGCCGACCGCGACCGGATCGCGACGATCGTGCGCGGACCGGATGCCGCGTCCTTCGGCATCCGCGCCTTCTCCGGCGGCTCCCCCGTACCCCTGACCGCGGAGGAGCTCGCCTGGCGCGCCGAGGCGCTCGCCGAGACGATCGCCCTCCTCGACGCGGGCGACTTCGTGATCGAGCTCGGCCCCCAGCTGCCGCTGGCCGAGGCGGCACAGGCCCATGAGCTCATGGAATCCGGTGCCGCCTCGGGCAAGATCATCCTGGTGCCCTGACGGCGAGGGGCCGTCAGAGCGATCAGGCCGGAGCGACCGGCCGTCCGATCGACAGCATCAGCCGGTTCGCCCAGTTGAAGAACGCGGCGCCGTGGATGAGGTCCGAGATCTCCAGGTCGTCGAGCCCGGCGGCACGCAGCCGCACGATCTCGTCCGCGCCGAACGCGTTCGGGGTGTCGGTGAGGGCGACGGATGCCGCGACGACGGCGTTCCAGCGCTCGCCGAGGTCCGCATCCACGCCCTCATCGAGCAGCAGGTCGACGTCGTCCGTGCGCTTGCTGTGGTGCGCGGCGAAGCGCGAGTGCACCGAGGCGCAGAACACGCAGCCGTTGCGGCGGGAGGCCGCGGTCGCGGCGAGCTCTCGGTCGGCTCGCGGCAGACCCTCCGCGGCGTTGTAGAAGATGTCCTTGTCGACCAGGGTGCGGGCCTTCAGCACCTCGGGGTCGCGGGCCAGCAGGCGGAAGTAGTCGTTCTTCGCCCGAGCCGCGTCGACGAGGCCGTCGTAGTGACGCTCGGTCAGCTCGTCCTCGGCGAGGGGCTCGAGGTGCGGGACCCACCCGACCTCGCCGCGGGTGAACGCGTGCGGGTGCGGGGCGTCGTCGTGCCGGAGCACGCTCTGTTCGGCGGTCATGCGGCCTCCTCCTCGGAGTTTTCGGCGGTCAAGCCCGCAGCGGCGAGCACACGGAGCCCGGTGACGACGCGCTGCTGGAAGGCGAGGAACGACACCAGCTGCGACAGCGTCACGATGCCGTCCGCCGACCAGCCCGCGTCGAGCAGGCGACCGAGGTCGGCGCCCGAAGCCTCGCGGGGGCGGAACACCAGCAGGTGCGTGTGCGCGAGGGCGGCGGCGAGGCGCTCATCCACCGCGGCGATGACGGTCTCGGACGGGACATAGCGCGCCCCGTCGGTGTTCTCGGCCTGCAAGCCGAGCTCGGTGTAGGCGCCGAAGGGTCCGGTGGTCGCCGCCCGGGCGGCCTCCGCGAGCACGACGGCGGCCCGCTGGGCGTCGGCCTCCTGCGCACGACCGGCATAGAACACCGCGGTCGGGTCTTCGGCCCCGGCGAGACCGGTGGCGAAGGCGGCCACGAGTTCGCGTTCGGCCTGCGAGACGTGCTCCGTGCTCACCGGCTGGAAGAGGGCGTCGAAGCTCGCCTGCAGCTGCTCCCTGGTCACCGGACGGCGACGGCGCAGCGCATCCAGCTCCGGCGTCACCTCCGCGATCCGGTCCACGATGTCGTCGGTCATGCATTCTCCTTGAGGGTGAGGTTCTGTTCGGTAGTGGTTCCGTGCGGTGTCGGGGTGAGGGCGTAGCCGAGGGCCGGGGCGACCTCGTCGGCGAAGAGCGCGATCGAGCGCAGCACGTGCTCGTGCGGGGCGTCGACCGAGTGCACCTGGAACGCCACCTCGGTCGCGCGGGCGAGGGTGGTGTCGGCGGCGAGCGATTCCGCCACCTGCTCCGGCGTACCCAGGTGTGTGTCGAGCGCGGCGATCAGCTCGTCGATGCTGTCTCCGGGGATCGTCTGGCCCTGACGGCGGAAGCCCTCAGCCGCCCGGCGCAGCCCGACCTCGGCGAAGCGCAGCGCCTCGGCGCGGTCGTCGGCGACGAACACGGTGCGCGAGGCGGTGATCCGCGGCGCCACCCCCTCCGGCAGCGCTTCGAGGTACGCGTCGATGATCGGATCCTGCAGGGCAGACAGCGGCGCGTGCAGCCGATCGGCACTGCGCGGTTGCGTGCGAGACAGCAGCAGCCCGTGCCCGTGGATGCCGGCCCGATGCCCGCCCGGCACCGAGAAGGTGGCCTGCCAGACGCGGTCGGCGAGGGCGCCGGCATCCGGATAGAGGGTGTTGCCGGCACCGACATCGCGGCCGGAGAGACCGTCGAGCAGTGTCCGCAGCTTCCGGTCGTAGGTCGGCCCCTTGTCGCGCACGTCCTCGCCGAACGGCGCGAACGACGAGGGCGTGCCGCCGCTGCCGAGTCCCAGATCCACGCGCCCCCCGGAGAGCAGATCGGCGACCACGGCATCCTC
Organism: Microbacterium sp. Mcb102; assembly: GCF_024519805.1. Taxonomy (NCBI): domain Bacteria; kingdom Bacillati; phylum Actinomycetota; class Actinomycetes; order Micrococcales; family Microbacteriaceae; genus Microbacterium; species Microbacterium sp. Mcb102. The sequence goes on along the minus strand of NZ_JALJRG010000006.1, from coordinate 74,998 downwards.
CGCCACCCGCACCGGGTCCTCGAGCGGCAGCGTGATCACGCCGGTACCGAGACGGATGGTGGAAGTCACGGCGGCGACGTTCGCGAGGAACACCAGGGGCGACGGCAGCCCGCCCTCGGCCGCATGGAAGTGGTGCTGCGCGACCCAGGCCCGACCGATGCCGTGCCGCTCGGCCTGTTGGATCTGCGCGGTCGCGAACGCATACCGCTCGGCGGGGGCGGCGTCGTCGAGCAGTCGGGTGAAGAAGGCGACGGTGGGGGTGGTCATACGACGGTCTCCGTTCGTCCCGGTACTGCGGCCAGCAGCTCCCGGGTGTAGTCGTGCTGCGGGTCGCGGAAGAGGTCTTCCGTCTGCCCCTCCTCGACGATCCGGCCGCGGCGCATCACCGAGACCGTGTGGCTGATCCGCCGCACCACCGCGAGGTCGTGCGAGATGAACAGGTAGGTGAGCCCGAGCTCGGCCTGCAGCGAGGTGAGCAGCTCGAGGATGCGGGCCTGCACCGTGACATCCAGCGCCGACACCGCCTCGTCGAGCACCACGATGTCGGGGTCGATCGCCAGCGCGCGGGCGATCGCGACGCGCTGCCGCTGTCCGCCCGACAGCTCACGCGGGGTGCGCCGTGCCGCCTCGGCGGGGAGTGACACCCGGTCGAGGAGGGCGAGAGCGCGCTCGCGGCGCTCGGTGCGACTGCCGACGCCGAAGTTCACCAGCGGCTCGGCGACGATCTCCGCGATCTGCTGGCGCGGGTCGAGCGAGGCGAACGGGTTCTGGTAGACGAGCTGGATGCGTCGGCGGAGCACCCGCAGTTGCTCGCGCTTCGCGTGGGTCACGTCGTCGCCGTCGACCTCGATCGTCCCGGCATCCGGCTGATGGAAGCGGGTGACGAGTCGCGCCGTCGTGGTCTTGCCGGAGCCCGACTCCCCCACAAGCGCATGTGTGGTGCCCTTGCGCACCCGGAACGACACGTCGTCGACGGCCCGGAAGCGCTCGCGCCCCGCGACGCGGAACTCCTTCACGAGCCCGTCGGCCACGATCGCCCAGGGGTTCTCGGCGGCGACCGCCGCGGCATCACGCAGGAACGGCGGGGCATCCGGCCGACGGAAACCTGTCGCGAACGCCGGAGCGTCGGCGAGCAGCTGCTTCGTGTACGGGTCGGCCGGTGCGGCGAGCACCGCCTCGCTGGAGCCCTGCTCGACGATGCGACCGTCTTTGAGCACGACGAGCCGCTCGGCCCGGTCGGCCGCGACACCGAGGTCGTGGGTCACGAGCAGGATGCTGGTGCCTTCCTCGCGCTGCAGCTCGTCGAGCAGGTCGAGCACCTTGCGCTGCACCGTGGCGTCGAGGGCGCTGGTGGGCTCGTCGGCGATCAGCAGCCGCGGCCGCAGGGCGATCGCGGTGGCGATGAGCACGCGCTGGCGCATGCCGCCCGAGAGCTCGTGCGGATACTGGCGCGCCCGCAGGTCGGGGTCGTCGATGCCGACCCGGTCGAGCAGCTCGATGGCCCGCGCCCGCCGCGACCGGCGGTCCCGGTGCCCGTGCAGACGGAGGATCTCCTCGACCTGCGCGCCGATCGTGCGCACGGGGTCGAGCGAGGTGGTCGGGTCCTGCGGCACGAGACCGATCTCGGGACCGCGGATGCCGCGCAGCGCACGGTCGGACCACCCCGAGATGTCGAGGTCGCCGAGCAGCACCCGCCCGCCGTCGACGCGGCCGCCCTCCGGCAGCAGCCCGAGCAGGGCGTGCGCGGTGGTGGACTTGCCCGAACCCGACTCCCCCACGAGCGCCAGGGTCTCGCCCTCGGCGATCTCGAACGAGACGCCGTGCACGACCTCGCGGCGCCGGTCCTTGTCGCCGTAGGAGATCCGCAGATCGGTGGCGGAGATGACGGCGCTCACTTCGCGCTCCTTCCGATGCGGTGGCTGATCCGGTTGGCGCTGAGGACGACGACGACCACGACGAGACCGGGCAGGGCGGTGAGCCACCAGGCGGTGCCCACGTAGTTGCGGCCGTCGGCGATCAGCAGGCCCCACTCCGGCGTGGGCGGCGGCGCACCGTAGCCGAGGAACCCGAGTGTCGAGATCGCGAGGATCGCCGTGCCGAACTGCAGTGCGGCGAGCGCGACGATCGGCGTCAGCGAGTTGGGCAGCACGTGCCGGCGCAGGACGGTGAAGAACGTGCCGCCGCTGCCGAAGGCCGCTTCGACGTACTCGGTGCGGCGCACGCGGGCGACCTCGGCGCGCATGAGCCGGGCGAAGGCCGCGACGCTGCCGAGACCGACCGCGATCGCGGCGTTCACCGTGCCGAAGCCGAGCAGGATGATGACGGTGAGGGCGAGGAGCAGTCCCGGGATCGCGAGCAGCACATCGACCACACGCATCAGTACGTCGTCGACCACACCCCCGACGGCACCGGCGATCGCCCCGATCAGCGTGCCGAGGGCGAGGCCGACCGTGACGGCGATGAGCGCTCCCGAGAGCGAGTGCACCGCACCGTGCACGACCCGGCCGAACAGATCGCGGCCGAGGGTGTCGGTGCCGAACCAGTGCGCGGCACTCGGCGCGAGCAGCTTGTCGGCCGGGACGCCCGTGAGCGGGTCGCCGGGGGCGAAAACCCCGGGGATGACGGCCCACAGCACGGCGAGAGCGACGACCGCGTAGGCCAGGTACAGACCCCAGGCGCGGCCGCGCAATCGGCGGCGAGGGGCCTTCTCGGTCTCGGTCGCGGCCGGATGTGCCGGCGCGGCCGGGTCGGGCCCGACCACGGGATCGATGATCACGGGAGCGGTCATGCGGTCGCCTCCTGGAGTGCGCGGGGCGCCGAGGCGCGGGCGACGGTGCGTTGGCGGGGGTCGATGAGCGGAGTCACGAGGTCGACCGCGAAGCTGATGATCACGAAGCCGAGGGCCGACAGCAGCACGACGCCCTGCAGCACCGGGATGTCCTGGTTCGCGACGGCCTGCTCGGTGAGCCGGCCGATGCCCGTGCGTCCGAACACGGTCTCGGTCACCACAGCTCCGCCGACGAGCTCGCCGAACAGGACGCCGGCGATCGTCAGGGTCGGCACGGCGGCGTTCCGGGCCACCGAACGGGTGAGCACCCACAGCGGCGGAGCGCCCTTCGCCCGCACCACCGTGACGAACGGCTGCGCCTGCACCTGGTCGATCGCGCGCACCAGTACCTGGGCCAGCGGGGCCGAGATCGGCACGGCGAGGGTGAGCACCGGCAGGACGAGTCCGGCCACCGGGTCGGCGCCGACGATCGGCACCCATCCGAGCCCGAACGAGAACACCTGGATGAGCAGGATGCCCAGCCAGAAGACCGGCACCGCCACGAACAGCCCGGGCACCTGACGCAGGCCGTCACGCAGCCAGGCGAACGGTGCGAGGGAGGAGAGCCCGGCGATGAGGATGGCGAGGATCAGCGCCACGACGAGTCCGAGCGACGCGAGCAGCAGCGTCGCGGGCAGGGCCTCGCCCAGCATCGTCAGCACCGGGGTGCCGAACTGGGTCGAGAACCCGAAGTCCCCGGCGAGGAAGCCGAGACCCGCGTGCACGTACTGCTCCCACCACGGCAGGTCTGCGCCGTAGGTGGCGCGGATGCTGTCGAGCTGGTCCGGCGACAGCCCGAGGCTGGGGTCGGAGAACTTGATCAGGATCGCGTCGCCCGGCAGCAGCTGCAGCAGGAAGAAGGTGGCCGTGAAGGCCGCGATCAGAACGATCGCGGCCTGCCCGGCTCGTCGGAGGACGAAGCTCATCGTGTCACCGGCGCTCTCAGTGCTCGGCGAGCCAGACGCCGGAGAACGTCGGACGCCCCACCGACTCGAAGGCGACGCCCTGCACGTAGGTGGCGGTGCCGTACACCTGCGGCTCCTCGAACAGCGGGATGACATAGGCCTGCTCGGCGATGTAGTCCTGCACGGCCTGCGAGGCGGCGATGCGCTTGTCGGCGTCGGGCTCGGAGGCCACGGCGAGCAGGAGCTCGTCGAGCTTCGCGTCCTTCGAGATCAGCACGTCGCGGTTCTTCGTGAAGTACTGGCTCTTGATGACGTCGAGGTCCGCCCGTCCGACCATCGAGTGGTAGAAGCCGGTCTTCAGCGGATCGCGGGTGTCTTCGGCCGCGCTGCCGGCGTCGCCGGGCTTGACAGAGAGCTCCACGCCCACCTTGGCCAGCTGCTGCGCGACGAGTTCGAGGGTCTGCTTCGACAGCGGCTGCGGCTTGGCCTCGTAGACGGTGATCGACAGGCGCTCGCCGTCCTTCTCGCGGATGCCGTCGGAGCCGGGCTCCCAGCCCGCCTCGTCGAGCAGCTCCTCGGCCTTGTCGGGGTCGTAGGCGTAGTGCGCGGACTCGTCCTTGTAGCCGACGGCCTGCGAGGAGAGCACCGACGTCGCCACCGGGTAGTTCTCGGTGAAGAGCGTGTCGACGACCTCCTTCGCGTCCACGGCGGCGACGAGTGCCTGGCGCACGCGGATGTCGCCCAGCAGCGGGTTCTCGGGGCGCAGAGCGATCGAGTTGTTCACGCCGCGGGTCTGCGGGGCGTAGAGCGTGAAGCCGGCGCCTTCGACGCGGTCCTCGTCGAACGCCTGCACGTAGCGGACGTAGTCTGCCTGACCCGCGAGCAGCGAGCCGATGCGCACCGAGTCCTCGGGGGTGATCAGCACGTGGACGGCGTCGAGGTAGGGGCGGCCGGCGTTGTCGACGCTGTCGGGGCCCCACTCGTAGTCGTCACGGGCGGTGAGCGTGTATTCGGTGCCCAGCTTCTCGTCGGTGACGGTGAAGGGGCCCGACCCGATGATCTCGGCCGCGTTGCCCGCGCCGAAGTCCTCGATCGTGCCGTCGAGCGTCGCAGGCGACAGCAGGCCCGAGTTGATGGTCGAGGTGGCCTGCAGGAACCCGGGCGACGGCGCACTGAAGCGGAACGTCACGGTGTCCTCGTCGACGACCTCGCTGCTGGCGTAGTTGTTGATCGCCTCCGAGACCGTGAGGCCGCGGTCCGCATCGCCCAGCCCGTACGTGTCGAAGTTCTTCGCGACGGCCGCGGCATCGAGCACGGTGCCGTCCGAGAACGTGACGTCGGGGTTCAGGTCGAACGTGTACTCGGTGGCATCCGCGTTCACGGTCCAGTCCGAGGCGATCCACGGCTCGATCTCGAGCGTCTCCGGGTTCTGCCAGGTCAGGCGAGCGGCGATGTTGTTGACGATGCCGCCGTTCGGGTAGAAGCCGGCCTGCGGCGGGTACAGGTTCGTGTACGCCTGGTGCTCGAGGTAGGTGAGCGTGCCGCCGGTGACGGGGTCGCCGCCCTCGGCGGGGGCGTTGGCAGGAGCAGGCGAGGAGGCGCAGGCGGCGAGGCTGCCCGCGAGGACGAGCGGGACCGCGATGGCGGCGGCACGGATGAGACGGCGGTTCATGCGGAGGGTCTCCTGGGCTTCGGGTGTCGGGATGTGTTCACGGTAGGAATCGGAGTGGCCGTGCCGCGAGGCGACGGACACCGGGTGTCGCGCGACGACACGAGTGGTCACGCGTCGACATACGAGGAAATGCGCAGACGGTCGCGGAGGGTCGCGCCCTCGCTCTCCGCCGCGTCTCGCAGCAGCCCGCGGCGGCGCAGCTCGGGGGCGGCCTGCCGCGTGAACGCCTCGAATTGGGCGGGCTGGAAGGCCGACAGCACGTTGAAACCGTCGGCCGCCCCCTCGTCGCGCCAGGTCTCGAAGTGGTCAGCGATCGTCCGGGCGTCGCCGACCACGAAGGCCGCCGGCACCGCGTTGGCGGCCACGAGGTGCCGCCAGGTCAGCGGATCTCCGGTCGTCACCCCGGCTCCCGAGACGCGCAGTCCGGCGATGCCGGCGAGGCGCTCGATGAGTGCGGAGCCGCGCTCCCCCAACCGCTGCGCCTCAGCAGCCGTGACCGGGCGGTCGAACTCCGCCACGCGCAGCGGATCGTCAGCGGCGATGTCGAACGCATCGGCGAGCGCGGCCACCGTGCGGTTCGGCGGGAACGCGGTGCGTCCGGCCTGATGTCCCTCGGCGAGCGGCACCAGCGCGAGCAGGCGCTCGACGATGCGGCGGGCGTCGCCATCCGTGTCGGCGACGACCGGCAGCACCGGGGCGATCACCTTCACCGCATCCGGAGACCGTCCGGCTTCGGCCGCGATGTCGCGCAGCAGGCGGCGCGTGGCGATCGCGTCGGCGAGCGTCGGCGCGGCGGTCAGCGCGAGGTCGGCCTCGGTCGCGGCGAGCGCACGCGACCGCGGCGACGTGCCGGCGTGCACGATCGGGATCTGCCCCTGCGGCGGGCGGGCGACGTTGAGCGGACCGGTGACCCGCACCTGCGAGCCCTGGAGGTCGGCGGCGCGGAGCCCCTCGGGGTCGATGAGCACGCCGCGCGCGGCATCCGCGATCCAGGCATCCTCGTCCCACGAGCCCCACAGGCGTCGGAGCGCCTCGACGAACTCCTCGGCGCGGTCGTAGCGCGTCTCGTTGTCGGCGTGCGCGTCGCGGCCGTGGTTGCCCGCGGCGCGCGGCTCGGCGCCCGTGACGAGGTTCACGCCCGCACGTCCGCCGGTGAGCACGTCGAGTGAGGCCAGCGAGCGCGCCGTCGTGTACGGATCGGCGTAGGTGGTGTTGACCGTGGCGATCAGGCCGATGCGCGAGGTGACCCCGGCGAGGAACAGCACCGCGCTCACCGGGTCGATGCGCGCCAGCAGATACGGGTCGCGGAACTCCAGGTCGGGGCCCGTCGCGAGCCAGTCGCCGAAGAAGAGGTAGTCGAGGCCGGCCTCCTCCCCCTCGCGTGCGATGTGCCGGAGGATGGCGGCGTCCGCGGCCGGATCGCGGTGCGCGCCGGGCTGCCGCCAACCCGAGGGGTAGGCCCCCAGGGTGCGCACCATGGCGCCGATGATGAGGGGTTCGGTCATGCTCGTCACGGTAGGAGCGGGCGCGCACCCGCGACCAGGCGGCCGTCGCCGGACGTCTCGGGGTGTAACAGTCCGACATGTGCACCCCACCCCGTACGCTGAGACCATGACTGGTCTTCGTTGGGGAATCCTCGCTACCGGCGGTATCGCCGGCGCGTTCGCATCCGATCTGCGCACGGCGGGGCTCGACCTCGTGGCGGTGGGTTCACGTTCCCAGGAGTCGGCCGACGCGTTCGCCGCCCGCTTCGACATCGCGCACGCGCACCCCTCGTACGAGGCGCTGGTGTCCGACCCCGACGTCGACATCATCTACGTCTCCACGCCGCATCCGATGCATCACGAGAACGCCCGGCTCGCGCTCGAGCACGGCAAGCACGTGCTCGCCGAGAAGGCGTTCACGCTGAACCGCGCCGAGGCCGAAGACCTGCAGGCGCTCGCCGCCGAGAAGGGGCTCCTCGTGATGGAGGCGATGTGGACGCGGTATCTGCCGCACATGATCCGCATCCGCGAGCTCATCGCCGATGGCACGCTCGGCGAGATCCGTGCGGTCAGCGCCGATCACACGCAACTGCTGCCCACCGACCCCACCCACCGGCTCAACGCCCTGGAGCTCGGCGGCGGCGCACTGCTCGACCTCGGCATCTACCCGATCTCCTTCGTCTGGGACATGCTGGGCGCTCCGACCGACATCCGTGCCGTGGGCCGCCTGATCGAGACCGGCGCCGACTCCGAGGTCGCCACGGTCATGACGCACGAGGGCGGTGCGATCTCGACCACGCTGTCCTCCTCGCGGGCATCCGGGCCGAACGCGGCCAGCATCATCGGCACCAAGGCGCGGATCGACATCGACCGGGTCTGGTACACCCCCACCACGTTCCGCGTCACCCTCCCGGACGGCACCGTGCAGGAGGAGTACGTCTCCGAGGTCGACGGCCGCGGCATGCAGTTCCAGGCCCTCGCCGCCGAGCGCCTGGTGCGCGACGGCATCCTCGAGGGCGACATCCTTCCGATCGCCGAGAGCGTCGCCATCATGGGCACTCTCGATGAGATCAGGGCGCAGATCGGCGTCCGCTACCCCCGTGAGGAGGCCTGATCATGGCCGAGACCACCGATGCCCGCGTCGCCGTCTACCTCGACTTCGACAACATCGTCATCTCCTGGTACGACCGGGTGCACGGGCGCAACGCCTACGGCAAGGACCGGCAGCGGATCACCGAGAACCCGAACGACCCCGACGTCGTCGAGCGCCTCAGCCGGGCCATGATCGAGGTCGGCGCCATCATCGACTACGCCGCGTCCTTCGGCACCCTGGTGCTGACGCGCGCATACGCCGACTGGTCCTCCCCCGTGAACGCCGTGTACCGCTCGCAGCTCGTGGCCCGCGCCGTCGACCTCGTGCAGCTCTTCCCGGCCGCCGCGTACGCCAAGAACGGCGCCGACATCCGGCTCGCCGTCGACGCGGTCGAAGACATGTTCCGCCTACCCGACCTCACGCACGTCGTGATCGTGGCCGGCGACAGCGACTACGTGCCGCTCGCGCAGCGCTGCAAGCGACTCGGACGCTACGTGATCGGCGTGGGTGTCTCCGGCTCGACGGCCAAGTCGCTCGCCGCTGCCTGCGACGAGTTCGAGTCGTACGACTCGCTGCCCGGTGTCGTGCGTCCGGTGAAGGCGGCTCCCGCCGTCGCGGCCGCGAAGGGCGAGGCCGTCGCGGAGCCCGCGCCGGAGACGGTTCCCGACGCGGCCGACGCGGCGGATGCGCCGAAGGCCAAGGCCCCGCGCCGCGCGAGGTCGAAGGCAGCCGCGCCCAAGGTCGAGGAGCCCAAGCTCGACGAGCAGGGCGAAGCGACACAGTTGCTCGAGCGCGCCCTGCGTCTCGGCCACGACAAGGCCGATGCCGACGAGTGGCTGCACAGCTCCGCCGTGAAGACGCACATGCGCCGCATGGACCCCTCGTTCAGCGAGAAAGCCCTCGGCTACCGCTCGTTCTCCGACTTCCTCAAGTCACGCGACGACATCGCGGAACTCGAAGAGACCGGGCACGAGCGCCTCGTGCGCCTGCGCGAGCTGACGGGCTGATCGAAGCCCTCACTCCACGAAGTCGTACTCCTGGAACTCGGCGACCTCGGGCACCCACCGCTCCGCGACGAACGCCCGGTGCGCGGGATGGACGTCATAGGTGTCGTAGACGCTCTGATCGGCGAACACCATCGAGAACTGATGCGTGAGATCGCTCTTCGCGCTGACCTGGCGACGGATCGTGAAGTCCTCGACGCCGGGGATCGACGTGAGCACGGCGTGGCCGGTCGCCAGGAACTCCCGCTCCTCCACGGAACCGGCCGGATGGATCAGGCGGAAGACGACGGTGTGCTGGATCGGCATGGGGCTCCTGTCGGGGTGGTCACTGGTTGCTGAACGCGGCGTCGAACGAGGCTTCGGGCTTCGGCCACAGCAGCGAGCGCACGTACGCCAGCGCCTCGGGGGCGCCATGCAGGCGGTCCATCCCGGCATCCTCCCACTCGATCGAAATGGGGCCGGAGTAGCCGATCGCATCCAGCGCGCGGAACGAGTCCTCCCACGGCACATCCCCGTGCCCCGTCGAGACGAAGTCCCAGCCGCGCCGAGGGTCGCCCCACGGCAGGTGCGAGCCGAGCACGCCGGCCCGGCCGTTGTGCGGACGCATCCGGGTGTCCTTGCAGTCCACATGGTAGATCCGGTCCGCGAAGTCCACGATGAACCCGACCGGATCGATGTTCTGCCACATCATGTGCGACGGGTCCCAGTTGAACCCGAACGCCTCCCGGTGATCGATCGCCTCCAGCGCGCGCACCGACGACCAGTAGTCGTACGCGATCTCCCCCGGATGCACCTCGTGCGCGAACCGCACGCCCTCCGCATCGAACACGTCGAGGATCGGGTTCCATCGGGCCGCGAAGTCCTCGAACCCACCCTCGATGACGGATGCCGGCACCGGCGGGAACATCGCCAGATACGGCCAGATCGACGAGCCGGTGAACCCGACGACTGTGTCGATGTCGAGCTTGCGCGCGACGCGGGCCGCCCGCTTCATGTCTTCGGCCGCCCGCTGCCGCACGCCCTCCGCCTCACCGTCACCCCACACGTACTCGCGCAGGATCGCCTGGTGTCGGAAGTCGATCGGCGCATCGCACACGGCTTGACCGGCGAGATGGTTCGAGATCGCGAAGATCTTCAGCCCGTGCCGGTCGAGGATCTCCCGGCGCGACGCCACGTAGGCGTCGTCTTCGTCGGCACGCCGCAGGTCGAGGTGATCCCCGGACGCGGCGACCTCGAGCCCGTCGTACCCCCACTCGGCTGCAAGTCGGGCGACTTCCTCGAACGGGAGGTCCGCCCATTGCCCGGTGAAGAGGGTGACCGGATGCGTGCTCATGGATGCTCCAATGCTCGGAGGGCAGCGATGCTGCGTGCGGCGAGTTCGTCCTGACTCGGGGCGAGCGGCCGCCACACCGAGGCCGCGACCGCGATGGTGGCGTTCTCCCCCGTGAAGCTCTCCAACCCCAGCGGGCCGCGATAGCCGGCATCGTCGAGGGCCGCGAGGATCCCGGGCCAGTCGGTGTGATCGTCGCCGACGGCCCCTCGGTCACTCCCGCACACCTGCACGTGGGCGATCGCAGCACCGGCGGCCCGGATCGCCTCGTCGGGCTTCTTCTCTTCGATGTTGAGGTGATACGTGTCGAGCGCGAGCCCGAGACCGGCGCCGAGCAGCGGGCCGAGCGCATCGAGGCTCTGCTCGACCGTGTTGAGCAGGCTCGTCTCGTAGCGGTTCAGCGGCTCGATCGCCAGCGTGATCCCCGCCTCGGCGGCCTCGGCCACGAGGGGCGCGAGGTTCTCCCTCAGCTCCCCCACGACCGCCGCCCGCTCGTCGGCATCCATCCGCCAGGTCACGCCGGTCGGCGCGTAGAAGGGGCCGGCCACGACCTCGGCCCCGAGCGTCTGCGCCGCCGCGATGCAGGCGCGCAGGTAGGTCTGCGTCGAGACGACGTCGCCGGCACGGGCGACCAGCGAGCGTCCGGGCCCCATTGCTCCGACAACGATCGCGTCGAGCCCGAGCGCGTCGAGCAGGTCGCGGGTGCGCACAGGGTCCCAGTCGCCAACGCTCTCGAGCGGCAGCTCCAGGGCGTCGTACCCGAGGTCCTTGGCCTTGCGGGCGAGCGGCTCGAGCGACGCGTCGGTCAGCGGAGACGTCCACACCCAGGTGTTGACGGCGATCGTGCGGGGCATCGTTGTCCTTGTGATCGTGAAGCGCTCCCACCCTCCCACCCCGCGGGTGCGGAGCGGAAGGGCGGGAGCGGATTTCGGTTACGGGATCTGACGCTGCTGCCACACCGTCGGGTAGCCGGGGAGGTTCTCCCCGCCGAACTTGGCGTAGTGGCCGTCGGGCATGCCCTCATTGGCCTTCAGGTAGTCGTCGAGCTCGGGCTCCGTGATCGGCTTCTGCGGGAGGACCCATTCCTTCGGGACCTCTTCTCCGGCGAAGATCATCTGCGCCGCGAGCAGCGGAGTGCGCCACTGGAAGTTGGAGTACACCGGCGCGAGGCCCGTGAGCCCCGTGTCCTTCCACTTGCGCAGGAAGCTCATCTCGTCCTCACCGGTCATGACCGGGTAGTCCGCTCCGGCGTCCTCGAACGCCTCGATGGCCGCGACGGCGCCGTCACCGGCGTCCATCCAGATGCCGTGCACGTCGCCCTTGGCGAGCTCGTCGCTGATGATGCTCTTGATCTCGGCGGGGTCGGCACCCGTGAAGTGATCCACGGCCTCGATGCCGGCCTCGTCGAAGAGCTTCTCGGCGGCGGCCCAGCGGTGCTCGAGCACGTCGACACCCGGGAGGATGCGCAGCGCCACGACCTTGTCGCCCTCTTCGAGGTTGTCGATGAGGAACTCGGCGGTGTCGATGCCCCAGGCGAAGCCGCCGATCGGGTGGATGAACGTGACCGGGCAGTCGGTGTTCACACCGCGGTCGAACACGACGACCGGCTTGCCCGTCTCGCAGGCCCGCTCGACGGCCGGGGTCATGGCCGCCGTGCTGTTCGGCGAGATGAGGAAGACGTCGCATTCGCCCTCGGCGATGAAGTAGTCGATGTCCGCGATCTGCGTGTCATCGGAGTCCTGCGCGTCGCGGGTCTCCATCTCGCTGATAGCGCCCGCGTCCTGCAGCGACTTCAGCTGCTCGTTCATCGTGATCCAGCCGGTCTGGCGCCACGGGTTGGAGATCGACGCGTTGGCGAAGCAGGCCTTCTTGGCCCCTTCGCTCGCGAACTCCGCCGTGTCGACCATCTCGGCGTTGATGTGCTGCAGGTAGGGCTCGTCTTCCGGCCCCTGAGGGGTGACGCCGCGCTCCTCGTCCTGCTTGTCGAAGAGCTCCTGGTCGAACCACTCTGTCGTCTCTGCCGTCTCCTTGGGGTTCTCCGACTCCGCCGGCGCCACGGACGGGTCGGTCGTACACCCGGCGAGCGCGATGAGGCCGAAGAGAGCCACCCCTGCGGTGGCGATCTTCATCGATCGTCGCATTGCTAATCTCCTCTGGTTTCTGTGTTGATGGTGCTGGTGGAACTGGTGGTTTCAGGGATTCTGGTTGCTTCAGGGATTCTGGGGTCTTCGGGAGGGATGTCCGAGGGCAGCGGCCCGCGCTTGCGCCGCGCCCGGAAGGCGACGGCGGAGTAGGCGACCGCGGCGATGATGATCACGCCCTGCACGGCATCGCGCAGCGTCGAGGGGATCCCGGCGATGTTGAGCAGCATGAACAGGGCCTCGAGGGCGAAGGCACCGGCGACCGCGCCGACGATCCAGCCGCGACCACCGCCCAGCACCACGCCTCCGAGCACCACGGCGGTGATCGCCGTGAACTCGTATCCGCGGCCGACCGAGGGATGCACGCCGGCGTATCCGACGAGGAGCACGGCCGACAGGGACGCGGAGAGCGACGAGATGACGAACGCGCGCGTCGTCACCCAGGCGCGGCGGGCCCCGGCGTAGTCGACCGCACCGGCGTTGTCGCCGACCGCGATCAGCGTCTTGCCCAGCGGGCGCTTGGTGATCCAGATGCCGAGTCCCAGCCACACGATCAGCAGCAGCACCGCCCAGGGGATGAACTCGAGGAACGGCACGTCGCGGATGCCGCCGCGGCCGATCTCGCGGAAGCTGTCGGCCGGGTTCCCGGTGGCCGCTCCCCCGGTCCACCACATCACTCCACCCAGGAGGGCGAGCATCATGCCGAGCGTGACGATGAACGACGGCACCTTCAACAGTGTCGTGATCACCCCGTTCACGAGCCCGACGGCCACAGCGAAGACGATCATGAGCAGCAGGACCGGCACCGTGCGTGCGTCGTCCTGACCGACCAGGTTGCCGGCGATGATCACCTGCGCCGTGATGAGCGAGCCCTGCGAGAGGTCGAACTCCCCCGCGATGATCACGAAGTACTGCCCGATCGCGACGATCGCGATGGGCGCCACCCGCTGGATGAAGCGCATGAACTGACCGGGCTCGGCGAAGCTCGGGTTGAGGATCGTGACGGCCACCAACAGCAGCACGAGCAGCAGGAACACGGCCCCACGGGGGCTCACGAGAGTGCGCAGCGCGTTCATGAGCGTCCTCCTTCCGTGGCGGTGCCGATATCGGATGCGGTGACAGTGGTGACGTCGGCGAGCTGCGACGCGGCGGCGGCCATCTCGGGCGCCGCCGCCTTCGCGGCATCGTCCCCACCGGTGCGGGTGCCTCCGGCGCCGAAGCGCGGACGGCGGCGGATGATCGAGCGGCGGCTGTAGACGGCCACTGCGGCGACGATGACGACGCCGCGGACGACGTCCTTGAGGAACGGGTTGACCTGCATGACGCTCATGACGTTGTCGACGACCGCGAGGATCGCCACGCCGCCGATCGTGCCCCAGACGGAGCCGCGTCCACCGAGCAGCAGCGTTCCGCCGAGCACGACCGCCGCGATCGAGAGCAGCGCGTAGCCGCCCTGCTGCCCGACTGTCGGGCTGCCGACGCCGAGGCGGCTGGCGAGCAGCAGACCCGCGAGACCCGCGAACACCGAACAGAGCACGTGCGCCCAGATGAGCGGCATCCGGGTGCGCACGCCGGAGAGCCGGGCGATCTCGGGATCGCCGCCGACGGCGTAGAGGTGGGCGCCGGTGCGGGTGCGGTTGAGGAGCACCCAGATCACGACGGCCAGCACGATCATGATGAGCGTGGAGACCGGGATGGGGCCGACGCCGGTGGCGCCGATGAGCTGGAACGCCCAGGGCACCTTCCCCGCGGATCCCTCGAAGTTCGTGTTGAGGATGCCCTGCAGGATGAGTCCGACGCCGAGTGTGGCGATGAAGCCGTTGACCTTGAGCACCGTGACGATGAGCCCGTTCACGAGACCCACGCCGGCGCACACGAGCAGCGTGACGATCACGGCCACCGGGATGTTCGCCGCGTTGTCGTTCATCATCGTGGCCGCCAGCAGACTCGACAGGCTGATCACGTAGGTGACAGAGAGGTCGAGAGAGGCGCCGAGCACCACGAGCGTCTGCCCGATCGCGACGAGGCCGAGCACGCTCATGCCGGTCAGGATGTCGCGGATGTTGCCGGCACTGAGGAAGTTGCGCCCCACGGTGCCGACCAGGATCGCGCCGATGACGAGCACCAGGAGCAGGATGCCGAGCACGATGACCGTGGAATCGATCTTCAGACGCTTCATCGCGCACCTCCGTCCGTCGCGGTGCCGGGATCGAGGGTGCCGGGATGGGCGGCGCCGGTCGCGGCCCCGAGGATCTCGTGCTCGGCGGAGCCCGCCGGCAGTTCGGCGACGAGTTCGCCGTCGTGCATGACCAGGATCCGGTCGCTCATGCCGATCACCTCCGGCAGTTCGCTCGACACCATCAGCACGGCCTTCCCTTGCGCTGCGAGCTCGCGCATCAGCTGGTAGACGGCGTACTTCGCACCGACGTCGATGCCGCGGGTGGGCTCGTCGAAGAGCACGATCTGCGGCTGGGTGAGCAGCCACTTGGCCAGCACCACCTTCTGCTGGTTGCCGCCGGAGAGGAAGCGCACCTCCTGATCCAGGCCCCGCGAGCTGACCTCGAGCGAGCTCAGGATGCCGGGCACCTCGCGACGGGATGCGGTGGTCCGCCCGGCGAAGACGCTGCGGACGACCAGGAGCGCGTTGTCGAGGACGGACTGCCCGAGGGCGAGGCCCTGCGCCTTGCGGTCCTCCGAGACGAGGGCGAGGCCGGCACGGACGGCGGCGCGGGCGGTGCCGATCCGCACGGGCGCCCCGTCGATGCGCATCGATCCGCGGGTGAAGGCCTGGATGCCGAACACCCCTTCCACCAACTCGGTGCGTCCGGAACCCTGCAGACCGGCGATGCCGACGATCTCCCCGGCGCGGAGTGCGAGGGAGACCCCGTCGACGTAGGCGTTGCCGCAGCCGTCGAGTTCGAGCCGCGCCTTCCCGACCGTCGTGCCCTCGACCGCATCCGGGAAGTACGACTGGATGGAGCGGCCGACCATGCGCCGCACGAGCTCATCCGTGGTCAGTGCCGCGGTCTCGTCGGTCGAGACGAGCGCGCCGTCCTTGAGGATCGTGATGCGATCGCACAGGTCGAAGATCTCCTTCAACCGGTGCGAGACGTAGATCACGGCGACGCCGCGGGAGGTGAGCCGGCGGATGATCGCGTAGAGCAGCTCGACCTCGCGGTCGCTGAGGGCGGCGGTCGGCTCGTCCATCGAGATGACCCGAGCATCGAAGGAGAGCGCCTTGACGATCTCGACGATCTGCTGCTCGGCGACCGTGAGCGAACCGACGCGCGCGGTCGGCTCCATGAAGGAGACCCCGAGGTCGGTCAGTAGGTCGGCGGTCCGCGAGTTCATGGCGCGCTGGTCGACGAATCCCCGCCGACGCGGCTCGCGTCCGAGGTAGACGTTCTGCGCCACCGTGCGCTCCGGCAGCAGGGTGAACTCCTGGAAGACCGTGACGATGCCGGCATCCATCGCCTGGCGCGGGTGCGCGTGATGCACCTCTTCGCCGCGATACGAGATCGTGCCCTCATCGGCCGGCTGCACGCCGGCGATGATCTTCATCAGCGTGGACTTGCCCGCGCCGTTCTCGCCGACGAGACCGTGCACCTCGCCGGGTCGCACGTCGAAGTCGATGCCGCCCAGAACCTCGACGCCGAAGAACGACTTGCGGATGCCGGCCACCTGCAGCACGGGCTCGGTCGTGGTCGTGATCATGCCGTCACCTCCACCCATCGTCCGCCATCGGCCGCCGAGGCGAGCACGGCCTCCGTGAGCACGGCCGAGCGGTATCCGTCGGCGAAAGTCGGGAGCCCATCGGGTTCCGCACCGGCGATCGCCGCATAGACGTCGGCGATGAAGCTGTTGAAGGCATCCTGGTACCCCATCGGGTGTCCTGCCGGAACCCGCTGCAGCCGCGCGGAATCCGGGTCGGCGGTGGCGGGGTCGCGCAGCAGCAGCCGGGATTCCTCGCGCATGCCGATCCACAGCTCCTCGGGGCGCTCCTGCTCGAAGCGCAGGCTCTGCCGCGAGCCGTGCAACTCGAGGGTGAGGGCGTTCTTGCGGCCGGCGGCCATCTGCGAGATGAGCAGCGTGCCGAGGCCGCCCGACTCGGTCTCGACGAGCACCGCGACGATGTCCTCCGTGTCGACCGACTGCCCCGAGCGCTCCGAGAAGACCCGACGGGTGCGGGCGCTCAGCGCGTGGATACGCTCGCCGATCACGAACTCGATCAGGTCGCACAGGTGGGAGCCGATGTCGGCGAAGGCGCGGGATGCGCCGCCGGACTCGGAGCGCACCCGCCAGTCGTCGTCGCTCGACAGCAGCATCCAGTCCTGCAGATAGGAGCAGTCGAGGGTGAGCAGGTCGCCGGCCTCGCCGCGGGCGATCCGTGCTCTGGCCTCGCGCACCATCGGGTGGTAGCGGTAGATGAACGGCACGGCCGCCACCAGCCCGCGGGCCTCGGCCGTCTCGGCGAGAACCCTCGCGTCCGGGGCCGTCGTCGCGAGCGGCTTCTCGCACACGACGTGCTTGCCGGCGTTCAGAGCCTGGAGCGCCAGTTCGGCGTGCGTGGCGTTGGGCGTGCAGATGTGCACGACGTCGATGTCGCCCGCTTCCAGCAGACCGGCCGCATTGCTCTCGGCTCGACCGGCGCCGAGCGCCAGTGCGGCATCGCGGCTTCCTTCGCGAGACCGGGTGGCGACGGCGCGCAGTTCGCCGCCGGCGTCGCGGGCCGCAGTGCGATGCACGCGGGCCATGAATCCTCCGCCGAGGATGCCGGCTCGGATCGTTCCGAGACCGGTGTCAGTGACATCCGTTGTCATGCGGCGATTCTGACACAGACCTACAGACTTTTGCTAGACCTTCGTCAAAAGTTATCTGACGGAAATCGGAAGTCGATCGGCGAGACGCCGAAGTGCTGTGGTTTACTGACGCAATGGTTGACGTTCTCAGGCCCGCTCCGGCGATCGCATCGGGGATCGGAGAGATCTTCCAGATCCTCCGCGACGGCCACGCCAGGACGAAGGCGGAACTCGCCGTCCTCACCGGCCTCGCCCGGTCGACGGTCGCCCTGCGGGTCGACGCGCTCCTCGCCGCCGACCTCGTCCGCCCCGCCGGAGAAGCCGTCTCCACGGGCGGCCGACCGCCCGCACGCGTGGCCTTCAACCCGCGCGCCGGGCTCGTGCTGGCGGTCGACCTCGGCGCCACGCACGCGACGGTCGCGGTCGCCGACCTGGCCGCCGTCATCCTCGATGCCCGCACGCGCACGAT
Source organism: Microbacterium sp. Mcb102 (assembly GCF_024519805.1). NCBI lineage: Bacteria > Bacillati > Actinomycetota > Actinomycetes > Micrococcales > Microbacteriaceae > Microbacterium > Microbacterium sp. Mcb102. The sequence goes on along the minus strand of NZ_JALJRG010000006.1, from coordinate 57,274 downwards.
CGACATCGGCGACGGACCGGAGAGCCTGCTCGACACGATCCTCGCGGATGCCGCCGCCCTGCTCGACTCAACCGCCGGCGGCCTCCCGCTCGTCGGCGTCGGCATCGGCGTCCCCGGCCCCGTCGAGCACTCCACCGGCCGACCCACCAATCCGCCGATCATGCCGGGCTGGGACCGGTTCGACGTGCCCGCCTACGTGCAGAAGACCTTCGACGTGCCCGTTCTCGTCGACAACGACGTCAACATCCTCGCCCTCGGCGAGCAGGCGATGAGCTGGCCACAGGTCGAAGACCTCGTCTTCGTCAAGGTGTCGACCGGCATCGGCGCCGGCATCATCGCGGGCGGCCAGCTGCAGCGCGGCGCGCAGGGATCCGCGGGAGACATGGGCCACGTGCAGGTGCCCGCGGGCGCGGGGTCGACCCGCGAGCCGGGCGATGAGCGCGACCTCGAGGCCCTCGCCAGCGGTTCCGCCCTCGCGATCGCGCTCCGCGAGGAAGGGCTCGACGTGCACGGCCCCTCGGACGTGGTCGACCTGGTCCGCGCCGGAAACGCCGCCGCGATCGAGGCCACCCGTCAGGCGGGGCGTGATGTCGGCGAGGTCCTCGCGACCGTCGTCAATCTCCTGAACCCGTCGATCATCGTGCTGGGCGGCAGCATCGCCCGCGCCGGTGAGCACCTGCTCGCGGGTGTGCGCGAGGTCGTTTACCGCCGCTCGATCCCGCTCGCGACGCAGCATCTGGCGATCGTGCAGTCCCAGGCGGGCGACCGCGCGGCCGTGCTGGGGGCCGCGATCATGGTCGCGCGCGAGGTGCTCTCCCCTGCGAGCGTCGACCGCTACGTGGCGGCGAAGGCGCGCTGATCCGCACCCCGCCGCCCCGAGCGGCGACCGTCAGAGCGTGGCCTCGAACGGATCGAAGTCCGCGGCGATCGCGCCCACCTGATCCAGCGTGCTCTCGACCGGGACGAAGCTCCGCGATTCGGCCGCCTCCTCGATCGACAGGAGCGTGTCGAGCACGTGGTAGCCGAACTCCCCCGTGGCGACGTGCGGCCGGCCGGCCGCGATCGAGCGGGCCATGTCGAGCAGCCCGACACCACGACCGGAGAGCACACCCTCCTGCGCGATGTCGACGATCTCCTGCGTCATCGGCTCCGGCGGAACGAACTGACGTGTGAGCGGACGCGTGATGGTGATCGGACCGCCGAAGGTGTTCGGGTCGGGGATCACGATCGTGCCCTCGGTGCCGGTGATCTCGACGATCCCTTGCCGCAGCAGCGGTGAGTCGGTGCTGTACAGGCTCTGCGCCTGGCCGCCCTCCTCGAAGTCCATCAGCACGCTGAGCGTGGACGGGATCTCGACCGGGAACTCCTGGCCCGCCAGCTCGCCGACCTGCACACGGCGCGTCGGCGACCCCTGCAGCCCGAGGGCGGCGACCGCGGCGACCGGTCCGAACACGTGCACGAGGGTCGACACGTAGTACGGGCCCATGTCGAGCAGCGGCCCCGCGCCCTTGGCGTAGAGGAACGCAGGGTTCGGGTGGAAGATCTCCGGACCCTGCCACTGGAAGGTGGTCTGACCGAACAGCGGGCGCCCGATGTCGCCGCGCGCGATCGCCCGCTTGGCGGTCTGCACGCCCGGCCCGAGCACGGTATCCGGGGCCACGCCGACGCGGAGGCCGGCAGCATCCGCCGTCTCCAGCAGCCGACGCGACTCCTCGCGGCTGACGCCGATCGGCTTCTCTGTCCAGACGTGCTTGCCCGCAGCGATGATCGCCTCGGAGACCTCGACGTGCACCGCCGGGATCGTCAGGTTCACGACGATGTCGATCTCGGGGTCGTCGAGCACCACGTCGACGCCGCCGGCACGCGGGACGCCGTACTTCGCGGCCTGCGCCTTCGCACGCTCCTCGATGACGTCGGCGACCGCGATCACACGGACGTCCGGGAAGGTGGTGAGGTTCGACAGGTACTGGTCGCTGATGTTCCCGGCACCGATGATGCCGACTCCGACGGGACCCGCCATCAGCCGGCGACCTTCTCGTCGAGGAAGACACGGCTGCGCTCGATCGCGTCGAACAGGTCGCCCTCGTAGTGGTCGAACTCGACGATCGCGAGCTCGAGCGCCGGGGCGGCGGCGATGGCTTCGACCAGCGGAACGGACCCTTCGCCCGCGGCCACCTGGTCGGCGGGCGGGTAGGCGCCGGCGAGCGCCGGGTCGAGCGTGCCGTCCTTCGCGTGCACGGCGATCACGCGGTCGCCCAGGCGCTGCAGCAGCGCGACGGGGTCGACGCCGCCGCGAGCCACCCAGTACAGGTCGACCTCGAGCACGACGCGCTCGTCGAGCAGCCCCGCGAGGACCTCCAGCCCGGTCACCCCGTCGAAGACGGCCTCCAGCTCATGGGCGTGGTTGTGATACCCGACGCGGACGCCGACGGTCGCGCCGATCTCGGCGGCCGCGTTCAGCAGGCGGGCCGTCTCCTCGATCTGCGCGACGGACTCCCAGCGCGCGGGCTCGGTGTAGGGGTCGATGACCGTTTCCATGCCCAGCACCCGGGCTGCGGCGAAGACGACGTCGGGCGTGGGGACGGGGATGGTCGTGCCGCTGCCGTCGGGGTTCACGAACGACTCCGAAGCGAGGAAGGCGTGCCCGGACGGGGCGGTGAGTCCGGCGGCGGAGAGCGCGGCGGCGAGTGGTTCGGCGCGGCGGACGAAGTCGTAGGGCTCGACGGCCGTGAAGCCGCGGGCGGCGACCGCCGAGAGCGTGCCCTCTAGGTCGGCCTCCAGCTCGTCCTTGATCGTGAACAGCTGCAGGGAGGTCTGAATCGTCATCGGTCGTGCTCCTTCGGTCTTCGGTGACATGTGGGGGTCACTACCCCGTGCAGGCACGCTACCACCAAATACCTCCACGTGGAAGTTTTGATTCGCTAGACTCCCCCCATGCCCGCCGACACGCCAGAGCCTGCCGAGCAGCCCCGCCCGCGCGGCACCTACGCCAAGGGGATCGCTCGCCGACAGGAGATCCTCGATCGCGCCATCGAGGTCTTCGCCGCGCGCGGCTCCGACCGCACGAGCCTGCGGGCGATCGCGCGCGAAGTGGGCGTCACGCACGCCGCCCTCACCCACTACTTCGGGTCTCTCGAAGAGCTGCTCGTCGCCGTCTACGAGGAGAGCAACGCGCCGGGGCGACAGCCCGATCCCCCGTCGGCGGATGCGACGCCGGTCGAGATGATGATCGAGTCGGCACGTTTCAACCGCGCGATCCCCGGCCTCGTGCAGTTGTATTCGACGCTCGTCGCGACGGCACTCGAAGAGGGGCATCCGGCGGCGCGCACGTTCGCCACCGGTCGTTTCGCACGTCTGCGCGAACGGCTCGCCGAGACCGTTCGACGACAGCAGGAAGACGGGCAGATCCGGAAAGACGTCGACGCGGATGCCGTCGCGGCTCTCGTGGTCGCGGCGTCGGACGGCCTCCAGACGCAGTGGCTGCTGGATGAGACCGCGCCGCAGCACGAGGCGCTCGCCCTGCTCGACCGGCTCCTGCGCCCACCCGCCTGAGCGGCGGCGGACCGGCCGGGCGCACCCACCGTCGAGCTAGGCTCGAAACGTGACGCCCGTGCCGCAATCCCCCTACGCCCGGGCACTCGGCGAGCGCATCGACGAGCTGCACCCTCGGCTGCGCGCCTACTTCTCGGCGGTCCCCGACGGCGCCGTCGGCATCGGCGAGGGCGTGTTCCACGTCGTCGGTACGCCGCGGCGGTGGCTCTGGCCCGTCCTCCGCGTCCTCGAACGTCGCGGCGTCGTCGCCGCCGTCTGGGAGCGCGACGTGCCGTTCCGCGTCGAGAACCGCACGATCGCGTCCCGAGCCATCGGCGAGCGCACGTTCCATTTCGCCCGCGGCCCGTGGGTCATGCGCGATGCGGTCGCGCTCACCCGGCACGGTCGCGTGCTCGACGAACTCGGCGAACCCGGACTCATCGCGGCCTGCTTCGACGTCGACGTGCGCGACGGCGCATTGCACCTCACGAGTCGGGCCGTCGGTGTGCGACTGGGGCGGCTCCGAATGCGCATCCCCCGCCTGATCGCACCCGTCGTCCGCCTCACGGAGCGCTTCGACGACGCCATCGACCGGCAGCAGGTGGCACTCACGATCGACGCGCCTCTCCTCGGCCGCGTGTATGAATACCGCGGCGATTTCGAGTACCGCGTCCCGCCCCTCGCAGAGGTCCCCCGCATCGCAGATAAGGAGCAGTCCGCATGAACACAGGCCGAGTCGTGATCGGTGGATCCACGGGATTCATGGGCAGCCACCTCGTCTCCCGGTTCCGCGCCGAGGGCCGCGAGGTCGTCACGATCTCGCGCTCCGGCGCCGACATCCGCTGGGGCGATCAGGTCGAGATCGACCGCGCGGTCGACGGTGCGTCCCTGGTGATCGGGCTTGCCGGCAAGAGCGTCAACTGCCGGTACACGCCGGAGAACCGCGCCGAGATCTTCCGGTCCCGGCTCGACACCACCACCTCGCTGAGTACGGCGATCGCCCGCGCATCTGCGCCTCCCGCCCTGTGGGTGAACTCCTCGACGGCCACGATCTACCGGCACGCCGAAGACCGTCCGATGACCGAATCCACGGGCGAGCTCGGCACCGGCTTCTCGGTCGAGGTCGCGAAGGCCTGGGAGAAGGCGCTGTTCGCCGGAGAGCTGCCCGCCACGCGTCGCGTCGCCCTCCGCAGCGCGATCGTGCTCGGCCACGGCGGCGTGCTCGGGCCCCTGAAGAACCTCGTCCGGCTCGGGCTCGGCGGTCCGCAGTACGACGGCCGGTGGCCCGCGAGCGCCGCGCGACGCCGGGCCGGGACCGTTCACCACTTCCGCGCGCGCCGCGGGAGTCAGCGATTCAGCTGGGTGCACATCGACGACGTCGCACGCATCATCGACTTCATCGAGCAGACGCCGTCACTCGAGGGTCCCGTCAACGTCGCATCCCCGAATCCGGTCGACAACGTCGAGTTCATGGCGACGGTTCGTCGCGTGCTGGGCACTCGCATCGGCCCGCCGCTGCCCCGCTGGATGCTCGAGCTCGGCGCCATCGGCATCCGTACCGAGACCGAACTCGTCCTGAAGAGCCGGTGGGTGCTGCCGGAGAAGCTCACCGCCGCGGGCTTCGAGTTCCGCCACCCGCAGTTGGAAGAGGCGATCCGCGAGTCCTTCGACCGCGGAGGGGTCTCGGCCTAGGAGGCGGCGCCGGCGGATCCGGAGGCGGCGTCCCCGTCGCGGCGGCGCTTCTCGAGCTCCTCGCGGAGCCGCCATTCCTCGATCTCGCGGTCGAGATCGGCGATCTGCTGCTCGGTCGTGCGCGTGTCCGCCGGCGGCGAGGGGCGCACGTCGGTGCGGGTGGCGGTCGGCCGCTCGGCACGACGCACGCGAGGGATGGAGATGCCGGCCTCGCCGTACTCCCGTCCGATGGCGAACCACAGCACGCTGCCGACGAACGGCAACAGGATCACGATGATGATCCACACCATCTTCGGCAGGTGCTTCACCAGGGCGCTGTCGCGGGTGATGATGTCGATCAGTGCGCCGATCATCAGGGCGATGACGAGGAGCGAGAACAGGAACGGCATGAGTTCAGGGTAGACGACGGTGTGCCGGACCGCGCCGACCCGAACCGCTTCTACGGCAGCAGGTGTCCGGCAGCGCGGAACAGCTCGTACCACTCGGGCCGGGTCAGCTCGAGGTCGGCGCCCATCGCGGCCTCGCGCACGCGCTGGGGTGTGGTCGTGCCGAGGACCACCTGCATGCCGGCGGGGTGACGGGTGATCCAGGCGGTCGCGATGGCGAGCGGAGTCACGCCGTACGACGCCGCGAGGCGATCGATCACCGCGTTCAGCTCGGGGTACTCGGGGTTGCCGAGGAACACGCCGTGACCGCGGCCGTCCTGGAACGGCGACCAGGCCTGGATCGTGATGCCGTTGATGCGGCAGTACTCCACGATGCCGCCACCGTCGCGCACGGCGCTCTGCTCGTGGCCGGCGATGTTCGCCGCGACCGGCTGAGCGAGGATCGGCGCATGGGTGATCGACAGCTGCAGCTGGTTGGCGACCAGCGGCTGCCGGACGGCCGTGCGGAGCAGATCGATCTGCCGCGGCGTGTGGTTCGAGACGCCGAAGGCGCGGACCTTGCCCGAGGCCTCCAGATCGTCGAACGCACGGGCGACCTCCTCAGGCTCGACGAGCATGTCGGGGCGGTGGAGCAGCAGCACGTCGAGGCGGTCGGTCTGCAGGGCAGCGAGCGAGCCTTCGACCTGGGTCACGATGTGCTCGTACGAGAAGTCGAACGTCCCCTGCGCGGGCACGATCCCGCACTTGGTCTGCAGCACGATCTCGTCGCGCTCGGAGGCGCTGAGCCGCAGCGCATCGGCGAAGCGCGCCTCGCACTGGTGCATGCTCCCGCCGTAGATGTCCGCGTGGTCGAAGAAGTCGATGCCGGACTCCCGCGCTGTGGCGTAGAGCGCCCGGATGTGCGCCTCGTCTTTATCGTTGATGCGCATCATGCCGGCGACGACGGCGGGGGCGGTGGACGATCCGAACGGCACGGGCTTCATACGGACCACGCTACTGTGCGCGTCCGACGTCAGTCGTCGGCCGTGGATGCCGGGAGGAGTCTCGTGATCGGGATGTCGAGCGCCGCGGCGATGCTGGCGAGGTCGACGACCGTGAAGTCGACCTGACCCTCCAGCAGCTCCGAGAGCGCGTCCGGCGTGATGCCCGAGAGCTCGGACAGTCGAGCGAACGACAGCCCGGCGTGCATTCGCGCGCCGTTCACGGTGGATGCCAACATCTGACGCAATTCTGTCCCCATACGCCTACGCTAGTACCCCGCACGGACACGCAGACCTGTCGATTGCACCATAATGGCGGCATTCTGGAGTCGGTGCGCTGCTATCGTGAGCCGGGTGAAGACACCGGCCGAGGAATTCAACAACGCCGTGGGGCGCCAGATCCGCGGCGAGATCGCCGCGTCCAGGAGCAGCATCGCGGCGATGGCGCGCACCATCGGTATCGCGCGCAGCGCCCTCGACAACTACGTCACCGGCAAGCGTGCCATCCCAGTCCCGGTCGTCTACTCGGTCTGCGACGCTCTCGGCCTCGAGCCCCACGTGCTCTTCGCTCGCGCAGAGGAACGCCTCAGAGCAGACGGGGAGACGACCGCGCGCATCACCCCGATCCGCCCCACCCCCGATGTCGCCGGTCCGCGAGAAGATACCCGCGAGGTCGCCTTCGAATCCCGCACGTCGCACGACTCGGATACGGACGACCTCTACGACTAGCGGCGCACACGCTGCCGCCCCGGCACGGCGAGGAGGAGAGCGATGGACGACCTTCTGCACCTCGCCGAGGAACAGCGACTGCGCATCGTCGAGGGTCCCGGCCGCACGCGCGGCGGCTTCGATCCCCTGACCCGCACGATCCGACTCAGTCCCGGTATGAGCGCGCGCACCACACGCAGTGTGCTCGCCCACGAGCTCGGGCATGCGCAGTTCGGGCACACTCCCGCGCGCGTGCCCGTGATCCGCGCGCAGCAGGAGCGCCAGGCCGACGAGTGGGCGGCCTGTCGGCTGATCACCTCACGTGCCTATGCCGAGGCAGAAGAGCTCCGCGGGCCGCACCTGGCCAGTCTGGCCTTCGAGCTCGGGGTCACCATCGAGCTGGTCACCGCCTACCAGCAGCTCCTGCGTCAGGGTGCCGTCCCGGTCGCTGGTTGAATACCGTCATGGCCTTCCTCGTCGCTCCCGCCCCCGTCACCCTCACCGGCGAACTCGTCGAACTCCGTCCGCTCGAGCGCTCGCACGTCGACGGTCTCATCGACGCCGTGCAGGAGGGCGACCTGTGGAAGACGGCCTGGTACACCTCGGTTCCGGCCCCCGACGGCGTGGGCGCAGAAGTCGACCGACGCCTCTCGCTCATCGAGAAGGGCGAGATGGTGCCGTTCACCGCTTTCGGCGCCGACGGACGCATCCTCGGACTCACCTCGTACTACGACATCGTCGCCGACGTCCCGCGTCTGCACATCGGCTACACCTGGAACCGTCCGTCCGCCCACGGCACGGGTACGAACGCCGAGTCCAAGCTCCTCCTGCTCCGGCACGCCTTCGAGACGCTCGGGGTGTTCCGCGTCGGCCTGACCACGCAGTGGGTCAACTTCCAGTCGCGCACAGCCATCGAGCGGCTCGGAGCCAAGCAGGACGGCGTGATGCGGGCCATGAGCCGCTACCGCAACGGCGCGCTGCGCGACAGCGTGGAGTTCTCGATCATCGAGCCGGAGTGGCCCGCGGTGCAGGCCAACCTCGAGGCGAGGCTCGCCAAACGACGTTGAGCGGACGGCATTGCCGTCCGCGATACCTCACTCGGTGGCGTTGCCCGACCAGTTGTTCGACCGGCGGGTGGCCGACCCTCCCTGGCGGAGCATGAACGCCATCGCCAGCGTGACGAGGAGGAGGCCGCCGCAGAACGCGAGCGCCTGGAAGTCGGGCAGCCCGAACGAGATGCCCATCGTCCAGATGCCTCCGATGAAGAGGATCATGAAGAAGAGGAAGCTGAGGATCACGGGATCTCCTGTCGTCGGTGCCATTTACCAGGATAGCCCCGGCGCGGAAACCCCCTGTGCACCGGACTCGCGGCCTGGTGTCCTCGGAGGATGAAGACACCATTGACCGCGGTCGCCGTCTCCTGCACCCTGAAGCCGTCGCCCGCCTCCTCCAGTTCCGACCTTCTCGCCACGCAGCTGCTCGAGGCCCTCGCCGGTCACGGCATCACGGGCGACCTGGTCCGCGCCGTCGATCTGTCGATCAGCCCCGGCGTGGAGAAGGACATGGGTGACGGCGACGAGTGGCCGAGCGTGCGCCGACGCATCCTCGACGCCGACATCCTCGTGTTCGCCACTCCCACGTGGATGGGACAGCACTCCAGCGTCGCGCAGCGCGTGCTCGAACGCCTCGACGCCGAGCTCGGCGAGACAGACGCGCGAGGACGGCCCACCCTCTTCGACAAGGTCGCGATCGCGGGCATCGTCGGCAACGAGGACGGAGCCCACCACATCGCGGCGATCCTCTTCCAGTCGCTGAACGACGTCGGTTTCACCATCCCGGCCCAGGGCTCGGTCTACTGGAACGGGGAGGCGATGCACACCACCGATTACAAGGACCTCGACGAGACCCCCGAGAAGGTCGCCTCGGCGATCGGGACGGCGGCGCGGAACGCCGCGCACCTCGCTCGGCTGCTCAAGGCGCAGGAGTACCCGGCGGGGTGATGTCGATCACCCCGTGAGGTCGAGCACCCACTCGTTCACGGTCAGTTCTGCGCCCCGGAACGCCTCAGTGAACGTGCCGACCAGGGCGGAGCCGTTCCGGCGGCAGACGCTGTTGGACGCGGGGTTGTCGACGCCGGGGAATGCGGTGAGGAAACGCCTGTCACCTCGATGTGCGCGGGCATCGTCGATGAGCAGGGCGAGGGCTTTCGATGCCACGCCGCGCCCCTGCGCCTCGGGGCGGACGAACCAGCCGGTCTCCAGCGCGGGCTCGTCCCGCCAGTCCATGCGCCAGTAACCGATCGAACCGAGCGACGCCCCCTCGGCGTCTTCGATCACGAACATCCGTGCCTCGCCGGAGGCCACGAGCCGCAGATAGCGGGCCTGACGTTCCACGACCTGCTCCTCGGTCTCGGGACCGTTCAGATGAGCCGTCATCGCGGGGGTGTTGGCGGCATGCAGCAGCTCGAGGTCGTTCTCGGACCAGAGTCGGAGGCGGAGGGAATCCATGCACGGATGTTCGCATGAGCCACCGACGCTCTACCGGATCGGCTCACCGACGGAAGGTGACGACCTCATCCCGGCGCGATTTCTCGAGCGTCAGACCGGCGAGCTCGAGGCGCCGATACACCCGTCTCGGCAATGGCGGCAGCTCGGCGGAGAACCCTCGGGGCGGCTTCGCGATCCCGGTGACCACCGAGAGGTCGACACCGGACCCGCCGCGCGCTTCGAAGCGTGCGTAGTCGCTGCGGGTCCGCCAACGGAGGAGCTCGAGGTCCCGGAACGGGATCGAGTAACGGGCCTCCCCCACGCGGATCCGGAGTTCGTCGTTGCCGAAGGCGACAGCGCACTGCTGCGTGCGGCGACGCAGGATCGCGGTGAACGCCAGGTATACGGGGAGTCCGACCACGATCCCGAGGAGGAGGATGGCGAGGCGCGGGCCCATCCGCATCGCGAGGTCGTCGAGCGCGATCAGCGCGACGACACCGAGGAGCCCGAACACCACGACGATCGCCACGATCGCCTGCGTGAGGCTGCGCATCCGGAGCTCGATGCCGGGGAACCGCACGACCGAACCGTCGCCGCTCTCCTCGCGTTCCCACTCCGGGGCCACGGGCAGCGGGCGCTTCTTCGCATCCCGGCGCCCGAGCAGATCGGTGACGCGGCTGAGCAGCCCGAGCCAGATCCATCCGACCGCGGGGATCGCCGCCATCTGCAGCACCACGGCGACACCGCGAACGGCAGCGGGGAACGGGTCGAGCAGGTCTCCCCCGAACTCGATCACCGAGGCGACGAGCACGCCCAGGACCACGGCCACGATCACGTGGAGGATCGCGCCGTTGCGCGCGGGCACCATGTCGAACGTCGCATTCACGAACGCGAAGCCGAAGCACCAGCCGCCGACCAGCATGAGCAGGAAGGGGAAGAAGCTCAAGTCATCGCCCGCGACCGTGAAGACGATGGCGGCGAGCAGCAGCACCGCGCCCCAGAGGAGCGGGTTGCGCACCAGTTTCCGAGTCACGGTCGTGCGCACCCGCGCGTCGGCGGTGGTGTTCTCCGTCATCGGGATCCGCCCGCCTGCCCGCGTGCCGCGCGGACGATCTCCTCGAGCCGGCGGAGATAGGCGTCGAAGGACTCCCGCCCCGCCTCGGTCAGGGCGATGCGACGCGCGCGCTGATCGGTGGGGCTGTTCGTCACGACGACGACTCCCGCATCCGTCAGAGCGGACACGTGCTTCGACAGCGCGGACTTGCTCACCCCGACCAGGCGGAGCAGCGTCGAGAACTCGATGTAGTCCGCGGGGGCCAGGGCGGAGAGCACGCTCAAACGCACCGGCTCGTGCAGCAGCGGATCGAGGCGCGGCGCCACCGCATCCTCTCCCTGCGCGTCACTCATCTCGCTTCCCGGATGCCACCGGGGTGGGTGCACTCGCGAGGCGCTGCAGACCCGGTCGGCAGACGAGGAGGATCACGACGACGGCGGCGAGCGCTCCGATCGTGTTGGGGAGGATCCATCCCGCCGCACGCACCGGGAACTGCACGGCGGCGAATGCGGCGAGCGCCAGCAGGGCACCGCCCCAGACCAGCCAGGCGCCGGCGCGGTCGGACCAGGTCAGCCGCAGCCGGATCGACAGCATCGAGAAGAGCCCGACGATCCCCAGCACGACGAGTGCCGAGAGGTAGATCATGTCCATGTCGATCATCAACCCGATCGCCAGCGCTCCCGCCGACGCCACGAGGGAGGCGACCCACGCCCCGTTCCGCACCGACACGCTCTTCGTCTGCTTCACGGCCGCGAGGCGGGCCGCTGCTTCGTCGCTGTCCATGTTTCCCCTCGAATTTCGTTTCCCGAGAAGAAACTAACATGTAGTTTCCTCGCGGGCAACCACTGCGGAGCGATTCGGTACGAAACGGGTTGGGAGCGGGTGAAGGTGCGGGTGGCACCCGGGTGAGCGTTGCGGGTGATTTCGCGTCGTCGCCACGTCCGCACGGGCGAGCGCGACCAATAATCACCAGAGAGCCCGTGACTCCTCCGGCCGCGGGCGAATCATCGACGAGAGGACGTGCGGCGCTCATGTGCACACGAGTTGTCTGGCCCGATGCCAATGGTGCAGTCATCGTTGGCCGAAACATGGACTTCCATATGGACCTGCTCTCCAACCTCTGGAAGCTCCCCCGTGGCATCGAGCGCTCCGACGGTGTCCATGGCACCCTCACCTGGAAGGCCAAGTACGGAAGCATCATCGCGACGGCTTTCGACCTCATCGCGTGCGACGGCATGAACGAGAAGGGCTTCGCGGGTCACATCCTGTGGCTTGCCGAATCCGACTACGGCAGACCCGCAGCGGATGCGACTCAGCTGAGCCAGGCGGTGTGGCTGCAGTACTATCTCGACAACTTCGCCACGGTCGCCGAGGCCGTCGCGTGGACGAACGAGTCGCAGGTGCAGATCGCTCAGCTCTTCGACCCGACGGGGCACCTCGTTCCCACGCTGCACCTGGCGATCAACGACGCGACCGGCGACTCGGCGATCATCGAGTACACCGATGGTAAGCCGAAGGTGTACCACAGCCGCGAGTACCAGGTGATGACCAACTCCCCGACGTTCGACAAGCAGCTCGACCTCGTGAAGGAGGTCGAAGGCCTCGGCGGTGACAAGCCGCTTCCCGGGTCGACCTTGGCCAGTGATCGCTTCGCGCGCGCCTCCTTCTACGTGGCGCACCAGAAACAGCCGAAGACTCAGATCGAGGCGATCTCGGCGATGTTCAGCATCATCCGCAACGCGGCACAGCCGTTCCGAACGCCGGAGGAGGGCAAACCCGACGCGTCGCAGACCATCTGGCAGGTGGTGCTCGACCTCACCAACATGCGCTACGCCTTCGAATCGACGACCCGACCGAACATCGTCTGGGTCGATTTCGCCGACATGAGCTTCAACGAGGGCACCAAAATCCTCAAGCTCGACCTGGTGGGGCGACTGGCTTTGGAGGGCGGCCTGGTCGGCAACGCCAGCCACCATTTCGCGGATGTCGGAGAGCTCGGCCAGCAGGTGCTGGCCACCGGGACCGAAGCACTCGAGTTCGTGGCGCGCAAGCAGGACGAGTTCGCCGCGATCACGAAGGCCGTTCAGAGCCTGGTCGGCGAGAAGAAGCCCCACGCCGCATAACGCCCGGCACCGCCCGATCGACTCTCGAGGAAACGCCTATGCACGCTGCACCCACGTCCACGAAGACCGCCTTCGACGGCATCCGCATCGCCATCGGCGTGGGGGGATCGCTCGCCCTCGTCGTCGGGGTGGTGATCCTCGTCTGGCCGGGCAAGACCGCGATGGCCGTCACCGCTCTCGTCGCCGCCTACGCGATCGTCGCCGGTGTCATCTACGCGGCCATCGGCGGGCTGAGCAGGACGAAGGGCGGATGGGCGCGCGTCGGCCACGTGCTGCTCGGCCTGATCTTCATCGTCGCCGGGGTGATCGCGTTCACGAGCCTCGGTCAGACCGCGGTCTGGCTGGGAGCCTTCCTCGGCGTGCTCGTCGGCATCCTGTGGATCGTCGAGGGCATCGTCGCTCTGAGCACCCTCTCCGGAACCGGCTCCAGGGTCTGGTCGATCGTCTTCGCGATCTTCTCGATCGTGGCTGGAGCGGTGCTGCTGTTCGCACCGCTGTGGGGCGCCATGGTGCTGTGGATGCTGATGGGTATCTCGCTCATCGTCCTCGGCGTGGTGAACATCGTGCGAGCGATCACGTTCGGTCGCATGCAGCGTTGATCACGGACGGTCGCGCCGGCTGCCCGAACGTGGCCAGCGCGACCGTCCGTGGTCGATGCGGCGAAGGCGATCAGTCGCTCATGGAGGCAGCGAGCAGACGCATGCGCGTCGCGATGCGAATCGCCTCTTCTCGAGTGGAGCACCCCAGCTTGCGGTAGATCGAGCGCAGCTGCGACTTCACGGTGTTCGGCGACACGTGGAAGCTCGATGCCATGTTCGCCGTCGACCGCTGTGCCGGCAGCGCGTTGAGGATACGGAGTTCGCCCGAGGTGAGCGACGGTCGCGCTTGGAGATCCCGGAACACGATGCCCTCCGTCACCACGACCCACTCCTCGGCGGCTTCCGCATCCAGCACTTCCTTGATGCGATCCACGAGCTGTCGCGGCATCACTTCCAGCAGGCGTCGGCGGTCGGCGCGCTGGGAGATCCTCGAGATCTGGCGTGCGGTCTCCGCATCGATCTCGCCCGTTCGCGCGAGCTCGAGCCACCCGGAGAGCAGCACGGCTTCGGCGCGCTGCGCAGGTCCGAGCGTCTGGTCCGATGCCAGCGCGCGAAGCTCGTGTGCCGCCGTGTCCAGCCGCCCGTCGTGGAGCGCGAGATGGGCGGTCGCCAGCAGGGTGAGCACGCCGACCTTGGGGTTTTCCTTGACGACCGTCCAGGCATACGCGGAGTCACCCGTGGCGATGAGCGCCTCGATGGTCGAGGAGGCGACGACGTCGGCGGCGAACGAGCCCCGCTGAGTCGGATGCCCGTCCGAAGCCAGTCGGATCGCCTCGAGCGCATCCTCCGGCCGATGCCGCGAGAGATAGGCGCGGCAACGGGCCAGCAGAGCGAACGGCCAGTTGAGTTCGATGCTGTCGACCGGGCACGCTCCCGACAGCAACTCGTCGACGTCACCCGACCGGCGGTCCACGGCAATGAGCGCCCTGGCGATGAGCTCGGACGACATCGTCGCGCTCGCATGGAGGGCGGTCACCTCCGGCATCTCCTCCGCCTCGGCGAGCGCGCGTTCCGCCTCACTCAGAGTGCCGCGGATCGCGTGTGCGAGTGCGGTTCGGGCGAGAGCCATACGTTCGGCGTACTCCTGCCCGGAGAACTTGCCCAGCTGACGAGCCGTCGCGAACTCCAACAGCGCCCGCCCCGAGTCGCCGGCGGCGAGCATCGTGGTCCCGATCTGATGATGGAGGAACCACAGGGGCCCGTCGATGCGTTCCCGGCCCTCGGCTGCCGTCTCGAGAAGGCGATCCTCGAGCCGCCGCGCGTAGACCATGGCGGCCGTGACGTCGCCGTTGACGCGGAACGAGAGCATTTGGGCAAGAGTGAGGAAGTCGAGCTCATCGGCGCTCATCAGGCGCGCATCCTGGGCGTGCGGGACCGGCTGATAGGCCCGAGCCCTGCGGGCGAGCACGGCCGTCATCGGATGGATCACTCGAAGAATGGGATGCCGGTCGAGCAGACTGCTCGGGAGCTCGACGACCGCTGCCGTCAACGCGTCGGGATGCGTCGTGTAGAGCGGCCATACGTTGGAGACGACGGTGCGGGCGATGGTTTCTGGATGTCCGGCACGCACTGCCTTCGCGAGCTCATCGCGGGCGCGGTCCGTGTCGGTGAGGTTCATGCGGGCCCCACCCAGGCTCTTTCCGGAGAGGTTCGAGGTGTTCGCACCACGACGGGACGGAGGAGCTCCCGACGTAGGACAGTCGTGCACTTGTCGTTAAAAGCGGTCGCTCGAAGCATCGTTACCCCCTGCTCTGCCGACGCTCTGGGGAAGCGCCGGTCCTGTAAGACGAGAAACCAACCCCCTCGGTTCCTCGCTGACTCCTTCCTAATATATTGGCGGGCTCGGGGCGCAGATCACCGTCGGACATCACCCGGGTGTTCACCCCGGTGACACCCGGGCGACCACCCGGGCTGTCCGGCATCCGGGCCGCTGAGGACCCGACCCGCACCGCTCATTCCGTGCGAGCCTCCGCCCGTGACAGGGCGAACACCCCGCTCATCGCGACCGCTCCCGCCGCCGCCAACGCCAGGTACGCCCACATCGGCGCGCCGCTCGCCTCGCCCAGGATCGCGATGCCCAGCACGACGGCGACCGCGGGATCCACGACGGTGAGCCCCGCGACGACGACCTCCGGGCGGTTGAAAGCGTGGGCCTTCTGCACGAAGTAGATCGAGAGTCCCCCGGCGACTCCGATGCCCAGAATGCAGGCGATGGTCAGAAGGTTGGCGACATCCCACTTCAGACCGCCCGACTGAAAGGCAGACTGCACGCGGAGGATGACTGTCTTGCCGAGGGTCGCCACGAAGGCCGAGTAGATGCCGCCGAGAAGCACCCAGACGACCGGAGGCGTGCGCCGGCGCCGCCCCACGATCCCGACCACCGCCGTGGTGACCAGCAGCACGGTCAGCACGACCAGCACCGCGATGAGCTGCACATCGGTGATCGCGTGCTGCGTGCTCACCATCGCCGCGACGGTCACGAACCCGGCCACCCCGAGCACGCAGATGGCGATGGCTCGCACCACCTGACGGGAGGGCGCTCTCTTGGCGAACACTGCCGTCAACAGGGCGGTGAACACCAGTGCGACGACGCCCACCGGTTGCACGACCATCAAGGGCGCGAATGTGAGACTGCCCATCTGCAGGAGCACGGTGACTCCGAGGAGGAGAGTGCCGAGCAGCCAGAAGTGGTTGCGAAGGAGGTTCATGGCCTTCGAACCGTCGACTCCGCGCTCCGCTGCGGCCTCCATGGCACGCACACCTCGCGCCTGCAGCAGATTGCCGACCGCGAGCGCAGCGGCAGATCCGACCGCCAGAGCGATGCCGATCAGAGGTGCCGAGTCGAGTTCCATGGTCATCTCTCGCTTTCGAGGTGGAGCTTCACACTGATCTCGAAGGCATCGAGCTCATCGAGGACATATCGGAGGGCGGTCGTGCTGTGATGTCCGGACCGGCCGAGTTCATGCAGGCGCTCCCGCATGACGGCGATCAGGGCGAGTTGGAACTCGAGCGCCTCCGGGGCATCCGCACCGCCACGGGGATCGAGTGGCGCGACGAATCCCGCCCTCGGGAGCGAAGAGAGCGCGTCGGAGAACGGCGTGCGCCCACGACGCTGCAGCGTGTCACCGTCGATCGCCGCTTGGGCGGCGTCACGCAGCTGCTCGTCGATGCTGCGGATCTCGTCGCGCGGCGGGCCGCTCGCCCCAGCCGCCCGGAGTCCGAGGAGCCGCGCCAAGACAGGAAGGGTCATCCCCTGCAGCAGCAGACTCCCCGCGGCGACGAGGAACGCGATGAAGACCAGCAGGTCGCGCGACGGTACTTCTGCGGGCAGCGTCTGCGCCGCCGCGAGGGTGACCGCACCACGCATGCCGGCCCACACGATCATCGCATTGTGCTTCCAGGTCAGCGGCGACGCGTCGAAGTACTCGATGTCGGCGCGCATCCGTCCCGCAGTGCGCCTTCCGGACTCGGCTCCGTCCACGGAGAGGCGGTGGCGCACCGATCTCGCCACCCTGGCGGTGTGCACCTGCATCATGGGGAAGACGTAGGCGGCACGGACGGCGATCAGGATCACGAGTGCCACCGCGGCGATGGCGATGCCTGCGAGCAGCCCTTCTTCTGCCTCGAGATTGCTCTCGACGATCCCCCACAACTCGAGCCCCATGAGAAGGAAGACGGCGCCCTCGAGGAGGAACGCGATCGTGCGCCAGGTGAGCTTGTCGGAGATGCGCTGTTCGGGTGTGAGCCATCGCACGGCCCCTTGCCCGCAGACCACGCCCGCCACGACCGCCGCGACGAGGCCGGAACCTCCGAGTGCTTCCGTCGGCAGATAGGCGATGTACGGGATCGTCAAGCCGAGGGCGGTGTTCGCCGTCGCGCTCGTGGTCCATGCCCGCAGGCGCAGCGCCAGCCACCCGGCGCCCGCACCGACGGCGACAGCGGAGAGCACCGCCCAGGCGAACGATCCGAGAGTCGTGAGGAAAGAGAATCCGGACGCCGCCGCGACGATCGCCGTGCGCAGCAGCACCAGTGCGGTCGCGTCGTTGAGCAGGGATTCCCCCTCGAGCACGGTCACCACGCGTCGCGGCACTCCGAGTCGGCGCACGATGGACGTCGCGACGGCATCCGTCGGGCTCAGGATCGCACCGAGCGCCACCGCCAGCGGGAAGCCGAGACCGGGTATGGCCCAGAAGAAGAACAGCCCGAGCACCACGGCGCTCACGATCACGAGGAGCACCGATAGGCCGCCGATCGCGGCGAGATCACGCCGGAATTCGATCGCCGGGGCGGAGACAGCCGCCGAGAACAGCAGTGGAGGCAACACGCCGACCAGGATCAACTCCGGGGGCACGGACACGGCGGCCACCCCGGGGATCAGGCTGACCCCCACGCCGACGGCGACGAGGATCAGCGGCCCCGCGATGCCCGTCCGCTGCGACAGCGAGCTCGCGAACACGATCACGAACACGGCGACGATGACGAAGACGAGGACCTCTACCGGCATCCGGACTCCTCACGATCGGAACCCACGACTCACCCCGCGAGGTCGGCGACGCCGGCGCCGATGAGCTTGAAACCGAGGATGACGAAGAGCACCGCCATGATGACGGCGTGATTGGTGACGAGCCAGTTGCGCATGCCGGAGAGGCGCACCTCGACCTTGCTCGGCGAGACGACGCTGATGATCCACGGAATCGCCACCGCCGAGATGCCGAAGATGCCGAAGATCAGCACGACGGCCACCACCTGTTCGACCGGCAGGACGGCCTGCGAAATGCGGCCCCCCGCGGCGGCGAGCAGAGGCAGATCCTTGGGCGACAGCGGTCCCGATATCAGGACGCCGACGAAGAACGCCTTCCACGCGGTCAGCCCGTCGAGACTGGCCATCCATTTGGGAGTCTCGTGCGAAGAACGGCCGCGCCACTGCAGCAGCGCGAGCACGAGCAGACCCGCACCGAGGACGATCTCGATGATGTCGATCGTGATGTGCGGCCCGGAGTCCGGGTCCTCCGCCCCCGCCGCTCGGCCGATCAGCACGAGGACGCCGACGAAGAGGATGCCCCACGCATAACACCCCAGGATGAACGCCGTGCCGTTCGTGCGCCCCTTGCCCGATGTCGCCATCAGGATGACGGCGACGATGGACAACGGGCTGATCGCGACGGCGACGCCGAGTGTCAGCAGATCTGCGAGGACGGCGATCATGCGCGCACCACCGGGTGCGCATTACGCAGGAACAGGATGATCCAGCTGAAGATGAGCAGAGCCGAGACGAGCTCGACGGCCGTCAGGTTGTAGATGCCGGCGGAGAAGAGCAGCGCGAGGATCACGATCACCCCCACGTAGACGAAGCCCAGCGCGACGAAGACTCTCGGCATGGTCGGGATGAGCCAGGGGAGCCCGACCACGAGCACCGCGAACGCGACGCACATGCCGGTGGCGACCGTGTTGTGCAGGAGGAAGAACCGGTCGACGGGAAAGAGCCCGACACAGGCGAGCAACGCACCGAGCAGAACGAAGAGCCCCCGAACGGTGCCTCGCCGCCGTCGATCCGCGTCCTTCTCCGAAGGCAGAGACGCGGTCCCGAACCGCGCGATCGTCGTGACGATGACGCCCGACACGATCAGTGTGACGTTGAACGTCAGCGCCGAGATGTCGTGGGTGATGCCGAGCGCCGACAGGTTCATCTGCCACCACTGCGGGTCCGTCGCACTCAACATCGCCGTCACCATGCCGACCACGAGGAACACCGCGAGGACGAGGGACAGATGGCGGGGCGTGAGATTCGCCCCGCTCACGAAGGCGAGATATGCGCTGAGCGCCGCGGATGCCGCCGCGAGGACGACCGCGGGCGACGCGAACACCGTCGCCCCGACGAAGCTGTGATCGAGGATGGTCGCCACGCCGATCCACCCGAGAAGAGCGATGGCAGCGTAGGCGGCCGACAATGCGACGAGGTCGAACCACCAGTACCGGGTGCCGTCGGCGGCGCGCATGTCGGTCGGTGTGTCGCGATGCGGACGCAGACGGGATGTCGCGAATCCGGCAGCGGCGGCCACGGCGCCGGCGATCGCCGCGAACTCGCCGAGAGAGTGTCGGCCATCGATCGGAAGCTCGCGGCCCCAGAACACGAAGATCGCGACGATGGCGCTTCCGGCGAAGGCGAACGCGCCGAAGGTGAGGGCGAACGACTCGTCGTCGAGCGCACGCCGGACCCGGCTGCGGGTGCCGACCGCCCCCGCACTCGCTCTCGTGTCGATCGATGTCGTCCTGTCCATCGCCGTCTCCCGTTCCCTCGCCACCGGCGTCCGCGTGCGCGTCATCGGAGAACGGGCTCGTCGTCGGGGCCGGAGCCCGCCCTGCCCCGGTGATGGCGTCCCCGATCCCAGAACGGAAGAACGATGAGAGAGGCCAGCAGGAAGCAGAGCGCCCCGACGAAGGTGCCGTAGTTCGCGAGACCGTTGTTGAACGCATCTCCGCTGGGCAGGATGAACGCGCCCACTGCCGAGGCACCGAACGCGATGCATCCGACCATGTTGATGAAGACCGACCACCAGGCACGGCGCCCCAGGTCCCAGAGTCTTCGGGCATGGGCGTAGGCCACGAATGCGAGGATGCCGCTGAGGAGGAAGGCGACGGACCCTCCGGCGTCGGGATTCCAGACGAGCTTCTCCTGTGCAGCGATGCTCCGCGCGTGCAGTGCACCGGTCGTGCTCACGTTGAACAGGATCGTCCCGAACGACTGCGTGGCAGCGGCGAGCCACTCCGCCCGCACCATCCGTCCCGGCGCGTAGGCCACCCTCACGGCCACGGCACCACTGAGGAACAGTTGGATCAGTCCGGCGCCGGTGAAGAACCAGGCGCCGATGAAGAAGAGCAGGTTGGACCCGCTCGAGCCCAATGCCTCGCTCAGGCCGGGCGCGGAGCCGACGGCGAAGAACGCGGAGCCGATCATGAACCCCCAGCACTGCTTCGTGACATTGGGCACGAAGAGCCTGCGGGGTGGATCGATGCTGGTCGCTGCAACGGTCATCGTCGCACTCCTCTCTGTGTGACTCGAAGGCGCGATCGGGGAGGGCGCGCGACGGCGCCCTCCCCGATCGGACGGATCAGTGGTGGAAGTGTGATCCGCTGCTCGCGGTATCGGGAAGCGGGGTGGTCAGCGCCTCGAGGAACGCCACCTCGCCCCGGATGTCCGCGAGCAGAGCCGATGCGAGGTCACGGCTGAGCCCGACCTTCACGACGATGCGCTGCAGGACGACATCCGACATGTCATCGGCCATCGGGTAGGCGGGGACGAGCCACCCCTTCATCCGCAGACGATCGGCGAGGTCGTACAGAGTCCACTTGTCGGTGTGTCCGTCCTTCAGCACCCACGCGAACACGGGGATCGTGTCTCCCTTGCTGATCAGATCGAACGGG
The DNA here is from genome assembly GCF_024519805.1 of Microbacterium sp. Mcb102. Taxonomy (NCBI): domain Bacteria; kingdom Bacillati; phylum Actinomycetota; class Actinomycetes; order Micrococcales; family Microbacteriaceae; genus Microbacterium; species Microbacterium sp. Mcb102. The sequence continues at coordinate 36,293 of NZ_JALJRG010000006.1, read as the reverse complement.
CCGATCTTCGCGATCTCGCTCGAGAGGTAGGTGGCGACGTCGATCGAGTTCTGCTGCACCTCGCGGTAGCCCTCGAATCCGAGACGGAGGAACTGGTAGTACTGCAGCAGCACCTGCGCGCCGGGGCGAGAGAAGTTCAGCGCGAGCGTGGGCATGTCCCCGCCGAGGTAGCTCACGTGGAAGATCATGCTCTCGGGCAGCACGGCGGTGTTGCGCCAGACCACCCACCCGACACCGGGGTAGACGAGGCCGTACTTGTGGCCCGAGGTGGAGATGGAGTTCACCCGGTCCAGCTGGAAGTCCCACACCAGGTCCGGCTGACAGAACGGTGCGACCATCGCGCCGGAAGCCCCGTCGACGTGGATCTTCACGTCGAGGCCGGTCTTCGCCTGGATCTCATCGAGCTTCTTCGAGATCGCGATGGTGTCGTCGTACAGTCCGGTGAACGTCTGTCCGAGGATCGACACCACGCCGATCGTGTTCTCGTCGACGTAGTCCTCGAGGTTGTAGCCGTCGAGGATGATGTGATCCGGGCTCACCGGCACGTAACGCGGCTCGACGTCCCAGTAGTTGCAGAACTTCTCCCACACGACCTGGACAGCCGCCGACATGATCAGGTTCGGCTTGTCCGTCGACTTGCCCTCAGCGGTGCGCTTCTCCTGCCACAGGCGTTTGAGAGCGAGCCCGCCGAGCATGCACGCCTCCGACGAGCCGATCGTCGAGGTGCCGATCGTGTCGCTCTTGTCCGGGACGTTCCACAGGTCGGCGAGGATCCGCCAGCAGCGATCCTCGATCGCCGCGGTCGCCGGGTACTCGTCCTTGTCGATCATGTTCTTGTCGGCCGCTTCGAGGTACAGCTTCTTGGCCTCGTCATCCATCCAGGTGCCGACGAACGTCGCGAGATTGAGTCGCGAGTTGCCGTCGAGGATCGACTCGTCGTGCACGATCTGGTACGCCGTCTCCGGCAGGCTCGGGCCGGTCGGCAATGTGAACTTGTCGAACTCGGTGGCCTCGCCCGGTCGGACGAAGACGGGATTGATGCTGATGGTCGAGTCGATGTTCGTCGACTGCCGGGCCTTGTGCGTGTTGGTGGTCACTTTTCGCTCCTACGAAGAGATCGGACGGGTGAAGTGGGATGAGGTGCCAGGACGTGTGGTGAGGGTGACTCTCCTCCTATACCTCGACCGGTGGGTAGAGGCGGTCCATGTTGTACTGCCTGTTGCGCCGGGCGGCCAACGTCGAGATCGCGAGGAACACCACTGTGAGCAGGGCGATCGTGCCGATCGCAACCCACAGCCGGTAGTCCGCGCCTCCCAGGATCATGAACCTCAGCCCGGTGACGGTGGCCGTCATCGGATCGATCCAATGGATGTACTGGAACGGCAGCGTCGTCACCGCGACCGGGTACACGCCTCCGGCGGAAGTGAGTTGCACCATGAGGAAGGCGAGCGTGAGCACTCGGCCCACGGCCGGCCCGAGGACGGCATTGAACATCTGGATCATGGCCATGAACATCGCGACCATGAGCAGCATGAACCCGAATGTGCCCCAGGGGTTGGCGTACTCCATTCCCAGTCCGAACCGCACGACCAGGTAGAGGATCGCCGCCTGCAGGAAGCCGACCGCCAGCGTGGGCGCATAGGAGGCGAGCACGGTTCGGAAGGACCCGAGCCCTTGCGCCAGCGGACGCGCCTGCAGCGGAGTGAAGAGCATCCACGCGATGATGCCGCCGACGAACAGCGCAAGCCCGAAGAAGAACGGTGCGAATCCGTAGGCGAAGGTCTTCGCCTCGTTGTTCGTGACCTGCTTCATCACGACGGGATCGGCCAGCGTCTTGATGAAGCTCGACTGCTGATCACTGTTCCAGTGGGGGATCAGTTTCATCCCCGATTCGACGCCGCTGGCCAGTTCCGCGGTGCCGGCCACGAGCGCAGGCATGTTCGCGGAGATCTCGTTCGCACCGTCGCTGAGCTGGACCAGGCCGCTCGCGAGCTGGTCCGCGCCCGATCGCAGTTCGTCGGCCTTCCCCGTGACCTGGTTCAGGGTGTTGTTGATGCCGCCGGACTCGACAGCCCGCAGCATCACGTTCACGCGACTGCTCGGGTTGTCGAACTCGCCGGCGAGGGTGTCGACGTCGTTGCGGAGACGGTCGAAGGCGATCGACACCTCCTGCCCGACACCACTCTGCTCGATCGATCGCTGCACATTCTCCAGCCGCTCGGCCAGCTCGTCGTCGCCGGAGGCGCGCACGTCGTCGATCACCGCCTGCAGATCTGCCCGCGCACGCGTGTTCGCTTCCGCGATACCTGCCAGTGCGCCGTCGAGGCTGTCGGTGCTGGTGCGGATGGACGAGGCGAACTGCTGCAGTTCGCCGGTCGTGAGACCGTTGGCGTTGACGGCTCGCTCGACCTGCCCGACGGCACCGTCCACGTTGGCCACGAGTTCATCGAGGGCGGCGGAAAGCGTCCCCGCGCCCGACTTGGCCGTCACCAGACCCGTGGCGAGTTGATCGGCTCCCGCGCTGAGTTCGTCGACCCCGGAGTTGAGCGTCTCGATACCGGCCGCGGCCTGGCGGATCGTGGGCAGCTCCCCCTTGATCCCGGTCGCGACGGCGAGGAAGACCTGCTCCCCCACCTGCGCCGTGACGTCGTTGATGACCTCAGCGGCAGCATCCTGACCGATCACGGTCGACAGGTAGTTGTTCGCGTCGTTGTAGGTGAAGATCAGGTCGGCCTGGCGGGGGTCCCCCGTCGCCGCCGATGCGATCGCCTCGCTGAAGTCCGCAGGGATCGTGATCGTGAACGCATATCGTCCGTGTTCGAGGCCTGCGGTGCCCTCGGCCTCATCCACGACGTGGGTCTCGAGCTGCCCGGAATCGACGATCCCCTTCACGACCTGAGTACCCGCATCGAGCGGCTCGCCCATCGCGTCGGCCCCCTCGTCGAGGTTGACGATGGCGACGGGCAGATGGTTCACGTTGCCGAACGGGTTCCAGAACGCCCAGAGGTACAGTGCGCCGTACAGCAGTGGCATCAGGATGATGACGGCGACGGCGAGACGCGGCATGCGCCCGCGGTAGTAGCGCTTGAAATCGCTACCGGGTGAGAATGCGGCGATCATCGGCCGGTGACCTCTCGTTCCAGGACCGCGAATTCGTGGTCGGTGAGGTTGTGGACCTCGATCACATCGGTGATGCCGTCCTGCTTCTCGACGCCGTTGACGTCGGCCATGATGACGGTCTGCTCGGCACCGAGAGCGATGAGGCGCTCACGGAGACGCCGGGAGCCCTCGACGCTGGCCAGGGTGTCGACGCCACCGACGACCAGCAGCGGGGGCTTTCGGATGTTGGCCACGGCGATGCGGAAGAGGGCTGCCGTGAACTCCGGCAGCTCCTCGACCATCGCGTCCATCGTCGGCAGCGAATAGTCACCGAATACCGGGCGGCAGATGCGTTCGAGATCCTCGTCGGTCGACTGCGGCACCCACTGGTACCACTTGGCGGCCCACCGCACCTGTTCGGTCACGATGTCGTGCACGCGGATCGTCTGCGGGATGCCGTCGACCTCGTCGACGTTGGCGATCGCCGCCTGACCGAAGAGATGATGCGGCTTGTCGATGCGTCCGAAGGCTTCGAGTCGTCCGGTGGTCGGCTTCATCCGCCCGCTCAACGTCAGCAGGAGCGCCTGGCGGCCGCGGCCTCCTGCGCCGACGAGCACCGTGACGCCGCCGGCTCGGACCGTGAGATCGACCGGTCCGTAGATGTGCCCCCAAGAGGCGTCGACACCGATGCCGGTCGCGGTGATCAGCACCTCGCCGAACGTCTCGCTGTGGCCACTGCGTGTGCCGAGACCCTCATCGGTCTCACCCTGATCCGTCGGAGCTGCCATCGCTCTTCCCCTTCGATTCGCCCTGAGATTGCCGATAGGAGCCGACATGGCTTCAGGCCTCGTTCTTGATGACCTGGCCGCCCTTGACGATGAGCGCGAAGTTCGCGTCAGGGTCGGCGATGAGCGAGAGGTCTTCGATCGGATCTCCGTTGACGAGGATCAGGTCCGCCCAGGATCCTTCCGCGATGACGCCGAGCTTCGCGCCTCGGTAACTGTTGCGCTCCCCCGCGAGCTCGAACAGCGACGCGTTGCCGGAGGTGAGCATCGTGAGGGCGTCCACATTGCTGTAGAAGTCACCGAGGCGCGCAGCCATGACACTCTGGCGGGCCGCGGACTGCGGCTCGAGCAGCAGATCGGTCCCCCATGCGGTCTTCACTCCATACTGCTTCGCCCAGCCGTACACCTCATCGGTGCCATGGCAGATCTCGGTGTTCTTGGCGGCACGCACCGGGTCGGGGTAGTGGTGGTCGTCCTCGGCGAAGGGCTGCATCGAGAGCCAGGCGCCCTTCTCGGCGATCAGCGCGATCGTCGCCTCGTCGGCGAGGTGTCCGTGTTCGATCGATGTGACGCCGGCATCCAAAGCGCGGGCGATTCCGGCGGGCGTGTAGACGTGGGTGGCCACGTAGGTGCCGTAGTCGGTCGCCGCCTGCACGGCGGCTCGGATCTCATCCGGTGTGTACTGCAGAGTGTTCAGCGGGTCGTACATCGACGCAGCCCCACCGCCGAGGGTGAGCTTGATCTGACTCGCCCCCATCTTGAGCTGCTCCCGGACAGCCGCCAACACGCGCGGCACTCCGTCGGCGACGCGGGTGAAGTGGATGTCCTCGGTCCGGCTCGGTGCACCGCCGAACTCCTCCGGAACGTCGTAGACGAACGAGAAGTCAGCGTGTCCCGATGTCTGCGAGATCATCGCTTGGCTGGGGAAGATGCGCGGCCCCTCGAATACACCGCGATCGATGAGCGACTTCACCGGAGCGGTGTCACCACCCATATCCCGCACCGTCGTGAACCCGCGCAGCAGCATCCGCTTCGCCTCGGCGATCGTGTTCCCGTACAGCGCGCCGGTCGGACCCTGCAGGAACTCCATCATGCTGTTGGCGTTGCCCATGAGGTGCACGTGGGCATCGCTCAGGCCCGGCATCAGGAAGCGCCCTTTCGCGTCGATCTCGATCACGCCGTCGGAGGCGTCGCCGGCGACGGGAGCCGAGGATACGGCCACGACGAAGGGACCTTCGATCAGGACATCGACGTTGTCCTGTGTCTTCGCGTTCACGCCGTCGAAGACGCGAGCGTCGCGAATGATCATTCTCTGAGGTGCATGCGTCCCTGGGGCCATGGCCGCGAGACTATGCCGCGGGCTGCGCGGTGGATGCGTCCCGGCGAGAGATTTCCCCCGACCCGTCATTCGGGTGATGACCCTGTCCGCCCCCTGCCCTTCACCCGGCTCTCATCCTCTCGTGGAGCGGCACGAAAGGTGAGTAGTCTCCTCCCTGGAGCGGCCCGCGAGCGCGCGGGAGCAGGAGGAGGAGACGTATGCCCGAGAAGGAAAGCACGACAGGCAGCGGTACGGAACAGAAGGCGAAAGCGAACGGCGCGAAGGCGATCATCGCCATCATCATCGCCATCGCCGCGCTCTCCTTCGTGTTCTCGAATGTGGCTCCCGCGACGCTGAGATTCCTGTTCCTGGAGTTCACGATGCCCGCCTGGGGCTGGTTTCTCGCGGTTCTGGCTGCCGGCGTGGTCATCGGTTCCCTGTTCCCCTGGTTCCGACCGCGGAAGCGTGGATGACCTTCATTCCTGCTCCGGCATAGAAGCGCAATCCTGCTGATCCCCGACGAACCCGAGAGAGAGACACCGACATGTGCACAAGAGTGGTCTGGCCCGACGCCGACGGAGCGGTGATCGTCGGACGGAACATGGACTACCACCGCGATCTGGGCACCAATCTGTGGAAGCTGCCGAGAGGGTCGCGCCGCGACGACGGAGTCGACGGCGCTCTGGCCTGGCAGTCCCGGTACGGCAGCATCGTCGCCACGGCCTTCGACATGATCACGGTCGACGGGGTGAACGAGGCGGGGCTCGCCGGGCACGTTCTCTGGCTCGCCGAATCCTCATACGGAGAGCTCGATCCGTCACGACCAGCGCTGAGTCAGGCCGTCTGGTTGCAGTACTTCCTCGACAATTTCGCCACGGTGGCGGAAGCCGTGGGGTGGATCACCTCGAACCGCGTGCAGGTGGTCCAGCTCACGGACCCCGTCACGGGTGAGGTCCCCACGATTCATCTGGCCCTGGACGACGCATCCGGCGATTCCGCGATCATCGAGTACATCGACGGCGACGTCGAGGTCCACCACGGGGCGGAGTTTCGGGTGATGACGAACTCGCCGAAGTATGACGAGCAGCTCGCGCTGCTTTCACAGATCGACGGGTTCGGCGGCGAGAACCCCCTGCCTGGGACGACGCTCGCCCCCGACCGTTTCGCCCGTGCCGCCCACTACGTCCGTCGTCTGCCGCAGCCGAGGACCCAACTCGAGGCCATCGCGTCGATGTTCAGCGTGATCCGCAATGCCGCCCAGCCCTTCCGTCTGCCGGACGAAGGCAGACCGGATGCATCGCAGACCATCTGGCAGGTCGTCGCGGATCTCACCCGCCTCCGCTATGTGTTCGAATCGACGACGCGCCCGAACATCGTGTGGGTCGACCTCGCGGATGTCGACTTCGCCGAGGGCAGCCCCCCGCTGGTCCTCGATCTGGGCAGCGGTCTCGCGATCGAAGGAGGCCTGGCGGGCAACGTCTCGACGAAGTTCGAGGAGCGCGGTGAACTGCATTTCCTGTCCCTCACCGATCTCCGTCGTCTCGCCGCCGGACACGGTGCGGTGGCTTCGTCCCGTCCGAGCTGAGTCTCCGATGCCACAGAACGCGCGCAGCGCCTCGGCGCGCGCTGAGACGATGAACCTGACGGACAGCACGCGGGCGATCGAGGCGCTGCGGAGCGCCGTGCTCTCGAAGAGCAGCGAAGCGGTGGCTCACGCGGCCATGATGAACATCTGGCCGTTGTACAGCGTGCACGCCGATGAGCTCGTGTCCGCCGTCGAGTCACTTCCGACGCCTCTCCTGGAGCGGTACCCGGTGCTGCGCATCGTGCACCGCATGACGCCCGTGCTGGCGCGGACGAACCGCCCGTTCAAACCCCTCATCTATCCCGACGACGCGCGGAACATGAGCGCGGACGAACTCGACATCTTCACGCTTGTGCAGATGGTGGCCTTCCGGTTGAGCGGAGACGTGGCGGCCGCGATGATCTACGCTCGTCGCCTGCAAGACCGCATCCTGCAAGTCCGCGTCGAATCCCGCGAGCGCCCGGACGGACCGCTCTGGTTCTATCACCAGCAGATCGGATCGACCCTGCTCGCGGCCGGAGAATCCGCGGCCGCGCTGCTGGAATTCGCCACCGCCCGGGACCTCGGGAGATTGTCGCAGCAGACCGATGCGGAACGGATGGCGCTCGGGCGCACCGCACTCACCCACGCCGTTCGCGGCTCGATCGACGATGCCGAGAGCTCGCTGAGAGAGCTCGCCACGTTGCCTGAACCCACACGCGCCCATCTGACGGCGACGGCTATGACGGAACGATGCGCACGCGCTCTGCTCGCCGTCGACAGCATGGACCCGGACACCGACGAACTCCTCAGCCAGCTCGAAACCTATGACAGCATCGAGCTGACCTGGCCGTTCGCGCTGCTCGCGCGGTCACGGCGACTGCTCGTGCTGCAGCATCCCGACGATGCGATCGAGGCCGTTGCTCTCGCACGCGACGCGCATCCGGATCAGCACGGCTCGTTCGCGACCGACGTCATCAACTCCGTGTCGATCGACGCACTCTGGTCTACCGGAGACACGACCGCCGCCAGACGGATCGCCGAGGAGACCGCTCGATCGGGACCGCTCACGCGCATGGCGATCATCCGCCACGCACTTCTCGAGTCGCGCCTGGATGTCGCCGCTTCGGGACTGCGTCAGATGTCCACCGCCCGATCGTTGGGGCCGGGTGCACGCGCGGAGTCGATCCTCCTGTCTGCGTGGTTGGAGTGCGCACTCACCGATGCGGTCGCCTCGGAGACGGCTGCGCAGGTCGCGCGAATCGCTTCGAGGCCGGGGCGGCGGCGACTCGTCTCGCAGATTCCCCTCCAGCTGATAACCCGGGTGCAGGAACGCCTCTCCCCGGAGGAAGCAACCTCCTTCGCGGCCGCGACCGGGGGGCTGGCCGCCGCCGACCGCCCACGTCCGCCCACCCTCACCGCGAGTGAACTCCGTGTTCTCCAAGCTCTTCCGCTGCATGCCACGACCGCCGCTCTCGCCGCGTCGTTGCTCGTCTCACCGAACACGATCAAGTCGCAGCTGAGATCGCTTTACCGCAAGCTCGGGTGTTCGACGCGCGACGACGCCGTCAGCATCGCATCCCGACTGCATCTACTCGCCTCCGAAGTCTCGCCCCGATCATGACACCGCTCGACCGCGAGACGAATCAGAGTCCAGGGATCATCGGGCGGGCACGGGGCGCTCTCCAGGCCCTGCGCCCGCGTTCTGTGGTCGGGAATGATGCCGAGCCCGGTGCCGACGTGATCGCGATGCTCGGTATGCTCGGCGCCTCGCTACTGGCTTCGTCGCAGGCGACGAATGATGTGGAGGAGACACTCAACCGTCTCGCGCAGCAATACGACCGCGCAGATCTCCGCGTGTTCGTCCTCCCGACGATCGTGATGGTCGAGGATCCGCGCAACTCGTCATCCGCCACTTCCCTCTTCGCCGTGGGTAGTGTTCCGCTGCGCCTCGACCAGGTCGACGCCGTCGAGCGACTCGTGCGTGAGGCCTCGAGGAGTACGACGCCACCGCAAGACGTCGTCGCTCGACTCGGCGAGATCCGATCGGAATCCGCACGGTTCGGACCGGTGCTCACCGTCTTCGGATACACCCTGCTCACGGTCGGGTTCGGCCTGGTGCTCAATCCCACCGTGACCGCTCTTCCGGTCTATGTGCTGCTCGGCGTGGTCGTGGGGTCGATCGTTCTGATCGGCAATCGCGTCGCCACGCTGTCCCTCATCCTGCCGGTGCTCACCGCCTTCTCCGTGACACTCCTCATATCGCTGCTCGTTCGTCCCTTCGTGCACGACGATGTGCTCCGGCTCGTGGCGCCGTCGCTGGTCTCTTTCCTCCCCGGGCTCACGCTCACGATCGCCGCCGTCGAGCTCACCTCCGGGCAGATGATGGCGGGGGCGAGCCGCTTGGTCTCCGGCATCGCCCGGCTCGGCCTTCTCACCTTCGGGGTGTACGCGGGTATCTCCATCGCCGGGGAGCCTCCGGCTCCCACCGCCGCACCGATGCAGCTCGGCGCATGGGCGCCCTGGGCGGGGATCGTCCTGGTCGCACTCGGCTACTACCTGTACTCCGCAGCGCCGCGACGATCACTCGTGTGGATCCTCTATGCGCTCGTCGTGGCCTATTCGGGACAGCTGCTGGGCGACATGCTGGTCGGAGCCGAATTGTCGGGGCTCATCGGCGCCCTGATCGTCATCCCCGCCGTGATGCTCGCCGGCCGCCTCTCCGCATCCCCCTCGACCGCGGTCATGCTCACCTGTGCGTACTGGCTCCTGGTACCCGGCGCGATGGGGTTCATCGGTCTCAGCGAGGCGGCATCGGGCGCCTCCGGCGCCACCGACACCATCATGCGGACCTTCGGCTCCCTCACTGCCATCGCGATCGGGATGCTGCTGGGAGCAGGGCTGAGCCGTGACGTCGCGGCGATGTCTCGAGGGTGGAGGCAAGCGCGCGGACGGGGTGGCGCAAACGGACCGACGAAGCCGAGCGACGGAGAGCGAATGCACCATGACTGACCATCCTGCCGTCGACGAGAATCCGCGCCGGCTTCGCGAGACCCTGACATCGCTCAATCGTCCCTTCTCGTCGGGGTACATCTTGACGTTGGGCGGACTTCTCGCTTTCGGCACGGGTGTGGCGTTCACGCACCTCTCCACGGTGCTGATCTATGTGGCATTCGCCCTTTTCGCCGCCCTCGGACTCGACCCCGTGGTGCGCAAGCTCGAGACCCGCGGGGTACGGCGCGCGTGGGGAATCCTGATCGTGTACGCGACTTTCGCTGCGGCGGTGGTGGGCGCTCTGCTCTTGATCGTTCCGACCGCGGTGCGCCAAGTCGCTCAGGTGATCGCCGACGGACCGAAGCTGATCAAGAGTTTCGAAGCATCACGCTTCTACGGCTGGCTCCACGATGCCCTGGGGAGCGAAGCGACCACCCTCGTGCACGACGTCACGACTTTTCTCACGCAGCCCTCCCACATCGCGGCGATAGGCCAGGGGGTGCTGCAGGTCGGAGTGTCGATCGTCTCGACGGTCTCCGGCGTGGTCATCGTGCTCGTGCTGAGCTTGTATTTTCTGGCCTCCCTGCCGGCGATCAAGGCGGGATTCAACCGTCTCTTCCCCGCGTACAACCGGTCCGGGGTCGACTCGATGACAAGTCAGATCACGGATTCCGTGGGCAGCTACCTCATGGGAATGGTCGTGTTGGCGTTCTTCAACAGTGTTGTCGCGCTCGTCCTGCACCTCGTCCTGAGCCTTCCCTTCGCGCTGCTGATGGCGGTCGTCGCATTCGTCATAACCCTCATCCCGCTGGTGGGATCCGTGCTCTACTGGGCTGTCGCGACCGCGCTCGCACTCTTCTCCGGATGGCTTCCAGCGCTGATCTTCGCCGTGGCGTACCTCATCTACATGCAGCTCGAGGCCTACGTCCTGACGCCGAAGGTGATGAATCGGGCGATCGCCGTACCCGGGGCACTCGTGGTCATCGGGGCGCTCGTGGGCGGCACCCTGCTCGGCCTCCTGGGCGCTCTGATCGCGATTCCGGTGACCGCCTCGATCCTCCTCATCGTGAAGCAGGTCCTCATACCGAGACAGGATTCGCGGACAGTATCCCCGTAGCCACGCCCATGATGAACGGCGCAGCTGGCGACCTCAAACGAGAAAGCCCCCGCACGGTGGTCGATAGGACCGCCGGGCGGGGGCTTCGTGGGTGTCAGCGAATCCTAGACTGACCAGCGTTTCTGTAGATCGTCAGCGTTGTTGGCACAGTGTCATCGATATGGCACGACTGCTCTTGCGAGGTTCACATCACACCGAGATTCTTGCGAACTGCGCCGAGATAAGTCGGGCCGATCTACGTCACGACGCACTCGCCCGCGGCGTCGAAGCGATTCCTCGCCTCGGTCTCCGCTCGATGCTACTGAAGCTCGACCCGCGCGAACGTTGCGCGGGAGCCCTTGGACACGAGCCCGTGATGCCGCTCGTCAAGCATCCGCGGATTCCGGCACTTCAGCGCTCTGATCGCTCGTGGAGCTGCCGACGATTCCGGCGCGCAGTCGACAGAGAAAGGCAGGTGCTCGACCAGCTGATCGCCCTGCACGAGCACATCACCGTCACCCAGGACACGATCTGGGACATCAGCTCGTCGCGATGCAGATCGCTCCCGCCATCGACGGAGATGCGTCGGCCATCGTTGGGCAGACGCCTCGATCAAGGCCCTGCTCGCGTACCACGCGGCGAACCAGAAGTAGGCAGCGCAGAACTCGCAGATACCGATGCGGGCGACGTGTCGGAGGTGTAGGTTGCGGAGATGGAGCCGATCCGCGTGGGCCTCGTGGCCGACCCGGCTTCGCCCACCGCCGTCGCGCGCCGGATGACCGACCTCACGCCACCGCTCGCGGCTGACGCCGACGGCTGGATCGTCGAACTCGTCAGCGAACCGTTCACCCTCGGCTCCGAAGACGTCGACGTCGCCCTGGAACGGCTCCGTGCGCACGCCGACCAGAACCGGTGGGATATCGTCATCGGCGTCACCGAGCTTCCGCTTCGCGATGATGACGGGCGCTATCTGCTGGCGGCGATCGATCCTCGACGCCTGTGCGCGGTGCTGTCGCTGCCCGCTCTGGGCGGCTTCCGGGTGCAGGCCCGCGCCCGACATGCGGTGCAAGGGCTCGTCAACGGGATGGCCGAACCCGCCTCACCTGAGGCGAAGCGTCTGCCTCTCCCCCGGGTCAGCGCCCGTGGGCGCGTGCTTCTGGGCATGGTGCTGGCCAACCGCCCGTGGCTGCTCGCCGCCGGGCTCAAGTCCGCCCTGGTCGCGGCCCTGGCGACCGGCGCGGTGGCGACGATCGAACCGACGGTGTGGTCGCTCGCCATCTCGCTGTCGGGCTGGCGCCTGGCGGCGGCGACCTTGGCCTCCATCGCGATCATCATCGCCTGGATCGTGATCGACGGCAGACTCTGGGACCGCCCCGACGATGACTCACCTCAAGCGCGGGAGAGATCCCGTCTCTACAACACCTCGACGCTGCTGACTCTGACTATCGGCATCATCATCTGTTATCTGGCGCTGTACCTCGTGAACCTGGCCTGGGCGCTGTTCGTGCTCGACACGACGGTGATGAGCGAAGCCCTCGGCCGAACAGTCAGCGTCGGCGATCTGTTCGTGCTCACCTGGTTCGTCGCATCGGCGGCGACTCTCGGCGGGGCCTTGGGCACAGGCCTGGAATCCGACGACGCGATCCGCGCCGCCACGTACTCGAAGCGCGAGGAGGAGCGGCGCGCCCGCCTGGCCGACGGGCGCGCCTGAGCTCATCTCGGACGGGTCAGAAGTCCCAGTCGTCGTCTTCCGTGGCCTCGGCCTTGCCGATGACGTACGACGAGCCCGACCCCGAGAAGAAGTCGTGGTTCTCGTCGGCATTCGGCGAGAGCGCAGACAGGATCGCCGGGTTCACATTGGTGACGCTGGAGGGGAACATCGCCTCGTAGCCCAGGTTCATGAGGGCCTTGTTGGCGTTGTAGTGCAGGAACTTCTTGACGTCTTCGGTCAGGCCGACGCCGTCGTAGAGGTCCTGCGTGTACTGCACCTCGTTGTCGTAGAGCTCGTACATGAGCGAGAACGTGTAGTCCTTGAGCTCATCGCGACGCTCCTGGGTCTCGTTCTCGAGGCCCTTCTGGAACTTGTATCCGATGTAGTAGCCGTGCACGGCCTCGTCACGGATGATGAGGCGGATCAGGTCGGCCGTGTTCGTCAGCTTCGCCTTCGACGACCAGTAGATCGGCAGGTAGAAGCCCGAGTAGAAGAGGAACGACTCCAGCAGGGTGGAGGCCACCTTGCGCTTGAGCGGGTCATCTCCCTGGTAGTAGTCCATGATGATCTGAGCCTTCTTCTGAAGGTTCGGATTCTCGGTGGACCAGCGGAACGCCTCATCGATCTCCTTCGTCGACGCGAGCGTCGAGAAGATCGAGGAGTAGCTCTTCGCGTGCACCGACTCCATGAACGCGATGTTCGTGTACACGGCCTCTTCGTGAGGCGTGATCGCGTCGGGGATCAGCGACACCGCACCCACGGTGCCCTGGATCGTGTCGAGCAGGGTGAGACCGGTGAACACCCGCATGGTGAGCAGCTGCTCGTCGGGGGTGAGCGTGTTCCACGACTGCACGTCGTTCGACAGCGGCACCTTCTCCGGCAGCCAGAAGTTGTTCACCAGACGGTTCCAGACCTCGAGGTCCTTGTCGTCCTGGATGCGGTTCCAGTTGATCGCCTGCACGCTGGAGACCAGCTTGAGTCTTTCAGGAGTCATTTTCTTCGTCGTTTCTCGGGTTCAGCTGTCAGCAGCGGGTCAACGGGTCAGAGCATGCACGAGACGCACTCGGCCATGTCGGTGCCCTCGAGCGCCAGCTGACGCAGGCGGATGTAGTAGATCGTCTTGATGCCCTTGCGCCATGCGTAGATCTGCGCCTTGTTGATGTCACGCGTGGTGGCGGTGTCCTTGAAGAACAACGTCAGCGAGAGGCCCTGGTCGACGTGCTGCGTGGCAGCGGCGTACGTGTCGATGACCTTCTCGTAGCCGATCTCGTATGCGTCCTGGTAGTACTCCAGGTTGTCGTTCGTCATGAACGCCGCCGGGTAGTACACGCGACCGAGCTTGCCTTCCTTGCGGATCTCGATCTTCGACGCGATCGGGTGGATCGACGACGTGGAGTTGTTGATGTACGAGATCGACCCGGTCGGCGGGACGGCCTGCAGGTTCTGGTTGTAGATGCCGTGCTTCTGGATCGACGCCTTCAGCTCGGCCCAGTCATCCTGCGTCGGGATGTGCTTGCCGGCGAAGAGCTCCTTGACCTTCTCGGTCGCGGGGACCCACGCCTGGTCGATGTACTTGTCGAAGAACGCACCCGACGCGTAGGTCGAGTCCTCGAACCCGTCGAACGTCGTGCCGCGCTCGATGGCGAGGTTGTTCGACGCACGCAGCGCGTGGAACAGCACCGTGTAGAAGTAGATGTTCGTGAAGTCGATGCCCTCTTCGGAGCCGTAGTACACGTGCTCGCGGGCAAGGTATCCGTGCAGGTTCATCTGGCCGAGGCCGATCGCGTGAGAGCGGTCGTTGCCGTCCTCGATCGAGCGCACCGAGCCGATGTGGCTCTGGTCGCTGACCGCGGTGAGAGCGCGGATCGCCGTCTCGACGGTCTGACCCAGGTCGTCGGCATCCATCGACAGCGCGATGTTCATCGAGCCGAGGTTGCAGGAGATGTCCTTGCCGATGTTGTCGTACGACAGGTCGTCGTTGTACGTCGTCGGCGTGTTCACCTGCAGGATCTCGCTGCAGAGGTTGGACATGTTGATCCGACCCTTGATCGGGTTGGCCTTGTTCACCGTGTCTTCGAACATGACGTACGGGTAGCCGGACTCGAACTGGATCTCGGCGACGGTCTGGAAGAACTCGCGCGCGTTGATCTTGGTCTTCTTGATGCGCGGGTCGTCGACCATCTCGCGGTACTTCTCGGTGACCGAGATGTCGCCGAACGGCACGCCGTAGACCTTCTCGACGTCGTACGGCGAGAACAGGTACATGTCCTCGTCGTTCTTGGCGAGCTCGAACGTGATGTCGGGAACCACGACACCCAGCGAGAGAGTCTTGATGCGGATCTTCTCGTCGGCGTTCTCACGCTTGGTGTCGAGGAAGCGCATGATGTCGGGGTGGTGCGCGTTGAGGTACACCGCCCCCGCACCCTGACGGGCGCCGAGCTGGTTGGCGTAGCTGAAGCTGTCTTCGAGGAGCTTCATCACGGGGATGATGCCCGAGGACTGGTTCTCGATCTGCTTGATCGGCGCACCCGACTCGCGGATGTTCGAGAGCAGCAGTGCCACGCCGCCGCCGCGCTTGGAGAGCTGCAGTGCCGAGTTGATGCCGCGGGCGATCGACTCCATGTTGTCTTCGATGCGCAGCAGGAAGCAGCTGACGAGCTCGCCGCGCTGTGCCTTGCCGGCGTTGAGGAAGGTCGGGGTGGCCGGCTGGAAGCGACCGGAGATGATCTCCTCGACGAGGGCGACGGCGAGCTTCTCGTCACCGTCGGCGAGGCCGAGCGCGGTCATGACGACACGGTCCTCGAAGCGCTCGAGGTAGCGCTTGCCGTCGAAGGTCTTGAGCGTGTAGCTCGTGTAGTACTTGAACGCGCCGAGGAACGTCTCGAAGCGGAACTTCTTGCCGTAGGCGAGATCGTTGAGCTTCTGGATGAACTCCATCGAGTACTTCTCGATGACGGCACCCTCGTAGTACTCCTTCTCCACGAGGTAGTCCAGACGCTCCTTGAGCGAGTGGAAGAACACCGTGTTCTGGTTCACGTGCTGCAGGAAGTACTCCCGCGCCGCGCGCTTGTCGGCGTCGAACTGGATCTTCCCGTCCGCGTCGTACAGGTTGAGCATCGCGTTGAGGGCGTGATAGTCGAGACCCTCGTATGCAGGGTTCGCCTTGAATGCCACTGTCTCGGTCACTGAAGCTGCCACCGTCGTTCCAATCCGTCGCTCACGCGATCCACATCGTCTTGTGTGCCGAAGATCTCGAGCCGATACAAGTGCGGCACGTGGCACTTGCGGCTGATGATGTCACCGGCGAGGCAGAATGCATCGCCGAAGTTGGTGTTGCCCGCGGAGATCACTCCGCGGATGTGGCGCCGGTTGCGCTCGTCGTTGAGAAACCGGATCACCTGTTTGGGGACGGCGCCCTTCTCGACGCCGCGCCCCGCGCCCCCGCCATAGGTGGGGGTGACCAGCACGAACGGCTCGTCGATGACGAGATCTTCTTCGTGCCGGTGGAGGGGGATGCGTCGGGACGGGAGTCCGAGTTTCTCGATGAAGCGCGCAGTGTTACCCGACACGCTCGAGAAGTAGATCAGGAGCGGCGCTGCGGTCGCGACGGCGCTCATGGGGCGTCACGCCAGACGGGAGGCGAGCTCGTCGATCTTGTCGGGACGGAAGCCCGACCAGTGACCCTCGTCGGTGACGACGACGGGTGCCTGCAGGTAGCCGAGCGCCTTGACCTGCTCGAGCGCCGTCGGGTCCTCGGAAAGGTCGAGGATCTCGTACTCGATGCCCTTGGCATCGAGGGCGCGGTAGGTGGCGTTGCACTGAACGCAGGAAGGCTTTGTGTAGACCGTGATCGACATCTTTTCGTAACCCCTCAAATCTCTGGCCTGCTTCTCATCAGGCTGTTTCCCGGTAGACCCCCTGCCGGGACTTCAATACTACATATGGGGACCGACATTGGGGGCGACCACAAGGGGTAGTAGTTACATCCGTGTAGTTATCCACCGTTCTCTACAGATACAACACAGGTTCTCCACCGTTTCTTCCACAGGCTGAGGCCCCTTCGCGAGGCTCGCGAACCGCGAGAAATCGCGGCTGGGAAGCCCCTGTGAACGATCCATCCACAGGGGGCACGCTACGCCGCCCCTCAGACATTTCGTTTCCTGTGGAATCGGACTTTCGGCGTGTCGCGGGCGTGTCGCCGCACGGCCTCTTCCACGACCACACTCGAGGCCCGGTACCGTTGTCTGGTGGCGGGATATCGGGACCTTCTTCGCACGCCCGGAGTGGCGCGCATGATCGCGGCTCAGCTGACCGCGCGCTTCCCCAACGGCATGATGTCCCTCGCGATCCTGCTGCACGTCGAGCAGCAGACCGGGTCGTACGGCTCCGCCGGCCTCGTCCTCGCCGCGACCAGCGTGGGGCAGGCCGTCGCCGGCCCGATCACGAGTCGGTGGATGGGCGTCTGGGGCATGCGACGCGTGATCACCCTCACCCTGTCGGTGTGCGTCGTCACCGTGCTCGGCCTCGCTCTGCTTCCGCTCGACGTGCCTGGTTACATGCTGCTCGGGATGGTCGCGGGGCTCTCCACCCCGCCCGTGCAGGCCGCCGTGCGCACGATCTACCCGAAGCTCGTGAACTCCTCGAACCTCACGCCGCTGTTCTCCCTCGACGCCTCGCTGCAGGAGATCATCTGGGTGCTGGCGCCGGTCGTCATCACCCTGGTCTCCACCCAGATCGGCACGGCGGAGGGCCTGCTGCTGGTGGCGATCATCCTCGTCGGCGGCGGCGCCTGGTTCATCCTCTCCCCCGAGGTCGGTCGGGTGCGCATCCCGCGCAGCCGCAATGCGCTGGGCAAGGTCGTCCTCAAACCTCCCGTGCTGCTGGCGACCGTCATCGGCTTCCTGCTGATCGGCGCCTGCTCCGCGGTCGAGGTGGGCGTCGTCGCGACCTTCGAGCACGGCAGTCTCGCGGCCGGACTCGTGCTCGCCGTGTTCTCGGCGGGGAGCCTGGCGGGCGGCCTGGCGTTCGGCCACATCCCGATCGGGCCGTGGGCCATGGCGCGCCGCCTGCTGATCGTCACGATCGGCCTGGGCCTCACGATGGTCATGCTCAACGTGTTCTGGCTGGGCGGCACCCTGATCCTCGCCGGCATCGGCATCGCTCCCGCCCTCGCCGTGCTCTTCGCCATCACCTCGGCCAGCGTGAAGTTCAGCGAGACCGCTGAAGCCTTCGGCTGGGCGGGCACCGGGCAGCTGATCGGCGCGGCAGCCGGATCCGCCGTCGCCGGGTTCCTCGTCGATGCGAGCGACTGGCGCGGCGCCTACCTGGCCGCCACGATCTTCGCCGCGGTCGGCCTGCTCGTCTCCATGGTCTTCGTCCGTTCCTTCCCCGACCTGCGTCATCGCGACGCGAGCCCGTCTCCCGACACCGAACCCCTGGCGGTCACCCCCTCATGAGCTCCACCTCCTCCCCCGTCTCCGCACCCGAGATCGTCTGCGTCGGCGAGACCATGGCGCTGATCACACCGACCGATGCCGCACTCGCGAAAGCGGGTCACGCGACGATCGGCATCGCCGGGGCGGAGTCGAACGTGTCGGCCGGGGTCGCCGCGACCGGGCACCGCGTGGCGTGGGCATCACGCCTCGGCGCCGATCCGCTCGGCGACCGCATCGCGTCGGAGCTCGAGCGTCGCGGCGTGGAGCTGTGGGTCGAGCGCGATGACACCAGCCCGACCGGCGTGATGTTCAAGGATCCGGGCGTCGAGTCCTCCTCCGTCTACTACTACCGCCGAGGCTCCGCGGCCTCTCGCATGGAGGCGGGGTTCCTGACGCCGGAGCGGCTCGACGGCGTGCGCATCGTGCACACCACCGGGATCACGCCCGCGCTCTCCGCATCCTGCCGCGAGATGGTGGACCGGCTCTTCGCCGACGCACGCACAGCCGGTGCGCTGGTGTCCTTCGACGTGAACGACCGCCGCCCCCTGTGGAGTCGAGAGGATGCGGCCGAGACCCTCGCCCGCCTGGCCGACGCCGCCGACATCACCTTCGTCGGACGCGACGAGGCCGAACGCATCTGGGGAACCGCGACGGCGGCCGAGATCCGGGCCTTCCTGCCGAACTGCGCGCTGCTGATCGTCAAGGACGGCGACATCGGCGCGACCGCATACGACGGCGACGCCGAGCCGGTGTTCGTCCCCGCTCCGGTGGTCGACGTGGTCGAGCCGGTCGGCGCGGGCGATGCTTTCGCCTCCGGCTTCCTGGCGGCGACCCTCGACGGCGCCGACCTCGCCGCACGCCTCTCCGCGGGTCACGCCGCCGCCGAGAGGGTGCTGCTGATCGCGGCGGACCTGCCGGCATTGCCGCCGCTCGACTGACACTCGGGATCGCTTCCGGGGAAGACTCTCCCCTTTCACTGAACGCCCGTTCAGAGATCGCCGAGCGGCGTCAAGCGACTGCTCGGTGAACGCTCGTCGCCTTTCGATGAACGACGGATGACGGGTGGCAGGAACCGCCGTTTCGCTGCGCCCCGCGCTAGTAGCTTCGCGAATGGCGCCTCCTCCACCCTGTTGCAGCGCGCCATCACCCCTCTCGAATCCCGACGAAAGGTGCTGCCTGCGATGGCGCGCTTGCCACGATCCCTGACCCTGCGGCGCAGTGCCGCGTTCACCGCGGGCGGCCTCGCCGCCGCCGTCGGCCTCACGTTCCTCGGAGGCGGCGTCGCCGTCGCCGCGGGAGGCCTCAACCCGCCTGCCGTCGCCCCCGCGACGGTGTTCGTCCCGTCGGCCGTGCCGGATCGCGTGATCCTCACACCGACCGCGACTCCCGAGACGAGCCAGAGTGTCAGCTGGCGCACGTCCTCGGACGTCACGTCGCCGCAGATGCAGCTCGCCCCTCTGACCGCGACGCCCGTCGACGTGGCTGCGGCGCGCACGATCACCGCCACCACCACCGGCTTCGAGTCGAACTTCGGCTACGAGATCGCCCATCACTCGGCCACGGTCGATGAGTTGAAGGCCGCGACGACGTACCTGTACCGGGTCGGCGACGGCACGACCTGGAGCGAGTGGCTCGAGTTCACCACGGCGGATGACAAGCCAGGCAACTTCAGCTTCCTCGTGCAAGGAGACGCGCAGAACGACAACAAGGCGTTCACCTCGCGCGCCCTCCGCGCCGCGTTCGAGGCCCGCCCGTACGCGCGCACGGTCGTGCACGCCGGTGACCTGATCGACACCGAGACCTCGGATGCCGAATGGGGAGAGTGGCACGAGGCCGCTGCCTTCTCGAACCAGTACCTCAATGTGATCGCCGCCACCGGCAACCACGAGTACTACCCGGGACCGGAGCTCTCGAAGCACTGGGACGCGCAGTTCGAATACCCGGCCAACGGCCCCGAGGGCGCTGACCTGGGGGAGACCGTCTACTCGGTCGACTACCAGGGCGTGCGCTTCATCACGCTCAACAGCACCCAGGCGTTCGACCCCGCGAGCCTGTCGGCGCAGACCGAATGGCTCGAGGGCCAGCTCGCTGAGAACCCGAACACCTGGACCGTCGTGGCCTTCCATCACCCGGTCTTCTCGGTCACGTCCGGCCGCGACAACGCGGTGCTGCGCGAGGCGTGGATGCCGATGTTCGAGAAGTACGGCGTCGACCTCGTCGTCCAGGGCCACGACCACGCCTACGGTCGCGGCAACCTGATCGCCAACGAGAAGAACCTGCCCGCGGGCGCCGACCCGGCGAAGAGCCACACCGGACCGGTGTACCTCGTCTCCGTCGCCGGACCGAAGATGTACATCCCGGACCCGGAGGACGCCAACAACTGGACAGCCAACGACGCGAACCTCCGCGTCGTCGGACGCGACGTGCAGCTGTTCCAGACGGTCGACGTCACCGACGACGAGTTCCACGTCGAGGCCCGCACCGTCGACGGCGCCCTGTTCGACTCCTTCACGATCGAGATGGCGAAGGACGGCAGCAAGCTCGTGAGCGACGACACGGCATGGGCGGCAGGACCCGGCTCGACGCGTGACGGCCTGCCGGGGGCCACCGACCCGGTCGATCCGGTCGATCCCGTCGACCCGGTCGATCCCGTCGACCCGGTGGACCCCGTCGACCCGGATGGCGTCTCGATCACCCTCTCCACCGCACAGGTGGCTCCCGGCGAGGAGATCGAACTGCAGGCGAAGGGACTCGAGCCCGGCGAACGCGCCTCGATCGAGCTGCACTCGACACCGGTGCAGCTCGCCGTCGCCTCGAGCGACGCCGACGGTGCACTGGCGGCGACCGTGCGCATCCCCGCCGACACCGCCCCGGGCGAGCACGAGATCGTCGTGACCGGCCTCGGCTCCGACGCCACCGGACGCATCGCGATCATCGTGACGCAGCCGTCGGACGGCGGCGGCTCCCTCGCAGCGACCGGGTGGGCCGGAGGCGGCCTCGCCCTGTTCGGCATCCTCATCACCGCGGCCGGTGCCGCCGTGATCCTCCGCGCCCGTTCCCGCTCCGCCGCGTGACCGGCCCCTTCCTCTCTTCCCGAAAGGCATTGATCTCGATGACCACCCCCTTCACGCGGCGCCGCTCCCCGTGGTGGCTCGCCGCCTGCGCCCTCGCGGGAGCCGTGCTCCTGTCGGGCGGCGTCCTGGCCGCTCCCGCGCCCAGTGCGCAGGCCGCGGAGGACACCCCCTCCCGCTGGGAGCCCTCCGCGATCCCTGACCGGATCGTCCTCACTCCCGCAGCCGACGCCACCACGCAGCAGAGTGTGACCTGGCGCACCTCGGCGACCACCGACCGCGGCCTCGTGCAGTACCGCACCATGACGCCGGCCCCCTACCCGGGTGGCGTGCTCGAGGCGGAAGCCGCGCACACCGAGGTCACCACCGACATCGGCTACACCCAGAACATGCACACCGCCACGATCACGGGCCTGCAGCCCGGTGTCGAGTACATGTACCGCGTGGGCGACGGGACGAACTTCTCGGAGTGGCAGGACTTCGCCACAGCCAGCGCGACCGACAAGACGACCTCGTTCATCTTCCTCGGCGACATCCAGAACGGCATCCTGAGCGACGGCTCGCGCGTGCTGCGCAACGCTTTCCGCGACCGGCCGAACGCGGATGCGGTGGTGCAGATCGGCGACCTCGTCAACGATGCGAATTCGGACGAGGAGTGGGGCGAGCTGTTCGACGCCTTCTCCTACTCGCTGGGCACGCAGAACCTCATCACGACGCCCGGCAACCACGAGTACGACGGTGGCCTGTCCCGCACTTGGCGCGCGCAGCTCCCCTACCCGGACAACGGTCCGAGCGGTGAGGGCGACATCTACGACGAGCTCGCCGGCACGGTGTACTTCACCGACCGTGAGGGGGTGCGCTTCATCTCCCTCAACAGCAACATCTCGTCCGAGGAGGGCCTGCGCGTCCAAGCCGAGTGGCTCGAAGGGGTGCTCGCCGACAACGCGAACGAGTGGACCGTCGTGCTGTTCCACCACCCCGTGTACTCCCTCGACGAGGGCCGCAACAACCTCGGCATCCGCACCGTCTGGGGCTCCCTCCTGGAGAAGTACAACGTCGACCTGGTGCTCCAGGGCCACGACCACGCCTACGGCCGGGGCAACACACTCGCCGCGGAGGAGAACCTCCCGGCGGGCGCCGACCCAAAGAAGAGCGCGACCGGACCCGTCTACGTCGGCTCGAGCGCGAGCGTGAAGCTGTACGAATACGGGCCGCGCCTGTGGAAGGAGAACGGCGCGCACCTGCGTCGCCTCGACGGCGGCAAGCAGTTCTACCAGCTCGTCGATGTCACCGAGGGCACGCTGCGCTATGAGTCGCGCACGGCCGATGGCGAGTTCTTCGACGGTGTGACCATCAAGAAGGATGAGAAGGGCAAGCTCGTCACCGACGGCGTGGACCCGCAGGAGATCCCGACCGGTCCCGTGCAACCGTGCCTCGGCTGCGGCGGCAACCCCGACCCCGGTGAGGTCACGCCCGAGGTGCCGACCGGCGAGGTCGACTACGAGGTCACCGGGAACCTGGCGTCGGTGGATCGTTCGAAGGCTAGCCTGCCGGCGGGCATGGCCTACTCCGAGTCCCGCGACCTGCTGTACCTGGGCGACCAGAACAGCCGGAAGATCTTCGAGATCGACCCCGACACCGACAAGGTCCTGGGCGAGATGACACTGCCGGAGAACATCCGCGACATCGGCATCGACGACGAGAAGAACCTCCTCTACGTCGGACAGCAGAACCGCAACTGGCTCGTCGTATCCATCGCCCCCGACACCTTCGGACAAGTCGTCCGAGGACCCTTCCCCACCATCGAGTCCAACCGCTCGATCGACGTCGACCCGAAACTCGGACACGTCTACGTCGCCGTCCCCTCCCGCGGCATCGAAGTCCTCGACGTCGACACCGGAGCCTCCCTCGGAGTCATCAACGGCACCGCAGACGCCTACTACGTCGCCGCCGACCCCACCACCGGCACCGTCGTCAGCACCAAGTTCCACGACCTCACGGACGTGATCAACCTGGAGGCCTTCGACGCGTCGAACGGGTTCGCGAAGCTCTGGTAGGCCACTCGCAGGGCGAATCCGCGTCAGCTCGACATCGACTCCACCAATGGCCTGCTCTACATCGGCTACACCGGCACGACGGCCGACCGCGGCGGATTCTCCGTGCACGACCTGGCGACAGGTGCACTGCTCGGCGACTTCGCCGGGGCGAAGTACGGCAAGGACGGCTACGGCATCACAGTCGACGAGGAGCACCAGCGCGTGTTCGTCTCCAACCGCGACTTCCGCCTCAACCCGCCAGGAGAGGAACTCACCTCCGCCGCCGTGACCGTCAGCATCCGCAAGGTCGATCCCACGGACCCGACCGATCCCACGGACCCGACCGATCCGACGGATCCCACGGACCCGACCGATCCCACGGACCCGACAGATCCGGATACCCCGGAGTTCACGGCCCGTTCGCTGACCGTGATCCCCTCGGCGACCGACGTCCCCGAGTCGGATGATCGACCGGTCGGATCGGCCGTCGACAGTCGTACCGGGAACCTCTTCGTCGGCAACGAGATGCGCCCGGCGCGCGTCTGGGAGATCGACCCGGAGACGGACGCCCTGGTGCGCACGCTCGACGTGCCGGCCCCCACCGCGGCAGACGAGGGTGTGCGAGACGTCGCGCTCGACGAGTCGACGGGTGAGCTGTACGTCGCCTACTCGAACCAGTGGCTCGTGATGGACGCGGCCAGCGGCGACCTGAAGCGCGGTCCGTACGCGTTCACGGCGAACGTGCGCGGCATCGACGTCGACCCCGAGGCGGGCCTGGTGTTCGGAGCCACGCGCGGGTCGGGTGTAGAGATCATTGATGCCGCGACGGGGGCGCCGATCACCGTGACACCGGCGGGCGCGTCGCCCTGGCGTTCGCATGGCGTCGCCTGGGACGGGGTGAACGACCGCCTCTACGTCGGCACGGCGGACGCCGAGGGCTCGACCGACGGTGTGCGGGTGTTCGCGGGCGGAACGTGGGAGCTCGTCGGGACCATCCCGATGGCGAACGCCGACCTGCGCTCGCTGGCTGTGGACACCGCGAGCGGACGGCTCATCGCCGGACACCAGTCGGCAACCTTCGATGCGAGCGGGGTGTCGGTCTACTCGACCGACGACCTCTCGCTGGTCGCCCGTCTGAGCGCTCATGCCTACGGCGACAAGGTCTACGGCGTCTCGGTGAACCCCACCGACGGCGAGATCTACGTGTCGGCGCGTGACCGGTTCCCCTCGGGCCTGATCGCGATCAGCACCGACTGACCGGACCGACCGGCAGAGGGGATGCATCCGCCCGGGTGCATCCCCTCTGTGCTGCTCGGGTCGGAGCTGCTCGGGCGCTTCCGGAGACGGACATCGCTCCCGGTCGTAGGCTGGTGCCATGCCTGCACCGCTCACGCTGCCCCGCCTCTCGTGGGGCACTCCGTCGGCCTCGCGGCGGGCGCTTCTGGTCCACGGTCTCGGCTCTTCGGGCGCGCTGATGTGGCGCCTGGGTGATGCTCTCGCCGACGCCGGATGGCATGCCACGGCCGTCGATCTCCGGGGTCACGGCGATGCCCCGCGCTCCCTCGACTATTCCGTCGCCGCCTACGGCGCCGATGTCGCCGCCACCCATCCGGCGGACGGCGGAGCGTGGGACGCGGTCATCGGCCACTCCCTCGGCGGCGCGGCGAGCACGGTCGCGGCGGCATCCTCCCCCGAATGGACGCGACGCCTCGTGCTCATCGATCCCGCGATCCATGTCGACGGACGCGACGCGGCCATCGTCCGCCGGAGCCAGGAGCGCGCCTTCGCCGACACCCGGCTCGAGGTCGTGCAGCAGGAGCACCCGCACTGGCATCCGCAGGACCAGGAGCTCAAAGTCGACGCCGTCCTGCGCGCCAGCGCCTGGGCGGTGGAGCAGACCAGCGTCCAGAACCAGCCGTGGGACGTGCGCGCCGACGCCGCGCGCCTCACCGTGCCGACGCACGTGATCGGCGCCGATCCCGCGGTCTACAGCATCTTCACCGGGGACCTCGCCGCGGAAGTCCTCGCCGCGAATCCGCTGATCACCCTGTCCGTCGTCGAGGGTGCAGGACATTCGCTGCACCGTGATCGCCCGGACGAATCCGTCCGTCAGCTTCTGGAGGCACTCGCATGAGCACGTTCGATCCCACAGCCTTCCTGCCCGACGACCTTCTCGAACGAATCAGGGAGCGCGCGCCGATCCACGACCGCGAGAACACCTTCCCCCAGCAGGATCTCGATGAGCTGCGCGACGCCGGCTACCTGTCGATCCTGGTGCCCACCGAACGCGGCGGTGCCGGGCTCGGACTCGCCGAGGCCGCGCTCCTCCAGCAGCGACTGGCGGGTGCCGCTCCGGCGACGGCGCTGGCCATCAACATGCACCTGGTGTGGACCGGGGTGGCGAAGGTGTTCTCCGACCGCGGCGTTCCGGGCCTCGAGTTCGTGCAGGACGGCGCGGTCGCGGGCGAGGTCTTCGCGTTCGGCATCAGCGAGGGCGGCAACGACCTGGTGCTCTTCGGCAGCGACACCGCCGCCGTGCCCGACGGGGACGGCGGCTACGCCTTCACCGGCACGAAGATCTTCACGTCTCTCGCCCCGGTGTGGACGCGGCTCGGACTGCACGGCCTCGACACCACGAGCTCCGACGCGCCGAAGCTGGTGTTCGCGTTCGTGGAGCGGACGGATGCCGTCACCACCTCCGATGACTGGGACACCCTGGGCATGCGCGGAACGCAGAGCCGCACCACGCGTCTGAACGGTGCAATGGCGGATGCCGCGCACGTGGTGCGCCGCATCGATCCCGGTCCCAGCCCCGACCCGATCGTGTTCGGCATCTTCTCGGTGTTCGAGATCCTCCTGGCCTCGGTGTACACCGGCATCGCCCGGCGCGCACTCGAGCTGGCGGTCGCCACCGCGCAGAAGCGGCACTCGAAGAAGACCGGGCTGGCATACAGCCAGGACCCCGACATCCGCTGGCGCATCGCCGACATGGGGCTCGCGTACGACGCGCTGCCTCCGCAGATCGCGGCGCTCGCCCGCGACGTCGACGATCGTGTCGACAACGGGGTGCGCTGGTTCCCGCTGCTCTCGGGCGTCAAGCACCGCGCGATCACGATGGCCAAGCACGTCGTCGACGAGGCGATGCTCGTGGCGGGCGGTGGCTCCTACTTCTCGGCGAACGAGCTGTCCCGGCTGTATCGCGACGTGCTGGCGGGTGCCTTCCACCCCTCCGACCCCGAATCCGCGCATTCCACTGCGGCGAGCGCACTGCTGGGTCCGATCGAGTCCTGAGCGCATTCCCGCCGGTTCCGTCGATGAAGCACGTCGCGACCGCGGAATCGGTTGCCTGACGCGGTGACGAGTGCGAAGATCGCACCATGGGTCCGGTGAAGAAGAATCCCACACTCGACGCGATCTCCAAGACGATCATCGAGCTGCTCCAGGAAGACGGACGCCGCTCGTATTCCGACATCGGTCGTGTGGTCGGCCTGAGCGAGGCCGCCGTACGGCAGCGCGTGCAGCGGCTGACGGAGTCCGGGGTGATGCAGATCGTCGCGGTCACCGATCCGATGCAGCTCGGTTTCCCCCGGCAGGCGATGATCGGCATCCGCGTGTCGGGAGATACACGACACGTCGCCGAGGCCGTGGCGGCGATCGATGCCGTCGACTATGTCGTCATCACGGTCGGCTCCTTCGACGTCCTCGCAGAGGTGGTCTGTGAGGACGACGACGACCTGCTGTCTCTGATCAACGACGTCATCCGCCCGATCGACGGCGTCCTCTCCACCGAGACCTTCATCTACGCGAAGCTGCAGAAGCAGCTCTACAACTGGGGGACCAGATGAACACCGCACGCACCATCCCGTCGGAGTCCGCGCTGCAGACGATGGCGAAGGACCATCTCTGGATGCACTTCGCCCGGCAGTCCACGATGGCCGAGTCCGGTGTCCCGATCATCGTCAAAGGCGACGGCCATCGGATCTGGGACGCGAAGGGCAAGGAGTACTTCGACGGCCTCGCCGGCCTGTTCGTGGTGAACGCCGGTCACGGTCGGCGACGACTAGCCGAGGCGGCCGCCGCGCAGGCATCCGAGCTGGCGTTCTTCCCGCTGTGGTCGTATGCGCATCCGGCGGCGATCGAGCTGGCCGACCGTCTCGCGGACGAGGCTCCGGGCGACCTCAACCGAGTCTTCTTCTCCACGGGCGGCGGCGAGGCCGTCGAGACCGCGTTCAAGCTCGCGAAGCACTACTGGAAGCTGCAGGGGAAGCCCGCCAAGCACAAGGTGATCTCCCGGGCGGTCGCGTACCACGGCACCCCGCAGGGAGCGCTGGCGATCACCGGCATCCCGGCGATGAAGTCGATGTTCGAGCCGGTCACCCCTGGCGGCTTCCGCGTGCCGAACACCAACTTCTACCGCGCGGCCGAGATGGGTGCGCCTGCCGACGACCTCGAGGCCTTCGGACGCTGGGCGGCAGACCGCATCGAGGAGATGATCCTGTTCGAGGGTGCCGACACGGTCGCCGCGGTGTTCCTCGAGCCGGTGCAGAACTCCGGCGGCTGCTTCCCGCCGCCTCCCGGCTACTTCGCGCGCGTCCGCGAGATCTGCGACCGCCATGACGTGCTCCTCGTGTCGGACGAGGTCATCTGCGCCTTCGGGCGCCTCGGCCACACGTTCGCCTGCACGGGCCTCGGCTACGTGCCCGACATGATCACCTGCGCCAAGGGCATGACGAGCGGCTACTCCCCGATCGGCGCGACGATAGTCAGCGACCGCATCTACGAGCCGTTCTCGAAGGGAGACGTCTCTTTCCCGCACGGTTACACGTTCGGCGGTCACCCCGTCTCCGCGGCAGTCGCCCTGGAAAACCTCGACATCTTCGACGAGGAGGGACTCAACGCGAATGTCCGCGAGAACTCTCCGCTCTTCCGCGCCGAGCTCGAGAAGCTGCTCGACCTGCCCATGGTCGGTGACGTGCGCGGGGACGGGTACTTCTTCGGCATCGAGCTCGTGAAGGACAAGGCCACCAAGGAGACCTTCGACGGCGCCGAGTCCGAGCGGCTGCTGCGTGGGTTCCTCTCCCCCGCGCTGTTCGAGGCGGGCCTGTACTGTCGCGCCGACGACCGCGGCGACCCCGTCATCCAGCTCGCGCCACCGCTCACCGTCGGGCCGGCCGAGTTCCGCGAGATCGAGCAGATCCTCCGTGACGTGCTGACGCGCGCGCAGTCGGTGCTCTAAGGCGTCGAGTCCGTCGCAGGTGGGCGGACGAGAACCTGCTACTTGGAGTCGAAGTCGAAGGCTTTGAGCAGCTCGACCACGGCCTTGTCGCGTTCGTCTCCACCCGCATCGAACATGTGGGTGACGTGCGTGCGGAGGTGGTTCTCGAGCAGCAGCCGGTTCAGCGACTCGAGGGAACGCTGGATCGCACGCGACTGCGTGATGATGTCCATGCAGTACTCCTCGTTCTCGATCATCCGCGCGACGCCGCGCATCTGCCCCTCGAGGATGCTGGTGCGGTGCAGGGCGCGCTTCTTGATGTCTTCGATCACGTCTCGAGGCTACCGCCCGTGAAAGGATGACGTCATGCCGCGAACACCGATGACGCAGCTCTCGCCTGCTGACCAGGAACGCCTGCGCGCGCTCCGCCGAATGAAGGCCGTCGCCCTCGGAGCTCTGGTGTTCATGGCCGTGGTCTTCGTGTTCGCCTTCGCCTTCCAGCAGCGGTTCGACTGGCTGGCCTATGTCCGGGCCGCGGCAGAGGGCGGCATGGTGGGCGCGCTCGCGGACTGGTTCGCCGTGACCGCGCTGTTCCGCCGCCCGCTGGGACTGCCGATCCCGCACACCGCGATCATCCCGAGCCGCAAGGACGAGATCGGCCGGAGCCTCGGCGAATTCGTCGAGACGAACTTCCTGGCGGGCGATGTCGTGCGCACCAAGCTGTCGAGCACGCGGATCGCCCTCCGTGCCGGTGAGTGGCTGCGTGAGGCTCCGCACGCCGAGCGCGTCGGCGCCGAGGGGGCGACCATCGCGACGGCGGTGCTCAACGCACTGAGCGACGACGACGTGCGCGACCTCATCACCGACCTCGCGCGCGAGCACCTCGTCGCTCCGGAGTGGGGCCCGCCCGCGGGCGCGTGGCTCGAGAAGATCGTCGAGGCCGATGCACATCACGGCGCCGTCGATCTCGCGGTCGACAGCATCGGACGCTGGCTCGAGGCCAACGCCGAGTCGTTCGCCGGGCTCGTCTCGCGCCGCCTTCCCGGCTGGGTGCCGAAGCTCGCCCATCGCTTCGTCGACGACACGGTCTACAACGAGGCGATCAAGTTCGTCCACGCCGTGCAGGCCGACCCGCGGCACCCCGCGCGCATCGCCGTCGACGGTTACCTCGGCCGCCTCGCCGACAACCTGCAGAACGACCCCGCCACCCGCGCCAAGCTCGAGAACGCGAAGGCGTCGCTGTTCGACAGCCCTCGGGTCGGTGCCCTGGCCGCCGAGGCGTGGAACACCGCGAAGAACGGGCTGCTCGCGGCTCTCGCCGACCCCGAGAGCGGTCTGCGCCGACGAGCGGTGCAGGCGCTGCAGGAGGTCGGCGAACGCCTGACGACGGATGCCGCGCTGCAGAACCGCGTGGACACCTGGGTGTCCGATGCCGCCGTCTTCCTCGTCGACCGCTACCGCCACGACATCGCGTCGATCATCACCGACACCGTCGAGCGCTGGGACCCGGCCGAGACCACGGAGAAGATCGAGCTCATGGTCGGACGCGACCTGCAGTACATCCGCCTGAACGGCACGTTCGTCGGCGCCCTCGCCGGCCTCGCCATCTTCACGATCGCCCACGCCCTGATCCCCGGAGTCTGACATGGCACCCGCATCCCCACAGCTGAGTCACGACCCGCTCTGGCGGCGCGCCGGATCCTGGCCCGCCTTCAGCGGTGCAGCCGATGCCGTGCTGCTCGGCGTACCGACCTGGCGCACGTCGCTTTCACCGACAGGTGCGCACGCGACACCGACCGCGATCCGCGAAGCCCTCCCCCGATACGGAACCGCCCTGATGGGCCCGCCCGTGATCGAACTCGATGACGTGCTGCGCATCGCCGACGCCGGCGACGTGACCGATCCCGACGGATCCGCCGGCGAGGCGAGGGTCATCTCCCGCGTGCGAGAGCTCACCGGTGCCACGGACCTCGTGATCGCGCTCGGCGGCGACAACTCGCTCACGTATCCGGTGGCCCTCGGCGCCCAGGCGACCGGGCTGATCACCTTCGACGCGCACTTCGACCTTCGCGACGGGATCTCCAACGGCACGCCGGTGCGCCGCCTCGTCGAAGACGTGCCTGCCGCGTCGTCGCTCGGCACCGCGCGCATCGATCCGTCCAGGATCGTTCAGATCGGCATCGCCGACTTCGCGAACTCCGCCGCCTACGCGCAGCGTGCCGCTGAGTGGGGCATCCGGGTGATCACCCTCGACGAGCTGCGCCGTCGCGGCGTCGACGACGTGGTCGCGGAGGCCCTGGAGATCGCGGGCGCCGGTGAGGACTCCCGCGTGCACCTCGACATCGACGTGGACGTGTGCGACCGCTCGGTCGCACCGGGTTGCCCCGCGAGTGTGCCGGGCGGGCTCCAGGCATGGGAGCTGCGCGCGCTGACCCGTGCCGTGGCCGCGGATCCCCGCGTCGTGAGCGCCGACATCGCCGAGGTCGACGCGACGGCCGATGCCGAGGATGCCCGCACGGTCCGGCTCGCGGCGCTGTGCGTGCTCGAACTGCTCGCCGGTCTCGCCGCCCGTCGGTGACTCACACGACGGCGACGACTCACACGACGGTCGTGCCGTCCTTCCACACCTGACGCACCAGGGGCACGCCCGGGCGGTACGCGAGATGCACGCGGGTGGGGGCATCGAGCAGCACGAGGTCGGCGCGGGCTCCGGGGGCGATGATCCCGACGTCGTCGCGCCGCAGCGCACGGGCGCCCCCTGCGGTCGCCGCCCAGACGGCTTCGGCCGGGGTCAGGCCCATGTCGCGCACAGCGATCGCGATGCAGAACGGCATCGACGAGGTGAAGCTCGATCCCGGATTCGTGTCGCAGGCGAGGGCCACGGTGACGCCCGCATCGATCAGGCGTCGCGCGTCGGGGTAGGGCTGTCTGGTCGAGAACTCGACTCCCGGAAGCAGCGTGAGGACGGTGGAGCTCTGGGCGAGCGCGTCGATGTCGGCGTCCGTCAGGTAAGTGCCGTGGTCGATGGACGCTGCGCCCAGATCGACCGCGAGGCGCACGCCGTCGCCCGGTCCGAGCTGGCTCGCATGGACGCGGGGCGCGAGTCCGCGCGCCATCCCCGCCTCGAGCACCCGCCGTGATTGCGCCACGGTGAATGCGCCGGTCTCGCAGAACACGTCGATCCACTTCGCGTGCGGTGCGCAGGCGTCGAGCATGGGGCCCGTGACCAGGTCCACGTACTCATCCGGGCGGTCGGCGTACTCCGCGGGAACGACGTGCGCGCCGAGGAAGGTCACCTCCGATGTGACCTCCGCCGCCAGACGCACGAGCCGTTCCTCGTAGGCGACACTCAGCCCGTAGCCGCTCTTGACCTCGACGGTGGTCGTCCCCTGCGCGAGCATCTCGGCGAGGAACCCGCGGAGTCGCGCGCGCAGCTCCTCGTCACTCGCTGCCCGGGTGGCGGCGACGGTGGAGCGGATGCCGCCGGCGGCGTACTTCTGCCCCGCCATGCGCGCCTCGAACTCCGCCGCGCGGTCGCCCGCGAACACCAGGTGGCTGTGGCTGTCGACGAATCCGGGGATCACGGCCCGGCCGCCGGCATCCACCGTGCCATCGGACGCCGGTGCGTCCGCGGCCGCGCCGACCCAGGCGATGCGGTCGTCCTCCATCAGGACGGCCGCATCGCTCAGCGTTCCGCAGGGGTCGCCATCGGCGGCGATATTGGTGGTGAGTTCTGCGATGTTGGTCAGCAGCGTGCGCATCGCCGTTCCTCCCGTTCGAGATCCTTCGAGTGTGTCAGAGCATCGGGATGTTCAGGCCGCGCTCGCGCGCGACCTCGCGGGCGTGCTCATACCCGGCATCCACGTGGCGCATCACACCGGTGCCCGGGTCGTTGGTGAGCACCCGTTCGAGCTTCTCCGCGGCGAGGGCCGAGCCGTCGGCGACGGTCACCTGACCCGCGTGGATCGAGCGGCCGATGCCGACACCGCCTCCGTGGTGCAGCGATACCCAGGAGGCACCGGATGCCGTGTTCAGCAGCGCGTTCAGCAGGGGCCAGTCGGCGATGGCATCGGAGCCGTCCTTCATGGCTTCGGTCTCGCGGTACGGCGAGGCGACCGAGCCCGAGTCCAGGTGGTCCCGTCCGATCACGATCGGCGCCGAGATCTCGCCCGACGCGACCATCTCGTTGAACTTGAGCCCCGCGAGGTGCCGCTCCTTGTAGCCGAGCCAGCAGATGCGTGCGGGGAGTCCCTCGAAGTGCACCTTCTCGGCGGCCTTCTCCAGCCAGCGGTGCAGGGCCGCGTCCTCGGGGAAGAGTTCGGCGATGGCGCGATCGGTCTTGTAGATGTCCTCGGGGTCTCCGGAGAGAGCCGCCCAGCGGAACGGACCGCGCCCCTCTTCGAACTGCGGACGGATGTAGGCGGGCACGAATCCGGGGAACGCGAAGGCCCGGTCGTAGCCACCGAGCTGCGCCTCGGCTCTGATCGAGTTGCCGTAGTCGAACACGGCAGCTCCCGCGTCCTGGAACGCGACCATCGCCTCGACATGTGCCGCCATGGATTCGCGCGACCGGCGAGTGAACTCCTCGGCGTCGCGCTCGGCTTCGGCCTTCCACTCCTCGACGCCGATCCCGATCGGGAGGTACGCGAGCGGATCGTGCGCGCTGGTCTGATCGGTCACGATGTCGATCGGCACGCCACGGCGCCGCAGTTCGGGGAAGACCTCGGCCGCGTTGCCGACGACACCGACCGAGAGCGCCTCACCGGCCTCCTTCGCGGCGATGACCCGTGCGACAGCCGCGTCGAGGTCGGTCGTGTACTCGTCGAGATAGCCGTGGTCCACCCGCCGAGCGAGACGCGACTCGTCGACGTCGACGATCAGCACCGCGCCGTCGTTCATGGTGACCGCCAGGGGCTGGGCCCCGCCCATGCCACCGGCACCGCCGGTGAGGGTGAGGGTGCCGACCAGGGAATCCCGGCCGAGGGAGCGCGCCACTGCGGCGAACGTCTCGTAGGTCCCCTGCAGAATGCCCTGCGTACCGATGTAGATCCAGGAGCCGGCGGTCATCTGCCCGTACATGATGAGGCCGAGTTCCTCGAGACGGCGGAACTCCGGCCAGTTCGCCCAGTCCCCCACCAGGTTCGAGTTGGCGATGAGCACGCGCGGCGCCCACTCGTGGGTGCGGAAGACGCCGACCGGCTTGCCCGACTGCACGAGCAGCGTCTCGTCGGGTTCGAGCTCGTCGAGAGTGCGCACGATCGCGTCGTAGGCCTCCCAGCTGCGGGCGGCCTTGCCCGTCCCGCCGTACACGACGAGGTCCTCGGGGTGCTCGGCCACTTCGGGGTCGAGGTTGTTCATCAGCATGCGCTTGGCGGCTTCAGCGCCCCAGCTCTTCGCGGTGCGTGTGTTTCCGCGCGCAGCGCGGACGGCACGCGGCCCAGCGGTCGTGTTCTCAGCCATCGATGTGCTCCTTTGCGATGCGGGCGACGTCGCCCGACTGGACGAGGGCGGTGACCGCTTCCATCTCCGGGGAGAGGAAGCGGTCGGGGCCGGGGCCGGCGGCGACCGTGCGGACCAGGTCGCGTACGGCGCCGGTCGCGGGTCCTGCCTGCAGCGGGGCGCGCAGATCGAGGGCGCGAGCGCCGGTGAGGATCTCGATCGCGAGCACGCGGCCAAGGCCGTCGATCGCACGGCGCAGCTTGCGCGCGGCGGCCCACCCCATCGAGACGTGGTCCTCCTGCATGGCGGACGATGGGATCGAATCGACGGATGCCGGCACCGCCAGGCGCTTCAGCTCGGAGACGATGCCCGCGGCCGCGTACTGCGCGATCATGAGGCCCGAGTCGACGCCCACCTCGTCGGCGAGGAATGGAGGGAGGCCGTGACTGCGTGCCGGATCCAGCGCGCGGTCGGTCCGGCGCTCCGACACCGACGCGACGTCGGCGACCGAGATGGCCAGGAAGTCGAGGACGGCAGCCACCGGGGCGCCGTGGAAGTTGCCGTTGGACTCGATGCGTCCGTCCACGGTGATGACCGGGTTGTCGATGACGCTGGCAAGCTCGCGGCCGGCGATCATCGCTGCGTGTGCGAGCGTGTCGCGGGCTGCGCCGTGCACCTGGGGCGAGCAGCGCAGCGAATAGGCGTCCTGCACGCGCCCGTCCTCGGGCCCCTTGTGGCTGGCGACCATCGGGGAGTCCGACAGCAGCGCCCGAAGGTTACCGGCGGATGCGGTCTGCCCCGTCTGCGGGCGCAGGGCCATGAGGTCGGCGGCGAAGACCGCGTCGGTACCGAGCTGAGACTCCACCGACATCGCCGCAGCCACGTCGGCAGTGAGCAAGAGCATCTCGAGGTCGTACAGCGCAAGCACCAGCATGCCGAGCATGCCGTCGGTGCCGTTGATGAGGGCGAGACCCTCCTTCTCGACAAGCACGAGCGGTACGATCCCCGCCGTCGCGAGCGCTTCGGACGCGGGGACGAGAGCACCCGATGCGTCGCGGACCTCACCTTCCCCCATCGCGGCGAGGGCGATGTGCGCGAGGGGCGCGAGGTCGCCGGAGCACCCGAGCGAGCCGTACTCACGCACGACGGGGGTGATCCCGGAGTTCAACATGGCCGCATAGGTCTCGACGACGACGGGGCGCACGCCCGTGCGCCCCGAGCTCAGGGTCTGCAGGCGGAGGAGTTGCAGTCCCCGGACGACCTCGCGCTCGACCTCGGCGCCGGTGCCTGCGGCGTGAGAACGGATCAGGCTGGCCTGCAGCTGCAGGCGCCGGTCGGGCGCGATGAACGTGGTCGCGAGGGCGCCGAATCCCGTCGAGACTCCGTAGTGCGGATGCGGGTCTGCGGCGAGGCCGTCGATCACGCGACGGGTCTCTGCGACGCGGCCGAGAGCATCCGCGTCGATCTGCACGGGGACATCGTGGCGGACGACGGCGACGACATCGGCAGGAGACAGCGGGGCCGCTCCGATGACAACGGGAACAGGAACAGTCATGACTCGATTCCACACCCGACGTGTCGTGAGCGGCACCCGTTCATGCAATGCTTTGTCTGTGATCCCAGACAAGCCCGATGCATCACCGGTCGTCGGCACGCAGGTACCTGCGGCAGACAACACGCTCCGCATCCTGAGCTTTCTCGCCGGGCGGCCCGCTCCGGTGGCGGCGTCGGCGATCGCGCGCGAGCTCGATCTGCCGCGGTCGACGGTCTACCACCTCCTCACCACGCTGGCCTCTCACGGGTTCGTTCTGCATCTGCGCGAGGAACGGCGATGGGGGCTCGGCGCGTCGGCATTCGAGTTGGCCGGCGGCTACACCCGCCAGCAGCCACTTGCGCGGAGAGGCCGACCGCTCGTGGCCGCGCTCTCCGACCGGTTGGGAGAGACCGCGCATCTTGCAGTGATGAGCGGCGGCGATGTGCTCTACATCGTCGAGGAGCGCGCGCCGCGACGGCCCGCTCTCGTGACCGACGTCGGTGTACGGCTCCCGGCACACCTCACCGCGTCGGGGCGAGCGATGCTCGCTGCTCTCCCCCGTGAGCAGGTGCGGGCCCTGTACCCGGATCTGTCGGCGTTCCCCGACCGGACGGGGCTCGGGCCGCGCTCACCACGAGAGCTGCGGGAGCTCCTCCGCGAGGTGCGCTCACGAGGGTACGCGACAGAGAACAGCGAGATCGCGGACGGACTGCGCAGCGTGGGCGCCGCAGTTCTCGACGCCGCCGGGTGGCCGGTGGCCGCGGTGGCTGTGACTTGGGGGCGAGCGGATCTGGACGAGAACCTTCTGGCCGCAGCTGTGCAGGAGTGCGCAGCCATGCTCGAGGCTCGTCTGAAGCGGTGAAGCAACGACGTCGCGGCGCGCGTTAACGCAGAAGAGCCACCCCGCGAGGGATGGCTCTTCTGTTCTTCTCCAGCACAATGCAAAATGGCCACCCATCGATGGGTGGCCATTTTGTCTAAAAGGAGTCCGGCGGT
>NZ_JALJRG010000005.1:165102-227449 GCF_024519805.1 Microbacterium sp. Mcb102 | reverse complement strand
ACGGCAACCTCGCCGACGGTGCGATCTTCGAGCAGGCCGCCTGCGGGACCACACCGTCGAACAACAACCAGTTCCTGCTCGGAACTCCGGGGCAGACGATCGTCTCGAAGACCAGCGGCAAGGCGGTCGGTCTCACCAACAACAGCACCGACCAGTCCGTGCAGCAGCCCGTCACGGGCAACGCGCTGCAGAAATGGACGGTCATCCGCAAGGCCGACGGGCGAATCCAGCTGAAGAACGCGTCCTCCGGTGGGTGCCTGGCAGTGTCCCTCTCGAAGACGAACAAGGTGATCCAGTACACCTGCGGCAACACCGGCAACTTCTTCTGGACCCAGAAGGATGTCGGCGGGGGCTTCAGCCAGCTCATCGCCAACCACTCCGGTCTGTGCCTCACACTCACCAACGGCAACCTCGCCGACGGTGCGATCTTCGAGCAAGCCGCCTGCGGAACATCGAACAACAACCAGTTCCTGCTCGGCACTCCGGGGCAGACGATCGTCTCGAAGGCCAGCGGCAAAGCGGTCGGTCTCACCAACAACAGCACCGACCAGTCCGTGCAGCAGCCCATCACGGGCAATGCGCTGCAGAAATGGACGGTCATCCCGAAGGCCGACGGGCGGGTCCAGCTGAAGAACGCCTCCTCCGGTGGGTGCCTGGCCGTCTCCCTCTCGAAGACGAACAAGGTCATCCAGTACACCTGCGGTGACACCGGCAACTTCCTCTGGACCGTGAAGGACACCGCCGGCGGCTTTGCCCAGCTCATCGCCAGCCACTCGGGCATGTGTCTCACACTCACCAACGGCAACCTCGCCGACGGTGCGATCTTCGAGCAGGCCGCCTGCGGGACCACACCGTCGAACAACAACCAGTTCGCCCTCCGCGCCGGATAGCCGAACGCGACTGCGTCGGCCTCGGGGACTCCCTCGAGGCCGACGCTGCTGTGCTGGGAGGTTACGCGGATAGGATGTTCACCGCTTCCCGTGCCGATTCGAGGACCCTCGTCTGCCGCCGCATGGGGCGAGCGGCGAGGAGGTGGAGCGTGACGCACGCTTCGACACGCCCCGTCGCCGATGCGCACCGCGCATCCCTCCCGAACGAGGCAGCGGCCGCGCTGCTCCGCTCGAACCGTCGCCGCCGCAGCATCCGCCGGTGGGTCGCGATCGCGACCATCCCGCTCACCCTCGCGGCCCTGCTGTTCGTGGGCAAGCTGCTGAGCATGTACGCGTTCGCGCATCAGGCGATCACCGCCTACGTCGTCGACGACTTCGCGGGATCCGAAGCCTCGGCGCGTGGACAGGACTTCCTCAACTGGTTCGAACCGTACAAGGCGCCGTTCAACATCGGCACCGCCCTCGGCGCGGCCGAGCAGCTGCCCGAGGCCAGGGCGGAGCTCGAAGAGGCACTCGGCCTCGCCACCGGACTGGAGGTGTGCGGGGTGCGGATCAACCTCGCGCTCGTCGTCGAGCGGATGGGCGACGCCGCGCGGGCCGACGGCGACGGCGCCGCCGCAGCCGAGTTCTACGGCGAGGCGCTCACCATCACGGTCGAGACGCCGGAGGAGTGCCACAGCGAAGAGGCGCAGCAGCAGTCCTCCGACCCGCAGCGCGACATGTCCGACACCCTCGACGGCACCGAGGATCGGCTCAAGCAGAAGCAGCAGGAGCAACAGCAGGAGCCGCAGGAACCCGAGCAGCAGCCCGGTGAAGAAGAGCAGCCCTCCGAGGGCAAACTCGACGAGCTCGAGGGCAAGCTCGAGCAGGGCACGCAGGAGCGGGATCAGCAGCAGGGCGACGAGCCCGGCGGCACGGGAACGGACAAGCCGTGGTGAGCGATCACGAGCAGCAACGAGCGCGCTACCTCGCCGGCGCCGAAGGGGCTCCTCCCGTCCCTCCGCCCGGCGGTTATCACGGTGCGCGACGCCAGGCTTCGGCCCCCGCCCGTGAATCCGCCGTCGCCCCGACCCCGATCTCCCCGGACCCGAAGCAGCCGGCGAACGCCCTCGGGTGGATCGCCCTCACCGTCGCCGTCCTGTTCGCGCTGACCCTGCTCGGCACGCTGGTCGCCGGCGGCACCGACGTGCTCTACGGCGTCACGATGCTCACGGCGCAACTCGTGGTCGTCGGCACGGTCGTCGCCGCCCTGTTCTCACCGCGGGCACGGAAGCTGGGGGCGATCGCGCTGATCGTGACCGTCCTGTTCAACGTCGCGACCGTCGGCGGCATGAGCGCGCTGCAGACCTCGGCCGCCGGCAGCTACCAGGGCGCCAAGTCCGCCGATCAGAAGCACGCCGAGGCGTACCCCGGCATCAAAGGCACCGATCCGCAGGAGACGCTCGGGCAGCAGTCCCTGGAGGAGGTGCGCGCGCAGTCCGAAGAGCTCTTCGCCGACATCCGGACTCGGCTCACCCAGGAGTTCGGATACACCTGGGTCCCCGTCGGCGACGAGGACCTGCGCCCCGAACGCAACGGCTACGGCGGCGAATCGATGCTCGTCGAGTACACCTCCGCGGCGTGGGCGACCGAGCAGCCCGTGCAGGGCTACGCGCGCAAGCAAGCGGTGATGGCCGCGATCAACGACGAGGTCGTGCAGCACGGCCTGTGGGAGCTCTACTCCTTCAACGACCCGACCGGGTCGGGCATCGACCCGTCGATGATCGCGAAGCTCTACGGCAGCGATGATCCCCGCACGCAGCACACGTGGGAGTACTACACCGAGAACTACCCCGATCCGATGCGCTTCTACGCCAACATCTACGACCTGTCGAACGACCGGGACGGCGGCTTCCTCGCCGCGCGCGAAGCCCAGACGGCCCGCACCGGGGAACCGCTCGAAGGTCTGCAGCTCGTCGTGATCGCCAGCGGTGTGCTCGGCGAGGCCGACCGCGACGAGTTCGAGACGAAGCTGCAGGAGTATCCCGGCTTCGAGTGACCGTG
Source organism: Microbacterium sp. Mcb102 (assembly GCF_024519805.1). Classification (NCBI taxonomy): domain Bacteria; kingdom Bacillati; phylum Actinomycetota; class Actinomycetes; order Micrococcales; family Microbacteriaceae; genus Microbacterium; species Microbacterium sp. Mcb102. Next base: position 224,516 of record NZ_JALJRG010000005.1, on the reverse strand, counting down.
CTTCGGTGCAGCACGGAACCCGAACCGAGAAAACGGCACGGCGCTCTGACCTGATCACATGGAGGAAGCTGTACATTGCGCAGATCGAAGAGACAATCAGTCCTGGCGGCCACAGGATTCATCGTGCTGTCGGGCATCGTCCTGACCTCGTGCGCAGGAGGCGCCCAGAGATCCGATCCGACAGCGGTCGTGAGCGAGTACCTCACCGCGATCTCCGAAGGAGATGCCACCACGGCGACTGCCCTCGACGATAGAGCCGTCGTCGCTCAGCACGAGGGCACGACGACCGAAGAAGCCGGCGACTTCGAGTCGCTCCGCACCGATGCCATCCTGCAGGCGGCGGACAGCCGCATCACGGACATCTCGGTGGAGCCGGAAGCACGCGCGGTGGAGGGGGACGACGACACGCGCCGCGTGCTCTTCCGCTACGAGCTGGCCGGGCGACCGCACGAGTCGTCGCTGGACGTGCGCTGGGACGACGAGTCATCCGAGTGGATGCTCACGCAGTCCCTGACGCTCTCGCTGTTCGTCGACGCGGTGCAGAGCAAGGTCTCCTTCGAGCCGGCGCCGTTCCGCATCCCCGGCATCGCCGACACCGTGTCCTCCGATGCGGGGACCGCCCCGTCGCTGTACCTCGTCTACCCGGGCGAGTACACGATCACGGCCGCCTTCCCCGAAGACCGGTTGGCTCCCGGGACGAGCAAGACCCAGAGCGTCGTCGCAGACATCCCCGGTGACGCGCAGGTGCAGTTCGACGTCGTGAAGTTGCCCTCGCGCTGATACCTCGTCACGCGCGGCACACTCCGACGCCGCGGACGCCCCACCCGTGCAGGATGAGCCGCGCACCGCGCCCGTCGCACCGCGTGCCACACTCAGGCATCCCCTCGAAGGAGGCCCCATGGACGCGCTCCTCTCCGCGAACCTGATCTGGACGATCCTGGCCCTCGCGGCCCTCGCCATCAATGTGATCGCACTGATCTACATCCCCCGCGACCGCAAGCCCACGGCCGCGATGGCCTGGCTGCTGCTCGTGTTCCTCGTGCCTTTCGTCGGTATGGGCCTCTACCTGCTGATCGGAAACTTCCGGCTGCCGAAGAAGCGCCGCGACGAGCAGCAGCGCATCACGGCGATGATCGCCGCCGCGGCCGTGGAGGATCCGGACCCGCAGGCTCCACGGTGGCTCCAGCGCGTTGCTCAGCAGAATCACGCGCTCACCGGGCTGCCGGTGGTCGGCGATTCGTCGGCCGAGCTGATCGACGACTACCAGGGGTCGATCGATGCCATGGCCGCCGCGATCGACACGGCCGAGCGGTACGTGCACGTCGAGTTCTACATCGCCGCGTCGGACGCCACGACCCGCGGATTCTTCACGGCGATGGAGAAGGCCGTCGCCCGCGGCGTCTCCGTGCGTCTGCTGGCCGACTACATCGCCTCGCGCAAGATCCCGAAGTCCGAGGAGACGTTCGCCGAGCTCGACCGGATCGGCGTGTCCTGGTCGTGGATGCTGCCGGTGCGGCCGTTCAAGGGTCAGTACCAGCGACCCGACCTGCGCAACCACCGCAAACTCGTCGTCGTGGACGGGAGGGTCGGGTTCGTCGGCTCGCAGAACCTCATCTCGCGCGACTACAACGCGGAGAAGAACATCAAGCGCGGACTGATGTGGCAGGAGCTGATCGCGCGGGTCGAGGGTCCGGTCGTCGCCCAGGTCGACGCCGTCTTCCTCTCCGACTGGCTGATCGAGACCGGCGAGGATCTGTCCATCGTCGAGCGGGTTCCGGCTTCCGCCGTGCCGCGACCCGCGGGCGGCGACCTGCACTGCCAGATGGTGCCGAGCGGTCCGGCGTACGGCACCGAGAACAATCTGCGGATGTTCCTCTCCCTCATCCACGGCGCCACCGAGCGGGTCATCCTCACCAGCCCGTACTTCGTGCCCGACGAGGCCATGATCTACGCGATCACCACGGCCTGCCAGCGCGGACTCGATGTGCAGCTGTTCGTCTCCGAGCTCGGCGACCAGGGGATGGTCTATCACGCGCAGCGCTCCTACTACGAGACACTGCTGCGCGCGGGCGTGCGGATCTTCCTCTACCCGCCGCCGTACATCCTGCACGCGAAGCACTTCTCCATCGACGACGACATCGCCGTGATCGGCTCGAGCAACATGGACATCCGCTCGTTCAGCCTGAACTCGGAGATGTCACTGCTCGTGCGCGGAGAGTCCTTCGTGGCGCAGATGCGCGAGGTCGAGCAGAAGTACCGCACCGCGGGGCGGGAGCTGACGCTGGAGGAGTGGCTGCGCGAGCCCGCGAAGTCGACGTTCCTCGACGGGGTGTTCCGGCTGACGTCGGCGCTGAACTGAGTCGCCCGCTCAGGACCCGAGCGTCAGCAGCATCCGGGCGAGCACGTACCGGGCATGCCCTCGGGAGGTGCGCGGGTCGTAGCCCACGGTCTCGACGAGAACCGCCATCCGCTCCTGCACGCTGGAATGGTGACGACCCAGGCGCAGGGCTGCGGCGCGCACGCTCTGCTCCTCGGCGACGGCGTCGAGCAGCTCGCGACTGCGGTCGTCGAGGGCGGCGAGCGCGGCGGCATCCGGATGGAGAGGCCCCTGCTCCGCGGCCTCCGCGACGAGCAGCAGGGCTCCGAGGTCGGCGACATCGACGATCGGCTCGGCGGGACTGGTCAGCCGTACCGCCACCAGCGCGGAAGCCCACGAGCGCGGAAGCTGCTCCCCGGGTCCCGCGGTGCCGAGACCGAGGCGCAGCCCTTCGCTGTCGGGCCAGGCGCTCACGGCATCCGTCTCGGCATCCAGGATCGTCGCGCGGGTCAGGCCGTGACGGGTGGCGACCACGGCTGACGGATGCTGCGGCAGGGGCGCGGGATCGGGCGGTGAGGCGACCAGGCGCAGCGTGCTCGCGCCGAGCCGGAGCCGAGGCAGCGCGGCAGCCCGCTCGTCGGCTCCCGCGTACGAGCTGATCGCGAGTTCGACAGCGCTCTCCGGTCCCACCGAGCGGCGCGCTCGGATGATGCCGAGGGCGAGACTCAGCCGCTCCAAGATCATCGTGTCGTTGGTGTGGGCGGGCCCCTCCCGCTCGATCCACGCGACCGCTCCCGGCCCGCTCTCCCGTACCGGCCAGGCATGCGACGGTTCGATCGGGTCGATGCGCACGCCGTCGGCCCGCACTCGCACGATCTGCCGTCCGTCGCGCTGGCCGACCGTCGCGCCGCTGAGCACCGCGGCTCCGCGCAGCATGCTCTCCACGCCGACGGATCGGGCGACGAGGGCGTCGAAGTAGGTGACGACCTTGAGCGTCTCACTGGCATCCGGGTCGAGGGCGGTGAGCCGCCCCAGCAGATCTTGCATGTCGGGCTCCATCGCGCACGGGGATTCCACCCTACGGGGTCGGTTCGGCCCCGCAGGGTGGGATCGGACTCAGGAGAGCAAGCGGTTCACCCAGTTGTCCCGCGCGGCCAGCATGGCCTGCGCGACGGCGGTGTGGGGGGCGAACATGTCGAAGCCGTGGAAGCCGCCGGCCCACACGTGCAGCTCGGCCTGGACTCCGGCCTCCCAGAGCTTCGTGGCGTAGGCGACATCCTCGTCGCGGAACACCTCGGCACTGCCGCAGTCGATGAACGCGGGCGGCAGTCCGCTCAGGTCGGTGGCCCTGGCCGGGGCGGCATAGATCGAGACGTCGTCGGTGCCCTTGCGGTCGCCCAGGAGCGCCGTCCAGCCAGTGATGTTCGATCCGCGGTCCCAGACGCCGATGCCGTCGATCTGACGGGTCGAGACCGACTCGTCGCGGTCATCGAGCATCGGGTAGATGAGCAGCTGCCCGATCAGCTCAGGGCCTCGCCGGTCACGGGCCAGCAGAGCGGTGCCGGCAGCCAGACCGCCGCCCGCGCTCCCGCCGCCGATCATCAGCCGCGACAGGTCGATGCCGAGCTCGCCCGCGTTCTCGGCCGCCCACAGCAGCGCGGCGTAGCAGTCCTCCACCGGGTACGGATCGGGGAACTCGGGGGCGAGCCGGTACTCGACCGTGACGATCACGCCGTTGAAGCGCTCGGCCCAGTCGAGGAAGCCGACGACACCGAGCCAGCGGTTGCCGATGATCATCCCGCCGCCATGGGTGTGGAAGAAGCCGGGACCGGTGCCGGTGCGGCCTTCCTTCTCGATCACGGAGACCACGATCTCGTCACCCCCGTGGCCGGGGATCGACACGTCGCGAAAGGTGAACCCGCGCTCGGCGAGCGCAGCGAAGATCTCCTCCTCGCCGCCGACCGGCGACTGGCGCAGGAACGGGATCATCTCCGGCGTGAGCGTGGACGGCAGTTGGTCGCCCACGAGGGCGAGAGCGGCTTCGAGTTCGGGATCGAAGGGCGGGCGCGCCAGGGTCGTGTCAGTCATCAGAACTCCTTTGTCCTCGGCCGCCATCGCGGCGGCTACCCGCCAGCCTCGTGCACGCCGCATCCGAGGGTAACCCGCCAGCCACGGCGGATCCGACGCCTCCCGTCCGCCGGGTGGCGGGGTCGCGGTTCCGCCGGTGGCGGACTCCCTTGAAGGGGCGTGTCGCCCCGGATAGCCTGGCGCCAGAGGGAAGGAATGCGCATGATCCGAGAACTCGATGAACAGCAGTCCTACGACCTGTTGAGCACCACCACGATCGGACGCATCGGCTTCGTCCATGACGGGCGGGTGCAGATCCACCCGGTGAACTTCGCGGTGTCGGGGCAGGAGCTGCTTCTGAGGACGTCGCCCGATGGCCTCCTGGCCGATCTGACGCAGGCGCCCGTCGACGTCGCGTTCGAGGTGGACTACCACGATCCGATCGGGAGCACGGCGTGGAACGTGCTGCTGCACGGCAGTCTCTCCCGTGCGTCGGAAGAAGAAGCCGCCGGCATCGCCGCTCGTGTGCACCCCTGGGCGGGTGAGGATCGGAGCCTCCCTCTGGTCCTGCACATCGACAGCATCTCCGGTCGCAACGTACGCCGAGAGCCGGCACACCCGAAGATCTGAGACACGGCGGCGGGGTCTGCCGTCGCGCGCGCTCTCACGCCAACGCGAGCCCCGCGGCGAGCGCGAAGCCCAGGACGGTCGCGAGACCCGTCGACTCCTTCGCCTTGGACTGCGCCTCGGGAACCATCGAGTCGACGAGCATCACCAGAAGCGCCCCGGCTGCGAAGCCACTCGACGCGGAACGGAAGGCGTCACCCGTCACGCTCGCCAGCGCGAAGCCCGCGACGGTCGCCGCCGCACAGATCACGGCCACCCCTGCCCACAGCAGCAGCACACGCGACTTCGCCATGCCCCCCTCGAGCAGGTCGGCGGCGGACCCGATCGACTCGGGCAGGTTCGAGACGAGGATGGCCACCACGAGCGCGATGCTCACCGGCTCCCCTGATGCCAGCCCGATGCCGAGCACGAGCTGCTCGGGGATGCCGTCGAGCAGCGCGCCCACGGCGAGCTGGCCACCGCCCGCCTGCGACTTGCTCTTCGCGGCACGGGCATCGAGGATGCGGTCGGCGATGTAATAGCTGATGGCACCGGCCGCGACGCCGACCACCAGCGGGACCGGACCGGCGAGGTCGAGCCCCTCTTCCCAGAGCTCGAAGGCGATCGAGGCCATGAGGGCGCCGGCGCCGAACCCGAGGACGATGCCGAGCCACCGCGGCGGCCACTTCCGGAGCAGAGCGAGCACCGCGCCGATGAACAGCGGCGCCGCCGCGATCACTCCCCACAGGACTGCTTCGCCCATGCCGCACCTCCGTGGGGCCTACTCTCCCACCACTGCGGCACTCTGCCTGCGCGACATCGGCGAAAGCGGAGACGTGTCGCTCGTCCATCGGCACGTCGCGCATCGGCTCCCCCGCACGCGCGCCTCGTTTCACCGCTAGCTCACACTCGACTACGCCATGAAGATGCCGTTCAGTCGGAGTAGTCGGCGTTCGGGGTGACGAACGTCGCCGTAACCGATATGAAGCACCCGCATCACCTCGCGACGCGCCATTCGAATGGTATTCTCATGGCATGAAAGCAACCATGGACAAGGCAGGGCGAATCGTCATCCCCGCTGCGCTCCGCGAGCGCGTCGGATTGATCCCTGGTCCTATCGATCTCATCCTCGACGGCAACGGCATCCGCATCGAGATCGATGCCCCGGACAACCTCATCGAGAAGGACGGGCGTCTCGTCATCGCGTCGTCCGGCATGGCGATCACACCCGACGACATCCGCGAGTTGCGCCTTGCCGACCAGCGCTGACCTCGTCCTCGATACGAGCGCAGCGCTCGCTCTCCTCGTGGAAGACAACACCGCGCACATCGCGGTCCAGAGCGCCTGCGCCGGGGCAATCCTCGGCCTCGCCGGCCACGCCTCAGCAGAGACATACTCCGTGCTGACGCGCCTGCCGGGCCCCAATCGCCTGACCCCTCTGGCAGCGGCGAACGCGATCCGGGCCGCATTCCCCCGGTCGATCTCACTCTCGGAAGAGGACGCGCGCACCGCCGTCGACGTCCTCGCCGATGCTGGAATCGCCGGTGGAGCGGTCTACGACGGCCTGGTCGCGTTGTGCGCCAGAGCCGCCGGGATGACGCTCGTCACATGCGATCGCCGCGCGATAGGAACGTACGCGGCGCTCGGAGTCGATGTGCGCGTGATCTGACGCGGCACGGGGCGACACGCCGCACGCGGATAGACTGGAAAGCATGTCCAAGGTCCTCCAGTCCCTGCCCGTCGGCGAGCGCGTCGGCATCGCCTTCTCCGGAGGACTCGACACCTCCGTCGCCGTCGCGTGGATGCGCGAGAAGGGCGCCGTGCCCTTCACCTACACCGGCGACCTCGGTCAGTACGACGAAGACGACATCGCGTCGATCCCGGGCCGTGCGTTGGAGTACGGCGCCGAGGCCTCGCGCCTGATCGACTGCAAGACCGCCCTGGTCGAAGAAGGCCTCGTCGCCCTCTCCTGCGGCGCCTTCCACATTCGCTCCGGCGGCAAGACGTACTTCAACACCACACCCCTCGGCCGCGCGGTCACGGGCACGCTGCTGGTGCGCGCCATGAAGGAAGACGGCGTCGACATCTGGGGCGACGGCTCCACCTACAAGGGCAACGACATCGAGCGGTTCTACCGCTACGGCCTGCTCGCCAACCCGCGCCTGCGCATCTACAAGCCGTGGCTCGACGCCGACTTCGTCACCGAGCTCGGCGGTCGCAAGGAGATGAGCGACTGGCTCGTCGCCCGCGACTTCCCCTACCGCGACTCCGCCGAAAAGGCCTACTCGACCGACGCGAACATCTGGGGCGCGACGCACGAGGCCAAGACCCTCGAGCACCTGAACGTCTCGCTCGAGACTGTCGACCCGATCATGGGCGTGAAGTTCTGGGACCCGTCCGTCGCGATCGAGACCGAAGACGTCACCGTCACGTTCGAGGCCGGCCGTCCCGTCGCGATCAACGGCGTCGAGTACTCCGACCCGGTCGCCCTGGTCATGGAGGCGAACACGATCGGCGGACGCCACGGCCTCGGCATGAGCGACCAGATCGAGAACCGCATCATCGAGGCGAAGTCGCGCGGCATCTACGAGGCTCCCGCCATGTCGCTGCTGTTCATCGCCTACGAGCGCCTCGTCAACGGCATCCTGAACGAGGACACCCTCGCCACCTACCACGAGCAGGGTCGCCGCCTCGGCCGCCTGATGTACGAGGGCCGCTGGCTCGAGCCGCAGTCGCTCATGCTGCGCGAGTCGATCCAGCGCTGGGTCGGCCTGACGATCTCGGGCACCGTGACGATCCGTCTGCGCCGCGGCGACGACTGGACCATCCTCGACACCATCTCGCCGAACCTGTCCTACGGTCCCGAGAAGCTGTCGATGGAGCGCGTCGGCGACGCCGCCTTCGGCCCGGTCGACCGTATCGGCCAGCTCACGATGCGCAACCTCGACATCGCCGACTCGCGTGCCCGCCTCGAGCAGTACGCGGGCCTGGGCCTCGTGGGTGGCGCGACCGGCGAGCTGGTCGGCCGCGTGACCGCCGGAGAGTCCGCCGAGATCACCGAGTCGGTCCACGGGTCGATCTCCGAAGCCGACGAGAACCTGGCGGATGCCGTCGACACGGCGTCCGAGGGCGCGGCGTTCGACTCCGGCACCGACTGACGTCGTACTGCCGGCGCTGGCAGCCCGGGCTGCCGGCGCCGGACGGGTGCACCCGCTAGGCGGGTGAGTCGCCGGCGCTGCGCCGTTCGTCAGCGGCGTCGAGCTCCTCGGCGCGGTCGATGATGCCCGGCAGCACCTCGTCGAAGAGCGTCACGATGGCAGCACGGGTTCCGGCCGCGTCGCGCTGTCGGATGGCCTCACGGATGGCGACGGTGGATCGCTCGACCGCCACCCAGTCGAACACGCCGCGCGCGTGCTGCGTGAAGCGACGGATCTGCGGGCCGAGGAACTCGATGACGGTCACCCGAGTGGTGTTGCCCTCGATGCGCGCGAACCCGGTCACGATGGCGCGCAACGCTTTACCGAACTCGACGACATCGTGGTCCACGACCGCAGCGGACATGTCCTCGGTGAGATCGACGAGATAGGCGACGTCGTCGGCCTGGATCAGCGGCATCGCGTGGCGTACCGAACCGATCCAGATGTCACCGAAGAGCGCGATCGCGTCTCGGATGCGGTCCAGATCGAGGGGTGCCACACGCGTGTAGCGGTTACGCTGCATCTCGACGAGTCCCCCCTCGGCAAGTCGCGCCAGCGCGTGCCGCACCGGCGTCTTCGACGTCCCGAGATCCGCCGCCAGCTCGTAGTCGCGGATCCGCTCGCCCGGCCGAAGCTCACCGTCGACGATCGCGTCCCGCAGCCGGTGATAGACGTCGTCACTCACCGAACGCCGTTCCAGCGCACCATCCATGCCCACCAAATCACACCCTCCTTCGACCACAGTGGTTCCCCCACCACTTGTTGCGGCCGACATGGCGGCCCGGACGCAATCGCGCCGAGCCTCCGCATCGTCCCCGTTCTGCGCAGAGCGCAACGGGTAACATAACACATTCGTCTGAATGGATGATCCACGAGCGCTCGGGCGGATATGATGCGAAGGCGCGACCCTGAAACGCGCACTGGGGCTCGGTGGGACTGAGTTCCACCTGTCTACCCGAAAGAGTTCTCGACGATGATGACCGATTCGCAGGAGTCCGCCGTATCCACGCGCCCTTCACTGGGCGCCCGGATCGGACGGATCTCCTTCCTCGTTGTGGCCGGGATCGTCGTGATCGCCGTTGCCGCCGCCTTCTTCGTGACCTGGACGATCCAGCGCTCCTTCCCGCAGACCTCGGGAACGGTCGAGCTCGACGGTCTGAAGGCCGAGGTCACGGTGCAGCGCGATGACCGCGGCATCCCGACGATCACGGCCGACTCGACCGACGATCTGTTCTATGCCGAAGGGTTCGTGCACGCGCAGGACCGTTTCTTCGAGATGGACTTCCGCCGCCACGTCACCGCAGGGCGCGTCGCCGAGATGTTCGGAGAGTCCCAGGCGGCGACCGACGCCTTTCTCCGCACACTCGGCTGGCGAACCGTCGCCGAAGCCGAGGTCGAGGCGATGGATGACACCACGCGCGGCTACTACGAGGCCTATGCCGACGGGGTCAACGCCTACCTCGCGACCCGGTCCGGCGCCGAGCTCTCGCTCGAATATGCCGTTCTCGGCATCCAGAACCCGGACTACGCTCCCGAGCCGTGGGAGCCCGCGGATTCGGTCGCCTGGCTCAAGGCGATGGCCTGGGATCTGCGCGGCAACATCGAGGATGAGACCGAGCGCTCGCTCCTGGCCGCCGAGCTGAAGGCCGGTGCGGACGAGGCGGGCGAGGCGGGCGACACCGGGGAAGTACTCGCGAAGCTCTACCCCGACTACCCGTTCGACGAGAACCCGGTGATCGTTCCGAAGATCTCGACGGTGCCCGCACTCGAGACCGGTGCGGAACCCGCCGCGTACACGCCCTCCGAATCCGACGGCGAGATCCAGCAGGCGACCACCACGATCGAGTGGCAGGAGACCTCGAGTGTGATCGAGGCCGCGAGCGAGCTCGTCGGCGATGTCGGCGAGGGCATCGGATCGAACTCCTGGGTCGTCTCGGGGGATCTCACCGAGACCGGGATGCCGCTGCTCGCGAACGACCCGCACCTCGGCGCGTCGCTGCCATCGGTCTGGTACCAGGTGCAGCTGAAGTGCTCGACCGTGAACGACGCGTGCCCGTTCGACGTCGGAGGCTTCTCGTTCTCCGGGCTTCCCGGCATCGTGATCGGTCACAACCAGCACGTCGCCTGGGGGTTCACGAACCTCACCACCGACGTCACCGACCTCTACGTGGAGCGGGTGGTCGGCGACGAGTACTGGCGCGATGGCGCGCTGGTCCCGCTCGAGCAGAGCACCGAGACCATCAAGGTCGCCGGCGGCGAGGATATCGAACTGACGATCCGCTCGACCGTGCACGGGCCCATCATCTCGGGACTCACGGACGACTTCACCGCGATCGCCGATGACCCGGAGCCGGCGCTCGCGGAAGGAACCGAGGCGCCCGCCGCTCCGCCCGTCGGTCAGGACGACGCCGAGTACGCCGTCAGCCTGCGCTGGACGGCGCTCGACCCCGGCACGACCGCGACCGCGATCTTCGCCCTCTCCACCGCGCAGGACTTCGACGACTTCCGCTACGCCGCCTCCCTCTTCGACGTGCCGGCACAGAACCTCATCTACGCCGACACCGAGGGCAACATCGGCTACCAGACACCGGGGCGCCTCCCGATCCGCGGTGCCGGCGACGGATGGATGCCGCAGCCGGGTTGGGACAGCAGTTACGACTGGACGGGCTACATCCCGTTCGACGAGCTGCCCGTCTCGTACAACCCGACCTCGGGGTACATCGTCACCGCGAACAACGCGATCGTGACCGACGACTACGCCTTCTTCCTGTCCCGCGACTGGGACTACGGGTATCGCGCGGCGCGCATCGCCCACCTGATCGAACGACGCGCGGCCGCCGCTCCGCTGACCGCACAGGACATGCGTGACATCCAGATGGACGACGAGATGTGGATCGGCACGCAGCTGGCGACCGCCATGGCCGACGTCGACGTGAGCCGCGCGGACGTCCAGTCGGCCGTGGACCTCCTGCTCCCGTGGGACGGCCAGAACACGGCCTCCTCCCCCGCCGCCGCCTACGCGAACGTGCTCTGGTCGAACCTCGTGCAGAACATCTTCGGCGAGCGCGAGCAGCCCCTGCCGATCGACGGACAGGGTCGCCTGTTCACGGTCGTCGCCGACATGCTCGACGACCCGACCGATCCGCTCTGGAGCAACCCGCAGATCGACATCGACGGGATGGAGGCAATGCTGGCGTTGTCCGCCGAAGAGGCCTATGACGAACTCGTCGCCCTGCAGGGAGACGTCCCGACCCGCTGGAACTGGGGCGACCTGCACGCGATCACCCTCACCAGCGACACCCTCGGCACCTCGGGGATCGCGCCCGTCGAGGCCCTCTTCAACCGCGGGCCGTACCCGGTGGGCGGCGGCGCATCGGTGGTCAACGCGACCGGGTGGGAGCTCGGCGTCTCGTACGCCACCACGACGGTGCCGTCGATGCGCATGGTGATCGATCTCTCCGACTTCGATGCCTCGACCTGGAACCACCTCACCGGCGCGTCGGGTCACGCCTTCCACGAGCACTACACCGACCAGACCGCCGACTGGACGGTCGGGCTGCAGAAGCCGTGGGCGTACTCCGCGAAGGCGGTGGATGCGTCGGAGGTGGACACGCTGATCCTGTCGCCGACCGGCTGATCCGTGGGCTGCGCCGACCTGAAGGGACGGTGCAGGTTGCTCCGCTACCGTGGGGAGGTGCCATCCAGTTACCTCGCCCCGAAGGGCACGACCGTCACGCTCCTCGAGTTCGAGCACGGCGGCGCCACGCTCATCGCCGAGACGTTCGGCGAAGGCCCGCACACGTATCTCCTGCTGCACGGCATCGGGATGGGTCGGAGCGTCTACCTCGACGTCGTGCAGCGGCTCGAGGGTCGGGTGATCGCCCTGGACCTGCCGGGATTCGGCGAGGCGCCGGAGCCGACGCGCACCCTCACCATGGAACGCCACGCCGACCTGGTCGCCGCCTACCTGCAGCAGGTGGATTCGGGCCCGGTCGTCGTGATCGGCCACTCGATGGGCAGCCAGATCGCCGCAGAGCTCGCCGCGCGGCATCCGTCGCTGGTGGAAGGCGTGGTGCTGGCGGGCCCCACGGTGAACAAGGCGGCGCGCAACATCGCGGCACAGGCCCGCTACCTCCTGACCGACCTCGTCGGCGAGCGGCCGTTGGTGATCTGGCGCGGCGCGCGGGAGTATCTCCGGGGCGGCCCGCACCTGATCCGCAAGATCCGTGCCACCGTCGTGCACGAGCCCGAGGACGCCTTCGTGCGCATCGAGTGCCCGGTGCTGGTGCTGCGCGGTGAGGACGACCCGCTCGCGCCGATGAGCTGGTGCCGCGAGATCCTCGACGCGATCCCCGGTGCCGCGCTCGAGGTCATCCCCGACCACGGACACGGCACACTCATCAGCGACTCCGAGCCCGCTGCCCGCCTGATCCACGAGTTCGCCGCCCGCCTCTGACGGCCGGTCGGTCTCGCGGGGGTTCGTCGCGACCGGTGTTCACAACTCCTCAAGAAAGCGCACCGACCTCGCTTTCGCCGGCATCTGGGCTCCCTTACAGCCTATCCTTGAGGAGTCATGAACGAGTCGTGGGCCGAAAGCGCGGTCCCATTACCCGGATGACCTCGGCGACTGCCTGTCGGACGGTCGGATCGTTCCGCAGAATGTCGACCGCAAGGGGCCGGATCGTCACATACCCCTGCATCGCAGCTGCCATATCCCGCCGCCGATCATCGACCTGTTTGGCCCAACCCTCGTGGAACTCCTTGCTGTCGCACTCGATGATGAGCCACCCCTCGACCAGGAAGTCGACCCGGCCGACACCCTCGATCAGCACCTGGGTCTCAAACGCGACCCCGAGCGCTCGCAGAATGAGCCTCATGAAAGTCTCGGGCCCCGACCCCGCCGAGGCATCGATCAGCGCGAGCAACGGACGGAACCGGACAGGCAGTTGAGAGAACATGAGGATCACTTCCTCCCGAGTCATCAATCCGTGGTGCAGCACGCTGTCGACGGTGGCGACAGATGCCCGCGGAGCCTGGCACCGGATGGCCTGCGCGACGGCGTCCGCGAGGGGAGCGACATGGAGAGGGCTCGGTTGCCCCGACCACGACTGCCAGTGCAGGATGGTTCGCCTCGATCGAGGAGGACGAATTCGAGACGACCCTGGAACGACGTGCACATGCAGTGCGTCGACGACATGCACGAATACACCGATCTGGCTCAGAAGCGAGATGCACGACAGGCGCCCGCCGATGCGGACCGCTTCCGCGATATCAGGATCGACGGGTTCGATTGCGTAACGGTCGCGGCGCAGCCGTCGGAGCTGGCCGGAGTCGATGGCTCGCGTGATTGCTCGTCCGGTCATTCGTCGGGCGAGGAGTTCCGCTCGGTCGAGAACGATGCTGCTGTACAGCGCGGCTGCGCGTTCGTTTACGGTCCATGGCCTCATTCGAGCGAGTCTGGGTCCTGGAGAGGACAGCTGAGGGGCGAGGCTCACGAAAGGGAAGGTTCGTCCCGAATCTCGCCTTGGGTAGGAGCAGTGTCGACCCCGTTGGCAGCCATGCGGTGTGCGCAACTCCTCAGAAATCTGGCTTCACGCCGGGATAATCCGCTTCGGTGGCAGAGTCGCGCGGATTCTTGAGGAGTTGTGCACCGACCGTTCACGGCGGCAGCGCGGTCAGCCGGACGAGCTCAGCCGACAGAGCACACCCCGGCGGGTAGCTCAGCCGGCGGCGGGCGGGGTCTGCTTCGACTCGGCGAGCTCGTCCACGACGAGGCCACGCTGTTCGATGGTGCCGTTGCGGTAGGCCTGTCGCCCGACCATGTGCGCAGACAGCGGCGCCGTCGCGAACTGCATGAGCACGACGGGCGCGACGAGCACGAATCCCAGCAGGATGCCGCCGACCGACCGCTGCGACAGGGCGATCGCGATGCAGATCAGCAGCAGCCCGAGCACCTGGGGCTTGGTCGCCGCGTGCAGCCGGGACGGCACGTCGCGGAAGCGCAGCAGCCCGACCGCCGCCGACAGGCAGAGCAGCGCCCCGAGCAGGATCAGCACCAGCACGGCCACGTCGATGACGGGGTCGGGGATCACGAGACCGAGGATGTTCATGAGGTCGTGTTGTCCCTTCTCGCGACGAACCGGGCGACGGAGATCGAGCCGAACACCCCGATCGCGGCGATGATGAGGAGCACGGGGATGTTGCGGGTGTGACCGTTGATGGCCATCTCCGCCCCGAGCACGCACATGACCTCGGTGAGGAGCACGTCGGAGGCGACGGCACGGTCGAGGATCGACGGTCCTCGAACGATGCGGACGAGGGTGAGGATCGCGGCGATACCGAAGACCACCATGATCAGCATCAGCAGGATGTTCATCGGGCACCGCCCTTCGTCGATCCGGTCAGGCCGGCGCGCTGGTCGGCCCTGAGTGCGCGGTACTGCGCGGGGTCGCCCAGCGCCCGGACGACCCGTCGCTCCCAGCGGAGCACTCCGGCGCGCTGCTTCTCGACGTCGGCGCGGTTCCTGACCCCGATCACATGCAGGTACAGGATGCGACGGTCGCGGTCGGTCTCGACCACCAGCGAACCGGGGACGAGCGACGACACGACGGCGACGTGCGTCATGACCAGGTCGTCGGCGTAGCGCAGCGGCACCGCGATGATCGCGGTGCCCGGCTGGCGGCGGAAGTCGAACACCTGCAGAGTCACCGAGATGGCTCCGCTGAGCACCGCGAACAGGAACTGCACCACGAACAGCGCGGCGTAGGCGACATTGATCCGACCCGAGAGCTCGACCGTCGGCAACCGGAACACGCGGGTCACGAAGATCGCGACGACGAGTCCGGACAGGAAAGACAGCACGGTGAACTGCGCCCACAGCAGCATCCACAGCACGACGAGCCAGGCCAGGAAGGGCAGCTGGACCCGGATGTCGCGCCAGAGGTGACGCTTGGTCTGTCGTCTCATCCGCCCACCTCCTCTTCCAGCTGGACGAGGCTGACGGGCTGCAGCAGAGCGGCGCCGATGCGGTCGCAGAGCGCGTACAGGGGTCCGGCGAAGATCGTGAGCGAGACGGTGACGGCGACCATGCCGGCCGTGGCGATCGTCATGATCTTCGGGATGCGGCGACGCTCCTGCTGCTCGTCGGCGGCCGGGGCATTGCCGAGGTACGAGATGCGGCCCTCGGTCTCGGTGGAGTCCTCCTCCTCGCGCCAGAAGGCGAGGTTCCAGGCGCGCATGAGCGCGTACAGGGTGAGCAGCGAAGTGACGATGCCGCCGAAGATCAGCACGATCATGATCGGAGTGCCGACGGAAGCCGCCGCCTCGAAGAGCGCGAACTTGCCGATGAAGCCGGAGAACGGTGGAAGGCCACCCAGGTTGATCGCGGGCACGAAGTAGAGCACGGCGATCACCGGCGCGACCTTGAGCAGCCCCTTGACCCGCAGGATCGACGTGCTGCCGGCTCGACGTTCCACGAGTCCCACCGCGAGGAACAGGGTCGTCTGCACGACGATGTGGTGGACGATGTAGTACACGGTCGCGCCGATCGCGGCCGGCGTGGCTATCGCGAGGCCGAAGATCATGTAGCCGACGTGGCTGACGAGCGTGAACGACAGGATTCGCTTGAGTTCCGCCTGCGCCACGGCGCCGAGCACGCCGACGATCATGGTCGCGAGCGCGATGATCAGCAGCACCGTGTCGATGCTGTTCGAGGCGAAGAGCTGGGTCTCGGTGCGGATCAGCGCGTAGACGCCCACCTTGGTCAGCAGGCCCGCGAACACCGCCGTGACGGGGGCGGGGGCGGTCGGGTACGAGTCGGGCAGCCAGAAGGACACCGGGAAGATGGCGGCCTTGATGCCGAAGGCCACCACCAGCATCAGGTGCAGCACCAGCTGCGTCTCTTGTGGGAGCTCCGACATGCGCTCGGCGATCTGGGCCATGTTCACGGTGCCGAGTGCGCCGTAGATCATGGCGATCGATGCGAGGAACAGGATCGATGAGACCAGCGAGACGACGATGTAGACGGCGCCGGTGCGGATGCGGGACTCGGTGCTCCCGAGGGTGATCAGCACGTACGAGGCGACGAGCAGGATCTCGAAGCCGACGTAGAGGTTGAACAGGTCGCCGGCGATGAAGGCGTTGAAGATACCGGCCGCGAGGATCAGGTACGAGGGGTTGAAGATCGAGATCGGGGTCTCGTCGGTGCCGTCGGCGGCGCCCTGACCGATGGAGAAGAGGAGGACGGCGAGGAGCACGATGCTCGAGATGAGCACGAGGAGTGCGGCGAGCCGGTCCACGTAGAGCACGATGCCGAAGGGCACCGGCCAGCCGCCGACCGAGACGGCGAGCGGGTCGCCGGAATCCACCACGACCAGGAGCACGGCGGCGATCACCGAGACCGCGGCGAGTGTGGCGACGGTCACGACGACCTGGAGCCGCGCGTTCCGGCCGAACACGAGGGTGATGGCGGCGCCGAGGAGCGGGAGCCCGACGAGGAGCGGGACCAGTGCGGTCATGGCCGGCCCTCCTCGTTCTCGTCGTGGTCGTCGGGTTCATCGGGGCGCGCCTGGTCGCCCTCGGCTGAGCGTGAGGAGGGTTCGTCGCCCCACCCCGTCGGCGCGTCGAACGGTGCATCGTCGTGGATGGCGGGGTGGTCGCGCATGTGCAGCACAGTGATCGGTGCGGTCTGCACGCCGACGAAGTCGGTGGTCGCCTCGTCCTCGTCGGTCTCGGACTCGTCGTCCATGAGATCTTCGTCGGCGTCGGTGCGCTCGCGGAGCGCGATGTCAGCCTCGTCGTCCTCGACGGTGTCGGCCTGGCCCAGCTGCCAGGAGCGATAGATCAGAGCCAGGAGGAAGGCCGAGACCGCGAACGTGATCACGATGGCGGTCAGGGTGAGCGCTTGGGGGAGCGGGTCGCTCATCTCGCCCTCGGTGCCGAAGAACGGTGCGTTGCCCGGGACGCCCATCACGATCAGCAGGAGCAGGTTCGTGGCGTTGCCGAGCAGGAGGAAGCCGATCAGCACGCGGGTGAGGCTGCGCTCCAGCATCGCGTACACGCCGCACGCGAAGAGGATGGCCATGATGACGATCAGGGTGAGCGAGACATCCATCAGCTGCTCCCCCTTCCGCGCGAGAGGAAGCCTTCAGGACCGGGGGTCGAGCGCAGAGCCGCCTGCCTGTCGACCTCGGCGCCGAGGCTGCGCAGCACGTCGAGGACGAGCCCGATCACGACCAAGTAGACACCGACGTCGAAGATGGTCGAGGTGACGAACTCCATGTGCCCGATACCGGGGATCTCCCATTCCCAGAACGTGCTCGTCAGCGGCGCGAGCCCGAAGAAGAGCGGGACGACGGCCGTGCCGACGGCGAGGATGAGGCCGGTTCCGAGCAGTCGGCCGGCATCCGTCGGTGCGGCGGCGCCGAGTTCCCAGCGGCCTCCGGCGATGTAGCGCATGACCAGCGCCATGCCGGCGACGAGCCCGCCGGCGAAACCGCCGCCGGGCAGGTTGTGCCCGGCGAAGAGCAGGAAGATCGACACCACGATGATCGTGTGGAACAGGATGCGGACGATGACCTCGAGCAGGATCGACCTGTTCTCGGGCTTCATCTTCTGACCGCCGACGAGCCATGCCCGCGGGCTGCTCTCGTTCTCGGAGTTCTGGAACCGGATGCCCTCGGTCGTCTCGACGAGCGGGCGACTGCGCGCGGCCTTGCGGGTCGCCTTCGGCAGGTTCTTGGTGGCGGCCAGCAGGTCGGCTCGATGGGTGACGAACACCAGCGAGGCCACGCCGGTCGCGGCGAGCACGAGCACCGACAGCTCGCCCATCGTGTCCCAGCCACGCAGGTCGACCAGGGCCACGTTGACGACGTTCTTGCCGTGACCGATCTCGTACGCGAGCTGCGGGAACACCTCCGAGATCGGATCCGCGATGCGGGATTGCGTGGCGACGACCGCGACGAAGGCCATGGTGACGCCGACGCCGATCGCGAGGAGCGCCCGGGGGACACGCCCCACCGAGGCGTTGTGTTCCCCCATCCGCGCGGGCAGGCGGCGAAGCACCAGAGCGAACGTCACCATCGTGACGGTCTCGACCAGGATCTGCGTGAGCGCCAGGTCGGGTGCACCGCTCGTCGCGAACAGCACGACCATCCCGAGCCCGGTGACCGAGACGAGGACGACGCCTGTGTAACGCTTCTGGGCACGCACCGCGAACACTCCGGCGATCGCCATGATCGGCGCGACGACGATCTGCGCCGGCGTGTGCCAGGCGGAGAGGTTGTAACGATCGATGTCGCTGGCGATGAGCGCGGTGACCTCAGCGGCGACGAACACCACGAAGATGGTGCCGACGTACACCGGCAGCGAGCCGCGCTGCGTGAGGGTGGTACTGAGCACGGAGAGACGGTCGATGCCGCGCATGACGAGGTAATAGACATCGGCGGCGGTGAAGCGCAGCAGGCGGGGCTTGCGGTCCCAGCCGGTCCGGCGGGTGAGCAGGAAGAGGCCGATACCCACCAGGATCGACGCGATTGAGATGCCCAGGGCGGGCTCGAGGCCGTGCCACAGCGCGAGGTGCCCCGGGCCTTCGACGGTTTCGCCCGCGTGGTCGAGCCCGGGAGTCGCGGTGACGGCGTAGCCCTGCAGGGCCACGTCGAGCGCGGGCGCCCCGATACCCGCGGCGAGCGTGACGCCGGCGAGGATGATCGGCGCCGAGAGGAACCCGACCGGCGGATCGGGCCAGGCGGTGTCGGGCAGCTGGCCCTGCTCGTCGCGCTTCTTCCAGAAGGCTCCCCAGAGGAATCGTGCTCCATATGCCGCAGTGAGCATGGAACCGAGGACGACGCCGATGAGCGCCACCAGACCCCAGGGAGAACCCCCCAGGGCGTCGTCGAGCAGAGCCGTGAGCGTGGACTCCTTGGCGACGAACCCGATGGTCGGAGCGATGCCCGCCATCGATGCCACCGAGATGAATGCCGCCGTCGCCATGACCGGAGCCTGCCGCCCGACACCGGAGAGCTCGGTGATGTCACGGGTCGACAGCTGCCGATCGATGACGCCGACGATCAGGAAGAGGGCCGACTTGAACAGGGCGTGGCCGATCACCAGCGCGAGTCCGGCCAGTGCTGCGGCCTGCGTGCCGTAGCCGACGACGATCGCGAAGAACCCGAGCTGACTGACCGTGCCGAACGCGAGGATGCGCTTGAGGTCGGTCTCGCGCAGCGCCTGGATGCCGCCGATGAGCATCGTGAGGATGCCGAGGGTGATGACGATCGGGCGCCAGGGGGCGCTGAACGCGAAGATCGGCGCGAACCGGGCGATCAGATAGATGCCGGCTTTGACCATCGCCGCGGCATGCAGATACGCGCTCACCGGGGTGGGTGCTGCCATCGCACCGGGGAGCCAGAAGTGGAACGGGAACAGGGCCGACTTGCTGATCGCGCCGATCAGGAGCATGACGATCGCTGCATCCACCGCAGGGCCCGTCGGTGCGATCTCGAGGATCTCGCGGATGCTCGACGTTCCGGTGTCGACGACGAGGATCACGACGCCGACGAACATCACGAGTCCGCCGAGGGTGGTCACGAGCAGGGCCTGCAGTGCCGCACGTCGGCTGGCGGCGCGGCGGCGGTAGTGGCCGATGAGGAGGTACGAGAGGATGCTCGTCACCTCCCAGAACATGACCAGCATGACGAGGTCGTCCGTCAGCACGAGGCCGTACATCGCGCCGGCGAATCCGAGAAGGACGCCCGCGAACTGGCCGACGCCGGCCGAGTCCTCGTAGAAGTACCACCGGCAGTAGAGGAGCACGAGGGCGCCGACGCCGGTCACGATCAGGGTGAGCACCCAGCCGAGCACGTCCATGTTCATGGACAGGTTCAGTCCGAGCTGCGGGATCCACTCGACCGACTCGTACGGGACCGGGCCGTCGAGCACCTGCGGCGTCATGACGAGCGCGTGCACGAAAGCCGCTGCGGGGACGAGTGCGGCGATGGCGAAGGCCTGAGCTCCGAGCCAGCGCACCAGAACGGGCATCAACAGCGACCCGAGCAGGAACACGGCGAGGAGCGTCAGCATATACGCGGCTCCCTCGAGGGTCGTCGGCCTTGCGGCCAGGCGGGGGGTGTCATAAGTAGTTTACCCGGGCGAAGACTCCACTCGGTCCGCAGGAGTGTGATCGTGCAAGAGTGGTCGCATGCGGCGGGTCTGGGTGCGGGAGCTGGCCGGGTGGTTCGGCGCCCTGGCGATCGCGGTGATGACCGCCGCGCAGGTCGCATCCTCGGCGCGCTCCGACCTGCTGTTCCGCGACGGGGATTCCCTGATCGTGGCCATGTTCGGGCAGTCGGCGCTTTCCGGTGAGCCGCTGGACTGGGCGATGTCGAGCGTGCTCTTCCTCCCCGAATCCGCGGTGTTCGCGGGGCTCGACCTGCTCCTTCCGGTCGATGTGAACAGCCTGCTCGCGATCAATGCCGTGATCAACATGCTCGCCCTCTACGGAGCACTTCGGCTCGTGGCCGGTCGGCGGAGAGAGGACCGTGCACCCGTCGCGTGGGCTCTTCTCGGACTCGCGGCCTTCTGCGCCCTCGCCGTGACCGAGGTCTCCGCATCGCGCGATGCGCTCGAGCTCGCGTCCCTGCAACTCACGACGACCTACTACTCGGCGACCGTGGTCGCGGTCGCGCTCTCGGTCGGTCTGGTGCGTCGCGCGCTCGACCGCGCGTCCGGGATCGTCGGTCTCCTGGTCGCGCTCGGCGCCACGGCGGCCCTGTCGACCCTGTCGAATCCGTTGTACGCGGCGTGGGCGGCGGTTCCGATCGCGGTGCTGCTCGCACTGCTGACCATCCGCTCGCGGCAGCGGTCGCGCTTGACCCTGCTCCTCGGTGTGCTCCTGATCGGCACGGCTCTCGGCTTCGTCGGACGCATTCCACTTCGGGCATGGATCGCCAACACGGGCGCCGGCTACGTGCAGCCGGCGCGATGGGCCGATTCACTCGGCTACTACGGCGGACTCGCGGCAGACCGCCTCTCGACCCCCGGCGGGGTGTTCGGCTGCCTGATCGTGCTGGTACTCATCGTGCTCGCGGTCGTCCGCACGACACGCGCCGCGAGTGAGGGTTCGCGCTTCGTCGCCGCCGTCGCCTGGCTGATGCCCGTTCTCGTCGTGATCGGCGCGATCGCGCTCGGCACCCACGCGGCCCGCTACCTGCAGCCTGTGGTGTTCGCGCCCGTTCTGGCCCTGGTCGCCCTGCCGCGCGCGGGGTGGATGCCGCTCCGCCCCCGGTCGCTCGTCGCCGCGATCGCCGCGGTGCTGCTCGCGCTCGGCGGCATCCTGAGCATCCCGCGCCTCGCTGCGGCCGCCGAGGTCGCCGACCCCGACCTCACCTGCGTGACCGACTGGGTCGACGCGTCCGGCCGCACCGGGGCCGGTCAATTCTGGACCGTACGCCTGCCGAAACTGCACCTCGACGATCCTGCGCAGCTCGTGCAGGTCGATCATGAGCTGCGCGGCTATGCCTGGTTGGTGAACCGTCGTGACTTCGACGTCGGAGAGGTGACGTTCCTCGTGGAGGATGCGCAGACGGTTCCCTGGAACCTGCCCGCACCGGCCATTCCCGACGAGGTGATCGACTGCGGCCGCTACCGCATCCTCGATCTCGGCGACACGGCGCTTCCGCTCGGCCCGCAGCGCAGCTGACTGTGGCCGCCGCCGGGGCGGAGGGCGGAGCTCAGCGTGAGGCCGGGCCGGTGGTGGTGCCGACGCGGAACCGACAGGTGAGATGCTGCGTGATCCCCGGTTCGCCTCGCAGCATGCGGGCGACCTGCTCCCCCGCCGCGCGGCCCTTCTCGACGGCCGGCTGCACGCTCGTCGTGAGGGTGAGGTCGCCGAGACCGTCCAGCGCGATACCGTCGAAACCCGCGACGGAGAGGTCTTCGGGGACGCGGAGTCCCTTCTCCTCGGCCGCGCGGATGACCCCGACGGCCAGCAGGTCGCTCTGGGCGAGCACCGCGGTCGGCCGGGTGGCGGGGTCCGCGAGCAGCATCCTGCCGACGCGCACGCCTTCGTCGATGAGGCTGCCGGATGCCGAGATCGCCGGGGCGTCGGGGAACACCTCCCGGGTGCCGGCCAACCGGTGGACCGTGACGTCGACGGTCGCGTTGGCGAGACGTTCCGGTGTGACGGCTGCACGCTCGCGGTCGCTGTCGAGCGGCAGGGTGACCAGGGCGACATCGCGGTGGCCGAGGTCGCGCACGTGCTTCGCGATGTCGGCGGAGGCCGCCGCGTTGTCGAGCGTGACGCGCGGGATCGCCTCTCCGGCGTCGCCTTCGATCACGACGACCGGGAGCCCCCGGCCGACGACCACCTCGAGGGATGCCCGTGTGCGTCCGGAGCAGCCGATCAGCACGACCGCGTCGACGGGGGCATCGGCGATCGCCGTGCCCTCCCCCGGCTCGTCGCGCATCAGCAGGATGCCGGCGCTGAGTTCGGCGAGTCCGTCGGTGAGGCCGTCCATCATGGCCGTCGTCACGGGGTCGAGGAACGCCGCACGCAGATGTCCTTCGAGCACGACGGCGACGATGCCGCTGCGACCGCGGCGCAGGGAGGCGGCGCGGGGATCCGGTCCGGCGTAGCCGAGCTCGGCGGCCGCGGCGAGTACGCGCTCGCGCGTCGCGGGGGCCACCTTGGCCTTGCCGCTGAAGACGACCGAGGCGGTGGACGTGGCCACGCCCGCCTCGCGTGCGACGTCGGCGATCGTGGGCCGACGCGGCGTCTCCTGACTGCTCATGCTTCGAGGATAGCTCGCTTCCGCTCCCCCGGGTCGAATCGATTCGATAGGCTGTCCGGCATGGAAGCAGTCCTGACCCGTTCGCAGTTCGTCCGCTGGCGCGCCGCGATCTTCGCCATCTTCCTGGCGAGCGGCCTCTCGATCGCGACCTGGGCGTCGCGCGTGCCGGGGATCAAGCAGGCGCTCGAGCTCGACAACGCGCAGGTCGGGATGCTGCTTCTCGGCATGGGTGTCGCCTCGATCATCGGCATCTCGACGAGCCCCGCGGTGATGGCGCGCACCGGCGCCCGCCGCGGCATGCTGGCGGCGATGCTCCTGTTCGCGCTGGGCATCGCACTCGTGGGCCTCGGCGCGACGGTGTTCGGCTCGGTGGCCGTCGTCCTCCTCGGCATGGCCCTGTTCGGATTCGGCAACGGCTGCGTCGACGTGATGATGAACGTCGAGGCCACCGCGATCGAGCAGCAGATGGGCCGCACGATCCTCCCCGTCTTCCACGCCTTCTTCAGCTTCGGAACCGTCCTCGGCGCCGGCATCGGCGCCCTCGCCGCCCACCTCGCGATCGATGTCGCGACACATGCGGTGACCATGGGCGTGCTGATCGCCGTGATCGCGGTGGTCTGCTTCTTCCAGGTGCCGGTGCGTGAGGCCGCCCTCGACCCGGAGGATCACGTCAAGCCGCCGTTCCGCGAGCGCATGCACACCGCGCTCGAGGCCTGGCGCGAACCCCGCACCTACCTGATCGGCGTCGTCATGCTCGGCATGTCGTTCGCCGAGGGCGGCGCCAACGACTGGATTGCGCTCGGCACCGAACAGGGTCATGGTTTCGCCGAGGGCACGGGAGCCGTGTCGCTCGCGGTGTTCTCCATCGGGATGACGACGGTGCGCCTTTTCGGCGGCCCGCTCGTCGACCGATTCGGACGCGTCGCGGTGCTGCGCATCCTCGCCGTCGCCGCGGCATCGGGGATCCTGCTGTTCATCCTCGCGCCCACCTTCCCGCTGGTGCTCGTCGGCGCGGCGCTCTGGGGCATCGGGGCCTCTCTCGGCTTCCCTCTCGGCATGTCCGCCGCCGCAGACGACCCGGCCAAGGCGGCGGCTCGCGTGAGCGCGGCCGCCACGATCGGCTACATCTCGTTCCTCGGCGGACCGCCCGTGCTCGGCGTCATCAGCGAGCACATCGGCCTGCTGAACACCCTGTTCATCCTGGTCGCCCTGGTCGTCATGTCCGGGCTGTTCTCGGGCGCCGCCCGCCCGCTGCGCGACGACGAGAAGACCCCGGCGGAGAGCACAGAGCAGCGCTGAGCGCTCAGCCCTCGCGGCTTCGCACGATCGCTGCCGCGTGCGAGCGGCTGCGCGCGCCGAGCTTGGTCAGCACGTTCGACACGTGCGTCTTCACCGTGGGCACCGAGATGCGCAGCCGTGCCGCGAGCTGCGCATTCGACCACCCCTGCAGGATGCCGTCGAGGACCTCCCGTTCGCGAACGGTCAGATCGGTCCGCTCCGCCGTACTCGCTGCCGGTGACGGCGCCGCCACGCCCTGGACCACTGCGGCGAGCGCGCGACGCGTCACCCGAGGGTCGAGCGCGCCCTCTCCGGCAGCGACGGAGCGCACCGCCTGCACGAGCGCGGGCGCATCGACCGTCTTGAGGAGGAAGCCGACCGCACCCGCGCGTATCGCCCCGAGGACGAGCTCATCCTCATCGAAGCTGGTCAGCACGAGCACGTCGCCGAGTCCGCGCGCGACGATCTCCCGGGTGGCGGACACGCCGTCTCTGCCGGGCATCCGCAGATCCATGAGCACCACGTCGGGGCGCAGCGCGGCCGCGTTGCGCACGGCGATGTCGCCGTCCGCCGCCTCGCCGACCACGGTGATCCCGTGCGCCTCGAGCATGATTCGCAACCCCGCCCTGATGGCGCCGTGATCGTCGGCGAGCAGCACGGTCGGCGCGCTCATACCCGCACCTCGAGCGGAAGCCGGCCCTCGACCGACCATCCGTCCGGGGCGGGGCCCGCCGTGAAGAATCCGCCGAGCGCTCCCACGCGCTCCCGCAGCATCTGCAGGCCCCAGCCTTCGCCTCCGTGCGCGGCCGCGGCGCTGGCCACACCTCCACGGGACCGAACGCGCACCTGGACCTCGGCGTTCCTCTCCACGATCTCGATGTCGACCTCGGCGCCGCCCGCGTGCCGGATGCAGTTCGTCAGGGCTTCCCGCACGATGCGGACCACGGCCTGTTCTGCGGCGGCTCCGAGCTCCGGCACGTCCGGGGCGTCGAAGCCGACGACGAGCCCCGCACGCTCGGCATCGCGCACGATGCCGTCGAGATCAGCCCAGCGCGGTGTGGCCACGAGGGCGCCGTCGCCGCGGCGGAGCACCGAGATCATCGACCGCAGGGCTCCATGGGCATCCAGGCCCGCATCGCGCACGGCCTGGAGCGCTTCGCGGTCCTTCGTCTGGTCGGGCGTCGTGGAGAGAGCAGCCTCCGCTCGGATCGCCATCGCCATCACATGACCGGCCACCACGTCGTGCAGCTCGCGCGCCATCGCCTCGCGCTCGCGCTGCACGGCCTCGGCGCGGTCGCGCTCGGCGACGGCCGCGGCGTCCTCCGCGCGCTGACGGTGCAGCTCGGCCAGCTCGTGCGCCTGGGAGACGGCGACCGCCCACCAGTAGTCCGTGCCGAAGATCGCGCCGAACTGCACCCCGATGAGGAAGGCGACGGCGAAGGGCATGTCGGTGAAGAGCCAGGCGACGATGAAGAGGATGACCGTCGAGGCACTGAGGAGCACCAGCAGAGTGCGACGACGTCGTGGGCCGGCGAGGAACACCGCGGTCCACAGCACGTCGAGCAGCACGAAGAGCGTCCCGATGCCGCCGACCGTGAGGAGGTCGGCGACGAAGAGGATCGTCACGATGCCGAGCACGGTCATCGGCAGGCGTCGCTTGACGAGCGCGAGCGCACAGGCCGGAAGCGCGAAGGCGAGCGCCCACCACGGCGACACCGGCCCCGACAGGAGGGAGAACGAGCCCCAGACACCGCGGAATCCGAGCGCGGCCATCACGACGGCGAGGAGCGCCATCCCGGCGGGGTCCGCCCACCCGCGGTGCCGGCGATACCAGGCACCGATGCCGCCGTCGACCTGCTCGTGCATGACCTCATGCAACCACGGCACGGCTGGGGTCGCATCCGTCGAAGGGATGAGGAGCGCACGACGAACGGTACTTTCGCCCGATCCGCCGCCGCCCCCGCCCCGGCGACAGTGGAGCCATGGAACTCTTCGGCGGGCTCCCGCTCCCCCTCTCCCTCGCGCTGCTGGCGCTGATCGACGGGCTCAGCGTCGGCACACTCCTCATCCCGGTCTTCCTCCTGCTGCACCCCGGGCGGGTGCGCGCAGGACGCATCCTCCTCTACCTCGTGACGATCGCGGCCTTCTACCTCGCCGTCGGCCTCCTCTTCCTGTGGGGGCTGGTGAACCTCGTCGATGTCGCGTCGGGCTTCCTCGCGTCACCGACCGGCCTGGTCGTCCGCCTCCTCGTCGGAGCCGCGCTCCTGATCACCGCGTTCGTGATGCCGACGGGTGATAAGCAACCGGAAGGTGCCTCCGCTGTCCCCGCGAGTCCGGCCGTCGCGCCGGCGCAGGTCTCCCCGTGGACGGGGATGCCCGTGCGCGATGCCCCTGCTCCGGCGACGCTGACACCACCTCCGCCCTCCCCGGCCGCAGACCAGGCCGGAACAGCGACCGTCCGTCCCGGCCGCATAACACGCTGGCGTGTGCGCCTGCTCGATCCGCGCACCCGCGGCACCGCCGTGATGGCCGTCGCGATCGCCGCCGGGGTGGTGGAAGTCGCCACGATGCTCCCGTACATCGTCGCGATGACGATGCTCGCGGATGCCGCCGTCGACACCCCGCTGCGCGTGCTCTCACTCGCGGGCTACTGCGCCCTGATGATCCTGCCGGCGATCGTCCTGCTCGTCCTGCGCATCGTCGCCGCTCCCCTCGTTCAGCGCCCGCTGGAGCGCTTCGCGGCGTGGATGGAGCGCACCGGCGCGGAGAACACCGCCTGGATCATCGGCATCATCGGGTTCCTCATCGCCCGCTCCGCGGCCACCGAACTCGGACTCTTCGACGCACTCGGCGGCTTTCTCGGCAACTGATCGCCACGCAGCCCGACGCGGCGACCAGAAGGACTTCGACGAAGTAGGCTCGACGGGTGCGTCTCGTCATCGCCCGCTGCTCGGTCGACTACACCGGTCGGCTCAATGCCCATCTCCCGCTCGCCACGCGTCTGCTCGTGCACAAGGGAGACGGGAGTCTGCTCGTGCACTCCGACGGCGGCAGCTACAAGCCGCTGAACTGGATGAGCCCGCCGTGCTCGCTGTCGAGCGAGGAACCGGGCGAGGAGGAGGCGAGCGCCGGCGTCGTCGAGGTCTGGCGCGTCACCCACAAGAAGACGGGCGATGCGCTGCGGGTGCAGATCTACGAGATCATCCACGACACCTCCCACGAGCTGGGCCTCGATCCGGGACTCCAGAAGGACGGCGTCGAGGCCGACCTGCAGCGGCTGCTCGCCGAGCAGGTGGAGCGCATCTCCGAGGGCGCGACCCTCGTGCGCCGCGAGTATCCGACGGCCATCGGCCCGGTCGACCTGCTGGTGCGCGATGCCGACGGCGCCGCGATCGCGGTGGAGATCAAGCGCCGCGGCGACATCGACGGCGTCGAGCAGCTGACCCGCTACCTCGAGCTTCTCGGCCGCGACCCGCACCTCTCCCCCGTGCAGGGCGTCTTCGCGGCACAGGAGATCAAGCCCCAGGCCCGTGTGCTCGCCGAGGACCGCGGCATCCGCTGCCTGGTGCTCGACTACGACGACATGAAGGGCATCGAGTCGGGCATCCCCCGCCTGTTCTGAGCCTCTGCCGTCTGACCCCCGCACGGATCAGCGAGCCGCCATCAGGCGCGGCGTCGGTCCCTCGAGCCGAGCGACCGCGATCTTCACCTCGGTCATCTCGAGCTCGACAAGACGGAGCCGCTGATCGACCCGGTCGAACCGTTCATCGATCCGCTCGAACCGTTCATCGACCCGTTCGAAGCGGCGGTCGATGCGATCGAACCGCAGTTCGAGCTTCACATCCTGCGCTTCGAAGCGCGCGTCCATCCGAGTGATCATCCAGCCGAACCCGCTGACGATCGCGACCAGAGTCGCCGCTGCTGTCGCCAGCATCGTGATGACTTCCACCGACACGTACATTCCCCCATTCTGACCTGCAACTCCGCTCTTGTCACGACCTTATATGCGGACATTGCGCTCTCACATAAGGTGTGAACAAGCTTTTTCGGAGCACAGCTGTGCAGGAGGAATGGCCCTCGCCGCCGGGCCCATAGGCTGGAGGCATGCCCCACTCCCCCTATTCCTGCGTGCTGTGGGACGTCGACGGCACGATCATCGATGCGTCCGTCGGCATCCTCCGCCGACTGAACGTCGCCCTCACCCATTTCGGACGGCCGGCGCCGACGCGTGAGGAACTGGTGCACTGGATCGGGCCACCCATGTTCCAGTCGTTCCAGGACCAGGCGGGCATGACCCCCGAGGAGTCCCGCGAGGCGGTCACGTTCTATCGCACGCTCGGCAAGGCCGACGGCTACACCACCGATGTGGCCACGTACCCCGGCGTCACGGACCTCATCCACGAACTTGCGGCGGCGGGCATCCCGCAGGCGACGGCCAGCTCGAAGCCGGAGCACCAGGTCGACGCACTCGTCGACCACTTCGGCCTCCGCCCGTCGTTCCTGACGACCGTCGGCGCCACACCCGATGAGGCGACGCTCGCCTCGAAGACCGACATCGTCGCCGAGGCGCTGCGCCGGCTCCGCGAGCTCGGTGCCGACACGTCACGACCGGTGCTCATCGGCGACCGGCACCACGATGTCGATGGCGGCAAGGCCAACGGCGTCCCCGTGATCTTCGTCGGGTGGGGATTCAGCGACGCACACGAGGGCGACGAGGCCGAGTTCCGTGTGACGAGCGTGGCCGAGCTGCGCGCTCTCCTGATCGACTGACGCCGGCACCGGCGACCCGCGCGCATCCGGCGGTTGCCGTGCCGGCACATCGGAGCGACCCATCAGAAGCACAGAACTCCCCGCCGGATGACGCCATCATGGCGCTCCGGTCGGGGAGTACGTGTTCCCGGCCCGTCTCAGACGGGGCGGATGTTCTCTGCCTGCAGGCCCTTCGGACCCTGTGCCACATCGAACTCGACTCGCTGGTTCTCTTCGAGAGACCGGTAGCCGGATGACTGGATGGCGGAGTAGTGCGCGAAGACGTCAGCGCCTCCGTCGTCGGGGGAGATGAAGCCGAAGCCCTTCTCCGAGTTGAACCACTTGACCGTGCCCTGGGTGCTCATGTACTGCCTGTTCTGCTGATGAAGAAGCCGACGCAGGGGTGCCCCGACATCGCTAACGCTAGTGGAGGAGCCCCCGAGCGGAATAGCCGCTGCAAGAAGGTAATCCAAATGTTGCACGAGCGGCACACGGCCGTCATCCGGCGGATTCCCGGGGCGCGCGAACGCACGACGCCCAGAAAATGGTGTGGCCCTCACCGCGGGGGGAGCGATGAGGGCCGAAGACGACCGGAGGGTGCGTCAAGAACAGCCTAACTCCTTTTCGGAGCGCTTGTCCCCCTTTTGGGGGACAAATCCGAAAATCAGTGCGCGGAGGGCGATAGCGACCCCCTCGAGCGGTCCATTGGGGACTGAACCACTCGAGGGGGCCCAATCGCATGCACGGATCGTCTTGCCCCTGGGGTGGGCCGTTCGTCTCCTGGGGAGAGACGAAGACGATCAATCCCCGTGTGCATGCACTTTCACCATAGGGGAGGACGCACCGTCTCGTCACGGACCTCGTCCTGGTGAGATCGCGAGGTCAGCCGCCGCTCGCCCGGCGCCGAGACGACGCGGAGGTAGCCTGATGCGGTGACGCTGCTCAACAAAGACATGACGCTCTGCATCTCGCTGTCGGCGCGGCCGAGCAACAACGGGACGCGCTTCCACAACCACCTCTACGAGGCGCTCGGACTCAACTGGATCTACAAGGCCTTCGCTCCGATCGACCTCGCCCAGGCCATCGCCGGCGTGCGCGGACTCGGCATCCGCGGCTGCGCGATCTCCATGCCGTACAAAGAAGACGTGATCGCGCTGGTAGACCGGATGGACCCCTCGGCGACCGCGATCGATTCGGTCAACACGATCGTGAACGATGCGGGCGTGCTCACGGCGTACAACACCGACTACTCCGCGATCGCGCAGCTGATCGCGCGCAACGAGCTGGATCCTGCTGCCTCCGTGTTGCTGCGGGGCTCGGGCGGCATGGCCAAGGCGACCGCAGCCGCCTTCCGCGACGCCGGCTTCGCGAATGTCACCATCGTCGCCCGGAACGAATCGAACGGGCGCGCGCTGTCCGACCTGTATGGATTCCACTGGCGAGCGGACGCGTCCGATTCGACGGCGGACATCCTCGTCAACGTCACCCCGATCGGCATGGCCGGCGGTTCGGAGGAGCACGCCCTGTCGTTCTCGGAGGCGGCGATCGCTGCGGCATCCGTCGTCTTCGACGTCGTCGCACTGCCCGCGGAGACACCCCTGATCATCGCGGGTCGCGCCGCCGGCACGACCCTGATCACCGGTGCCGAAGTCGCGACCCTGCAGGCGCTCGAGCAGTTCGTGCTCTACACCGGAATCCGTCCGAGCGCGGCGCAGGTGCAGGCGGCCGAGGAGTTCATGCGCGCCGGAACCGCGTGATCGGGAGCCCGATACATCGGTACCCTTGGCGCATGAGCGCGCCTCGCACCGCACGAAGGACCACCATCCGCCGCACACCTGCCGCCCTGGCCACGGCGGCGATCGTCGCACTGGTGCTGGCAGCCTGCACGGGTGGGGGAGAAGAGCCCGCCCCCGACGGCAGCCAGGGCTTTCCCGACGACGGCTGCACGCACATCACCGTGGCGACCTCGTCGGAGAAGGTCAACATGCTCGACGAGCTGGCGGCCGCGTTCAAGGACTCCCCGGAGCACGAGTCGCTCGACACCTGCGCCACCGTGCGGCCGACGAACGTCTCGTCCGGCAACGCCGCCCGCTACCTGACATCCGGCGAGGACTGGCCGAGCGACGACCGCGCACTGTGGCCCACCCTGTGGTCGCCCGCCTCCACGGTCTGGACCGACCGCGTCGCGGCGGCCGCCTCGCAGAACCTCGTCGGCACACCCGCATCCTTCACGCGGACTCCCGTCGTGTTCGGTATGCCCGAGCCGATGGCCAAGGCGCTCGGGTGGCCGGACAAGCCGATCAGCATCACCGACCTCGAAGGCCTGTGCCAGGACCCCGACGGCTGGGGGAGCGTGGGCAAGGACATCTGGGGCGACTTCAAGATCTCGAAGACGAACCCGAACACCTCGACCACCGGGCTGTCGACCATCCTGATGCAGTCGTACGAAGCGTCGGGCAAGGCGGAGGGGCTGACCTCGGCCGATGTGGATGCCGCGGCCGACTTCTCCCGCGTGTTCGAGGAGTGCGTGATCCACTACGGCGACACCACGGGCAACGTGCTGTCGACCCTGTACGACGAGACGCAGAACGGCGCCAACGGTTCGGCCTACGTCTCGGCAGTCGCGCTCGAGGAGACCTCGCTGCTCAACTACAACAAGGGCAACCCCGACTCGCACACCGTGCAGCCGGGAGAGACCCTGGTCCCACCGAAGACCAAGCTGGTCGCGGTGTACCCCGCGGGCGGGTCGATGTGGTCGGACAACCCCGTCACCGTGCTCGGTGCCGACTGGGTGACGCCGGAGCAGCGCACGGCGGGTGAGGCCTTCGCCGCGTTCCTGCAGACCGAGGCCGCGCAGACGATCCTTCCCGAGTACGGCTTCCGTCCGCTCGACGAATCGGTCCCCCTGGGCGACCTGTTCACCGCGAACTTCGGTGTCGATCCCGCACAGCCCGCCGTGACGCTGCCGAAGCCCGAGGTCGACGTGATCTCCACCGCGATCGACCAGTGGACGCAGGTTCGCAAGCCCTCATCGGTGCTCGAGCTCATCGACATCTCCGGCTCGATGGACGAGCCGATCGGCGACGGCCGCTCCCGGCTCGACGGGGCGATCCAGGGCGCCCAGACGACGCTCGACCATTTCCGCTCCACCGACGAGGTCGGCGTCTGGGCGTTCACCACCGGCGTCTCGTCCGACGAGGGCGAGAACATCGAGGTGCTCCGTGGGGTCACCCCGCTGGGCGCCGACGGCGAGAAGCTCGACTCCTCCCTCGACGACCTCCGCTACGCCGAGCGCAACGGCACACCGCTGTACGACGCGGTGCTCACGGCGTACGAGGCCATGAGCGAGCGCGCCGAGCCCGGACGGATCAACGCGATCGTGGTGCTGTCGGACGGCGAGGACACCGACTCGACGACATCCCTCGACTCGCTGATCGCGAAGATCGGCAAGAGCACGAAGGAGGGCGGAACCGATGCCCCGGTGCGGATCTTCCCCATCGCGTACAGCTCGGCCGCCGACACCTCGGTGCTGCAGCGGATCGCCGATGCCACCGGCGGCCAGATGTTCGACGCGTCGGACGCCGAGCGCATCGACCTCGTCTTCGCCTCCGTGATCAACAACTTCTGAGGTGGGAATGATCAGCTCCACGGCATCCGACCCGAGCGGGGTCACCGACGCGATCGCCGCCCTGCAGTCCGGCGACGTCTACGTCGCCCCCGGCGTGCAGGGGCAGTCGGCGATGACCGATGCCCTGTCGGCCGCCGTGCCGGGGGACCGGACGATCGCCGTCGTGGTGCTGCCGGAGGATGCCGACCTGGGCACCGTCTACCCGCTGGAACTGCTCGACCGGCTCAGCGAGCGAGTGCCGCAGACGACCGTCGTGCTCGCCGTGGGCGACGACCTGCAGGCGGGCTCCACCGTGATCGACAGCAACGACGTGCTCCGGATCGCCAACGAGAACGAGGCGGCGGCAGGCGGCAACACCCAGACCGCTCTCGTCGAGACCGTGCAGCAGATCGTCGAGGAGAATCCGTCCTCCCCGGGTGTTGAAGCCGGGGGAGGAACCGACTGGCTGCTGCCCGTCGTGATCGGCGGAGCCGTCCTGCTCGCAGCCGGCGGCACGGCGATCGGACTGCTCGCCCGTCGCCGTCGCACGCCGAAGACCGCGGTGGATCCTGTTCCTCCCGGCATCCGCCTGCGGGTGGACCGGCTGCGCGAGCTGCGGGTCGATTATGCGAACCTCCCGGGCAACCCTGTGGCCGCGGAGACGGCCGCGGGCATCGAGGCGCTCGCCTCCCACGTCGAGCAGCTGTTCGTACGACTCGACGCCAAGGCGGAGACCGACCAGGTCGCGCTGGCCGAGGCGGAGTACTCCGACAAGCTCGCCCGCCTCGTCGCCGCGCTGGAACGCGACTATCTGCTCGACCTGCTCACGCGGCCCGACCTGTGGGATGCACCGGAGGAGCGCGTCGCCGAGGTGCGCGAGGCACTGGCGGCCGTCACGACGCAGATCATCGACAACATCAAGCAGGTCAATGCCCGAAAGGGCCTGCTGTTCCAGGTGTCGCTCGACTCGCTCATCGGCCGCTCGGAGCTGCGCGACTGGGAGCGGCAGTTCAAGAAGAACTCGGGGGAGTGACCTCGCCCGACGCCCTGCCGTCGCCTCCCGCTCGGCCCTCGGCGAGGTAGGCGAGCCGGTGCAGCGTCTCGGCGTTGCGCCAGCGCAGCATCGGCGTCGTGAGGAAGCGGGGGATGAGTGCCGCCGGCCCCTTCACGGGTTCCTCGTCGATGCGCACCTGACAGCCCGACGCCGTCGTGCGCGCGTGCAGAGTGACTTTGGCCTCGCCCATCGGCCAGCCCCGGGCGATGAGCACCATCCGGCGCGGCGGCTCCCACTCCCGCACCTCGGTCCTGTCGTCGAGCAGCGCCGGCCACACGCCGAAGGAGTGGTGCAACTGCGCGCCGACCGCCGGCCAGGAGGCATCGACGTCGCGCATCCGCGAGGCACCGACCACCCATCCGGGATACAGCCAGCCGTTCGCGAGCACCCGGAACACGTCATCCGTGGTGCAGGCCAGGTCACGAGTGTTCGTCGCCATGGTTCCTCCGTCCGCGATCATCCTGCACGCCCGCGGCCGACCGCAGAAGACGCTTGACACGGAGCGCGGTACTTCTGTCAACCCGGTTGGCGGCGGCGCATCGTTCGACGAGCGTGGGCCGACACGGACCGATGATCGGAGGACACCATGAAGGCACTCACCTGGCAGGGGAAGCGGAGCGTGACGGTCGAGGAGGTCGCCGATCCGGTCATCCAGGAGCCCACGGACGCCATCATCCGTGTCACCTCCTCCGCGATCTGCGGATCGGATCTGCACCTGTACGAGCTGCTCGGCCCCTTCCTCGACCGCGGAGACATCCTCGGCCATGAGCCGATGGGCGTCGTCGTCGAGGTCGGCGCGGGCGTCACGAAGCTGTCGGTCGGCGACCGCGTGGTGATCCCGTTCAACATCTCGTGCGGCGAGTGCTTCCTCTGCCGGCGCGGACTGCAGTCCCAGTGCGAGACCACGCAGGTGCGGGAGTACGGCAGCGGGGCGGCGCTGTTCGGCTACACGAAGCTCTACGGCCAGGTGCCGGGCGGACAGGCCGAGTACCTGCGGGTGCCGCTCGCCGACTACAACCACATCCCCGTGGCGCCCGACCTGCCTGACGAGCGCTACCTCTTCCTCAGCGACATCCTCCCCACGGCCTGGCAGGGGGTCGAGTACGCGCAGGTGCCGGAGGGCGGGACGCTCGCCGTGATGGGCCTCGGGCCGGTCGGCCAGTTCGTGTCCCGCGTCGGACGGCACCGCGGGTATCGAGTGCTCGCGGTCGACCCGGTACCGGAGCGGCGGGCGATGGCGGAGCGTCACGGCATCGAGACGTTCGACCTGACCGACACCGTGGTCGAGGAGCTGCGGGACCTGACCGAGGGGCGTGGTGCCGACTCGGTGGTGGATGCCGTGGGGCTCGAGGCGCACGGCAACTCGGGAGTCGAGTTCCTGCAGAAGGCGGTCGGCCTCCTTCCCGACCCCGCTGCTCGCCAAGTGTTCGACAAGGCGGGCGTCGACCGGCTCGCCGCCGTCTACGCCTCGATCGACGTCGTGCGCCGCGGCGGAACCGTGTCGCTGAGCGGTGTGTATGCAGGGGACGCCGACATCATGCCGATGAAGACCCTGTTCGATAAGCAGATCACCCTGCGGATGGGGCAGTGCAACGTGAAGAACTGGGTCGACGACCTGCTGCCGCTCGTGGAGGATCCCGCTGATCCGCTCGGCGTCATGGACCTGACGACGCATCACGCACCCCTCGAGGACGCGCCCGACCTCTACCGCACGTTCCAGAAGAAGGAGGACGGCTGCATCAAGGTCGTCCTGCATCCGTCGACCGTCTGAGGGCGGAGGGGCTCAGGCTCGGCTGCCGGGGTCCCCGTCGTCGCGGTTCGCCTCGTCGACGTCGGCACGGCGGGGGCCGATGCCGGGTTCGTCATTGTGAGTCGACTCGTCCGGGACCGACGAGCGCGACTCGGGGTCGACACGCACCGCCTCCACAGCCCCGGAGTCGGCGCCGGCGCCCCCCGCCGGCACGCCGTCGGCCGGAGCGGAGTCGCCGGTCCCGCGTTCGGCCAGGTGCGCGGCGATGCTGTCGCGGGCAGCATCTGGCATGTCGTCGTGCTCGTGGGCAGGTGGCTGATCAGGATTCGACATCGTGGTCTCCTCTCTCGGAACGACCACGATCCGCCGCTTCCGGCCGCAGCACACGCCCGTTGACAGCGGTGCCGGCGCTGGCGTATCACTCTCCGCTCCCAGGTTCGGCATCTATAATGTTAGGCGGTGTTGTCGGGACGCAGTCCCGAAGACCGACAGGGGGAGAATCATGGCCGAACGAACCGCGCTGGCGGGCGCACCCGCCTCCAGAAGACTCAGGCGCGGGTGGATCGCACTCATCGTGGTGGTCATCCTCGTGGTTGTCGGCGCGGCCGTGGTGTGGTTCGGCGTCAAGAAGCTCCCCGGCACGCACTATGCAGAGCTCGACGACACCGATCAGCGCATGTTCACGTCTTTGAGCACCCTCTACAAGCAGTTCCAGGCCGACCCTGCGGCGATCTGGTCGACGGGCTACCGTTTCGACGAACAGCCCCTGACACTGATCCGCCGCGACGAGGTGGGCGGTGTCATCTGGCACTATGCCTACCTCATCAACATGTCGGACGTGATCGACACCACGGGAATGCAGAAGATCGACTTTCCCGACGGCGCCTTGCCGGAGGATGTGCGCGTGACCAAGACCCTCGGGACAGCATCATTGCCGTTCTGGGCGCCTTTCAATTTCACCATCGAGACGCTCGGGGACACTCCCGTGCTGACCTTCAAGTACTCCGCCGACGTCCTGGACGGAGCCGGCGACCCTGCCCACGAATTCGGGACTTTCCTGCTCCATGAAGCCTTCCACGTGGGCAAGCAGCAGGAATGGACGTACGACCGCGGGGCGGAGGGCGACCGCATCTTCGACTACCCGACGTCAGCCGAGCAGCTGGCAATGCTGCGCACCGAGTTCGCGATCCTCGATTCCGCCACTGGCGTCACAGATCCCGCCCGCATGGAGATCGCCGCCCACGACCTCGCGCAGATCCGCGTCGCACGTTATGAGAAGTGGCCGGAATTGCGCGTGCAGGACAACACCGAGGCGATCGAAGGCACGGCGAAGTATGTCGAACGACGCATGTCCGACCTCACGCATGGCGATATCAACATCCTTACGACCCAGCCCGGCGGGACCGCGACCTTCGTGTCTGTTCTGGACTACATCGAGGAAAACGAGCAGTTCGAGATCCTGGAACGCGACATCGCTTACGAAACAGGTGCCCAGCTGGGCTACATGCTCGACGTGATCGAGCCGACCTGGAAGCAGAAGATCGAACCCGCGCCGACCGGTGAGGGCTTGACGCCGTTCCAGACGCTCCAGCGCCGTGTCTCGGTCGAAACCGCGCCCACGCCGCAGGAGATTCTCCAGATCCAGGCTCGGTACCCGTGATCATCGGCCGAGGGACACTTCACGTCGTGACAATCTAAGCAACTCGGGTTGACATTCTTGCGTCGAGCAACGTAGGTTGACAGCATGGAATCCCTCGATGTCGCACAGGTCGCGGCCGATACGACCGACCCGCGCGCGGGACTGCGGGCGGTCGCCTCGCTGCGCACCCTCGCCGATGCCCTCGAGCTACGCCAGGTCGAAGCCGGATTGCGCTCCGGCATGAGCTGGCAGGCCATCGCCGATGCCCTGGGCGTCACGAGACAGGCGGTGCACAAGAAGCACTCGAAGCGGATCGACCCCACCATCACCGTCCCTCGGAGGAACTCATGAGCCGGCTCACGCACGCCGCCGCCACGATGCACACCCTCTCGCTCGCGGCGATGGAAGAGGCTTCGCGCTTCGGCGTCCGCGACACCGACATCGATCACCTCCTCCTCGCGCTGACGATCGATTCCGAGACCGGCGGCCAGACCCTCCGCGGAATGGGCGTCAGCCTGGAGGCAGCGCGCGCAGCCGTCGCGGCGCAGCACGCGTCTCAACTCGGGCTCGTGGGCATCGCCACCGATCCGGACAGTCCGGGTCGCATCGTCTTCCACGAGACCAGCGGCTATGAATGGACGGATCGCGCGATCACGGTGCTGAAAGACGCGTCGAGCGGCGAGCGGCGCGGTGACTCGGCAGCCGTGCTCCGTGCTCTGGTCGACGAGCCGAGCGGGCTCATCGACCAGATCCTGAGACGACTCGACACCGATCCCGACACTCTGCGAACCCGGCTGGACGAGGTGCAGCGGCTTCGCCTCATCGCCCCCTCCCCGGCGGGCGATCAGAATCTCTCCGGTTCCCGCTCGGTCTTCGTGCCCGCGCCGATCGAGGATGTGTGGGCGCTGCTGTCCGCTCCCGCCCGCATCCCCGAGTGGGACCAGGGCATCGCCGCGGTCGATGCGGACGACGAGACGAGCGGGTCGTGGGAGGCGGAGACCGCGACGACCCTGCCCGACGGCAAGCCGATGCAGGTCAAGGATGAGTTCCGGCGCCAGCGCGTGCACCTCGCCCAGCGCGAGGAGCCGACGAGCATCCAGTGGCTCTTCACTCACCCCGATGCAGCGCGCTCGAATCCGCGGTCGGTGGCGTTCGCGCTCGAACATGCCGCCGGCGGAATGCAACTCCGCGTGACCCTGACATGGCTGACCCCTCCGAGCCGCGGCGGCCGTCGCATCGTCCGCGTGCTGATGAAGCCGCTCTTTCGCTTCGTGCTCTTCATCCAGCTCACGCAGCTCGAAAGCGGCATCACCCGCGTCTTCCGCTGACGCCCGAACGCCGGCGGCGCATCACCCGCATCCGGGACGATGCGCCGCCGGCCGGGCCGGATCCCCGTCAGCCCTTCGCGCCCTTGCGGGGCTTGATGAACTCGGCTGGTGCGTTCTTCTCCCGCTTCGCAGCTCGCTTCTCCTTGAGCGAGAGCTGCGGCGCCTTCTTGCTGTCGCGACCCTGGATGGACTTTCCGGACATGGTTACTCGCTTCCCCTTCGGTGGCTGGCGTAACCTCCGACCATAGCCAGCGCCCAGCGGAAGTCAAATTTCCTCCTGATCGGGAAATTTTTGCTAAGCTTGTGGAGTCAGAAAGTGCGTTGACACAACGCTGCGACCGGGACGACCCGCTCGCGGTCATCAGTCGGGGACGGCCCCACCTCGAAGGAGTCCGGCGATGTCACGCACGGAGCTTAAGCAGTTGATCGGCGTCACGGATATCGTCCGAGTCGCCCTCGGATGGGGCGCTTTCGCGGCTCTCCTCCTCCTCCACCCGGTGCTGGCGCCGCCTGTGCCGGGACCTGTCCTCGTGATCGCTCTCCTCGGGATCATCGCCGTGATCCTCGTCTGCGCATTCGGCGTGGTGAAGCAGGCCGAGGCCCTCGCACATCGACTCGGCGACCCCTACGGATCCCTCGTCCTGACGCTCTCGATCGTGCTGATCGAGGTCATCCTGATCTCGGCCGTCATGCTCGGACCGGGCGAGCATACGACCATCGCCCGCGACTCGGTCATGGCCGTCGCGATGATCATCATGAACCTCGTGATCGGTCTGGCACTCCTCCTCGGCGGGCTCCGCCACCGCGGCATGGCCCACAACCGCACCGGCACCTCGGCCTACCTGTCGATGCTGGTGGTGCTGGTCGCCCTCGCGTTCGGACTCCCTGCCCTGATCGGCGCGGACGGTTCGTACACGACGGGGCAGGAGATCCCCATCATCGTGCTCACCCTCGTGCTCTACGCGTTCTTCCTCTACCGGCAGATGGGCGCACAGGCGAGCGACTTCACCGAGGTCGATCCCCGGCTGCTGCAGAGCGCCGAGCGTCAGGAGAAGGCGGAGGACACCGGCGGGATCCGGCAGGTGCTGGCCGAGCACCGCACGGAGGTCCTCGTGCGCCTCGGGCTCCTGGTGGTCACCGTCATCCCGATCGTGCTCCTGTCGCACGACATGGCGGCGCTGCTCGACGACGGTCTGGGCCGGCTCGGCGCTCCGGTCGCTCTCGCCGGCGTGGTCATCGCGGGCATCGTGTTCCTGCCGGAGTCGATCACCGCGGTGCGCGCCGCTCTCGGCGGTGAGGCCCAGCGCGTCAACAATCTGTGCCACGGAGCACTGGTGTCGACGGTGGGCCTCACCATCCCCGCGGTTCTCATCATCGGGATGCTCACCGGCCAGACGGTCGTCCTGGCGGAGTCTCCGGCGAACCTGCTCATGCTCGGGGTCACGCTGCTGCTCTCCGTCACGACGTTCGCGGCGAAGCGGGTGACCGCGATGCACGGCGCCGCGCACCTGGTGACGTTCGCGGTCTACGTGATCGTCCTCTTCAGCTGAGGCGTGCGGCGGGGCATACTCAGGCGATGTCCCGCCGCAGCGGCACCGCCAGGGCGACCAGAGCGCCCACGGCCGTGTATCCGAGCAGGATGAGCGCGCCGAGCATCGGCGACACCAGCGGGGCGGCGGCGAGCGGCGTCTGTTCGGAGATCGCATCGGTCAGGAACGTGAAGCGCGTGAGCGACGCCGTCGCGCCGCCGGGCAGGTACGAGTAGAGGGCGTTGACTCCGGGGACGATCATGATCACGTTCTCGAGGAAGTAGAAGTACCCGAGCACGATGCCGATGGCGACGATCTGGTTGCGTGCTAGCGCACCGATCGCCACCCCCAGCAGCACGTACACCGCCGAGGCGACCGCCAGCTTGCCGAGAGACAGGAGCAGGTCATCGACGCCGATCGCGAGAGGGACACCGCGCACAGCCGCGGCCGACACGAGGACGAGCCCCGTCGTGAGCGAGGACAGCACCCCGTAGACGAGGCCGACCAGCGCGAACACCACGAGCTTCGCGCCCAGCACCCGCCCGCGGCGCGGAACGGCCAAGAAGGTCGTCCCGATGGTGCGATGCCGATACTCGCCGGTCACGGCCACCGTGCCGATCAGCGCCGGGATGAACAGGGTGACGGTGGAGAGGCCGAGGATCAGGCCCGCACCCTCGGCGGTGTCGATGCCCGGCATGGGCGGGTTGGCGTTCTCCGGCCCGACGATCGCGAGCACCCCGGAGAGGAAGGCGGCGACCACGACGGCCGTGACCGCTGTCCACAGCAGCAACCGGGTCGAGGTGACGCGGATCAGCTCTCCGCGCAGCACGCTCACGCCGCCACCTCCTGGGTGATCTGCAGGAAGGCCGCCTCGAGCGACTCGCGCCCGGAGATCGTCTCGGCGAGCGTCCCGGACCAGCGGACGCGGCCCCGGTCGAGCACCACGACGTCGTCGACCGTGTGCTCGAGCTCGTTCAGCACGTGCGAGGACAGCAGAACCGTCCCCCCGGCGTCGGCGAAGTCGCGGAGGAAGGAGCGGAGCCAGGCGATACCCGCGGGGTCGAGTCCGTTGAGCGGCTCATCGAGCACGAGGATCTCGGGCTCTCCGAGGAGGGCGGTCGCCAGCCCGAGGCGCTGGCGCATCCCGGTCGAGAACGTCCCGATGCGTCGGTCGGCGTACTCGAGAGCGCCGACTTCGGCGAGAGCCTGCTCGACACGCGTCTTCGGCAGCCGACTGAGAGCGGCGTACGTGCGCAGGTGCGCGCGGGCGGTCATCCTCGGGTTCGCGCCGGCGATGTCGATCAGCGCACCCACCGTGCGCGCGGGCGCGTACAGCGCTCGGTAGGGGACGCCGTCGATGAGCGCGGACCCGGCATCGGGGCGGGCCAGTCCGAGCAGCACCCGCAGTGTCGTCGACTTGCCCGCGCCGTTCGCACCGAGAAGACCCGTGATGCGACCTTTCTCGGCGGCGAAGTCGGCGTCGCACACCGCCTCGACCGTGCCGTAGCGCTTGGTCACACCCGTGACCTCGATGGCTGCCATATCTGATCCCTCCCCGTAAACTGACTACAGAACGAGAACATTATCATAGTGATAATAATGGAGGCGTCCCGTGACCCCAGAGACTTCGATCGCCGACGTCATCCTGCACCCCGTACGCATCCGCATCGTCCAGCAGCTCGGCGGACGCGACCTGACGACCGCCGAGCTCCGCGACGCAATCCCCGACGTGTCGCAGCCCACGCTCTACCGGCATGTCGCCGCCCTCATCGACGCCGGCGTCCTCGCCGTGGCGAAAGAGCGGAAAGTGCGGGGCACGACCGAGCGCACGCTCACCCTCGGCGACCGTATGGCGCACGTGCCGGAGGCCGAGCTGCAGGCGATGAGCGACCTGCAGCTCCGTTCCGCATTCCTCACGTTTCTCGGCGATCTCGCCGGCCGATTCGACCGCTTCGCCGACCAGGAGGCTCCGGGCGCGCGTGGCTTCCTCGGCTTCGGCTCCGTCCCGCTCTATGTGGACGAGGCCGCGCTGGAGCAACTGCAAGCCGGACTGGCCACGCTGATCGCTCCCTACACGACAGAGCAGGGCGAGGGGCGGCGCCGGGTCGGCCTCAGCATGATCGTCATTCCTGAGGACTGAGCCCCCGACCGACCAGATCGCCCCGTCGCCGGCGGATCAGGACAGCTCCCGCCAAGAGGAGGAGTGCTCCGAGCGCGGCGTACAACGACGCGGAGGACCCGTCCAGCCCGGTCGCCGGCATCGCGCCGCCGTCATCGCCGCCGCCATCCGGAGTCGGATCCGGAGGCAGCACCGGGTGCACGTTCGTGATCGCGGCGACCTGAGAGGTCGGTGGTTCGGCTCCCTCGCTCGCGGGCGTGGTGATCGTCACGCTGATCACACCGTCATTCGGGAGCACCAGGGAAGGTCGCCCGCCACTCCCGGATGCGCGGCATCAACAGTTGCCTCACGCAACTGAGCTGATATTGTCGAACCATGGCGGTCGACAGAGAGATCGAGAGCATCCGCGACTCGCTCGTGCGGGTGGTGGCCGAATGGAGTCGCAACGACCTGCAGGCCTCGGTCGCCGCGGAGCTCGACGCCCCTCTGGATGCCACCGAGGTCCGCGCGCTGTACACGGTCGGTGCGGGCGGCGGCTCCCTCGGATTCAGCGAGCTCGCCGAACGAGCGTCTCTGTCGCGCCCGACCGCTTCGAAGCTCGTCTCCCGCATGTCCGCCCAGGGGCTCTTCGATCGAATCCGCTCCGGGCGCACGGTCGTGGTCCGGCTGACGGATGACGGCATCGAATCATATGCGCGACTCGTGGCCGCTGGGCAGCAGATGGTGGGCGAGGCCCTCGCGGGCTGGGCTCCGCACGAGATCGCGGACTTCCAGACCAGGCTCAGTCGTTTCGTCGTCGCACTCCCGGGAGCGTCTCGAGCGACGGTCTCCCCCGTTCCACCCGACACCGTCCCATCAACTCAGGAGGAAACATGACACGCACCTACGTCATCACGGGCGCCGCATCCGGCATCGGCGCCGCCACTGCTCAGCTGCTCCGCGCGCAGGGACACACCGTCATCGGCGTGGACCTCGCCGGCGTCGAGGTCTCCGGCGATCTGTCGACCCCCGACGGCCGCCGGGCGGCGGCGGAAGCGGTCATCACGGCTGCCGGCGGCATGATCGACGCGGTGATCGCGTGTGCCGGCATCGCCGCGCCGATCTCGAAGACGATGGCCATCAACTACTTCGGCGTGACCGAGTTCCTGGAAGCGCTTCAGCCGACGTTGAGCCTGGCGGACCAGCCGCGCGCCGCCGTGGTCTCGTCGATGGCCTCGCTGCAGCCGGTATCGGCCGAACTCGTCGACGCCGCGCTGAGCGGCGACGAGGCGCTGGCGCTGTCGATCGGCGACCAGCTCGCGACCACCCCGGAGGCCGGATTCCTGAACTACTCGTCGAGCAAGCGCGCACTGTCACGCTGGGTCCGCCGCGAATCCGTGACACCGGCATGGGCCGGCGCCGGGATTCCGCTGAACGCCGTCGCCCCCGGCACCGTCACCACGCCGATGACGGCAGGGCTGCTCGGGAACCCGGAGGGTCTGGCGCAGGTCGACGCCGCGGTGCCGATGCCGCTCAACTACCATCAGCCGGCGTCGTCCATCGCCGAACTGCTGGTGTGGCTGACGAGCCCGGCCAACACCCACATGGCCGGCCAGACCATCTATTGCGACGGGGGCGCCGACGCGGTGCTCCGCGGCGATGACATCTGGTCGTGGAACGACGCCCCTCGCCGCTGACGCGCAGGGGATGACCGGGCCCGATCCGCAGCGGATCGGGCCCCTTTCGCATTTCATCGTCTCCGTTATTTTGAATGACTCAAAATAACGTGATACGGTCGGAGGGAACCGGACGGCCAGATCGTCCTTCCCGCGTCGACATCCGACAGTCTTCGGGAAGGCCCCTGGCCGCAGGACCGCGCGCCGTCCACCGAGGCACCTCGCCCCAGGGCTATTCGGCGTGCCCGCGCACGAGACCGAGTGCACCCGCATTCGACGGCGTCCGGTGAGACGAGAGGAACCACTGATGGAGGAGACCCGAACCGGCTGGAAGCCGAACCCGGTGTTCAGTTCGATGCCGCACTCGATGGGCCGCGGCTCACGCGAAGACATCGTGTGGGAGGCGCTCGAACGCGTGAACGGCAAGCCGACGCCCACGATGGGCGCGATGCAGGCCGCCATGGGAAACGAGTCGCAGATCCGCATCGTCCAGGACACGATCCGCGCCTATCTCGACGCGCACGGCCTCCGCGATCTCGCCGAGCTGGGCGCCCGTGCCGGGGGTGCCGCGTGAAGGCCCGGCCGGCGCAGGCGGACCTGACCCTGCGCATCCGCCCGACGGACCTGTGCCGCACGCCGCCGAAGAGCCCGGCTGCCGATCAGTTCGTCGCGCACCTCTGCTCGACCGGGCTCGGCAGCGTCTCCTACATCGTCGGTCGACGTGATCCCGAGGCGCCCCAATGGATCGTCCTCGACTACGCCACCGGCGGTCACGAGCGAGTGTGGCGCCGGACGCGAGCGCACGGAGACGGCGTGCTGTCGTACACCCTCGTCGAGGACGACTCCTCGAGCGGGTACCTCACTGTCGCCTGAGGGGAGCGCCCTGGGATCCGGATCGGAAGGGGTGCCGGAACCCCGCGGAAGGCGGACCGTCGCGTCGTCAGCGGCGTCTCCGCCGATCCGA
The DNA here is from genome assembly GCF_024519805.1 of Microbacterium sp. Mcb102. Taxonomy (NCBI): domain Bacteria; kingdom Bacillati; phylum Actinomycetota; class Actinomycetes; order Micrococcales; family Microbacteriaceae; genus Microbacterium; species Microbacterium sp. Mcb102. The sequence goes on along the minus strand of NZ_JALJRG010000005.1, from coordinate 179,871 downwards.
CCACATCGAGCGGAGTGCGTCCGCGGCCCGTGAAGCGGCGTCTCCGAGAGGGTTGTCGCTCACCATGTACGTCCATGTCGCTGAGGGCCTGCGCTGTCGTGCCGCGGCGAGCGCCGCGTCGATGTCCACGACTCCCGCACGGACGATGAGCCGAATGGCTTCGCCGTAGGCGTGCGTGAAGAATCCTTCGAACTCAGCCAGCGCCAGGCGATGGAACTCATCCAGGGGATTCTGGCCGCCGAGTGCGCGGAGGTGGATGCCGTCGCGCACAGACTGGAGCATCAGCAGGTGCTCGCACCACGCGTCATCGAGACTGAGGACGGCGATCTCGCGCACGGCATCCGTCACGACGGAGTCGGTCGGATCGAGCCCCGCGCCCACGCTCCCCATCTGCTCCCACAAGTGAGCATCGGAGGCCAGGAGACGCTTCCGCTCGGCCAAGACGGTATCGCGCTGTCGCGTGATCGCGCGGTTGTATCCCCACGTGGCCCGGTGCGCATCGGCGCGCACTGCCTCGGAGATGTCCTGCGCCGTGGCAACGATCTGCCCTCGCCGCTTCGGTGAAACCGATCGGGGCGAAGCGATCTGGTCTCGGATCGTGCGCGTGGCCGTGGTCTCGATCAGCTCATCGTGGATGCTGCAGATGCGCATCGCGACACCGGGGTCGCCCTGCCGACCCGAGCGCCCCCGCAGCTGCGCGTCCAGTCGCCGCGAGGGGTAGAGCCCGACCTGAATCACGGCGAGACCGCCCACCGCGGCGACGGCGTCGTGGTCGACGGCAGCCGCACCCCCGAGGAGGATGTCGGTGCCGCGTCCGGAGATCTGCGTAGAGATCGTCACGGCGTTCCGCTCGCCTGCTCGAGCGACGGTGTCGGCTTCGGTCTCGTCGTTCTTCGCGTTCAGCACCCGCAGCTCCAGACCACGCGCCGCGAGTTCCTGCGCGATGTTCTCTGACTGCGCGATGCTCTGCGTGCCGACGAGGACCGGTTGCCCGATCGCATGCCGGCGCTCCACCTCGGCGGCCACCGCGGCAGACACCTCTTCCTCGGAGTCGAGGACGAGGTCGGGCTCATCCACCCGCGCCTGAGGCAAGCGCCGTTCGACACGGCCGCATTCCACCTCGTAGAACTCAATCAGCTCCTCGGCCACGGCCAGCATGGTTCCGCTCATGCCGATGAGGGAGTCGTACCGCATGAGCAGATCCTGCACAGTCAGCGTGTCCAGGATGATTCCGGAACCGCTGGCCGGAAGACCCTCCTTCGCCTCGACGGCCGCGTGCAAACCGTCCGGCCAGCGCTGCCCGTCTGCGATGCGTCCACGACTCGTGTTCACGAGGCGCAGTTCCCCGTCTTCGATCACATAGTCGACGTCGCTGTGCATCAGCACCTTGGCATGCAGTGCGAGATTGAGCCCGGTGAGGAGGGGGATGTTCTCCGCGGCGTACAGGTTCACCCCGCCGAGCTCCGACTCGAGGGCGTCGAGAGCATCATCCGTGAACGAGACGGTTGCCGCATCCCCGTCGACGACGTAGTCCGTGCCCTCGGTGAGTGCACGGACGAAGGCGGCCGCCTGGGCGGGATCGTCCTCGGTCGTGTGTGCGCTCCCCGCGAGAACGAGGGGCACGAGCGCCTCATCGATCATGACCGCGTCGGCTTCGTCGACGATCGCCACATCCATCCGCGGAGCGACACGTTCCGCATCGTGCACGCAGAACCGGTCCCGGAGCACGTCGTATCCGACCTCGCTGACGCTCACGTACGTGACATCGGCGAGATACGCTTCGCGGCGCTCTTCGGAGGTGCTGGATTCCTCGACCGCCGACACGCATATGCCGAGCGCGGCATAGAGCGGACGCATCCACTCCGCATCCCGACGGGCCAGGTAGTCGTTGACGGAGACGACATGCACCGAGTGTCCGGCCAGCACATGTGCAGCAGCCGCGAGTGCGCCGGCCAGGGTCTTCCCCTCTCCGGTGTCCATCTCCACTGCGAAGCCGGCGAGCATCGCGGCGGCCGCCCGTACCTGCTCCCGGAAAGGATCTACTCCGAGAGTGCGACGCGCGGCGGCGACGGCAAGGGCGAGCGCATCGGCGCGCGTTCCCGAGAACGCCTGTGCTCGATCGAGGAGCTCCTGCGAAGAGAGGGCGTCCAACTCCGGCTGGAACGAGAGAGCGTTCGCCACCGTGGGCTCCATCGCCGAGAACGAGATCGTCCCCGGCAAGCCGACGGCGCTGCGCAACCACTTCGGTGCCTTCATGCGACCCTCGGTCATCCCCCGAACACGACCACTGAACCGGCCCGCGACCTGGCGGCCCGGAGCGCCACGGCGCCCAGCGCTCCGGTGGCGAGGATGCGCGCCAAGGTCAGCACGTTCGAGACGAGGATCATCGCGCCTTGGTCGGTCACACTGCCGGACAGGAAGGCGCCCTGGAGCAGCGACCCGAAGACCACGGCGGCGAGCGCAATCGCCGGAATGAACCTCCAGGGTTTCGGCAGCGGACTGCGGAGGACTCCGGCGACGATCGCACCGCTCAGCCCCAGCTCGACGAGAGCGTTCAGGTAGAGCGGTGCCGCCGAGGCGATTCCGAATGAAGCGGTCAGCGCCGGCGGAGCCACGGGAAGCCAGACGGCGAGGAGGAAGAGCGAGATGATCGCTGCCCTCGGCAGGCGGAGGGTGTCGTCGTGGCGCGCAGCTCCGACGCCGGCGGCGACGAGCGCGAGACTGAAGGTCAGTGTCACCGCGGTCGAGACCCCGCTGAGAGCACCCAGGTCAAGTGAACCCGGAAGACTGCGGAACGCGGCCAGCAGGGCCGAGGCGATGAACAGCGCTCCGGATGCCAGCCACCATGGCGACCACCGCGACGGTGCGTGGTCGACCCCGATCACCGGGGAATCAGGTCCACTCATCGTTCACCGCTTCATCGTCCAGGGGCAGGTCCTGCGTTCCACCCTGTCAGAAACCGCAGAGCAGCGCCCTAAAGCCCGGACCCAGGGTCCTACCGGGCCGACTTCGTCGCGAAGGCAGGACGCACTCACCTCACGACGCGGGTGTTGCCACTGGTCAGCGGCGCACCGTCAGCGCCGAGGGGCGCAGATGCGACCACCCGCTCACCCGCCGCATCGACGAGAGTCGAATGAGCTTCCCCGGCAGCGAAGGCATGGCGCTCTCCCCAGCCCCGCAGGGCGAGGATCACCGGGAAGAGCTCCTCTCCGGCAGCGGTCAGTTCATAGTGCTTCCGCTTGGCCGGGGGAGCATCGACCTGCTCGACGAGCCCGTACGCGGCGAGGCGGCGGAGCCTGTCGGCGAGGATGTTGCGCGCGATCCCCGTGCGCTGCTGGAAGTCGGTGAACGTGCGGGCGCCGTCCATGGCATCGCGGATGATCAGCATGCTCCAGCGGTCGCCGACCAGGTCGACGGTGCGCGCGACGGGACAGGTCGGATCGGTCCACTGCGGACGATCGGGGGCATCGCTCATGAGATCTCCAAGAGTTGCAATCTGCAACCATTATGCCCTACGGTCACTTTGGTAGCAATTTGAAACCAAAGGATTTATGTGGATCTCCGGAAGAAGACACTGCTGGCCGCCATCTGCGCCGTCGCCGTCGCGACGGTCTATGCCGCGCAGCCCGTGCTCGCGCAGATGGGGCGAGACCTTCAGCTGCCGACCGATGCGCTCGGCTGGCTGGTGTCGGTGGGGCAGCTGGGCTACCTCGTCGGGCTCGTCCTGCTCGTTCCCCTCGGCGACCGCTTCGACAGGCGGAGGCTGATCGCCCTCCATCTCGGCCTCGTGGCCGTCGGGATGCTCGCGGTCGCACTCGCTCCGGCCGCGGGCGTCGCGTTCGCCGGCCTCACACTCACGGGGATCTTCGCCGTCGTCGTGCAGACGACCGTGGCCTACGCCGCAGCGGTGTCGGATCCCGGCGAGCGCGGACGGAACCTGGGCTTCGTGACGTCGGGCGTCGTCGTCGGCATCCTCGGCTCGCGGCTGATCGCCGGCGTGCTGGCCGATCTCTGGGGGTGGCGCAGCATCTACGTCGTCCTCGCGGCCCTCTCGATCGTGCTGGGGGTCGCAGCACTACGCCTGCTGCCCACCGATGTGCGCCCGCCATCCCGCCACCACAGCGTCCTCGTCGGAGGCATCGGCCGCCTGCTCACCGAACCCGTCTTCCTCAGCCGCGGCGCGATCGCCTTCTTCCTCTTCGCCTCGTTCGGAACGCTCTGGAGCGGGATGGCGCTGCCCCTGTCGGAGGCGCCCTGGGAGCTCTCCGAGACGCAGATCGGGCTCTTCGGCCTCGCCGGCCTGACGGGTGCTCTGGGCGCCGTTCGCGCGGGCCACTGGGCGGACGGCGGTAAGGCGAATCGCGTGACCGGTCTGGCACTGGTCGCACTGGTCGCCTCCTGGGTGCTGATCGCACAGCTCACGTGGTCACTGACGCTGCTGATCGTCGGCATCGTCGTGCTCGACTTCGCGGTTCAGGCCGTGCACGTCAGCAACCAGCACACTCTCACCACGCTGCATCCGGATCGGGTCTCCACGACCATCGGCGGGTACATGATCTTCTACTCGCTGGGATCTGCCGTCGGCGCCGTCACCACGACCGTCTCCTTCAGCGCGTGGGGATGGGCCGGATCCTCGATCCTGGGCGCGGTGTTCGCCGCCGCGGCTCTCGTCGCGTGGGGACTCGGACTTCTCTTCGTCGGGAAGCCCCGGAGTGGCGAGCCGGACTCAGCACGCCACTCCGGCCCAATCACGCAGCGGGGATGATCGGCGACATCAGTGCGCCAGGTTGGTCCAGACCGTGCGCGTCTCCAGGTACGACTCCAGGTTGGCGTGACCCATGTCCCTGCCGTAGCCCGACATCTTGAATCCGCCGAAGGGGGCGGCCGCATCGGTCGCACCATACATGTTGATGTAGACGGTTCCCGCCTGCAGGAGTCGTGCGAGTCGGTTCGCCTTGCTGATGTCGCGCGTCCAGATGCCCGCCGCGAGGCCGTAGGGCGAGTCGTTCGCCCGGCGCGCGATCTCGTCGATGTCGTCGAAGGGCTGCGCCACCACGACGGGGCCGAAGATCTCTTCACGCACGGCGGTGAAGGTGTCGTCCACGTCGGTCAGTACGGTCGGACGGATGTAGAAGCCCCCGGGGATCGCGGCATCGGGGAAGGCGGATCCTCCCGCGGCGACCGTGGCCCCCTGTTCCTGAGCGCCGTCGATGTACCCGAGGACGCGCTCGTGCTGGCGGGTGGAGATGACCGGTCCGATCTGCGCCGACGGGTCGAAGCCGTGGCCGACCGTCATCGACGAGGCGATGTCGGCGAGCCGACCGACCACATCGTCGTACGAGCGCTTCTGCACGTACAGCCGCGAGCCCGCCGCACAGGCCTGACCGGCGTTGAAGAAGATCGCGCTGGCCGCAGCGGCCGCCGCCTCTTCGACCGGGCTGTCGTCGAAGATGATGTTCGGGCTCTTGCCGCCGAGCTCCAGTGTCACTCTCTTCACCATCGGAGCGGCACGCTGGGCGATGCGCGTACCCACAGCCGTCGATCCGGTGAAGGCCACCTTGTCGACGTCGGGGTGGTCGACGAGCGCCTCACCGGCCTCGGCACCGTATCCGGTGAGGATGTTGAGGACGCCCTTCGGCATGCCCGCTTCGAGCGCGAGCTGCCCGAGGCGCAGCAGAGACAGCGGGGTGTTCTCGGCGGGCTTCATGACGATCGTGCAGCCCGCGGCGAGCGCGGGAGCGATCTTCCACACACCCATGAGCAGCGGGTAGTTCCAGGGCACGATCTGCGCGACGACTCCGACCGGGACACGTTCGGTGCGCACCATCGCATCCGTCACGGACACGGGGATCGTGTTGCCCTCGATCTTCGACGGCCAGCCGCCGAAGTACTCGAAGTGGTTGATCGCGAGCGGCAGGTCGACGCTTGCGGCCGCGCCCTTGAGCTTGCCGCCGTCGAGCACCTCGAGCTCCACGAATTCGTCGGCGCGCTCCTCGAGCAGGCGGGCGAGACGCAGGATGATCCGTCCGCGATCGAGCGCGCTCATCTTCCGCCAGGGCGCATCCGGTGCGAAGGCCCGACGCGCAGCCTGCACCGCGCGGTCGGCGTCCACCGCATCCGCCGCCGCCGACCGGGCGATGACGGCACCGGTGCCCGGATCGACGATGTCGATGGTGCGTCCGGAGTGGGCTTCGACGAGCTCCCCGTCGATGAGCAGGCGAGGAGGCTGGGCGAGGAAGCGCTTCGTCGCCTCGCTGATGTCGGGATCGATGCTGATGTGCGTGGGGACGGTCGTCATCGCGGCTCCTGTTCAGGCGTGGTGCAGGGCGGCGAGCGCCTCGGCGGGGAAGGCGGACTCGGTGTCGCCGAGGAGCAGCGCGCGGTAGGTCGCGGTGGCCGCCTCCTCGAGGTTGAGCGCGCGGCGGAAGGCCATGCTCACGGAGTCGCCGAGGGCGGAGCAGCCGTGGTGGCCCATGATGATGCAGTCGTGGTGCGCGGCCTGCTCGGCGGCGGAGTCGGCGAGCTCGTCCGATCCGTTCGGGTAGTACGGAGTGGTCCCGACCGAGCGCACGTAGTAGGCGTGGTCGAGGGTGATCAGGCGCACGTCGTGACCCAGGGCGTTCAGGAGCACCGCGTGCTGCGGGTGCACATGCACCACGGCGTTGACGTCGGACCGTGTGGCGTAGCTGCGCTGGTGCAGCTTCCACTCGCTCGAGGGGCTCGGGGAGCCGCTGACGACCTCACCCGACAGGCTCATGACCGAGAAGTCCTCGGGCGTGAGCCTGTCGAGCCAGGTGCCGGAGCCGGTGACCACGAAGGTGTCCTCATCGATGCGCGCCGAGATGTTGCCTCCGGAGGCGAGGGCGAGCCCGCGGGCGACGATGTCGACGCCGACGGCCGAGAGTTCTTCGATGAGTGATTCCACACGCGTGGTCATGGGTGACTCCTTGTCAGGGTGGGGGATTCAGGCGGTGACGGCGCTCGGGGCGGGGTTCGCCGAGACGACGTCATCCGCCTCCTTGGGCGCCTTCAGCAGGAACGTCAGGCCGAAGCCGACGAGGTAGAGCACGGCGATGATCCAGACGGTGCCCTCGACGCCGACGGGAGCGGCGAGGCCCGCGATGACCGGCCCGATGAACTGGCTGAGGCCGGCGCCGAGGTTCAGGATGGCGACCGCGGCAGCCTTGTTCTTGGGGGCGAGCAGCGGGACGATCGCCGACAGCGGCACGAACATGCCGAGGGCCAGGCCGTAGACGATGGCGATCGCGATCGTGACCAAGAAGTTGGGTCCGATCAGGGTGGGCACGTAGAAGAGGGCGAGCACGGTGACGAAGCATCCGATGCCACCGGCCCAGGCGACCACGTTCACGCGACCGATCCAGTCGGCGAGGTAGCCGGAGAGGAGGTTCGCGGCCACGTTCGCGGCGAGCATCGTGCCCCAGATGATCTGCCACTGCGCCAGGTCGAAGCCCACGTCGCGGACCATGTAGGTCGTGAGGAACACGACGAACGCATAGAAGGAGAGCGTGTTGATGATGCGGATCACGCCGCCGACGCCGACCTTCGGGTTGGTCGCGACGATGGTGAGGGAGCTGACGACACCCTTCACGCTGCTGGCGACGGTGACCTTCTTGGTCACGGGATTGCGCAGCAGCACGAGCACCATCACTCCGCCGACGACCACGAAGGCGAGCGCCATCCACAGCGTCGCGAGCTCGCCGATGATCGGGATGACGGCCCCGGCGAAGTAGGAGCTGAGCACGCCGAGTCCGAGCGTGGAGAAGAACCAGTACCAGCCGACGGCGCGACCCATCACCTGCTCGTCGGTGTCGATCGTGACCCAGACCAGGAACCCGTAGGCGAACATCGGGTAGCCGAGCCCGCGGATCCCGAAGGCGAGGAGCATGATCTCGAAGTTGCCGGCCATGACGCCGAACACGAGGAAGAGCACCTCGAAGACGACCCAGATGCCGAAGCCGAGCATCATGACGCGCTTGGGGCCCCAGGCTTCGGCCAGGGCGCCGCTCAACCAGGCGGCCACCGCGACGACGATGCCGTAGACCGACCAGAGGAGGGCGATCTGACCGCCGTCGAAGCCGCGCTCGTCGAGGTACGGCGAGAGGAAGCCGGCCTCGATGCCGTCGCCGATCATGAAGATCGTCAGGGCGACGAAGCCCCAGGCGATGGGCCGCGAGATGCCCTGAGAGCTGAGGAGGCGCGCGAAGCGGCCCTCGGCGGGAGGTGATGCGGGGGTGACCATGGGTGTCTCCTCGTTGAGCGCGTAGAGATTTCGGGATGTGGTGTACATTTGTTCAGCATCGTGAACGAATGCCCATGGACATCTTGGGCACGTGCCGCGGAATTGTCAAGCAGGACCGGAGGAGTCGGCGTGGGAGGATGTTCAGCATGCTGATGGGTCGCGTGGCGCGCATGTACTACGAGCTGGGGCTCACGCACCAGGAGATCGCCGACGCACTCGGCCTGTCCCGCGTCCGCGTCACGAGACTGCTCGCCGAGGCCCGCGACAGCGGCATGGTCGAGATCATCGTGCACGTCGAGGAATCGCTGTTCGCCGCCGAGGAGCAGGCGCTGCTCAGCCGCTACGGACTGCGCCAGGCCTGGATCGCCCCGAGCGTGGACGACCCCGCGAAGGCGTCCCGCGCGATGGCGACGGTCGGCGCCGAAGCGCTCGCGAGCGTCATCGACAAGGACACCACGGTCGCCATGGGTCTCTCCACGGCGGTCGCCGCGGTGGTCGACGCCTTCCCGGCCCGCTCGCTCGGGGCGCGTTTCGTGCCGCTCACCGGATCGAGCAGCGGTCTCGCGAACGGCGCCAACCCGCACGAGCTGACCCTCGCCCTGGCCCGCCGCACCGACGGCTCGGCCTTCCACCTCCCCGCCCCCCTGGTCGCCGCGACACCTCAGGCCGCGGAGAGCGCGTACGCCGACCCTGGAGTGCGCGACGTGCTCGCTCGGGCGGCCGAGGCCAGCACCCTGATCGCGGGCATCGGCAGCACGCACGACAGCCGCGGACTGCTCTTCGGGTCGCTGAGCGAGCGTGAACGAGCCGCGCTCCACGAAGCCGGAGCGATCGGCGACATCGGCGGGCGCTTCTTCGATGCGAACGGAGCACCGGTCCGCGGCGAGCTCGACTCGCGCGTCGTCGGGCTCGACCTCGATCAGCTTCGCGCCATCCCGCACCGCCTCGCGATCGCGGCGGGCGCGGCGAAGCTCGATGCCGTGCGCACCGCGCTCTCGAGCGGCATGGTGAACATGCTCGTCACCGACTCGAACACCGTCACGGCGCTGCTCGACTGACGCGCCCAGAAACGGACCGCGCGACGCACGATCCGCTCCCCGCGTTCAGGCGCTCAGCCGACGGCGGCGAGAGCCTTCTCGTTCGCGGTTCCGGGAACGCGCTGCCCGGCGAGCCAGCCCCGCAGCGCCGCCGCAGCGATGCGCGAGTGCTCGACGATGACGTCATCCGAGGCGCCCGCGATGTGCGGCGTCAGCGTGACGTTGTCGAAGGTGAAGAGCTCGTGATCCTGCGGGAGCGGCTCCTGGTAGTAGACGTCGAAGCCGGCGCCGGCGATCCGGCCGTCGCGCAGGACGGCCATCAGTGCCTCCTCATCGATGATCGCGGCGCGGCCGGCGTTGATCAGATAGGCGTCCGGGCGGAGGAGCGCGAGCTCGCGCTCACCGAGAAGCCCCTCGGTCTCGGGCATCAGCGGCACGTGCACGGTGACGATGTCGGAGGTCGAGAGCACCTCGTCGAGGGGCACGACGCTGGCCTCGTCGCCGAACGCATCGGGGGCGAGGAACGGGTCGTACACCTTGACGGTCATGCCGAATCCGCGGGCGCGGGTGACCATCCGACGGCCGATCGCGCCGCCGCCCAGGATGCCGAGGGTGCGCCCACCGAGCCCGATCGAGCGGAAGACCTCGTAGGGCTCGAACACGTCGTCCTCGGTCCAGTTGCCGGCACGCAGCCAGCGCTCCGACTGGCTCACCTTGCGGACGGTGGCCAGGAGCAGGGCGAAGCTCAGATCGGCCGTGACCTCGGCGTTGCGACCGGGGGTCGTGAAGACGGGGATGCCGCGGGCCGTGCAGGCGTCGAGGTCGACGTTCGCCGGCTTGGCGCGGCAGGAGACGACGGCCTTGAGCGCCGGAGCCTTCGCGAGCGCGCTCTCGTCGACCACGTCGAGCTCGGCGATCACGACATCCGCTGCGGCGAGCGCGTCGTCGACTCCACGGTCGGCGAGGGATCCGCCGTCCATGGTCGGGTCGATCAGGGTGACGTCGAAGGCGTCGGCGAGGGAATCGGCGATGCCGGCGTCGAACGGAGCGGTGATGAGCACCTTCGGGCGGGACGTTTCAGTCATGTGTCTTCTTTCAGGTGGTGGTCAGTGAGCCGAGGACTCGGGAGCGGGATGCTGCTCGGCGCTCTCGCGGAGGCGGCGGAGTCCGCCCCAGTGCGGGCGCAGAGCATCGCGCGTCGCGAGGAAGAGCGCATACGCGTCGTCGTACAGCGCGGTGCGGGCGGCGTCCGGAGAGAAGGTCGTGGTCGACGGCGTCAGTCGGCGCGACGCGTCGTGCAGGTCGTCAGCCAGGCCGACCGCGGCCATCGCGAGCATGGCGACGCCGCGGGCGCCCACCTCCGGTTGGTCTTGACGCACGATGTCGCGAGCCAGGACGTCGGCCAGGATCGTGCACAGGAGGTCGGAATCGGAGCCTCCTCCGCAGACGAGCAGGGGGCCTTCCAGCCCCAGCGCGTCGGTGGACTCGCGCAGGCTGAAGGCCAGGCCCTCGTAGACGCTCCGCAGCAGCTGACCCGGTGTCGTGGTGACGCTCATCCCGAGCCAGGATGCCGAGGCGTCGGGGGCGAAGAACGGAGCTCGCTCGCCACTCGGGGCGCCGTAGGGGAGGTAGATCACGCCCCCGCTGCCCGGCGCGACCGCAACGGCCTGCTTCTCGACGACGACCCAGTCCTCGTCCGCCAGACCGAGCGTGGCGCGCACCCAATCGAGGTTGGGGGTACCGGTCATCGGGGCCATGGACTCCAGAACCTGGGTCCCTCGACCGGTGGCGAGCACGATGCTCGATTCGCTGCGCACATCGGCGCGCGAGGCGTGGTTGATGCCGACGAGGCTCGTGGTGCCGAGGATGGCGTAGCCGCGGCCATCGTCGAGCACGCCGAGTCCGACGCCGGCAGCCGCGGTGTCGACGACTCCGACGACGACGGGCAGCCCCTCGGGGAGCCCCAGCGCCGTGGCCACTCTCGGCTCGACCCGGCCGGCGATCTGCTGGGGGTCCAGCACCTCCGGTAGGTATTCGCGCACGTGCTCCTGTCCGAGTGCGGTGAACAGCTTTTCGGCGTAGGCCCCCGTCGCGGTGTCGAGGTAGGTGCGCGAGGCCTCGCTGGGATCCGTCGCGCGGCGGCCGGTGAGCTTGAAGCGCAGCCAGTCCTTGCAGTTCAACTGGGTCACAGCCCGCTCCCGCAGGGTCGGATCCGCCGCCATCAGCTCGTCGACGAGGATCGGCAGCGCGCCGGAGAAGAGGGGAGAGCCGGTGGCTTCATGGACGGCTGCTGCGCGCCCGTCATCCAGCCACTCATCGAGGCGCTCGTGACCGCGCCCGTCCAACCAGAGGGCCGCGGGGCCGACGGGTCGACCGTCGGCATCCACCAGCCAGGCGCCGTCGCCCTGGCCGGTCACACCGATCGCGACGATCTCCGCGTCGCCGATGTCATCGACCACGGCAGCGATCGTGGACGCCGCGGCATCCCAGATGTGGTTCATGTCGGCTTCGGCGCGCCCGTCTTCGGCCCGCTGCACGCGCACGCTCGAACGGGAGACGCTCGCGATGCGACCGTCGAGATCGAAGGCGACGGTCTTCACCGATGTGGTGCCGGCGTCGACGCCGAGGATGATGCGAGTGCGGCTCTGCACACTGAACTCCGAACAATAGTGCGGGCTGGTGATCTATTGTTCAGTATAGCTCGGTGTCGGGGGAGCGCAACGGTGGGTCGTCGGCCGGGCCGCGGACACGGGGGCGGCACACGCAAACCCGGGTGCCGGCCGGAAGGCGGGCACCCGGGTTCGCGGCGCTGACCTACTCGATCGCCTGACGCCGACGGCGGATCGCCACCAGGAGCCCGCCCGCGAGGAGCAGAACGACACCGGCAGCCAGTGCACCGACGGCCACCTGGCCTCCGGTCACCGCGAGTGGATCCGGCTCACCCAGCGGATGCGTGGTGCACAGGCCGTTCCCCTCGACGCAGATCGGTTCCTCGCCGGTCACCGCGATCACGTTGCCGAGACTGTGGTTCCCCTGGTCCGCCCATGGCTGCACAGTGACCACGTATGTCACGGTGACCGTGCTTCCGGATGCGACCGAGCCCGTGATGCGGATGGTCCGCCCCTCGACCGCCGTGGCCAGCGCGCCCGTCGACGCCTGGGGTCCGCGGGTCAGTGTCGCATCGTCGAGGACATCGGTCAGGTGATCGGTGTAGTCCACGTCTGCACCCGCCGCATCCGGGTCGGTCGAGACGTTGCGGAACGTCACGGTGTACTCCACCTGCTGCCCTTCCTCCACCTCGGTCCCCGACGCGGGGTCGGCCGACTTCACGACCACCACGCTGCTGACGTGATCCACGGTGCAGTCGGGGAACTCCTCGCCCTCGGCGACGACGCACTCGGCCGGTGGGGCCGCGTCGGGGTCGAGGAGGTAGTTCGACAGGCGGTCGTCGCCGCGCTCACCGTCCGGGTTGACCGTCGCCTGGTAGGTGACGGTCACGGCATCTCCGGGTTCGAGCGAGCCGGTGATCCCGAAACGCCCGTCGACGATCCCGGAGACGGCGAGCGCGGCATCCGAGCTCACCGGATCCGACGTGACGGTCGCATCATCGAGGACGGTCGTGAGATCGTCCTCGCGGTCGACCGTGACGGGCCCGGTGCCCACGCTCTCGAAGTGCAGCGTGTAGGTCACGACCTGCCCAGGCACGACCGTGCCTCCGGAGGCCGGGTCGACCGTCTTCCAATCGCGCAGCTCGCCGATGAAGTGGTCGGTGCCGGGCGGCACGAACGGGTCGCAGTCGGGGTCGCCGTCGGCGCACACGTACGGCGGGACGTCCGGGGTGAGGACGTTGGCGAGGATGTTGTCGCCGCGGTCGCCGTCCGGCAGCACCGTCACCTGGTAGGTCACCGTGACGACGGTGCCGGCGGGAAGCGAGCCCTCGATGCGGATCTGCTCCGCGTCCGCATCGAATATCGGCGTGATGCCGGCGACATCCGCGGTCGGGCCTGCTGTGAGCGCGGCATCGTCGAGCACCTGCGACATGTCATCCGACGATGCCACGTCGCCGGCGCCCTGGCCGCTGTTGGTGAACGTCAGCGTGTAGGTGACGATCTGGCCCGCCTCCACGGTCGTCCCGGCGACCGGGTCCGATGACTTCTCGGGAGTGATCCGTGGCAGATCGATGTCCACCGGCGGGGTCACCGGGTCGCAGGCCACATCCGGCGCGCACACCGGCGTGGCCGTGTTGACCAGATCCGTATCTCCAGCGTTCGTCACGGTCACGGAGTAGGAGATCGACACCGATTCGCCGACGGCGACCGGACCCGACCAGGCGAGCACCGAACCCTCCAGGGTCGGAGCCGGCACCAGCGACTCATCTGACGCCACCGCTGCGGCGTCGCCGTTGTACGAGGCGTCGTCGATCACATCGATCAGATCGTCCGTGAAGCCCGCCGGGACGAACGACGTGTACGCGCTCTCCCCGTCGTTGGTCACGGTGACCGTGTACGTCACGACATCACCGGTCCGTACGCCCGCCGTCGCATCCGCGTCCTTCTCTACCGAGAAGTGGCGGATCGGATTCGATGTGTCCGGGCATTCTTCTGCACCGCACGAGCCGTCCGGGTTCTGCAGGACGTTCGCGAGGACATGGTTCTCCTGATCGGCGAACGCGCTCACCGTCACCGAATAGGTGACCGTGTACGTCGCTCCAGCGGGGATCGATCCGGTGACCACCAGATCGGTTCCCTGCAGTTCTGCGGTCAGCGCCGCGTTCGATGGCGTGATCGAGCCCGCGACCAGCGCCGCGTCGTCCAGCACGTCGGACAGGTCGTCGACCTTGTCCACCGTCGATGCCGCAGCCCCCACACTCTCGAACGTCAGGGTGTAGGTCACGACCTGCCCGACATCCACAGCTGTGCCGGACTCCGGGTCCACGGTCTTGTCCACCGCGAGCTGGCCGACCGGGTGCTCCGTGCTCGGCGGCACGAACGGGTCGCAGTCCGGGTCGGTGTCGCCGCACACGTAGGGCGGCACATCCGGGGTCAACACATTGGTGAGGACGTTGTCCCCCCGTTCCCCGTCGGGCAGCACCGTCACCTGGTACGTCACCGTGACGACCGCGCCCGCAGGGAGCGACCCCCCGATGCGGATCTGCTCGGCACCCGCGTCGAGCGTCGCCGTGATGCCGGCGACGTCCGCGATCGGGTCCGTCGTGACCTCCGCGTCGTCGAGCACCGCGGAGAGGTCGTCGGTCGAATCCACATCACCGGCGGCCTGGCCGCTGTTGGTGAACGTCAGCGAGTAAGTGATGACGTCACCGGCGACCACACCCGAGCCCGAGACCGGATCGGATGACTTCTCGGGGGTGATGCGCGGCAGGTCGATGTCCACCGGCGGCGTCACCGGGTCGCAGATGACGCCCGGTGCGCACACGGGCGTCGCCGCATTGATCAGGTCGGCGTCGCCGGCGTT
>NZ_JALJRG010000005.1:0-165004 GCF_024519805.1 Microbacterium sp. Mcb102 | reverse complement strand
GACGCCCGGTGCGCACACGGGCGTCGCCGCATTGATCAGGTCGGCGTCGCCGGCGTTCGTCACGGTCACCGAGTACGTGACCGATACGGATTCGCCCGCCGCGATCGGCCCCGACCACGCGAGAACCGCACCGGTCACCGTGGGAGTCGGCACCGTCGAACCGTCCGACGCCACCGCGACCGCATCGCCGTTGTACGACGCGTCGTCGAGCACATCGGTGAGATCGTCCGTGAACCCGGCCGGCTCCGTTGCCGTGTAGGCACCCTCACCGTCGTTCGTCACGGTGACCGTGTACGTCACCACATCACCGGTCTGCACGCCCGTGGTCGCATCCGCGTCCTTCTCGACGACGAAATGACGGATCGGGTTCGACGTCTCCGGGCAGTCCTCGACGCCACACGATCCATCCGGATTCTGCACGATATTCGCAAGGAGGTGGTTCTCCTGGTCCTCGAACGCGCTCACGGTCACGGAATAGGTGACCGTGTACGTCGCGCCGGCGGGCACCGACCCGGTGACCACCAGATCCGTGCCCTGGAGCTCTGCGGTCAGCGCCGCATTCGACGTCGTGATCGAACCGGCGAGCAACTCCGCGTCGTCCAGCACGTCGGACAGGTCGTCGATCTTGTCGACCGCCGATGCCGCGGCACCGACACTCGCGAACGACAGGGTGTAGGTCACCACCTGTCCCGCGTCGACCGAAGTGCCCGACTCCGGGTCTACCGTCTTGTCCACCGAGAGCTGACCGACGGGGTGCTCCGTACTCGGCGGTACGAACGGGTCGCAGTCCGGGTCGCTGTCATCGCATACGTACGGCGGCACATCCGGGGTGACGACGTTGGTGAGGATGTTGTCGCCGCGCTCACCGTCCGCCAGCACGGTCACCTGATACGTCACGGTCACCGTCGCCGCGGCGGGGAGCGACCCCTCGATGCGGATCTCGCCCGTGCCCGCGTCGAACGTGGCCGTGATGCCCGCGAGATCGGCCGTCGGGCCGGTCGTGACCTCCGCGTCGTCGAGCACCTCCGACACATCATCGGTCGAGGCGACGTCACCCGCGGCCTGGCCGCTGTTGGTGAACGTCAGCGAGTACGTGATCACGTCACCGGCGACCACACCCGAGCCCGAAACGGGATCGGAAGACTTCTCCGGGGTGATGCGCGGCAGGTCGATGTCCACCGGCGGCGTCACCGGGTCGCAGATCACGCCCGGTGCGCACACGGGCGTCGCCGCATTGATCAGGTCGGCGTCGCCGGCGTTCGTCACGGTCACCGAGTACGTGACCGATACGGATTCGCCCGCCACGATCGGCCCCGACCACGCGAGAACCGCACCGGTCACCGTGGGAGTCGGCACCGTCGAACCGTCCGACGCCACCGCGACCGCATCGCCGTTGTAGGACGCGTCGTCGAGCACATCGGTCAGGTCATCCGTGAAACCCGCCGGTTCGGTCGCCGTGTAGTCACCCTCACCGTCGTTCGTGACCGTGACCGTGTACGTCACGACATCATCGGTCTGCACAGCCGTGGTCGCATCCGCGTCCTTCTCGACGACGAAATGACGGATCGGGTTCAACGTCTCCGGACAGCCTTCGACATCGCAGGAGCCATCCGGATTCTGCACGATGTTCGCAAGAAGGTGGTTCTCCTGATCCGCGAACGCATCCACCGTCACCGAATACGACACGGTGTACGTCTCCCCGACCGCGACGGAGCCCGTGACGATCAGGTCGGTGCCCTGGAGTTCCGCCGTCAGCCCGGGGTTCGACGTTGTGATCGACCCCGCCACCAGCTCCGCGTCGTCGAGCACGTCGGACAGGTCGTCGACCTTGTCCACCGCCGCCGCGGCCTCGCCGACGCTCTCGAACGACAGCGTGTAGGTCACGACCTGCCCCGCGTCGACCGCGGTGCCCGACTCCGGGTCCACCGTCTTGTCGATCACGAGTTCTGCCGCCGGGATGCGCACGCTCGCGCAGTCGTCCTGTCCTGCTGCCGTCTCGTCCGTCGGGATGCAGACGAGGTTGTAGAGGACGTTGTCGCCCGCGGCGGAGTCGTACGTCGCCGTGTACGTGATGGTGACACTCTCGCCGGCGGCGAGGGGGCCGACCCAGGTGAGTTCGTCTCCGACCAGCTCCGCGGAGCCGTCGGTCGGCGAGGTGATCCCGCCGAACGTCGCGTCGTCGAGAACGGCACTGAGATCGTCGGTCACGCGGGCCGGCTCGGCGGCCGTGTAGGCGCCGGGTCCCGTGTTCGTGGCCGTGATCGTGTATTCGACCACCCCGCCGTCCGCCGGCAGTTCGGTGGTGTCGGCAGCCTTGGTGACCGCCAGCTTCGGCAGCAGGAACTCCGCCTCGGCGCAGGCGATCCCCGTGGCCGGGTCGACGCCATCGCCGTTCGGAGGGTTGCACGCCGGGGTCGGAGTGTCAGGCGTACCGCTGAACACCACGTTCCGCGCGAGGCCGTCGCCTCCGGCTGCGACCGTCGCCGTGTAGGTGAGCTCCACGCTCTGACCCACCGCGAGCGGGCCGGTCCAGGTCAGATCGGGAGCCGCGTAGGCGATGGTCCCCGGCATCGTCGCGGTGGCGTCGTCGTTGTAGGCGGCGTCGTCGAGGACAGCGGTCAGATCATCGGTGACGACGGCCGGGTTCGCCGCGGTGTACGGTTCCTCGCCGGTGTTGGTCGCGGTGATGGTGTATCCCACATCGTCGCCCGGGCGGGTGTCGACGGTCGCGTCGGAGGTCTTCGTCAGCGTCAGGCAGTTGCCGAGGGAAGACGCCTGCGCGCTCACGTCGATGTCGCTGTAGGTCCAGTTGTCGATGGCTGCGAAGTTTCCCCACTGGTTCGCGCCGGTGGACGCCCACCCATGGACGAAGCCGGCGCTGCTCAGACCGGCGAGATTGACGAGGGGAGGGCTCGTGCTCGACTTGGGGCCGGTACCCGACAGGGGCACCTCCGTGTCATCCCAATAGATGGTGTCGTTTCCGACACTCGAACCGACGATCTGCGTGATGCGGATGCCGCCGGGCAGAACCTCGACGTCACCGAGCACGAAGTGGATCTCGTCCGTCTTCTCGATGGCGACCTCGAAGTTCACCGTCGTGCAGACGTCGACGAGCGTGCCGGCGGAATCACGGCCATCCCACGGAGCGCTCACCGTGCCGTCCGTTCCCGACTGGGGGAGAGCGATGTCCAAAGGATCCGTGTACGACCCGTTGCCGTCGACATCGACCCGGACGACATAGTTGCCCGTGAAGTTGTTCAGCTCGTACTCGAGCGCTCCGGCGTGCGAGAGGGCGTTGGTCCGCGAGTAGGCGGTGCCTCCGAAGCTCGGAGGGGAGTAGTCGGGATTGACGAACTCTTCGCCGTCGGCCGACGTGGCGAATCCGGGAAGATCGGCTGCCGGCGGCTCGAAGAAGAGGTTGTAACCGGGGCCGCACTCCGGCCCAGGACCCTGATGTTCCGGCGAGTTGCTCGTCTGCGCGAGCGATCGGTAGGCGGGCGTGCAGAGCGCGGGATCGAGCACGTTCCCGAAGGCATCGCTGTTGAAGCTCCATCCACCACCGTTGAAGACGGGCATCTCCACCGTGTACTGCGTGCCGTTCTCCGACACGACCCAGAAGCCGAGGTCGGAATTGGCGAAGACGGTGCCCGACCCCGGTGTGAGGGAGCTGTACGCGCGGTACTGCTTGGACCACACCCGACCTTCAATCGGCGCGCCGCCGCTGGAGAGCACGGTGATGTCCCACCGCGATTCGTTTCCCGAGCCCGGAGGCCAGTTGGCGGTCACGGCGCCGAGACCCTCCGTCTCGAGGAGCCACACCCCCGTCGGTCCGGTCATCCCGGCCGGAACGGTGCAGGTCGTTCCGGTCGGAGCAGCCGGAGCAAGGTCACACGTCCAGCGCACGGCGCCGGAGGGGTCCGTGAGACTGAACGTCTGGCCTCGCGCGGCGTCGAAGAGGTTGAGGATGAACTCCCCCGTCACGGTCTCGCCAGCGGCGGCGTAGACGTAGAAGGTGTTCTCTCCGATGAGCACCGTGTTCGGTGCATTCGACTCGGCCTGCGCTGGTGTGGCACCGAGCGGCGCCAGCGCTCCCAGCACACCGACGGTGAGGGCGACGGCCGCGGCGGCGAAGCGGCTCCTCAGAGAGTGCGGGTTCTGCCGGGCGCGCCTGCTTCGGGACTTGTCGGTCATCAGAACCTCTTCGTGTCGGGCGAGGTCCGTGCGGACTCGCGGGGCGCGCCCCTATGGACCCGCTCCCTCCCCCGAGAGGCTGCGCATATTCAACCACGCCTCCGCTTTTTCCGCACCTGATCCGGGAAAAATCACCCCGGGCGACGCGTCACCTCAGTTCGGCATGCACCGGCTTCGGGATGAACATCGAGAAGATCAGCGCACCGACGAGCACGACGGCTCCGGTGACCAGTGCGGCGACGTATCCGGCCCCCGCTCCGGCCGACTCCGAGGCGAACGACGTCTGAGCGGCGTAGATGACGACGAAGCTCAGCCCGGCGCCGAGGTTGATGGCGCCGGTGTTCAAACCGGGAAGCGACCCCGGGCGCTCCTTCGGCGAGAGCACGACGCCCAGGCCGTTGAGCATGATGTTCCCGATCCCGGCGTAGGTGATGCCGACGGCGACGGAGAGCAGCAGGAGCACGAGACGTGAGGCGGTCTCGACGTTGGCGACCATGAGGCCGAGCACCACGATGGTGCCGCCGAGGCCGATCCGCAGCATCGTCCGGTACCCGACCGTGGCGGCGAGTCTGCCGCTGAGCGGACCCATCAGCAGGCCGGCGAGGGCATACGGCATGAGGATCCACAGCGACACCTCCTCGGCACTCATCCCGAGGTTCATCGAGGAGTCCTGCGCGAGGGCCGGCACGACGCCGTTCATGATCGCGAAGATCCCGGAGAGGGTGAGGAGTGAGGTGGCGCTCAACGCCCAGGTGGCGCGCTGCTTCAGCTGGGGAATCGAGACGAGCGGATGATCGAGCCTGCCCTCGAGCTTCCAGAAGGAGACGAACGAGACGACGGCGACCACCGCGAGGACGATCACGAGGATCAGGTCCGCCGCCGCGAGCTTCCCGAGCTCGTTCAGGGCGACAAGCATCGAGCCGACGGAGACGACCAGCAGCAGCGAGCCCCACCAGTCCATCCGCGGACGGTCTTCGGCCATCGTCTCGGGGGCGAGGAAGCGCACGACGAGAGCCGCACCGACGGCGACACCGCCCATGGTCCAGAAGATCGAGGCGAAGCCGTGGTTGGTCGCCAGATACCCGCCGAGCAGAGCGTCGCCCCCGGCGATCCCTCCGTTGACCGCGGTCACGACGCCGAGCAGGGTGCCGTAGACCTTCGGATCCGCGACGGCCGCGCGCAGCATGATCAGGCACAGAGGCACGACCGGGCCCGACACTCCCTGGATGAGGCGCCCGATGAAGAGCATCGGGACGTTGGTGGCGAGCGCCGCGACGACGCAGCCGACCGCCATCACGACGAGCATCCCGACGAGAACCCGTCGGCGACCGATCAGGTCGCCGAGACGGGGGAGAAAGAGGGTGAACAGCGCGGCAGCCGTGAAGAAGACGGTCTGGGTCGACGCGATCTCGGAGGCGGTCGCGTCGAGCTCACGCTCCATCGTCACCAGAGCCGGGCTCAGCATGCTGGCGTTGAGTTGGAACGCGAGGCACGCCGCGAGGAGCGCGATCATCAGCGAAACCACGCTGGAACGGGTACGAACCGCATCTGTCTGGTTGGTCATTGCTCACTTCTTCGTGTCTAATCGTTGGCTGTGCGCGTGCGTAATCCTTTACGCACGCCATATCTTTGAGTCGTGGTGCCGTCGGCATCGGGGATGAGGGTCGTGATGAAGAAAGCGTCCGTCACGCTGCACGAGGTGGCGGCCGCCGCCGGCGTTTCCATCGCGACGGTCTCCCGGGCCCTCAACGGCAAGGACCGCGTGTCGGGACGCACGGCCGAGCATGTCGCGCAGGTGGCCGAGCAGCTGGGCTACCGGGTCAACCTCATCGGTCGCGGCCTGCGCGCCGGCACAGGCGCCACCATCGGCGTGGTCGTCCCGGTCATCAGCAACCCCTTCTACGGTGAGCTCATACACCGCCTCGAGGACCATCTGCAGCGCCGTGGGTTCGACCTCGTCATCGCGGATTCGCACGGAGACGTCGACCGGGAACGCGATCGTCTGCGCATGCTGGTCGAACGGCGTGTGGAGGGCATCTTCGTGGTGCCCTCCGATGCCGAGCTCTCGTTCGAGGCGGTCGCCGACACCGCGCGCAGGGTTCCGCTGGTGCAGCTCGACCGGCGAGTGCTCGATCTTCCGGCGGACTTCGTCGGGGTCGACAACGACGCCGGCATCGACCTCGCCGTCGAGCACGTCACCTCCCGCGGCGCGAAGCGTGTCGTCCTCGTCTCCGGCAACGACGTGACCTCGGTGGGTCGCGAGCGGCGGGCCGCCTTCGAGGCGACGGTGCGCACCCGCGGGTTGCCGCACGAGGAGAGCATCTT
Source organism: Microbacterium sp. Mcb102 (assembly GCF_024519805.1). Lineage (NCBI taxonomy): Bacteria > Bacillati > Actinomycetota > Actinomycetes > Micrococcales > Microbacteriaceae > Microbacterium > Microbacterium sp. Mcb102. Next base: position 158,488 of record NZ_JALJRG010000005.1, on the reverse strand, counting down.
CGGCGAGTACCTGCTGTCGTTCGGCGAGAGCGCCGCGGAGGCGCTGCTGGCCCGCGGCCCGCTTCCCGATGCGATCATCGCCGGAGACGACCTCGTCGCGGCCGGTGCCATCGCCGCACTGAAGCATGCGGGGCGGAGCGTCCCCTCCGACGTGCAGGTCACCGGGTTCGACGGCACGATGCTCGCGGATGTCTGCGAGCCTCGGTTGACGACCGTGGTGCAGCCGTTCGACGAGCTGGCGCGTGAGGCGACGGAGGCACTCGTGCGGCGGATGGAAGATCCCGAAGCCCCGTACGTGCTCAGCCGTCTCGCGCCGAGTCTGCGCGTGGCCGAGTCCACGACGCCCGCCGCGCCGCGCTGAGCATCAGGCCAATGCGCCGACAGCATCCGTCACCAGGTCCCAGAACTTCGGCGCGTCGAGGGTGATCGCGACGTCGGTGTTCGGCTCCTTGCCCAGCATGTCGTGCAGGTCGACGCAGGTCGCACCGCCCGTGAACTCACCCGTCGTCTCGATGTCGACGTGGCAGCGCTGGATCGTGGCGACGGCCCGATCGATCGCGATGGCGACGGTGATGGGATCGTGCAGAGGTCCCTCCGGCATGCCCTCGGCCTTCTCGTAGGTGCTGCAGAAGAAGCGCAGCAGCTCCACTCCGAATGCCGAGGTTGCGTTGCCGACCGCACCGATCCGCTGGATCACCTCTTCGGTGATCAGTGCCTGGTGGGAGATGTTGAGCCCGACCATGGTGAGCGGAACGCCGGATGCGAACACCACGGCCGCGGCCTCGGGATCTGCCCAGGCGTTGAACTCCGGATACGCGCCGACATTGCCGCGGCCGGTCGAGCCGCCCATCCAGATGATCTCCTTGATCTGGGGCACGACCTCCGGATGCTGCTGCAGGAGGAGCGCGATGTTGGTGAGCGGGCCGGTGGGGATCACGGTGATCGGCTCCGGCGAGGCGGCGAGGGTGTCGGCGAGGAACTGCACGGCGTGACGCGGGTCGAGGGGCACGGTCGGCTCGGGGAGAACGGGTCCGCCCAGCGCGTTCTCGCCGTGGATCCATGCGCCGGGGGTGAGTTCACGGACGAGGGGCTTGTCGGCACCGGCGGCGACCGGCACGTCCGTCACGCCGGCGACGGTGAGTGCGATCCGCGCATTCCGGGTGGTGTGCTCGAGGTAGCCGTTGCCGCCCACCGTCGTCACACCGCGGAGGTCGATGGCGTCGTTTCCGGCCGCGAGCCAGATGGCGAAGACGTCGTCGTGGCCGGGATCGCAGTCGAGAAGGACGGGAGTTGTCATGGTGCTCCTTTGCAGATGTGCGTGCGTAAACGTTTACACTTTCTATCATGAACGTCAAGCCGGCCGCGATTTCCGCGTTCCGATGCCTCCGCTCGATCCGAAAGCTGCTGCCATGACCTCTCCCGCTCTTCCATCCCTCGTCGTCGTCGGCAGCGCGAACGTCGACGTCACCGCGTTCGTCGAACGACTCCCCACTGCCGGGGAGACCGTGGCCGGCGGGCGACTCTCCCGTGACCTGGGCGGGAAGGGCGCGAACCAGGCCGTCGCCGCCGCGAAGTTGGGCGGAAAGGTCCGGATGGTCGGTGCCGTCGGTGACGACGCCGACGGTTCCTGGACCCGCGCGGAGATGGAGCGTGCCGGCGTCGATGTCGCCGACCTGCGCACGGTGGATGACGCCACCGGCACCGCGCTCATCGTCGTCGACGCGGATGCCGAGAACCAGATCGCGGTCTGCCCCGGCGCCAACGACCACGTCTCCCTGGTCGGTGTGACCTTCGGCGCGGACGAGGCCGTGCTCATGCAGCTGGAGATCGCGCTCGCGGTGGTCGAGGAGGTCGTCGCCTCGGCGGAGGGCTTCATCGCGCTCAATGCCGCTCCCGCCCAGCCGTTGCCCGAGGCTCTGCTGCGCCGGGTCGACCTGTTCATCGTGAACGAGACCGAGCGCGAGCTCATGCCCGAGCTGGCAGAGGCGGAACTCGTCGCGGTCACCTACGGCGCGGCCGGCGCTGCACTGTATCGCCGTGGCGAGGAGATCGCCCGAGCCGACGGCGTCCCCGCCGAGGCCGTCAACACCGTCGGTGCCGGTGACGCCTTCTGCGCGGCCCTCGTACTCGCGCTGCGTGCCGGGAACGCGCCGGCCGATGCACTGGCCGCCGCTTGTGCGGTGGGATCCGCGGCGGTGTCGCACCTGTCGTCTCAGCCCCCGTTCGAGCACCTGACCCGGTATCTTCCTGTGGCCTGAGCGGCGCCCGGAGAAGGAGAAGGCCCGGCTTCCTCAACGGAGCCGGGCCTTCTTCAGAATGACAAAGGCCGAACCCTGTGGGCCCGGCCTTGTGTCATTCGCTGTGCGCGAGGGGGGACTTGAACCCCCACGTCCTTACGGACACTGGCACCTGAAGCCAGCGCGTCTACCATTCCGCCACTCGCGCGAGTGTCTCGTTCCGAAGAACTCAACTTCCCAAAGATATCACGCGATTTCACCCCCTGATGCACGCCTCAGACCCCGATCGGCGGCGTTCCCCCAGGTCACCTGGCTACGATGTCTCTACCGGTCGGCATGCCAGAGGAGCCCAGTGGGACTACTTGACAGCTTTGAGAAGGGTCTCGAGCGCGCAGTAAACAGCGCGTTCGCGAAGACCTTCCGCAGCGGCATTCAGCCGGTGGAGATCGCTTCTGCGCTCCGCCGCGAGGCCGACACGAAGGCGGCGGTCGTGAGCCGCGACCGCATCATCGCGCCGAACAGTTTCGTCGTGCGCCTCAGCCCGGACGACGCGGAGCGGATGCGGGGACTCGGCGGCGCCCTCACCGATGAGCTGCTCGCGCTGCTGACCAAGCACGCCAAGGCGCAGGGGTACAGCTTCTCCGGCCCGCTGTCGATCAACCTCGAGGCCGACGAGAAGGTCGCCACGGGAACCGTGCGCGTGAACTCGGGCACGGTCGAGGGCCGCGTGAGCTGGCAGGCCGTGGTCGACGTCGACGGCCGTCGTCTCTCGATCAACCGCGCCCGTACGGTCATCGGCCGGGGGACGGATGCCGACATCACGATCGCGGACGCCGGATCCAGCCGCAAGCACGCCGAGATCCTGTGGGACGGCGAGCGCGCCATGATGCGCGACCTGGGCTCCACGAACGGCACCAAGGTCAACGGCCAGAAGCTCCGCGAGGCCGCCCTCCCCACCGACACGACCATCACCATCGGACGTACCGACCTGGTGTTCCGGATCGTCCCCGTGGCCAGCCCGTCGCGTCCTGCGCCCCGCGGCGACGACGCCACCCGAGCGTTCGGAGCCCTCGGTTGAGTGAACTGATCCTCCTCCTGCTCCGCATCGGGTTCCTCATCCTGATGTGGTTCTTCGTGTTCGGCGTCGTGTACTCGCTCCGCGCCGACCTCTTCGGCGTCCGTGTGCGCAAGCTCCCCGCCGAGGCGACCGCCGGCGCACCCGCTCCTGCGGCAGCACCGGCAGCGGCCCCCGCGGCGAAGCCGTCATCCGCACGCTCCTCGACCGGACCGGCGACCGTCGCCACCGCCAAGCGCCTGGTCATCACGTCCGGGCCCAAGGCCGGCCTCGAGCTGCCGCTCAGTGCCGACTCGCTCACGATCGGCCGCTCCAGCGAGTCGGCTCTCGTGATCCGTGACGACTACACGTCCAGCCACCACGCCCGCCTGATGCTGCGCGGCGACAGCTGGGCGATCCAGGACCTCGACTCGACCAACGGGACCTTCGTCGCCGGCCAGCGCGTGTCGGCCTCACCGGTCGCCCTCTCGCTCGGCACCCCCATCAAGGTGGGCGCCACGACCTTCGAGCTGCGAGCCTGACCCCGGCATGGTCTTCGAAGGCTCGAGCGTCGCGATCTCCCACACCGGGAAGATCCGCTCCAACAACCAGGACTCCGGCTATTCCGGAGCGAACCTGTTCGCCGTCGCCGACGGCATGGGCGGCCACGCCGGTGGAGACGTCGCCTCGAGCATCGCGATCCAGCGGCTGCAGCCCTTCGACCAGGGCTACTCCTCGGTCGAAGACGCGCAGGCCTCGCTGCAGGCCGCCGCGACGACCGCCGCGGGCGACCTCATCCGCGCCGCGAAGGAGCGTCCCGAACTCGCCGGTCTCGGCACGACGGTCAGCGCGATCATCATGGTCGACGAGTATGCGGTCATCGGCCACATCGGCGACTCGCGCATCTACCTGTACCGCGACGACGCGCTGACCCAGATCACGGCCGACCACACCTTCGTGCAGCGCCTGGTCGACTCCGGTCGGATCACCCCGGAGGAGGCGCGCTACCACCCGCGGCGCTCGGTCCTCATGCGGGTGCTCAGCGACATGGATGCCGACCCCGAGCTCGACATGTTCGTCATGCACACGCAGCCCGGCGACCGGTGGCTGCTCTGCTCCGACGGGCTCTCCGGAGTGGTCGACGAGACTCGCATCCTCAAGGCGATGCAGCTCGGCGTCGCCCCCGGCCGCACGGCGGACTACCTGCTCAAGCAGGCACTCGACGGAGGCGCTCCCGACAACGTCACGATCGTGCTGGTCGACGTCGGCGGGCAGCATCCGATCCACTCCGGCACCCCCACGATCGTGGGCTCGGCCTCGAACCCCGACGGTGTCTACGTGCCGCCGGTGCGCCCGCCGCGCGGAAACTGGCTGCACCCGGTGCGACAGGCCGCGAACGAGCCCAGCCACTTCGAGCCCGCCCCCGAGTATCTCGAGGAGCTCATCGAAGAGGATCGGCGTCGCGCGAAGCGCCGCCGGGCGGGCTGGATCGCCGGCGCGCTCCTGGTCGTCGCGATGCTGGTCGTCGCCGCCTTCGCCGCGTACAGCTGGACCCAGACGCGCTACTTCATCGGCGCCGACGACGACAGCGTCGTGATCTTCCAGGGTGTGCAGCAGAACATCGGCCCGATCACGCTGTCGACCCCGATCGAGGACACCGACATCCTCCTCGCGAACCTGCCGCAGTATCAACGGGCATCCGTCGAGCGCACGATCAATGCACGCTCGCTGGCCGATGCGATGGCCATCGTCGACCGTCTGCGGGCGGGCGCCGACGCGAACGTGATCGAGCAGACACCGCTTCCCACCCCGCTGCCGACGCCGAGCGCGACCCCCGCGGGGGGTGAGGGATGAGCACCGACGTGCAGGCGGACACCACCGTCATCAAGGCCCTCAAGCGACTCCGGATGCCGCAGACGCAGCGCAACCGCGAGTTCTGGCTGCTGCTGTTCGCTTGTGCGATGAGCGGCGCCGCGCTCACTCTCGTCCAGCTGGGCGCACTCGGCGTGATCGACCCGATGATCCTCGCGATCGGCGGCGGTCTCGCGGCCCTCGCCTTCGCGCTGCACATCGTGCTGCGTTTCGTCGCCGCCGATGCGGATCCGTTCGTCGTGCCCATCGCGACGCTGTTGACCGGCCTCGGCATCGCGATGATCTACCGCATCGACATCGCCTTCAAGAACACCGGCTGGGACGCCTACTCCACGAAGCAGCTGGCCTGGACCGCGATCTCCCTCGCGGGCGCCATCGCGGTCGTGATCCTGCTGCGCAACTATCGGATCCTGTTCCGGTACACCTATATCTTCGGTCTCGCCGGAATCCTGCTCCTGCTGCTGCCGTTCGTGCCCGGCCTCCGCATCGACGACGCGAACGCGGCCGTCTGGGTGTCGCTGGGCGGCGTCTTCGCCTTCCAGCCCGGCGAGCTCGCCAAGATCTGCCTGGCGATCTTCTTCGCCGGCTACCTCGTACGCACCCGCGAGAGCCTCACGTCGGTCGGCAAGAGGGTTCTCGGCATCACCTGGCCCCGCATGCGGGAACTGGGACCTGTCCTCGTGGTCTGGCTCATCTCGCTCGGGATCATCGTCTTCCAGCGCGATCTCGGTACCGGAACCCTGATCTTCGGCATGTTCGTCGCGATGCTCTACGTCGCCACCGGGAAGACCAGCTGGGTCCTCATCGGCCTGGGCCTCGTCGTCGCCGGCGTGGCACTCGCGACGCAGATCCTCAGCTACGTGCAGGGTCGCTTCATCAACTGGCTGTTCCTGTTCGACGCGAACCAGGTCGATCCCGACGGCGCGGGTTATCAGCCCATGCAGGGGCTGTTCGGTCTCGCCCGCGGCGGACTCATCGGCACCGGCTGGGGTCAGGGACGACCGGAGGTCACGCCCCTCGCGCACAGCGACTACATCATCACGAGCCTCGGTGAAGAGCTCGGCCTGATCGGGCTGTTCGCGATCCTGTGCCTCTACATGGTCTTCGTCAGCCGCGGCATGCGCATCGGTCTCGCCGGTCAGGACGACTTCGGCAAGCTGCTCGCCACCGGCCTCTCGTTCACCATCGCGCTGCAGGTGTTCATCATGGTCGGCGGCGTCACGCGTCTGATCCCGCTGACCGGACTGACCACCCCGTTCCTCGCCGCCGGCGGATCGTCGCTCGTGGCCAACTGGCTCATCGTGGCGCTGCTGCTGCGCATCTCCGACGGCGTCCGCCGCCAACCGAGGGTCGTGATCGGATGACGCGAGAGCTCCGCCGCCTCAGCATCGTGATGCTGTTCATGTTCATCGCCCTGTTCGCCGCGACCAGCTGGATCCAGGTCGTCGAGGCCGATGCCCTGGCCCAGAACAGCAACAACAAGCGCACGCGCCTCGACAGCTACGAGATCCAGCGCGGCGCGATCATCGTCGACGGCGCCACCATCGCCAACTCCGTGCCCAGCGACGACAGGTACCAGTTCCAGCGCGTCTACACGGATGCCGCAATGTGGGAACCGGTGACCGGCTACTTCAACGCGGCGCTCGATTCGCGCACGGGTATCGAACGCGCCATGAACGCCGAACTCTCCGGCACGGGCGCCAACGCCCTGCTCGCCGAGGTCGAGCGCATCATCTCCGGCCAGCCCCAGCGCGGGTACAGCGTGGAGCTGTCGCTGAACACGGCGGCTCAGCGCGCCGCCTATGAAGCACTCGGCGGGCTGCAGGGTGCCGTCGTCGCGATGGAACCGAAGACCGGACGCATCCTCGCCATGGTCTCCACCCCGGGTTTCGACACGAACCAAATGGCGACGCACGACGCGGACGCCGCGAACGCCACCTACGACCAGCTCGCCGCCGACCCCGGCAAGCCGCTGTCCAACCGCGCGATCGCCGGCGACCTCAACCCGCCGGGATCGACGTTCAAGGTCGTCGTCGCGGCGGCGGCGTACGCCAGCGGGAACTGGACCCCGCAGTCGACGCTGCCCAACCCCATCTCGTACACGCTCCCCGGCTCCTCCAATCGGGTGTCGAACGCCTGGGGCGGCAAGTGCGGGCCGGGCGCCACGGTCACGATCGCCGAGGCCATCCGGCTCAGCTGCAACATCCCGATGGCGGAGCTCGCCGTCGAACTCGGCGACGACACGATCCGCGAGATGGCCGAGAAGCTCGGTTTCAACAAGTCCTTCGAGACTCCGCTGGAATCGACACCGTCCAGCTACCCCCGCGCCCTCGACGACGCGCAGACCGCACTCACCGGATTCGGCCAGGGCAAGGTCACCGCGACCCCCCTGCAGATGGCGATGGTGTCGGCCGGTCTCGCGAACGACGGCGTCGTGATGAATCCCCGGATGGTGGATGCCGTGATCGGGAACGACCTGTCGGTGATCGAGGCCTTCCAGGACAGCGAGTTCGGCCGTGCGATGGAGGCCGATGTCGCCAACGACGTGACCGCGTCGATGGTGGCCAGCGTCGCTACGGGCGCGGCCCAGGGTGCAAGAATAGACGGGATCGACGTGGCCGGTAAGACGGGCACCGCAGAGAACGGAAACAGGCCGCACACGTTGTGGTTCACCGGCTTCGCGCCGGCGGACGACCCCGCGGTCGCAGTAGCGGTCGTCGTCGAAGACGGCGGCGGACAGGGACAATCAGGCAGTGGCGACACCATCGCCGCTCCGATTGCGAAGAAGGTCATAGAGGCGGTGCTGGGCAGATGAGGCCGACGCAGGGTGTGTCGTTCGGTGGTCGTTACGAGCTGCAGTCGCGTATCGCGATCGGTGGCATGGGCGAGGTGTGGGAAGCGACGGATCACGTCATCGGACGTACCGTCGCGATCAAGATCCTCAAGGACGAGTACATGGGGGACCCCGGGTTCCTCGAGCGGTTCCGTGCAGAAGCGCGGCACGCCGCTCTCGTGAACCATGAGGGCATCGCCAGCGTCTTCGACTACGGCGAGGAGAACGGCAGCGCCTACCTCGTCATGGAACTCGTGCCCGGCGAGGCTCTCTCGACCGTGCTCGAGCGCGACGGTGCACTCAGCGCCGACAAGACGCTCGACATCGTGGCCCAGACGGCATCCGCTCTGCAGGCCGCACACGCGGCCGGTCTCGTGCACCGCGACATCAAGCCGGGAAACCTGCTGATCACGCCCGACGGCCGCGTCAAGATCACCGACTTCGGCATCGCCCGCATCGCCGATCAGGTTCCGCTGACGGCGACCGGCCAGGTCATGGGCACCGTGCAGTACCTGTCTCCCGAGCAGGCATCGGGTCACCCGGCGTCTCCCGCCACCGACACCTATTCGCTCGGCATCGTCGCGTACGAGTGCCTGGCGGGCAAGCGTCCGTTCACGGGCGAGTCGCAGGTGGCGATCGCGATGGCACAGATCAACGAGCAGCCGCCGCCGCTGCCGCCGACCGTGCCGATCCCGGTGCAGAACCTCGTCATGGCGATGATCGCCAAGAAGCCCAGCGACCGCCCCTCGTCGTCCGCGACGGTGGCCCGTGCGGCCCAGGCGCTTCGTCGCGGCGACCTGAACTCCGCGGCCATCGCCGTTCCCGCGATCGCGACCGGGGGTATCGCCGGTGACGACGATGCGACGCGCATGCTCACGGCGTCCGGAGACGACGGCACCACCCACATCCTTCCCACCACCGCTCAGCTCCCGACAGAGGACGCGGCGGCGGACGAGAAGAAGAAGAAGAAGAGCCCGTGGACCTGGCCGCTGATCGCGCTGATCGCCCTGCTGGTGATCGTGCTCGGCGGAGCCGTGTGGGCGATGCTGATGAACCAGGGCGACCCTGACGCCAAGCCGTCGGATTCGGCCTCTCCCTCGCAGTCCCAGACGCAGACGCCACCACCGGCGACCACCCCGCCGCCCGAGGTGGTCCGCGTCGACGTGACCGCGTTGGGCCTGGCGGGCATGGATTGCGGCACGGCCACGTCCACGCTCAAGGAGGCCGGTTTCACGGGCGAGATCACCTGCCCCGAGGGCGACCCGGCCCCGACCGACGGCGACGTCGGCAAGGTCTACCGCGTCGTCCCCTCCGGCAACGTCGAGACGACGCAGCCGATGACCCTCACGATGTACGCCGCGCGCGCAGCCCTGCCGACCCCGACCGACACCCCGACCATCACGGGCGACCCGATCGCCGGCAGCACCGTCACCATCTCCTGGGGCACCGGGTTCACCTGCCCGAGCGGCACGACGCTCTCCGGATACGTCGTCTCGCTCCAGAACGGCACGTTCGTGTCGGGCGGGCCGAACTTCCAGCCGACGCAGCGGAACACGCAGATTCAGGTGGCTGATGCCGCCGGCCAGCAGCTCATCGTCACGTACCAGGGCATGTGCTCGGGTGGCGACCAGCGCACGTCGTCCGCGTCGCCGCCGCTCTCCGTTCCGATCGTCGCCGCGACCGACCCCGGCGAGGGTGACGGAGGCGGCGGCACCGAAGGGTAGCCTTTAATCCAGCTCAGCCGCAGTCGTTTTCCAGGGGGTAGTACGTGTCCACAGAGCCACGAGTCATCGCGGGTCGATACCGCGTCGACGAGCTCATCGGGCATGGCGGTATGGCCAAGGTCTATCGAGGCTACGACCTGACGCTCGGCCGTGAGGTCGCGATCAAGATCCTCGATCCCGACCTGGCACGCGACACCGCCTTCCGCACCCGGTTCCGCCTGGAGGCGCAGGCGGCGTCCCGCATGTCGCACCCGTCGATCGTGCGCGTGTTCGACGCCGGCGACCCCTCGTCGAATGATCCGTCGTCCGACGAGCCGCCGTACATCGTGATGGAGCTCGTCAAGGGCACGCTGCTGAAGAAGATCATCGCCGACGGCCCGGTGCCGGTCGAAGACGCGGTGCGCTACGTCGACGGCATCCTCGAGGCGCTCGACTACTCGCACCGCGCGGGTGTCGTCCACCGCGACATCAAGCCCGGCAACGTCATGGTGACCGACAAGGGCCAGGTCAAGGTGATGGACTTCGGCATCGCCCGAGCCGTCTCCGACTCCTCGTCGACCGTGGCGGAGACCACGCAGATCATCGGCACGGCCGCCTACTTCTCACCGGAGCAGGCCAAGGGCGAGCCCGTCGATGCTCGCGCCGACCTGTACTCGACCGGTGTCGTGCTGTACGAGCTGCTCACCGGCCGCCAGCCGTTCCGTGGCGAGTCGCCGGTGGCCGTCGCCTACCAGCACGTCAGCGAAACCCCGATCCCGCCGACCGAGGTGAACGAGGACGCACCGGGCGCGCTCGACCCGATCGTCCTGCGGGCCCTCGCGAAGGACCCCTATCAGCGGTACCCGGATGCCGCGCACTTCCGCGCCGCCCTTGACGCCGCCGTGACCGGAAGCGCGCCGACCCGCAAGCAACTGGGTGCGCTGACGAGCGAACTGTACGGTCCGAGCCCGCGTCAGGCGCAGGAGACGGCACGTTCGCTGCGCCAGCTCAGCTCCGACACCACCATGACCCGCACCCAGTCCGGCCCTCCGGTCGCCTGGATCTGGGCCGGTGTCGCGCTGCTCGCGGTGCTTCTGGCATCCGTGCTGTTCTGGGTGGTCACGATCAGCATGCGTCCGCCCGAGGTGCCGAGCACCTCGCGCATCATCCCCAATCTCGTGAACGTGTCATCCGAGCGCGCGCAGGACGACCTCGCCAAGCTCGATCTGACCGCGAAGATCGTGATCGAGTCGAGTTCCGAGATCACCGAGGGCAACGTCATCCGCACCGACCCCGAGGCAGGAGTCTCGGTGGAGGAGGGCTCGACGGTCACCGTTCACGTCTCCTCGGGCGTGGAGACCGTGGTGGTGCCGAAGATCGAAGGCATGGGCCTCGAGGATGCCACCAAGGCACTGAAGGCCGCCGGCCTCGAACTCGGGACCGTCATCCAGCGCAACGACAAGGGTCTGGCCGCCGGCACCGTGATCTCCGCCAGCGAAGCGGCAGAGACCGAGGTCGCCCCCGACACCGTCGTCAATCTCGTCGTCGCCAGCGGCAAGGTGACGCTGACCGATCTCGTCGGGTGGACCGTCGAGGCCGCGACGACGAACCTCACCGACCTCGGTCTGACTCCGGAGCCAGTGGAAGAGGCGGATTGCGCTCCCACGGAACCCCCGACCGTGCACTCGATGTCGGTCGCACCGGGTGACGTGCCGATCGGATCTCCGGTCGAGCTTCGCTACTGCGCCGCGCCCTGAGTCTCTCGTGACGCGAATCGCGCGTCGAGATATCAGCGCGAGAGTGGATGCAGGGTCTCGGATCGCGCCACGGCATCCGCGTCGCCGCAGAGTTCCAACCAGTTCGCGAGAAGCCGGTACCCGCCTTCGGTGAGCACGCTCTCCGGGTGGAACTGCACGCCGTGCAGCGGCAGCTCTCGGTGCGCGAGCGCCATGACCGTTCCAGTCGCCGTCCAGGCGGTGACGACGATCTCGGACGGGAGGTCCGCTGCCGCGAGCGCCAGGGAGTGATATCGGCCGACGTCGAACGGCGACGGGATCCCTGCGAACAGAGCCGATCCGTCGTGCGTGACCGCGGAGACCATGCCGTGCATCAGCTCGGGCGCCTCGCTCACCGCGGTGCCGAGCGCTTCGCCGATGGTCTGGTGTCCGAGGCAGACGCCGAGCGTCGGCATCCGCCGTCGAGCGGCGATCCGCACCGCGTCGAGCGACACTCCCGCGTCCGCGGGACGTCCGGGGCCGGGGGAGAGCAACAGGGCGTCGTGGCCGGTGAGCATCCGCTCGAACTCGGCGGCGTCCAGCGCGTCGGATTCGACCATGGTGGTCTCGGCGCCGAGCTCGTGGAGGTAGCCGACGAGCGTGTGCACGAAGCTGTCGTGGTTGTCCACCACGAGAACTCGGGTCATTCGACGTCGACCTCGCCGGGGGCGATGATCGGGCTGATCCAGGGGAACACGTACCAGAACAGCCCGTACAGCACGGCGGCGATGACGACGACCAGGATGAGGACGCGCAGCCACCACGGGCCGGGCAGCAGGCGCCAGAGTGCGGCGTACATCAGTCTTCTCCCTCGTGAGCGTCCACGGTCACACCGATGGTGCGGCCGGAGGCGGCGGCGGGTCGGTCAGCGCGGTGGGGAGCCCCTCGGCGCGGGGCTGGAAGCTCTCGAACACCCCGTAGGCGACGATGCGCTCGGCGAGGGAGTAGAGCGGAGAGCAGGCGGTGAGCGTGATGTACTGCTCTCCGGTCTGCTGCTCCGGCATCTGCGGCACGTCGGCGAGCACATCGGTCTGTGTCGGCTTGACGTACTCGAGCGTGCGGAAGCGGTAGGTGTACCAGCCGTCGGGAGTCTCGACGACGATCGCGTCGTTCAGCTGCAGCTTGTCGAGCTGGTTGAAAGGCTTGCCCCAGGTGGTGCGGTGTCCCGCCATCGAGAAGTTGCCGACCTCGCCGGGCATCTTGGAGTCCTTGTAGACGCCGATCCCCTTCTGATCCAGGGTTCGCGCACGGCTCGTTCCGCCGTAGATGCCGAAGTTGTAGTCGGCTCCGAAACGGGGGATGTGCATCTGCCCGAACCATGTGGCGTCTGCCGGTGCTGCGGGCACCGGGGGCACGTAGGTGGTGGTGCCGTCGTCCTCTTCCACGACCGGCGGCAGCTCCGGCGCCTCGCCCTGTGCGAGCTCCTGCGAGATGGCTGCGCCCTCGTCGTTCTTCTGGGCGCTGATGATGATGTCGCCGATCCACATCTGCCAGGCGACGAAGAGCAGGACGAGCACTCCGGCGGTGAGGAGGAGCTCGCCGAGCACGCTCGCGAAGGTGGCGCGAGAGCGTGGTCGCTCTCGCCGCGGGCGTCGCCCCCCAGGCACGACGGATGCAGTCATGGCGCGATCATATCCCGGGACGCTGAACGGATGTCGGTGAGCCCGCCGTCTCTCGCACGCTGCGGACTCGGCGGCTCATGGGTCTGATGGGTACAATGACGGCATGGCACGTGACCGTAAGAGTGAAGAACCCGTCGTCGAGCGCGCCGAAGGCGAGGCCGCTCCCAACGCGGTGTGGTTCAAGCCGGTGATGATCGGCTTCATGCTGCTCGGTCTCGCGTGGATCCTGGTCTTCTACATCTCGGGCATGCAGTTCCCGATCCCGGGTCTCGACAACTGGAACCTGGCCATCGGTCTCGGCATCGCTCTGATCGGCTTCCTGATGACCACTCGTTGGCGCTGACGCCACTCCTTCTTCCCGAAAGGCCCCTCGCACAGCGAGGGGCCTTTCTTCATACTCCGAGTGAGGGACGGCTCAGGCCAGGGCGCGGGGTTGTTCCCGGAGCGAGCATCGGGAGGGCCCCGCGAAGCGGGAGGGACCCGCTCTGCGAGCGAAGGGAACGACCCCGCGCCCGACCCACAAGCTGAACCGAGCGGAAGTTATCCACAACCTTCTCCACAGCCTGGGGAGAATTACACCGGTGTTATTCACAGGGGTTAACAACCCTGTTAACAACTTGGGATCAGGACAAAATCAGCAGCGGCGGGATGAAGGCGACGACGACGATCAACAGGACGACGAGCGCCGAGAGGAGAACGATCTGCCAGGTGCGCTGGTCTCGACGCCTCGTCCGGGTGTAGATGAGGGCGACCAGGGCGCCGACGATCGCACCGCCGAGGTGCGCCTGCCAGGAGATGCCGCCGGCGAAGAAGCCGAAGGCGAAGTTGATGCCGAGGATCACGAGGATCCCGGTCACGTTCGCGCCGATGTGGCGGCCGATGATCAACAGCGAGGCCAGCATTCCGAAGATCGCGCCGGATGCGCCGACCGTCGGGTCCAGGGGGGCGAGGAGGGCGACCGCCACCGATCCGCCGAGGCCGCTGATCAGATACAGGGCTAGGAAGCGGGCGCGGCCGAGCATGGGCTCGAGGCTCTGCCCCAGCATCCACAGGGCGAGCATGTTCAGCGCGAGATGGATGAAGCTGCCGTGCACGAACAGCACGGAGAGGAGGCGCCAGGGCTCGAAGCCCGCACCGAAGAGGTTCGGGTAGAGATACGGCGCGTAGAAGGCGAGTGCCTGCGTGATCGGCCCGTTCATCCCGGGGATCAGCTGCACCAGGCCGATGAACGACGTGACGGCGAGCAGTACGTAGGTGACGATCGGCTTGCCGCTGCGGGCGATCGCCATGGCCCCGCCGCTGCGAGCACCCCACCGACGCTGGGCTTTCTTCTGCGCGGGGGTGCGGTTCTTGCGCTCGGCGTTCATGCACTCCGGGCAGATGACGCCGACGGGTGCCTGAGTCTGGCACTCGGGGCAGATGGTGCGCATGCACCGCTGGCAGAGCACGAAGCTCTGCCGATCCGGATGCCGGTAGCAGAAGTTGTCGCGATTGCTCGTGAACTCAGGCGTGGTCATCCGGATCGGCCGCAGCTGTCGTCAGGCCGCGACGATGTCGATCGACTGCAGCACGACGGGCTCGACCGGACGGTCTCCGCCGCTGGTCGGAACGGCGCCGATCTTGTCGACGACAGCGCGCGAGGCGTCGTCGGCGACCTCGCCGAAGATGGTGTGCTTGCCCTGGAGCCACGGGGTCGGGTCGGTCGTGATGAAGAACTGCGAGCCGTTGGTGCCCTCGGGCTTGCCGGTGATGGCGTTGCGGCGGAGGCCGGCGTTCGCCATCGCGAGGATGTACGGCTTGTTGAAGTCGAGCTCCATGTTGATCTCGTCGTCGAAGTTGTAGCCGGGGCCGCCGACGCCCTGTCCGAGCGGGTCGCCGCCCTGGATCATGAAGTTCGGGATGATGCGGTGGAAGATGACGTCCTTGTAGAGAGGACCCTCGCCCGGCTTGCCGGTGGCGGGATCGGTCCACTCCTGGGTGCCGTCGGCGAGGCCGACGAAGTTCTTGACCGTCTTCGGTGCGTGATCGCCGAAGAGGTTGATGACGATGTCACCGTGGTTGGTGTGCAGGGTTGCGACGTGGGAAGCGTGAGCCATGCCTTCATTCTCGCAGAGCTTTCGGTGAGTTCGCCCGGCGTACCCCGGATCCGCCGACAGCGCAAGGGCCGGGCGATTCCCGCCCGGTATCCAGCCTCCCGTGGCAAGATGGGGAACCCGTACTCCAATGGACAGGAGAGCATCGTGAGCCTCAGCCGCAAGCGGAAGAAGGAACTGCGTCGTCTTCAGAACGACGCGAACCAGCTCTGGGAGAACCAGCAGGTGCTCGTCGGTCACGCCGCCGATGTCGCCCGCGAGGCCGGACGTCAGCTCGGAAACATCAATCGTGAGCAGGTCGTGCCGGTCATCCAGGACACGTACAACCGCCGTGTCGCCCCGGTCGTCGACCGTGGCGTGAAGCTCGGCAAGCACGTCGTCGACGACAAGTTCGTCCCGATCGTGGGCGGAGTCGTCGGTTCGGCTCTCACCGCGTGGGACGTCGCGAACGCCAAGCGCCACGGTGTGGCCGCACCGGCTCGTCGGGGCGATTTCGGCAAGAAGCAGAAGTCGGGCCCGGGTCTCGGCTCGGTCATCGCGATCATCCTCGGTGCTGCTGCCGCCGTCGGTGTGCTCTACGCCGCCTGGCAGGCGCTGCGTGCCGATGACGAGCTCTGGGTCGCGGACGACCCGCTCGCCGCGCCCGACGCGTGACCCCGTCTGATCTCGCCTCCGTCGCCTCTGGTGACGGAGGCGATCGGCATGCGCGGGTGCGGGATGCGGCCGCTGCTCGCGGGCTCGACATCGAGATCCGCGAACGCCCCGCTGCCGGCAGCCTGTTCGAGGCGGCCGAGCTGCTCGGCATCCCGCCGTCCGGCATCGTCAAGACTCTCGTCGTCAAGCGCTCGGACGACACCTTCCTGTTCGCCCTCGTGCCCGGCGGACGCTCGATCTCGTGGCCGAAGCTGCGCGCCCTGGTCGGCGTGAACAAGCTGCGCCTGCCCGAGCCCGAGCTCGCGCTCCAGGCGACCGGCTACGAGCGGGGCACCATCGTTCCCATCGGCAGCACCACGGATTGGCCGATCTATGCCGACGAGTCCATCGTGGGTCAGCGCATCGCCATGGGTGCCGGCGCTCACGGGTACAGCCTCTTCGTCGAGGCGGACGACCTCATCGCCGCGTACGGGGCGACGGTCGCCGACATCTCGGTTCCCGAGGAGCGCTGAGCTCAGAGGATTCCGGCCATGCGCATCGCGATGTCGACGAGCTTGACGCGCTGCAGCTCGGCCACGGACTTCAGGGGAAACCACTCGGCCATGTCGGTCGAGCCGTCGGTCTCGAAGCGCAGCTTGCCGCCCGTGACCTGCGCGCGATAGACGATGCGCAGCGTGTGCAGCGGATCCGCAGCCTTCTGCACGCGGCGTCCGGCGGGGATGACCCGGGAGTGGATGCCGAGGAGCTCGCCGACCTTCACGGTGTAGCCGGTCTCCTCCCGGAGCTCGCGGCGCACCGCATCCTCCGGCGACTCACCGGGTTCGAGTCCGCCACCCGGCATGGTCCATGCGACGCGACGGCCCTCGGTCCACCGCGCCAACAGCAGACGCCCGTCGTCATCGGTGACGACCGCGTACGCCGCGACACGCAGGTCCATGGATCACACACTATCCGGCAGCGAGGACCCCGGATGACCGCGTGTCAGACGATCCGGACGCCGCCCACGTAGGTCGCCATCACCCGCGTCGCGGCGAGGTCTTCGGCCGAGACCGTGAGGGGATCGCGGTCGACCACGATGAAGTCGCCGAGGAGTCCGGGTGCCAGCGCACCCACCTCATGCTCGCTGAGGAGCTGCCACGCCGCGTTCGTGGTGTGGGCGAGGAGGGCCTGCTCGCGGGTGGCCGCCGTGCCGCCGGGCATCCGATATCCGTTGCGCGTGGTGCGGGTCTCGGCGACGGCCATGTTGCGGAAGGGCTCGTTGGGGGTGACCCAGCCGTCGTTGTGGAAGGTCGCCCGGTGACCGGCGGCGAAGGCGGCACCGGCATCGGCCCAGGCACCGCCGTGCTCCGGGCCGAAGAGGTCGTCGACCAGCACCTCTCCCCAGTAGGTGATGTGGTCGACGAAGAGACTGACGGTGACGCCGAGGGCCGCCGCGTGCTCGAACTGCACGGGTGTCATGGCCCCGCAGTGCTCGAGGCGGAAGCGGTGGTCGGTGAGCCCGTGCTGCCGGATGAGCTGCTCGTACACGTCGAGCGTCGCGTCGATCGCGAGGTCACCGTGCACATGGCAGGCGAGCTGCCAGCCCGCGGCGGCATAGGGTTCAGCGATCGCGCGCAGCTGTTCGGCCGTGTAGTTCGCGTGTCCGATGTGATGCGGTTCGAGCCCGAGGGAGCGGGTCGCCGGGGTGTCGAGGTAGGGGAAGGAGGTGGCGATGTTGCCCACCCACGGAGAGCCGTCGGACCAGGTCTTCACCCCTGTCTGACGGAACACGGGATCGCCGTCACTCGGCGGAGCCACGACTCCGCCGGGGCGGGACATCTCGTACCACCGCAACCGCACCGGCATCGCACCCTGCGCCCGGAGAGCATCGATGAGCGGGTTGAGGTCGGGGTTCCACGACAGGTCCGACACCGTCGTGATGCCCCGGGATGCCAGGTCGTGCAGGTGCGCGGGGAGGATCCGGGGGAGATGCTGCTGCGCCTTCGCGAGCATCGGCGCCACGACCTGCTCGACCGCCGCGGCCTCGAGGGCGACGCCCGTGAGCTCCCCCGCGGCATCACGGCCGAACGAGGCGCCGACCGGATCGGGGGTTTCCCGATCGATGCCTGCGGCGAGCGCGGCCGCGGTGTTGAAGTACACGGAATGACCGGAGTTGTGGATGACGACGAGGGGCACGTTGCCCGCGAGCTCGTCGAGGAAGCGGATGTCGGGGTCGGGCAGTCCACGCTGCAGCAGAGCATCCCACCCGTTCGCGAAGACGGCTTCGCCGCCGGCATCCGCCACCGCCGCTCGGAGCGCCGCGAGGACGCCTTCCGCCTCGGGGATCACGACGGGACGGAGGTCGACCACGAGATCGGAGAGCAGGATCGCGGAGAAGCCCGGATGCCCGTGCGGCTCGATCAGACCGGGCATCACCCAGCCGTCGAGGGCTGTGGTCTCGGCATCCGGGAAGCGGCGGAGGAGGTCGTCCGCCGTCCCGACGGCGACGATCGTTCCGTCGTGGACGACCATCGCCTCCACTTCGGCGTCGGCGCTCGGGACGAGCGGACGGATACGGCCGGTGAAGACTGTCGTCATGGCGTCAGTCTGGCAGTCGAGGTGCCGTCGAGGATCGATCACGAATCGAGAAGCACACCGCGGCCGAGCCTACGTAGTCTGAATCCCACACCAGCAGCACATCGAGAGGACCGACCATGGCCGAGAAAGAGAAGAACTTCAGCGCCGAGGAACGCGAAGCCATGCAGGCCGCCGCGAAGGAGGCCCGCACCCGTCGTTCCCGGGCGAAGAAGTCGCCCGAAGAGCTGCGCGCCGCGGGTGAGGCCGACATCAAGGAGGCGATCGAGAAGCTGACGCCCGAAGACCAGGCTCTCTCGAACAAGCTGCACGCCCTCGTCTCCGAGGTCGCCCCTGAGCTCGTGCCCCGCACCTACTACGGGATGCCGGCGTGGGGTCGCGACGGCAAGGTGCTCTGCTTCTTCCAGCCCGCGAGCAAGTTCAAGGTGCGCTACGGCACGTTCGGTTTCGAGCCCATCTCGAACCTCGACGACGGCACCGTCTGGCCGACCGCCTACGCGGTCACGGATCTCACGAAGGCCGACCTGGAGTTCCTCGCGGAGCGCATCCGCGTCGCGATCACCTGACGCCCCTGCCGAGATGGGTGCGCGGCCACGGGCCGCGCACCCTGTCACTCAGCCGTTGATGACCTGCGGCACGGCGACCGACTTGAGACCCTCGACCCCGAACTCGAGGCCGTAGCCCGACGACTTGTGACCGCCGAACGGGATCATCGGATGCACACCGCCGTGCGAGTTGATCCACACGGTTCCGGCCTGGATGCGCGCGGCGACCTTCCGCGCATCCTCGCGCTCGCCCCAGACGGATGCACCGAGTCCGACATCGAGGCCGTTGGCGCTGGCGATCGCCTCGTCCACATCGGTGTAACGGATGATCGGCAGTGCGGGTCCGAACTGCTCCTCGTCGACGAGGGCCACCCCGTCGGTCACGTCGGCGACGAGCGTGATCGGGTAGAAGAGCTCCCCGAGCTCCGTCGCGGGCGCACCGCCCGTGACGATCCGACCGCCGTTGCGCGCCGCGTCGTCGACCAGGTCGCGCACGATCTCGAACTGGGCGCGGTTCTGCAGCGGACCGAGCACGTTCTGCTCATCCAGGCCGTTGCCCATCGGGGTCTGCCGAGCGACATCGGCCAGCGCGTCGACGACCTCGTCGTAGACGGAGTCGTGCACGTAGAGGCGCTTGAGCGCCGCACACGTCTGTCCCGTATTGATGAACGCGCCCCAGAAGAGGTCCTGCGCGATCGCCGTCGCGTCGACGCCCGGCAGCACGATCCCCGCATCGTTCCCGCCGAGCTCGAGCGTGAGGCGGGCGAGGTTCTGCGCCGAGCTCTCGACGATGCTGCGCCCGGTCGCCGTCGAACCCGTGAACATGACCTTGCCGATGTCGGGGTGGGAGGCGATCCTCGCCCCCACCTCGCGGTCTCCGGCGACACCGATGAGCACATCGCGGGGGAGCACCCGGTTCATGACCTCGATCAGCGCCAGCACACTCAGCGTCGTGTATCCGCTCGGCTTCACGACGACCGTGTTACCCATGCGCAGCGCCGGAGCGATCTGCCAGATGCCGATCATGAGGGGCCAGTTCCACGGTCCGATCGCACCGACCACGCCGATCGCGCGGTAGTGGAGCTCGGCATGGGTCTCACCGTCGTCCACCACGGTCTCCGGCCCGAGGGGCGTCGCGGCGGCGGTGCGCAGCCACGCGGAGCACGCGCCCACCTCGAAGCGGGCATTCGGCCCGTTGAGCGGCTTGCCCTGCTCGCGCGAGAGCAGCCGGGCGAGCGGCTCGGCGTTCGCGTCGATCGCATCGGCCACCCGGTTCAGGAGCGCACTGCGCTCCGCATGGCCGAGTGCATCCCACCCGGGCTGCGCCGCCTTCGCCCGCGCGACCGCGGCGTCGAGCTCCTCGACCGTATGCACGGGCGCCCGGCCGATCGGTTCGCGCGTCGCCGCGTCGACCACTTCGCGGCCCTGACCTTCGGGGGCGCCGACGCGCTCCAACAGGGCGGCCTCGTCCAGAACCGGGGCGTTCTCCGACATCACTGTCTCCTCACGATGGGGTGCGCGACAGGTTCATCGCGCAGTTCGAGTCTGTGCTCGGGGGCCGAGCGGGGTTTGACTGCCCGTGCGGCGCGCTTGTCGGTCCGTGACCGAAGAGCGCGGACCGGGCTCAGTGACCGCCGCCGCGGTACGCACCGACGGTCGCCAGCCGGTCGAGGTGCGCGGCCAGCGAGAAGTGCGGGTCGATGCCGGCATCGCTCGGCCGCGTGGCGAGCCGCGCAGCCCATTCCCCGAGCACGGGCGCGAACTTGAAGCCGTGACCCGAGAGACCGGTCACCGTCACGACCCGCTCGCTCTCGCTCACGTCGACGATCGGGGTGCGATCGGGTGTGTAAGCGCAGTGGTGCACGCTGGAGCGCACGGGCTCGGGGTTCAACGACGGGAAGAACTCCTTCGCCTGCTGCCCGATCTTCGCGAGTTCGTGTCGCGTGTACTCCCGCGGAACCTCGTCGACATCGCGGGCGACCGGCCAGGTCGGGTTGCTGCTCGCCTTGATCGAGTATCCGTCGAGGCTCGGCGCCCCGAAGAAGTGCACGGGGCCCACGTCGCGCAGGAACGCGGGGAAGCGCTCGGGGAGGAAGTCGGCGATGTCCGTGGGCATGAACCAGGTGAGCCCGAGGACCTGCAACCGCAACAGGTCGTGCAGCCGGGGGTCCAGCCGTGTGGACCAGGAGCCGGAGGCGAGGATCACGGTGTCAGCGCGGATCGCCTCGGTCGGGGTGCGCACCACCACGCCGCCCGGTTCCTCCTCGATCGCGAGCACCGGGGTGTGGAAGCGCAGCTGCGCACCGGCCGCCTCGGCGAGATCGAGCGCAGCCATCAGCGAGACCTCGGGACGGATGCCGCCGCCGTGGTGGTCGAGCACCCCGACGTCGCCGTCGTGCACGTTGTGCTGCGGGTGGGCGCGTCGCAGCTCCTCGGTGTCGTAGAGGGTGTGCGGCAGGTCGAACTCGCGCACGGTGTCGAGGGTCGTGCGCATCTCCATCCGGTCGGGCTGGGCGATCGACAGGGCCCCCACCTCGAGGTAGAGCTCCCGGCCGGACCGCTGCTCGAGTTCACGCCACAGTCGCCGCGACTCCTGCAGCATCGGCACGTAGCGCCCGCCCTCGTGATAGGCCGTGCGGAAGACCCGAGACTCGCCGGCGTAGGAGCCGCGGTCGTGCACCTTGCCGTACTGCTCGATGCCGATGACCTCGACGTCGTCACGCTGCGACAGTCGCCACGCGGCGAGCGCACCCACCGCCCCCAGCCCGACGATGACGATCCGCTTCCTGACCTGGGCACTCATGAGAACTCCTGACGAATGATCGATGGGGGACGGACGCCGGTCATGCGAGAGCCGGAGTGTCCCAGAGCAGCAGTTCCGTGCCGATGCCCTCGGCCATCGCACGCCGGTAGACGACGGTCCCCCACGCGACGTCTTCCACCGGCATCCCACCGACGGAGTAGAGGAAGATGTCGTCCTCCGTTCGACGCCCCTCTGCCTGCTCGCTCATGATGGCGGGGAGGTTCTCGAGAGCCTCGTCGCGCACGTCCCCCGAACGGATGCGATCCAGCAGGTACATACCGTGGAGGCCGATGTGCTCGTGCGTCGGGGGCGGCACCTCTTCGCTCCACGCCTCGTACAGCCCACGGAAGTCGGCGACGTGTCGCGCTCCGTGGAGCAGTTCGTCGTCGATCATGATGTCGGCGGGCAGGCTCACCAGCGCACCCGGCTTCAGCCACCGCTTCTCGATCCGCACGTAGTTCACCGAACCGGCCGGCGTCGTGGGGGCGATCGTGACCAGGTCGCTGTCGCGTACGGCATCCTCCACACTGTCGACGACCGTGACCGTCGTGAACTGCGGGTACTCGCGCCGCACCCATTCCACGAAGGAGTCGATGCTCGATCGGCTGCGTCCGGCGACCTTCAGGGTGTCGAGCTCGGGCCGCACGGCCACGAAGGCTTCGATCGTCGTCCGGTTCATCACGCCGGGTGCCACGATGCCCACGCTCCGCGCATCGGGGTTCGCGAGGTGGCGGGCACCGACTCCCGGGACGGCGCCCGTGCGATACGCACTCAGCAGGTTCGCCGACATGTGCGCGAGTGGCGCGCCGGTGTCCTTGTCGCTCAGCGTGAGCATCAGGATCGACCGCGGCAGACCGTTCTCGCGGTTGGCCATGTTCGACCCGTACCACTTGCAGCCGGCCGTCTGGAAGGTGCCGCCGAGGTACGCCGGCATCGCCATCATCCGGCGATGGGGTCCGTCGAGCGGCATTCCCTCATGAGCGGATTCGGCGGGGAAGGTGACCATCGAGCCGTGCGAGTTCCCGTCCGGTCCGCCCATCCGGTAATCGCCGTCGTCGACGAGACGCAGGGTCTCCTCCATCACGTCGACGCACAGCTCCATGTCAGTGACGCCCGCCGCGATCGTGTCCGGCTCGGACAGATACCGGAAGGTCAGTCTGGTGTCAGTGGTGCTCACAGGTTTCCTCTCGTCGCGTCGACCACCGGCTCGGGCTCGCCCAGGAGCGGAGCCTCCGGCAGCTCGGTGCCGTGGCCGATCTGGCGATAGACATCCGGCCGCGCCCTGCGCAGCCACAGCGCCCACACGACGGCCAGGGCCGAGGGCACGAGCAGCACAGCGGGAAGGATGAAGGTCGTCGGCGTGGACTCGGCCTGACCGAGCAGCACATCCCAGTTCAGGAGGATCAGCACCCAGACGATCGCGAGCGCCACGAACGCGATGATCGGCGCGACCAGCCGGCTGCCGGCGCCCACCTCTCGGCTGTCGCGGCGGAAGAAGCCGATCACCGCGACCGAGACGAGCACCAGGAGCAGCACGAGTCCGAAGGCGCCGAGGTTGGTGAGCCAGGTGAAGAGCGTGATCACCGGGTACGGTCCGTTCTCGGGGTTCCAGCCCTGCTCGCCGATCGCGAAACCGACGATCACGATGACCGCGATCGCGGACTGCAGGAGCGACCCGGCCCACGGCGCACCGCTCTTGATACGGACGGTACCCAGAACCCGGGGCAGCACGCCCTCGCGGCCGAGCGAGAAGGCATAGCGGGCGACCGCGTTGTGGAAGCTGACGAGGGCGGCGAACAGGCTCGTGATGAAGAGGATCGACATCACATCGACCCAGATCACGCCCAGGTGCTCGGCGACGAAGTTGAAGAACAGCGGAGGGCCGGCCTCTTCCGGCGATATGCCCGCGGGGTCGGTGATCTTGCTCGGGCCGACGGCGAGCGCGAGCGCCCACGAGGAGATGGCGTAGAAGATGCCGGAGACGCAGACCGCGAGGAACGTCGCACGCGGGATGGTGCGCTTCGGGTCCTTGGACTCCTCGCCGTAGATCGCGGCCGACTCGAAGCCCATGAACGCGGCGATGCCGAACGCGAGGACGGCCCCGACTCCCGGGACGAACAGCGCCGAGGGGGTGATGGGTGCCGCCGTGAATCCCTCGGCCGGGTTCCCGAAGGCGAACAGGTCGAACACGATCACCGCCACGAACTCCAGCGCGACGAGCACGCCCAGCACCTTCGCCGAGAGATCCACCCGGTGGACTCCGAGCACGCCGACGAGCACGATCGTGAGGAGGACCCAGACCCACCAGGGGCTCGCCCAACCGGTCTTCGACTCGATGAACGAGCTGATCTGGAACCCGAGCATCCCGTAGATGCCGATCTGCATGGCGTTGTAGGAGAGGAACGCGAGCACCGAGGCCCCGACGCCGGTCGGGCGACCGATCCCCTGCGCGACGTACGCGTAGAACGCGCCGGCATTCGTGACGAACCGGCTCATGGCGGCGTAGCCGATCGCGAAGATGCCGAGTGCCACCGCGAGCACGATGTAGCCGAAGGGGATGCCGTCGACGTGCGTGACCGCGTAGGCGCTGGTCACTCCGCCGGCGAGCACGGTGAGCGGCGCGGAGGCGGCGATGATCATGAATGCGACCGCGAAGACGCCGAGGCGCCGATGCTCGGCCGTTCTCGTCGTCGACGTTGTGGGAGTGGACGTCACCATGGCACAGCTCCTTCGATGCTCGGGTAAGTCCTCATACTCGCCAGGGGGAGCCGTCGTCGATTGACGGCGAGAGCAGAACACTTGTCTACGCGGGCACAGCGCACGAATGCTAAAATGCAGCATCGTATATGATCGGCCACAGTGAGGTGAGCCCTGATGCAGAGTCTGTCGTTCCTCGACTACCGCCATGCGGTCTCCCGCGCCGTCGTCGCGCTCGACGTGACAGCGCCGGAGCAGGATCGCTTCCGGGGGGCGATCGATGCCACCGCTGCCGGCGACATCCACGTCTTCGCGATCGACGCCGACGGGCACGGCGTGCATCGCACTCCCTCCCTCATCTCGCGTGCCCCGCAGCAGTACTTCAAGTTCTCCCGCATCGAGCGCGGGAGCGGCATGATCGTGCAGGACGGACGCGAGACCGCACTCGGCAGCGGCGACATGGCGCTCTACGACACCGACCGTCCGTACTCCCTGCTCTTCGATGACGCCGTGCAGATGTCGGTGGTGATGTTCCCGAAGGTCCTCCTCGACATCCCCACGGAGGACACCAGCCGCATCACCGCCACGCGCCTCAATGCCGGTGGAGCGCTGGGTGCGATGGTCGGTCCCTACCTCGGCTCGCTCGC
The DNA here is from genome assembly GCF_024519805.1 of Microbacterium sp. Mcb102. Lineage (NCBI taxonomy): Bacteria > Bacillati > Actinomycetota > Actinomycetes > Micrococcales > Microbacteriaceae > Microbacterium > Microbacterium sp. Mcb102. The sequence goes on along the minus strand of NZ_JALJRG010000005.1, from coordinate 133,379 downwards.
GGAAGGTGCACACCACCTCGACAGCCGCATCGCCCGACGGATGCTGCGGACCGCGGTCGACATGCTGAGCACGGTGCTGGAGGCGAACCTCGTCGCGACCGACGGGCCGGTGAGCGCGCACTCCACGACGCTGACGCACATCCTCACTTACATCGACGTGCACCTCGCCGACAGCGAGCTGTCTCCGTCCCAGATCGCGGCGGCGCACTACATCTCGGTGCGGCATCTGCACTCGATGTTCAGTGAGCAGGGGGCCTCGGTCTCCACGGTCATCCGGCGACGCCGACTGCAGCGCTGCTACGACGCGCTGACCGACCCGTATCAGGCGCACCGCTCCATCGCCGAGATCGCGATGAGTGCGGGCTTCGTCGATGCGGCGCATTTCAGCCGTGTGTTCCGCGCCCAGTACGGAGTCCCGCCCCGCGCCGTGCGCGCCGGTTGACGCCGGGTCCACGGAACGCGGGTGCCGTCGCGGGTACCCGCGCAGTAGCGTGGAACCCGTGAGCACACTGCCCTTCCCCGCCTCCGTGTACGCCGCCCGCCTCGCCCGCGCCGCATCCCTCGCCGCCGAGTCCGGGCTGGATGCGATCATCGTCGGGCCTGGCCCCGACCTGCAGTATCTGCTGGGCGTCGAGGGCGACACGATCGAGCGACTGACGGCCCTGGTGATCGGCCCCGACATCGCTCCGACGGTCGTCGTGCCGCGGATGGAGCTCGCGAAGGTTCGCACCACCGCTGTCGGTGAGCTCGGACTCGCGGTCGCCGACTGGGTCGACGGCGAAGACCCGTACGCGCTCGTCACCGAGGCCGTGGCTACGGTCTCCCGCGTCGGCGTCTCGGATGCGCTGCCCGCGCTGCACGTCGTGCCGATCGGCGAGCGTCTCGGAGTGCGTCTCGAGCTGGCGACACCCGTGCTCCGCGAAGGACGCATGATCAAGGATGCCGAGGAGATCGCCGAACTGCGCCGAGCGGGGGAAGCGATCGACGCGGTGCATCGCCGCGTGCCGGAGTGGCTTCGGGCCGGACGCACCGAACGCGAGGTCGCGGCCGACATCGCGGAGGCCATCGTGGCGGAGGGCCACCGCACGGTCGAGTTCGTGATCGTCGGATCGGGTCCGAACGGTGCCGACCCGCACCACGAGGTCTCGGACCGGATGATCGAACAGGGCGACGTCGTCGTGGTCGACATCGGCGGTGCGGTGCCGAGCGGCTACAACTCCGACAGCACGAGGACCTACGTCGTCGGCAGCCCTGACCCGGAGGCGGCCGAGCGCATCGCGGTTCTCGTGCGCGCGCAGCAGGCGGCGGTGGACGCCGTCCGCCCCGGGGCGACGGCCGCGCAGGTCGACGCAGCCGCGCGGGACGTGCTCGCCGAAGCGGGTCTGGGCGAGGCGTTCCTGCACCGCACCGGCCACGGCATCGGTGTCTCGGTGCACGAAGAGCCCTACATCGCGCCGGGCAACGACCTGGTGCTGCGGGAGGGGATGGCGTTCAGCATCGAGCCGGGCATCTACTTCGCCGGCGCGTGGGGCGCGCGCATCGAGGACATCGTGATCGTCACGGCCGACGGCGGCGAGCGGCTGAACGTCGCGCCGCACGAGCTCGTGTCGGTGGGTGCGCACGCGATCGGTTCCTGATGGACGACGTACCGGCGCGGCCACAGAGTCCCCAGAAGATCTCCGCCACCCACGGCGGTCTCATCCACGAGGTGAGGATCAGCTGGTGGCAGACCGATGACTGGCAGTGGGTGGTGGTCGTGAACTCCCCGGAGCTCGGCGCTGTCGAGCGGCAGGCGAACGATGCTTTCGAGGCGCTGTGCCTGTTGCGGGAAGACCTCGACCCGCGCGGGTGGCGGTTGGGGGTCGCCGGTGCACGGGCCGACGTCTGGCCCAGTGGCATGGCGCGCGATCAGGGTGGTGGGCTGAGCGCGTACCGGCTCGGCGCCGCTGGTCCGCAGGACCTCGTGTTCACGTTCAGCCCCGTGGATCCGACGACCGTCGCTTCCGTCGCAGAGCAGCGCACGGCGGCTGACCGCTTCTTCTCGAAGTTCGGCGGCGGCGGGCGTTGAGCCCGCATCCACCGCGGTAGCATCAGCGCATGCGCCGCCCCCGCAAGGTCTCCTCCGCCAACGCGTCGCCGGCGACACGTGCGCGGTACGCCAAGCGTCGGACGAACCGACTCGCCAAAGTCGACAACGATCTCACCGACGCCCAGTGGCACGACCTCATGGATGCCTGGGGCGGATGCGCCTACTGCGGCGGCGAGGGGGCCGCGTTGCAGCGCGACTGCATCCAGCCCATCTCGCGCGGCGGCCGCTACACGCTCGAGAATGTCGTCCCTGCCTGCGCATCCTGCAACGCCAGCAAGCACAACGACGAGGTGACCGGCTGGCTTCGCCGGAAGAAGCTCGACGAGCGCACGTTCCTCGTCCGGCAGGCGACGATCCTGCGCGATCTGCGTCCGGTCGAGTGAGGCCGAAGCGCGTGAGCGCTGAGGTCTCGTCCCGCGCAATCGTCGGGTCCGTCCCGAAGACGGGAGAAGCTCCTGGGGGCCGAGCACTGTGCGTGCTACGTCTCCAGCATTCAGCCCGTGAGGATCGCTTTGCGAAGCACAGCTTCGATCTGTGATGCCCGTAAGGAAACGCGCCCGACGTTCGCATAGTGAACGGCCTTATGCAGAGGGGACCCCGTCTGCTCCACCAGATCCCGAAACCGGACGGCATCTGGATGCTTGGCCGTACCGGAAAGCCAATTGTGGGCATGATCCCCCAGAGCGATGAGCAATGGCGGACGGCCATGGTTCGCACGCGTCAGGACTTCGAGCTCGAAGCTGAGCACCGCCAGACCGTTTTCGATCGCAGGGTGGGATCGTCCGTCGAACGCTCTTGCGAGGTCCGGTCCATAGGGCGTGGGCGCCAGCTTGAACACGTCCGTGATGTACGGCGCGGGGTACTCCGCTGGAAGCCCTGCGTCGAAGGCCGCGAGCTCGACGCTCGCTCGGAGGAAATGGTCGGTAGACGTCGGCCCTGGATGATGGAAAGGGGCGAAGTCAGCGGACGTGGGATCCAGACTGCTACCGGCGAAGTTGAGACCCAGAAGCGCCACGCTCGGAGTGAGCGGATAAGGTGAGGCCTCGAAACCGGCCCGGTCCGTGTGAGCGATTCGCGTGAGGTCGGCGATAGTGGCTTTCAACCCCGCGGCACTCGTTGCTGAGGAGAGATGCCGGTTCTCTGCGGTGATGCGTGGGGCAGCACCGCAGGGTCCCCAGTGTGCCCACGATGAAGCTTGCCCCAGACGCCATTCATTCGGATCGAGCTTGTCATTGGTTATGTCGTGCTCGCGCAGTTCAACGTATGCGTCATAGCTGAGCCCTGGCAGGGTTCTGTGCGTGTCGGGCATCCGGCACCTCTCATGTCGTCAGTCTCGACGCTACTAGCCTCGATAACCATCGGAGATCTGCTGCGGTGGCCTTCCCTTTCCGACCCGGAAACCGGAGAAACCCCCGGCAACTGCCGGGGGCTTCTCGATCCTGTGGAGCCTAGGAGATTCGAACTCCTGACATCCTGCTTGCAAAGCAGGCGCTCTACCAACTGAGCTAAGGCCCCGTGAGGGAATTTCTTGAGTTAAAGGGTGGGGCTACCAGGACTTGAACCTGGGACCTCTTCATTATCAGTGAAGCGCTCTAACCGCCTGAGCTATAGCCCCGTCAACCTCCAAGACTTTACCGGAGAAACACGGAAAATCCGAATCGAGGGGGAGGACCCCGGAGAGTCCCCACCCTCGACGGTGTTCAGCGGCCGGGACGGATGGTCGCGGTGCCCGCGGAGAGCGATACGTCGATGGTCCTTCGCGCGCTGGAGCCCTCGTCGACCTTGGCGTTCAATGTGCCGGCACTGACGTCCTGGGTGATCGCGTACTCGACGTCCGGCACGGTCAGATCGAGCGTTCCGGCATTGACCTCGATCGTCGTCTCCGAGGGTGCCGTGCCGGTCAGCTCGACCGTGAGATCGCCCGCAGAGACGCCGAGGTCGGCGCGGATGACGCCGTCGAGGAGGATGTCGGCGCGACCGGCGTTCATCTCCGCGTCGAGCTCTCTGGCCGACCCTTCCACGTCGAGGGCACCGGCGTTGACGCGCACGTCGAGCACTCCGAAGTCACCCACGACGTCCAGGCTGCCCGCGTCCAGATTGAGATCGGCATCCAGCGCATCGCCGCGCAGGCTCTCCGGCAGCGTGAGGACGGCGATCTCCTCATCACCGAACCAGTTGCCGAACCACCAGCCGAACACCCCGTCGGGGCTCCGGACGATCAGTTCGTCACCGTCGCGGTCGAATGTCCACGCGGTGCCGCGGCCGTTGGTGATGGAGAGCTGTGCCTCATCGACATCGCCGAACTCGACTCGCATGGTGCTCGCATCCGCATCGACGTCGATCCCCTCGATGCCGTCCACGCCCACGGTCTGCACCGAGTCCGGACGGCTCGAGGACACGATGTTCCCGGCCGCAGCCGCAGCGGCCGTTCCTCCGGCACCGAGCAGGGCGATGCCGCCGACCACGGCCGTGATGACCATGACCGCCGTCGTTCCCGAGGAGCGACCGCCCGAAGCACCGGGCGGGGGAGGCGTCGGAGCCGCCTGCGGGGCGGGCGTCGAGGGTGCCTGCGTCTGCGGTGCGGAGGCGGGCGGGGGAGAAGCGGGCGGCGGGGTGAGCGGGGTGTGCTCGCCCGGGGCGCCGTTGTTGTCGGTGGTCATCGTGCCACTCCTGTCTGGCCGGTCGGCGGCGTCGGGCCACCGGTGTTCTCGATGTGGGCGAGGGCGGCGAGCACGCGGCGGTTGCCCGACTCGTCCTGCTCGAAGCCCAGCTTCTGGAAGATGGCGGTGATGTGCTTCTCGACACTCGCCTCGGAGAGGAAGAGGAGACCGGCGATCGCCTGGTTCGACTTCCCCTCCGCGATCAGCGCGAGCACGGTGCGCTCCCGTTCCGTGAGACGCATCATCCTGTCGTCACGGTTGCGCCGCGTGAGCAGCTGCGCCACCACTTCGGGGTCGAGCACCGTGGCACCCTCGGAGATGCGCTGCACCGAGGCGAGGAACTCCGAGACGTCGGCGACGCGATCCTTGAGCAGGTATCCGAGCGGACCACCCTGCGCCGCGATCAGGTCGGACGCGTAGCGCTCCTCCACGTACTGCGAGAGCACGAGGATGGCGAGCGACGAGTGCGTCGACCGGAGTCCGAGCGCCGCACGGATCCCCTCGTCGGTGAACGTCGGGGGAAGCCGGACGTCCAGGATGCACAGGTCGGGTGCCGTGGTGGCGACGGCCTCGTCGAGGCCCTCGATGTCGGGGAGAGCGGCGACAACCTCGTGGCCGGCGTCCTCGAGCAGACGGACCAGTCCTTCTCGGAGGAGGACGGAGTCCTCGCAGATCAGGATGCGCACGGTACGTTCACCTCCAGGCTGGTCGGTCCGCCCTGCGGACTGTCGAGGCGGAACGTCCCGCCGGCGGCGAGGATGCGGTTCGCGATGCCGTCGAGGCCGCCACCCGGCTGCACCTGCGCGCCGCCGATGCCGTTGTCCTCGACCCGCGCCCAGAGCGTGTTCCCCTCGCGGAGCCGCACGATGACTCGGGCCTCACTGGCCCGAGAATGCTTCGCGGCGTTGGTCAGTGATTCCGCGATCGAGAAGTACACGGCGGCCTCGGCCTCGCGACTGCATCGTCCGTCCATGCGCACATCGAGGTGCACGGGGATGTGCGATCGGCTGGCGAGGGCCGACAGCGCGGCGTCGAGGCCGCGGTCGTCGAGCACGGACGCGTGGATGCCGCGGGCGAGCTGCCGCAGCTCCGTGATGGCTGCCTTGGTCGAGGTGTGCGCCTCGTTGATGAGTTCCTTGGCAGTGTCCGGATCGCTGTCGATCTTCTGCTGAGCGAGGCCGAGCGTCATACCGACGGAGACGAGCCGCGGCTGGACGCCGTCGTGCAGGTCGCGCTCGATGCGCGTGCGCTCCAGATCGGCGGCGCGGACCGCTCCTTCCCGCTGGGCGGTCGAGGTGCGGACGCGTTCGGTGAGCTCCGTCTCCTTGCTGCGGACGACGATCGCCAGTGACAGCGTGCGGTGCAGCAGCGCCAGGCCGATCATCCCGACCACGGAGGCCGCGATGCCGAGGATGCCGACCAGCGGTGCCCAGGCGACGGGGATGCCTCCGCCGCCGAACGGTCCCATGACCGCGTCCGCCGCGGTGAGCGGGGCGAAGGAGATGATGATCGACCACACCAGGCTCCAGGCGAGCCGCAGCACGATGAAACCGAGCACGGCCGAGATGGCGAAGTTCGCGACCGCTCGCCACATGCGGGGGTCGATCGCCTGGCGCCCGAGGGAGCGCAGCCAGCCGACGAACCCGGGGCGGTCGCGCTGCTGCAGTCGCAACGGGGTGATCGGGGTGCGGTAGAGGGCACCGACACGGGCGACCTCGAACCACCCGAGTCCGTACAGGGCGTACACGAGCCCGACGAGGAGCACGAGGCCGATGCCGGCGGCGAAGAGCAGACCGAGGCCGGTGCCGAGGAGTCCGCCGAGCATGCCGAAGATGGCGCCGCCGAGCGCGCCGACGCCTGCGAGGTGCAGGATCGTGAGGAAGATGCGCAACGGCGGCTTCACCGCCGTGACGGGAGCCGGGGTCGCAGTCTGAGTGGTCATGGTTCCAAGGTACGGCGGGGCAGACACGCATGACACCGAGTCAGCCGGACACTCCACTTCGGGTTTTCCATAACGGATGACGGGTGCTTTCCGCCGTTGAACACCCCACGGCGGTACAGTGAGATAGCAAAATCTAGCTCTGCATTTTGTTTTGTCTTGTTTTGTTGAACTGGAGGACATCCACTCATGCCGCTACGTCATCCGTCTCCGAACCTTGCTGACCTTCAATCGCGCGTACTCAGCAAGGACTCGGACGACGTGAGCGGTCTTCTGTTCGGCCGCCCACTCGACGACTCACGGTACTTGCACTGGGAGCAGCTCATTCGTCGGACTCCGCCGGACGGTCTCACGCACGATGAGTGGTGGTTTCGCCTCAAGCTCCAGCGCAGTGCCCAGATGCGTACGGTGCCGTTGCGGGCGAAGGATGGATCGTCCTTCACCTTTGCAATGACCGACGAGGTTCTGCAACTGACCGAGGAAATCGGACGGCGCGCTGGGGGCAGTGTTGCGGGAGGAGGAACGGCCATGACCCCAGGAGGCCGCGACCAGTTCATTGTTCGATCTCTCGTGGAAGAAGCGATCACGTCGAGTCAACTCGAAGGCGCTTCCACCACCCGGCGGGTCGCCGTGGAACTCCTGAGTACCGGACGAGATCCGCGGACAAAGTCAGAACGTATGATCCTCAACAACTACCGCGCCATGCGCCAGGTCACCGAGCTCTCAAGTGACCCGCTCTCGCCGGGGTGGATTCTGGAGCTGCATCGAGTGCTGACTGAAGACACCCTCGACGACCCAGCGGATGCCGGACGAATCGAGACACCGGAACACGAGCGAGTGAGCGTATGGGCGGGGGACATCCAAGTTCACGTGCCGCCCCCGGCAGAGGACCTTCCCGATCGTCTGAGAGAACTCAGTGCTTTCGCGAACGGATCCTCGTCCGACTCGCCCTACATTCCGCCCATCGTCCGCGCGATCATCACCCATTTCATGTTCGGCTACGACCACTACTTCGCCGACGGGAACGGCAGAATCGCACGAACCGCCTTCTACTGGTCGATGCTTCACAACGGCTACTGGCTCGCCGAGTACCTTGCGATCTCGAAGATCCTTCGTGCCGCCCCAGGAAAATATGGCGACAGCTATCAGTACACCGAGGATGATGGCAACGACCTGACGTATTTCATCCTCCACCAACTCCATGTGATCGCACGGGCTCTCGATGAACTCGACCTCTACATCCAGAGCCGCCAGCGTGAGTCACAACGGGTGCAGTCGGCGCTTCGCAGCGCTGTCCGGGATTTCAATATGCGCCAGACTCAGATCCTGGAATGGCTGACGAGAGGATCTCCTCTCGGCATCACTGCGATCGAGATCGCGAACCGCTATCGCGTTTCCAGCCAGACGGCGAGAAACGATCTGTCGTACCTCGAGTCGTTTGGGCTCCTTACCCGCGGAGTGACCAAGCACCCGATCGTGTGGCACCCGGCGAGCGATCTGTCGTCTCGACTGGCTCAGTTAGGCGATCAACAAAGCTAGAAAAACCAAATTGTTGAGCGCTTTTGGCTTTCCTAGCTCTCTCCAGAATGGACTGCATATCGCCGCCCCTATCGAGCGCGATGTCCATCTGCTTCACTGGCTGCATGGCAGCCCACGAAGGTGAACCTCACGGCGCAGGTCTCGGTCAACGACTGAACTGGTTGCGCGCGGGAGTGCTCGGCGCGAACGACGGCATCGTCTCGGTCGCCTCACTGGTCGTGGGCGTGGCGGGCGCGACGACCGACAACGCAGCCCTGCTCACCGCGGGGATCGCCGGACTGGTCGGCGGGGCGATCTCGATGGCGCTCGGAGAGTACGTCTCGGTGAGCAGCCAGCGCGACAGTGAACGCGCGCTGATCGCGAAGGAGAGTGAGGAGCTGCGCACCATGCCGGCCGCCGAGCTGGCCGAACTCACCGAGCTCTATCGCGACCGGGGCCTCTCCGAGGAGACCGCACGTCAGGTCGCCGAGGAGCTCACCGCACACGATGCGCTCTCCGCCCACCTGGAGGTCGAGCTGGGCATCGACCAGGACGATCTCGTCAATCCGTGGCACGCGGCGCTCTCTTCGGCGGTAGCCTTCACGCTCGGAGCTCTGCTCCCGCTACTCGCCATCCTGCTGCCGCCGCCCGAGTGGCGTGTTCCGATCACCTTCGTCGCCGTCCTGATCGCCCTCGCGATCACCGGTTCACTATCGGCGCGGATCGGCGGGTCCCCGCCCCTGAGGGCATCTATCCGACTGGTCATCGGTGGAGCGCTCGCTCTCGCCGCGACCTGGCTGATCGGCACGCTCCTCGGCACCACCGGCGTCGTCTGAGCGCCGATCACACCGGGGGACGACGAAGGGCGGATGCCGCAGCATCCGCCCTTCGGAAATCCGGTTCGAGGATCAGTTCGACATGAACCCGACGAGCAGTCCGCCCGTCACCTTCACCGCGAGGTTGTAGATCCCGGCGACGACGGCGCCGAGCACCGTGAAGACGATCAGGTTCAGGATCGCCACGACCGCGGCGAAAGCCATGACCTGCGGCAGACCGACGACCTCCGAAAGCACGAACTCGTTGCCGGTGATGCCGAGCAGGAATCCCTCAGCGGTCTTCATGATCCCGGTCGCCTGGAGCACCAGGAAGATCAGGAAGAACGCCACCATCGTGACCACGGCGAGAGCGACCGCTCCGAGGAACGAGAGCTTCACGGCCGACCAGAAGTCGACGTAGACCAGACGCAGGCGGACCTGCTTGCCACTGGTCTTGCGTGTCGACTTCTTCGCCAGCTTGTCGGCCACTGTACTCATGCGTCTGTATCCTCGGGGGTCTCTGTCGTCTCAGGTGCCTGGGTCTCGGCATCCTCCGCATCGGCCTCGTCTTCGGCGAGGCCACGCTCGCCATTACGGGCGATGGCGAGGATGCGGTCGGCCTCCGTCGTCCGGGCGAACACCACTCCCATGGTGTCTCGACCCTTGGCGGGGACCTCGGCCACGGCAGAGCGTACCACCTTGCCGCTGGAGAGAACCACCAAGACCTCGTCGTCCTCGGCGACGATCAGACCACCCGCGAGAGTGCCCCGATCGTCGTTCAGCTTGGCGACCTTGATGCCTGTTCCACCGCGTCCCTGGACCCGGTATTCCTCGACCGCGGTGCGCTTCGCGTAGCCGCCGTCCGTGACGATGAACACGAACTTCCCGGGGGCGGCGACCGACGCCGACAGCAGGCAGTCCTCGTCGATCTTGAACTTCATACCCCGCACACCGGCCGTGGCCCGACCCATCGGACGCAGCGCCTCATCGGTCGCCTCGAAGCGCACCGACATGCCGCGACGGCTGATGAGGAGGATGTCGTCCTCGGCGTTCACGAGGAGAGCACTGACGAGCTCGTCCTCGTCGTTGAGGCGGATCGCGATGACGCCGCCCTGGCGGTTGGTGTCATACGCCTCGAGGCGGGTCTTCTTGACCAGACCCTCGCGCGTGGCCAGCACCAAGTAGTCGGCGACCTCGTAGTCGCGGATGTCAAGCACCTGCGCGATGCTCTCGTCGGGCTGCAGCGCCAGCAGGTTCGCGACGTGCATGCCCTTGGCATCGCGTCCGGCCTCCGGCACCTCATACGTCTTCGCGCGGTAGACGCGACCCTTGTCGGTGAAGAAGAGCAGCCAGTGGTGCGTCGTCGTCACGAAGAAGTGCTCGACGATGTCGTTCGCACGAAGCTGCGCGCCCTTGACCCCCTTGCCGCCACGGTGCTGGGAGCGGTAGTTGTCGCTGCGCGTGCGCTTGATGTAGCCCTCGCGCGTGACGGTGACGACCATCTCCTCCTCGGCGATGAGGTCTTCCATCGAGACGTCGCCGTCGAAGCCGTGCAGGATGTGCGTGCGGCGCTCGTCACCGAAGCGGTCGACGATGCCGGTCAGCTCTTCACGGATGATCGTGCGCTGACGGCCCTCGTCGGCGAGGATCGACTTGTAGTCGGTGATCTGTGCTTCGAGCTCGTTCGCCTGGTCGATGATCTTCTGACGCTCGAGTGCAGCCAGACGGCGCAGCTGCATCTGCAGGATCGCGTCGGCCTGGATCTCGTCGATGTCGAGGAGCTCCTGGAGTCCCTCATTCGCATCGGCCGTGGTCTGCGACCGACGGATGAGCGCGATGACCTCGTCGAGCGCGTCGAGCGCCTTCAGGTATCCGCGCAGGATGTGCATGCGCTTCTCGGCCTCGCGCAGACGGAACTCCGTGCGCCGGACGATCACCTCGATCTGGTGCGTGATCCAGTGCGTGATGAAACCGTCGATCGCGAGCGTGCGCGGCACGCCGTCGACGATCGCGAGCATGTTCGCGCCGAAGTTCTCCTGCAGCTGCGTGTGCTTGTACAGGTTGTTCAGCACGACCTTCGCGACCGCGTCGCGCTTGAGCACGACGACCAGGCGCTGACCCGTACGGTCGGAAGACTCGTCGCGGATGTCGGCGATGCCGGTGATCTTGCCGTCGCGGGCGAGGTCGCCGATCTTCACCGCGACGTTGTCGGGGTTGACCTGGTAGGGCAGCTCGGTGATGACGAGGCAGGTGCGGCCCTGGATCTCTTCGACGTTGACGACGGCGCGCATCGTGATGGAGCCGCGGCCCGTGCGGTACGCCTCGTGGACGCCCTTGGTGCCGAGGATCTGCGCGCCGGTCGGGAAGTCCGGACCGGGGATGCGCTGGATCAGGCCGTCGAGCAGCTCCTCGCGGGAGATGCCGGGGTTGTCGAGTGCCCACAGCGCCGCGGCCGATACCTCGCGCAGGTTATGCGGCGGGATGTTCGTGGCCATGCCGACCGCGATACCGACCGAGCCGTTGACGAGCAGGTTCGGGAAGCGGGCCGGCAGAACCGTCGGCTCCTGAGTCTGACCGTCGTAGTTGTCGGTGAAGTCGACCGTGTCCTCTTCGATGTCGCGCACCATCTCGAGCGCGAGCGGGGCCATCTTGGTCTCGGTGTATCGAGGAGCCGCGGCGCCCATGTTGCCGGGAGAGCCGAAGTTGCCCTGGCCGAGAGCCAGCGGATACCGCAGAGACCACGGCTGCACCAGACGCACGAGGGCGTCGTAGATCGCCGAGTCGCCGTGCGGGTGGTACTGGCCCATGACCTCGCCCACCACACGGGCGCACTTCGAGAACGACTTGTCGGGGCGGAAGCCGCCGTCGTACATGCCGTAGATCACACGGCGGTGAACCGGCTTGAGGCCGTCGCGCACGTCGGGGAGGGCACGCCCGACGATGACCGCCATGGCGTAGTCGAGGTAGCTGCGCTGCATCTCGAACTGGAGGTCGACCTGGTCGATCTTGCCGTGGTCGTGTTCCGGCTCGGTGCGTTCTTCGTCAGTCATCAATCAATCTCTCTGTCACACATCTGGTCTGAGCCCGCGGGGCGTCAGATGTCGAGGAAGCGGACGTCCTTGGCGTTGCGCTGGATGAAGCTGCGTCGGGACTCGACGTCTTCACCCATCAGCACGCTGAAGATCTCGTCGGCGGCGGCGGCATCCTCGATGGTGATCTGCTGCAGGGTGCGCGTGGTGTGATCCATCGTCGTCTCCCACAGCTCCTTCGGGTTCATCTCACCGAGACCCTTGTAGCGCTGGATGCCGGCGTCCTTCGGGATCCGCTTGCCGTTGTCGAGGCCGTGCTTGAGCAGGGCGTCGCGCTCGGCATCGCTGAACACGTACTCGTGCGGGGAGTTCGACCACTTCAGTCGGTACAGCGGCGGCATCGCGAGATACACGAAGCCGGCCTCGATGAGTCCGCGCATGTAACGGAACAGCAGCGTGAGCAGCAGCGTGGTGATGTGCTGGCCGTCGACGTCGGCATCGGCCATCAACACGATCTTGTGATAGCGCGCCTTCTCGATGTCGAACTCTTCGCCGATGCCCGTGCCGAAGGCCTGGATCATCGCCTGGACTTCCTTGTTGCCCAGGGCCTTGTCGAGACGCGCGCGCTCGACGTTGAGGATCTTGCCGCGGAGCGCCAGGATCGCCTGGGTGTGCGGGTCGCGACCCTGCACGGCGGAACCACCGGCCGAGTCACCCTCGACGAGGAAGATCTCGCTGATCGACGGATCCTTGCTCGTGCAGTCCTTGAGCTTGTCCGGCATGGCCGCCGACTCGAAGACGCTCTTGCGACGTGCGGTCTCGCGGGCCTTGCGGGCGGCGAGGCGAGCGGTCGCCGCGTCGAGAGCCTTGCGGATGATGTTCTTGGCCTGGACCGGGTTGCGTTCGAACCAGTCTCCGAGCTGATCGCCGACGACCTTCTGCACGAAAGCCTTCGCCTCGGTGTTGCCGAGCTTGGTCTTGGTCTGACCCTCGAACTGCGGCTCGCCCAGCTTGATCGAGATGACCGCCGTGAGTCCCTCGCGCACGTCGTCGCCGGAGAGGTTGTCGTCCTTCTCCTTGAGGATGTTGTTCGCACGGGCGTACTTGTTCACCAGGGTCGTGAGCGCCGCGCGGAAGCCTTCCTCGTGCGTTCCGCCCTCGTGGGTGTTGATCGTGTTGGCGTAGGTGAAGACGTTCTCGGTGTACGAGGTGGTCCACTGCATGGCGACCTCGAGGGAGATCTTGCGCTGCGTGTCCTCCGACTCGAACGCGATGATCTCGTCGTTCACGACCTCGGCATGGCGCACCTTGTTGAGGTACTCGACGTAGTCGACGAGTCCGCGCTCGTAGAAGAAGACATCGCCGGGCTGCTTCGTGATCGTCGCGCCCTCTTCCTCCACCTCATAGGCCGAGGACTCGCGCTCGTCGCGCAGATCGATGCGCAATCCCTTGTTGAGGAACGCCATCTGCTGGAACCGCGTGCGCAGTGTGTCGTAGTCGAAGTCGATCGATTCGGTGAAGATCGACGCGTCCGGCCAGAACGTGATGCTGGTACCGGTCTCGTCGGTCGCCTCGCCCTTCTCGAGCTTCTGCTGCGGGATGCCGCCGTCGGCGAAGGAGTGGCGCCAGACGAAGCCCTTCTGCTTGACCTCGACGTCGAAGCGGGTCGACAGCGCGTTCACGACCGAGGAGCCGACACCGTGCAGACCACCGGAGACGGCGTAGGCGCCGCCGCCGAACTTTCCACCGGCGTGCAGGATCGTCAACACGACCTCGACCGTGGACTTGTTCGGGTCGGAGGAGTGCGGGTCGACCGGGATGCCACGACCGTTGTCGACCACGCGGACGCCGCCGTCGGCGAGCATCGTCACCGAGATCGTGTCGGCGTATCCGGCGAGTGCTTCATCGACCGAGTTGTCGACGATCTCGTAGACCAGGTGGTGCAGACCGCGCGGACCCGTGGACCCGATGTACATACCGGGTCGCTTGCGCACCGCCTCGAGGCCTTCGAGGATCTGGATCGAGTCGGCTCCGTACTCGCCGGGCTGCTTGATCTTGGGAGAGATCGTGTTGCTCGTGGTCTCGGAGCCGTCGATGGGGTCGGAGGTTCCCCCGGTGTTCGATTCCGTCTCGTCAGCAGGGGATTCAGGCGTCATCAGAGGGCATTCTCCACATCGATATCACGAACTCCCATTCTAGCGGGGTTTCGTCGGGAAATGCCGCTCAACGGCCGTGTGTGGCCCTCTGAGCGTTGTGGACCCCATTCGTGGTGTCCTACCCGTAGGTGTCGCGCGGGCCCCGCCCTGGAACGACTCTGGGACCCCATTTCCAGGAGGGGACGTCCGGTCCGATGAAGCGGAGGTTCTCGACACCCGCGTCGGGATAGCGACGGCCGATCTCGGTGAGGATGGTCGCCCGCATGAACTGGAGGTTCTTCGCCCAGGCCGTCGAGTCGCACTTCACGGTGAGCAATCCGCGCTCGAGAGAGACCGGTTCGGAGTGCTTCGCGGTATCGGCGCCCGCCAGATCGGCCCACTGCCGGACCAGGTCCTCACGGGCGAGCGTGATCTGCCAGCCGGAGTCCCGACTCAGCTTGTCGAGCACCGCGCCGAGTGCACCCGGATCCCGACCCGGGGTGAACGGCGCGTTGTCGTCGTCGGTGACGATGCGGCGCTTGCGCTTCCAGCTCTTCGAGCTCGGCTGCAGCCCGCGCAGGCGCAGGTACGTGCCCACCGTCTCCGGCACTTCGACCGGCGGAGTCGACGCGGCGTCAGTCATCCGTAGCCTCCCGCTCGTCGCTGATCGTCCCGGCACTGATCCGCACGACGTGGGCATGCAGCACCTCGGGGATATCCTCCTCCACCGCCGCCGTGACCACCACCTGCTCGTAGCCCGCCGTCAGGGTCGCGAGTCGCTGTCGTCGGTCGGCATCGAGTTCGGCGAAGACATCGTCGAGGATCAGCACCGGATCTCCGGCGGGGGACTCGCTGCGCAACAACTCGGCGGACGCCAGTCGGAGCGCGAGCGCGACCGACCAGGATTCGCCGTGTGAGGCGTAACCCTTCACCGGGAGATCACGCACACGCAGGACCAGGTCGTCACGATGCGGACCTGTGAGTGTGAGACCGCGATCGAGCTCGCTCGACCGCTTGGCTGCCAACGAGGCACGGAAGAGTTCCGCGATGTGCTGCGGATCACTGAGCTTGCCGCTGGCAGGGGATTCCTCCGCGCCCGACGCTCCGTCCTCTCCCTCTTCGGGATCCCCACCGCCGACCGACAGCGCCCACTCCAACTGCGGACGATGATCGGCGCCGGCGATGGCCTCATACGCGTCGGCCACCGGCTGCTGAAGATCCGCAGCCAACCGCTGGCGCACCGTGATGATCTCGGAACCGAGTGCGACGAGCTTGTCATCCCAGACATCGAGCGTGCTCAGACCCTCACCGCGGATGCCGCGGGCTCGCGCCGACTTGAGCAGGGCGTTGCGCTGCTTGAGCACGCGGTCGTAGTCCGCGAGCACGGCCGAGATGCGGGGGATACGCTGAATGAGCAGCTGATCCATGAATCGGCGGCGCGCGGAAGGATCGCCACGCACGATCTGCAGATCTTCCGGGGCGAAGAGCACCACATGCGCGTAGCGCGGAAGCTCGTTCGGCTTCGACGGCGAGCCGTTGATGCGGGCCTTGTTCGACCCCTGCCGATTCACCTGCACCTCGGCGAGAACCCGCCGTTCGCCATGCGAGAGCCGCGCACGGATGACCGCGAACTCCTGGCCGTCGCGCACCATCGGCGCATCCGACGACACCCGGTGCGAACCGAGGGTCGCGAGGAAGACCACCGCCTCGGCGAGATTCGTCTTGCCCTGCCCGTTTCGACCGACAAGCACGTTCGGGCCGGGGTGGAGCGCGAGTTCAGCGGTCGCGTAATTGCGGAAGTCGACCAAGCTCAGGTGTTCCACGATCACGCTGTCAGCCTACCTTCGGGCTCTGACATCTCCCTCCGGCGGATTCGAGCCGGCGGCCGCTCGAGTCCGTCGAGCAGCCGCCGGCCGTTGATCACGGAAGCGGTCCGTAGAGCGACGGCGAGGTGCGGGCGCCCGTGGTCTTCTCGAACGCATACGCGAGCCCCAGCAAGGTGCCCTCGTCGAAGTCCCGTCCGAGGAACTCCAGGTTCACGCCGCTGCCGGGAAGAGACTCACCCTCGATCGTCCGACCCATCGGAACGGTCACGGACGGCATCCCGGTGTTCGGGCTCAATCTCATGTTCGTCCCCTGGGTCCCATATGCGTTCGTGCTCGGATAGACGATCGCGTCGAGATCGAGATCCTCCATCATCTGGGTCACGAGGGTCTTGCCCGCCGCGATCTGCACCGTGTGCGAGCCGGTGTCGCCGGCCCACGCCTCGTACGTCGCGTCGGTGACGGCGTTGCGTGCCTCGTAGATCGATCGCCGAGACGTCACGAAGCTGTTCGTCGCGAGGATGTCCGTGAGCGTCCGTGCCTCGACCTCGGGACCGAGATGGGTGGCGATGTACTCGTCGAGGTCGTGTCGGAACTCGTTCGTCGATCCGGATCCCTCGTTGAGCACGGCGGCGAAACCTGCCGGCGGCGTCACGGGCACGATGGTCGCGCCCTGGGCGGTCAGCGCCGCAGTCGCCTCCGAGAAGAGGCGGACGGTGCCGGAATTGGTCCCGACCATCGAGGGGATGAAGGCGATGCGCGCACCCTGCAGCGCATCCGGGTCGAGGAACGAGGTGTACGAATCGGGGACCAGTCCCTGCTGCCGTGCGGTGACAGGATCGGCTTCGTCGACTCCGACCACCGCGTCGAGTGCGATGGCCGCGTCGATGACCGATCGGGCCATCGGTCCGCCCGTGTCCTGCGAAAGCGCCAGCGGGATGATGCCGTCACGGCTCGCCAGACCGACGGTGGGACGAACTCCGACGAGCTGGTTGTACGACGACGGGACCCTGATCGATCCGCCGGTGTCGGTGCCGAAGCCGAGCGCGGCGAAATTGGCCGCGACGGCGGCGCCCGTCCCTCCGCTGGACCCGCCGGCCGTCTTCGTGGTGTCGTACGGGCTCGCCACGAGAGATGTCGAACCCGGTTCCTGGAACGACGAGAACTCGGAGACGAACCCGTAGGCGAACTCGTCGAGGCTCGCCTTCGCCATGATCACGGCACCGTCGCTGCGGAGACCGCTGACCATCGAGGCGTCGGTGGTCGTCTGGTTCTCGTTCCAGCACGCGCATCCACCGGTCGTCACCATGTCGACCGTGCCGTAGTTGTCCTTCAGCGCGATCGGAACACCCAGCAACATGCTCGTCATACCCTGGGACGCACGGATCTCATCGGCCTCCGCTGCCGCATCGAGCGCCTTCGGGTTCACCGTGATGATCGAGTTGAGCGGACGACTTCCGCCCGGTACGACGGCACGGTCGTATGCCTCGATCCGATCGAGGTACTCCTGCGTGATGCTCTGCGAACTCGCGACTCCCGCATTCATGGCTGACTGCATGTCGATCACCGTCGCTTCGACGAGCTCGAAGGGCCCGTCGTCGTAGATGATGCGCTGCGACAGATCTGCGAGATCGAGAATCGTGAGCTCACCGTCGGCATCGGTATCCAGGATGGACACGCTCGACCAGTCTGGCGAAGCTGTCGTCAGACCGAGCGAATCCCCTGCGATCTCCAGGTCTTCGGCGGTGACCATCGCATCACCCGTCACATCGAGCTGGCTGTAATACGGCGGAAGGCTCACAGCGGCCGGCAACGCCGCTGCGGTCGCCGAGCTGCTCGCCATGCCGAGGCCGACGATCGCCGTACCTGCCACCGACACGATGGCGACGGCCCTGAGCATGGTCTTCTTCACGGTCTTGTCTCTCTCGTTGTTCGATCGTTGTGCCGTGCCGTCACGCCGGGTCATCGTGTCCTCCGTCGGAGAGCGAGGACGGTGCCGGCTGCCACGAGAGCCAGGGCTCCGGCGCCGACGATGAGCCAGGGGGCGGCGTCGGCTCCCGTGACGGCGAGCGAGCCGTCCGCTGGGGTGTCCGATCCGGTTCCGGGTTGCGAACCGGAACCGGGATCCCCGCCCGGGGATCCACCGCCGCCCGAACCGGGCTCCGTTCCTTCGTCGTCGGCGATGATCTCGACGACCGTCGACGCGCCAGCTGCACTCGGATCGATCGTGGTGGTATTCCCGTCGGAACCGATGATCCGACCGGATGCGATGCCGACGGCGGCATCCCCATCGGCGATCGCAGCAAATCTCACCGTCACGAGAGTCTGCGTGCCGGTCAGACCGGGCGAGGTACCGAGGCGGGTGGCGGCGATCGCGACCTCGCTCCCCGTGTCCGTCGCCGAGTGGAATCCTCCGGACGGCGACTGCTCGCTGTCGTCGACGAATGCGAGGGCATCCTCGTCATAGGCGATGTCGAGCTCATAGGCGTACGCATCGACGAGGCCGGTGAAGACTGCGGTGATCGTGACCGTGTCACCGACGGAGACCGAAGTCGGTGCCGCCGTCAGAGAGACCGCCTCGTATCCGACCGGGATCGTGGCGGCCGAGGCCGACGATGCCACACCGAATGCCAGGAAGGTCGCTGCGGCGAATGCGACCCCCGAGCCGTGAGCACGCAGGCGTCGGAAACGGGTGGGAGCTTTTGGTGGCATGCGGAGCGTCTTTCGTCTGAAGAGACGAGCGCGGCCGCACGGCTATGCGGAGCAGCCGTGCTCTGGGGCACTGCTGACTCTCGCAGCCTGGTGTTTCGTGTTCCGAGCGTTGCTGTTTCCGACAGGTAACGGTCGAAAACCTCAGGATCAGCGCAGGAGGAGGTTCGGCTGAAGAAGGTACTTGAACGAATCGAGACCGGCCTGATCGACCGAAGTCTGGCTCGTGATGAGCACCGGGCTGAGCTTGTTGGCGTTGTCGCTCGACGTGAAGGTCACGCGGACGAACTCGCTCTTCACCGCACCGAGAGCCTCGATCAGATACTGCGGGTTCAGGCCGAGCGTGACTTCGTCGCCGCCCGAGAGAATCGCGTCGACGGACTCGGAAGCCCTGGCGTGCTCGCTGCCCGAAGCATCCATCGTCACACTGTCGTTCGAGAACGTGAAGCGAAGCGGCGCGGCACGGTCGAGCACGAGCGACACACGCCGGACGGCCTCGACGAGATCAGCGGTGTTCACGACCGCGTAGTGGTCGGTCTGCTCGGGGAAGAGGCGGCGGACCGGCGGGAAGTTGCCCTTGATCAGCAGCGATGTGACCGTCTTGTTGCCGGCGGTGAACGCGATGATCTCGCGGTCCCCTGCTCCGGAGAAAGCGATCTGGATGGTGCCGGCGTGGCCGAAGGTCTTTCCGACCTCGAGCAGCGTACGCGCCGGAACCAGTGCGGTCGCCTCGACGGATTCCCCGTCCCACGGAACGTCACGGAGAGAGACCCGGTAACGGTCGGTCGCGACGAGGCTGAGGCTGTGACCCGAAACCTCGAGCTGCACGCCGGTCAGCACCGGGGTCACGTCGTCGCGGGAAGCCGCGAATCCGACCTGCGAGATCGCCGTACCGAAGTCATCGGCAGGAACGACACCCGAAGACCCGCTCACCTCGGGGATCGACGGGTATTCCTCGACGGGCATGGCCGCGAGGGTGAACCGGGCGGAGCCGCAGGTGACGGTGATGCCACCGTCTTCTTCGACAGCGATCTCGATCGGAGCGTTCGGAAGCCGGCTGGCGATGTCGGAGAGAAGTCGACCGTGCACGAGGATCGTGCCCGGGGTCTCGACGGTGGCTTCGATCGTCGTCCGTGCGGAGGCCTCGTAGTCGAAAGCCGAAAGTGTGAGTCCGGAACCGTCCGCCTCGATCAGCACACCGGCCAGGATCGGCTGCGGGTTGCGCTGCGGCAGAAGCTTGACGACGAACGAGACAGCCTCGCTGAAGACATCGCGGTTGACCTGAAACCTCACTGGTGCTCCCTTGTCGTCGAACTGTGACGCGTTGTCGTCGGCCCTGCCGGTGCAGGGCTTCCCATGCTAGCCCCCTGTTCGCCCGGATCCCTACGCCGGAGTTCTTGTCGTTCGTTCGACGGTTCTCCCCACCGTCTGGTGATGGGATCGCGCCTTGAAAGACTTAACTCCTTAACGGTGTTAACAGCTGTGGATACTGTGGATAACTCGGTGGATAGCAAGAGCGAGTAAGGAACTACACGCTTGTCAGTTGTGGAATCCCTGAGGAATCCGCGGGCTGGGGCCGACTACGGGTGCGGAGGCTCCCCCATAGTTATCCACAGGTTTGATCGATTGACCCACATTCGTCCCGATCTGACTGACAGTCATCCACAAGTTATCCACATGTGCATAGAGGCATCTATCCGGTGCCGGGAATGCCTGTCAGGACGCGAAAAGGGGGACCCAGCACCCCTTCGGATGCCGAGTCCCCCTCATACCCGCGTGTCGCGGCGTCAGCGACGCCCGAGCTGCGTGGTGATCTCGGTGACCTGGTTGTAGATCGAACGTCGCTCCTTCATGAGCTCGCTGATCTTCTTGTACGCGTACATGACGGTCGTGTGGTCACGGTTGCCGAAGAGCTGACCGATCTTCGGGAGGGACAGGCTGGTGCGCTCCCGACAGAGGTACATGGCGATCTGTCGGGCGGTGGCGATCTGCTGCGATCTGCTGGAACCGTAGAGGTCGTCGACCGTGAGCTTGAAGTACTGCGCCGTGGCCGTGATGATGTCCGTCGGCGAGATGATGTTGTCCTCGGCCGTGTCGATGATGTCGCGGAGCACGGTCTGGGCCAGCGAGATGTCGAGTGCCGATCGATTCAGGCTGGCGAAGGCGGACACCCGGATGAGGGCTCCTTCGAGCTCACGGATGTTCGAGGAGACCACGGTCGCGATGTACTCGAGGACCTCGTCGGGGATGTGCAGCGCCTCGCTCTGCGCCTTCTTCCGGAGGATCGCGATGCGTGTCTCCAGGTCGGGAGCCTGCACGTCGGTGATCAGACCCCATTCGAAGCGGCTCCGCATCCGATCCTCGAAGCCGGTGAGATGCTTCGGGGCGACGTCGCTGGTGATGACGACCTGCTTGTTGTGATCGTGCAGCGTGTTGAAGGTGTGGAAGAAGGCTTCCTGCGTCTCGGCCCGCCCCTGCAGGAACTGGATGTCGTCGATCAGGAGGATGTCGACGTCGCGGTACCTGGCCTGGAACGCGGCGCCACGGTTGTTGGCGATCGAGTTGATGAAGTCGTTGGTGAACTCCTCACTCGAGACGTAGCGAACCTTGACCCCGGCGTAGAGGGACTGCGCGTAGTCACCGATCGCGTGGAGGAGGTGCGTCTTCCCGAGGCCGGAGTCGCCGTAGATGAACAGCGGGTTGTAGGCCTTCGCGGGGGCTTCGGCCACGGCGACGGCGGCCGCGTGGGCGAAGCGGTTCGACTGGCCGATCACGAAGTTGTCGAAGGTGTACTTCGGATTGAGCCGTGATTCATGGCGCAACTGTGTCGGCTGTTCCATCGGCGACTCCACACGGACCTGCTCGTGTCGCCCGAAATCGCCCACCGCGATCGGCGCCGCCTGCTGCTCGGCCAGCTCGTGATTGACCACGACCCGATATGAGGTCACTTCCTCACCGATGTGCGAGAGCGCCTCCATGATCGGCAGCCGCAGGCGCTTGTTGATCTGCGCGGCGGTGAGATCGTTCGGCACCTCGAGGTAGAGCGTCGCGGACATGACGCCGGCCGGGACGGCCAGACTCAGAAATCCCTGCAGCTGGGGAGTGACACGATCGTCATCGACCAGAAGCTCCTGCACCGTGGTCCAGATGGGGACGTCGGGCTGGGCAGGTGATGACATGACGCTCCGGACGAGGAATCGAGGCGGGGTCGACGTGCTGTGCCCCTGTGGATAACTTAGGATGCCACGGTAGTCACCGCGGCTGTGAACGGCAACCTGCCCTTGAAAATACGCGCGCGTGTTGTGCTCGCCGGGCGAGCCCCGGTTGTGGATAATGGCTGTGCGGTTCGTGCCGGTGGTCGACCACGGAAGCGCGCAGATTTGCTCTGCGCGCCGGTAAGACGTACCCTAAGTCGGTTGACTTATGCCTTTTTCGGCAGTTCCCCATGTCTCCGGTCGAAGTGAATCCGGTGGCAGCATTCCCGGAGTGATTCCATGAGCAAGCGCACTTTCCAGCCCAACAACCGTCGTCGCGCCAAGAAGCACGGCTTCCGTGCCCGCATGCGTACGCGTGCCGGCCGCGGCATCCTCGCTGCCCGCCGTGCGAAGGGCCGCACCGAGCTCTCTGCGTAGTCCACTGTGCTCGCCCGCCCGTATCGGCTGACCCGCGGGAGCGACTACCGTCTGGTCGTTCGACGCGGATCCCGTTGTGGCGGGGCGCGCGTCATCACCTCGATGTTGACGACGGGCGAGAGCAGGGCCGCGAGGTTCGGATTCATCATCAGCAAGCAGGTAGGCACCGCTGTGGTGCGCAACACCGTGCGTCGGCGACTCAAAGCCGTGTGCGCGGAAGCGCTGCAACGCGTTCCCGAGGGCACGGATGTCGTCATCCGTGCCCTTCCTGCGTCGGCGACGGCATCCTTCGCGGAGCTCCGCGCCGACGTCGATCGGTGTCTGAGTCGACTCGCCCCAACGGTCGCGGTGTCGGCATGACCGCTCTCCCGGCCTCGTCCATCGGGACGGCGCGCATGCAGTCGCAGGATGTGCTTCGCAGCGTTCCCCTGGTGCCGCGCAATCTGGTGCTGGGATTCCTCACCGCCTATCGCAAGGTGATCTCCCCGATGTATGGAGATGTCTGTGCGTACTACCCCAGCTGTTCCGCCTACGCTGTAGGTGCGGTGCAGCAGCACGGCGCGGTGAAGGGGGCGGTGCTCTCGGCATGGCGCATCCTCCGCTGCAATCCCTGGACCAGCGGTGGCGTCGACGACGTCCGTCCGCATGAACACTTCCGCTACGACCTGACTGCACACGGTTTCGTCGTCCCCTCCCGAAAGGACTGATCGGTGGGTCTTGACCTTCTGCTAGCCAGCTCCACTCCCAGCGATGCACCTGCTGCGGGTGGCTTCGATCTGATCGGCACCATCCTCTGGCCGCTGAAGTGGGTCGTCGAACTCATCCTCGTCGCCTGGCACTGGCTGCTGACCACCGTCGGCCTTCCCGCCGCATCCGGTCTCACCTGGGTGTTGTCGATCGTCGGACTCGTCATCGTCGTCCGTGCCGCCCTGATCCCGCTGTTCGTAAAGCAGATCAAGAGCCAGCGAAAGATGATGGAAATCGCTCCTGAACTGCGAAAAGTTCAGGAGAAGTACCGAGGTAAGAAGGATCAGCTCTCTCGCGAGGCCATGAGCCGCGAGACGATGGCCCTGTACAAGAAGCACGGCACGACCCCGATGTCGAGCTGTCTGCCGCTGCTCGTGCAGATGCCGATCTTCTTCTCTCTGTACAGCGTTCTGAGTGACGTCAGCAAGCACGCCAAGGACAGTGTCGGTGGCGTCGGGTTGCTGAGCCCGGAGCTCACCAAGGAGTTCTACGACGCGAAGCTCTTCGGAGTCGCTTCGCTGCACGAGACCCTGGGCAACGCGGTCGACGCGCAGAACACGACCGCGATCGTCATCCTGGTCACGCTCGTCGTCCTCATGATCGCCTCGCAGTTCTTCACGCAGCTGCAGATCATCTCGAAGAACCTGTCGCCCGAGGCCAAGACCGGCCAGGCGTACCAGATGCAAAAGATCATGCTCTATGTCCTTCCGCTGGGCTTCATCTTCTCGGGTGTCTTCTTCCCGCTCGGTGTCGTCGTGTACTGGTTCATCTCGAACCTCTGGACCATGGGACAGCAGTTCCTTGTCATCCGCGAGATGCCGACTCCCGGCTCCGAAGCCGCCAAGGCCCGTGAAGAGCGTCTCGCTCGCAAGGGCAAGGCGATCGACTCCTCCGGCAAGGTCGTGCCGATGGCCGCATACGAGGCGGAGCAGCAGCGTCTGCTCGAAGAGGCCGAGAAAGCCAAGGCGGAAGCACCGAAGCGTCAGCAGCCGGTGGGTAAGAAGCGCGCGAAGAAGAAGGGGAGCGGCTCATGACTGAGACCATGACCGAGAACACCGAGCCCACGGTGGCTCAGCTCGAGAACGAAGGCGACGTCGCGGCGGACTACCTCGAGGAACTTCTCGACATCGCCGACATCGACGGAGACCTGAATCTCGACGTCCGTCAGGGTCGCGCCTACGTCTCGATCGAAGCTGAGGGCGACGGGCTGTCCCTGCTCTCCGCCCCCGATACGGTGCAGGCGCTGCAGGAGCTGACCCGTCTGGCCGTGCAGAGCAAGACCGGCTCGTTCTCGCGCCTCATCCTCGACATCGCCGGCTCGCGCGACACGCGCCGTCGCCAGCTCGAGACTCTCGTCGACGCTGCCGCAGCCAAGCTCGACGAGGGTTCGTCGCAGGCCTCGCTGCCCTCGATGTCCAGCTATGAGCGCAAGCTCGTGCATGACATCGCCGCGGAACGGGGGCTCGTCTCCGAGTCGTACGGCGAAGGCGCTGACCGGCACACGGTTCTCCGTCGTCGTTGATGTTTCACGTGAAACATCGATTCTGTGTGAACCTTCATGAGTGAGCTCGAGCAGGAACCGGCGATCTCCGCCGAGCTGTTCGGAGATCGCATCGAGATCGCACGGGCGTTCACAGCAGCGCTCGCTCGCGAAGGGGAGGAGCGAGGACTCATCGGTCCCCTCGAGCTTCCTCGCCTGTGGACGCGCCACATCCTCAACAGTGTGATCGCCGCACCCCTTTTCCACGGTTCTGTTGCCGACATCGGATCCGGTGCGGGCCTTCCCGGGATCGTGCTCGCGATCGCTCGTCCTGATGTGGAGTGGACGCTCGTGGAACCGATGGAGCGTCGAATCACCTGGCTCAATGAACAGGTCTCGGAACTGAGGCTGACGAACACGACCGTGCTGCGTGCGCGGGCTGAAGACGTGCCCCCTGCAAGTTTCGATGTCGTGACGGCGCGCGCGGTGAGCGCGCTGCGGACTCTCGTCCCGATCACGGCACCGCTGGTGCGCGACGGGGGAGAGCTCATCCTTCTCAAGGGTATGAATGCGGCGAACGAGGTCGAGGCTGCTCAGAAGCAGATCAAGAAGTTCCGTCTCTCTGACGTACGGGTGGAAGTACTGGGAGAGGGCGTGCTGCCGGAGACGACCCGCGTGGTTCGAACTCGAGTGCGCTGAGCTTCTGCCATCAGATAAGCGGGGTGTTTCACGTGAAACACCCCGTTTCTTCGTATCGGGGTAGTCACGACGCATCGAAGTTTCACGTGAAACACCGCGATAGCTGTAGCTGGCGACGCCTTCTCATCTACCGGTGGACACCTCTCGGCCGCCGGATGCCGTGCGGGAGAAACCCGGTATGCATTCGGTCACCCGTGGGGACTTCACGCAGTCGACCGTGGTCTTCCCTGCGAGTAGGAAGGAGTTCGCGGCTGAGATGGTGACGGTGCACGGAGTGCTACCCATCGACGCGACGCATACCTGCACACCCGGGATCGCCATGCGCGGTGTTTCACGTGAAACGGGGCGATCCGTCCCGCGGAGGATGATTTCGCCTCCTGCTCCGTGCCCGCATATCGATGGCGGGTATGACTACCAGGGAAGGCGTCGTGATGGCTGTGAAGGCTGCGGTTCCGGGAGGTAGTGCTCTGTGAGGACCGGGGTGGCTCCCGCTGGTCTGGGCGCTGTTCCCCTCGGCCTCGTCTCGAGCGGTCGCGACCCACTCGTCGTGAGCTTCACCGGTGCTGGTCGGAAGGCGGCGCCGGAACGAGCGGTGATGCCGGCGTGGGGACGGTACGTCTGTGAAGTCGGAGGAACGGCCCACGGCGTCGATAGCACGGCGAGTTCAGAGGGACCCCCTGCGAGGTGCCGCGGTTCTCCTCTGCCTCAGCGTGGTGCCGGAGGCGGAGGTGGGCGATGTTTCACGTGAAACGTCGCTCTGCGGGGCAGTGTGCCCCGCCAGAACAGGTGTGGCGTACGACGGGGCAGCTACCCACTGCGGTTCAGACACCGCAGTGTCGCCTTGCTGGTGGGCGCGGGTGGGGGAGTGGTTGCCGTCGTTGTCGTGCGCGGCGCGCCCGCACAGCTTCGCTCCAGTCTCTGCACCACACAGGTCGAGCCCGCTGCCCGGGAGGCTTCGGGCTATCGTTACTCCTTCCGCCGCATCAGTTGTCCAGCGCGAGCGGCCTACCACGCCCTCCCAGCCGACCAGGTTGCTCTTGAGGGTTGTCGGCCCCCGTGCCCGCCTCTTGAGGGGAGTGAGCCCGTCATCGTTTCACGTGAAACGTCGAACCAGGTGGCCTGGTGCGGAGAGCATGGACCCCCTCTCGTCCGGTCGCGGTGCCCATCGAAAGCGAGCTGTGCGGGCTCGCTTCCTGCGGGATCGGAGGCACGTCGTGGGCTCGCGTAAGCCGGTGTCGCCCGCAGCGATTAGAGTGGAACGCGGCCCCGAAAGGAGTGGATGTTTCACGTGAAACAATCCGAGAAGACATCGACGAACGAATCGTTCGGGATGGATACACCGCTCGCGCGGGAGATTGCCGACCTTTCGGCCCGGAGGCGCGCGCTGGAGGCCGCATCGGTCGAGTTCACCGGCGAGACGCGCGTCCTGACGGTGTCGAACCAGAAGGGCGGCGTGGGGAAGACCACGACGGCCGTGAACATTGCGTCCGCCCTCGCGGGCCTGGGGGCGAAGGTCCTGGTCATCGACCTCGACCCGCAGGGCAATGCGTCGACCGCGCTCGGTGTTCCGCACAGCGCCGACATCCCCAGTGTCTACGACGTGCTCATCGAGGAGTTCCCCCTCGCCGACATCGTCCAGCCCAGTCCCGAAGATCCCAATCTCTTCTGCGCGCCCAGCACGATCCACCTTGCAGGGGCGGAGATCGAGCTCGTCGCACAGGTGGCCCGCGAACACCGGTTGCGCCGCGCGCTCGTGGACTACCTCGCAGACAATCCGATGGACTTCGTGATCATCGACTGCCCGCCGTCGCTGGGGCTCCTCACGATCAACGCCTTCACGGCCGCATCCGAGGTTTTCATCCCGATACAGTGCGAGTACTACGCGCTGGAGGGGCTGAGCCAGCTGCTCGGCAGTATCCAGATGATCCAGAAGCATCTGAATCCCGACTTGCATCTCTCCACCATCCTGCTCACGATGTTCGACGGCCGCACCCGCCTCGCCCAGCAGGTCGCTGAAGAGGTGCGCACGCACTTCCCGGATCAGGTGCTGGAGACGGTGATTCCGCGCTCGGTCCGTGTATCTGAAGCGCCGAGCTTCGGACAGACCGTGATCGCCTATGACGGACAATCCGCCGGCGCCATCGCCTACCGCGAGGCCGCTGTCGAGATCGCATCGCGGACCGCGACGCAGAGCAAGGAGAAATGATGGCCAAGCGCACTGGACTGGGTCGGGGTATCGGGGCCCTGATCCCCACGGCTGATCAGGCGGAGCGTCCCGTCGATGTGTTCTTCCCTGGTGCGAGCCTGCGGCCGGCTGCCACGGAGGCGACGGTCGGGCCGGATGCCGAGGCACCCGCGCTGGAAGAGGTGCCGGGGATCCACCTGGTCCAGGTCGACCCGAACGCGATCGTCCCGAACCCGCGCCAGCCGCGGACGCACTTCAACCCGGAAGACCTCGCGGAGCTGGTGCACAGCGTGCGCGAGTTCGGCGTGCTGCAGCCCGTGGTCGTGCGCAAGAACACCGAGGGCGAGTACGAGTTGATCATGGGGGAGCGGCGCACCCGCGCCGCTCGTGAGGCAGGACTCGAGACGATCCCGGCCATCGTCCGCGAGACGGCCGATGAGGATCTCCTCCGCGATGCCCTGCTGGAGAACCTCCACCGGTCCGAGCTCAATCCGCTGGAAGAAGCATCTGCATACCAGCAGCTTCTGGAGGACTTCGGCATCACTCAGGAGGAGCTGGCCACGCGCATCGGCCGCTCACGTCCCCAGATCAGCAACACGATCCGGCTCCTGAAGCTGCCCGTCCCCGTGCAGCAGCGCGTCGCGGCCGGGGTGCTGACCGCTGGTCACGCCCGCGCGATCCTCAGTCTCGAGAATCCCGAATCGATGCAGCGCCTCGCCGACAAGGTCGTGAACGAAGACCTCTCCGTGCGCGCCACGGAAGAGGCTGCGAAGTCGCAGCCGTCGGCCGGCAAGACGACGAAAGCGACGCCCGGAGCACGGCGGGCATACCTCGACGAGGTCGCCGGAAAGCTCGGTGACCGGCTGAACACTCGCGTCAAGATCGCACTCGGTGCACGAAAAGGCCAGGTCACGATCGATTTCGCTTCGATTCAGGATCTCAATCGAATTCTCGAGGAGCTCGGCGAGAGCGGCTACGGCTCCGCCAGGTAACACCCACCGTCGTCCGCCCTTCATCTAGACTCGCGTCATCTCGACGTCGAGGGGGAGTCAGTCATGTCCAGAGCAACAGGTCCAGCCGCCATCAAGCGCCGTGTGATCGCGGTGAGCATCGCGGCGGCGTTGGGTGGTTTCCTCTTCGGATTCGACACGGCCGTGATCAACGGAGCGGTCGACGCTCTCGCCGGTGACGTCTCCGGGTTCGACCTCGGCACCGCACTGAAGGGCTTCGCCGTCTCGTCGGCCCTCATCGGCTGCGCCGTGGGTGCCTGGTTCGCGGGACCGGTGTCCAACAAGTACGGCCGTATCCCCGTGATGGTGGTCGCCGCGGCGATGTTCTTCATCTCGGCGATCGGATCCGGACTCGCGTTCGGTGTCATCGATCTGATCGTCTGGCGCGTGATCGGTGGTCTCGGCGTCGGGGCGGCATCGGTCATCGCCCCCGCCTACATCGCGGAGGTCTCGCCGGCCGCCGTGCGCGGGCGCCTCGGCTCCCTGCAGCAGCTCGCGATCGTGACCGGTATCTTCGCGGCTCTCCTCTCCGATGCGCTGCTCGCCAACCTCGCGGGAGCGGCCGACCAGCCGCTCTGGGGGCTCACGGCCTGGCGATGGATGTTCATGGTCGCCGCGATCCCCGCCCTCGTCTACGGGCTCATGTCGCTGCGTCTGCCGGAATCGCCGCGGTATCTGGTGCGCAAGGGAGAGTTGGAGCGGGCCGCGAAGGTTCTGGAGACCGTCACGGGGACCATCGACACCGATGCGAAGATCAAGGAGATCACCGGGACGATCAACACCGAGCGCTCCGAGTCTCTGCGAGACCTTCGGGGCAACCGCCTCGGGCTGAAGCCGATCGTCTGGATCGGCATCCTGCTCTCGGTGTTCCAGCAGTTCGTCGGCATCAATGTGATCTTCTACTACTCGACGACGCTGTGGCAGTCGGTCGGATTCGATGAGTCGAGCGCCCTGCTCACCTCCGTCATCACCTCGGTGACGAACATCGTCGTGACGATCGTGGCGATCCTGCTGGTCGACAGGATCGGGCGGCGCATCATGCTCCTCGTGGGTTCCGTCGGTATGACGGTGACGCTGGGACTGATGGCGGTCGCGTTCTCGTTCGGCACGCTCGACGCTCAGGGGACGGCGACGCTTCCGGACCCGTGGGCGACCGTCGCCCTGATCTGCGCGAACGGCTTCGTGGTCTTCTTCGGCGCCAGCTGGGGTCCGCTGGTCTGGGTGCTGCTGGGCGAGATCTTCCCGAACTCCATCCGCGCCGGTGCTCTCGCGGTGGCTGCGGCAGCGCAGTGGGTCGCGAACTTCTTCATCTCGACCACGTTCCCGGCCTTCGCCGAGATCGGCCTCACCTTCGCCTACGGCTTCTACGCGTTCTTCGCACTCCTGTCGTTCTTCTTCGTGTTCTTCAAGGTTCCCGAGACCAAGGGCAAGGAGCTCGAAGAGATGACCGAGAACATGAAGGTCGTGCGACGCGGGGGTCCCCAGCAGACGTAGGCTGGATGCATGACCGAGTCCGTACAGCGCCGCGCCAGCCTGGAAGTGCTGCGCGCGGAGGCGGCAGACGAACTCGCGGTCCTCATCCAGGAGCGACTCCTCGGCGGGGAGGACCCCTGGGAGTTCATGGAGGAGCTGCCGAGCGTCGACGAGCTGGTCGTCTACCTCCTGCGCGCCGACAACATCAACGCGAACGACGGAGTGCGCCCGAACGCCGCTCGGCACTACCGTGTGCTGCGTCAGATCGCCCTCGAGTACCCCGAGCTCACCTCGGCCGTCTGGGGGCTTCTCGACGAGAAGCAGCGCCACCGACGCTGGGACCCCAGCGTCGCAGACGCCTCCTGACCGCCTGCGGACACGAAAAAGGCCGCCACCCCCGGGGGATGGCGGCCTTTCGACGTCAGAGGATCAGCCGATGAATGCGGCGAGGTCCTTCTCGAGCGCGAACTTCGGCTTCGCACCGATGATGGTCGTCTTGACCTCACCACCGTGGAAGACCTTCATCGCCGGGATCGACGTGATCTGATACTTCATCGCCAGCTCGGGGTTCTCGTCGACGTTGAGCTTGAGGATGGTGATCTTGTCGGGGTTGTCGGCCTGGATCTCGTCCAGAACCGGCGCGACCATGCGACACGGACCACACCACTCGGCCCAGAAGTCCACCAGCACCGGACCGTCGGCCTGCAGAACGTCCTGCTCCCAGGTCGCCTGGCTCGTAGCCTTTGCACTCATCAGAGTTCTCCTTGATTGGGGTTCGCCTGCTACAACAGCAAACGAGGGAAAAGTGTTCCCGCCGCCTCAGGCGACGATGATCTCGGCGGCCTCCGCAGCCGGAACCTCCACGGAGGCATCCTCGAGATCAGCGAGGAAGTGCTCCGCATCGAGGGCCGCGACCGTGCCGGTACCGGCGGCCGTGATGGCCTGGCGGTACGTCGGGTCGATCACGTCGCCGGCGGCGAACACGCCGGGCACCGAGGTCTTCGACGAACGGCCGTCGACCCAGATGGTGCCCTCGGCCGTCAGCTCGAGCTTGTCGTGCACGAGGTGCGTGCGCGGGTCGTTGCCGATCGCGATGAAGAGTCCGTCGATGGGAAGGTCGCTGAGCGTGCCGTCGACCGTGTTGCGCAGCTGCACACCGGAGACGGAATCGCCACCGAGGACCTCGGCGACCTCGCTGTTCCACACGAACTCGATCTTCTCGTTCGCGAAGGCGCGCTCCTGCATGATCTTCGAGGCACGCAGCGTGTCCTTGCGGTGGATCACGTAGACCTTCGAGGCGAAACGGGTGAGGAACGTGGCCTCTTCCATGGCGGAGTCGCCACCGCCGACGACGGCGATCGTCTTCTCGCGGAAGAAGAACCCGTCGCAAGTCGCGCACCACGAGACGCCGTAGCCGGAGAGACGCTCCTCACCGGCGATGTCGAGCTTGCGGTAGGCCGAGCCGGTCGCGTAGATCAGCGACTGCGTCTCGTGCACGGCACCGGAGCCGAGCGTGACCGTCTTGACGGGGCCGTCGAGGTCGAGCTCGGTGACGTCGTCGTAGAGGACCTCGGTGCCGAACTTCTCGGCCTGCTCCTGGAACTTCGCCATCAGCTCGGGACCCTGGATGCCCTCGGGGAAGCCCGGGTAGTTCTCGACCTCGGTGGTGTTCATGAGCTCGCCGCCGACCTCGACCGAACTCGCGATGAGCAGCGGCTTGAGGTTGGCCCTGGCCGCGTAGATGGCAGCCGTGAATCCGGCGGGGCCGGAGCCGATGATGATGACCTGACGCATGTGCTCTCCGTCTTAGAAACTGCGGTCGAATGACCTTCGACTGCTTCAACCCATGGTAACCGCGGGGCATTCCCTCCGCAGTGTGCGCCACCGGGCTGGGAGACGCCTCCGCGCGGATCAGCGGCCGGGCAGGAAACGACGCACGAGGCCGCCGGCCGCCTTGAGCTCGGGGGCGCGCATGAGGGCGAGGATCGCGACGTAGACGACCACGACCGTGAGGCCGATGATCGCGGTCGCGAGGGTCGCCGGGATGACACCGGACGTCGCCCACCCTGAGGGGCCGCCGAGGAGCAGATACACGCCCCAGCCGGCGAAGCCGGCAGGGACTCCCGCCACGGCGAATCGCAGGATGGCGAGCATCCAGGACCCCACCCCGAGCCCACCGATCTTCCGGTGCAGCAGCCAGGTGGCGACGACCGTCTGCAGGGTGCTTGCGATGGACTGACCGAGGGCGACGGCTGCGGCGAGCTGGGTCAGCGGGATCACGTCTGCGGCGAGGAGCCCGGCCGCGGCCAGAGCGGTGATCACGATGAGCACGCACTGGAAGATCGTGAACCAGAACGGCGTTCGGGTGTCGTCGTAGGCGTAGAACGTGCGCTGGACGATGAAGAGGATCGTCAGCGGGATCAGGCTGATCAGGTAACAGAGCAGCACCAGGGCAGCGCCCTGCGCATCGGGCGCGCTCTCTGTGAAGACGCGCGAGGCGGGAATCGCGGCGGCGGCTACGGCCGCCACTGCGGCGACGATGAAGAACAGGAGGGTGCGGATGCTGCGGGAGATGTCTCCCCGCACCTCGTCGTGACGACCGGCTGCCGCATGCTCGCTGATCTGCGTGAAGTACGGCGTCCCGATCGAGAGCACGATGACAGAGTACGGCAGCATGAAGATCAGCCAGGCATTGCCGGTGACCGCGAGCGAGGCACCCGATTCGGAGGCGGCGCTGACGATCCGCCCCTGAAGGATCCCTGCCGCGAGCGATGCGAACGCCATGAGGAAAGTCCAGCCGGCGAGCTTTCCGACACCACCCAATCCGACGCCGCGCCAGTGGAAGTCCGGGCGGAGTGCGAGACCGGTGCGCCGCCAGAACAGCAGGAGCACGAGGGCCTGGATGGCGATGCCGAGGGTGGCGGTCCCGCCGAGTGCGGCGATCATGTCCGGCGTCCAGTCCGCAGCGCTTCGGGACACGGGCGAGAACACCCATCCCAGCAGGAGGAAGCCGATGATCGAGACGATGTTGTTGACGACGGGGGCCCACGTGAACGGGCCGAAGATGCGGCGGGCATTCAGTGCTTCGCCGAGGAGCGCGTAGAGGCCGTAGAAGAGGATCTGTGGAAGACACCAGTACGCGAGAGCCGTCGCGAGCGCCTGGGTGGCGGAAGGGAGGCCACCCGCGACGAGCTGGATCAACCAAGGAGCGGCGATCGTCGCGACAGCGGTGACGGCGACGAGCACGACGGTGCCGAGGGTGAAGAGCTTCGAGATGAACGCGTTGCCGCCGTCCGCATCCGCGGCGGCCTTCACGATCTGCGGCACGATCACGGCCGTGAGGATGCCGACCGAGATGAGCGAGAAGACGCTATTGGGCAGTGTGTTCGCGGCGGCGAACGCGTCGGCGGGACCCGACTTGTACGAGCCGATGACGCCGACGAGGACGATGCTGCGCAGCAGGCCGGTGAGGCGGGAGACGAGAGTGCCGGCGCCGATGACGGCGCTCGCGCGGCCGAGGCTACTCACGCGTGTCTTCTGTCGTGGTGGCGTCCGGGCGGGCTTCCACGGCTTCCTCTTCCTCCAGGGCTTCGATCTGCGCTTCGACTGCTGATTCCTCGACTGCCTCACGCCGCTTGCGACGCACGGTGCGGATCACACCGAGCGCGATCAGCAGCACGATGATGCCGCCCAGGACGACGAGTCCGATCGTCTCCCACTCCGCACGCACCGCGACCCTGAGCGTCTGATCACCCTGGATCTGCACGCCCGTGGGGCTGTAGAGACTGAGTCGGAGGTCGACCTCGCCGCTGCCCACGCGAGCCGACACCGGAACCTTGATGCGTGTCGTGGACTGGGCCTGCACGATCGTCTCGTCCGGGGACCTGACCTCGAGGCGCGGATCCGTCGGCGAGACGAAGAGCTGCACCGTCACAGGCCACGGAAGGTCGTTGCGCACCGCGATCGGCAGATCGGCGTTCGCCGTGAGCAGCTGGATCGTGCTGGACGGGGGGATGTTGACCGCGTCGAGCGTGGCGCTCGTCTGTGCTTGATGATCCGCGAAACCCTCGGCGAACGCGGCGGCCGATGTTCCGACCGACAGCGTGCGCAGGATCCGGATGCGTTCGGGGCTGAGCAGCACCTGGGGGTCGGCGAGGATCGACGAGAACGCGGTGAGCCGAGACTCATCGGCGAGGAGTGTCGTCACGGCGGCGGATCGCGCAGCATCCGGTTCCCCGGTGACCGTGACCGGAACGGGCGCCGCTGCCCGGAGCGTCGCGAGCTCGAACCCGGCCGAGTCGGCGGCGGTGATCGCGTCGCGCAGCGCGTCGGAGGAGCGGTTCTCGTCCCGGTCCAGGCCGATGAGCAGGGGAGCGGTGGGGGCGGCACGCTGTGCCAGCTGGAGGAGGGCGGCCGCCTCGGCGAGAAGTCGCTGACGGTCGGCGGGATTCCGCGCCGCCGCCACCCGCGAGAGCACGTCGGAGGTCGCGGCGTCCGTGACCAGGAGGTCGTTGCCGCCGGCTGTCGCATGAGCCGTGCTCTGTCCGCCGACCGCCGTCGAGGGGACGATCGTCGTGGTGTCTGCGCCCACGTAGCCGGCGAAGGCGGTCAGGTCGGCGGAAGTGGGGGTCTGCGGCCACAGGATGTGAGGCAGAGCGCCGTCGATCGCCGTGAGTTCGTCATCGCTGGGGAGTGCCGGAGACTCCGTGGCACTCGGGGTCGGACCGGGTGTCGCATCAGGCGCGTCGGTTGGTGCGGCCGTTGCCGGGACTCCCGGGAAGTTCGCGGGATCGAGCAATGGGGTGAGAGCCCGGGGCTGCAGCAGCTCAGGCAGACCCGCCTGCGCCTGCGCCGTCGCATCCGCATCACCGAACTGCAGCGCGAAACGCGCGTTCGGGAGGTTGTCGAGTCGTGTCAGCCAGTCGCGGGCGGTCTCCGGGGCGGCGGTGCCGAGCGCCCGGATCGCGGCGGGGATGGACGGGTCGATGGCCAGCACGGCGGTCGTCCCGGCGACGCCGTCGAGCTGTGCGGTCAGGGCCCCGTCGGGAGCAGTGAGTTCCGAGAGCTCGGCGGCCGTCAGCAGTGCGCCGCCTTCGGGCGTCGCCGTGACGGGAACGAGCACCCCGACCTGCGCGGTCTGGGGGGCGGCGATCACCAGCACACTCGTCGCGGTCGCATCCACGGCCTCGGCGTCTGCGGCATCGCCGGTCGAGGCCGTGAGTTCCGCGCGCAGCGGGTAGACGCCGGGCGCGAGGTTGCCCAGGGTCGCCTCGGACACGAAGATCGTGGTCGTCGCCGACGCACCGCCATCGATCGGGTCGGTGTCTTCGGCGCCGATGGGGGCGAAGGCACCTGTCGCCTCGCCGTCGTCGAGCCAGGTGGAGACGGCCGCAGCATCGGTGAGCGGGGTGCGATTGAGTTCGACCTCGACCTGACCCGTGGTGAGTGCGGCGTCGGCGCCGTTCTCCACGGTGACGATCGCCGACGTGGACGACCCCGGTGCGACGAGCCCGCGAAGACCGGCCGAGACATGCAGCTCGACGCTCTTTTCGTCGTCGGATTGCGCCTGATCGGCGGCGACCGCGGCGCTCGGTGCGACGAACGCACAGCCGCTCACGGCGATCGCGAGAACAGCGGTCGCTCCTGCGAGCCGTCGCAGGCGCGCACGGAGGCCGATGTCGGGGGTGATCGCGGTCATGAAGGTCTTCCTCGAACGCCCGGGAAGAGGCTGCTCGTGAGTACTGACCTAGTGATTCTAGGAGGCTCTGCGAAAGAGAACCCTGAAGACGCGTAGAGTGACGGCCGTGTCCGACACCCCCGCACCGGTCCCCGACCCACTCCGCACGGCCGCGCTCGCCGCGGATCTCGACGCTGCGGACCTCCGCTCCGAGCCGCTGCGGCGCCTGTGGGGTGAGGAGGCGGATGACGCACTCGCCCGCGGGATGCGGGAGCCGATCCTGCGGTCCATCGACGGTGACTCCGGAACGCTCGCCACGCTCGGGCGTCTGCTCGTGCTCGGAATGCCACAGCCGCGTGCCCACGTCATCGACGCGCTGCCGCGGCTCGGAGTGGACGGACTCGTGGCGCTCGGTCTCGCCGAGGCGGACGCCGACACGGTGACGCCGACGGCCCTGCTGCGGCCGCAGTCGTTCGTCGACGCCGACGGGGTGGGGGAATGGTGGATCGCGAGCGATCTCGATGAGGTCGCCCTCGACGCCCCGTTGCCCGCCGACCACGTGCTCGGTGTCGGCGGGGCATCGCGCACGCTCGCCGAGACCATCGTCCCGATCGAAGTGGAGCGCGCGCTCGACCTGGGCACCGGATGCGGCATCCAGGCGCTCCTCGTCGCACGACGCGCCGGCACGGTCGTCGCGACCGACATCTCGACCCGTGCCCTCGCGTTCGCCGAAATCAACGCCCACCTCAACGGGGTGACGAACATCGAGTTCCGCCACGGCAGCATGTTCGAGCCGGTGGCGGGGGAGGCGTTCGACCTGATCGTCTCGAATCCTCCGTTCGTGATCACCCCGCGCGTCGAGGGAGTGCCCGCATACGAATACCGTGACGGCGGACTCGTGGGAGATGCGCTGGTGGAGCAGTTCATCCGCAGCGCCCCTGCCCACCTGACCCGGAACGGCATCGCGCAGCTGCTCGGCAACTGGGAGTCGAAGGCCGCGATCACCGGGCTCGCACGTCTCGAAGCCTGGGTGCCGGCCGAGCTCGACCTGTGGGTGATCGAGCGGGAGGAACTCTCGCCTCTGGGCTACGCGGAACTGTGGATCCGCGATGGGGGGACCACGCCGCGCGACCCCGGTTTCACGCCGCTGCTGACCGCATGGCTCGACGACTTCGCCGCCCGTGGAGTGACCTCGATCGGCTTCGGCTACGTGCTGATGCGTCGGGGCACCTCGGGCGAACCACTGCGGCGAACTGAGCGCATCGCCCAGCCCGTCGCGAACGTCGGGGCCGCCTTGGCGACGGGCCTCGCGGCGCAGGATGTGCTCGCCGAAGGGCTGCCGGCCACCCTGGTGGTCGCTGCCGACGTCACCGAGGCGCGGCATCTGATGCCGGGTGACGATGACCCGAGCGTGATCGAGCTGCGTCAGGGCGGCGGCTTCGGTCGCACGATCTCTGTCGACCCTGCTCTCGCCGGTTTCGTCGGCGCCTGCGACGGAGAACTCACCGTGGTGCAGATCGCGGCCGCGCTGGCGGACCTCTTCGAGGTGCCGCTCGCCGACCTGTGGGCCGACCTCGAGCCCCGCATCCGCTCCCTCATCCTCGACGGCATCCTGCTGCCGGGGGAATAGTCCTCAGATTCATGCGTTGGAATAGATCATGAAGGCTTTCGGATTCCTCTCTTTCGGTCACTACGCCGACGTGCCCGGCTCGGCGACCCGCACCGCGGGCGACATGTTGAAGCAGACGATCGAGATCGCCGAAGGAGCCGACGAGATCGGTGTGAACGGCGCCTCGGTGCGCGTGCACCACTGGGCACGTCAGGCCGCCTCCCCGATGCCGCTGCTGTCGGCGATGGCCGCGCGCACGAAGCGCATCGAAGTCGGTACCGGCGTGATCGACATGCGCTACGAGAACCCCTTCCAGTTCGCCGAAGAGGCGGCCGCCCTCGACTTCATCGCCGACGGCAGGATCGCGCTCGGCGTGAGCCGTGGTTCACCCGAGACGGCGCTGCGCGGCTATGAGACGTTCGGCTACGTCGACGAGGAGGACCCGGAGCGCGGCAGCGTGCTCGCGCGGGAGAAGTTCGACCTGTTCCTGCGGGCGATCGACGGAGAGGGCCTCGCTCCGGGCGACCCGCGCATGGTGGGTGCCGGTCGGTACCTCGCGATCGAGCCGCAATCGCCGACCCTCCGCGACCACATCTGGTGGGGCTCGGGTTCGCGCGCCACGGCTGAGGAGACGGGACGCAAGGGGCTCAACATGATGAGTTCCACCCTCGTGACCGAGGCGACCGGTCAGCCGTTCCACGAGCTGCAGCGGGAGCAGATCGAACTGTTCCGCTCCGCATACAAGGAGGCGGGGCACACCGGCCGCCCGCGGGTCTCGGTCAGCCGCAGCGTCTTCCCGCTCGTCTCCGACATGGACCGGGCGTACTTCGGCCTGCGCAGCGAGGAGAACGCCGACCAGATGGGTGTGATCGACGGCTTCCGCTCGACGTTCGGCAAGACCTACGCCGCCGAGCCGGACGTGCTCATCGCGCAGCTGAAGCAGGACGAGGCCGTGATGGCGGCCGACACCCTTCTTCTGACCATCCCGAACCAACTCGGCCCGGAGTACAACCTGCACGTGCTGGAGGCGTTCGCGACACATGTCGCGCCGGCGCTCGGCTGGAAGCCCAACACGGAAGGACCCGTCCAGGGCGACGCGGTCTGACGCGGCGCCCGCCCAGTGGCCGGCACCCCGTATCGAGGAATTCACTTTCGGACCGCACCGGTATATCAGTACGCTGACCGCATGCGTGCCTCTCGCAGAGCGACCATCGCCGGAACCATCGTCCTCATCGCGGTGCTCGTCGGCGCCCTCCCGGCTTCGGCCGCGACCGTCGCCTCCTGGGCGACCTGGCAGCCGCTCGTCGGCGTCGGCGGGGCATTCACGACGTCGGTTGAGGTGGCCGCGCAGCCGGCGATCAGCGCGACCGTCACCAGTGATTCACGGGGTGGCGCACAGATCGGCGTCATCAGCGGGGCCTCGACCTGGCTCTCGGAGGGCACCGCGATCGGTGCGAAGTACGGTTCCAGCAGGAACCAGCCCTACCTGAACCTGCGCCCCCGGGCCGACAACGCCACGAGCCCGTCGACGACGACGTACTCCTTCGCCACGCCGACCCCGACTTCGGGGTGGGCCTTCGCGGTGGGCGACATCGATGCGGACTCGCTGCGGATCCACGCCGTCGCGCCCGACGGACACGTGCTGGATGCGACGGAGATCGGTCTGCGGGACCGGTTCAACTACTGCGCGGAAGGAATCGTCGGCAAGCCGTCGTGCACCGGTGCGGCCGATGATGTGCCGAGTTGGGATGCGACGACTCTCACCCTCACCGGCAACGCGGCGGCCGCGGACACCAGCGGCGCGGCGGCCTGGTTCGAGCCGAGCACCCCGATCAGCTCCCTCAGCCTGATCTTCACCCGTCGCTCGGGTCTTCCCGTGTACCAGACCTGGTTCGCGTCGATCGCGCAGGACATCACGGGCACTGTCACCGACACGGGGGCGCCGACGCCCGGCGTCACTCTCACACTGACGGACGCGAACGGCACAGTCGTGGGGACCACGACGACCGCGGCAGACGGCACGTACTCGTTCCCTGGGTTCGTCGCGTCTGACGGGTACACGGTGCGCGTGACCCCGCCCGCGGGCAAGATCTCGACGGGACCGACCACGGTCGCCGCGAACCTCAGTGCGGGCGACGCGGTCGCCGACTTCGGGCTGCGCGACATCGTGCCCGTCGCGGTCTCCGGAACCGTGACCGATACGACCGGCGCCGCGGTCCCCGGTGCGACCGTGACGATCGACGGCCAGACCACGACGACGGATGCTGACGGGAACTACCTGTTCGACCAGGTGCCCGTCGGGACGCATCCCGTGTCGATCACGACCCCGCCCGGCTACACGGTCGCCACTCAGCCGCCGCCCGTGACGGTTCCGGACGGCAGCGAAGTCCCGATCACCGACGTGGATTTCGTGATCGCCGAGAACGCGGACCTGCGCGGCACGGTGCGCGCCAACGGAACGGGCGTGGCCGGCGTGACCGTGACCGCGATCGCTCCTGGAGGGGCGACCCTCACGCGCGTGACGGACGCGTCAGGGGCGTACTCGTTCCCCCGACTCGCTGCCGGTGACTACACGATCACGATGACGACGCCCGCAGGATTCACCGCGACGTCTCCCGTCACGCGGAACGAGCAGGTGGCCGCGGTCGACGTGGCGAACGTGGACTTCGAGCTGGCGCGCCTCGGCGCGATCGACGGCACCGTGCGCGACGACGACGGTGCCCCCGTCGCGGGCGTGGTGGTGACACTCACCGGACCGGGCGCGCCGCAGCAGCTCACGTCCGACGCGGACGGCACGTTCGGGCTCGGCGCCCTGCCGCCCGGCACCTACACCCTCACGGTGGTTCCCCCGACGGGCACGAGCGTCGTCGGCTCGGCGACGCGCACAGTCGTGATCACCGCGGCCGGAGACGTGATCGCCGAGCAGGACTTCACGCTCGCCGCCGATGCCGTCGTCGTGCCACCGGACCCGACCGACCC
This sequence comes from Microbacterium sp. Mcb102, assembly GCF_024519805.1. Taxonomy (NCBI): domain Bacteria; kingdom Bacillati; phylum Actinomycetota; class Actinomycetes; order Micrococcales; family Microbacteriaceae; genus Microbacterium; species Microbacterium sp. Mcb102. The sequence continues at coordinate 93,171 of NZ_JALJRG010000005.1, read as the reverse complement.
GCCGGACCCGAGCACTCCGCCGACCAGTGGGGGCAACGGGACCGACCCGCTTCCCGCGACAGGACTCGGGCCCGAGACGCTCGCGTGGGCGGCCGGCGGTGCGGCCGTTCTCGTGCTCGGTGCGACACTCCTGATTCTCGGCCGCCGGCGCTCCGCGCGGAAGTAGCCCGGGCGGAGAGTCGCACCCGCGTCGCACAGTCCCCCGGGAATCGTGCGACCGCGGGCGAAGACTGCGACCGTGGTCAGCTGCTCTTCGGCGGGCCGAACAGCTCCTCGCCGTGCTCGTGGAGCAGCTTGTACGCATCGGCGAAGGTCTCCGGCTCCTTCTCGCCGGGTTTGCCATAGCGGGCCAGAAGCAGCCCGAGCAGCCCGCGTGCCGGGGGCGTCAGCGGCTTGAGGTGCTCCTTCACGTCGGGTTGCGGCACCGCTTCCTCCGGATTCGGCGGCGTGTACGAGGGCTTCGTCGTCGGCCAGTCGGCCGGATGCCGCGGCTGATCCAGATTCACGACGTTGAACAGGGTGTTGGCCGAGGCGTCGCGCTCGTTGAGGGGCTCCAGGCCGTGCAGGCGCGAGAGCGTCGCCGTGACCGAACCGTGGTGCATCTCGTCGTGGATGATCGTGCCGCGCTTCGTGTACGCCGACACCGCGATGGCCGGGACACGGCATCCGAGTCGATCGAAGGTGAACCCCATCTCGCCCGCTCCGGTGTCTTTCGTGGGCTTCGTCGCCGCGGGCGGCGGCACGTGGTCGTAGCATCCGCCGTGTTCGTCGAAAGTGATCAGCAGCAGGGTGTTGACGGCGTTCGACCCCGTCGGCGACGCGCTCGTGCGCACCGCCTCGTAGATGTCGTGGATCAGCAGATCACCGGCGCGCACGTCGGAGATCGCGCTGTCGAACACCTCCTCGCCCTCGACGAAGCCCTCCCGGGGTGAGCCGAACGGCGGGTGGAAGTCGTTGTGGTCGTAGACCATCCGCGGCTCGATGAAGGCATACGCGGGGAGCTTGCCGTCCTTCACATCGGCGTAGAAGTCCTCCATCGTGCCGAAGTGGTCTGTGCGCCAGTACTTCTCCAGCACCGGGGCATGCAGCATGCCGGTGAAGGAGACGAGCTGGAGCTTGTCGATGTAGATCTTCCAGTCGAGCTTCTTCTCCTCGAGCCGGTTGAACACCGTCGGGGCGGCCGGTGCATCGATCCACTTGTCGTAGCCGCCGCCGGCCTGGTTCGTCACGAAGCCGTGCGACGTCGAGGCGTGGAAGAAGGAGCGATTGCAGAACGTCTGTGACGGGACGCCGGCGTACCAGTGGTCGAACACCGCGAACTCGGCGGCGAGCGTCGACAGCACCGGCAGCATCGCGGGGGAGAAGGAGCCCATGATGTGCTTCGCCTCGTCGACGCTCGGCTCCTTGCCCTTGCGCAGCCGACGGAAGTTGATGATGTAGTCCTGGAGGAACCCCGACATCGAGGCCTTCTCGCCGTTCGTCGGGGCGTTGTAGGGCGCCTCCATCTGGTCGACGAAGAGCTCGGCATTCGACTTCGGATCCACCGTTCCGAAGATCTGGGTGTTGACGTGCGGATACTCCTCACCCGGATCGGGATCGGGGTGACTCATGATGCGATCGGTCTCGCCCTCGTAGACGTGCGCCTCGACCACGGTGCCGTCGGATGCCTTGTTGCTGTGCGTGCCGAACGCCAGGCCCTCGAACTTCTCACCCGCTGGAAGGTTCTCCTTCGAGTAGAGATACCCGAGGAGATTGTCGAACGAACGGTTCTCGCCCATCACGACCACGACGTGGTCGAACCCCGGCTCACTGCGCGGGGTCAGCGCGGCGTACGGGTCCGGATCGTCGGCGAAGCCGTCGCGCGCACCCGCCGCGACGGATGCTCCGATGGCAGCGCCACCCGCGCCACCGACGACCGCGCCGGCGAGGGCCGCCCCGCCGATCTTGAAGAAGCCTCGGCGGGAGGTATCGGGTGCGGGGGAGGACTGCACGTCATCGTCGGCCATGCCGCGATCCTATGGCCGCGGCGTCTCATCGCCGGGGGATGCCGTGGAACTACTCCTGGCGAAGAGGCGTCGGGTCGGTGATCGAGGGTCCGGGCCTTCAGGCGGCGGCGATCCAGAGCAGGGCGCCGTCGCGCCAGCCGAGACCGGCGGTGCCTTCGGGGATCGGATCCTCGTGCCGGGGACGCACGACCCTCATCCGTTTGCCTGCGAGCTCGACGATGTAGACGATGTCGGCACCGCGGTAGACGTGGGCGATGACGTCGACGCTCACCGGGGCATCCGCGCCGACGGTGGGGGACAGGTGCAGGTCCTCCTGGCGGAGCACCACCTCTCCGCCGCCGTCCGGGCCCGCACCGGTCAACGGCATCTGGATCCCTGTTCCGTCGAGCGTCGCGACAGCGCCCGAGCGAGTCGCCGGAAGGAGGTTCGCCGCCCCGATGAAGTCGGCGGCGAACGGGGTGCGCGGTGCGCCGTAGAGCTCGGCCGGTGCACCCTCCTGCTCGATCACACCGCCGTTCATGAGGACGATCCGGTCGGAGAGGCTCATCGCCTCTTCCTGGTCGTGCGTCACGAACACGGTGGTGAGCCCGAGCGTGCGGTGCAGTTCCTTCAGCTCGACCTGCATGTCTTCACGCAGCCGGGCGTCGAGGTTCGACAGCGGCTCGTCGAGCAGGAGCACGCGGGGCTCGAAGGCGATGGCGCGGGCGAGTGCGACGCGCTGCTGCTGACCGCCCGACAGCTGCGCCGGCATCCGGTCGGCGAGGTGTCCCATCTGCACGCGCTCCAGAGCTCGTACAGCCAGCTCCTTCTGCTCGGCCTTCGACTTCTCGCCCGACATCCGCAGACCGAAGCGCACGTTCTCGACGACGCTCATGTGCGGGAAGAGCGCGTAGCTCTGGAACATCATGCCCAGGTGCCGCTTCTCGGGCGGCAGTTTCGTCACATCCTGACCCGCGATCTCGATCGTGCCGCCGCTCGGGGATTCGAGGCCGGCGATGCAGCGCAGGAGGGTCGTCTTTCCGCAGCCCGAGGGGCCGAGGAGGGAGACGAATTCGCCGGACTGCATCGAGAGGTCGATGCCCTTGAGCACCTTCGTCCCCTTGAAGTCCTTGGTGAGTGAGGTGATGGTGAGTGTTGTCATCAGACGAACAACCTTCCCAGGCCGATGATGCGTTCGAGCACGATCATGAGGACGACGGTGAGCAGGACCATGAGAGTCGAGACGGCCGCCACAGTGGGCGACGTGCTGAACTCCAGCTGGCCGTAGATGGCGATGGGGAGCGTCTCGAGCTGCGGGGTGCGCAGGAAGAGGGCGATGACCGCATCGTCGAACGAGATGTTGAAGGCGAAGAAGGCGCCGGCCGCGATGCCGGGGCGGGCGATCGGGAGCACGACGAGCCGGTAGCGATTCCAGGTGCTGGCACCGAGAGTGCGCGCCGCCTCCTCGGTGAAGTGGTCGGCGCGGGTCATCACGCCGGTCACGGTGCGCATCACGTAGGGGATCGCGATGACGATGTGGATCGCGATCAGCACACCCACGTTGGGTGACCCGATCGTGAGCGACGCGATGGACAGGGCGCCGATGGCGAGGATGATCGTGGGGATCGTCAGTGGCGACATCAACAGCGCCTGGATCGCCGCCCCGCCGGGAACCTTGAAGCGGGTGAGAGCGAGGGCGGCTGCGGTGCCGATCGCGGCAGCGAGGATCGCGACGGTGATGCCGACGAGCAGACTCAGGCGGAACGGCTCGAGGTAGGTGTCGGAGGTGAGCGCCTCGACGTACCAGTCGAGCGTGAAGCCCTGCCCGGGGAACGTCAGGAAGCGGTTCTCGCCGACCGAGGCACCGGCGACGACCATGAGCGGCACGAGCATGTACAGCGTCACGACGACGCCGAGGACGATCGCGAGGATCCTGCCGAGGAGGGGAACGGAACGGACCATGGTCACACCTTCTGCTTCCCGAGCCGGGACGTCGCTGCGAGGACGAGCATGACCCCGGCGAACAGCAGCACGGCCTGCGCGGCCGCGAACGACCAGTCGAGGTTGGTGGTCGCGTCGACGTAGATGGTCTGCGCGAACACCGGGATCTGGGCTCCGCCGATGAAGCGGGGGGTGATGAACGAGCTCACCGACAGGACGAACACGAGCGAGGCGCCGGCGACGATGCCGGGCACCGCGAGGGGGAGGACGACGTGCCGCAGCGTGCGCCAGAATCCGGCGCCGAGGGTGCGGGACGCCTCTTCGAGCTGCGGGGTGATGCCGGAGATGACGCCGAGGATGCTGAGCACCGCGAAGGGGAGGAGCACCTGCACCATCGCGATCACGACGCCGGTCTCGGTGCCGAGGAAGCCCTGGGTGCCGCCGACGAGGAACTCCGCGCCGGGGATCTGCATCATGAGTCCGGAGGGTCCCATCAGGACGACCCAGCCGAACGTGCGGACCACGACGCTCGTCATGAGCGGGAGGATCACGACGATCAGGAGGAAGGAGCGCACCTTCGAGCCGGCGCGGGCCATCACATAGGAGAGGGGGATGGCGATCACGAGGGTGATCACCGTCTGGATCACCCCCAGGCGGAGCGAACGCAGCGCCGCCTGGAGGTGATATTCACTCGTGAACAACCGGGTGAAGTTGTCGAGGGTGAACCCGCCTGCCGACGATTGCACGCTCATGAGGAGCATGCCGGCCACCGGCGTGACGAAGGCGAGCGCGAGCAGTGCGATCGCCGGCAGGAGCAGGAGCCAGGGCTCCCTACGGGTTCGGACGCTCATTTGGTGATCAGCGCATTCCACTCGTCGGTCCAGGACTGACGGTCGGCGGCGATGTCGCCGGGCGCGTAGACCACGACCGTGTCGAGCTCGTCACCGGTGAGGACCGCATCCGCCGCGTCGTCCGAGAGCTCCGCCTTGGTGTTGACCGGCGAGTACCGCATGTTCTCCGCGAAGACGGCCTGCGCTTCGGGGCGCAGCTCGAAGTCGATGAAGAGCTTCGCGAGGTCGGGGTTGTCCCTGCCCTCGACGACGTTCGCCGTGATGAGGGAGGCGGTGGCGCCCTCCTCGGGCACGATGAACTCGACCGGAAGACCCGCATCCTGCAGGGTGCCGGCGTAGTCCATCGCGTACGGAGCGATCCACGTGTCGCGCTGGGCGAAGGCGGTCTGCAGGTCGGGCGACGTCGGGACCACGATCGCGTCGCCCGCCGAGGCGAGTGCCCCGAGGTCGGCGATGGCCTTCGAGGGGTCGTCGATTCCACCGCCGAGAGCGTCGGCGACACGGAGCATCGAGAGCACGCCGTACGTGTTCGAGAAGTCCGTGAGGGCGACGTGACCGGCGTACGCGTCGTCGAACAGGTCGAGCCACGAGGTGGGCGCCGGAGCATCCGCCTCGGTGTTGTAGACGAGTCCGATCGGCGCCAGCTGGATGACGGGGCCTTCGCCCCGCTCGAGGCCTGCGGTCGCGAGGTCGATCAGGTCACCGGACTCGGACAGGTCGTCGGCCGCGATCGGGGCGATGAGCCCGTCCTGAGCGGCCGTGAACTCCTGGCCGCCCGAGAAGTGCACGACATCGATCTGGGGGCTCGCCTTCTGGGCGGTGACCTGTGCGAGGGCGTCGGCGCTGTACAGCGTGATCAGCTCGACCTTGGCACCGGTCTCCTCCTCGAAGGGATCGACGACGGCCTCGATGAAGGCCTTCTCCCAGTCGCCGCCGAACGAGGTGACGACGATGGTCTCGCCGGCGAACTCCTTGTCGCCGGAGGATGCGGTGTCGTCACCGGATGCACAGCCGGCGAGGACGAGGGCGCCGGTGGCGACGAGCGCCCCGGTGGTGAGGATTCTTCGGGTATTCATGCACTGCTCCTTCGGGATGGGTCCAGCACTGAGTGAACGCCTTAGACCAGGCGTCCGATGGTGAGCTGCTTCGCTCCGTCGATGCGGATCGCGGCGCTCTCCTTGGCGAATTCCGCGAGTCCTTCGGTGATGCCGCCCCAGATGTTGACGGGTGTCCATCCGAGCGGGCCGAGAGTACGGGCACCACGATCGTAGAAGACTCCGATCTCGTACCACTCGAACGGCAGGCCGCCCATCTGCATCGGACGCTGCCAGTACCACTGCAGGTCACCCGGTGCGGGCACGACCTGCTGGTTCTCGAACGGCACCTTCTCGGGGTCGAAGTTCTGGGCCTCTTCGGGAAGGCCGACCATGACCTCGGGTCCGGCGTACATCGCGTGCATGGCCTGCATGGTGACCGGCTTCTCCAGCGCACCCCACATGGCTTCGCAGGTGCGAGGGGCGAGGTCCTCGAACAGGGTGGCGACGGCGCGGACGCCGTTCTCGTACTCGAGGAAGACCTGCTTGGTCATCGTGTTCCTTTCTCTGCAGCGGGGTGTTCCGCTGCGCGTTCACGGGCGGCCGAGACGAACGCCGCGAACAGCGGCATCTCCTCTGCGGCCTCATCGGGGGCGATCATCTTCTCGGGGTGCCACTGCACCGCCCAGAAGGGCCAGTCGTCGTCGGCCTCGACGGCTTCGACGATGCCGTCCGGAGCCCAGGCGACCGGATGGAGGCCGGGCGCGGTGACGTCGATCGACTGGTGGTGGATGGTGTTCACGACGCGGTTCCGCGTGCCGTAGAGCGCCGCGAGACGGCTGCCTTCGGCGAGCGTGATCGGATGCCGTGCCGCCAGCTGCTGGTCGGCGCCGCGCACGGGCTGGTGGTCAGCGGTCGTCGGGATGTCGACGATCAGCGATCCTCCGAAGGCGACGTTGCTGACCTGGAGGCCGCGGCAGATCGCCAGCACCGGCAGACCGCGTTCACGGGCTCCGCGGGCGAGCGCGAGTTCGTAGCCGTCGCGCGAGGGGTCGTAGTTCTTGCCCTCCTGCGGCGCGGCGCCGTAGCGCGAGGGGTGCACGTCTTCTCCGCCGGAGAGGACGAGCCCGTCCAGACGGTCGAGCACCTCGTCGACGCCGGCGGTCGGCGGCAGCAGCACCACGGCGCCGCCCGCGGCCTCGATGGGCGCCGCGTACTCCGTGCCCAGGCTGTGGGCGGGGCGACCGCTGCCGAGGTCGGTGTCGATGAAACGGCGCCAGGTGGTGATGCCGATGAACGGGCGGATCACGAGAGCTCGATCCAGGTGGTCTTCAGGTCGGTGAACTTCTCCAGGGCGTGCAGGCTCTTGTCGCGGCCGAAACCCGATCCCTTGACGCCGCCGAAGGGGATCGTCATGTCGCCCTCCTCGAAGCAGTTGACCCAGACGACTCCGGCGCGCAGGCGCCGCGACAGGGTGTGCACGGCGTTGAGGTCGGTGCTCCAGAGGGCGGCGGCCAGACCGAACTCGGTGCCGTTCGCGATCGCGAGCGCGTCCTCCACGTCGTCGTACGCGATGACGGAGAGCACAGGACCGAAGACCTCGCGCTGGGCGACCTCGTGTTCGGGGGTGACGCCGAGCACGACCGGGGCGAAGTAGCTGCCGCCGTCGACGGCCCGGAACCGCTCGGCACTGCCGGCGGCGAGTTCGCCGCCCTCGGCCTGGGCGCGCTCGACGAATCCGGCGATCCCCGCGAGTTGCCGCTCGCTGACGATTGCGCCCATCGAGGTGGCGACGTCGAACGGGTCGGCGGGGAGGCTCGTGCGCGCGACCTCGGCCGCGATCTCCAGCGCGCGGTCGCGCTGAGCCCGCGGCACCAGCAGGCGGGAGGATGCCGTGCACATCTGCCCCTGGTTGTAGAAGCAGCCGTCGGCGGTGGCGCGCACGGCCCGTTCCAGGTCGGCATCCGGCAGCACCAGGCTCGCGGTCTTGCCACCGAGCTCGGGCCAGACGCGTTTGCCGTTGGAGGCGGCCGAGTAGCCGAGGAACTTCCGGCCGACCTCGGGCGAGCCGGTGAAGGTGACCACGTCGACATCGGGGTGTTCGCCGAGCGCGCGGCCGGCGACCTGGCCGGTGCCGGGCGTGACGTTGAGGACGCCGGCGGGGATGCCGGCCTCGACCGCGAGCTCGGCGAGGCGCAGCGCGGAGTAGGTGGTGTGCTCGGCGGGCTTGAGCACGACGCTGTTGCCGACCGCGAGGGCGGGGGCGAGCTTCCACGCGGTCATCGTCAGCGGGAAGTTCCACGGCACGACGGCGGCGACCACTCCGGCCGGCTCGCGGGTCACGAGGGCGAGGCTGTTCGGCGCGGTGACCGGCATCTCGTCGAGCACCTTGTCGGCGGCCTCGCCGTACCAGCGGAAGCAGTTCACGACCGCGCGCAGCTCGGTCTGCAGGGCCTCGCGGATGGGCTTGCCCATCTCGAGCGAGATCGTGAGGGCGAGCTCCTCGGCGTTGTCGTGGATCTTCTGCGCGAAGGCGATGAGCAGCTGTCCGCGCTCGCGGGGTGCGATGCGCGACCAGACGCCGGAGTCGAACGCGGCGCGGGCCGAGCGGACGGCCCGGTCGACGTCGGCGGCGGAGGCGGCCGTGATCGGCGGGAGCGCACGACCGTCTCGCGGGCTCACGGGAGTCAGCGGCTCGGCAGAGCCCGCCTCCCACGCGCCGTCGATGAACATGCGCGTGTGCAGGGGCAGCGTCGCCGCGCGATCCGCCCAGTCGTCTCCAGTAGCCGTGAACACGATCGTCCTCTCCAGGGGTGATGGCCCTGGAGAGGATACTCGCCCTATTTCGCCACTAGGTCAAGCTGTCAAGAACGATCTCGCCATTTCGTTACATGCCAGTAACAGAATCGGCCTACAGCCGGATGGCGCCGGTCGGCATGTCATTGGCCAGCGCTTCGGGGGCCTCATCGACGATCAGTGATCCGCGCAGCACCGGGGTGATCACCACCAGCGACTCCACGACCTCGAGTCCGTCGTGCCCCGCCACCGCCGGGCCCGTGAGGAAGCGGTAGAACTCGTCGGCATCCTTCACGAGCACATTGGCGAGCAGCTGCGAGGTCCCGGTGGTGGCCGCGATGAACTTCACCTCGGGAGCGGCGGCGAGGGCCGCGCCCACCTTCTCGAGCCGAGCCATCGGCACGCGAAGCCATACGAGCGCCTCGAGTCCCAGACCGAACAGGCTCGGCACGACCTCGGTGCGCGGATGCATCAGTCCGCGGCGGCTCAGCGACTCCATGCGTCGCCGGGTCGTCGTGACGTTGAGGCCCAGGGCGCGGGAGAGTTGGGCCACCGGCATCCGTCCGTCCTTCAGGAGCAGTCGGATCAGAGCCTCCTCATCGTCGCTCAGGGAGTCGGCGGGGTCGACCTCCGAGCCGGACGACTCGTCGAGCATGCGGGCCTGTTCGTCGGTCAGTACGCCCGCACGCCAGTCGTGCCCCGAGCGGAAGAACTTCAGGACAGTGGTGACGTTGATCGAGTCGATGCCCTCGAGCTCGGGGAAGTCGGTGAACAGCAGCTCGCGGATGGAGGCGTCGTCGTGGGGGAGCAGCATGCCGGCGATGTCGCTGCTGCCCTCGAGCACCGAGACCGACGAGGCGTCCGCGCGGCGGGCAAGGGTGCGCGCCACATGCCATAGCGCGTGCGGCTCGGTCGTGATGCGGAACAGCACCGCGCGGGCGTGCAGCACGCGGGCGGGGTCGACGTAGGTGGAGACGCGGACCAGTCCGCGATCGAGCAGCCGCTGACCGCGACGGGCGACGGTGCGCTCGGGCAGGTCGACCACGCGGGCGATCTCTCCCCACGACGCACGGCCGTTCACCTGCAGGGCCGCGGCGACGATCCGATCGGTCTCGTCGGCCATCACATCGTTCGCGGGCACGGGCTCTCCTTCAGCGGGACGGACTCGGTGGAAGGTTATCCCAGTCCGGGGTCGCGCTGAGGCGGTCGGGTGTGCGAAAACGGAGACGGTCCGCGTGCCTGGCGGCGTGTCGGGGCGCGGCGCGCCGGAGGCAGTAGGGTGCGTCCGGGTTTTCGCAGGGCGGCGCGCAGCAAGGGCGCCGCCCGGGTCGAAACCCCGACGGCGCCCGTGGATGCTGCGGACTACTCGGCCTCGGTCACCTCGACCGTGGCGTGCTGCCGACGGCGGCGCATCGCGAACAGGCCGAGGCCCGCCGCGAGGAGCACGACCGCTGCGACGATGTACGGGACGCTGTCGGCACCCGTGGTGGCGAGGTCGCCGTCCGCGCCACTCGAACTGCCCGAGCCGTCACCTGGCGTGACCGCTCCGCCGCCGGACACCGCGGTGACGGTGACGGAGGCCGTGACCTCGGTGCCGTCGGGCAGGATCGCGGCGAGCGTGTGCGCCCCGGCCGGGGTGTTGGCCGGGATCGTCACCGTGCGCTGGAACGAGCCGTCCGCACCGGCGGTCACCGTGCCCAGCTGCACCGGGTCGGAGCGCAGCTCGAGTCGCAGCTCGGCTCCTTCCGCGAAGCCGCTGCCCGAGACCGCGAGAGTGCTGCCGGCCGTGACCGATGCCGCGCCCAGCTCGATCTCGGCGGGAACCTCGGGCTCCGGCGTGACCGGAGGAGTGACGCCCTTCTCGGTGACCCACTTCTCGCCCGCATCCGACTTCGTCACCGTGAACGTGTCGTAGACGGCGCCGACGGGGAGGTCGGTGGTGGCATCCGGCTGCTTCTCCGCCAGGTACGAGCGGTAGACGAGCTGATTCTTCGAGACGTCGATCACCTGGTAGGTGGTGACGCCCTGGCCGCGCAGCACCTGGGTGGCGCCGTTGTTGGTCCAGACGTTCTTCTCCGGCGTCTCGAGCTCGTAGTGCTTCGCGCCGGAGTTCGACACCACGTAGACCGGGCCGGTGGTGATCCCGGGCGTCTCGGTCGCGTCGGTGTTCACGTAGCCGCGGGCGTAGGTGTGGTCGTGGCCCATGAGCACCAGGTCGATGTCGTTGCGCTGGAACACGGGGACCCAGTCGGCGCGGAGCTTCGGCTCGTCGCGACCCTCGGATGCCGAGAAGACCGGCTGGTGGAAGGTGACGACATTCCACTTCGACGGGCTGTTCTGCAGCAGCAGGTCGAGCCAGGCGCCCTGGAAGCGGATCCACAGCTCCTCGCCCTGGGCGATCGGGCAGTCGGCACTCGTGCACGAAGGCAGCGCCGGCGGGGTGAGGAAGGTCGCGTCGCGCGTCGCGTTGAGCGTGATGAAGCGCACGCCCTGGTAGTCGGTGTAGTACGCGGTCTCGGCGGCGAAGGCGCTCCAGTGCTCGAAGAGAGCGCGGTACTGGGCCGCGACCTCGGTGTCACCCTTGGCGAGATCGGCCAGTTCGCCGATGGAGCTCATCGACGGGTTGTTGTGCGGGTACTCGAAAGCGGCCTTCCACGCGGTGAGCAGCTTGTCGCCCGAGTACTCGTGGTTGCCGGGGGCGGCCATCACGTTGGTGCGCACGGCCGAGTCCTTCATGCCCTTGAACCAGTTGACCCATTCGTCCTCGTTGCTGGACTTGTTGATCAGGTCGCCCGCGTGCACGGAGCCGATCGAGCGCGGAGCGTTGGCCTCCGCCTGCTTTACGACGCTCGGCCACGTGGTGTCGAGTCCGATCTGCGCGTCGCCGTAGTAGATGAACTGGAAGTCGGTCGCCTTCGGGTCGGCCGTGCGGAACTCGTACCAGTCGCTCCAGCTGCCGGGCAGGCCGACGCGGTAGCGGTATTCGGTCGCCGCGGTGAGACCGGTGACGGTCGCCGAGAAGTGCTTGTTCGGGTTGCCGTTGACGACACCGGCGTCGTACGCGTCGACGGTGCGGACGTCGCCACCCGCGGTCGGCGCGATCTCGACCTGTCCGACCGTGTGCGACGCGTCGCCCGCGAGCCACGAGAACGCCTGGGAGATGGCCGGCTGCTCGGTCGGGGTCAGGATGACGCGGGTCGGCGGCGCGATCACGGGCGTGCCGGGGTCGGATGCCTCCACCAGGGTCAGCGACGACATGTCGAAGTAGATGTCGGAGCTGGTCTCGCGGTCCTGGAACAGCGAGACGGCGATCGTGTTGGTGCCGTCGTGCAGCAGGTCGCCCTCGGCGCTGAACGTGGTCGTCAGCGGGTCGCCGTTGGAGTCGCCGGCGTACTCGACGTTCTTCGTGTCGGTGATGCGGCCGTCGACGTAACGGGCGACCTCTTCACCGTTGATCCACACGATCACGGCGTCGTCGTAGGTGATCGTGCTCTGCAGCGCCGCGACCTGCTCGGCGACTCCCGCCTCGAGCTCGAACGTCGTGCGGAAGAAGTACGTCGGCACGGTCGGCGCCTTCGCGCCGTCGAGGTAGTGGTTCAGGAGCGTCTTCGGCGTCTGCGGGCCCACAGCCCCGAGCTTGCCGTTCTTCGCGCCGAACGAGCCCGCGGCCGTCTTCCAGCTGCCGTCGTCGAACGCCGGGAGCGTCCAGTCACGGAGCGCGGCCGGTGCGGGCGACGGGTCGGATCCGTCGTCGAGGTAGTGCCAGGCGGTGTCGCCGGTGATCAGCGAGCCGGTCGGCACTTCGGGCTCGGGGGCCGCGAGGGCCGCGGGGGCGACGACAGCGCCGCCGAGCAGCGCGAGGAGCGCGACGGACGTCAGTCCGTGACGCCGCCAGCGCACCGCAGGGGTGGGGGAGGTCATGTCAGTCCTTCATGGGGGTGGGTTTCCGTGCTCAGCCGCACGGGGCTCCTCCACCCCATCGGTGTCGGGTGACGGGAGGCTGGCCCTCGGGCGACCGGGAGGTGAACGGTGTGGGCGGCACCTGCCGAAGCCCCACCGGCCCGCCCCGGTACGCTGGAACCCATGCTCAACATGGCTGACGGCCTCGCCCGTCTCGGTGCGCTCGCCGAGAACCCGGTCGTCCGCACCCTCGCGACGGCGTTCGCGGATGCCGGTTTCGACCTGGCCGTGGTCGGTGGTCCGGTGCGCGATGCGCTGCTGGGTCGGGCGACGCACGACCTCGACTTCACGACGAACGCCGCGCCCGACGACATCCTGGCCATCGTCACGCCGATCTCGACCGCGCAGTGGGACATCGGTCGCGCATTCGGCACGATCGGTGCGCGCGTGCAGGGCGAGCAGGTCGAGATCACGACCTATCGCGCCGACAGCTATGACGGCGTGACCCGCAAGCCCACGGTCGAGTTCGGCGACACGATCGACGGCGACCTCGTGCGTCGCGACTTCACCGTGAACTCCATGGCGCTCCAGGTGCCCGCCGTGAAGCTGGTCGATCCGACCGGTGGCGTGGAAGACCTCATCGCCGGCATCCTGCGTACCCCGGCCGACCCGCGGATCTCGTTCGGCGACGACCCGCTGCGGATGCTGCGTGCGGCCCGCTTCAGCGCCCAGCTCGGATTCCGGGTCGAGGAGGCCACGGCCGAAGCGATCGCCGAACTGCGCGAGACCCTCAAGATCGTGAGCCCGGAGCGCATCCAGTCCGAACTCGTGCGCCTCATGCAGACCGACGATCCGGTGCGCGGCATCCGGGTGCTGGTCGACACCGGCCTGATCGACGAGTTCCTCCCCGAGGTCACCGAGCTGCGCCTCGAGGTCGACGAGCACCACCACCACAAAGATGTCTACGAGCACTCCCTCACCGTGCTCAGCCAGGCGATCGAGCTCGAGCACTCCCGGCATCCGGGCGCCGCCCCCGATGTGCCGCTACGCCTCGCCGCGCTGCTGCACGACATCGGCAAGCCGCGCACGCGCAAGCTCGAGCCCGGCGGTGTGGTGACGTTCCATCACCACGACGTCGTCGGGTCGCGCATGGCTCGCAAGCGCCTGCAGTCCCTGCGGTTCGACACCGACACGACCGATGCCGTCGCCACACTGATCGAGCTGCATCTGCGCTTCTTCGGCTACGCCGAGGGCACCTGGACGGATGCCGCGGTGCGGCGTTACGTGCGCGACGCGGGTGACCTGCTGGAGCGCCTGCACATCCTCACCCGCGCCGATGTCACCACGCGCAACAAGCGCAAGGCCGGTCGCCTCGCCAGCGCGTACGACGACATCGAGTCGCGCATCGCAGCGCTGCGCGAGCAGGAGGAGCTCGACTCCATCCGTCCGGAGATCGACGGCAACCGCATCCAGCAGGTGCTCGGTATCGCTCCCGGCCGTGAGGTGGGCGAGGCGTACCGGTTCCTGCTCGATCTGCGGTTGGACGAGGGCGTGCTGGGTCCCGATGTCGTCGAGCAGCGGCTGCGCGAGTGGTGGGCCGCGCGGGGCTGATTTCTGGCGTCAGCGCAGTTCGGGGACGATGATCTCGACTTCGTCGGACACGAGCTCGAAGTCCTTCGGGTTGAACGTGAGGACAGCGGCGCCGAGCGCGTAGGCGTGGCCGGCCAGCATGATGTCCTTACTTCGGGCGTGGGCGGGACGGTTCAGGATCACCCGTGACGCGAGGCGCGCGTAGCCATCGGCGGCGGCTTGATCGAACGGAAGCCAGTCGGCTTCGAGCAGTGCCGACAACCGCATCAGTTCGTTGCGTCGACGGCGACGGAGAACCGGATCTGTCGCCCGCTCGACTCCGAGTTGCAGCTCGGAGTACGCGATTGCACTGAGCGCCACGTCAGCCGGCGGCAATCGGACGGCATCGAGCCGGATGAGGACGTTCGTGTCAAGAAGGATCACGGCTTCTCCCACGGATCTCTGAAGGAGTCGAGGAAGAACGGGTTCTTGCGGTCGGCCTCCAGTTCGGCCAGCCATTCCTCCCGCATCTTGTCCTGTTCCGGAGTCGACGGGTTCGCATCGACCCTCGCCATCACCTCGCTCGAGGGGACCGACCACCGTCGTGGCCGAGGCACCCGCTGCTGGAGTTGCGCCTCGAGCCCGCTCTCATCTCCCTGCGCCAAGCGCGTCAGCACATCTCGCACCTCGGCCTCCATCGAGCGGGAGTTCCGCCGGGCACGTTCCTTGAGCGCGACGACGACGTCATCGCTGAGATTGCGGATGGTCACGGTTGCCATGTCTGCCTCCTGACAGCATAATGCTAGCACCCGGTCCGCGGCAGCGTCACCCCTCGCGACGACGCTTCAGCTCGGTGAAGACGACGCCGCTTTCGTAGGCGACCGTCTCGACGATGTCGAAGCGTTCGGGGCGATACGGGCGCTCGCCGAACAGCGGGATGCCCGATCCGAAGAGCAGGGGCTGCCGCTTCAGCACGAGCCGGTCGATCTCGTCGGCGAGCGATGCGGCGAGAGCGCCGCCTCCGCAGAGCCAGATGTCGGCGCCGTCCTCCTGCTTCAGTCGCCGCACCACCTCGACCGGATCCTCGGCCGTGACCTCCAGGTTCTCGGCCTCGGCGGTCTTCGTGCGGCTGAACACGATCTGGCGGAGGTGCGAGTACGGGCTGGGCAGGCCGCCCACCTGATAGGTGTTCCAGCCCATCAGCACCGTGTCGAAGACCTCGCGCGTCTGGGCGATGCCGAGGGCTTCGGCCGCGACGGTGGGGAGTGTGTCGGCGAAGCGGTCGTTGATCCCGTCCATGTGGTCTCCCTCGATGAGGAAGGCGTCGAATTCACCGTTCGGCCCGGCGATGTAGCCGTCGAGGGTGACGGCGGCGTAGTACACGAGTTCGCGCATGATGATCCAATCACTACAGATGTAGCAGTTACAGTACAACAGACGTAGTGATTGCGCTAGTCTCGTGTCATGGCGAAGAACGACTCCCGGCGACGGACGATCGCGGATGCCGGACTCACGGTGCTCGCCCGAGAGGGCTCGCGCGGGCTCACGCACCGCGCGGTCGACGTCGTCGCCCAGGTCCCGACCGGCACGACCTCGAACTACTTCCGCAGCCGCGATGCCCTGATCGAGGGACTCGTCGAGCGGATCGGGGAGCGCCTCGCACCCACGCCTGAAGATCTGGAGCGACGCGCGACGGCCGAGCCCGGTCCCGCGCTGTTCGCCGACTACATCCGCGACATCGTGCGACGGCTGACCGAGGATCGGGACGTGACGCTCGCCCTGTTCGAGCTGAGGCTCGAGGGCGGGCGGCGGCCCGAGGTCGCCGCGGTCCTCGGCGCCTGGCAGCGGGCCGGCTTCGACGGCGACGTCGCGTTCAACGCCGCGGCCGGCCTCCCCGGCGGACGCCGCGAGATCGCCCTGTTCCACTACGCCATCGATGGGCTGCTGCTCGACAGGCTGACCACGCCGATCGATCCGGAGACGTCCACCGACGACGTGATCGACGACCTGGTCGCGGGGCTCATCCGCTGACACGGCGGGTGTTCCCTCGTGGGCGTGCTGCTCATACACTGAGTCAACGCACATCTTCGACGATCGGAGACCGCTGTGTCTGCGCCGTGGCAGGTATCCCGCGAGTCGCTTCCGGCGACATCGCGACTGATCGTCGAGCGTGCGCACGAGGAACTGCTGGCCGGCAACCTCGAAGACCGAAGGCTGCAGGCCGTGCGGCCCCTTGTGCGCGAGTCGTGGGAGCGGTCGTGGCGGCGAAGGGTCGGGCCCGAGGCCGCTCCGCCGCTCGAACTCGTCAGCGATGAGCTCGACGAGTACCGTCTCGCGCATCCGCTGGCGTCGGCCATGGACATGATCCGCGCATTGCTTCTGCCCGGCGAGACCGAGGACACCGGCGTGATCATCGCGGTGGGCGATCAGGCCGGGCGCCTGCTGTGGATCGAGGGCGACGACCAGCTGCGTACACTCACCGACGACATGGGTTTCGTCGCCGGCGCGAACTGGTCGGAGGATGCCGTCGGCACGAGCGCACCCGGCACCGCGCTCGCTCTCGGTCAGTCGGTACAGATCCGCGGCGCCGAGCACTACAACCGGCTCGTGCATCCGTGGTCGTGCACGGCTGCACCGGTGCGCGACCCGGAGACGAAGCGGGTGCTGGGTGTGATCGACATCACCGGCGGCCCGGATGTCGTCTCGCCGCAGGCGCGGCTGCTGGTCGATGCGACCGCCCGTGCCGTGGAATCGGAGCTGATGGTCGCGCGGCTGCGGGAACGGAGCGAGGCCCCCCGGAACAGGCCGACGACCTCGAAGCCGCGCAACCCCGTGACCGCCCGGGCGACGCTGCATGTGCTCGGACGGGACCGCGCGCGGCTGGAGACGGAGTCGGCGCACGACGAATCGATGATCGAGCTCAGCGCGCGGCACGCCGCCATCCTGCTGATGCTCGCCGTGCATCGTCAGGGGCTCTCTGCCGAGCGGCTGTGCGAACTCGTCTACGGCTCCGGCGTCTCGCCCGACACGCTGCGGCCCGAGATGGTGCGTCTGCGCAAGGTGCTCGAGCGCACGGCACCCGACCTGGTTCCGGAGTCGCGTCCGTACCGGCTGCCCGTCGCCCTCGACACGGATGCGCACGATGTGCTCTCCCTGCTCGACCGCGGCGCGCACCGCGTGGCGCTCACCGCCTATCGCGGACCCGTGCTGCCCGAGTCGACGTCTCCCGGGGTCGAGGACTTCCGCGAATCGGTGCGCGCGGCGCTGCACGAGGCGATGCTGTCGGAGGCGAGCCTCGACGTGCTGCTCGCCTACGCCGAGATCCCGGAGGGTCAGGGGGATGCCGAGGCGCTGCGCCTCGCCCTGGAGATGCTTCCGGCGCGATCGCCGAAGCGCGCGGGAGTGGTCGCGCGCATCGAGCGTCTCGCCGCCGACTGAGGCCTCGCAATATATTGCAACGTTGCGCATCGGGGTGCAACCTTGCGCGCCCTACCGTCGGAGCACAGCCGCGAACCGAAGCGCGGCTCCGTCGAAGGAGACCCCCATGAGCATCGTCGAAGAAGACGTGTCCCTCGCCTACGCCGCTCCCGGGCAGCCGGGTGCCGTCGCGAACTACCGCCCGCAGTACGGCCACTACATCGGCGGCGAGTTCGTCGCCCCCGTGAAGGGCCAATACTTCGAGAACATCAGCCCCGTCAACGGCAAGCCCTTCACCGAGGTCGGCCGGGGCACCGCAGACGACATCGACCGGGCCGTCGATGTCGCCTGGAAGGCCTTCGCGAGCTGGGGCAAGACGAGCCCGGCCGAGCGATCGGTGATCCTCAACCGCATCGCCGATCGGATCGAGCAGCATCTCGAAGAGATCGCGGTCGCCGAGACCTGGGAGAACGGCAAGCCGGTTCGCGAGACCCTCGCCGCGGACATCCCGCTCGCCGTCGACCACTTCCGCTACTTCGCCGGGGTGCTCCGCGCGCAGGAGGGCGGCATCAGCCAGCTGGACGAGAACACCGTGGCGTACCACTTCCACGAGCCGCTCGGGGTGGTCGGTCAGATCATCCCGTGGAACTTCCCGATCCTGATGGCGGTGTGGAAGCTGGCTCCCGCGCTCGCCGCAGGCAACTGCGTCGTCATCAAGCCGGCCGAGCAGACCCCGGCATCCCTGCTCTTCCTGTTCGACATCATCGGCGACCTGCTGCCCGCCGGTGTCGTGAACATCGTCAACGGCTTCGGCATCGAGGCGGGCGCTCCGCTCGCGCAGCACAAGCGCATCCGCAAGGTCGCCTTCACGGGAGAGACCACGACCGGCCGTCTCATCATGCAGTACGCCTCGCAGAACCTGATCCCGGTGACGCTGGAGCTCGGAGGCAAGAGCCCGAACGTGTTCTTCGAGGATGTCGCCCGCTCGACCAGCGACCCGTTCTACGACAAGGCGCTCGAGGGCTTCACGATGTTCGCTCTGAACCAGGGCGAGGTCTGCACCTGCCCGTCGCGCGCACTGATCCAGCGGTCGATCTACGACGGCTTCCTCGCCGACGGGCTGGAGCGGGTCGGCAAGGTCGTGCAGGGAAACCCGCTCGACCCGGCGACGATGATCGGCGCGCAGGCGTCGAACGACCAGCTGGAGAAGATCCTCAGCTACATCGACATCGGCAAACAGGGCGGAGCCAGGCTGCTCACGGGCGGCGATCGGGTCGACCTCGGCGGCGATCTGAGTGAGGGCTTCTACGTCGCGCCGACCGTGTTCGAGGGCACGAACGACATGCGCATCTTCCAGGAGGAGATCTTCGGCCCCGTGCTGTCGGTCACCTCGTTCGACGGTTTCGACGACGCGATCTCGATCGCGAACGACACCCTCTACGGGCTCGGCGCGGGAGTCTGGAGCCGCAGCGGCGACACCGCCTACCGCGCAGGGCGGGCGATCGAGGCCGGACGCGTGTGGACCAACACGTATCACCAGTACCCCGCGCACGCCGCGTTCGGCGGATACAAGCAGTCGGGCGTGGGTCGCGAGAACCACAAGATGATGCTCGATCACTACCAGCAGACGAAGAACCTCCTCGTCTCCTACGCGGAAGGGCCGATGGGCTTCTTCTGAGCTCGAATCCGGGCGGGCGCTCCGGCGTCCGCCCGGACCCATCCGTGAAGGGCGGAAACCATGGTCAGCATCGGCACCTATCAGAGGGTCGACGTGACAGACGCCGCGGCATCCCTCGTCCGCGACCTGACCGCGCAGCACGGGCCGCTCATGTTCCATCAGTCCGGCGGATGCTGCGACGGGTCATCACCCATGTGCTATCCGGTCGGGATGTTCATCACCGGCCCGGGCGACGTGCTGCTGGGGTCTCTCGACGTCGAGCTCGACGCTCCTGTCGAGGTCTACATGTCGGAGTCGCAGTTCGAGTACTGGAAGTACACGCACCTGACCATCGACGTCGTGCCCGGTCGCGGTGCCGGCTTCTCGGTCGAGGGCCCGACCGGGATGCGGTTCCTGATCCGCTCCCGGATGCTGAACGACGCGGAACTTGAGTACTTCGGCTTGGCGGCGTCGGAGGTTTGAGGGGCGGAGGGGCTTCAGCTTGAGGCCACGTGTTCCGGAATGCAAGCTGGCCGAGCCGACGAGGGGCGCTCGAGCTGCGTAGACTGTAGAAGCAGGCCCGCCCCACTCTCGTGGATAAGCGGGTCTTGCTGCTTGTCAGGCCAGTTCGATCGGATCCCCGAGCGGATTCAAGTCCCTGAGGTAGTCGTCGTACCAGGTCCACGCAAACTCGTTGCCCGCGTGCGGGTTCAGATGGGTAAACCCCGACCAGGCCACGATGTCCGCGATCTGAGTCCATTGAGACCGCCGCGAGCTGTGGAACATCGGATCCTCGATGATCCGACGTGTGGAAAGGCTCAACGCCCGGTGCGCGTTGTAGTAGATGGGATCCGAGCCGTCCCCATCCATTCCGACTATCCCGTACTCGCGGGACCTGTGTAGTTGGGAATCCCAAAGAGCGACGAGAGACGAGTAGACCGCTTCACGGTCGCGGTTGATGTTCTTGTTCCGCAGAGAAGACCTTCTGAAGCACACTCCGATCTCGATGTGCGGACACTCCCGTACGGCTTCGAGACAGCGCACCGCCACTTCGCGTCCGAGAGGCTTCCAGAGAGTCTCCCCTTGCCTGACGAAACGAGAGGGCGGCGCCGTAGAGACGTGGCCGCGTCCGTTGACGAGCGCAGTCAGGTGCAATTCCTCTGCAGTCGGGATTCCGTAGTCTGCGACAAGTCGCTTCCGAAACGTGAGCCAATGAGTGAGCACTGCATCCCAGTGCTCGACTGCGAGCTCGACCCAGCCATAGACGATCCATCCCTCCTCGAGGTTTCCGGAGTCGTCCGCGTAGAACATGTGAGAGATCGGCCCGGCCACTCCGACACCGTATTCCCGGCACGCACGGCGATGAATCGTCGAGCGAGAGACAGTGGATGAAACACCGGAATACGATTCCAGATACGGGTAGGCCGAACCCGCGGCCCCACCCTGCGTTCGCCCGAGGAACTCAGCGCGGCAGTCGCGGAACCGCGTCGACGAGCGCCCGCGTGTACGAATCCTGCGGGGCGTGCAGCACCGCCGCCGTCGGGCCCTGCTCGGCGACGCGACCGTTCTGCAGCACGACCGTGCGGTCGCACGCCGCGGCGATCGCGGTGAGGTCGTGCGACACCATCACGAGCGATAGGCCGTTCTCGCGGCGCAGCCGGTCGAGCAGTTCGAGCACCTGCACCCGCGTCGTGACATCGAGCGCACTCACCGGCTCGTCGGCCAGAAGCACCCGCGGGCGCGACACCACGGCCCGCGCGATCGCGATGCGCTGACGCTGACCGCCGGAGAACTCGTGCGGGTACCGGCGTGCGGTGTCGGCGGGAAGCCCGACCGAATCGAGCGCCTCGGCGATGCGGCGCTGGGCGTCGGCACCCGATGCCAGGCCCAATGACCGGAGCGGTTCGCCGATGATCCGGTCGATGCGCTGGCGGGGGTCGAGCGACGAGTACGGATCCTGGAAGACGGGCTGCACGCTCGCGCGGAACCGCCGCATCTGGGCGCGGTCACGCAACGACAGGGGTGCGCCGTCGAACAGCACCTGGCCATCGCGCGGAGCGGCGAGGCCGAGCATCAGCCGCAGGATCGTGGACTTGCCCGCACCCGACTCGCCCACGAGACCGAGCGAGTCGCCCTCGGAGAGGCTCACCGAGATGTCGTCCAGCACCCGGCGGGAGCCGTACGCGAATCCGGCGCCTTGCAGTTCGAGGATCGTCATCGCGTGCCCTCCCCGGCGTCGAGGTACGCGTCGAGGGCGCGGGCGCTGTCGACCAGCATCCGTGTGTACGGCTCGGCCGGCTCCTGCAGCACCTGGGCCACCGGCCCCGCCTCGACGACACTTCCGTCGCGCAGCACCACGATGCGATCGACCATGCGCGAGACCACGGCCAGGTCGTGGCTGATGAACAGCAGCGCCATGCCCCGCTCGGTGACCAGCCGCTCCAGCAGTGCGAGCACGCCGTCCTGCACCGTGACGTCGAGCGCCGTCGTCGGCTCGTCGGCGATGAGCAGCTGCGGTTTGGCGGCGAGGGCGATCGCTATCGCCACGCGCTGACGCTGACCACCCGACAGCTCGTGCGGGTAGGCGCGCGCGAACCGCGGTTCCGACAGTGCGACCTCGTCGAGGGCCGCCGCGACAGCCGCATGCAGCTCGGCGCCACGCAGCCCGAGATGGCGGCGCAGCGGTTCGGCGACCTGCCGGCCGACCCGCATCAGCGGATCGAGAGCGGTGAGCGGCTCCTGGAAAACGATCTGCGCCACCGGTCCGCGCAATGCCCGGAGATCGGCATCCCGAGCGTCGACGACCTGATGCCCGTCGAGCAGCACGGAACCCGATGCGACGAGGGCATCCGGCAGCAGACCGGTGGCCGCGAGCGAGGTGAGCGACTTGCCCGAACCGGACTCTCCGATCAGCCCCAGGCGCTCGCCGGCCCCGAGCGAGAACGACACGTCGCGCACGAGCGCGCCGGACGAGGAGCGGACGGTGAGGCCGGTGACATCGAGAAGGCTCATCGGCTCCTCCTGCGGGTCGGGTCGGCGAGGTCACGCAGACCGTCGGCGAGGAAGTTCACACCGAGCACGAGCGCGATGATCGCGACACCGGGAGCGATCGCGCCGACGGGAGCCGTGAGCACGGTGCCCTGCGCCTCCTGCAGCATCCGCCCCCACGAGGCGTTGGGCGGCGGCGCGCCGAGGCCCAGATACGACAGGCTCGCCTCCGCGAGCACGGCAGCGCCGAACTGCAGCGCGAGGCTCACGGCGAGCGTCGGCGCGATGTTCGGCAGCACGTGCTGGAACACGATTCCGATCACGCTCGTGCCGCTCGTGCGGGCCGCCGTGACAAACTGCTCCTGCAGCACGCGACGCGCGAGGATACGGGTGAGACGCGCGACCACCGCCGACATCGCGAGCCCGATCGCGAGCACCGCCGACCACAACGACGCACCCTGGACGGCGACGACCAGCATCGCGAGCAGCAGCACGGGGAAGGCGATCACCACGTCGAGTCCGGCCGAGAGCGTGTCATCGACCCAGGGTCGGGCGAAGGCGGCGAGGAGGCCGATGATCGTGCCGAGGACAGCCGCGATCGCGACCGAGCAGGTTCCGACGATGAGGGCGATCCGCGCGCCCCACATCAGCTGCGAGAGCAGGTCGCGACCGAGTCGGTCGGTTCCGAGCAGGTGCAGCGTGCTCGGTCCTTCGAGACGGCCGCCGCTGGTGTCGGCGAGCGGATACGGAAGCCAGAACAGGGAGACCAGCGCCATCAGCACGATGAGGCCCGTGAGCACGATCCCGATGACGAGGGTCGCCTTCGGACGCCGGCGCACGGGCACGGATCCGGTGATCAGCTGTTCGGCGACGCGGCTCATCGGTTCCCCGAGACGCTGGTGCGCAGGCGCGGGTCGATCAGGCGCTGCACGATGTCGGCGGCGAATCCGACGAGCAGCACGAAAAGGGTGCTGACGACGAGAACGCCCTGGATGACCTGGAAGTCGTGCTGCTCGATGGCCGACAGCAGCAGGCTGCCGAGCCCGGGGAGGGTGAACACGCTCTCGACGACGACCGCGCCGAGCAGAGTCGTCGACAGCTCGATGCCGAGGACCGCGACGACCGGCACCGCGCCGTTGCGCACACCGTGTCGCAGCAGCGCCTCACCCATGCCGGAGCCTCCGGCGCGAGCGGTGCGCAGGTAGTCGCTGCCGAGTACATCGAGAGTGGCCGAGCGCACATATCTGCTGAGGGATGCGCTCATGACGATCACGATCGTGGTGATCGGCAGGGCGAGCGATCGCAGCGCGTCGGCGGGGTCCTCCCAGTCGTCACGCGGGAAGCCGCCGGAGGGCAGGACGCCGAGTCCGAGCGCGAACACCCAGACGAGCACGACGCCGACCCAGAACACCGGGACGGCGACGCCGAGCTGCGCGAACCCCGAGAGCACGATGCCGTACCAGCGGTCGGACTTCACGGCCGCGGTGATGCCGATCACGAGGGAGACCAGCAGGGCGATCGTGAAGGCGATGAGCGTGAGCGGAATGGTCACGGCGAGGCGGTCGGCGATGTCGGGTCCGACGGGACGCGAGCTCAGGAACGATTCACCGAGGTCGAAGCGGAGCAGCTGCCCCGCCCACGTCGTGAACTGCTGCAGCAGGGGCTGGTCGGAGCCGACCTGCTCGCGGGCCGCGGCGATCTGCTCGGGGGTCGCGTTCACCGAGAGCAGCGCGTTGGCCGGGTCGCCGGGAAGCAGGCGCAGCAGCACGAAGATCGCGACCATGGCGACGACGAGCGACACCACGAGGAACGCGAGGCGGCGCAGCAGGTAGGCGAGCATGTGTTCTCAGGATGACGAGGGGATGCCGACGCGCGGCATCCCCTCGCACGTCAGGACTTGACGATGTCGTAGGCGAAGAACTGCGAGTTCAGGCCGTTGACCGGGTACCCGCTGAGGTCACTCGAGGCGACCACGATCTGCGGGTACAGGTACAACCATACGCTCGCGGCATCCGCGGCGATCTTCTCATTGACCTGCTTCAGCAGGGCCGTCTGCTCGTCGGTCGTGGTGGCCTGTTCGGCATCGGCGACCCACTTCTGCACCTCGGCATCGTTGTAACCCCAGTAGAAGTCGGGGTTGCCGTACCAGACCACATCGCGGTCGTTCACGTGCTCCTGGAGGGTGGCCTCGAAGTCCTGCTCCTTGAAGACCTTCGTGTACCACTCGTCGGCGCTGATCGTGTTGATCTCGACCGTGATGCCGACCTCGGCGAGCTGCGACTGCAGGAACTCCGCGACGGCGGGGTGCGGGTCGTAGCTCGGGGTGTCGAGGGTGAACGTGAAGCCGTCGGCGTAGCCGGCCTGCGCGAGCAGGTCCTTCGAGAGCTCCACGTCGTACGGGTTCACCGAGGTGAGGTCTTCGTACCAGGGGTCGGTCGGCGGAACCATCGAGCCGATCAGCGTGCCGTAGTCGCCCCAGATCGATTCGAGCAGCTTCTTCGTGTCGATCGCGGAGTAGATCGCCTTGCGCACGAGGGCGTCGTCGAAGGGGGCGACGCGGTCGTTGAACGCGAGCAGCTCCTTCGTGGTCGAGGTGCCCTCGCTGATCACGTACTCGTCGTTGTCGAACTGCGCGAGCGAGTCGGGGCTCTGCACGCTGGTGATCACGTCGATCTCACCGGTGAGCAGCGCGTTGTTCTCGGCCGTCGCGTCGGTGAAGTACGTGTAGACGACCTCGCCGTTCTTGGCGGGCTCGCCCCAATAGTCGTCCCAGCGATCGAGGGTGAGGGTCGAGCCCTTCTTCCACTCGTCGAGCGTGTACGGGCCGGTGCCGTCTTCGGTGCTGGTGATGTCGCCGGCCTCGTCGTTCACGATCCAGACGTAGCTGAGGTTGTAGAGGAACGAGATCGACCGCTGCGACAGCGTGAAGACGACCGTCGTGTCGTCGGGGGTGGCGATGTCGGCGATCACGCCGAAGCTCGACTTGCGCGCGGAGACCGAATCCTCGGCCGTGACGGCCTCGACGCTCGACTTCACGTCGGCGGAGGTGAGCGGGTCGCCCGAGTGGAAGGTCACGTCGTCACGCAGCGTGATCGTGTAGGTCAGACCGTCGTCGGACACCTGGGCGTCTTCGGCGAGCAGGGGCTCGACCTCACCGTCGTCCGTCAGCCGGTACAGGCCCTCGTAGACGTTGCCGGTGAGTGCCTCGGTCACGCCCTGGCCGCCACCCTGGGTG
The DNA here is from genome assembly GCF_024519805.1 of Microbacterium sp. Mcb102. Lineage (NCBI taxonomy): Bacteria > Bacillati > Actinomycetota > Actinomycetes > Micrococcales > Microbacteriaceae > Microbacterium > Microbacterium sp. Mcb102. Next base: position 67,798 of record NZ_JALJRG010000005.1, on the reverse strand, counting down.
TTGCTCAGGTTGGTGGGCTCGTACAGCGAGCCGATGAAGATGGTGGCGTCTTCGCTCGAGGCGTCGTCGGTCGTGCCCGACGCGCAGCCGGCCACGAGGGCGAGCGTGGCGACGGCGCCGAGCGCGCCGAGGATGCGAGTTCTTCTCATGACTACTCCAGGGTGAGAGTGTGCGGCTCAGGCCGCATAGATGTCGAAGCCGTCGCGGAAGACGACGTTCTTCTCGCCTGCTCGGATAGGCAGGGGGAAGCGGTTGGATGCCGGCGGCAGCGGGCAGTTGTACTGGGCGCTGAAGCCGCAGGGCGGCACGAACGCACGGTTGAAGTCGAGGGTCACGGAGCCCTCGTCGTCGCGCAGCTGCACGAACAGGAAGCGACCGGATCCGTAGGTCTCCGAGCCGTTGGTCTCGTCGCCGAAGACGAGCAGCAGCGTGCCGCCATCGTCGAACGCGGCGAGGTCGTACTCGCGGCCGTCGAGCTCGAGGCGGATGTCGCCGGGGACGACGAGGTCGCGGGTGCCGCCGTTGTCGCGGATGTGCTCGAATGAGACCCGGCGGTCACCGGAGACGGGGGTGAAGTGGCCCTCGAGCACCCACGCCGGGTCATACTCGTACGTGTCGATGCGGTCGAACGCGCGAATAGCGGGGGCGTCGGCATCCCAGACGCGCAGGCCGTGTTCCGCCTGGCCGGTCTCGATGTTCGTGCGCTGGATCGGCGTCACGGTCTCGGTGGGGGACGCGGCGCGCTGCGCCGCATCCAGGTCGGGGAGCTCGCCGGTCCAGCGCGTCTCGACCAGGGCGAGGTTGCCGGTGGCAGACGTGACGGAGGCGCGGCGCTCGGCCTGCCACTGGGTGTGCTCTTCGCGTTCAGACATCACTTTCAATTCTCCTGCATGCAGAACGGGGTGGGGCCGGGCTCGTCACTCGGGGTAACGAGGTCTCGTGCTCAGCCACGGGTTCGTCAGTGCGGTCGGATTATCACGTAGCGTTATAGCTCATGACTCTTTGTCCTGGAGTCTGCTGGACAACGGAAGAGCACCATGCATATCCGGAATGTCTGATGGGTACTTCACATGCTGACGATGGAGAGGAATGAAGCCGTGAGTGCAGAACGTAAGCCCATTCGGGCGCAGTCGCTTGGTCGTGCGTTGGCCGGCTGGATCTTCGTTTTCCTCGCCGCGTGCATGGCGTTTGGTGCAGCCGCTACCGCAGTCGATGAGGGATGGCGGATCTTCTTGTTCATCGATGGCGTCGTACTGGTTTTGGGACTTGTCGTTCTCATGTCGATGTGGATCCTTCGCCGACGTCGCACGGTTGCGCAGGCGTGACGCGCTCTGGGCCTGCCCGGTAGGTGGCTTGCCCCACACGGGGGCACCTCCGCCTTTTATCGGGAGATGCCGGGGTAGGTCTGATGTGAGGACCGATGGGGATGCGTCGCGCTGCGCGACGCATCCCCATCGGGGCCGAACCCGTCACCCGGGATAACGAGTTCCGTCGCTCAGCCGCACGGAGGCTCCCATGTGTACGGCGATCTGCCGTACACTCGACTTCATGAGCACCTCGACTTCTCCGCTGAAGAGCGCCCGTCTGGAGTTCCGCGTCACGGCGGATCAGAAGGAGACGATCGAAGAGGCGGCCGCGATCGAAGGTCGTACCGTGACCGACTTCTCGGCTTCCGTCCTCGTGGAGCGAGCACAGGAGGTCATCGAGCGCGAACGCCGATTGCTCGTCGATGCCGTGCGGTTCGACGCCTTCATCGAGGTGATGGAACGCCCGCCACGCACCGTCGAGGGCCTCCGCGAGCTGCTGAGACGTGAATCCGTCTTCGTTGACTGAGTTCCTGACGCCGCGGCCCCTTGCGTCCGGCGACAAGCTGTCCGACTTCCGCTGCGGCGAGGAGAGCCTCGATATCTGGCTGCGCGGCCGGGCCCGCTCGAATGAGAAGAGCGGCGCCTCGCGCACGATGGTCTCGGTCACGCGGGAGGGGAGGGTTGCGGGGTACTACTGCCTGGCCTCCAGTGCCATCGATCGCGGCGATGGGCCGCCACCACTTGCGGTCGGCATGCCCGGGTCTGTTCCCATCGTGCTGCTCGGCCGCTTGGCCGTCGACCGGGAGTACTCGGGTCGCGGCTTGGGATTCTCGCTTCTGCAGCACGCGACGATGCGGGCGCTCGAAGCCGCAGGCGCCATCGGCGTGCGCGCGATCCTCGTGCACGCGATCAACGACGAAATCGTCCCGTTCTACGAGCGGTTCGGCTTCACCGCCTTCCCGGATGCGCGTCGCACCCTCTTCCTCCTGGTGAACGACGCCCGCGCGACCCTCGCGCTGTGACGGGGCTGTCGAGTCCCCCGGAGTGACGCACTCGGATGCTCACGCGAACGGGAGTCTCGTACTCTGACACGAACCGTGAGGAGAGAAATGGACGACCAGCGCCGCAACCGGAGCCTGCCGGGCGACCACGTCATGTGGTTCCACGTCTTCGTGTCGGTGGTGGCTGCGCTGTTCATCTTCATGAGGATTCTCGAGATCGCTGGGTGCACGGCTCGCTGCGACTATCCCGCAATAGGCTCGTCCACTCACGCGTTCTGGTGGACGGATCTCTCGCTCTTCATCGTCGCCGCAGGCTCCTACGGTTACTTCAGGTCTCGAATCCGAAGGTCCTGGATCATCCCGACGAGTGGCGTCGCCCTCACGCTGATCGCGTTCGTCGTCGCCAACATGGCGCTGAGCGCCGCGTTGGGCCAGTTGTAGGGCGAGAGGCAGCGAAGGCAGACGTCACGGGTGGTCGGGGTCCTCTAGTCAGCGGGAGACAGCCTCGTCGCCGTGATCTCGGCATCGACCGCCGCGCGCAGCCACGCGGCGTAGCGGTCGGTCGTCCACCCGGACTGCGCGACGAGCTGCTGGTAGCTCTCGGGGGAGAGCAGGAACGACAGGGCGTCGGCTGTCGTCGCCTCATCGATGCCGGGGGCGGCGATGCCGCGCCGTCGCAGCTCCGAGACCAACATGCGGTAGTCCGCGCCGCGACGCTCCAGGATGCGGTGCAGGGCGGCGTCGACGACCGGGTCGGAGAGCGCGGCGCCGAGCAGCACCGTCCACAGCCCGTGACCTCGCGCGTTCGCAGTGGTGATCTGGGTCAGCACGACGTCGAGGAAGACCTCGTCGGGAAGTTCGAGGAGACCCGCGGCGACCTCGGTGTCGGCGAGGGAATCCGCGCCCTCCGATCCCGAGAACGTGGTCTCGAATGCGGCGATCAGCAGCTCGGCCTTCGCGGCCGTGGTCTTCACGGTCTCGGCGGACACCCCCGCCTCGCGGGCGATCGCGGCGATCGTGGTCGCCTGATACCCCTGCGTCGCGAACAGGCGGGCGGATGCGGCGACGATGCGCGAGCGGGTCTCCTGCGCCTGGCGGGCGCGCAGTTCCGATCGATAGGCGCGGGGAGCGGCCTCAACCATTGACTTTCCTAACGGGGTGATGAATACTACGACGGTACATCCGATCTTAGGGAAAGAATCCGCCATGTCCCGCTACCTCATCACCTGCACGCCCGCGCACGGCCATGTCGTGCCCTTGCTGCAGATCGCTCGCCACCTCCTCTCCCGCGGTCACGACGTGAGCTTTCTCACGAGCAGCCGCTATGCCGAACGCGTGCAGGCCGCCGGTGCGCGCTTCCTCCCGCTGCCCGTCGACGCCGATGTCGACCTCGACGACGCTGATGGCGCGTTCCCCGAGCGTCGGGGGCTCACCGGTCCCGCAGCCCTGCGGTTCGACATGAGCAACCTCTTCGTCCGCCCCGGCGCCGCGCAGCTCGCCGCGGTGCTCGCCGAACTCGAAGCCCGCCCCGTCGACGCCGTCCTCACCGAGCCGCTCTTCGTCGGCGGGGCGCTCCTGCAGCTGCTGCCCGCGCACGAGAGGCCGCCTGTCGTGGTGCTCGGCATCTTCCCGCTCGGGGCGCGCAGCGCCGACACGGCGCCGTTCGGGCTCGGTGTCACCCCGATGCCCGGCCCCCTCGGCCGCTTGCGCAACGCCGCCCTCCGCACGGTCGCCGAGCGCGCGATCTTCGGTGGAGTGCAGAAGGAGGCTGACGCGATGGCGCGTCGTGAGGTCGGCCGCGACCTGGGCGGCTTCGTGCTCGACTGGGCGGGCCGCGCCGACGCCTACGTGCAGTTCACCGTGCCCGAGTTCGAGTACCCGCGCCCAGACCTTCCCGCCACCGTGCACTTCGCGGGCCCGCTGCCTCCGACCCCGTCCGACCCCGTCCTGCCGGAGTGGTGGTCCGACCTCGACGGCACACGGACGATCGTGCACGTCACGCAGGGGACCATCGCCAACTCCGACTTCGGACAGCTCGTGCAGCCGACCATCGCCGCGCTCGCCGGATCGGATGCCCTGGTCGTGGTGTCGACGGGTGGGCGCCCGGTCGATGCACTGGCCGGAAAGCTGCCCGACAACGTGCGCGTCGCCGAGTACCTTCCGTACGACCGTCTGCTGCCCCTCGTCGATGTGCTGGTCACCAACGGCGGCTACGGCGGCGTGCAGCAGGCGCTCGCGCACGGGGTTCCGCTCGTGGTCGCCGGGCAGACCGAGGACAAGGTCGAGGTCTGTGCGCGAGTGGGCTGGTCGGGTGCCGGGGTGAATCTGCGCACCAGCACCGCGACGCCGGCGCAGGTCGCGCGCGCCGTGGAGCGCGTGCGGTCGGACTCCTCCTATCGCGCGAACGCCGAGCGGATCGGTGCGGCCATGCGCGATGCCGATGCGTGGCGAGAGCTGGACCGATCCCTCGACGAGCTCGCGGGTCGGTGGGCGCGGGTCCGGGGCGGCGCCCGGAGCTGACCCCGCGCTAGAAAGCGCATTCCGGCGCATGGATGCAACGCGTTGCAACCCCATCCGGTATACCATTCGGGTATACGCCCAGAGGTGTCAGTCCCCAGCTGACCATGGGCGGGGCGGCTCAGCCGCCATACGGAGGGAGAGTCGATCTTCTTTCGATCCCGAGGGGGGATGGGGTGGGAGTTCGGTCCCCAGCCGACACCCACCCCCACACTCGGACTCCGCCTCAGTTCATGCGGCTCAGGAACCAGAACGCGGCGAACGCGATCACGACGATCAGCGGCAGCCACGTGCCGCCGCGCTTGAGCCGTCGTCCCTGCGGTGCGACGCCCGGCGGCGGCGTGAGCAGGCCCGCCGGCGCAGCGAACGGCAGCGCCTGGCCTGGAACCGTTGCGGATGCCGTGGCGCCCGGGTTCTCGGCGACCAGGCGCTCGTCGCGCCACCGCGCCCACTGATCGAACTTCGTCAGCAGCGCGCCGACCGTGCCGAACAGCCAGGCCCAGGTGGCGGGATCGAGCGTCGACACCTTGCGCTGCGTGTACAGGAAGAGCCAGTCGTCGACGATCTCGACGTCGAGCTGCGCCGCGTTGTCGATGAACCGCGCCATGATGTCGGGCGTGAACAGGTAGAGCGCATCGCGTTCGTAGCCGGACGGGCAGTACAGGGTGAAGTGCTGGTCGAAGTCGCCCTCGAGCGACAGGCGCTGCTCCTTGTGGAACGAGGCGGGCAGGTTCGAGCCGAAGCCGTTGTTGCCCTTCGCATCGAGCACGATGTTCGGCAGCGGTACGTCGAGCTTCACCGCGACATAGCCCCAGCGGTAGGTGGTCGAGTTCTTCCCCGACTGCACCGTGTATTGGTAGTTGCCGAACTCCACGAAGCGCGGCCTCGTGCCCCGCAGCAGGTCGGTCGACTGCCGCGACCGGCCGAGGCTGAAGATCATGCCGGGCAGGGGAGGGTCGGCCACCTTCGGCTCGTACGACATGCCGTTCGCCTGCGCGAACCGATGCAGCCGGTACCGCGTGGCCCGCGCGTTGCGCACGCCCATCCAGATCATGACGCCCGCGGCCGCCAGCAGCAGGACGATCAGCACCAGCGGGATCGCCATCGCCGACGGGCTTCCGCCGAGCGACGCGATGCTCACGATCACGCTGACCATGACCGGGATCAGTACGACCGCGGCGATCGCCACGGCGACGATGCCGATGACGGTGGATGCCGACGTCCGCGACGACGGACGCGAACGCAGCTCCGCGGCGAAGGCCCGCACGGCGGCCGCATCGACCGGGTCGGTGAGCGGTCGCGCGTCGAAGGTCGCCTGCGGCGAGGTCATCGGTTCACCGTGTCGGCGTCCCAGGTGAGGTCGGCGCCCTCCGGGATCGCGAAGGCCTCGAGCCGCTCATCGGCACAGAGCGCGTCGATCAGCGCGGGGGAGCCGGCCACGATCGTCGAGTCGAAGTCGACCTCGCTCACCATCACCCAGGCGTGATCCTCGGGCCACAGCAGGCTCGGGCTCTGGGGCGGCCGGGGGAACCCGCGCTCTTCGGCGGTGCGGTCGCGCCACGGAACCTGCCGGGCCCACTCCGGGTCGGCGAAGGCGCGCGGCGGCGCGGAGAACAGCACGTGATCGCGCATCGGGAGCCGGAGGCGCGGCCCCTCGGAGATCTCGCGCGAGAGGATGCCCTCCTGCCAGGTGGGTTTGCGGAAGACGTTGTTGAACGGATCGTGCGTGCTGCGATCGAGCATCGCCTGATGGTTCGGGTCGTCCGTGAAGGTCGGGGAACCGCCGGACGGGGTGATGCCGTAGAAGCCGAACAGATCGCCGCGTCCCTCCCAGAGCGCGGCGTAGCCGGCATCCGGAGTCTGCGTGTGGTCCACGAGGTGCGTCGCGATGGCCGCCAGGTGCTCCGGGGCGAGCTCGCCCTCCAGCGGGGCGGAGAACTCGCGACCGTCCGGAGCGATCCGCGTGCGCCAGTCCTCATCGGTCGGGGTCCGCACGATCCGGTGCCACTGTGCGAGCGGGTGCAGGGTCGTGTCGAAGGCAGCGGCCGTCTGCGCCCAGGTGGCAGGCTCGTCGACGAACTGCCCGCGCAGCGCCTGCTGCTCCGACTCGGGCAGCCGGTCCCACTCGTCCGAGGTCGGCACCGCACGGTCCGGGAGCGAGCGGACGATCGCCGGATGCAGGATCCGCGCATAGGCGGCGAAACCGCGCGGGACCACCGAATGCATCGTCTCGAGGTCCGTGTCGAGTCGCTCGCGCACCCAGGCTCCCGCCGAGGGATCAGACATCCACTCCATGCGACCACGCTACCCGGACGTAGGGTGAGACCCGTGTCCCCGACAGCCGCGCCTTCGTCCCGTGCGTTCGCCCCGGAGTATCCGATCCGCACCGAACGCCTGATCCTGCGTCCGATCACCCCCGATGACGCCGCCGCCATGCACACCTACAAGTCCGACCCGGATTCCGTGCGCTACGTGCCCTACGGACCGCTGGAATTCGCCGACATCGAGCGGCGCATCGCCACGATCTGGTCGAACACGCGCTTCGATAACGAGGGCGACGCCGTGAGTCTCGCCGTCGAGGAGCGTGAGACCGGCGAACTCGTGGGTGACGTGGTGCTGTTCTGGCGCAGTGAGAAGGACCGTGCAGGCGAGGTCGGCTACATCTTCGACCCTCGCGTCGCCGGCCGCGGCTACGCGACCGAGGCCGTCGCCGCACTGCTCGCGCTCGGTTTCGACGGACTCGGCCTGCACCGCGTCGCGGCACGGATCGACGACCGCAACGCGGCATCCGCGCGGGTCGTCGAACGGCTCGGCTTCCGGCGCGAAGCGCGGTTCGTCGAGAGCGAGTGGTTCAAGGACGAGTGGGCGACCCTGCTCGTCTACGCACTCCTCGAAGACGAATGGCGCGGTCGTGACGGCGGGAAATGACGAGACGGCGTGCGACCGGTGATCGCACGCCGTCTCGGGCCGCCTTCGGCTACTGCTTGAGCATGGCGACCGCGAGCTTGTGCTCGTCGTCGATCAGGTGGGAGTGGTCGTCGTCGCCGAGGTCGATGCGCACCCACTCGATCGTGCCTGTGAATCCGTTGCCGGTAGCGGCGTAGTCGGGCGACACCGGGGAGGCCAGGTCGCTGCCGACGTCGACCGTCTCGTCGAACGTGAACTGGAACGGGATCGTCTTCTCGACACGACCCTCACCGATCTTCTCGTCGCCGGCGTAGAGGGTGACGGTGCCGCCCTTGGCGAGCCCGCCGCCGTCGTACGCGAAGTGGGCGCGCACCTCCTGTTCGCCGGTCGGGACCGGGGAGTCGGAGCGCACGATGTCGACATCGATACCGAGCAGGTTGTACGCGAAGGCGAGATTGCCGTCCTTCGCATAGAACGACCAGCCGCCGTAGGCGCCGCCCTGGGCGATGAGCACGCCGTCGGCACCCGCATCCGGCACCGAGACCTGCGCGGTGACGGTCCACGACTTGTTCTTGATGTTGATCGTCGAGTTCTCGCTCATGCGCTTCATGCCCGGGTAGAACTTCTGCGAGTCGCCGGTGATGAGCTGCGGGCGCCCGGCGATGTCGGGATTCATCCGCTCGGCGGACCGGATGTCGAGCGGGAGCACGTTGAAGCGGGCCGCCTGGATGAGGAAGAGACGCTGCAGGTGCGCCAGGCGCTCAGGCTCGGCTGCCGCGAGATCGTTCGACTGGGTCCAGTCCTCCTCGACGTTGTAGAGCTCCCACACGTCGTCGTCGAGGCCGTGCGTGGAACCCGTCCAGGGATCCTTGTGCTTCGCCACGGCCGTCCACCCCTTGTGGTAGATCGCGCGGTTGCCGAGCATCTCGAAGTACTGCGTCTCGTGCTGCTCCGCCGCATCGGCATCCGCGAAGGTGTAGTTCATCGGGGTGCCCTCGTAGGGGCGCTGGGTCACTCCGTTGACGGTGGTCGGCTCCGGGATGCCGGCCGCGGCGAGCACCGTCGGGGCGACATCGATCACGTGGCTGAACTGGTTGCGGATGCCGCCCTTCTCCACGCCGCCGTTCGGCCAGCTGACGATCGTGCCGTTGCGGGTGCCGCCCCAGTGGCTGGCGACCTGCTTCGTCCACTGATACGGAGTGTCCATGGCGTGCGCCCAGCCGACCGCGTAGTGGTTGTACGAGCTCGGCGTGCCGATGTCGTCGATGTGGTCTGCGACGTACTGCTCGGTCTCGATCTCGTTCATGTGATTGATCGTGAAGCCCTCGTTCGTGGTGCCGTGCATCGATCCCTCGGCGCTCGCGCCGTTGTCGCCGATGATCACGTAGACGAGGGTGTCGTCGAGGATGCCGAGCTCTTCGTACGCGTCGAGCAGACGGCCGACATGGTGGTCGGCGTAGGCGAGGAACCCGGCGTACACCTCCATCTGCCGGGCCAGGGCGGGTTTGATCAGGTCGCTCATCTCGTCCCAGGCGGGGATGCCGGGGCTGCGCTCGGTGAGCACGGCGTCGGGCGGGATGACGCCGAGCTCGAGCTGACGGGCGAACGTCTCCTTGCGGATCTCGTCCCAGCCCTGATCGAACTGGCCCTTGTACTTGTCGGCCCACTCCGCGGGGACGTGGTGCGGAGCGTGCGTGGCGCCCGGGGCGAAGTAGGTGAAGAACGGCACCTCGGGGGCGAGCGACTTCTGCTCACGCACCCAGGCGATCGCCTTGTCGGTCATGTCGCCCATGAAGTGGTAGCCGTCCTCGGGCGTGCCCCAGGGTTCGATGGGCGTCGTGTTCTCGTAGATGGCCGGGTACCACTGGTTCGTCTCGCCGCCGAGGAAGCCGTAGAAGTACTCGAAGCCGTTGCCGGGCGTCGGCCAGCCGTCGAACGGTCCGATCGCGCTCGCCTGCCAGACCGGCACCTCGTGGCACTTGCCGAACTGCGAGGTGTTGTAGCCGTTGAGCTTGAGCGTCTCCGCCAGCGGCGCGCAGCTGTTGGGCCGCAGCGAGTTGTATCCCGGCGCCGAGGTCGCGATCTCGGTGATGCCGCCCATCCCGACCGTGTGGTGGTTGCGGCCGCTGAGCAGGGCCGCCCGAGTCGGCGAGCACAGGGCCGTCGTGTGGAAGCGCGTGTACTTCAGGCCCGCGGTCGCGACGCGCTCGAAGCTCGGCGTCTGCACGGGGCCGCCGAACGCGCTGGACGCGCCGAAGCCGGTGTCGTCGATGAGCACGACCAGCACGTTCGGCGCACCAGCGGGCGGGCGCACCGGGGTGATCGGAGGGAACGAGGTGTCCGGATCAGTCGCGTCGTAGGTGACCGTGCCCGTGTACGCCAGGTCGGGGATCGGAAGGCTGGAACGCTGCAGATCGGACATGAAACTCCTACGGCTCTCGGCGACGGGGCACACGTCGCCTCTTGCCGCACAGCCTAAGGACGGTAGCGAGGAGCCCGGCGGCCGGCTCACCCGGCGCGGGTGATGGTGCCAGGCGCATCCCGCATAATCGAGGGTGTGACTGCGACAGCAACCCTTCCTTCCCTCGACGGCCGCCGCTTCCGGATGGTCTCGTCCACGACCTCTGCGGTCGACCCCGAATCGCCGAGCATCTTCGAGTACTTCGAACGTGACGGCGCGATCTGGGGTGGATACGAGGGCGACACGGTCACGTTCGGCAAGTTCGTCGGCACGCGCACCGGCGACACGATCTGGGTGTCTTTCGTGCACGTGCTCAAGGCCGACGGCACCGTGGTGACGGGGGACGGCGAGAGCGAGCTCGAGCTCACCGACGACGGCGGCATCCGCCTGGTCGAGCACTACGAGATGCACGGACTCCCGCAGCTCAGCGTGTGCGAGGAGATCGCGGCCTGACGCCGCAGCGGGTCGCGGGTCGCGGGGCTCAGCGCGGGGGCAGCGCGTCCCGTCCGGCGGTGGCCGGCGTCCAGCGCGTCATCCCGAGCGGGATCTCGGTGCTGCGCTCGGGCAGATCGGCCGGCAGCAGGTAGGGGCGGCGGATCACCTCGTCGAGCACGACCACGCTGACCACGGTCCGCACCTCGGGGAGCTGGGCGATCACCCCCGTGGAGAACTCGTGCACACCGCTCACATCGACAGCGCGGATGAGCAGCATCGCGTCGTGCTCTCCGGTGGTGATGGCGCACCACTCGACATCGGGCATCTCGAGCACTCGCTCGCGGAACGACGCCCAGGCCTGCGGCATCACCGTGACGAACACGAGTGCGCCGATCGAGAGTCCGGCCTTGGCCTGATCGACCCGGGCGCTGAAGCCCGTGATGACGCCGTCATGCACCAGCGACTCGACCCGTGTGTACGCACTCGCGCGGGAGATGCCGACCTTGTCGGCGAGAGCGGCGATCGAGACGCGACCGTTATCACGCAGCACATCGAGGATTCTGTATGCCGTCTCGTCCAATGGGGCGGCACTTCGTCCAGAATGCTTCGACTGATCCGCATCCTTGCTGGACATATTGCTCCTCACGACCGACGTTCTGGACAGAGCGTGCGGGGACCACGCCCACTCGCTGGACACATCGTCGCATATGATGCGAATCTGAACCCCGGTCGTCCACATCGGTGGCGACTCACCCGAATGTACTCCTCGCCCCTGGAGGTCCTCATGTCGTCACGCCGTATCACGCCGGTCATCGCGCTCGGAGCGGTCGCGATCTTCGCGCTCGCCGGATGCTCGGGAGGGAACTCGGCCGGCAACGGCGACTCCTCCGGCTCCGACTCGCTCGTCATCGACACCGCGTTCTCGATCGAGACGGCCGACCCGGGGCACACCTACGACCCGACCGGCAACATGATCGCGAAGGCGCTGTACGAGACCCTCGTCGACTTCGAGGGGTCCGACGTCTCGACCCCGGTGCCCGGACTCGCCTCGTGGGAGCAGAACGACGAAGCGACCGAGTTCACGTTCACGCTCGAGGGTGACCGCGTCTTCTCCGACGGCTCGCCGATCGAGGCGAAGGACGTCGTCTTCTCGCTGCAGCGCATCCAGGGCATGGCCGACGCCAAGCCGAACTTCCTGCTCGGCGGCCTCACCATCACCGAGGTCGACGACAAGACGATCCAGATCACGTCCGAGACCCCGCTGCTCCAGCTGCCCGCGATCCTCGCGAACCCGGCGCTCGGCATCGTCAACTCCGACGTGGTGATCGAGAACGGCGGCACGACCGACGGCACCGACTCGGCGCAGAAGTTCCTCGACGGCGAGTCCGCGGGTTCCGGTCCCTTCGTCCTCGACACCCTCGACCTCAGCTCGCAGGTCGTGCTGACGAAGAGCGACGAGTACAACGGCGACGAGGAGGCGGCGTTCACGCGCGTCGTCGTCCGCAACGTCTCCGAGAGCGCCACGCAGCTCGCGAACCTCAAGGGCGGCGACTCGATGGTCGCCATGGACCTCAACGGCGACCAGGTCGCCGGCCTCGGCGACGGCGTCACGGTCGACTCGGTCCCCTCCGGGCAGACCATCTTCCTGCTGCTGAACCAGTCCGAGGCCGTCGCCGGTGAGCTGGCGAACGTCAAGATGTCCGAGGCGATCCGCTACGCGCTCGACTACGACGCGCTGCTCGAACTGGCCGGCGCCGGCTCCGTGCAGGCGACCGGCGTCATCCCGCCCGGATTCGAAGGCGCCCTGGAGTCCGGCGTGGATCAGGACCTGGACAAGGCCGAGGCGGCACTCGCCGAGGCCGGTTACACGGGTCAGACCCTTCAGCTGAAGTTCCCGAACGACTACCCGGTCGGCGGCGTGGAGTTCACCCCGCTCGCCGAGCGCATCCAGGCGCAGCTTGAGGATGCCGGCATCACGGTGGAGCTGGCCCCCGCGCCCTTCGCGACCGAGCTCGACTCCTACGTCAACGGCACCGAGGGCTTCGGCCTGTGGTTCTGGGGTCCGGACTACGCGGACTCCGCGAACTTCCTGCCCTTCGCGCCCGGACTGAAGGTCGGACTCCGTGCCGGTTGGGCTGCTGAGGCCAACCCGGAGATCGCCGGAATCGCCGCGGGCGCCGCCGCAGCGACCGACCCCGAGCAGCGCACGGCCGCGTTCACCGAGTTCGCCGAGGCGATGCAGGCCGAGGGCCCGTTCGTCCCGCTGATCGTCCCGGGTCGCAACATCTCGTCGGCCGACAGCGTGAGCGGTGCGGTGTACAACTCCGTCTGGGAGATGGACATCGCCGAGATCACGCCCGCCGGCTGAACGGAAATCCCATGACGACAGTGGCGGTGCAGAGGCAGGCGCAGCGGCGCCGGTCGCCTCTGGTCGGATACCTGCTGCGGCGGGCGGGCACGTCCCTGCTCCTGCTGGTGGGCGTGACGATCGTGACGTTCGCGCTCACCAACCTGGTGCCGGGAGACCCGGTCTCGGCCGCGCTCGGTGAGGGCGCGTCGCAGAACCCGGCGACGCGCGAGGCGTTCATCAAGGCGAACGGACTCGACCAGCCACTGTTCGTGCAGTACTTCATCTATATGGGGAACCTGCTGCGCGGGGACCTCGGCACGTCCCTGGTGACCGGACGCCCGGTCACCAGCGACCTCGCCACCGCGGTGCCCGCGACCATCGAGATCGCGATCGGCGCGATCATCGTCAGCCTCGCGGTCAGCATCGTGCTCGGCACCCTCGCCGCCTACCGTCGCGGCCTCGTCACCGACCAGGTCATCCGCGTCGTCACCCTGGTCGGGTTGAGCGTGCCGACCTTCTGGCTGGCGCTCGTCAGCTTCTACGTCTTCTTCCTCGAGCTGCGCATCGCCCCGGGATCCGGCCGCATCTCGCCGTCGATCACGCCGCCGCCGCGCGTGACGGGCCTCTACACGGTCGACTACCTCCTGAACGGCGACGCGGTCGGCTTCTTCGACGCCCTCGCGCACCTCGCACTGCCGGTCATGGTGCTCTCGCTCGTGACGATCGGACTGCTCACCCGCTTCATCCGCACCTCGGTGCTCGAGGTCCTCGGCAGTGACTACGTGCGCGCCGCCCGGGCCAAGGGGCTCCCCGCCATGCGCGTGATCCTCGACTACGTGCTCCGCGGAGCCTCGCTGCCGATCCTCACCGTGGTGGGTGTCGCGTTCGGGGCACTGCTCTCGGGCACGGTGCTCGTCGAGTCGGTGTTCGCCTGGCCGGGACTCGGCACCTACGCCTACAACTCCGCCGCCAACCTCGACCTGCCCGGCATAATGGGCGTCGGTCTCGTGGTCGGCATGATCTACCTCCTCATCAACTTCATCGTCGACATCCTCTACGGCGTGCTCGACCCGAGAGTGAGGATCGCATGAGCCGCATCGCCGCCGCCACGCCCGCCGGCCGCTTCCGCTTCCGCTGGCCCCGCGCCTGGCGCACCCCGCTCGGCATCATCGGCACCGTCATCGCGGGCGCCTGGGTGATCGTGGCCTTCACCGCGCAGTGGTGGGTGCCGTATCCGCCGAACGCCCAGGTGCTGCCTCGCCTACAGGCGCCGGGCATCGACACGCTGCTGGGCACCGACGGCAACGGCCGCGACATCTTCTCGCGTCTGATGACGGGTGCGACCGTGAGCCTGCCGCTCGCGCTCATGCTCGTGATCGCCGCGATGATCATCGGCACCGTCATCGGTGCCGTCGCCGGATACTTCGGCGGCTGGGTCGATGAGACCCTGATGCGCATCACCGACCTGTTCATGGCGTTCCCGACCGTGATCCTCGCGATGGTGGTCGCGGCCTCGCTCGGCCCGTCGCTGTTCAACGCGGTGATCGCGGCGATCGTGGTGTCGTGGCCCCAGTACTCCCGCGTCACCCGCAGTATCGTGCTGGGTCTGCGTGGACAGAACTACGTGATCGCCGGACGGCTGCTCGGGCACTCGCCGGCCCGCACCCTGTTCGTCGACATCCTCCCGAACATCGCCGGGCCCGTGCTGGTGCTCGCGACGCTCGACATCGGTGCGGCGATCCTGCTCCTCTCCGGACTCTCCTTCCTCGGTCTCGGCGCACAGCCGCCGACCGCCGAGTGGGGCTCGATGATCTCGGGTGCGATGCAGAACTTCGACGCCTGGTGGCTCGGAGTCTTCCCCGGCCTCGCGATCCTCACGGTCGTGCTGGCGTTCAACTTCCTCGGAGACGCGATGCGCGATGTGCTCGACCCGACGGCCGAGATCACGCACGAGAAGGCCGCGGAGCACAAGGCATCGGCTACGGGGGTGGCGGCATGACCTCCGTGCAGGGATCCAGCGTGCTCAGCATCCGCGACCTGACCATCGACATCGGCCGTCCGCTCGTGAAGGGCGTCTCGCTCGAGCTCGAGGCCGGTCGCATCCATGGCCTCGCCGGCGAATCCGGATCGGGCAAGACGCTGACCTCGCTCGCCGTGCTGGGGTTGCTGCCCCGGCAGGCGAAGACCGGCGGATCGATCCTCCTCGGCGGCGAGGAACTCGTCGGGCTCAAGCGCCGTTCCCTCAACCGGGTCCGCGGCAAGCGCATCGCGATGGTGTTCCAGGACCCGTCGGCGTCGCTGCACCCGCAGCTGCCGGTCGGCCGCCAGCTCACCGACCACATGCGCGTGCACCTCGGGCTCAAGGGTGCGGCGGCACGAGAACGGGCGATCGAACTGCTCGAGACCGTGCAGGTCCCCAACCCCGCCGAGGCCCTCAAGCGCTACCCGCACCAGTTCTCCGGCGGACAGCGCCAGCGCATCGCCATCGCGTGCGCCCTGGCCTGCGACCCCGAGGTGCTGCTGGCCGACGAGCCGACCACGGCCCTCGACGTCACGGTGCAGGCCGGCATCCTGCAGCTGCTGCGCGACCTCGCGGTGGAGCGGAACCTCGCCGTGCTGCTCGTGACGCACGACCTCGGTGTGATGAGCGCGATCGCCGACCGGGTGGCCGTCATGAAGGACGGACGGGTGGTCGAGCTCGCCGATCGCGAGACGCTGTTCCTCGACCCGCAGCACGACTACACGCGGATGCTGCTCGCGGCTCTGCCGGGTTCGCGCATCGATGAGGCACCGGAGCAGGAGGCCGCAGATGAGTGAGGTCCGAGTCCTCGACGCGCAGGACGTGGTCGTGCGCTACCCCGGCAACCCGCCCGTGATCGCCGTGAATGGGGTGTCGATCCGTGTCGCCGCCGGGGAGACCGTCGCGCTCGTCGGCGAGTCCGGCAGCGGCAAGTCGAGCCTCGCTCGCGCCGTCGTCGGCATCGAGAAGACCGCCGGCGGAACGGTGCTCTTCCGCGATGAGCCCGTGGCACCGCTCGGCATCCGCCGTCGGCCCACTGCGATGACGGGCATCCAGATGGTGTTCCAGGATCCGGCGACGTCGCTGAACCCCCGCCGCCGTGTGGGCGACCAGATCGCCGACGGCATCGCGACCGCCCGTGCGCGCGGCGCCGAGGGGTCGACCGTGGACGAGTGGCTGGAACGCGTCGGCCTGCCGACGACCGTGAGCACCCGCTTCCCGCACCAGTTCTCGGGTGGGCAGAAGCAGCGCATCGCGATCGCCAGGGCACTGGCCGCGCGGCCATCGCTCCTCGTCGCCGATGAGCCGATCTCGGCACTCGACGCCTCGACGCAGACGAGTGTGGCAGGCCTGATGCGTGACCTGGTCGCGGAGTCGGGAGCCGGGATGCTGTTCATCTCGCACGACCTCGCGGTGGTCCGCCGCATCGCCGACCGCACGTTCGTGATGTTCGGCGGGCGCGTGCTCGAGTCGGGGCCGACGGATCAGCTGTGGGCGGCGCCGCAGCATCCGTACACGCAGGCTCTGCTGGCGGCGATCCCGGAACCCGACGGTGCCGGCCGCATCCCCGCCGCGCCTTCGGTCGATGACCGCACGGTGTGGGCCGAGATTCCGCCGGTCATGTACTGAGCGCGTGACACGAAGGAGATCTCCCGACCTGAAGGACCGGATCGGGCACGAGCTCCTTCAAATCGCGCGATCTCCTTCATTCCGCGTGACCCGGAGTTCCGCGTGACCCGGAGTTCCGCGTGACCCGGAGCCTCGCGGGGATCCCCGAACGCACTGCGGGCCGAGGCGAATAGCCCCGGCCCGCAGCATCAGCTCCGCATCAGAGCGGTGCGACGATGTCCTGCTTCACGTCCCACTCGGTGATCTCCATCGCGACCTCGACCGACTGGCCGTCGAGCGAGGCGGTGCTGGTCGACGCGAGGTTGACGTAGTCCGCCGTGACCTCGAAGACGACGTCGACCGTGGTGCCCTGCTGGTCGATCGTGCCGGTCAGGAGGAAGACCTCCTCGCCCAGGCGCTCGCCGGTGCCGGTCACCGTGAACTCGCCGGTCATGGCCTCGGCGGCGGCAGCCGGGTCGAGCGACGTGACGTCGGCGGCGGCGGCGCTCAGCGCGGCGATGACCGGGTCGCTCGACTTCGGATCCGCGACCTGCCACTCGCTCGTCGCGGACTTCACCCAGACGTCGTCGCCGATGGCGACCAGCGAGCCGGCCGGAGAGATCGACTCGAGGGCCTTCTCTGACGGGTTGAACTTCGCCGTCGACTCGATGCCCATGACGGTGGTCTTCGCCGCGTATCCGGCGGTGTCCGACATGGCGTCGGCGATGCAGGCGCCCAGCGCCTTGCCGTCGACGGTCGCGTCCACCTTCAGCTCAGGGCAGTCCGTCGCCGGAGCCTCGGCCTCCTGCGAAGCGCCGGTGCTGGGCTTCGACTCGGCCGGCTTGTCCGATCCGCCCGCCGAGCATCCGGTGAGCAGCACGGCGGCGGCGAGAATCACGCCGACCCCCCATTTGTTGACGCGCATTGGCGTCCCCCCTCTGGTCGAGTGCCCGATGACCGTCACCGGGCACGCCCTCCAGCATGCCAAGGGCGGGCGCCGACCCGTGCGGGCGACACGGAGGAATCTCCGCTAGACTGTCGAGGTTGTCTGCTTTCCGGCGTCCATTCGGGATTCCTGGGGCGGGCACGTGCACACACCCTCCTGCTCCCGGGAAAGTCCCGAGAGCCGTTCTAGTCCGAAGGAGGTGGGTAAGTGACGCACCAGTACGAACTCATGGTCATTCTGACTCCCGAGATCGACGAGCGCCAGGTCGCACCTACGCTCGACAAGTTCCTGAAGGTCATCACCAACGATGGTGGCTCGATTGACAAGGTCGACATCTGGGGTAAGCGCCGTCTGGCCTACGAGATCCAGAAGAAGAACGAAGGCATCTACGCCGTCGTCAACTTCACCGCTACCAGCGAGGCCACGCAGGAGCTCGACCGTCAGCTGAAGCTGAACGAGCAGATCATGCGCACCAAGGTCCTCCGCTCGGAAGAGGCTCAGGCGATGGTCGCTTCGGAGGCCAAGCGCTCCGAAGAGAAGGCTGCTCGCAAGGCCGCCAAGGCTGCGAAGGCCTGACGTCCATGGCCGGCGAAACCGTCATCACCGTTGTGGGAAACCTCACGGCCGACCCCGAGCTGCGCTACACGCAGAACGGGCTGCCGGTGGCGAACTTCACCATCGCTTCGACGCCTCGGAACTTCGACCGTGCCGCGAATGAGTGGAAGGACGGCGATGCGCTGTTCCTCCGTGCATCCGTCTGGCGCGAGTTCGCCGAGCACGTGGCGGGTTCGCTGACGAAGGGCATGCGCGTCATCGCGCAGGGCCGTCTGCGTCAGCGCTCCTACCAGGACCGCGAGGGCAACCAGCGCACCGCTATCGAGCTGGAGGTCGACGAGATCGGCCCCTCGCTCCGGTACGCGACCGCGCAGGTCACCCGTGCGGCCTCGACCGGCGGTGCCGGCGGTGCCGGTGGCGGCGGACAGGCTCGTCCCGCGCAGCAGCAGGTGTCGGAAGAGCCGTGGTCGACCCCCGGTTCCTCGACGAGCGCAGACGCCTGGAGCACTCCGGGCAGCTTCGGCGACGACACCCCGTTCTGAACAACTTCTGGATCCGGCCGCCGAGCTCGTCTCGGAAACCGGCATCCGCTCATCACTAAGGAAAAACAATGGCTGGAAAGTCGAGCGGCGACCGCCGCAAGCCGCGGAAGGGTGGCAAGCCCACCGCTCCCGCGAAGTCCATCCGGGTCGGTGTCATCGATTACAAGGATGTCGCCACCCTTCGCAAGTTCGTCTCGGAGCGCGGCAAGATCCGTGCCCGTCGTATCACCGGTGTCTCGGTGCAGGAGCAGCGTCTGATCGCCACGGCGATCAAGAACGCGCGCGAAATGGCGCTCCTGCCCTACGCTGGCGCCGGCCGGTAAGGGGTATCGAGATGGCAAAGCTGATTCTCACGAACGAGGTCGCCGGGCTGGGTAGTGCCGGTGACGTTGTCGAGGTCAAGAACGGGTACGCCCGGAACTTCCTCATCCCGCAGGGCTTCGCTACGGCGTGGACCCGCGGTGGCGAAAAGCAGGTCGCTTCGATCCAGGCCGCGCGTCAGGCACGCGCGATCCACGATCGTGACGACGCTGTCGCGCTGAAGAACGCTCTCGAGGGCACCAAGGTGCGTCTCGCGGTCAAGGCCGGCAAGGAGGGTCGTCTCTTCGGCTCCGTCAAGACCGACCACGTCGCGGATGCTGTCGCAGCCGCCGGCCTGGGTTCGATCGACAAGCGCAAGGTGCACATCCCGTCGCCTATCAAGGTGACCGGTGACCACGAGGCGACCGTGCGTCTGCACGAAGACGTCACTGCAGTCATCACGCTGCAGGTCGTCGCCGCCAAGTAAGGCACTTCCCGGAACGCCCCCTGTCCTTCGGGACAGGGGGCGTTCTGTGTGTGTGTGTGTGTGTGTGGCGTGTGCTTCCGCGGTCGCCGTCCGTCTGTCTGTCGGCCGGGGTGCGGATGTCGGGAGGATGCACGGATGTCGGACGAAACGCCGCACTTCCTCCCGACAGGTGTGCGAACTCCCGACATCTTGCACCGCGGGACGGAATCGGGGGTACCCATCGTGCCGCCTTCATCGGGGACCGCTGGACAAAGGTCGTACCCACACCGCACAAGTCTGTTCGAAGGTTCTCAGCCTTTCAGCGTAATGAGTGCACCCCTCCCGCCGTCTCTCCCAGTGAGGGAATGTTCGGCCGAAAGGGGGCCGGGCTGCAGGAGGGTGAGTGAATCGTGAAGGATAGACGTCGCGTGGAGCGGCTGTTCGAAGAGCTGGAGGCCGAGTGCGGCACCAGCGTGGAGTGCCTCGCCGACCGCGTGTCGGCGCTGACCGGTATGGACATCGAGATCGATGTCCTCGAGGAATCGGAATGGACGGCCGTCGCGCCGTTCGTCCTCGTCGAGGGTGATCGCGTGCGGATACCGGTCCGCGGTTCCGATCCGCGATGGTTCCGATTGCACACCGTGACCCATGAGCTCGCGCACGTGCTCTGCGGGCATTTGCGCTGCGAGACCCTGCCGATGACCTTCGACCAGCTGCGTACCCCGGCCCGATCCTGCGCTCTGGTCGGAGCCGGGGGCGGGCCGGGAGCTGCTTCTTCCGAGATCTCCGAAGCCGAAGCCGAGGCCGAAGCCGAGGCCGAGGAGCTCGCGCTGCGCCTGAGCGCGTTCGTCCGCGCACCGAGTCTGGCGCACGCCTAGCTGCTCTTCTCCCGGACGTCCGACGCCCGTCGGTGATGCCGTCGCCTCCTCGTCGGACCGCGAACAGGTCGGGTGCCCCGAATAGACTGACGCTCCCGGCGCGTAGCGGCGCTGGCAGAAGGGGACGCCATGGGGAAGCGCAAGACGCCGGAGCAGCTCGCGGACGAGGAACGCCGCTACCGGCTGGCTCGGGGCGCGCACACCCCGGAGGACTTCGCACAGCTCGTCGACGACCCGAATCAGGCGATCCGTGCCGCCGCCGCCCACAACCCGGATGCCGATGCGCAGGCACTCGCCCGCTTCGCCGCCGACCGGTTCTGGGGTGTGCGGATCGAGGTGGCCCATCACTCCAATGCCACCCGTGAGCTCGTGCTCGGCCTGCTCGAGGCCGACCCGCGCAAGCGCGGCGTGGTGCATCATGCCGCCCGTGAGCGCCTGAGCGCTGAGGGCGTCGCCTTCGATGGCGAGGGCCTGCCCGTCGTCGACTGAGTTCGCGGCGCTACACCTGTCGGGAGTTTCCTCCGTGTGAGGAGTCGGGACGGCGTGTTCTCCCGACATCCGTCCGAACTCCCGACAGGCGGCCGGGGATTCCGCATCTTTGCGGCATGAAGCGCTGTTCTCCGAGCGAACTGCGGTGGGTAGGGCGCGACGGATGCCCCGGGGTGGGGTCCACGGGGCATCCGCCCTTGTCGCGCCGGCGTCGAGCGACGAGCGGGGGACTCGTCGGCATGGGGATGGACGCCGTGCGCACCGGCGATGCGGGGTCTCCTCCCCCGAGGACGACCGCACCGCCGGCGTCTTCGCTACGCCGTCATCCGACGACGGCGCAGGAGTCCGGCCCCGCCGAGGAGGAGCAGGGCAGCGGCGAGTGCGATCAGTCCTTCGGTCGGAGCGCCGCCGGTCATGGCGAGCCCTTCCGCCTGGCCGGTGGTCACCGCGCCAGAGGCTGTCGCGGCACCGGCCGACGTGCCCGGGTCTGTTCCGGGGTCGGTGCCCGGGTCGGTTCCCGGGTCCGTTCCGGGGTCGGTGCCAGGGTCCGTTCCGGGGTCCGTCCCCGGGTCAGTTCCTGGGTCGGTTCCGGGGTCCGTGCCCGGGTCCGTTCCGGGGCCGGGGTCGGTCACCGTCGCCTCGCCGACCACGGAGATGGCGTTCCCGCCGATCGTGATCGGGAGCGTCACCGGCAGCCCCAGCTGGGTGCCGCCGAGGATGCCGTCGGTTCCGGTGGTGGTGTTGCCTCCGGTCGCGGGCGCGGTGGGTGCGGTGGTGGTGCCGCCGGTGCCGGTGACGGTGGCGTCGTCGAGTGCGGAGATCGCGTTGCCGGTCACGGCCACGGGGGCGGTGACGGGTGCGGTGATCTGGGTGCCCCCGAGGATGCCGTCATCGCCGGTGGTGGTGTTGCCGCCGGTGGCGGGTGCGGTCGGCGCCGAGGTGCCGCCGGTGCCGGTTCCGGTCGCCGCGCTGTCGCCGAGCAGGGAGATCGCGTTGCCCGACACCGTCACGGGTGCCGTCACGGGCGCGATCGCCTGCGTGCCGCCGAGGGTGGCGTCATCGCCGGAGGTTCCCCCCGTCGTGGCGGGAGCGGACGAGCCCCCGGTGCCGGCCGTGCCGGAACCGGTCGAGCTCGTGTCGCCGAGCAGGGAGATCGCGTTGCCCGACACCGTCACGGGTGCCGTGATCGGTGCGACCACCTGAGTGCCGCTGCCGATCCCGTCGTCACCGGACGTCGTGCCCGATGCGGCCGGAGCGGAGGATGCCGGTGCTGCGGCTCCCTCCCCGCTCGTTGCAGCGCTCTCGGAGTCGCCGAGCAGCGACACGGCGTTGTCCATGACGGTGATCGGTGCATTGACCGCGAGCAGTGCCTGCGTGCCCGAGAGCACGCCGTCCACGCCGTTCGTGGTCACGAGAGGTGCCCCGGCCGGGGTCTCGGCCTGGGGAGCCGAGTTCTGGGGAGTTGCGGCCGGGGCACTGGTCGATGAGCTGTCGTCGAGCACGCTCACGGCGTTGCCCGACACGGTGACGGGCAGGTTCACGGTCACCACGGCCTGGGTGCCGGATGCCGTGCCCGAGGACCCACTGGTCTCCGCAGCGGGTGCGGGGGCCGGGGCGGGCGCTGGTGCAGGTGCAGGTGCAGGTGCGGGCGCAGGTGCGGGTGCCGGTGCGGGCGCCGCGACGACATCGCCGAGCACGGAGATCGCATTGCCGACCGCCGAGATCGGCGCCGAGATCGCTGTCTCCGCCTGCGTGCCGGAGAGAAGTCCGTCGTCTCCGGATGTCTCGGCCGCGTTGGCGGCCGTCGCACCGAGGAGCGTGATGCCCCCGGCGATGAGCGTGCCCCACAGGGCTCGCTTGAGGTAAGTGCGCATGATCGTTTCTCCTGACTGGATGGATCGTCTGATGGGTGCGCGCGATCAGAGTGCGCGCGCAGCACGGCATCTGTCGTCCCCGGGGGAACGACGTGACGGTCCGTCAGTCAGGTGAGACGTCGGTGTCGGCGACCGGCGACGAAGGAAGCACGTCGTCGGATGCGCCGGATGTCCGCTCGCTAGCACGGAGCGGAGCAGCGTCCACATCGCTGAGGCGCGCTTGGGCAGGGCTGGACCCTCCGCCGGGGCCGGCGGAGGAAGAAGCGGGTACGGGGGCGCCCGGCGGACTCCCGGACGGAGCGCCCGCGGGCGCGGTCGCAGTGTCTTCCGTGGCCGGGGCGGACTCGTGCGAGACGAGGTCCGCGGCCGAGGACGACGCGGCGGATGCGCGCGCGGATGCGGCGACCGAAGCGCCGAGGATCGGTGCGGAAGTCGCCTGCGTCGCGGAGACGGCGGCGACGGCGGTCGGGCTCACGGGGGGATCGACGACACCGGTACCCGGGGTCGGATTGGGGGTCGTCGGATCGAGTGCCTCGAGCACCGGCGGAACGGTCCCGTTCGTCACGTTTCCGAGGAGAGCCGTCGTGTCATCGACCACTCCGACCACATCGCGCACCGCGGTGACCACGCCGAGGTCGGTCACGAGTCCGCCGACGACGGGGACGCCCGCGACGGTGTCGAGGATCGGGTCGGTGATCTGCGAGACCGGCGAATCCGTCAGAACCTCGGTGACCGGGGCGACGACCGCGTCGACCTTCTCGGTCACGGCCTGCACGACCGGCGCGGTCGCAGGGCCCACGACCGGGGTCTTGGCGACCGTCTCCGTCACGGTCTCGACGACGGCGGGAACGGCTTGCTGCACGGGGGCCACGACTTTCGTGACGACCGGTGCGACGACCTTCGAGACGACGGGGGTCACCGGGGCGGTGACGGCCGACACGGTTTCGCTGACGATCGAGGTGAGCCCGTCGAGCGGGCCGTCCTGCTGCTCATCCGCGTGCGCCGATCCGCCCCCGAAGAAGAGGGTGAGTGTCGCCCAGGCGAGCGCTCCGACGGCGCTCCAGAGGACCACGGCAGGAACGCCGCGTCGGGTGGCCGGAACGTCCACGTCGACCTCCCCCTCCGAAGGCAACGTACCTCGACGCAGGTGCATCGATTGCGGGTGACGATACTCGCGAGCAGACCGTCTGTCTAGGGGGTTTTGCGCGCGTTTCCGGGGATGTCGGGTTGTGACGCGCCCGGTGAAATCTCGGCTTGACTTTCCCCAGGTTCTACACATCCCCCTCCCGAGAGGGGCAACCTTCAATGCGCGATTTAAACTGATTCCCATCCACAGGCTGGGGAAACAGTTAAACCCTGGTCAGGGCCAAGAAAAAAGTTTGAAGTCACACCCATCCACGGGGTTATCCACACCCGTTGTGCACAGACACTCCGACTTTGTCCGCACGCTTTCCACATGGTTATCCACAGGCCGTGTTGCATGTGGAAACAGTCGCTCGTAGCGTGGGCGAGCGACCGAATGTCGGAGGCACCTGTTTCGCTGTGCGAAGCGGCAATTCTTGGCCGAGAGCCACGCGGCCCGCCGTCGGAACGCCTCATCAGAACATCGCATCGGAAACGTCGCATCGAAGGGAAGACTGTGTCGATCGCCGACATCTCAGAGGAGCGGATGGGCGCGAAGCGCGCGCCCGAGCGTACCCCTCCTCACGACCTTCTCGCCGAGCAGAGCGCGCTGGGCGGAATGCTCCTCTCGAAGGATGCCGTCGCCGACGTGATCGAGACGCTCAAGGGCGCCGACTTCTACATCCCGAAGCACGAGCTCATCTTCGAGGCGATCCTCTCGCTCTACTCGCACGGCGAGCCGACCGACGTCGTCGCCGTCACCGACGAGCTCATCAAGACCGGCGAGCTGGGTCGCGCCGGCGGCGCCGACTACCTGCACACCCTCACCTCGATCGTCCCGACCGCGGCCAATGCCGGCTACTACGCGGGCATCGTCTCGGAGCGCGCCATCCTCCGCCGCCTCGTCGACGCCGGCACGCGCATCGTGCAGCTCGGCTACGCGGGTGAGGGCGACGCGACCGACATCGTCAACAACGCGCAGGCCGAGATCTACTCGATCACCGGATCCGAGACCGCCGAGGACTACGTCCCGCTGCAGATCGCCGTCGACGCGGCGCTCGAAGAGATCGAGGCCGCCAGCGGCCGCGACGGTTCGATGACGGGTGTCCCCACAGGGTTCCGAGAGCTCGACGAGCTCACCAACGGCCTCCACGGTGGGCAGATGATCGTCGTCGCCGCGCGTCCCGCCATGGGTAAGTCGACGCTCGCGCTCGACTTCGCGCGCTCGGCTTCGATCGGCCACAACATCCCCTCGGTCTTCTTCTCGCTCGAGATGGGCAAGAGCGAGATCGCGATGCGTCTGCTCAGCGCCGAGGGGCAGATCCCGCTGCAGAACATGCGCAAGGGAAACCTCGACCCGCGCGACTGGACGACCGTCGCCGCGACCCGAGGCCGCATCAACGACGCGCCGCTCTACATCGACGACAGCCCCAACATGACGCTCGTCGAGATCCGCGCGAAGTGCCGTCGACTCAAGCAGCGCGAGGGCCTGCGCATGGTCATTATCGACTACCTGCAGCTGATGACCTCGGGCAAGCGCGTCGAGTCGCGTCAGCAGGAGGTCTCGGAGTTCTCGCGAAGCCTCAAGCTCATCGCCAAGGAGCTGCAGGTTCCGGTGATCGCCCTGTCGCAACTGAACCGTGGTCCCGAGCAGCGCACCGACAAGAAGCCCGCGATCAGCGACCTGCGTGAGTCCGGCTCGATCGAGCAGGACGCCGACATGGTCATCCTGCTGCACCGCGACTCGGTGTACGACAAGGACGTGCGTCCCGGCGAGGCCGACCTGATCGTCGCCAAGCACCGTAACGGCCCCACCGCCACGATCACCGTCGCGTTCCAGGGCCACTACTCCCGCTTCATGGACATGGCCCCGGGCGGCGACTTCAACTGAGTCGCGGGGTGACCGGGCGGCCAGGTGTTCTTCCCCGTGCGGTCACGAAGCTCGAAACGTGCGGCCCCGGGTTTGACCGTTGCGGTGTGCCGCCGCGATCATGAGGTTCACGCGCCGACGGAGGCGCACGGGTGAGGAGCGGAATATGCAGCGTGGGTCGAACCTCCCTGCTGTGGGCGTCTACAACCAGGCACTCGTCTTCGACCTCATCCGTCGGTCGGAGGAGGGGCTCAGTCGCAGCGAGCTCGCCGAACGCACGGGGTTGTCGACGCAGACGCTCAGCAATGTCACTCGCCGACTCGCCAACGAGGGGCTGATCGAAGAGACCGGGAAGGTCATCTCGGGCCCGGGAAAGCCGCGGACGCTCCTCGCGCTGCGGTCGGATTCGCGCTACGCGGTCGGTGTGCATCTCGACCCGGCCGTCGACACCGTCGTGGTCGTGGATGCCGCCGGCGCTGTCGTCGCGCGGACCGAGCAGACCCCCGGAGGCGCTGAGGCGTCGCCGGATGAACTCGTGGGGCGTCTCGGAGACAGCGTCCGATCGCTCATCCTCGAGGCGCGCCTTCCGGCCGAGCGCGTGCTCGGGATCGGTGTGGCCGCTCCGGGGCCGTTCGACCGAGACGCGGGTCGCCTGCTGAATCCGCCGCTCCTCCCCGCCTGGCATAACGTGTCGGTGCGCAAGGAGCTGGAAAGGGTCAGCGGGCTGCCGACGCTGCTCGAGAAAGACGTCGTGGCGACGGTCGTAGGGGAGCAGTGGTTCGATGCAGGGCAAGAGCTCGCCGACGCGATGTTCCTCTACTACGGTGCCGGACTCGGCCTCGGGCTCTCCGTCTCAGGGGCGCCGGTGCACGGCAGGACGGGTAACGCCGGCAATATCGCGCACATCGTCGTCGACCCGGAGGGGCCGCTCTGCACCTGCGGATCGCGCGGCTGCATCGGAGTGATCATGGAGCCGCGAATGCTCCTGGCCCAGGCGGAGCGGACGACTCCGCCGAGCGGCACGGAAGATGCGCGGATGCAGCTCGAGCTGCTGTCGTCTTTGGCCGCCGCCGGCGACAAGGGGGTGCTTGCCGCCCTTGAAAGCGCGGGGAGGCACCTCGCAACAGCGATCGTCGAGGTGAACAACCTCCTCGATCTCGGCATCGTCGTCCTGGGAGGCCCCGCGTGGTCGAGGCTCGGTGAACGGCTTCTCCCGGCGCTGGATCACTGGGTGCACACCACCGCGGTCAGCACGTCCACAGCACCCGTGCAGCTGCGCCCCTCGCAGATGGGAGCGGACGCGGCCGCCGTGGGGGCCGCGTGTCTCGTGCTCGACGATGCGCTCACGGCGCGGCCGTCGCGGCTCATGATCAGCCGCTGACCGCGGTCTGCCGTCATCCCGAACGGCATAGCGTTCCGTGACGGAACTGTTACGAGGGCCCATCTACGCAGTTATCCCATTTGATAGGGTTATCCGTCTGAGGCCTCAACAGCGAGGTCCGCATGCAAAGGAGCAAGCAGATGCGAACGAAGCCCTTCGCCGCCATCGGCGCGATCGCGGTCGGCGCAGTCGTCCTCTCGGGATGCGGTGCGTCCGGGGACGCGGAGACGTCCGACAGCGGAGACCGCACCATCACCGTCGCGTACCAGATGACGTCGGCGTTCCACCAGCTCGATGACCTCTTCCAGAAGGTCAAACCCGAGTTCGAGGCCGCGAACCCCGGTGTGACGGTCAAGCTCCAGCCGATCGAGTCCGAGGACGAGTACTTCACCAAGCTTGCTCTGATGAACGGCTCGCCCGACACGGCACCCGACGTGATCTACGAGGACACCTTCCAGCTGCGCTCCGACGCCGCTGCCGGCTACCTGCTCCCGATCGACGACTACCTCGCCGACTGGGATGACTGGGACCAGTTCTACGACGCAGCGAAGGAGGCCGGACTCGGTGGAGACGGCAGCACCTACGGCATCTCGATGGGCACAGACACCCGCGCGATCTACTACAACAAGGAGATATTCGCGGCGGCCGGGCTCCCCACCGACTGGCAGCCCACGTCGTGGCAGGACATCCTCGACGCTGCCGAAGCGGTGAAGGCGTACGACGCCGACCTGATCCCGTTGAACATCTACGGCAGCAAGAGCGCCGGTGAGCAGACGTCGATGCAGGGTCTGGAGATGCTTCTCTACGGCACCGAGTCCACCCTGTACGACGCCGACTCCGACAAGTGGGCGGTGGGCTCCGAGGGCCTCACCGACGCTTTCGGCTTCTACGACACGCTCTACAAGAACGATCTGGCGACTCCGCTCGATCTCGCCCTCGACTCGACCATCGGCAGCCGCGTCTCCACCGAGCTGCTCCCCGAGGGGAAGCTCGCCATGGCCATCGACGGTTCCTGGCTCCCGGGCGGCTGGATCAGCGGTGAAAGCGCCTGGGACGGCTGGGAGGACACGATCGGTCTCGCCAAGATGCCGACGCAGGACGGCGGCGACCCCGGCTACACCTCGATGTCCGGGGGCTGGACCCTCGCGGTCGGCTCTCAGACCAAGCACCCGCAGACGTCCTTCGACTTCATCGCGATGGCGCTGAACCAGGAGAACTCCCTCAAGTACGACACCGAGAACAGTCAGATCGCCGTCCGCGAAGACGTCGCGACCGACGATGCGTACCTCTCGTACAACCCGACCTTCGCGTTCTTCTCCGACCTCGTGCAGTACACGCACTTCCGTCCGACCACGCCGGACTACTCGCAGATCACCAGCGCGCTTCAGCAGGCCACCGAATCGGTGATCACCGGAGAAGCGAGCCCGGAGGATGCCGCCAAGACCTACGACGATGCGCTCACCCAGATCGTCGGCGCGGACAACGTCGAGTAGGAATCCCGCAGTGACCTCCGCTTCCGCAACGCACAGCCCGGCCCCGGTGCCCACCGGGGCCGGGCGGCGCGCCCCTCTCCACGAACTGATGCGCTCGGTCCCGCTGCTGCCCGCCGTGGTGCTGCTGGTCGTGTTCCTGCTCGGGCCGATCATCTACGCCATCTGGGGGTCGCTGACCAACCGCGCCCTCACGGGCTACCGGGCGGCGCAGCCCGAGTTCGTCGGACTCGACAACTACGTCTCGCTGTTCACCGACCCGAACTTCTGGACGGCGCTGGTCCTCACGGTCGTCTTCGTGCTGTTCTCCGCGATCATCGGCCAGAACGTGCTGGGCCTCGGCATCGCCGCGCTCATGCGCATCGGGTCGAAGTCGGTCAACAGCGTTGTCGGCGCACTCGTCGTCGTCGCCTGGGTGATGCCCGAGATCGTCGCCGCCTTCGCCCTCTACGCGTACTTCTCGAAGGACGGCACGCTCAATGCGCTGCTCGAGGCCATCGGCATCCCTGCGGTGAGCTGGCTCATCGAGTACCCGATGTTCGCCGTCATCCTCGCCAACGTCTGGCGCGGGACGGCGTTCTCGATGCTGGTATACGGAGCCGCCCTCAACGAGGTGCCGCCCGAGGTGATGGAGGCGGCACAGATCGACGGTGCGAACGCCGCGCAGCGCTTCTTCCTCATCACCATCCCGATGATCCGCCGCTCGATCTCGACGAACCTGATGCTCACCACCCTGCAGACGCTCGGCACCTTCGGGCTCATCTGGGTGATGACCAAGGGCGGACCGGGTGTCTCCAGCTCGACCCTGCCCGTCCTCGCCTATCAGGAGGCCTTCCAGTACTCCCAGATCGGTTACGGGACGGCGATCGCTGCGGTGACCCTCGTGCTCGGCGCGATCTTCGCGATCTTCTACATCCGCATCCTTAAGCCGGAGGTCGACTGATGACTGCCACGGAAGCGATCGTCCGCCCCGCCGTGAGGCGCGGCCAGCGGATCTCCGTCGCGTCGCCTACGAAGCGCCGCTCCGCATGGCTCGCCAACACCGTCCTGATCGTGATCGGGGTCGTGTTCCTCGTGCCGATCGCGTGGATCGCGTTCTCTGCGGTGTCTCCGTCGGCCACGGTGTCGATCTCGGTGCCGGAGAGCCTCACGTTCGACAACTTCGTCGCGGTGTTCGACTGGTCGATGACGCTGCTGCCGTTGTGGAACTCGGCGCTGATCTCGTTCGGCACCGCCCTCATCACCGTCGTCGTCGGAGTGCTCGCCGCGTATCCGCTCTCGCGGCACAACTCGCGGTTCCAGCGCGGTTTCATGTATTCGGTCCTGTTCGGTTCCTGCCTGCCGATCACGGCCATGATGGTGCCGGTCTACGCGCTCTTCGTGCAGTTGAAGATGCTCGACTCGCAGGTCAGCGTGATCCTGTTCATGGCCGCCACGTCGTTGCCCATGGCCATCTGGATGCTGAAGAACTTCATGGACTCGGTGCCGGTCTCCCTCGAGGAGGCGGCATGGGTCGACGGCGCGTCCGCCATGCGTGCGCTGTGGACCATCGTCCTGCCGCTCATGCGCCCCGGTATCAGCGTCGTCTTCATCTTCGTGTTCACGCAGGCGTGGGGGAACTTCTTCGTCCCGTTCGTCCTGCTGTTCAGCTCGGAGAAGATGCCGGCGGCCGTCGCGATCTTCACCTTCTTCGGTAACCACGGCGCCGTCGCCTACGGGCAGCTCGCCGCGTTCGCCACGTTGTACTCCGTGCCGATCCTCGCCCTGTACCTGCTCGTGCAGCGTCTCTCCGGCAGCAGCTTCGCGCTGGCCGGCGGCGTCAAGGGCTGATCCCCGGCCTCCTCGCACAATCCCCACGATCCAGAAAGCACTACACATGCACGACCGCACCGCGCTCATCGAGATGCGCATCGACCGATTCATCCGCGAGCGCCTCCGTCCGGCACGTCATCGCCTGAGCCACCCGCTCGAGGTGCGCGCGTGGGAGGTGCCGGGGGAGCCGGTGTCCTTCACCGATGCCGTTCAGGCGGACTTCACGCCCACGGCGGTCGGCGCTCCGTGGGGGCGTCCCTGGGGCACGACGTGGTTCCGTGTGACCGGGGAGGTCCCGAGCGAGTGGCGTACGGCATCCGGCGGTCTTCCTGACGGCACCAGGGCAGAGCTCGTCGTGGACCTCGGCTTCACGGCCGGACAGAGCGGCTTCCAGGCCGAGGCTCTCGTCTGGGATCTCGACGGGAATCCGATCAAGGGCATCTCGCCGTTCAACAACGCGGTCGCCGCGGCAGTGCAGTCGGACGGCCGCATCGACGTGCTGCTCGAGGCGGCGTCCAATCCCGACGTGGGCAGCATCTTCACGTTCGACCCGACCGCGCTAGGCGACCCCGAGACCGCCGGTGCCGATCCGATCTACGTACTCCGCGTCGTCGACGTGGCCCTGCGCGACCTGACCGTCGAGTCACTGCTCGACGACACCGTGATCCTGCGGGGGCTCCTCGGTGAGCTGGATGCTTCGTCGCCGCGGCGGGCGGAGATCGTGCAGGCGCTGGATCGGATGATCGACCTCGTGGACCCGCATGACGTCGCGGGCACGGCGGCAGCGGGCCGTGAGGCGCTCCGAGAGGTGCTGGCGAGTCCCGCCCATGCCAGCGCGCACGTGCTGCATGCCGTCGGGCACGCGCACATCGATTCGGCCTGGCTGTGGCCGGTGCGCGAGACGGCTCGCAAGGTGTCGCGGACGTTCTCGAACGTGCTCTCACTGATGGACGAGAACCCCGACGTCGTGTTCGCCAGTTCGTCGGCACAGCAGTTCGCCTGGATCAAGGAGCGCTACCCGGAGATCTGGGAGCGTCTGGTCGAGCGCGTGCGCGAGGGCCGCTTCGTTCCGGTCGGTGGCATGTGGGTCGAGTCGGACACGAACATGGTCGGCTCCGAAGCCCTCGCCCGCCAGTTCGTCGAGGGCAAGGGCTTCTTCCTCCGCGAGTTCGGGATCGACACCCCCGAGGTCTGGCTGCCCGACTCCTTCGGCTACAGCGGCGCCCTTCCTCAGATCATCAAGGCGTCGGGATCGAAGTGGTTCCTCACGCAGAAGATCTCCTGGAACGAGACGAACCGGATGCCGCACCACACGTTCCTCTGGGAGGGCCTCGACGGAACGCGCGTGTTCACGCACTTCCCTCCGGTGGACAAGTACAACTCGGACGCCTCGCAGGCCGATCTCGCGCATGCGCAGCGGAACTTCCAGGACAAGGGCAGAGCCCGTGTCTCGCTGCTGCCGTACGGTTACGGCGACGGCGGAGGCGGACCGACCCGGGAGATGGCTGCGCAGGTCGCGCGCGCGGGGTCGTTGGAAGGGTCGCCGGTCGCCCGGCATTCCACGCCACGGGCGTTCTTCGAGCAGGCCGAGTCCGAGTACCCGTCGCCCGAGGTGTGGAGCGGCGAGCTGTATCTCGAGTTCCACCGCGGCACGTACACGAGTCAGCTGCGCACCAAGCAGGGCAACCGTCGCAGCGAGCACCTGCTCCGCGAGGCCGAGCTCTGGGCGGCGACGGCGTCTGTCCGAACCGGACGCGCCTACCCGACCGAGCAGCTCAAACGCCTCTGGCAGCTCGTCCTCCTCCAGCAGTTCCACGACATCCTGCCCGGAACGTCGATCGCCTGGGTGCACCAGGATGCCGAGCGCAACTACGCGGCGATCGCCGTGGAGCTCGAGCAGATCATCGCCGATTCGCTGCGTGCGCTGGTCGGCGAGGGCACGCGCAGCCTCGTGGTCAACGCGGCCCCGCACGGGCATGCCTCGGTCGGCGCGCTGGCGATCGGCGAGGCGGATGCGGTCGCACCGGTCACGCCGGTCGCGGCGGACGGCGGGTTCGTGCTCGACAACGGGCTCGTGCGTGCGACGATCGACGCCCGGGGGGTGCTGACGTCGATCATCGACCTGGCGAGCGGCCGCGAGGTCGTGCCGGAAGGTCAGAACGCCGGCGTCTTCCAGTTGCACCGGGACACCCCGACGCAGTGGGATGCCTGGGACATCGACGAGCACTACCGCCGCAACGTCACCGACCTCCTCGAGGCGGACGGCATCGAGATCGTCGACGGCGCCGTGGTGATCTCGCGTTCCTTCGGCGCGTCGACGCTGGTGCACAGCATCCGTCTCGACGAGGGGTCGCGAACCCTGAAGCTGGCTGTCGACATCGACTGGCACGAGCAGCAGAAGCTGCTCAAGCTCAGCGTCCCCGTCGACGTGCACACCGACCACGCCGCCTCCGAGATCCAGTTCGGGCACATCGTGCGTCCGACCCACACCAATACCTCGTGGGATGCCGCGCGCTTCGAGACCGTGGCGCACCGGTGGGTCAGAGTGGGCGAGAGCGACTTCGGTGTCGCGGTCACCAACGACTCCACCTACGGTCACGACATCACCCGGCATCCGCGTGAGGCGGGCGGCACGTACTCGACCGTGCGGCTCTCGCTCGTCAGGGCTGCGCTGTTCCCCGACCCGCAGCAGGACCAGGGCCGGCATCATCTGGAGGTGGGCATCGTCGTCGGTGGCGAGCTCGTCGACGCGATCGCCGAGGGGTACCGCACGAACCTCGCAGAGCGCCGCATCGAGGGCGCCGACGATGTGAAGCCCCTCGTCTCGATCGATCACCCGGGTGTGGTGGTCGAGGCGGTCAAGCTCGCCGAAGACGGCAGCGGCGACGTCATCGTGCGACTGTACGAGGCGCTCGGGCGTCGCGCCGACGCCACGGTCGCCGTGGGCTTCCCGAGCGGCGACGCCAGCGAAGTGGACCTGCTCGAGCGGGAGAGCGAGCAGGCGGCGCTGACGGGTCAGGATGCCGACGGCATCCGTCTGGCGCTGCGTCCGTTCCAACTCGTGACGCTGCGGCTGCCGCGGGCCTGAACCGGTGAGGGGTCTCCGTCCGTGCGGAGGCCCCTCAACTGTTCAGCCGACGGTGTCGGCCGGCTGCTACCGCCCGGCGACCAGCTGGTTGCCGGATCGCGCGACCAGCGGACCGAGCACCGTGGCGGCGTCGAGCTCGGCCACACCGTCGATGCGGAACACCGCGCGCTCGCCCGGAAGCAGGGTCACCAGGCCGCGGTCGACGCGGGCGTCGAGGGAGAGCCGGTCGACGAGCAGGGTGAGGTCGCGCACCAGCGCGCCCGCCGTGACGGTCACCAGGTGCCCGTCGCCGGCGACGCGCTCCACCTCGGCGGTGAGGCGCGGCTCGGCGAGGGCGCTGTCGCGGGGTTCGGCGAACCACCAGAGCCCGCGCGCTCCGGACACATCGGCGACGATCAGCTCGGCGGAAGCGTCACCGGGCGTGGCGACGGCATCCGGGATCGCGACGCGCGTCGACTCCCGCGGGGTGACCGACACCGCCACCTCGGTGGAGGCGTGCACCGTGCCGTCGAAGCCGATCCGTCGCAGCGTGACGGTGTCCGACCAGATGTCGTCGGTGTCGTTGTGCAGCACGGCTTCGAGGCCGTCGCCCGAGGGCTGCACCGTCACCACGCGGGGTTCGAAGGCGCTCTTGATGGCGAACAGCAGCGGCTTCTCGCGGCCGTCGCCGTCGATCGCCGCCCAGGAGGTCACAGGCCAGCAGTCGTTCAGCTGCCAGACGATCGCTCCGGCGTTGTGCGGGGCCAGTGAGCGGAACCAGTCGAGCGCGAAACCCACCGCATTCGCCTGATTGAGCTGCATGGCCCAGTGCCAGGTCTCGATGTCGTCCGGGATCGGATAGTGCGCGACCAGGCCGGCGCCCAGCTTCGCATTCCCGTCCGCCGCCTTCTGGTGCACGATCATGCCGGGGGAGTCGGGGGTGATCGGATCGTCCGAGATGGACCGCGTCAGTGTCGACCACGTCGGCGGGCCCTGCCACCCGAACTCCGCCACGAAACGGGGGCGGTGGTCGCGGTAGGTCGGCCAGTCGCGGCGGTTCCACTGCTCCCAGAGGTGCATGGTGCCGTGCAGCTCGTCGTTGGGGTGCGGGCCCGTCTGCTGACGCCCGTCCCACCCCGCGCCCGGGCTGAAAGGGCTTGCCGGCGCGTACGGCACGTGCGGCGCGAGTTCGTCGATGATCGCCGGGAACAGCTCGTAGTAGTAATGAGCGCCCCAGGTCTTGCCGTCGAGCAGCGTCTTCCAGCCCCAGTCCTCATATCCCCAGGTGTTCTCGTTGTTGCCCGTGAGCAGCGCGAGTGAGGCCCGGTGAGCGAGGCGCGCGACGTTCTCTCGCGCTTCCGCCTCGATCTCGGCGCGCAGGGGATCCTCCTCCGCGTACGCGGCGCACGCGAACAGGAAGTCCTGCCAGACCAGCAGGCCGAGCTCGTCGGCGAGATCGTAGAAGTCCTCGGACTCGTAGATTCCGCCGCCCCAGACGCGGACCAGGTTGAGGTTCGCTGCCTTCGCCTGCTCGAGTCGGGTGCGGTACCGATCCCGGTCGACTCTGCTCGGGAATGCGTCGTCGGGAATCCAGTTCACGCCCTTCACGTAGATCGGGCGGTCGTTCACGAACAGGGTGAACGGTGTGCCGGATGCATCCGCGGTGGTGTCCCAGCGCAAGTCGCGGAACCCGACGCGTCTGGTCGCGGAGTCCAGCGCCGTGCCGTCGTCCAGGAGGGCGATCTCGACGTCGTACAGCGGCTGAGCGCCATGGCCGGCGGGCCACCACCGTTCGACGTCGCTCACCCGGACCTCGATCTCCGCCGACGTCTCCGAGGCGGCGATCGGAACCGTCTGCACGGTCCCCGCGACCTGGACCGTCAGGTCGAGCGGGAGCGCCGAGGCGCGCTCGATCTCGACGGCGACGCGCACCGTGCCGTCGGTGCCGTCCGGTGTCGCGTGGACGCGGACGTCGCTCAGGCGGGCGTCGGACCAGGACTCCAGACGCACCTCGCGCCAGATGCCGCTCGAGTAGGTGGCGATGCCCCAGTCCCAGCCGAAGCTGCACGCCGACTTGCGCAGGGCGTTGAACGGCGAGGGGTACGGACGCGGTCGCGCACCGAGCGCCACGCTCTGCGCGTCGGCGTACCGGACCGGGCTGCGGAAGGCGACGGTGACCGTGTTGTCGCCGGTGGTGAGCAGGTCGGTCACGTCCAGTCGATAGGAGCGATGCTGGTTGGCGACCTCGGCGATCACCCGCCCGTTCACGGTGACGGTCGCCACGGTGTCGAGCCCGTCGAACACGAGCTCGTGACGATCGGCCGCCTGCTCCTCCGACTCGAGCGCGAAGCTGCCCTCGTAGGTCCAGTCCACGAGACCGATCCACGCGAGGGCGGATTCATTGTCGTCGAGGTACGGGTCGGGGATGAGGCCCGCCCGCAGCAGGTCGAGATGCACCACACCGGGGACGACGGCGGGGATCCAGGCATCGGCCACCTGTGCGGGGCCGCCGTTCGGGCGGACGCGCCAGCCCTCGGCGAGCGGACGGCGGATGAGGGGAAGGGGGGACGCGACGCTCACGGGACGGCTCCTGCTTCGACGCCTCTACAGTTCCCACTCTGGAAGGAGCATGAAGGCGACGGGGGTGGGGGATGATGACGGCATCCAGCTTCGCAGCTTCGTCGACCGGGAGACGGATTTGCGGGACGAGTCGGGCGAAGATGCGCGGGTCCACCGATCCCGGCCGGCGCCATCTCTCCGAGAGGACTACCCGGCGGATCCTGGTGCCGGCGTTTCTCCGCGGCCGCCCACGGAGACCGGCGTGAACCGATCGGTCCCCGCTGTGCCCGCGCGGAAACGGATACGGATCACCGGGAGCGGGCCCATCGGCCGATCCTGCGGGATTGAGATGACCAGGTTGCCCAAAGGGTCGTCGTCGCGGGCGTGCGCGGGATCGACGACGGCTCGGAAATCGAGGTCTTCCCCGGTCGTCAGGAGTTCCACGCCGAGCACGGACTGAGGTCGAATGCCGCGCACGGTGGCGGTCTCGTCCGGCCAGGCGACGAGGTGGAGGTACAGGTCGTTCGCGTTGACGGTCGTCGGGCCGTAGAACTGCCAGGGCTCGAGTCCCGGTCGAGCGCCGATCACGCTCTCACGGTGGGTGCCCATCCAGCCCGCGATCTCGCCGAGCGTCGTCTCCTCTTCCGGCGGCAGAGCGCCGGTGCTGCTCGGCCCCACGTTCAGCAGGAGCGAGCCGCCGTTCGCGACACAGTCGACGAGCGTCCGGATCAGGTGTGCGGTGGTCTTGTAGTCGTGGTCGCTCGGATCCCATCCCCACGTGTCGTTCATGGTGATGCACGCTTCCCAGGCGTCGCTGAGAGGCTCTGCAGGGATCGACTGCTCCGGCGTCACGTAGTCGCCGATGCCGGGGAGGCGGTCGTTGAGGACGATGTCCGGCTGATGGGACCGGATGTGCCTCTCCAGCTCCGCGCTGTCCCATTCCTCCTCCGTGCGCTCCCACCCGCCGTCGAACCACAGCAGATCGATCCGCCCGTAGTTCGTGAGCAGCTCGGTGAGTTCCGCCTTCATCCCTTCGCGGAATCTGGCCCACTGGGCGGGCGTCGCGCGCGGGTACTCCTCGAACGCATACGGTGCGAACTCGGTGCGCCATGCCGGATAGTCGGGATCCGACCAGTCGGAGACGGAGTAATAGAAGCCGATGCGGAGTCCGGCCTCTCGGAAAGCGTCCACGTAGTCGCGGACGAGGTCGCCACCGCGAGCCCCGTAGGAAGACGTGGAGATGTTCAGCGGCGTGGCCTCACTCGGCCAGGACGCCCAGCCCGAGTGATGCTTCGTCGTGAAGACGGCGTACTGCATCCCCGCATCCCTCGCTGCATCTGCGATGGCGTGAGGATCCCACTCTCGAGGGTCGAATTCGTCGGCATCCCGGAAGTAGTCCACGGCTTGTCGTGCGTGCACTCCTGTGCCGTCATCGCTGGTGAGCCCGACCATCGGCCAGGACAGATCGACTCCGAGCTGGCTCGCCTGATCGAAGTGGATGAACAGTCCGAACGAGGCGGAACGGAACCAATCGAGGCGGGAAGGGTGGGCGGAACTCGCGGCGGAAGGTGCCGGAGTGGGATGCGTGGCGATGGGCATCTGCTCTCTTCGTCCAGGGCGTGATCGGGGTCGTATCGCCCACAGATGCGAGCACTTGACAAGGCGACGCGCATCAATTTACGCTCGCCAACAGCGTTAGGCAACCGGTTACCTAAATATCGGTGCGGTGATGGGACAACCATCGACAACGTCCTCGCGTCCCGATAAGGAGATCCTTCAATGAAGAAGTCGCAGCAGCGAATGATTCGTTCCGCCAGTGCCTTCACCGCCCTCGTGACGGCACTGACTCTGGCCGGTTGTTCGTCCGGCGATTCGTCGACCACGACCGACGACGGCCGGACCGTTCTGACGGTGTACGGCTGGAAGGGCGGCGAAGGCGAGCCGGCGAACGTCGCCGAGATCAACGCGGCTTTCGAGAAGGCGAACCCCGACATCAAGCTCGAGTTCGAGGCCATCCCCGCGAACGAGGCCTATTCGCAGCGCGTGCAGCCTGAGTTGCTGGCCGGCAATGCCGCCGACGTGATCATGCTGGACAGCAACCTTCTCGCGACATGGGGGAAGTCCGGATACCTCGCAGACCTGTCCTCGGCGTCCTGGGCCGACGACATCACCCCCGAGGTCGAGAGCTTCGCGACCTATGACGACGCCGTGCTCGCCATGCCCATGGAGGCCATCGGTGTCGGTCTGTACTCGAACATGGAACTGCTGAGCGAGGTCGGTGTGAACGAGGTGCCGAAGGACTGGGAGAGCTTCCTCGACGCGCTCGCCAAGGTGAAGGCTGCCGGCCACGACCCGATCACTCTTCCCGACAAGGCCGGGTGGACGGGCGCGATGGCGCTGCTGAACGCTGCGGCCACGACCGTCGACAAGGGCTGGGACGAAGAGTTCTCCGAGGGTGATGCGAGCTTCTCGGACTGGAAGCCGGCGGTCGAGCAGCTGCTCGACTTGCAGGAGCAGGGCTTCATCGATTGGAAGACCGAGCTCGGCGAAGACGAGTGGTCGCAGGGCGCAGACGACTTCACGGCGGGCGACACGGGCTTCTGGCTCCAGGGCGCGTGGAACCTCGGCGGCGTCGCCGAAGCCGGAATCAAGAGTCAGTTCACGGCCTGGCCGGGTGGGGAGGCGGGCGTCGATCCGAACGAACTGCTGTTCGTGGGAACGATGTGGGGCGTCAACGAGGCATCCCCGGTGAAGGACGCCGCGAAGAAATACGTGGACTTCTGGTCCCAGCCCGAGAACCTCGATCTGTTCCTCCAAGCGGAGAACGCGATCTCTCCGTTCGAATCGGGCACCAGTCCGAAGAACGACGCGACGGGCGAGTTCCTCGCGTCCTACGAGGCGGGGAACTACCGCTTCATGCAGACGAACACCTGGATGGCGGGCGACGTGCAGACGCAGATGGGCTCTCGCCTGCAGGCACTGTTCCTCGGTGAGATCACGACCGACGAGTTCCTCGACGAGATGGACGGAATCGCGAAGAAGGCGGATTAGTCCCGTTCCTGGTGCGGTCGCCCTCTCCGGCGGCCGCACCGCTCTCGCTGAAGGATTGTCATGATCTCCAAACGTCCCCTCGTCGCTCTCGGGTTCCTCCTTCCCGCGCTCGTCGTCTACGGGCTCCTCATCCTCTACCCGCTGGTCAACGGCCTCTGGCTCAGCTTCACGGACAGCAGCGGGGGCCCTCGGGCAGACTTCGTCGGTCTCGAGCAGTATTCACGACTGTTCACCGATGGGGAGGTCATCCGAGCGGTCGGCACGACCGTGCTCTACGCCGTCATCGTCGTCGTCCTGCAGAACCTCTTCGGGTTGCTCCTGGCCAGAGCGCTCTACAACCGGCCGCGGATCCGCAAACCGGTCAGCGTCCTCATCCTCATGCCGACGCTCGTCGCCCCGGTGATGGCATCGTTCATCTTCTCGTATCTCTACGCACCGGATGGAACGATCAACGAGGTGCTCCGCGCCCTCGGGCTGGACTCCCTCACCCGCATCTGGCTGGGCGAGACGAGCACGGCACTCGGCGCGGTGGCTCTGGTCAACATCTGGATGTTCGCCGGCTACTCCGCGGCGATCTTCCTCGCCGGATACCTCGCGTTACCTGCCGATGTCCTCGAAGCGGCCGACCTCGACGGTGCGACGGGATTCCGCCGATTCCGCACGATCGAATGGCCTCTTCTCGCCCCCTCGCTCACGGTGAACATCACGCTCTCCCTCATCGGCTCGCTGAAGGTGTTCGAGTTCCCGTTCGTGCTGACCAACGGCGGCCCGGCGGGATCCACCACCACGCTCACCCTCCTCGTCTACCGCAAGGTCTTCGGCGGGGCGGGCGAGTTCGCCTACGGAGTGACGATCGCGGTCCTCCTCCTCGTCATCGTCGTCGTGCTCAGCAGCGTCGCCACGTCCGTTCTGCGCATGCGCGAGAAAAGGATCTGAATCCATGTCCGCATCTCTCCCCGCCCCGGCCCGGTCACGCGACCACCGCCTGTGGAACGCGGGCAAACGCCGGCTCGGCGACATCGGGCTCATCGTCGGCGTCGCACTGCTCGTGACTCCGTTCGCGTTCGCCGTGCTGACCGCGATCCGACCGGCCGCTGACGTGTCGGCGAATCCGCTCGGGTGGCCCGAACACCTCACGCTCGACAACGTCGTGGATGCGTTCCAGCGCATCAACTACGCGCAGAGCGTCGCGAACACCGTCATCATCCTGGTGTGCTCCTGCCTGCTGACCGTCGCCTTCGGCGCCATGGCCAGCTACCCGCTGAGCCGGATCGGGCGCTCCTGGACGAACACCACCTACCGCGTGTTCATCATCGGGACCACCATCCCGATCTATGTGCTCATCGCACCGCTGTACCTGATGATCCGGGATCTGCACATCCTGGGCACGCATCTCAGCGTGATCCTCGTCTACACGGCCATGAACCTTCCGATCGCCGTGTTCTTCTACACCAGCTTCATGCGCCAGGTGCCGACGGAGCTGGAGGAGGCCGCGGCGATCGATGGTGCGGGTCCGCTGCGGATCTTCTTCGTCGTGATCTTCCCACTGCTCGCACCCGTCACGGCGACGCTGGTGACGTTCATCAGCCTGGTCGTGTGGAACGACCTCATCGTTCCCCTCGTGTTCCTCCAGGGCGAGCAGAACCGCACGATCATGGCGAACGCCTATGCCCTGATCGACCCGAACACGGTGGAGCCGACGACGCTGTTCCCGGCGGCGCTGCTCGGTGTCCTGCCGCTGATCCTGGTGTTCAGCTTCCTGCAGCGCTATGTCGTCGCGGGGATGTCGGCGGGTGCAGTGAAGACGTGACCTCCGGTCCGAGCGCCCGCTCGGGCCCCCCGAAGAAAGGAAGTGCACCATGCATTCTGTTCCATCCGCCGTCGCGGCAACGCGACAGAAGCCGGGCCGCTGGAGGGCCGCGATCACTGCCGCTGTCGGAGCCGCCGTCGTGTTGAGCGCCCTGACCGGGGCAGGAGCGGCACCCGCGAACGCCGCGGACACCACGTTCTTCGTCGATTGCGCGGCGACCGCCAATGGGACCGGCACGCAGGACAGTCCATGGAACTCGCTCGCCGCGATCCAGGCTCCGGGGGGTGCCTTCGCTGCGGGAGACTCGATCAGACTCAAAGCCGGCACGACCTGCGCAGGTTCCTTCACGGCGTCGGGGAGTGGCACTTCTGCGAAACGGATCGTTCTGGGCAGCTACGGCACCGGCGCGAAACCGATCATCAACGGGGGAGGCGGTGTCGAAGCGCCCGTCACCCTGAGGGACGTCAGCTACTGGACGGTCGACGGCCTGGAGGTGACGAACATCGCCGCTGCGGAGGGAAAGCGCAGCGGCGTGCTCGTGGAGAACACCGGCAACGAGGTGCGATCCGGCATCACCATCAAGAACCTCGATGTCCATGACGTCACCGGCCGCTCGGACCGCAACGCCGCAGACCGCTACGTCTCGGCAGGAATCCAGGTTCGCCTGCCGGCCAAAGCCAGCGGGCTCACGGGATACTTCGACGGCGTCACCATCGAGGACAACTCGATCCGCGACGTGAAATCGATGGGTATCGCGATCGTCGGCTCCCCGAATGGGGACGACACCATCAACCACAACCGCAACGTCGTCATCCGTGGCAACTCCGTGCTTCGCGCGGCCGCGGACTCGATCCTCGTCGGCGTCTCCATCGACCCCCTGGTCGAGCGCAACGTGAGCTATGACGCCGGACGCGGCGCGGTCAACCGCGGCGCGATCGCCGGCATCTGGGCCTATACGAGCGCGAATCCGGTTCTCCAGTTCAACGAGTCGGCCCGCACCGAGCCGGGCCCCGACTCGATGGGTTGGGACTGCGACTGGGGCATCACCGGGTCGTGCACGTATCAGTACAACTACAGCCATGAGAATGCCGGAGGGTTCTACCTCGAGTGCCTCACCTGCTTCGGTCCGGCGCAGACCGACACCCCCAAGCTGGTCGTGCGATACAACGTGTCGCAGGGCGAGGGGATCGTCAACGCCGGCAGCGGTGGCAACGCCAAGGTCAAGCTCGAGATGTACAACAACACGCTCTACAACCCGGGCGGTGCGTTCGACATCCGGCTCGCTGCGAACTCGACGGTCGCCAACAACATCTTCGTCGGCTCGAGCCTGACCCGGTTCGATACCGATCGGGGGATCACCGTCGACCGCAACGTCTATCACGGGTTCGCCGGCCCTGCGGCAGATGCCAACGCCATCAACGCCGACCCGCTGTTCGCCAACCCGGGCACGGGAGGCGACGGTCTCAACACCGTCGACGGCTACAAGCTGACGGCCGGATCGCCGGCGATCGCGGCAGGCCGCATCATCTCCGGCAACGGGGGCCGCGACTACTGGGGCAATGCGGTGTCGGGGACGGCCGCACCGAACATCGGCGCATACAGCGGCCCGGTCGTGGCCAAGAAGCCGTAGCCGTCCGAGCGCAGGGTGTTCGAGCGATCGGAAGATCGATCGTTCGAACACCCTGCGGGGGCGGAACCGAAGCGGTGACCCGGGCAAGAGACCGAAAGGAAGCACCAGTGAAACGACCGTACGTTGCGGCGTGCATCGCCCTCTTCATGGCGCTGGGGTTCTGCGCATGCGCTCCCGCCCCCGCATCACCGGGTGCCGCGAAGAACGGCACCGCCATGGAGGTGAACGGAACACCGGTTCATGCGGATGAGTTCCGATACTGCGTCAGTCAGGTTCGAGCCACGGTCATGGATACCGCGTCCAAGAAGGGGTGGGTCGTGGACGACACGGACCCGGTGCGCGACAGCCGTGCGGGCGAACTTCTGGTTGACCAGGCAGCCGCGCGTTGCGTCGACGGGGTCGTCCGTCGGCAGGGCGCGGTCGCCCTCACATTCATCGATGACGCGTCCTTCGAAAGCCTGGTCGAGCGGTGGAAAGCCGACAAAGCCGCACGTCACGCGTCCTCCCAAGCAGGGGAAGTGCTCTACGGGCCGGTGGAGAAGACCCTCGAACAGTATGAGTTCCAGGAGATGGCGGATGCGGCATCGGAGCAGGAGAAGGCGGACGCCGCCGCGTTGACGGGCGATCCAGGCGCCCTGGATGCATTGACACGCGCTCGACCGGAGGCGGCCGAGGGCCTGGACATGGCCGTTCCCGAGGACCGTACGATCGCCGCGCAGATCCTCGCGCGTGAGATGTTCGAATCCACACATGACCGTGCGGTCGACGACGCCGAGGTCACGATGAACGAGTCCTGGTTGTCGGGGCTGACGATCTCGGACCTGGTGGGGTCATAGAAATGCGCGGTGCGCGGCGGCTCGTGGGATCCTGAGTGGATGACGGGTCGGGAAGGAGCGCGATGAGGCGGCCGGTGACCTTGAAGGATGTCGCGGCAGAGTCGGGTGTTTCTGTGCCCACGGCCTCGCGCGTGCTCAACGGCGGTGGACATGTATCCGTCGAGACGCGGCAGCGCATCCATGAGGCCGCGGCACGACTGGACTTCAGGCCCAATGCGCTCGCGCAGTCGTTCGCGCTCGGGCGCAGTTTCACGGTCGGTGTTCTCGCCCAGAAGGCATCGGGCAACTTCTCGACTCCGGTCATCACCGGGATAATCGCGGAGCTCAGCAAGCACGATGTCGCCGTGCTCGTCTACGACGATGAGGACAATGTCGCCGCCCGGCCGCAGAACCTTCGCACGCTGCAGGCCCGCCGAGTCGACGGGATCATCGTGGTGGGTGACGGCACGGACGTGCCGTTCCCCTCGATATCGGAGTCGTTCCAGACGCCCGTGATCCACGTCTTCGGACTCTCGGACAACCCGGAGGACACGTGCTTCCTCCCTGACGATGTGCAGGCCGGGCGGCTTGCCGCCGCGCACCTCCTTCGCCAGGGGAGAACGAGGATCGCGCACGTGACCGCGATGGAGTATTCGCGGGCGGTCCAGGATCGTCTGAGCGGTTTTCGTGCCGAGCTCGCCGGAGCCGGCATCGAGATCGCGCTGTCGGAACCCCTGTTCGGTGACTGGACCATTCCGTGGGGCTACCGGGCCGGTCTCGAGCTGCTCGAACGGCGAGGTGAGTTCGACGCCGTGTTCTGCGGCAACGACTACATCGCTCTGGGCGTCGCCCGTGCCTTCGAACAGGCGGGGGTCCGGGTCCCGGACGACGTCGCATTGGTCGGCTACGACAACTGGTCGAAGTACAGCGGGAGTCCCGATCGATTCCTCACCTCGGTGGACCCGCAGCTGAACAGTCTGGGGCGAGT
This sequence comes from Microbacterium sp. Mcb102, assembly GCF_024519805.1. Lineage (NCBI taxonomy): Bacteria > Bacillati > Actinomycetota > Actinomycetes > Micrococcales > Microbacteriaceae > Microbacterium > Microbacterium sp. Mcb102. Next base: position 23,547 of record NZ_JALJRG010000005.1, on the reverse strand, counting down.
GGCGGCCGAGGCCTTGCTGGCGGATGATCCCGCAGCTCGACAGTCGGGCGTCAGCTATCAGCCGTGCGTCCTCGTTCCGGGGATGTCGTCAGGGGCGGTCGCCTCCGACGGGCTGGGTGCGATCGCCCTCAGATGAGCGTGTGAAGCGGAGGAGCCGGTAAACCCGTCCTTGCGCTGAGACGCGGGCCACCGTGCCGTGAACGGCGACGTGCCCTCCTCACCCGGCATCGCGGATGAGAAGGGCACGAGGTGCGGACGCGTCAGTCCGCGGGTGCAGCCGTGAAGGATGCGGAGAAGTCCGCCACGTCCTCCGGCAAAAACGGTGTCGTTCCGACCTCGACGAGCGGGTCGTCCTTCGTGTGGTTGCTCCACGGCTCCGGGAGCACGCGGAGCAGGAACTTCTCGATCTCGACGATGGCGCCCGCCTCGGGGTTGACCGTCAGGCGGAACCGGGCGTCGTCGGTCTCGTAGACGAGCACCTTGTCGGCCGTGGTGCCGTCCTCGACGGTGATCCCGTCGGCCAGCGCGAGCGCCTCGAGGAACGTCGCTCGATACTCGGGGGATGCCGTCAGGATGGGCACCGAATGCCCGAGCTCGTTCAGCATGTGCTCGGCGGCCGGTATCGCGAGCCGCTCCTCGATGCTGTCGTACAGCCCGTTGGTCTCGGGATCGCCGTCCTGGGGCATCTTCGCCGCGGCAGCCTTCTCAGCGACGAGCTGCGATTCCATGCCACGCTCCCACGCGGCGAGGAATGCCGCCGGGTCGGCGGGGAAGTCCGTGGGGGAGACGGGAAGCGTCGCATCGCCCTCGCCCGGCTCGACCTCGGTCGACGTCGCCGGAGCCGCGCCGATCGGATACGCCGCGCCGTAGTACCCCGTCCACGCCCGCTCGACCTCTGCCTCGTTCCCGAACAGCTCCGCCGCATGGAAATCGGTACGGCCGGTGAGCGAGTACGTGCCGTCGGTCGCGCTGAGATAGCTCGCGCTCGACTCGGTGACGACGGCGGCCGTCGCATCCGACCTGAGGTTTCCGAACGGCAGGAACTTCTCGTTCGGGCCGCCGATCATGCCCAGGTGCCGCGTCGTGATCGTCACTTCCATCGGCGCGGCGACGGCGGCGCGGATGGAGGCCGCGGTCTCGTTGAGGTACGTCGATGCTGAGGCCGCTTGTGGCTGGCCGACGACTCCCGGGGGAGTGAGGACGGTGGCTGTCACCGCCACCGCGGCGACGGCCGTGCCTGCCAGTGCCACCGCGACGATGCGTCCGACGGGGCGTCGGCGTCGCGACCGGGCGATCTCCTGGTGGAGGGCGCGACGGGGAGCCTGCGAAGACGCGGGGTAGGTGGGCTTCATCTCGCGCACCGTGTCAAGGATGTCCATGGATGATCTCTTTCTCAGCAAGTCGGATGTGTGCGGTCGCGGGCCGGGGCTCATGCGGAGCCTTCGGCGGTGGCGACGGCGGTGGGGCCGCGAGTTTGGTGCGGATGCGGCTCAGCCTCGATCGCACCGTGCCGACCGGGATCCGCAGCGCGGCGGCGATCTGCTCGTAGGTGAGGTCTCCCCACGCGTGCAGGAAGAGGACTTCCCGGTCGCGGGCGGAGAGGGCTGCGATCCGCGGATAGAGGCGCTCGATCTCCCCGGCCGCATCGAGCTGCGCAGTCGATCGATCGTGGTCGTCCGCGGCGATCGGGTCGCTCTGGGCGACGGACGCCTGTAGAGCTCGCCAGTGCTGGGCCTGCGCGCGGCGATGCTGGCCGAGGACGTTCGTCGCGATGCCCATCAGCCACGGCAACGCCGATGGCCTGGACATGTCGTAGCGCCCCCGCTTGCGGAACGCGATCAGGAAGGTCTCGCTCACGACGTCGTCTCTCGCCGCCGGTCCGACGCGGCGGGCGACATAGCCGGAGACCGCGTCGATATGTCGTTCGAAGATCTCGGAGAATCGCTCCGCGGCGTCGAACGATTCACGGATGATGTCGTTGTCGTTGCTCACACTGGTTATTCGTCTCCCGCCGGCATCCGGTTCCATCCTGACCCGGAATTGAGTCGTGACGATCGACGGGATGTCCGCGCACCTGGAGCGGGCGGGTTTCGCGGTCGTCGACAGCGAGACCCGTGTGCAGGACGGTCGTCGCGCCCATGCGTCCGTCAGCGCGATCGCCGTCTGAGGAGTCTTCGTCATCCGAGGAGCCTCGGCAGTGTTCGAGGCTGATCCGCTTGCGCTGACGACCATCCTCCCGGCTATGCTCGTGATTGCTATAGCAAACGGGAAGTGCATCCGACCCACTTCAGCGCCGAGAGGGACACATCATGACCGAATCCGCACGCAGCGTCGTGGTGACCGGCAGCGGAAAGGGCATCGGTCGCGCCATCGCCGAGCGACTGACCGCCGATGGATGGATCGTCGTGGGGCTGGAGCGGTCTCCGGGCTCGGGCACGCTCGAGGAGGGGATCGTGGCCGAGGTCGTTCTCGGGGACGCCTCCGACCGCGCCGTCCACCAGCGGGCCGCAGAGGCAGCGATCGCACGGGCACCCCTGGCCGGCTGGGTGAACAACGCCGGCATCACGAAGCACACCCCGCTGCACGAGCTCGATGAGAGCGTCGTGCGCGAGATCCTCGACATCAACGGCTTCGGCTACATCTGGGGCTGCTCGACCGCAGTATCGGCCTTCATCGACCAAGGCCTCGCCGGAGCGATCGTCAACGTCGGCTCGATCCACGGCCGCGCCAGCCACCCCGACCACGCGGCCTACGAGTTCACCAAGGGCGGCATCGACGCACTGACCCGCAGCGTGGCGGTGAGCTACGGCCGCCTCGGCATCCGCGCCAACACCGTGGCCCCCGGCGGTGTGCGCACGCCGCACCTCGAAGCCAAGATCGCCGCAGCCCCCGACCCCGCCGCCGAGGAGCGTGGACTCGCCGAAGGGCCGCCGATGGGACGCATCGCCCGCGCCGAAGAAGTGGCCGCGGTGACCGCCTTCCTGCTCTCCGACGAGGCTCCGTACCTCAGCGGCGAATCGATCGCGGTGGACGGGGCGTGGACGGCATCCTTCGGCGATGTCGACGTCGACCCGGCGCTGGCCGCGCGGTTCCGGCGGGCGTGAAGGCCCGCAGGGTGACACGACGGTGACCTACCAGTAACCCGAAGAAGCGGGCACCCTCTCTCGGTCGAGTGGGTGCCCGCTTCGTGGTGTGGGCCGGTGCGCTTCCGCTACTTGCGAGGCGGGTTCAGCGGGAGCCATTCCTCGAGAGTCGTCTCGAAGATGTGCGCGCCCTCGACGGCGATGAGGGTGCGCTCCTCGATCACGGCGCCGTAGTACGGAGCGGTGTCGTCGCGGACCACCGTGCGGGCGTCGCCACGGAACGTCAGCGCGCGCCGGGCGAACTCGTCCATGCCCATGGCCTCGGGGCCCGCGATCTCGAAGTCGCCGGCCGGTTCGCCCGCCGCAGCGCGCGCGACGGCGGTCGCCACGTCCTCGGCTGCGATGGGCTGGATCAGCGCGCCCGGCAGGCTCACAGTGTCGCCCTCGGTCGAGATGTCGGCGATGCTGCCGACGAACTCGAAGAACTGCGTGGCGTGCACGAGGGAGTACGGGATGCCCGACTCACGGATGAGCTGCTCCTGCGCCACCTTCGCGGCGAAGTAGTCGATGTGCTGCGGGCGGTTCGTGCCCACGATGGTGAGCGCGACGTGGTGGGTCACGCCCGCCTCCGCCTCGGCTGCCAGCAGGTTGCGCGTGGAGGTGGTGAAGAACTTCAGGACGTCCTGGGCCTCGAACGACGGCGAGTTGGACACGTCGACGACCGTGTTCGCGCCGACCAGGACCTCGGCGAGTCCTTCGCCGGTGAGCGAGTTGACGCCGGTGTTGGGAGAGGCGGCGACGGCCTCGTGGCCGTGCTCGCTCAGCTTCGCGACGACCTTCGAACCGATGAGGCCGGTTCCTCCGATGACGACGATCTTTGCCATTTCATGCCTTCCTTTCCGGGGCGCCGAAGGGGTGCCCATCAGCTATGACCGAGTGGCAGCCCTCGTTGTGACGGATGCCATCGCGCACGGTCTGGTCTTCAGACGGTCGCCGCGATACGCCACTCGTGGTACCTCGTGGGAGCGATCGTCGCGGTCGCTTCGGGGAGTAGATCGCGGTTCTGCAGACGCGCTCCGAAATAGGTGCCGAGAGGGTCCGCGACCACTTCACGCTCGTCCTGCCGGGCCCGGAGATCCTGGGCGGCGATCTGTTCGAGGCTGAAGACCTCCGGACCGCCGAACTCCACCATGCCGAAGAGCGGTTCGCCGACGGCCGTGCGAGCGACCGCTTCGGCGACATCGTCGGCGGCCATCGGCTGCACGAGCACATCCGCGACACGGACGGCGCCGCTGCGCGCCGCCTGGTCGGTGATGTTGCGGATGAACTCGAAGAACTGGGTGGCGTGCACGAGGGAGTATGGGCGTCGCGACTCGACGATCATCCGCTCCTGCTGTTCTTTCGCCACGAAGTAACCGCCCTCCGCACGGGCCAGACGGTCGGTGCCGACGACGGAGAGTGCGACGTGATGGCGGACTCCGGCGGCCTCGCCGTAGGTGAGCAGGTTCATCGTCGAGGTGTAGAAGAAGTCGCGGGCGGCCTCCTCGTCGGTGTACGACGAGTTCGAGACGTCGACGACGACGTCCGCGCCGACCAGAGCATCCTCCAGCCCTTCGCCGGTGTACGAGTTGACGCCGGTGGCGCGAGCGGCGGAGATGACATCGTGCCCGCTCGTTCGCAGCGTGCGGACGAGCCTCGTGCCGATCAGTCCTGTTCCGCCGATGACCGTGATTCGCATGTCTCTCCCTCGTTGCCGATGCCGGTTCCGGATCCTCTCCGTACGAACATGACCGCGCAGCCGCTCGCGTTGTGACACCGACCGACGGGCGGCGGACCGGCTCCGAAGATGTCGTCACATTCTTCGGCCTCACCTGGTCCTGGCTTGCAAGAGCCCATGATCGGTGACGATCCGGACCGGCTCGCACCCCAAGAAAGGATCTGCCATGACCGACCATGTTCTCGAGCCCGAAGCCCGGGCATTCGCCGAAGCCGCAGGAAAGCCCCCGTTCCTCGCCGACCTCGGTGTCGACGGCGCGCGCACACTGCTGGACGACGTCCAGGCCGGGCCCATCGCGAAAGCCGACGTCACCGACGAGTGGGTCACCGTCCGCGCGGAGGTCGGCGACGTGCAGGTGCGCATCGTCAAGCCCGTCGGCACGACCGGGGAGCTCCCCGTCGTGCTCTACGTCCACGGCGGCGGCTGGGTGCTGGGCAACTCCGGCACGCATGACCGTCTGGTTCGCGAGCTCGCGAACGGTGTGCAGGCGGCGATCGTCTTCGTCGAATACGAGCGCTCGCCGGAGGCGCACCACCCCGTCGCCATCGAGCAGGTCTATGCCACCGCGCGGTGGATCATGAACGAGGGCGCGATCAAGGGCCTCGACGCCTCACGACTCGCCATCGCCGGCGACTCGGTCGGCGGGAACATGGCCGCGGTGGTCGCGATCCTCGCCAAGCGGCGCGGTGACGTCGTCTTCCTGCACCAGTCGCTGTACTACCCGGTCACCGATGCCGGCCAGAACACCGAGAGCTACCGCGAGTACGCCGAGGGATACCACCTGCGCGCCGACGCGATGGCGTGGTTCTGGGACTGCTACCTGCCCGATGTGGAAGCCCGCAAGGACGTAACCGCCTCCCCGCTGCGCGCCCCGATCAGCGAACTCGAGGGGCTGCCGGAGACCCTCCTCATCGTCGACGAGAACGATGTGCTCCGCGACGAGGGTGAGGCATACGGTCGCAAGCTCATCGAGGCCGGCGTGCGGACGGCCCTCGTGCGCTACGACGGCACCCTCCACGACTTCATGATGCTCAACCCGCTGCGCAGCTCCGCCGCCACGACGGCCGCCATCGAGCAGGCCATCCACGTGCTCCGCAAAGCCCTGACCGTCGCCTGACCCCGCACCACCCACCCCGCCCCCGAAGAAAGAAGAAACCATGTCCACGGAAAAGCCCACCATCGTCCTCGTCCACGGCGCGTTCGCCGAATCCGCGTCCTGGAACGGCGTCATCAGCCGGCTGCAGAGCCACGGCGTGACGGTCGTCGCCGCCGCGAACCCGCTGCGCAGCCTCGCCGTCGATGCCGCCTACGTGCGCGATGTGATCGCCTCCATCGGCGGACCCGTCATCCTCGTCGGCCACTCCTACGGCGGCATCGTGATCACCGAGGCTGCGGCCGACAACCCCGCCGTCGTCGGTCTCGTCTACGTCTCGGCGTTCGTCCCGGAGACCGGCCAGAGCGCGTTCGACCTGTCGACGAGCGCGCCGGGAAGCACCCTCGGCGACACCCTCACCGCGTACCCCGTGACGACCGGTGGCAACGAGTTCGCCATTCGCACGGAAGCCTTCCACCACCAGTTCGCGGCAGATGTGGCGGAGGACGTCGCCGCCCTCATGGCCGCGACCCAGCGGCCCGTCACCGAGGCGGCGCTCTCGGATGCGGTCACCGCCGCGAACCCGGCCTGGAAGGGCATCCCCTCCTGGCACGTGTTCGGCGACCAGGACCTCAACATCCCCCTCGCCGTCTTCCGCGCCGGTGCGGAGCGTGCGTCGTCTCGGGCGACGCGCGAGATCGCGGGGGCATCGCACGCCGCCCTGGTGTCGAACCCCGACATCGTCGCCGAGGTCATCGCCTCCGCCGGCAAGGCGTACGTCGCGAGCCAGACGTCGAGCGCGGCCTGACACGACCGCGGCGCCCCGCACTGCCACCGCGGTGCGGGGCGCCGCACCATCGGCCAGAGAAGGAATGACCATGACCACTGCCCCCTCCGCGTTTCCCGCCGCCAGCCGTGTCGATGCGGGAGACCTCTCCGTCGCCTACTTCGACCTCGGCGACCCGCAGGCGGATCCCGTCGTGCTCCTGCACGGCTACCCGTACGACGTGCACAGTTATGTCGAAGTCGCGCCGATGCTCGTCGAAGCCGGATACCGGGCGATCGTCCCGTATCTGCGCGGCCACGGCGGCACCCGGTTCCGCGATCAGGACGCGCCTCGGACCGGAGAGCAGGCGGCGCTCGGGTCCGACCTCCTGGCGTTCATCGACGCCCTCGACCTGGACGAGCCGGTCCTCGCCGGGTACGACTGGGGCGGTCGCGCCGCCTGTGTCGTCGCGGCGCTGTGGCCCGAGCGGATCTCGGGCCTCGTTTCGGTGAACGGGTATCTCATCCAGAACATCGCCGCCTCTCAGACGCCGATCCGTCCCGACCTGGAAGCCGGATTCTGGTACTTCTGGTACTTCGCCACCGATCGCGGACGCCGAGGCCTCGACGCCAACCGACGCGAGATCGCCGACGTGATCTGGCGCCGCAATTCGCCGGAGTGGGCGTTCAGCGATGCCGAGATGGATCGTGCCGCCGCCGCGTTCGACAACCCCGACTACGTCGACGTCGTGATCCACTCCTACCGTCATCGGCTCGGACTGGCACCCGGGGCGCCGAAGTACGACGAGCTCGAGCGCGCACTGGCGTCGGCCCCGCCCATCAGCGTTCCGACGATCACGCTGGACGGCATGGCGGACGGCAACTTCCCGGCGACCGACGGCACGCCGCAGGCGCACCTGTTCACCGGCCCGCGCGAGCATCGCCGGATCCCGCACGCGGGGCATCACCTCCCGGCCGAGGCGCCCCACGCGTTCGCCCAGGCGGTGGCCGACGTCGCCGAACCGCCGGGAGACGGTGCCGGAACGCCGTGAGACGAAGGTGCGCCGCCGTCAGGACGACGGCGGCGCACCATTCGCGACACGGAGGGAGCCGTGATCCTCAGTGCAGCTGATCGGTGGGCCGCACCAGGATCTCGTTCACCGCCACATGATCGGGCTGCCCGAGGGCGTACACGACGGCCGCCGCGATGTCCTCGGGCTGGAGGGTGCGCATCGACTCACCGATGCGATCGGCCGCTTCCCGCATCACCGGGTCGGTGGTGTGGTTCACGAGCTCCGTGGCGACGAAGCCCGGCTCCACGACGATCGTCCGCACCCCGTACGGGGTCGCCTCCTGGCGGAACGACTCGGCGAACGCGGTGATGCCGAACTTCGTCGCCGAGTAGGCGGCAGCCCCGGGCGACGAGATGCGACCCGACGTCGACGACACCTGCACGTACGAGCCGTGCGACTCGATGAGGTGGGGGAGCGCCGCGTGGGCAACGCGCATCGAACCCAGCAGGTTGGTCTCCACCATCCGCACCCACTCGTCCGTGTCCGCGTTCAGGATCATGCCCGCGAGCATCAGACCGGCGTTGTTCACGAGGGCGTCGAGCCGACCGAAGCGGGCGACGACCGCAGAGACGACCTGGTCGACGGATTCCGGCTCGGTCACATCGAGCTCCATGGCCACCATCTCTCCTGGCGCTTCCTCCACCAGCGTCTGCAAGCGCTCGGCGCGACGTCCGGCCGCGACCACGATCGCCCCTTCATGGGAGAGGGCGAGGGCGGCGGCCCGGCCGATTCCCGACGACGCACCGGTCACGAGCACGACTTTGCTTCTGAGACTGCTTTCCATCTGCTTCTCCTGATCTTTTCTCGGACGCCAATGTGACCGCGAACCACTTCGCCCTGTGACACCTCGGAGGGGCTGTTCGCTCAAGGCCTGTCACAACCGGATCCCCCGCCCGGTCTCTGCTGTGGGCAGGGCGATATCGCGCCCCACGATCCGGAAGGTGAACATGTCGACCATCAGCGAGCAGGCGTTCTCCCGCACTGACGCCGAGCGACGGCGCGAATCATGACCGATGAGAGGCCCGATGTCTCGGCCCTGAACAGCGCGGTCGGCACGGAGCTGTTCGTGCTGCAGTCGGCGGCGAGCTCGACGATCAGCGAAGCGGGAACGCGCAGTTCCATCTACCTGTCGACCCTGTCCAGCGGTCTGGTGGCCATCGGGTTCGCCGCGAACTCGCCCGCCCTGATCGGTATTCTCGCGTTCACCGTCCTGCCGGCGATCTTCGCGCTGGGATGGTTCACGGTCGTGAGACTCGTCGACACGAGCGTCGAGAACATCACTGCGCGTCGACGCATGGAGCGGATCCGCGAGTACTTCGTCAGCCTGCATCCGCGGGGCTCCGAGCTGATCGCGCTCGACGCGCCCCAGTCCGGCGAGCTCGGGGTGCGGTACGCGCGCTCCTCGTTCCTGTTCACCATGGCCAGCATGGTCGGCGCGGTGAATGCCGTACTCGGCGGTGCCCTCGTGACCCTGGCGCTCGTCGGGGTCTTCTCCGTCTCCGAGCTGCCCGCCCAGACCGCGGGCATCGTCATCGGTGCGCTCCTGCTGACCGCGACCCTGATCTACGAACGACGACGGATCCGGGCTGCCACGTGAAAGTTCTCCGACTGTTGTCACACTTCGAGGTGCTGTCCGGTCACTGTTGACGAGAACCCCCTGCGCGCACGGCGCGGGACCCAGGAACGGAGCGAGCGAGATGCGGATCGTCGTGTTGGGTGGGACCGGCCAGGTGGGCCGGATGGTCGTCGAGAAACTCGAGCGTCGAGCTCAGGCGGTCGTGGTGGCTGCGCCGGCGAGCGGCGTGGATGCGCGCACGGGGCAGGGCCTCGATGCGGCGCTCGAGTTCGCCGATGCCGTGATCGACGTCACCAACGCCCCGGACGTCTCGGGCTCCGCCGCACGCGAGTTCTTCGAGACCACCACGCAGCGTGTGCTGGAGGCGGAGGAGCGCGCGGGAGTGAAGCATCACGTCGTGCTGTCGATCGTCGGCGCGGATCACGCCGGGGAAGACGGATACTTCGCCGCCAAGGGCATGCAGGAGAACCTCGTACGGTCGGGGCCGATCGCCCACTCCATCCTCCGATCCACGCAGTTCTACGACTTCGCGCGGAAGATCGCGGAGTGGAACACCGCACAGGACACCGTGCATCTGCCACCGAAGCCCGTACAGCCCGTCGCGGCATCCGACGTGGCCGAAGCGCTGGTCGACCTGGCGATGGGGGATCCGCTCGGCGGCGCGGTCGACTTCGGAGGCCCCGAGCAGATGGCCCTCCCCGAGTTCGTGAGTCGCGTGCTCCGCGTCGACCATGACCCGCGCTATGTCGTCGAGGACGAGGACACCACTACCCTGGGCTTCAACATCTCCGGAGACCTGCTGCTTCCTCGGTCTCCGCTGCGTCTCGCGTCCACGACCCTCGATGCCTGGGTTCACGAAGAGGGCCGACGCCTGGTCGCAGGACTCCGATGAAGACAGGGGGGCGAAGGGCGTGACGATGGCCGAGAGCGGATTCGGTGAGACCGCAGACCTCGACGAGGCGGTACGGGTCTTCGACACGCACCGCCGACGACTCTTCGGCATCGCGTACCGGATGCTGAGCACGGTCGCCGATGCCGAAGACATCGTGCAGGAGACGTGGATCCGCTGGCAGAACACGGATCGCAGCAAGATCCAGGAACCCGTGGCGTTCCTGACGACGATCACCACCCGGCTCTCGATCAATGTGCTGCAGTCGTCGCATTCGCGGCGGGAGACGTACATCGGCCCGTGGCTTCCCGAGCCCGTGAATACCGATGACGATCCGGCGCTCGGCGCCGAACGGGCGGAGGCGCTGCAGTTCGCGATCCTGTTGACGCTCGAGAAGCTCACCCCGACCGAACGGGCGGCGTACATCCTGCGCGAGGCGTTCGACTATCCGTACCCGCGCATCGCCGAGGTGATCTCCAGCAGTGTCGTGAGCGCGAGGCAGCTCGTCAGCAGGGCACGGGCGCACCTGTCGTCCGCGCGCAACGCCCACGTCGACCCGGTGGCGCAGCGTCGGCTGCTCGAGGCGTTCCTCACGGCCGCCCAGAAGGGCGATGCCCACGAGCTCGAAGCCCTCTTCACGGCCGATGTCGTCAGCTACACCGACGGCAATGGCACCAAGCTCGCCGCCCGCATCCCGGTGGTGGGTCGCGGGCGCGTGGCGCAGTTCGTCGCGGCGTTCGCGCACCACTTCTGGATCGGGAAGACGATCGACTGGGTGCAGGTGAACGGCCAGCCCGCGGCCACCCTCGTCGAGGACGGCGAGGTGACGACCATGGTCACGGTGACCACGTCGAGCGAGGGCATCCTGCAGCTGCTCTGGGTGATGAGTCCGCAGAAGCTCGGGCACGTCAACGCGGTCACCGCATGACCCGCAAGCACTACCCGGCGTGGCTGCGCCGGCGCCGTCATGATGCTGCCGATGCCGACACCATCGAGACTTTCGGAAGTGCACTCTGCGCACTGGACGAGGACGCGATCCGGGTGCTGCTCCACCCGGAGGTCGTGGTGGTCATCGACAGCGGCGGTCACGTTCCGACCGGTCCGATGCCGGCGACGGGGCCGGAGGCGGCCGCGTCGGAGCTGCGTGCGCTGATGACGCCGGGGACCTTCATCGCCACCGCGTCGGTCAACGGTGTGCCGGGCCTCACGCTGGTTCGTGGGGAGCGCATCGTCGCCGCGCTCACGGCCGAGATGCGATCGCATCTGCTGTCCAACATCTGGATCGTGTGCAACCCCGACAAGCTTCGGCACTGGAATCGATAGGCACGTCCGCGTGCGGTGACGCTTCTCCGCCCGTCAGGGAATCGGCACCGCGCGGTCGGCGCCGAGGCGCTTCATGACCATGGTCGAGGTGAGCCGCTGCACGCCGGGGAGCGCTCCGAGGGTGCTGTCGTAGAGCTCCTGGTACGCGCTCATGTCGCGGGTGAGGATGCGCAGCATGTAGTCGGGGTCGCCGAACAGGCGCTGCGCCTCGGCGACCGCGGGAATGGCCACGACCGCCTCTTCGAACGCGACGATGGTGTCCTTGTCGGTGCGCCCGATCGTCACGAACACGATCGCCTCGAACGTGAGCCCGACCGCCTTCGGAGCCACCACCGCGCGGTACCGCTCGATCGCCCCGGACTGTTCCAACTCCTTGAGCCGTCGATGGCAGGCCGAGAGGCTCAGACCGACCTGCGAAGCGAGGTTCGTCGCGCTCATCCGGCCGTCATCCTGCAATAGCGAGAGAATCTCCCGGTCAAGTGCATCCATGGCGACAAGTCTTGCAGGACTCAGCCGTCAGCACGCGAAGAATCGAAGCACCTTTCGCGGGATCCTTCGTAGTCTCTTCCTCGGATTGAGGAGGACCGATGGATATCGCACTGGTCATGCAGTTCTGGCTGGTCGCGGTCATGCTCGCGCTGACCCCCGGTGCCGACTGGGCGTACGCGATATCGGCCGGGCTGCGCGCCCGCTCGATCGCACCCTCGATCCTCGGGATGCTCGCCGGCTACACGGTGGTAATCGTCGCCGTCGCGCTGGGGCTCGGCGCGCTCGTCACCGCGTATCCCGTCACGCTCACGACCCTGACCGTGGTCGGTGCGCTCTATCTGATCTTCCTCGGCGCGACGACGCTCGCCAGCCGCCCGGCGCCGATCGCCGAGAGCGGGGAGCCGATCGCGACCGGCGGATGGTCCCAGTTCCTGCGCGGGTCGGGAGTGAGCGGCATCAACCCCAAGGGGCTGCTGCTCCTGCTCGCCCTGCTGCCGCAGTTCACGAGTCCGGACGGCTGGTCGTCGACGACGCAGATGCTCGCGCTCGGCGGACTCCATCTGCTCAACATCGCCGTCGTCTACACGACGGTCGGACTGCTCGCCCGCCGCCTGCTGCGCACCCGCCCACGCGCGAGCTCGCTGGTCACCCGCCTCGCCGGCATCGCGATGACCGTCATCGGTGTCGGGATCCTCATCGAGCAGGTGTTCGAGTGGTTGTGAGCAGCGCTTAAGCACGGTGCTCGGCGGCGCCTCGATCGAGAGGTCGGCGTAGCGTCGGACACGGATCCATCTGCAGGCGAAGGGAACCGGTGACGGGAATGGCACGCACGACCACGGCCCTCCGTCTGCTGCTGCCGGCGTTCCTGCTCGGCGCGATCATCGCCATCTCGTTCCTGGAAGCGCCGCTGAAGTTCCTGGCGCCGGGTGTCACGATCCCGATCGGACTGGGCATCGGGCGGCTCGTCTTCACGGCGTTGAACGTGCTCGCGGGCGTGGTGCTGATCGTGCTCACGGTGGTGAACGTGCGCGTGCGGGCAGGGCGCGCGACGCTGAGCATCCTCGGGTCGATCTGGTTCGTCTACCTCATCGAGGTCGCCGTCATCCGCCCCGTGCTGAACCAGCGCAGTGACCTGGTGATCGCGGGACTCGCCGCCGCCGGGACCAACTGGGCGCACTACGCGTACATCGTGGCCGATGTGACTCTGGTCGGCCTGCTGATCGCCCTGATCGTCGTGACCGTGCGGAAGGTCCTGCCGCGCGACGTCCGCTGAGCTCCCGCGTCAGGGGCGGACGCGCACCGTTCGGCCTTCGAACGACACCAGGTCGCCGTCGCGCAGCTGGCGTCCGCGGCGTCGGTCCACCTCGCCATTGACGGTCACGTATCCGTCGATGATGACCTCTTTGGCGTCGCCGCCCGAGTCGAGGAGGCCGGCGAACTTGAGGAACTGTCCGAGGCGGATCACTTCGCCGCCGATGGAGATGTCGTCGATCGGTCCGGAGGTGCTCATCCCTGAATGCTAGCCGTCGCCGTGTCCGCCCCGGCGCATGACGATGCCGCCGCCCCCGGGGGAGGGGCGGCGGCATCGGGATGTCGGACGTCGCAGGACGGCCCGGGGACGAGGCCCTCGGCTCAGTCGATGTCGGTCCCGACGACGGCGAAGTCGGCGCTGAAGTCGATGTCGATCGAGCGGTTGTCCGATGTGAGGACCGACGCGTCGTAGGGGCTCACGTCGTCGCCGTCCACATCGAGGTCGGTGATCATGCCGTCGGCCTCCGCAAGCGCGGCGTCGACCAGCGAGCGGATCGTGGCGTCGTCGAGGGTGAGCGCGGGACCGTTGTCGTCGCCGTCGGCTGGATCCATCTCGATCACGGAAGCGGCGAGGGTCTCGTCGACGCGGACGTCGGTCTCAGTGCCGTCGGCGGTCGTGAGCTGCACCTCCCAGGTGCCGTCACGCTTCGCGTCGATCGACGTGACCTCGCCCTCGGCGGCGCCTCGTGCGGCATCCGCGATCTGGATGAGCTCGTCGGCCGATGCCGTGCCGATGCCGGTCACCGGACCGCGGTCGTTCGACGAGCCGTCGTCGTCGTCGCGGCGGTCGTCGCGATCACCGTGGGGCGCTCCCTCGTCGTGACGCGGGCCGTCCGACATCGCGGGCCGGTCGTCGTCATCGCCGAACTCATCGCCGATGGCCGCCCCGACCGCGATACCGCCGCCCGCGAGGATCACGGCCGCAGCGATGCCACCACCGATGAGGAGTGCACGCTTGCGCCCGGGCTTCGGCGCGGATGCCGCGGGGGTGGCGACCGGCTCGGCCGCGGGGAACGTGGGGTGCTGCCCGACACCGGCTGCCGGCGTGGCCGCGTCCGCAGCGGGGGTGACCGGAACGGTCTGCGCATCCGGGGTGCTCGCGGGGGTCTGGTCGGGAGTCTGGTCCGGGGTGGGTGTCTTGTCGTCCATGTCCCGATGGTCTCGCGCCGGCGCTGAAGCCTCCCTGAAGCCTCCTGAAGCGGTCTTCAGGAACGGCCGATCAGCGCTCAGCCGCCGAGGGGCAGCGTGACGACGAAGCGGGCGCCGCCCCAGCGGGAGTCGTCGACCGCGAGCGTTCCGCGAGCCGAGGCGGCGATGCCCTGCGCGATCGCGAGACCCAGTCCGCTGCCACCGGCATCGCGGCTGCGCGCCTCGTCGAGGCGGACGAAGCGCTCGAAGATGCGGTCGCGCTCCTCGGCGGGCACGCCGGTGCCGTCGTCTTCGACCGTCACGAACACGTGACCGCCCGAGGGGGTCACGCCGATCGCGACCCGTCCGCGGCTGTGCCGCACCGCGTTGTCGGCGAGGTTGCGCAGCAGCTGGCCGAGCAGACGGGGATCGCCGTTCACCCTGGCCGCCTGGATGCCGGAGCCGTCGACGTCGAGCCCGGCGGCCCGCAGCCGGCGCACCTCACCGAGCGCGATGTCGTCGAGGTCGACCGCCTCGTCGTGCGTGCTCGCACCCTCGTCGAGCCGGGCGAGCAGCAGCAGCGACTCGACGATGCCCTGCAAGCGCAGCCCCTCCTCCGAGACGACCTCGGCGAGCTCGGCGATGCTCGTCACGTCGGGGTGTGCCTGCGCGAGCTCGGCGTGCTGACGGATGGTCGCGAGCGGGGAGCGCAGCTCGTGCGAGGCGTCCGACACGAAGCGCCGCTGCGCGGTGGCCGCGGCATCGAGTCGATCGAGCATGCCGTTCATGGTGGTCGCGAGTGCCGCGATCTCATCGGCCGTCTCGGGCACCGGCACGCGCTGGTGCAGGCGCTCGGCGGTGATGCCGTCGACCTTCTCGCGGATGCGCTCGACCGGTCGGAGCGCCCGGCCGACCACGAGCCAGGTGGTCACCGCGACGAGCAGCAGGAGCAGGGGCACGGCGATGGCGAGCAGAGTCGCGACCGTCGTCAGGGTCTCGGCGTCGTCATCCATCGAAACGGCCAGCACTAGTGTCTGGTCGTCATCGAGGTCGTCCGAGACGACGAGCATCCGCTCCCCGTCGACGGTCAGCGTCTGCGGGTCGTCGGACACGGGCAGGGCCGCGGCACCGAGCGCTTCCCTGGCGTCTTCGCTGGCCGCCCGCACCGATCCGTCGGCGCCGATGAGCTGCACGAACTCGTCCTCGAGGGCGTCGATCCCGCCGCGGCCCGGTCCGTCGCTGCGCTCGGCGAGCTCGTCGAGGCGCTGCTCGGCCGCCCGTTCCGTGCTGCCGTGGATGCTGGCGCTGAGCACCCCGTAGAACGAGAAGGCGCCGATGAGCAACGCCACCGCGACGACGACCGTCGCCCCGAGCGTGGTCCTCCCGCGCACCGAGCGCCAGTTGCGACTAGCCACCGTCGGCCGCCAGCCGGTAGCCCGCACCGCGGATCGTCTCGATCGCCTCGCGGCCGAACGGCTTGTCGAGCTTGCGGCGCAGGTGCCCGACGTAGACCTCGACGATGTTGGGGTCGCCGTCGAAGTCGTCGTCCCAGACGCCCTCGATGAGCGCGCGCTTCGACAGCACCTGGCCGCGGTGGCGCATCAGATACTCGAGCACCGAGAACTCGCGCGCGGTGAGCGT
The DNA here is from genome assembly GCF_024519805.1 of Microbacterium sp. Mcb102. Classification (NCBI taxonomy): domain Bacteria; kingdom Bacillati; phylum Actinomycetota; class Actinomycetes; order Micrococcales; family Microbacteriaceae; genus Microbacterium; species Microbacterium sp. Mcb102. Next base: position 7,399 of record NZ_JALJRG010000005.1, on the reverse strand, counting down.
GATCGGGGTGTCGCCTCGCCAGACGCGGTGGGCGGCGGGGTCGAGTCGCAGGTCGCCGGCTTCCAGGACCGCGGGGCGAGCGACGGCTCCGCGGCGCACGAGGGCGCGGAGGCGGGCGACGAGGATCGCGAACGAGAACGGCTTGGTGACGTAGTCGTCGGCGCCGGTCTCGAGCGCCTCGACCTGGTCCCACTCGCCGTCCTTGGCGGTCAGCATCAGCACGGGCGTCCAGTTCTCCTCGGCGCGCAGCGCCTCGCACACCTTCCAGCCGCTCATGCCCGGCATCATCAGGTCGAGCACGATCGCGTCGTACCGCGTCTCCCGTGCCCGCCAGAGCCCGTCGACGCCGTTGTGCGCGACGTCCACGGCGAAGCCCTCGGCTTCCAGGCCGCGGCGCACACCCTCGGCCAGGCGCACCTCGTCGTCCACCACCAGGATCCGCATTCCTCCAGTGTGGCCGGTCGACGCTGAATCGGGGCTGAAGCTCGGGACGACGCGTCAGCGGAGGTGAGCCTGGATCTCGCGGATCACCTCGCCCAGCGTGCCGGTGGCGAGCAGGCCGGGGCCGAGAGGGCCCGCGGAATCCTCGCCGAGCGGGGGGAGTGCGCGCAGAGCGGCGGATGCTTCAGGGGACAGGGCGGCGAGTTGCCAGCGCACCTCTTCGGCGCGTGCCTCGGGCGCCGAGGGGTGCGCGAGCTCCACGGCTTTCGCGGCGTATGCCGCCGCTCCGAGTGCATGGGCGCCCATGTGGGCGACGCCCGCGGCCTGTGCGGCGGCCCGCGCGGCGGCAGCCCCTGCCGGCGAGGTCGCACTGTGGGCGGCCCTGCCCGCGACGAACCGCCGACGGATCTCTTCGGCGGCGCTGAGCTCACCCCGGGCGAATGCTCGTGCCCGGGCGATGGCGTCTCGGGCGCGGTCGTCGTCCGGCGCCTCCGCTTCGAACAGGGGCAGTGCCCGCTCGGCGCAGTCGGCCGCCCACACGGCGACGATCCTGCGGTCGGCCTCGGTCATGCCCTGCACGGTGGTCATGTTCACCTCGCCCGGCGCTGGGACCGCTGCCGGGCGGACTCGTGCGCTTGGCGGAGCAGATCGAGCACGGATTCCGAGGTGCGCTCCGCGGGGTCGATCACGCACACCCACCCGGCCGCGCCGTAGAGCGGATGCCGCTGGAACACGTCGACTTCCGCCGGCGCGGTATCCACGGGGACGAGCGACGCCACCTGCTCGCGTCCGACGTGGATGTTCACACGGAACCGCCCTGGCGCATTCAGCGCGGAAGCCGTGTCGTCGGGGTAGTCCTTCGTGATGATCGTTCCGTACGGCTGGGTGCGCTCCGGCATCCGCCCGTCCGGTGCGTGATAGAAGTAGGCGTCTCCCCAGGAAAGCGCAGGGAAGTCGCTGCCCGCTTCGGGGGTGACGACGAGGGCGCCGTCGAAGCCACGGACTGTTTCGATGATCTCCTGCATTGTCATCCCTCAATGATGAGGTTCACGTGCTTATGTGGACTTGGAAGCGGGAAGGAGGGCGAATCACATGCCAAACCCTCAAGAGGATGTCATGACGACGGCTGCGCTCGGTCGACGCGTGGGCTACTCGACGCAGCAGGTGCGCGACCTGGAGCGGCTCGGGGTCATCCCTCCGGCCGAGCGCGGAGCCAACGGCTACCGCCGCTATGCGGGGCGGCACGAGACCGCCGCGCGCGCCTATCGTGCGATGGCGGCGGCCATCGGCCCCGTGCCCGCCCGGCGACTGATGCCGACTCTGATCGGGGCGCCGGTCGGGGCCGCGGCCGAGCGCATCGATGACCTGCATGTCGGTCTCGCGGCCGAGCGCTCCCGAGTGCGCGAGGCGCTGCGCGGTCTCGATGTCGCTCTGGTCGAAGCCGGCGAAGACTTCGACGACGCGGATGCGATGACCATCGGCGAACTCGCGCAGGCCCTCGGCATCCGCCCGTCCGCGCTCCGTCACTGGGAGCAGGAAGGGCTGGTGCATCCGCTCCGCGGCACGGCATCCACGCGGTCGTACGGCGCGGCGGCGATCACCGAGGCGCGCATCGTCGCCGCCCTGCGCGCGGGCGGCTACGGCATCCCCGCGATCTCGCGCATCCTCGAACACGTGCGGCAGCATGCCGACACGGGCGAGGTGCAGCGCATCCTCCAGGGCCGGCTGGTCGCGCTCACACGGCGCAGCGTCGCGCTCCTCGCGGCCGCCGGACACCTGCACGCCCTTCTCGTCGATCGGGGCGAGGGGGACTGACGGTCGTCGTCGACCGCGAGGTCGGACGGCTCGCTTAGGGTGGCTCGTATGACGTGCAGCGCGCGGTGGCCGAAGACGATGCGCGTGCTCGCGACGCCGATCCGGAAGCCGGGGTGCTGACCATGCAGAAGTCGGGGCGATACGTGCGCGTGGGGAACACGGAGTACCCGCTCGCCTCTCCGGGAGGCAACTGGGCGCTCTGGAGCCCCACCCCGGTCGAGGGTTTCCGGAAGATCGGGAGCGGGTGGGTCCGCAACATCGCACCCGACGAGCAGCTGGAGTGCTTCCGCGTCGCACACCACGGCACGTATCGCGGCATCCCGGTCACGGTCGAGCCCGGCGACGGAGCATTGGCACGCCTCGACACCCGCGATCCGCGCGCAGCCGAGCAGGGGTTCGAGAGGTTCGGGTTCGAGCGGCCCGAACTGCAGTCGTGGCTGAAGTTCGTGCCCGTCGACGACCGGGACCTCGCCTTCACGACCACGCGCACACCGGAGCCGATGCCGTGGGCGCAGTCGACCCGAGACGCCGTCGCGCAGCGCCCGGTCCCGCGACCGTCCGACGCGCAGCCGTCGGAATGGGGAGCTTTCACACTCCGTCTCATCACGGCGCTCCGCGGTGTGACCGACCGCGTGTTCCTCATCGTCTCGGTCGATGGCGACCCGCTGCGCTACGTGCAGTTCGCCGGAGACCCCGAGATGCTCCACGCCGAGGCGCCGGGGGGCGACATGGTCGCGGATGCCGACGAATCGGTGCTGCGGGCCACCGGGTGGAAGGAGCCGGGGGTCGCGCAGCCGAACTGGACCGCGGAGCTTCCGCTGCCCGCGTACGCGGTCGACTTCCGGGAACTTGCCGAGCGATGCGTCGCTGCGCTGCGTGATGCCTATGGGGTGACGAGCCCCGATGCCCTCGCGTACCGCGCGTGGCGTGATCCGGAGCAGGCCTCGCTCGAGTTCCCCGGACTCGGTCGCGCCCTGCCCTGATCCGCGCCTCCGGGATGCCGCCTGGGTTCAGCGACCGCCGAGGCCGGCCTGCTCGCGCATCGCGGCGAGGTCGAGGTCTTTCGCGTCGAAGAAGAGCGCCGGGTCCAGCGCGAGCGGCTCGGAGTCGATCCAGAGTTCCTTCCCCGCGACGCGGATCACGCCGATGTACATCGCCCGGTCGGCGTCGGACGTCCAGATCGTGAGGAGTCGGTCATCGCCCCGGTGTGCGATCACGTCTTTCAGGGCGGCGACGATCCCGGCGCTGTCCGAGCTGCCGCGCTGCAACGTGGACAGGGCCTGATCGAGCGGGAATCCTGCGGCGACGCCGTGGATCACCGGATTCGTCAGCACGCCGCCGCCCTTGATCCGCCAGCGCCGCGCACTGACGAAGAACATCACGATGGCGGCGACGAAGACAGCCGGCGGGAGGAAGAAGGCACCGGCGATCGCGAGCCCGCTGCGCACGCGTCCGCCGAGCAGTTCGACCGTCGCCTCCGGGTTGAGGTAGACGAGGAGCATCACGACCACCATGAGCCCGGCGATCACGACCCACGTCGTCGACTTCCGGGGCGAGCGCTCGGAGACGAAGAGATCTGGGCGAGTGGCGAACCAGGTGTAGAGGTTGCGCGACCGGGACCGGAGGGGCGTGAAGCTCATGGGATCACGCTAGTGCGGTCGGCCATCGGCGCCCATCACGCCGGGCTGCCGATCCGTGCTTCGACCTCCGCGATGAGGGGGTTGGTGTCGGCGGGGTCGGTGACGATAGCGGTGACGGCGTCGAGCGCCAGGACGGGGTAGCGCGCGACGGCGCCGATCTTCTCCTCGCTGGCGAGCGCGACGGTCGCGGCGCAGCGCGAAGCGAGTGCGCGCTTGGTGACGGCGTCGTCGAGTTCGCCCGTGGTGAGGCCGCGTTCGGGGTCGGTGCCGGTGGCACCGAGGAAGAACGTGTCGGCAGCGAGGTGCTGGATCGCCTCCATGGCCAGGCCGCCCCCGGTCACCAGTGAGTGTCGGGAGAGTTCGCCGCCGATCATGATCACCCGCGCGTCCGAGTGCTCGGCGACGGCGAGGGCGATGGCGGGGCTCGGCGTGATGACGGTGATCCCTGTGCCGGAGGGAAGGAGCCGGGCCATCGCCAGCGTGGTCGTGCCGGCGTCGAGGACGATCGTCGATCCGGGGCGGACGGTGGCCACCGCCGCGCGCGCGACGCGTTCCTTGCTCTCGGTCGCCAGCGCGGCGCGTTCGCGAACCGGGGGCTCGGGAGCGGGGATCGGCAGCGCACCGCCGTAGACGCGCAGGAGTCTGCCCTCGTCCGCGAGCTCTCGGAGGTCACGGCGGATGGCATCCTCCGAAACGCCGAGCTCGTCGGCGACGGCTTTCGCCACCACCCGTCCGTCACGCTCCAGGAGAGCGAGCAGGTGATCCTTGCGTTGCGCGGCCAGCATATGTTTCCTCACGAAGTTGCACGTTATTGCATGATTCAGACTACAGTCATCCCCATGACGAAACCACTCCTGATCCTGATCGCCGGTCCGTACCGCTCGGGCACCGGCGGCGACCCCGAACTCATCGCCCAGAACCTGGCGCGCCTCGAAGAGGTCTCCGGGCCGATCTTCCGCCTCGGCCACGTGCCGATGATCGGCGAATGGGCGGCGCTGCCGATCCTGCGCACCCTCGATGCCGCCGAAGCCGGTGATGGCGACGTGATGTACGAGACGGCGTACCGGCTGCTGCAGCACTGCGACGCCGTGCTGCGCCTTCCCGGTGAGTCGTCAGGTGCGGACAAGGATGTCGAGATCGCCCAGGAGCGCGGACTGCCCGTCTATCGCTCGCTCGAGGAGATCCCCCCAGCCTCGACTCCGTAGGCTGGAGGTATGACCAAGAACATCTGGACCATCCTCGGCGTCATCCTCGCCGTCGTGATCGCGTGGTGGATCGTGAGCGCGCTGTTCTCGGTGCTCGCGTTCATCTTCAAGCTCGCGATCGTCGCGGTCGTCGCCGTGGTGGTGTTCCTCGTTCTGCGCGGGATCTTCAGCCGCAGCGACGACTGACGGCGCGGCCCCCTCGTCGGACGCGTTCTCGGCGAGAGGTCCTAGCGGAGCACGCGGTAGCGAAGGTGGGTCTCGCTCGCGAAGGCCGAGGTCTCGAGGCGTTCCAACTCGATGCGCTGCCCGAGCCCGGCGAACAGGGAGACGCCGTCGCCCAGCAGGACCGGCGCGACGTCGAGGTGGAGTTCGTCGACGAGTCCGAGCTGGAGGCACTGTCGCGAGATGCTCCCGCCGAGCAGGCTGACCCACTTGTCGCCCGCGGCCTGCGCGGCTGACTCGACCGCCTGCGCGATGTCGTCGACCACGAACGTGTAGGTGATCCCGTCGCGTTCGATCGGCTCGTGCTCGCTGTGGGTCATGAGGTAGACCGGCACCTTGAGCATGCCGCCATAGGGGATCTCGCCGTCGTCGATGGTCTGCGTCTTGTTCGCCCCGCCGACGATGGCGCCGATGTTCTTCATGACGTTCTCGACGACGACATCGTCTTCGGGAGCGGAGGGGCGACCGAACATCCAGTCGACTCCGCCGTCCGCATCCGCCAGGAACCCGTCGAGGGTCACGGTCGCGTGGACGATCACTCGAGCCATGATCTGCTCCTTCCGTGGAGGTGAGTCGAGCGACTTGCGTCGAGCGACTTGCGTCGTCGGAGTGCTGGTGATCCAACTCGCCCCCGGCAGGCGCCTCAAGAACGTGCGCGTACTAGCTGGCGAGCTGCTGCACCCGCTGGTACGTGACGCCGAGGATAGCGCCGGCTGCTTCGAGAGGGTAGCCATCGGCGCGGAGCGCACGAGCTGCTTCGCGCCGGAGCCTGTCCGCTCGTTCTATCGCCGCCTCTCCGGCGGCCGTCGCGTCATTGCTCTCCGCGAGCAACTGCATAACTCGGCTGGGCGCATCGATGACGACGTCGACCTCGACATCAGTGGGCTCGACATCAAGCCAGACGGACGCGAGGTCGGAGGCGGCTTTCTTGATTCCGCGGAAAGTGAGCGCGCTGCCTGTCGCCACGATCGTTGCGCCGCTGGGCGTCTCGGAGGTGAGCTCCGGAATCTCGATCGTCCACGATCCGTCGTCATCGCGGGAGGCGCGGGCACTGAGTCTGGTCGTCATGTCCCTGCCCTTCAATTCCATGCGCTCGGAGTGTTCGGGAACGCGGTCTGCACCAATGACGCTTGTACTGCGAGTACAAATACTACTTGTTCTATTCCGGAGTACTGCACTCAGACGCTCGGCGCGAACGCCCCGACCCGGTACTTCGCGGCGCGGTGCGTGTCCTGCACGCGGTCTCCCTTGCCCTGCAACTTGTTGCGCAAGGTGCCGGGCGTGTACTCATTCGGGTAGACGCCGCGCTCGCGCAGCACCGGGATCACGTGCTCGATGACGTCCTGCCACGTGCCGGGTGTGACCGCGTAGGCGAGGTTGAAGCCGTCGATGTCGGTCTCCTCCACCCAGGACTGCAGCTCGTCGGCGATCTCGACACCAGAGCCCACGACCGTGGGGCCGAGGCCGCCGATCGCGTTGTGGCGTCCGAAGTCGCCGACGGTCCATTCGCGGCCGAGGTCGGCCTCTTCCTTCAAGTGCTGCAGCACCGACTGGATCGCGTTCGACTCGACGTTCCCGACCGGCTCGTCCTCTGCGTACTGAGAGAGGTCGACGCCCATCCAGCCCGACATGAAGGTGAGCGCGCCCTCGGGGCTCGCATAGGAGAGGTACTCGGCGTGCTTCGCGGTCGCCTCCTCGCTCGTCGCGGCAGTGATCACCGTGAGCAGTGTGTAGATGCGGGCGTCGCACCGGTCGCGGCCGGCGGCTTCCAGGGCATCGCGGATGCGCTTCACCGTGCCGGCGAGCACCTCCTTCGAGGGGGCGGCGACGAAGATGGCCTCGGCGTTCTCGGCCGCGAACTTCACTCCGCGCGGGCTCGCACCGGCCTGGTAGATCACCGGCGTGCGCTGCGGCGACGGCTCTGAGATGTGGATGCCGGGAACGCTGAAGTGCTTCCCCTCATGCCCGATCGGGTGCACCTTCGACGGGTCGGTGAAGATGCCGCGCTCGCGGTCCTCGACTGAGTAGTTGGTCTTCTGAGCAGCACCGTTATTGCCGTTGAGCAGCACTGTGTCT
>NZ_JALJRG010000004.1:157940-415852 GCF_024519805.1 Microbacterium sp. Mcb102 | reverse complement strand
ATACTCAGTGCTGCTCAACCGCAATAACAGTGCTGCTCAGCCCCTCGAATACTCATCTGATTGGCCCTCGCTGAGCAACCCTCCATCAGCGTCACAGAGGGCATGACAATCGACGGCCCCGCGGTTTTCTGCGCTACGTGAAAACTGCCCGCGTTGTCCGATGTGCGCATCGTTAGAGACGGCGACTCTCTTCGGAACCGCCGTTCCTCCAACGAGGCGAGCATCGTAGCAAAGACGCACCATCTGCGAAGCCGTGGACAATGACACGAAGATTCACCATGGCGGTCTCCGAGTGCAATTCGGTGCGTTCAGGTGGCGTCGTCGTCAGTCGGACACGATTAGACCGTCAACTTTTCACCCCACGCTGGGGAACAGTGAACTTCAACAGATTGTCAGCGGACAACCCGTGCCCCACCAGCAATCGGCCGACGCTCTCCGCATCGAGCCAGCCTGTGACCGAAAGGGCAGCGGCGAAACTGCGGAGTGCCGCAGCAAGCTCGCCCAGCCCTTTTGCGGTGATGATGCGCATGCCCGGAGGCGGGGTCACGTTCTTGAACACCGGAACGGCCTGGTGCACCATGACGGGCGTCGGTCGCGCCTGTGGGTCGTATCGGCAGCCAAACCACAGCATTGATTCCGCGAGTTGCGCGACATCGCGCTTCCCGATGGCGGAGCTTCGGGCTCCTGTCTTCGCTTCAATGACCCAGAAATTGTTGTCTCCGAGCGCCCACAGATTGTCCGGCCCACCGTCGTCGACGTCGTGCTCTGGTCGCTGTGAACCGAGCCCGATGAAGAAGCCGAGTTTTCGGAACGCTTCTTCGAACTGTTCAACTTTCAGTTCATCGAACACCAGGTCCTCGATGATGGCCTCGACATCAAGTCGAAGCGCGGCCGGTGTGGAGTACGTCGCGATGAGACGTTCAGAACACGTTTTCGCCTGCGGCGACAACCCATCCAACGGCGTGTAGGTCAGGCCCCCAAGCGGCTTTGTCACATTCGTGTTCCGGCTCCGCGCGAGCGTCAATGTCTGTTGCGCAAGTTCCGGGTCGAAGAAGTCTGTGTACACCGCCTGGAGTTCGAGAAGCTTTCCCGCGATAGCGTCAGACATGCTTCCGTCAATGGCATTGGCAATCATCTCCTTCGCTCCCTGATAGTCGCCGTTGGTTGCGAGAACGAAGGCTTCTCGCTCTGCAAGGGCGTGCCTGGATACGCGCCCAGGGGCCGGCGAGATGTTCCTCAACACGTTGAGCGCAAGGCGCACCCATCCTTCACGACGGTCCAGCGCCTGCTGAGCAGTCTCGATAATCTTCGCGAGCGGCAGGCTATCCATCTGAGCCGCAACTTTCCGAGAGAGCTTTAGCTGCGCCTGAGTCGCGGGGCTGAACAGGCTGGCGGTTCGCGGGTCGACTGTCAGTTGCGACAGGCGGGGCCCGAGCAGGAAGACGACACAATGGTCTTCGTTGCTGCGCACACCGCGCCCCATACCCTGTTCGATTCGCTGGACTTGTCGAGCATCGATGCCGGAATCCGCTGACACCAACAGTGAATCCAGTCGCTCTTCCGGGCTGAAGGCCTCTGGTAAGCCGTCGATGACCAAGACACGGCATGCCTCGTTCGGGAGGTCGATGCCGTCATAGCGATTCACAAGGACGACAAGTCCGATGTGACGACCGCTGCGGAGCTTGTCCACGGTGTCGTCGATGTTGTCTTTGTCCGCGATGATTGCGGCGTACGGTTCCCATGCCTTTGCCCAAGACCCGCTGGGAACAAGTACCACCGTGTTGTACCTATCGCTGAGCTTCACAATTTCTTCACGGATGCTCTCGGCGTCGATGCTGGGGTTGATTTCCTGGGGCGCGAGAATCATCCGCTCACCGATGTCACCAGCTGTGACCGGCGTGATGGGAGAGGCGACGCTGTTGGCATCCGCTCCGAAGTCGGTGACAAGCACACTGTCATCCGCCAGTGTCGCAGTCAGGAAGACGCGGTGCTTCGCTTCCATGAAGGAGGTCACATGGTCGATTGGGGGGCAGAACGGTGTGACTGTCACCTCACTGTTGGAGAACACCACCCGGCATAGCGGAAGCACTTCGCTCACCGCCGGCCAGTCATAGTAGAGCGGCTGCTTGTCTCCGGTCTGCGTGCGCAGGATGGTTCGTGCTTGCTCTACTTTGGCGCGCCAGGCCCGGAACGGAACTCGAGCAGGAGTGCCGCGACGGTCGTCCTCCACGTCTAGGAACGCATCGCTCGATTGCGCTTTCATGTCGTCCGCGAACAGACTCAGCAGCTGGCTGAATACCTCGTTGCCTCGCGGAATACTCAAGGAAAGCTGCTGGCGCGTTGTTGCTATCGCCGCGTGTGCGTCGTCGATGACTACCGCCCCGATAGGCGCCCGGGGACGGCTCGTTCGGCGGTCCGAGAACTTGCTCCGGCCGTTGACCAGCTGATAGGCGTTGATGACGGCAATCGCTTCGCTATTTAAGTAGGAGGCGCTGTCAACGTCTGTCGTCGTTGCCAGGCCGAGACGGTCGGCCTCCGCGATGACCTGATTCTTCAGATGGTTACTGGGGGTGACATAGACCGCTGGACCTTCGCCGGCGTTTAGGTAGCTCTGAAGGATGATGAGTCCGTCAATCGTCTTACCACTGCCAGTGTTCACTTTCAGGACGATGTCCTTATCGGCGCGCTTGGCATGCCATGCGGTGAGCACTTGGCCCTGCACGTCACGCAGATAGCCGTACCCAGGAGCCTTCTTGAGCTGCCCGTGCAGCTCGCGAGGCTCTATCGGTGCCTCTTCCTCAGCGCTCGCCAGCATTGCTTCGAAGTCAACCATGAGTCCCCCGGAGTCTTCTTCCATCATGCGCGAAGTAACGCGCCGTGAGTACAGACTTGCGCACCGTTTCAGGTCGAGCAACTCGACCTGCCCACGCCCCTACATTCTCCAGGGCTGCGTGCAATGACGCGGTAGAGCGCGCTTGTGATGTCAAATTCTGACGAAGTGAACTCCCGCTCGATGTCCGAAGCCACGAACCCCAATGCTCCGAGCCGAGCAACGGACCCCGCGTTGACGGCGCCGGATAATGGCGACGATTTCGCGTTGCTGAATCTCCGAAGACGACGTTCCACGGACCTACTAGCTGCCTATCTCTCCTCGCAGGATGGGCCCAAGTGGGTCACGCAGGTCGCGGATGACGACCGGAATGTCGACGCTGCCATGCAGGACATCATGGACATCTCCTGCGGCCAGCGTCCAGTTCGCCTGAATCACCTCTGGAATCCCGTCTGAAGTCTCCGCGAACAGAACGAGAACGACGTCGTCATCTCTGGTCGTCGCAGTCTGCGCCGAGTGCAGTCGAGCGATATCGACGCTCATCGCAGCGGGTGATTCTGTTTCGATGCGAACCCCCGAGGCCGGACTAGGCGAGATTTGGGGCGAGAGCCGCAGGTCCGGCGCTAGGAAGGAGTCCCCTCCCCACGCTTTCGGGCACTCTGGATAGAGCCGAAAGTCCTGACCTCCCGGCCTCCAATCGAGCGCGACAAGCGGCGGGTTCAATCTGACGTCGAGCCGAACCTCTTTGAGCGACGTCTTCGTGTTGTTGATGATGCGGAAGACAATCGGAGGCGAAATCTGGGCCACTAGAGAGTGCAGACCGGCAGTCGGGGTAAGCAAAGCGTTGGCTTCCCAGTCCTCAACTTGCTTGACGAACATCTGAGGAGAACGTCTATCAAGCAAGGGCTGGGCTGACGGCGCCGAGAACGACGATGAGGTTGTCGACGCGGAGCAGTCCGACTTCATTCGGGTAGCCGTGCGCGTGACGTAGTCCGTCAACTCGGATGAATCCGCCACAAAACCGTAGACCTCGCCAACTACTTCGAGCGAAACATCAAACTTGCTCGAAGAAGTCTCGCTGGATGCGCGAACGACGTCGAGCTTGGCCAGGTCCGTCTCAATGACATGCCACACCTTGCCCTTCAGCTCTTCTTCGTTCGTGAACGCCCCGTAGAGGCCACGCTTCTGGAACTCACTCTTGAACTTTCGAAGGGCGTCAACCTGTGTTGTGTCGACGTCGTTCGGAAGAGGCGCGTCGGAAAAGTACACGTGAACAGGCTTACCCGCTGCGTGCGCGCCTTCAATCTCTTCAATGGTGCCGCTGAGCGCCTTCGGAGTCGCTGCACCGATGCGGCTACCGAACAAGGCGATAACAATGTCCGCCTTGTCGACGAGTTGTGCGTTGACGATGTCCTGCGGGTGGGCTCCGGTCTCCGGCGTCGCGCTCGTCTCCCACCGCAAAGGTAGAAGCATGATGCCCCGGTTCCGCGCGTTCGCATCGTTCCACCGGTTGAGCGCATCGTGCGTCGCATCACGCGCGGCCCGGACATCGCCAGGAGACGCAATCATCACGGAGACGACTGTGGCGGGAAAAGTCATGCTTCGACTCTATTCTTCCTGGATAGACATGTTATATCCGGTCGTGCATACTGTTCCTGTCATACATGGAGACCGGAGGAATCATGTCGAACAAGGATGCATTCACCGCAGGGGCGGTTGGCGGGGCATTGGGAAGCATCGGGGGTGCGGCGCTGGCACAACCTGGCGGAGTACGGCGCGTGCTGGGCATCATCGGGCTCGTCCTCACCGTCATCACGACAGGACTCCTCGCCGGCCTTGTGCCAAACCTCAACGCACGCACACCCGGGGCAGCTGTGGGCGGCGCCGTGCTGTTCATCACACTCGTGGGGGTTCTGTGGTTGCCATGGGCGAGCGCGAAGACGTCCTTCCCGTGGACGAAGTTCCGGTGGCACTGGGCCATCACCAGCGAACTTCTGAGTGAGCACTTCGCGTACGCGACATCACTCATCGTGGGCATGGGGTCCAGCGCCGTCATCGCCATCGTCACCGCATGGATGGGCCTGAGAGGGCCGTTCGCTTTAGCGTTCGTCGCGTACGCCCTCTGCGGGCTTCTCTGGGGCTTCCTCACCGCGAGCATCGTGCGGCGAACTGTACAAGCTCAGGCGCAGGGTTAGAGCCCGGAGCGCGCGAAAAGTTCGGAGACGGTGACTCCGAGGACGTCGGCGAGCCCTGCCAGTGTGGCCGTGCGCGGGTTCGAGATTCCGGTGTCATTCCGACGCCCGGATGCGCGCCCGGCTTCGATGAGCTGGACCTGGTTCTTGGTGACGCCGGCACGGTATGCCAGGGATTCCTGGGATAGGCCGGCGGCGCCTCGGAGGTCGCGGATGGACGCGCCGAGCCGCTTGGCTGCCTTTTCGTCCCACACCTTCTCATCATGAGAAAAAGGCCGGAAACAGCCCACCCTATATACAAGGGCTATTTCTTCAGGTACCGTTACGCGGCCTGGGCAAGCCCTCGGAATGCGACAGCACGCGCGTAGGGGAGGTTGCCGTGCGCGTCGAGGAACCGTTGACGCTCCACCCAGCGTGCGAGCTGGCGCTCGGATGAGTCCTCGGAGCGGGAACGCGGCGGGCGACCTTCGGCGGCGACGAACGCGAGGACCTCGTCAAGCCGAGTGTCCCAGGCGTCGTCCTGACACGCCCAGCTCCACTCCGGGATGCACTCGAGAACAGCAACCTGAAACCCGTTATGACGGTCTGCGGTGCGACGCTGATACGCCAACCACGTGTACAGCGCGAAATCGACTTCTCCGTAGCGGGGGCATCTTCTCAACTCCCGGGCGATGAGCAGGACCTCTCGTGCTCTTGCGCACCAAGTGACAGCGCGACCGACTGGCCGCGGGCGTTCTTCTGCAACGGCTCTTTGCAGGGCGAGGTCTGCGCGGGCATAGTCAACGGCCGCGCGCTCGTCTTCGGGAATGTGCGCGTCAGGGTCCGACGCGAGGGCGTAGTACTCGGCGAGCGTGTTCATGGGCAGGCTATGCGCGAGGTTCGCGGGAGCCCGGGGACACGTCTTCCGCATTTGTGACTTGCGTCTTCGCGAAATTTCTAGCCTGTGCCCATGGAACTCACTTTCGAGATGACCGTGACCGTTGTTGTCACGAACGATGCGGCACTGCTGTTGGCCGCATCCGCACGCGCACTAGGCGACTACGGGCTCGACACCGCCTACCTTGCCGACGTGACGTCGTCGATTCCCTCCCAAATCACCGAGCTGCTCATGCCGGAACATGCGGCGGCGCACATCCCCGGTATCGACATCGTTGGCAGCGTCTGCGGCCCCGCATAGTGAACACGGACTCCTACGTCCCAGACCTCCCCGAAGCCGAATGGGGCGACGTGCGCGTCTTCGTCCTGAGCGTGGTCGACGACGTGAAGTCAGCGGTGCCGTATCCGCTCGCCTCGCTCGTGAACGCCGTGGCTCACCACGTGGACTGGGCAGTCAACGTCGCCGGCTACGAGATGACCCGCGAGCTGCTGTTCTCCCGCGACCTCATCGCCGCAGCCGTGACGATGATGCCGACGACATCCCCGTCAACGAAAGGCCGTCGTCGGTCGCTGCTGTTCCGTGTGGGCGAGGCCTTGCGTGTCCTCCCGACATTCACCCCGCTCACTCCCCTGTCCGCCGCAACCCCCACCACCCCGTACAACGAGCTCGACATCAGAACGCTCCGCACCTGGGCGCACCTGCAACGGAGCGACCAGAACTCTCGCTCTGCCCGCGCCCTCATTGCTCTCGGCCTCGGAGCAGGCCTCCCCACGAGGGACATCGGCGCGGTGACCGCCGCAAGCATCAGCATGTACGGGGACGTCGTACACGTGAGCGGGCGCGACGTACCCGTGCGACCCCGGTGGCACGCGGAGCTTGCGGAACTGGGGGCGACAGCGTCCGCTCGCGACGCGTGGCTGTTCCAGCCCCATATCGCGCGCTCGAAGAACTTCGTCACGCTCTTCGTGAACCGCACCATCGGGGCCGGGGTACGACCGTCCACACAGCGGATGCGCTCAACCTGGCTCGTTCAGGCCCTCGCAGACGGTGTCCCGATGCAGAACCTGCTCAGCTCAGCGGGGTTGCAGTCGATGGACGCCCTGACCCGGTACCAGCGTTTCCTGCCTGCACCGTCCGCAGTTGTTCTACGAGGAAGTCCGCAATGACGTGGTCGCGCATCCCTTTCGGAACCCCATCGTCCGCCGCTAGGACAGCGAATCCCGCAATGTCGAGCCCGCAGAAGTTCAGCAGTGCGTGCATGTCTGCAAGAGACAGGAACGCCATGCCGCTGAGGATGCGGCTGACCTTCGGTGCTCGCCAGCCCTTGCCAAGTTGTCGAGCCAGCTCTGCCTGCGAGGTGCCCGTCTCGCGGAGTCGCTGTCGAACGATGAGGGCGACCTGATGTTGAGTGCGCGAAGCCTGTGCCAGCGCGCGGTCGTACGGGTCTTCTGTACTGATGAACCCCGTGCACCGAGAGTCTCCGAAGCGACCTGGTTCCAGTGCGTAGGCCGAAGGCGGGTAGTGCGCGTCCACGGGCCACATCGTACCTACTTTTGCGTCTTGGGCGTATTTGTTACGAGGATTTGCGCATTTCGTCGAAACGGTAACGTCCTCGCGCCTAGAGGGGGTATGACAACCTCAGAAATCCTCCAGAAGTACACCCCGAACCTCCCCGCAGGCACCTGGGCGCAGATGCGCGACCACGTCCTCTCCACCGTGGGCTCGCTCCCTCTGAGCCCCTCCGCTCAGCGATACGCGCTGACTCACCTCACCGGGTTCCTGGACTGGGTTCTCGGCATCTCGGCGACCCCGCTCAACGACGCGCTCCGGGCGGACCTCATCGACGCGTACACGGAGTACCGCCATCTCGAAGTTCGGCCCAACGTCGCCGAACGGGAACGCAAAGTGTTGCGCGACCTCGCCGGGCTCCCGCGCCGTGTCGAACACCGAACACGCACGACCTCCTCCCCCGCAGACATCCCGTACACGTCTCAGGAACAACAGCTGATTCGCCTGTGGGCGGCTTTCCAACCCACCGAGCTGCAGCAGCGCAATGCGAGCGCCCTCGCAGTATTGAGCCTCGGGTGCGGACTCACCGCGGCGGAAGCCATGGCGGCCCGCGTGCAGGACATCGTGCTCGATGCAGACGGGCCCTGCATTGTCGCGCCCGAACGTGTGGTTCCCGCAGCGCACGACTGGGGTGACGTTCTTCGAGACCTCGACGGGTGCGGCCACGATGATGAGTTTCTGGTGGCACCGAAGCGGACGATGCGAAGCGCTGCGAGCGTCCTCGAAGACCTTCGAAGAAGCGGGACCGGAGACATCGTCCCCACGCCGCAGCGGATGCGGAACACGTGGCTCGTCGAGCGCATGAACGCTGGCGTCCCCCTGCAAACCGTCGTCTGGGCATCAGGACTCACGACCGCCCACTCCCTCCTCCGGCTCATCCCCCACACCCGCGCACAGACCCCCGACGAGCGCACGCGCTCGCTGGGAGGTACCCGATGACCGACACCCGCAGACACGACCCTGCCTTCCGAGGTCCCGTCGCGACAGCCACCGTGAAGAAAGCGCTCGAGCTCGTCGACGCTTCCGGAACCCCGGCTCTCATTGAGCTCTGGGAGTCGCAGGACCGCACTCAGGCCGGCGGACGCCCGCCCTATCTCAACATCCGGGCCACACTCGCGCTCTGGCTCATCATCGCGATGGAACAGCAGCCGATGCATATCCGTCGGGTCGCCCTGCTACTCGAGACACGGATGACGGCGAAAGCAGCCCGTCTCCTCGGCATCGCCTACGACCCAGACCTCACTGCCGGGCGGATGTACGAGCGCGCTCGCCTCGCCACCAACCGCATCCTCCGAGTCACTGACGCCTACCCGCTGAAAAACCGTCATTCCCGTCTCACCAAAGCAGAGTACGCCGAGGAGCTGCAGCGACGGGAAGAGATGAAAGACGTCCTCGACAGGCGTGCACGACGCGCGGAGATACTCCGGAATCAGCTCCTGGAAGCCAATTATCAGGCGATACCCGCGAAGTTCCGTCCCGAACGCATCTCCCTCTCCGTGGATGCGACCCGTGTCCGCACGCACGCACGCGGCATGTCCAAAGCACGCCTGGCGACAATGAACGATGACGCAACAGTCAGTGCCGAGCCCGACATGGGCTTCTATCAGCGCGGAAGCAACGGAAAATCTGCCGGAGACAACGCCGTCGCCGAGGGCTCTTACAAGCGGGCGAACAACCGCGCCGTTATCAGCGAATACGCCCTCGAACACGAGTTCGGCGTCCTCTGCTCGCCAGCCCCCTCCGCGCCGGGTAGGTACCCCAGCCTCATAGTGGGGCTGGAGAACCATGTCCCTGGCGTCGACCCCATCGGGGCCGCACGCCAGATGGTCGATAACCTTTACGAGCGCGGGCACACCCTTGAACATTTCGTCGGCGACCGCGCGTACATGCCGAAAGGCGACCCCGACCGTCTCATCAACCCGCTCCGCGAGCGCGGCGTGAAACTAGTCATGGACTACATGAAAGGGCAGCTCGGCCTGCAAGCGCAGAAAGACGGCGCCATCCTCATCGACGGAGCCTGGTACTGCCCATCGATGCCGAAGAAGCTCATCGACGCGTCCCTCCCATACCAGACCGTCGCCCGCCGCACGTTCGGAAAGACAGACCCTGAATCGAAAGCAGAACGAGCCGCAGCCCAAGATGTTTGGTCGAAAATCGTCGCCCAACGGGAGACCTACCTGTTCCGCCCGAAAGAGGCCCCCGACGAGCGCGGACGCGTCCCCATGATGTGCCCCGCCGCCGGGAACGCGCCCACCGCCACGTGCGGGCTCAAACCGAACCCGAAAGCACAAGCCCAGGCCAACCGGAACAAGCGCCCGCTGCTTCCCATCGTAGGTTTCGCCGCACCCGGCAAAGTCTGCGACAACAAGACGAGCACGTCGTTCCACATCAACGACGGTGGACTCTTCGAGCAGTACTACCAGTGGGGCTCGAAAGAATGGCAGGCAGTGCATGGCCACATGCGCAACCGCGTCGAATCCATGAACCAGTACGCAAAAGACGACTCCACCTTCGCCCTCGCAGCCCCCGGACGACGCCGCATGCGTGGGTTCACGGCGCAGTCATTCCTCGTCGCGATGACCATCGTCGCCGTCAACGCCCAGATACTCCTCGACTTCCTTCTCGAACACGACGAGCAAGACATCGAAGCCGAACTCGGCATCATCTCCCCCGCCCGCCGCGTCAACCGCACCCGACGCACCAGCGCAGCCCAGCGACTCGAAGGGCTCAGACGCAACCGAAAACGAGGCGACTCGCTCACGGCCCGAACCTAGGCCGGCACGCCCCACACGCACCCCGCGGGATTCAGAGGCTTGAAAACTGACGGGGTGTTCGGCGTGCCCGCAGACAGTTCGAAAGGCCCAGAGAAGGACGCTGTCGGGCCTCGGCGAGGTGCTCGGGTGCAGTGAGGGCAGTGTGCGAGGTGCCGATGCGGACCGGAACGAGAAAAGCCCCCGGGAATCCCGGGGGCTTTTCATGTGGGCTGAGATACTCGAACAAGTTTTCTGAGTTCCTCGAACAACCCGTGGTGGCGAGTGAGGGATTCGAACCCCCGAATGCTGAGCAGTCTGATTTACAGTCAGATCCCTTTGGCCGC
The DNA here is from genome assembly GCF_024519805.1 of Microbacterium sp. Mcb102. Classification (NCBI taxonomy): domain Bacteria; kingdom Bacillati; phylum Actinomycetota; class Actinomycetes; order Micrococcales; family Microbacteriaceae; genus Microbacterium; species Microbacterium sp. Mcb102. The sequence continues at coordinate 405,287 of NZ_JALJRG010000004.1, read as the reverse complement.
TTGGGTAACTCGCCAGAGCGCACCCGTCCGACTTGAACAGCCAACCGGGGGCACGAAAGATAAGCATACCTGCCCGAGGCGGGTCGAAGAAATCGAACCGTCAGCTGCCGTGGACCCCTCGCTGAGCGTCCGCCAACGACTCCGGAGTCCGCAGCAGACCGCCCTCCGCACGACACGTCGCAGCCGCGATGTCCATGGCGCGGAGGAGGAGCACATGCCACTCCCCCAGCTCGGTCGGGGACGTGGACACCAGCCCAGCGGCAACGGCCGCGAGCGTCGCATCTCCCGCGCCTACCGTGTCGATCACGTCACCGGCGAGCGGGGTGATCGGCGCGGAGGCGATGCCCGCTTCCGTGTCGAGCGTCGCACCGGCCGCACCCGCGGTCGCCAGCACCGCAGCGGCACCGATCTCGCGAAGCCGCACTCGCAGCGCGTCGAGATCGCCATCGTAGAGGAGCGCGGCATCGTCGGCGCCGACCTTGACGATGACTGCCGATGCGGCGATCCGTTCGAACCCTCGGACGAACTCGGCCCGATCGTGCAGCATCCCGAGACGTGGATTGGGATCCACGGCGACACGGGCATCAGCGAGGGCACCGACGAGAGCATCCACCTCGCTCGGCACGTCGAAGGGGAAGCAGCTGATCGCGACGAGCCCGGCATCCGCGATCGCCTCGCGCGCCTCGTCCGAGTAACGGATGCTGCGCTGCCGGGCCGCCTCGTTGAACACGTACTCCGGTTCACCGTTCGCCGCCCGCCGCACGATCGCGCGTGAAGACCCGAGGGGTGCCTCGCTCGAGATCAGACGCACGCCGTGATCGGAGAGGTACTCGCGGATGTGCGCGCCGGCCTCATCGTCACCCACCATGGCGATCAGAGTCGTCTCGATGCCGAGCCGACGCAGGCCCACGGCGACGTTCAGCGCGGCGCCGCCGACCAGTTCACGCACCCCCGCGGCATCGTGGATCTCGTCGATCAAGGCATCGCCGATCACGACCACGGACCGAGCGGAAGATGTCTCGTTGCTCACCCGCCGACATTACCGCGCCCGCTTCCCCGCCACCCCGCCGTCGAGTGCACGGCCTCGTGTCGAGCGCACGGCTCGTCCACGCGAACTCGCCGTGCGCTCGGCAGCAAACCGTGCACTCGGCGGATGGCAGCGCGCACGAAGAAGGCCCCGGGGCGAACCCCGGGGCCTTCCTCAATCACTCAGTACTCAGTTATACGTACCGGGGGTGATGTCGTCCGTCGAGAACGCGTCGAAGTCGACGTATCCGAAGTCGCCGTCGGCGTACGCGCCGTCGGATGCGAAGATCCGGTTCGGGTAACGCTCGCTCTTGGCTTCCTCGGTGGCCTCGACCGTGACGTCGCGGTACTTCGAGAGACCGGTTCCGGCGGGGATGAGCTTACCGATGATGACGTTCTCCTTGAGACCGACCAGCGGGTCGCGCTTGCCCTGCATCGCAGCCTCGGTGAGCACGCGGGTCGTCTCCTGGAAGGAGGCGGCCGACAGCCACGACTCGGTCGCGAGCGACGCCTTCGTGATACCCATCAGCTCCGGTCGGCCCGACGCGGGGCGCTTGCCCTCTGCCACGGTCTCGCGGTTGATCGACTGGTAGCGCTTGAGGTCGACCATCTCACCCGGCAGCAGGTTCGTGTCGGCGTGATCGACGACAGTGACCTTGCGGAGCATCTGACGGACGATGACCTCGATGTGCTTGTCGTGGATCGGCACACCCTGCGAGCGGTACACGCCCTGGACGCCGCCGACGAGGTAACGCTGCACCTCGCGAGCACCCATGACGCGCATGATCTCCTTGGGGTCGAGCGTGCCCACCAGGATCGGCTGACCGACCGTGACGTGCTGCCCGTCCTCGACGAGAAGCGTCGCACGCTTCAGCACCGGGTAGATGACCGGCTCTTCACCGCTGTCGGGCGTGAGGATGACCTTCTTGCCCTTGTCGGTCTCGTCGATCGCGATGCGGCCATCGGCCTCGGCGATCGGCGACGCGCCCTTGGGGGTACGCGCCTCGAAGAGCTCCTGCACGCGGGGAAGACCCTGCGTGATGTCGTCCGCCGATGCCGAACCACCCGTGTGGAAGGTACGCATCGTCAGCTGGGTACCGGGCTCACCGATCGACTGGGCCGCGATGATGCCGACGGCCTCGCCGATGTCGACGGTCTTACCCGTCGCGAGCGAACGGCCGTAGCACTGCGCGCAGACACCGACGGCGGAGTCGCAGGTCAGGACCGAGCGCACCTTGATGGTCTCGACGCCCAGAGCGACCAGCTTGTCGATCAGCACGTCACCCACGTCGTCACCGGCAGAGGCGAGGACCTCGCCCTTGCTGTCGACCACGTCGGAGGCCAGCGTACGAGCGAACACCGAGTTCTCGACGTTCGCGTCGCGCACCAGCTCGCCCTGCGAGTTCGGAGCGGCGATCGGGAGCTCGAGGCCCTTCGACGTGCCGCAGTCCTCTTCGCGGATGATGACGTCCTGCGAGACATCCACCAGACGACGGGTCAGGTAACCCGAGTCGGCGGTACGCAGAGCGGTGTCGGCCAGACCCTTACGGGTACCGTGCGTCGCGATGAAGTACTCCGCAACCGACAGACCCTCGCGGTACGAGGAGATGATCGGACGCGGGATGATCTCACCCTTGGGGTTGTTCACGAGACCACGCATACCGGCGATGTTCCGGATCTGCAGCCAGTTACCACGGGCGCCCGAGGACACCATGCGGTTGATGGTGTTGTCCTCCGGGAAGTTCGCCTTCATCGCGGCCTGGACCTCGTCGGTCGCCTCGGTCCAGATCTTGATGAGTTCCTGGCGACGCTCGGAGTCGGTCGTCAGACCCTTCTCGTACTGCGACTGGACCTTCGCGGCCTGCTTCTCGTAGCCGGCGACGATCTCCGCCTTGTTCGGCGGGGTGAGGATGTCGCTCAGGGCGACGGTCACACCGGAGCGCGTGGCCCAGTAGAAGCCGGCGTCCTTGATGCGGTCCAGCGATGCAGCGGTCTCGACCTTGGGGTACTCCTCGGCCAGCTTGTTGACGATCTGCGACAGCTTGTTCTTGTCAGCCTGCTCGCGGACGAACGGGTAGCCCTTCGGCAGCGTGTCGTTGAAGATCGCCTGACCCAGCGAGGCGTCCACGAGACCGTGGCGCTCGTAGCCCTCGGGAGCTTCGCCCTCGAGGAAGGTCAGACCCGGGATGCGGATGCGGATCTTCGCCTGCAGGTCGAGGGTGCCCTCGTCCTTGGCCAGGATCGCCTCGCCCACCGAACCGAATGCACGGCCCTCACCGGCTGCGCCCTCCTTGACCGTGGTCAGGTGGTGCAGGCCGATGATCATGTCCTGCGAAGGCAGGGTGACCGGGCGTCCGTCGGACGGCTTCAGGATGTTGTTCGACGCGAGCATCAGCACGCGGGCCTCGGCCTGAGCCTCGACCGACAGCGGCAGGTGCACAGCCATCTGGTCACCGTCGAAGTCGGCGTTGAACGCCGCGCAGACGAGCGGGTGCAGCTGGATGGCCTTGCCCTCGACGAGCTGCGGCTCGAACGCCTGGATGCCGAGGCGGTGCAGCGTGGGTGCACGGTTCAGCAGAACCGGACGCTCACGGATGATCTCCTCGAGCACGTCCCAGACCTCGGGACGGGTGCGCTCGACCGCGCGCTTGGCGGCCTTGATGTTCTGCGAGTGACCGAGGTCGATCAGACGCTTGATGACGAACGGCTTGAAGAGCTCCAGAGCCATCTGCTTGGGCAGACCGCACTGGTGCAGCTTCAGCTGCGGGCCGACGATGATGACCGAACGGCCGGAGTAGTCGACGCGCTTGCCGAGCAGGTTCTGACGGAAGCGACCCTGCTTACCCTTCAGCATGTCGCTGAGGGACTTCAGGGCACGGTTTCCGGTACCGGTGACGGGACGACCACGGCGACCGTTGTCGAACAATGCGTCGACGGCCTCCTGCAGCATGCGCTTCTCGTTGTTGACGATGATCTCGGGAGCACCGAGGTCGATCAGACGACGAAGACGGTTGTTGCGGTTGATGACGCGGCGGTACAGGTCGTTCAGGTCGGAGGTGGCGAAACGGCCACCGTCGAGCTGGACCATCGGGCGCAGCTCCGGCGGGATGACCGGGACGACGTCGAGGACCATCGCGGCCGGGCTCATGCCGGTCTCGAGGAACGAGCTGACGACCTTGAGGCGCTTGATCGCACGGATCTTGCGCTGGCCCTTGCCCTCGGAGATCTGCAGACGCAGGTTCTCCGCCTCGGCGACCAGGTCGAACGCCGCGAGGCGACGCTGGATCGACTCGGCGCCCATGTAGGCCTCGAAGTACTGACCGAAGCGGTCCTGCAGCTCGTGGAAGACGTCGTCCTCCGGGCGCAGTGCGCCGACCTCGAGGGTGCGGAAGTCTTCCCACACGCGCTCGAGCTTGGCGATCTGCTCGTCGGCACCCTTGCGGATGAGGGACATCTCCTTCTCGGCGGCGTCCTTCACCTTCTTCTTGGCGTCGGCCTTGGCACCCTCTGCCTCGAGAGCAGCGAGCTCCTCCTCCAGCTTGGCCAGGCGCTCCGCGATCTTGGAGTCGCGGCGGTCACCGAGCGTCTTCAGCTCGAGGCGGATGTTGTTCTCCTGCGTGCCCAGGTCGCGGTGACGAGCATCCTCGTCGACCGAGATGACCATGTAGGCGGCGAAGTAGATGACCTTCTCGAGGTCCTTCGGCGCCATGTCGAGCAGGTAGCCGAGACGCGAGGGCACACCCTTGAAGTACCAGATGTGGGTGACGGGAGCGGCGAGCTCGATGTGACCCATGCGCTCGCGACGGACGGAGCTCTTGGTGACCTCCACGCCGCAGCGCTCGCAGACGATGCCCTTGAAGCGGACACGCTTGTACTTGCCGCAGGCGCACTCCCAGTCGCGGGACGGGCCGAAGATCTGTTCTCCGAAGAGACCATCCTTCTCCGGCTTCAGGGTGCGGTAGTTGATGGTTTCGGGCTTCTTGACCTCACCGTACGACCACGCGCGGATGTGGTCCGCGGTGGCCAGGCCGATGCGAAGCTCATCGAAAGTGTTTGACTCGAGCACTGATTCTCCTGTGTCGGAATTCTTTTTGAGAAGTCTGCTGGGGTGTGCTCGGGAGCGGGGCTCCCGAGCACACCAGCGGATTAGATCTCGTCGATCGAGGCGGCCTCGAAGCGGCTGGAGATGTTGATACCGAGTTCTTCTGCGGCGCGGAACGCCTCATCGTCGGTGTCGCGGAGGTTGACCAGCGTGCCGTCGGCCGAGAGGACCTCGACGTTCAGGCAGAGCGACTGCATCTCCTTCATGAGCACCTTGAAGGACTCGGGGATGCCGGGCTCCTGGATGTTCTCGCCCTTGACGATCGCCTCGTACACCTTGACGCGGCCGAGGATGTCGTCGGACTTGATCGTGAGGAGCTCCTGGAGCGCGTACGCGGCGCCGTAGGCCTCGAGGGCCCACACCTCCATCTCACCGAAGCGCTGTCCACCGAACTGCGCCTTACCACCGAGCGGCTGCTGGGTGATCATCGAGTACGGACCCGTGGAACGTGCGTGGATCTTGTCGTCGACCAGGTGGTGCAGCTTCAGGATGTACATGTAGCCGACCGAGATCGGAGCCGGGAACGGCTCACCAGAGCGGCCGTCGAACATCTGGGCCTTTCCGGTGGAGTCGATCAGACGGACACCGTCGCGGGTCGGGGTGGTCACGTCGAGGAGACCGGCGATCTCCTCTTCGCTCGCACCGTCGAACACCGGGGTGGCGACCTTCGTACCGGGAGCCGCCTCGAAGGCCTGCTCCGGCAGACGAGCCGCCCACTCCGGGGTGCCCTCGACCTTCCAGCCCTGCTTCGCGATCCACCCGAGGTGGGTCTCGAGGACCTGACCGAAGTTCATTCGACCCGGGATACCGAGCGGGTTCAGCACGATGTCGACCGGGGTGCCGTCCGCCATGAACGGCATGTCCTCGATCGGGAGGATCTTCGCGATGACACCCTTGTTGCCGTGACGGCCGGCGAGCTTGTCACCCTCGGTGATCTTGCGCTTCTGGGCGATGTAGACCACGACGCGGCGGTTCACGCCGGAGCCGAGCTCGTCGTCGCCGTCTTCGGCGTTGAACTCCTTGACGGCGATGATCGTGCCCTGCTCACCGTGGGGCACCTTCAGCGAGGTGTCACGGACTTCGCGGCTCTTCTCGTTGAAGATCGCGCGGAGCAGACGCTCCTCGGCCGACAGCTCGGTCTCACCCTTCGGCGTGACCTTGCCGACGAGGATGTCGCCGGGACGGACCTCGGCGCCGATGCGGATGATGCCGCGCTCGTCGAGGTCCTTCAGCAGCTCCGGGCTGACGTTGGGGAGGTCACGGGTGATCTCCTCCTTGCCGAGCTTGGTGTCGCGAGCATCGACCTCGTACTCCTCGATGTGGATCGACGAGAGGGTGTCGTCCTTCACCAGGTCCTGGCTCAGGATGATCGCGTCCTCGAAGTTGTAGCCCTCCCACGTCATGAACGCGACGAGGAGATTCTTTCCGAGGGCCAGCTCGCCGTTCTCGGTGGCGGGGCCATCGGCGATGACCTCTCCGACCTCGACGCGCTCACCGGCGTTGACGACGACCTTCTGGTTGTACGACGTGCCCTGGTTGGAGCGGTCGAACTTGCGCAGGTGGTACTCCTGCGTTCCGCCCTCGTCGAGCATGACGACGACGCGGTCTGCGGAGACCTCGGACACGACACCGGCCTTGTCGGCGGTGAGCACGTCACCGGCGTCGATGGCCGTGTAGCCCTCCATACCGGTTCCGACGAGCGGCGAGTCGCTGCGGAGCAGCGGCACAGCCTGACGCTGCATGTTGGCACCCATGAGGGCGCGCTGTGCGTCGTCGTGCTCGAGGAAGGGGACGAGCGAGGTCGCGACCGAGACCATCTGGCGCGGGGAGACGTCGATGTAGCCGATCTCCTCGGGGACGAACAGGTCGACCTCGCCGCTGCCGCCCTTGGGGCGTGCCAGGACGTGGCTCTCGCGGAAGCGACCCTTGGCATCGAGCGGGGCGTTGGCCTGCGCGATGTTGAAGTCGACCTCTTCGGACGCGGTGAGGTAGTCGATCTGGTCGGTGACGACGCCACCGGTGACCTTGCGGTACGGGGTCTCGATGAAACCGAACGAGTTGATGCGCGCGAACGTCGCGAGAGCACCGATCAGACCGATGTTCGGGCCTTCAGGCGTCTCGATGGGGCACATGCGGCCGTAGTGCGACGGGTGGACGTCACGGACCTCGACGCCGGCGCGGTCACGCGAGAGACCACCGGGGCCGAGCGCGGAGAGACGACGCTTGTTCGTCAGACCCGCGAGCGGGTTGTTCTGGTCCATGAACTGCGACAGCTGCGACGTTCCGAAGAACTCCTTGATCGCGGCGACGACGGGGCGCACGTTGATCAGGGTCTGCGGCGTGATGGCCTCGATGTCCTGCGTGGTCATGCGCTCGCGGACGACGCGCTCCATGCGGGACAGACCGGTGCGGACCTGGTTCTGGATCAGCTCTCCGACCGCGCGGATGCGACGGTTGCCGAAGTTGTCGATGTCGTCGGTCGCGAGACGGATCTCGGCCTTCTTGCCACCGCGGATGCCCGTGAAGGTCTCCTCGGTGCCTGCGTGCAGGCGGACGAGGTACTTGATCGTGGCCACGATGTCCTCGACGGTGAGCACCGACGAGTTCAGCGGCTGGTCCAGGCCCAGCTTGTGGTTGATCTTGTAGCGACCGACCTTGGCCAGGTCGTAGCGCTTCGGGTTGAAGTAGAAGTTGTCGAGGAGCGCACGGGCTGCCTCGGCGGCCACCTGCTCGCCCGGACGGAGCTTGCGGTAGATGTCGCGGAGCGCATCTTCCTTCGTGACGATCGTGTCCTTCGCGAGCGTCTCCTCGATCGAGGTGTAGCCGGCGAACTCGGCGAGGATCTCCTCGCTGGTCATGCCCAGCGCCTTGAGGAAGACCGTGACCGACTGCTTGCGCTTGCGGTCGACGCGCACGCCGACCTGGTCGCGCTTGTCGATCTCGAACTCGAGCCATGCACCACGGCTCGGGATGACGCGAGCCGACACGATGTCCTTGTCACTCGTCTTGTCGGGGGTCTTGTCGAAGTAGACACCCGGCGAGCGCACGAGCTGCGAGACGACGACGCGCTCGGAGCCGTTGATGATGAACGTGCCCTTGTCGGTCTGGAGCGGGAAGTCGCCCATGAAGACCGTCTGGGTCTTGATCTCACCCGTGAGGTGGTTCATGAACTCGGCCTCGACGTACAGCGGAGCGGCGTAGGTCTTGCCACGCTCCTTGCACTCCTCGATCGAGTACTTCTCCGGCTCGAGGTACGGGTTCGTGAACGACAGCTGCATCGTCTCGCCGAGGTCCTCGATCGGAGAGATCTCCTCGAAGATCTCGCCGAGACCGCTGTTCTCGTTGACGTCGGTGCGACCCTGCTTCTTGGCCTCGGCGACGCGCGCCTTCCAGGCGTCGTTTCCGACCAGCCAACCGAAGGATTCGGTCTGCAGGGCAAGAAGGTCTGGGACAGTCAGCGTGTCGGAGATCTTGGCGAACGAAAGACGGGAAGCTCCGCGTCCGTTCTTGGTGGTGGTGGATGTGGATGCGTTGCGAGCAGCAGCCAAGGGAATAACCTCCGTGAGCCCCGCAGGGCTTCTCGATTCCTTTGTCGTCAGGTGGAGTGTGCGCCCGGGAACTCAACAGATGCCGACCACCATATGAGGGCAGGGAGAAGCGAGCGCAACTACCAACTATACGCACGATTGTGCGACATGGCAAGCGGAGTCCTTGACCAATCTCGGATGCTGCGGTATGAGCATCCGATCACCGGGTCGGCGCAGGGCCGACCCGGTGATGTCAGGACGCGATGTTCAGCTCGTTGCCCGGGATCGACGCCAGCAGACGCCGCGTGTACGGGTCGCGCGGGTTCGTGAAGATCTCCTCCGAGGTCGCCGCCTCGACGAGCTTCCCGTCCTTCATCACGCACACGTAATCGCTGATGAGGCGCACCACCGCGAGGTCGTGCGAGATGAAGAGGTAGCTCAGCCCGTACTCGCTCTGCAGGTCGCCGAGCAGCGTCAGGATCTGGTCCTGCACCAGCACGTCCAGCGCCGACACCGGCTCGTCGCACACGATCAGATCCGGAGACAGCGCGAGCGCCCGGGCGATCGCGACACGTTGCCGCTGGCCGCCGGACAGCTCTGACGGATACCGGCGCAGCATCGACTGCGGCAGCGCCACGTCGTCGAGCAACTGCCGGACGCGCTTGCGCCGGTCGGCGCTGCTCCCCCTCTTGTAGAAGTCGAGCGGCTCGGCGATCAGGCGTTCGATCGTGAACATCGGGTTCAGGCTCGAATACGGATCCTGGAAGATCGGCTGCACCTGCTGCCGGAACTCCTTGGTCTCCGCTCGGCTCAGCGACGCGATGTCCTTGCCCTCGTAGCGGATCAGCCCGCTCGTGGGTTCGATCACCTTGAGCAGCATCCGCGCGGTCGTGGTCTTGCCCGACCCGGACTCCCCCACGATCGCCACGGTCTCCCCGCGCGGGATCGCCAGCGACACGTCGTCGACGGCCACGAAGTCCTCTCCGCGCCCCCGCACCGGGTACACCTTGGTGAGGTTCTCGATCTCGACGATGTTGTCGACCGGTGCCGCCGCGCTGGAGGCGTCTGCTCCGTCCACCCGTTCCTTCACCTGGAACGCCTGAGGTTGCAGCCGGGCGACGGCGACCGATGGTGCCGCCTGCACGAGCGACTTCGTGTACTGATGCTGCGGATCCTCGAGGATCTGTCGCGCGTCGCCCTGCTCGACGACCTTGCCCCGGTGCATCACGATCACCCGCTCGGCCCGCTCAGCGGCGAGGCCCAGGTCGTGGGTGATGAGGAGCACCGCCGTTCCCAGCTCACGGGTCATCGCGCCGATCTGGTCGAGGATCGTCTGCTGCACCGTGACGTCGAGCGCACTGGTCGGCTCGTCGGCGATCAGCAGCCGTGGCTTGCACGCCAGACCGATCGCGATCAGGGCGCGCTGACGCATGCCGCCGGAGAACTCGTGCGGATACTGCTTGGCGCGCCGCTCCGGATCGGGGAGGCCGGCGGCGGTCAACGCCTCGACCACCTTCGCCTGCACGTTCTGCCGCGTGGCGAGTCCATGCGCGAGCAGTGTCTCCGCCACCTGCGTGCCGATCTTCGCGACCGGGTTCAGGTTCGACATGGGGTCCTGCGGCACGAGGCCGATGTCGCGACCGCGGATCGTGCGCAGCTCGTGCTCCGGCGCGTGGGAGATCTCCTTCCCGTCGAGCCGGATGCTGCCCGACGCGATCTTCCCTCCCCCGGCGAGCAGCCCGATGATGGCCATGGCCGTCGTCGACTTGCCCGAACCGGACTCGCCCACGATCGCGACGGTCTCACCGGGTCGGATCTCGAGGTCGACACCCTCGACGGCGTGCACGACGCCGTCCATGGTGGCGAAGTCCACGGCGAGCCCCTGGACGGACAGCAGCGGCTCGGTGGACATCTGATTCTCCTTCGCGGCGCGCATCGCGCCTTCGTCGCGGGCGTTCATCGTGCCCTCGTCCGTGGGTCCATCGCCTCACGCAGCGCTTCGCCCAGCAGGGTGAAGCCGAGCGCGGTGACGGCGATGCAGATACCCGGGAGGAACGCGAGCCACGGGGCGATCGCGAGCTCGGCCTGCGCGTAGGTGAGCATGCGCCCCCACTCGGCGGTCGCGGGGCCGCCGCCGCCGAGACCGAGGAACGACAGCGCGGCCGCATCGATCACGGCCGTCGCGAGCGTCAACGTGCCCTGGACGATCACGGGGCCGATGGCGTTCGGCAGCACGTGCGACATCGTGATGCTGCCGCGGCCGAGACCGAGTGTCTGCGCCGAGAGCACGTAGTCGCTCGACCGCTGCTGCAGCATCGACGCACGGAGCAGCCGGGCGAAGATGGGCACCTGGGAAGCACCGATCGCGATCATCACCGCGAACGGCGTCTGCCCGAGGATCGCGGCGATCGACACCGCCAGCAGCAGGTTCGGCACCGAGAGGATGATGTCGACGACGCGCATGATGAGGGTGTCGACCCACCCGCCGAACGTGCCGGCGAGGAGGCCGAGGATCATGCCGCCCACGAGTCCCATCGCGGTGGAGATGACGCCGATCATCAGGGAGGCCTGCGCACCCCAGATGAGCTTGGACAGCACGTCGCCGCCGAAACGGTCGAGGCCCAGCGGGAACCCCGGCACCTCGCCCGGACCCGGGATGTAGGTCGGCGTGATGTACTTCGCGCCGGGAAGCGCCGTCTCCGGGTACGGGGCGAGCCACGGAGCGAGAGCGGCGACCAGGAGGAACAGCACCACGATGACCGCGCCGATCCATGCGGTCGGGTTGCGGCGGAGCCGACGGAACACATCCCGCCAGAAACCGCCGGAGCCCTTCTTGAGGTCGGCCTGGGCGATCGCGACGGTGTCGATGCTGCCGCCGCTCTCGGCCGACGGGCCCTGGGCGGGTGGGAGGGCGATGCTCATGAGACCGCCTCCTTTCGGACGATGACGAGGGACATCACTGCACCCTCACTCTCGGGTCGATGAAGCTGTAGGAGACATCGACCGCCAGGTTGATCAGCGCGTACGCGATCGCGATGAAGATGATGAATCCCTGGAGCACCGGGAAGTCCCGCGTGAAGATCGCCCGCGCGAGGAACGAGCCGATGCCGGGGAACGCGAACACGGTCTCGGTGAGCACGGCGCCCGAGATCAGGAGTCCGGTCTGCAGGCCGATCGTCGTGATCACCGGCAGCATCGCGTTGCGCAGGATGAAGCGGTTGCGCAGCGTCGGGGCTCCGACGCCCTTCGCCCGTCCGGTGCGCACGTAGTCCGCGTTCTGCACCTCCAGAACGCTGGCCCTGGTGATGCGGACGATGATGGCGAGCGGGATCGTGCCCAGCGCGAGCGCCGGCAGGATCAGATGCAGGATCGCATCCCACGAGGCATCGAACTCGCCCGTGATGATGCCGTCCCACACGTAGAACCCGGTGGGATGGGTGGCGTCTATTCGCGGATCCTGACGGCCGTCCGACGGCAGCCATCCGAGCTGCACGGCGAAGACGTACTTCAGGATGAACGCCAGGAAGAACACCGGGATGGTGATGCCGATCAGGCTCAGCACCACCGACGCGTGGTCGGTGAGCTTGCCGTGACGACGAGCGGCCCAGTATCCGAGAGGGATGCCGACGCCGATCGCGAAGATCAGCGCCATGACGCTCAGCTCGAGCGTCGCCGGGAAGCGGCGCATGAACTCCTCGACGACGGGGCGGTTCGTCTGGATGGACGTTCCGAAGTCGCCCTGGAGCAGTCGCCCGATCCAGGTGAAGTACTGCTGGATGAGGGGTTCGTCGAAGCCGTAGAGCTCGTTGACCCTGGCGACGGCCTCCGGTGTGGCCTTCTCGCCGAGTAGGGCGACCGCGGGGCCGCCGGGAAGGGCTCTGACCCAGGCGAACAGCAGGATGCTGAGCCCGAACAGAGTGGGAATGAGGAACAGCAGTCGCCTGCCGATGGTGCGCAGCACGAAGATCTCCGTCGATCAGAAGGTACGCCGTGTCCCGGTCCCGCGCAGGTGTGCGGGACCGGGACTCGGCATATCAGATGGTCAGGCCGACTACTTGGTGAGGACGATGTCCGTGAAGACCTCGTCGTTCACCGGGCTGGCCGGATAGCTCTTCACGCGGGGGTCGAACGCCAGAGTCGGCGCCGGGTGCGCGAGCGGGACGCCGGGGATGAACTCGGCGACCATCTCGTTGATCTCCTCGTACAGCGGCGTCTGCTCCTCGAGGCTGGAGACGCCGCGCGCCTCGGTCAGCTTCTGGAACAGCTCCGGGTTGTCGAAGCCCCACTCGGAGCTCTTCTGTCCGAAGAAGACGCCGACGAAGTTGTCGGTGTCGTTGTAGTCACCGGTCCAGCCCAGCAGGTGGATGCCGTGATCCGCGGTGCCGGTGGTGCGGTCGAGGTACTCGACCCACTCCTCCGAAACCGGGGTGGTCTCGACGCCGACCTCGGACAGCTGCGACGACAGGACGGTGTAGATCTGCTCGGGGTCCGGCATGTACGGACGCGAGACGTTGACCGGGTAGTTGAACGTGAGCTTCAACGGGTTGGCCTCGTCGTAGCCGGCCTCAGCCAGCAGCTCCTTGGCCTTCTCGGGGTCGTAGTCGTAGGTCGTGACATCGGGGTTGTACCCGTTGACGACCTCCGGCACGAACTGCGTCGCCTTCTCGGTGCCCTCGGGGAGCACCTGGCTGATGAGCGCGTCCTTGTCGACCGCGTACGACAGCGCCTCACGGACCTTCGGGTCCTGCAGCTCCGGGATCGCCTGGTTGAACGCCAGGTAGAGGATCGTGAACGGCGGACGCGACACCATCGTGAAGCCGTCGTCGTCGAGTGCCTTGGTGTCGGCGGGACCGACCAGGTCGTAGCCGTCGATCGAGCCGGACTCGAGCGCCTGGCGGCGGGCGGTCGGGTCGTCGATCGTGCGGAAGATGATCTCGTCGATCTGCCCCGCCTCGCCCCAGTAGTCGTCGTAGGCCTTGAGCGTGACCTGCTCGCCCGGTGCCCACTCGTCGAACTGGTACGGGCCGGTGCCGACCGGATGCCCCATCGCGTACTCGGACAGCTGCGGGGCCTCGGCGGAGCCGGCGACCTCGTCCGCACCGAACTCCTGCAGCGCCGACGGGCTCTGCATCGCGAACGACGGCAGCGAGAGCGACGGGATGAAACCGGCGAACGGCTTGTTCAGCTCGATCGTGACCGAGTAGTCGCCATCGGGGGTGCACGACTTGTACACGGCATCGGCCGCATTGGCGGCATAGCCCTTGAAGAGCTTGTTGTAGTAGTACCCGAACGCCTCGGAGGCGGCGAGGCCGGTCCAGTTGAACCAGCGGTCGAAGTTGACGCAGACGGCCTCGGCGTTGAACGGGGTGCCGTCCTGGAAGGTCACGTCCTCCTTCAGCGTGAAGGTGTGCGACATGCCGTCGTCGGACGACTCCCACTTCTCGGCGAGGAGCGGTGCCGGATCTGCCGTACCGGGCTTGGTGCCCACCAGACCCTCGAAGATCTGCCGCGAGACGCGGAAGCTCTCGCCATCCTGCGCGAAGGCGGGATCGAGGCTGGCCGGGTCGGAGGATGCCGCGAACACGAACGTCCCGTCGACATCGCCTCCCGCGTCCGCATCGTCGTCGCCCCGCTCGCTGGCGACGCACCCTGCGAGGGCGATCGCGGCGATCGTGGCTCCGGTTACGGCGATGAGTCCTCGCCGACGCTTGACTGATTGGTGCATTGTGTGACCTTCCCTGTCGGGCGCTTCTTTGCGCGTCCCGAGGCTTCTTCGCCTCGGCGACGGTGATGACTAGACGGTACCCAGCAGATCGGCAGATGCCAAACGCATCCGCATTGCAATCCGGTATCGGCGGGCGCCCTGCCGATCGGGTAGTGTCCAGACCGTGTCCGACTCCACCCCGCTCGCCATCTGCTTCGGCGAAGGCATGGTCGCCCTCGTCGCCGCCACAGCCGGACCGCTGGAGGACTGCCGCACCTTTCACCGTTCCCTGGCCGGAGCGGAATGGAACACCGCCATCGCCCTGTCGTCGGCCGGCATCCGAACTGCTGTCCTCTCCCGGGTCGGCGACGACGGATTCGGCCGGTTCCTCACCGCGGAGCTGCGCGCACACGGCGTCGACGACACGGCCGTGGAGATCGACGATCAGGCGCCGACCGGGCTCTATGTGAAGGAGCTCGTCGCCCGTGCGGACGGCGCGGTCGACGGGACGATGCACTACTACCGCGCGGGCTCCGCGGCCGCCGCGATGTCGCCAGAGAAGCTGGCTGCGCCGGTGGCATCCACCCTGCTCGCCCGGGCCGCGCTCGTGCACACCTCCGGGATCACGCCCGCCATCTCCGCATCTGCGCTCGCCGCCCAGGAGGCGCTGTACTCCGACCATCGTCCCGGCCGGCTCGTCAGCTTCGACCTGAACTGGCGCCCGGCGCTGTGGCGTGGCCGCGAGGCGGAGGGCAGGGAGATCGTGTCCGGCTTCGCCCGCCGCGCCGACATCGTGTTCTGCACGCGCCCCGATGCGGAAGCGGTGTTCGGGACCAGCGATCCTCAGGAACTGCGCGCGCTGTTCCCCCAGCCGCGCTACCTGGCGGTCACTGACGCCAGCGGGGCCGTCGCCTTCGACGGCGAAGAGCGTGCCGAGAGCGACGCGCTCGATGCCCCGGTCGTGGAGACCATCGGCGCGGGAGACGCCTTCGCCGCGGGTTTCCTCGCCGGGGTGCTGACCGGGTTGTCGCTCACCGGGAGCGTCGCCCGCGGGCACCGCATCGCGACCCGCGCGCTCCTCAGCACCCGCGACCACGTCGACTGAGCCGTGCGCCGCGGGGTAACGACACCCGGTCGTTGAGCGAGCGAAGCGAGACGAAACGTCCTTACGCCCCTGCTGCCGCCCGGCTCTTCGCCCGCTCACGCGCCGACCATCCCACGACCGCATCCAGGCCGCCCTCCAGGAACGCCAAGCGCTTGGCATGACTCCATCCCTGCAGCCGCTTCTCCCACGCGAACGCCTCGTCGATCCTGGCGAACTCTTCGCTCCACTGGAGCTCGACGGGCAGACGCCGGCGCGTATACGCACTGCCGCGCCCTTCCTGGTGCTGGACGAGCCTTCGGCCGAGGTCACGTGTGCTCCCGACGTAGAACGTTCCGTCGGCGCACCGGAGCATGTACACGTATCCCATGTCCGGGACGATAGTGCCGGGCGCCGACACTCATGGGCGTGCTGAGGAAGGCGTTTCGTCTCGTCGCTGCGCTCCTCGCTCAACGAACGGGGTGGCGTGCTGCGCTCCTCGCTCGACGAACGCAACCCGGTCGTTGAGCGAGCGAAGCGAGACGAAACGTCCCCGGATGCGCGTGCCACGTTTCGTCTCGTCGCTGCGCTCCTCGCTCAACGAACGGGGGGGGGTACTGCGCCCCTCGCTCGACGAACGGGAAACGGCGCAGGGTCAGGGGCGGCGGCGCGCGGGAACCGCGTCGTGGGTGCGCTGCAGAGAGACGGCCACCGGTTCGCCGCGGTGCTGCACGACACGGACGAACAGCACGTCGACCAGAGCGAGCTGGGCGATGCGGCTCGACATCGCCGCCATCCGGAACGGCGACTCGTGCGCGTGCGTGAGCAGCACGACGTCCGCCGCGAGCGCGAGAGTCGACTCCGCGACGCTGGTGACCGCGACAGCCAGCGCACCGGCATCTCGGGCGACCTCGAGCGCCCGCAGGGTCTCTGCGGTCTCCCCTCCGTGCGAGAACGCGATCGCGACGTCATCCGCCGTGCGTAGCGAAGCCGTCGTCACCGCGAGATGCGGGTCCGGCGAATGCGACACGGAGCACCCGATGCGCGACAGCTTCAGCAGCAGATCCTGCGCCGTCAGCGACGACGCCGCCTGTCCGAAGAGGTCGATGTGCCGGGCATCGACAACCGCGCGGGCTACCCGGTCGAGAGCTGCGGCATCGAGGGCGAGGGCGGTCTTCTCGATCGCGTCGATCTCCTGCGCGGCGAGCTTCGCGGCGATGGCCGTCGGCCCGTCGTCCGGATCGATGGCCGTGGTGTCCAGACCGAACCGCGCCTGCTGCGCCTGGGCGAGCGTGATCGCACGGGCGACCGCCACGCGCAGCTCCCGGTAACCGCTGTACCCCAGCGACTGGGAGAAACGGGCCACCGTCGACAGCGAGGTCCGACAGAGCTGGGCGAGGTCGTTGATGGCCAGGTCGACGACGAGCGTCGGGTCGCCGAGGATCGTCTCCGCGACCCGCGCCTCCGCGGCGCTCAGCTTCGAGAGCGAGCGCCGCACACGTGCCAGAACGTCATCGTCCATGGAGTGATCCTGTCCTCAGTCGGCGCTGGCCCTCTGCTTCACGGCGAAACGCCCCAGAAGCGCATCGCGCGCCATCTGCGCACCGAGCCTACTGGCCGCGGCGACCTCGACGGTCGGCAGCGGCAACGGGTTCGCCGTCGGAAGACCGACATTGACCACGACTGCTGCCGGATCGCGCACCGCCGCCCGTTCGACGAGCTCCCGCTGCGCGGCATCCGTGTCGGGTCGGTCGATCAGCAGCACCGTCGTGCCCGCAGCGGCGGTGACCTCTTCCAGCACGCGGTCCTGTTCGGCGAGCGGGGTGGATGCGACATCGAGGCGCACCCGCAGGCCGTCGTCGGCGAGCGCGTTCGCGACGTACGAACCCGCGCTGTCGACCGCGAGCGTCGAGCGGCGACGGGCATCGATCACGGCGAGCTCGGATGCGGCAGCGGTGGTGCCACCGGTGACCGTCAGCACGCGACGCACGATGTCCGCGGCGTCGAAGTCGTCGGCAGTCTCGTGGTCGCGGTCCGCGGCGGCGCGGAGCTTCGCGGCGAGGGCGGCGACCCGACGGCCGGCCTCCTCGACCCGCTCACGCGAGAGAGAGCCGTCACGCAGTGCGGCGACGATCCCGTCACGGGCCGCACGGAAGTCTCGCTCGTCCTGGTCGGGAAGCGCGGCGTCGCCGGGGTTGGTCGGGTTTCCGATGCAGAGCAGGTCGGCACCGGCGGCGAGGGCCAGGGCTGCTCCCCCACCGAGTCCGACGGTCTCGCGGATGGCGGCCATGTCGAGCGCGTCCGTGATGATGACGCCGTCGAAACCCCAGTCCCGCAGCTTGCCGAGCACCCGGGGGTTGAGCGTGGCGGGCTGCTCGCCCCACGCCGGGACCACGATGTGCGCGGTCATCACGGCATCCGCGCCCGCGTCGACGGCCGCGCGGAACGGTTCGAGGTGCACCCGCTCGAACTCCTCGTGATCGAGGGTGATCTCCGGAAGGGAGTGGTGCGAGTCCATGTGGGTGTCGCCGTGACCGGGGAAGTGCTTGACGCATGCGGCGACCGCCGCATCCTGGATGCCGTCGATCGTGGCGACCACGTGCCGTGAGACGAGCGCTTCGTCGTCGCCGAACGCCCGCACGCCGATGACCGGGTTGCGGGGGTCGGTGTTGACGTCGGCGACCGGGCCGAGCACCACGTTGGCGCCGACCGCGCGCACGCGCCGAGCCAGCTCTGCGCCGGTCTTCTCCGAGGCCACCAGGTCGTCGAGCAGACCGAGCTGGGCTGCTCCGGGAACGGTCGACCCTGTGGCGGATTCCAGGCGGGTGACGCTGCCGCCCTCTTCGTCGATACCGATCAGGGCGTCGGGGTTCGCGTCGAGGATCGCCGCGCTGAGCGCCGGGAGTCCTTCGCCCACGTTCTGGCCGAAGTACACGACCCCGGCCAGGCCGTCACGCAGTTCGGCGCGCAGCCACTCCGGCGCCTCGGTGCCGAAGAACCCCGGCCACAGCACCCCGTTCGCGAGGCGCTCGAGTTCGTCGGTCATCCCTTCACGGCTCCCGCGACCATGCCGGAGGCGAGCTTGCGCTGCACCAGCACGAAGAAGATCATGACCGGGACGGTGATGATGGTCGACGCGGCCATGATGCTGCCCCAGTCGTTGGAGTGCAGGCCGAAGAACGACTTGAGGCCGATCGAGACCGTGTACTGGTCGGTCTGGGCACCGAGGATCGTCATCGCGAAGATGAACTCGTTCCACGCCGTGATGAAGCTGAAGATGCTCGTCGCGACGAGGCCGGGCATGACGAGCGGCAGCAGCACCGAGCGGAACATCCGCCACCAGCTGGCACCGTCGATGTAGGCGGCCTCCTCGAGCTCGACCGGAACGGCGGCGACGAAGCCGCGCAGCATCCAGATGCCGAAGGCGAGCGACAGGGCGACGTAGACGACCATGAGGCCCAGGATGCTGTTGAGCAGGCCGAGGCTCTTGACCTGGAGGAACAGCGGGATGACGAGCGCCTCGAGCGGCACCATCTGCACCACGAGGATCATCATCAGGATCATCGTGCGGAACTTGAACTTGAACCGCGCGACAGCGACGGCAGCGAGCAGGCACACGAGGGCGCTGACGAGGACCGTCACGAGGGCGACGATGGCCGAGTTGCGCAGGTACGTGCCGAAGCCGCCGTCGGTGAGGACGAACGCGAAGTTGTCCCACGTGAACTCCTGCGGGATCAGCGACTGCCCACCACTGGAGGCCTTGCCGTCGAACGCGCTGGAGACCATCCAGTACACGGGGAACAACGTGAAGATCAGGACCGCGGCGACCGCGATGCCGAGTCCGATCCGGGAGCGGAGCCGGGGGCGCGGGTTCACAGCTCGTCCTCCTTCATGAGGGAGCGGATGTAGACGATGGTGATGCCGATCAGGACGAGCGTGAGCAGCACGGCGAGCGCTGCACCGAAGCCGTAGCGGTTCTGGCCGAACGACTCCACGTACGACCAGACGCCGAGGTTCAGCACCTGGCGGTTTCCGCCACCGCCGCCGGGCATCAGGTACACCTGCGCGAAGACCTTGAAGTCCCAGATGGTCGAGAGGATGATCACGACCGAGAACACCGGGCGGAGCGTCGGGAAGATGATCTTCCAGAAACGACGCCAGGCACCGGCGCCGTCGAGAGCCGCCGCCTCGAGCATCTCCTTCGAGACGCCGAGGAGTCCGGCGAGCACGGTGATCGCCACGAACGGGAAGCCGTGGTGCACGACGTTGAGGAGCACGATCGCGTAGAAGGACCACTGGTTCGTGAACCAGTTGACCGGATCGTCCATGAGCCCGAGGTCGGTGAGGACCTGGTTGAAGATGCCGCGGTCGGCGTCGAAGATGAAGGTCCAGACGTACGTACCGGTCACGGCGGGCATCGCCCACGCGACCATGATGCAGCTGGAGACGATGACGCGCCACGTGGTGCCGAGCCGCGCGAGCAGCAGGGCCACGAGCGTGCCGACGGCCACGGTGACGAAGACCGCCACGGCGGCGAAGCCGACGGTGTTGGGCAGCACCACCGTCCAGAGAGTCGGGTTGGTGAGCGCCTCGACGTAGTTGTCGAGACCGATCCAGTTGTTCTCCCCGGTGTTGATCTCGCGCAGGCCGTAGTCCTGCAGCGAGTAGATGAACACCTGGATGAGAGGCCAGAGCATGAGCACCGCGAGGATGACCAGCCCGGGCGCGAGAAGAAGCCAGGGGCGGGCCGCGACGATCGAGAGACCGCGTCGCTTCCGGCCGCCGGCCACGGAGGCGGAGGTGGACTCCGCCTTCGTGGCCGGCAGTGGCGCTTGCACCATCGACATGGAAGGGATGCTTCCTTACTGGTTGAGCAGTTCGGTCATCTCGGCGGAAGCGTCCTTCGTCGCGGTCGCGACGTCCTTCTGTCCGCTGAGGATGGCCTGGATCATGGAGTTGGTCGTCTTCTTCGCCTGGACGGCGCCGAAGTTCGGGGTGACCGGGACGGATGCTCCGCCGTCGACCATCTGCTCGGCGAACGGTGCGACCAGCGGGTCGGTCGAGGCGAGGGCCTCTTCCATCGCGGACTGCACGCCCGGGAAGTAGCCGGTCTCGTCCGACCACTGCTCGGCGAACTCGCCGGTGGTGACGAGCTTCACGAACTCCCACGCGAGGTCGGCGTTCTTCGTCGTGTTGAAGATCGAGAGGTGCGATCCACCGAGCACCGACGGGGCGATGCCGCCGTCCTTCCCGGGGATGACCGCGGCGCCGATCTTGCCCTCGAGGTCGGGGTTCGCCTCGATGAGCGAGTTCGGCGTCCACGAGCCCGAGAGCATCATGGCGACGTTGCCCTGCGTGAACGCGTCACGGAGGTCGGTCTCCTTCCAGGTGGTGGCACCTGCGGAAGAGAAGCCGTGCTCGGTGGCGAGGCCCGTGTAGAACTCGATGCCGGCCTGCGATTCGGCGCTGTCAAGCTCGCTGGTCCAGGTGTCGCCGTCCTTCGTGGCGATCTCGCCGTCGGCGCCCCAGACCCAGGGGTAGACCTGGAACTCGGCGTCGCCCGGAACCGGGAACGGCAGCATGTCGGGCTTTGCGGCCTTGATGGCGTCACCCGCGGCGACGATGTCGTCCCACGTCTTCGGAGCCTCGAGACCGAGCTCCTCGAACACGTCGGCACGGTACATGAGCGAGCGGACACCGGCGTACCAGGGCATGCCGTACAGCTCGTCTTCGTAGGTGCCGGCGACCTCGAGGCCCTCGACCAGGTCGTCGCGCAGACCCTTCTCGCCGTCGACGTACTCGTCGATCGGGAGGAGCGCGCCCGCGTCGGCGAACTCGGCGGTCCAGGTGGTGCCGGTCTCGGCGATGTCAGGAGTCGTGCCACCGGCGATGGAGGTCACGAAACGGTCGTGCGCGTCTGCCCACTGGATCTCGTCGATCTTGACGGTGGCGCCGGTCTCCTTCTCGAAGGCTTCGGCGACGTCGTCGTAGAAGGCCGACGCGTCCGGGTTGGTGCCCTTCATGATCCAGACGGTGAGCTCTTTGCCCTCGCCGTCGGTGGAGCCTGTGTCACCGCCGCCGGCGCAGCCGGCGAGGGCGAGCGTGGCCACGGCGCCGAGCGCCACGGCCGGAAGAATGCGCTTGTGCATGCGGGGATCTCCTCTTTGAAAAGTCCAGGCGAATATCGGGTATTCACCGGGGGTTAGGAAAAAGTATCCACGACTAACTAATTACCTGCAAGTTCCTCTCACAATCGTCATGCGGCCGTAACATCAGCACCACCGCGGCCGCTCCCAGGTGTTGCCCAGGCTCGGCCTGCGCGGCGCCCGCAGGGTCCGCCGGTAGGCTCGCGGGCATGCGCCGCCACGACGAAGCCGACCGCTCCACGGTCGCGCGCCATGCGACTCTCCCCACTCCCGGGCCCGCCAAGGGCTTCCTGAAGATCGCCGGGATCACCCTGGGCGTCATCCTCGTCTCCGCGATCGCCGTCGCCGCGTTCATCGTGACGGACTACTTCAATCGCTTCAGCGACGGTGCCGTCACCCTCGAAGACGCCCCCGAGGTGGAGCCGCCCCAGATCGGCGCCTACCCCGGCGAGTTCAGCATGCTCATCATCGGCACCGATGAGTGCGGCGAGGTCTCCACCGGGCTTCTCGGAGAGCGCTGCTCGGAGGCCGACGGCGGCATCCTCAACGACGTGAATCTGCTCGTGCACGTCTCGGCAGAGCCCCGCAACGTCACGGTGGTCTCGCTCCCCCGCGACCTGATGATCGAGACCCCGGAGTGCACCCTCCCGGACGGATCCGTCGCCTCCGCGACCAACAAGACTCAGATCAACTCGATCTTCCAGCGCGCCGGACTCTCCTGCGTCGCGAAGACGGTCACCCAGCTCACGGGCATCGAGATCCCGTTCGCTGCGAAGATCGCTTTCGACGGAGTGATGGAGGTCACCGACGCGATCGGCGGTGTGGAGGTGTGCATCGGCGGAGAAGGCATCCGCGACCGACACACGGCTCTCGACTGGGAGCCGGGACCGCGCACCGTCTCGGGCTACGAGGCGCTCCAGTTCATCCGCACCCGGCACGGTGTCGGCGACGAGAGCGACATGGCCCGCGTCTCGAACCAGCAGCAGTACATGTCGCGCTTGGTGAAGAAGATCATGAGCGACGAGGTGCTCAGCGATCCGGGCAAGGTGCTGGGACTCGCCGACACCGTGGTCGACAACATCGACCCGAGCGACGAGCTGGCCAATCCCGTCCGGCTCGCACAGCTCGCGCTCTCGATCAAGGACGTGCCCTTCTCGGACTTCGTCTTCCTGCAGTACCCGGTGTTCGGTGACCCCGACGACTCCGACCGGGTCGTCCCGAACTACGACGCCGCAGCCACCATCTGGGACGCGCTGAAAGCGGGCCAGCCCGTGCAGCTCACCGGCGGCGTCAGCAACAACGGGGGCGTCGAGCTGGTCGAGCCCGCTCCGGGCACCGAAGGTGAGACACCGGCCACCCCTCCGTCCACGGACGCGCCCGCGACCCCGGCGCCGGCGCCGCGCGCGACGCTCGACCCGGCCATCTCCGGCCAGACGGTGGAGCAGGAGACCTGCGCCAACGGCCGGCTGCGCTGACCTTCCCACCCGCCGCGTAGGCTCGGGCCATGGGCCGAAACCGATCGCGCGACGCCGAGCATCCGCAGGTCCGCCTGGACCACGGCGGCATCGCCAGCATCGTGCCGTCGGAGTTCACCAGCGGGTTCGAGCTCATCGTCGACGACACCCCGCAGTCGCACGTCGACCTCGACGACCCCACGCACCTGCACTTCGAGTACATCGTGCGCATGGGCGCGGTGATCGATCAGCTGGCGCCCGGGCCGCTGACGGCCGTGCACCTCGGCGCCGGCGCCCTCACGATTCCGCGCTACATCGACGCCACACGACCCGGCTCCCGCCAGCAGGTCATCGAACTCGAAGCGCCGCTCGCCCAGCTGGTCCGCGAGCATCTGCCGCTGCCGAAGGGCGCGGCCATCCGCATCCGCATCGGCGACGCACGGGAAGGGGTGAGCCGGCTGCCGGGCGCCCTGCAGGCGAGCTGCGACCTCGTGGTCTCGGATGTCTACTCCGGAGCGCAGACGCCCGCCCACCTCACGAGCGTGGAGTTCTACCGCGAGCTCTCCGGCCTGCTCGCGCCCGGAGGTGTGCTGCTCGTGAACGTCGCGGACGGCCCGGGCCTCGCCTTCGCCCGCCGCCAGGCCGCGACGATCGCCGAAGTGCTGCCCGAGATCGGCATCCTCGCCGATACCCAGGTGCTCAAGGGGCGGCGCTTCGGGAACCTCGTGATCGCGGCATCCGCTTCTCCCCTGCCGACCGAGTGGCTGCCCCGGATGCTGGCCGCCGGCCCGCATCCCGCGAAGATCGCGCAGGGGGCCGAGGCCGCGGCCTTCTTGCAGGGGGCACGGGTCGTCACGGATGCCGATGCGGTCGCATCGCCTCGCCCCGACGCCTCGCTCTTCCTCCGCTGACCTCGACGGGATCGATCAGGCGCGGCCCGACGCCGACCGCGCGCCGGTATGTCACGGGTCGGATGCGCCGACCAGGGCGCGCCGCCCCGACGAGCGCTCGACCGGAAGGCAGACTGGACGGGGACGCTGCGGAAGGAGAGCAATGAGTTTCATCCGGGGATACGACCAGGAGACGCTCCGCGAAAAGGTCGATCTCGACGAGTGCGCGACGCGCCTTGCCGAGATCGAGTCGCAGCGCAGCCTGCCCGCACTGCTCGAGCGGGTGTGGCTGCTGAAGGTGCTCGACCGTCTGGACGAAGCGCTCGTGCTGGCCGACGAGACCGTGCGCCAGGCGCGCATGGCCGGCACCCGCAAGGACGTGCTGCGCGCTCGAGTGCTGCACGCCACGATCCTGCAGTATCGGGGGGCACACGCCGCTGCCGAGCAGGAGCTGGCGACCTGCGCGACCGAGGCCGAGGGCCAGCGCTGGCTGTCGATCGCGGCATTCGCGTATCAGCACCACGGCAAGAACGCTTATGAGGCCGGCGACTACGAGACAGCGCGGGAGAGCTTCAAGCAGTCGCTGTTCCTGCGACGCGAGTCCGGCGCAGAGGACCGGGAACTGGAGACCGTTCTGCTGGCGATCGAGGCCGCTGAGCGCCGCCGTCCGTCGCAACTCGTCGCGGGCTGAACCCGTGCTGCGACCACGATGTCGGTCGCAGGGCATAATCTGGGCGCATGGCGGAACTCGACCGTGTGCGCGTCTGGGGCGAAGCACTGATCACGCTGCATCTCGATGACAGCTGGACCTTCGGGTTCGACCATGCCAAGCGCCGGGCCGGACAGTGCGATTACACGAAGAAGCGCATCACGGTCTCGCGCTACCTCGCCGCCCGCTTCGAAGACGACGAGATCCACCAGGTGCTGCTGCATGAGGTCGCGCATGCACTCGCCGGACATGCGGCTGCACACGGACCGGCATGGAAACGCGTGGCGGAAGAACTCGGCTACGTCGGCGGCACGACCCATCACGGGGAGACCGCTGTCGAGCTCGCGCCGTGGGTGGGAAGCTGCCCTGCCGGCCACGTGACCTACCGGCATCGGCGTCCGACGAGGGCGACCTCGTGCGCACGCTGCTCACGCACGTTCGACGCCAGACACGTCTTCGCATGGACCCGCCGCGAGATCCCGTCCGACGTGCGTCTCGCCGCTCAGATGCCCCGCTGACCGCGGCTCAGCGCGGCAGGTCGTCGGGGTACTCGTCCTCGAGCGGGACGGGATCTGCCTGCGCCTCCGCGGCAGCGCGGCGTCGACGCAGCAGTGCGGTGATCGCCCGCCAGCCGACCAGGAACACACCGAGCACGATCGTGGCCACGATGATGAACGGCACCTCGGCGGTGTCGCCGCTGAGCACGCGGATGAGCATGCCTCCGGCGACCGTCACGACCCAGACCACCGTGCCCCACAGCACCGACCACGGCCGACGGGGCCTGCCGGGGAGCAGAGCCGCGAGCACATGGCCGATCGCGAGAGCGATCAGGAACGGCCAGGCGGTGAGCAGGAACCCCGCCGGATTCTCATCGTGCGAGGCACGACCGATCGCGGCGAAGACGAGCACGAGCACGATGTCGACGATGACGGCGGGGAGGTACCTCATGCCACGACCCTACGTGGCGACGGCCGAACCATCGTCTCCCGCGCGGCGTCGGACGGAGATCACTCGAACCGAGTGAACAACCCCTCGCGCAAGACGGGAACCACGTCGACGGCGTCGAGCACGGCGGCATCCGTCGTCGATGTCGGCGTCAGGCCGGATGCTTCGATACGAGCGGTGGACGCCACACCATCGGCGAGCTCACGCCCCGACCCGCTCGCGCCGATCATGTGCCGCAGCGCACCGCGGAGGGCACGGAATCCCTCGGCGGCGACCGCCGCATCCGGAGAGGTGTGATCGATGCCGCGATCCGAGAGCGCCAGGACGATGGCGCCCGCGCCGAGCTGATCCTCGACCGCGAACCGCAGCACACCGGCGGCATCAGCCTCTCCCGCCGCGATGACCGCCACCGAGGTGCGTGCCTGTCGACGCTCCTGCACGGTCTGCACTGCGCGGGCGACAGCAGTGGCGTTGCGGATGCCGCCGACGAGGACGATCGCATCCGGGGAGGCCGCGGCGGCGACCGCTGCGCCGTTCCGCGACCATCCCTCGGCCTCGGTCAGAACCACCTCGGTGTCGGCGACTGCGGCATCGATCACAGTGGACGAGAATCGCAGGACATCCACGACCACGACGATGTCGGCGGGTGCGAGACGGGCGAGACCCGCGGTGCCCCAGTCGAGACGAACCTGGTACGTGGACTGATCGAACGGCGACGGCATCCGACCAGCCTAGAGCCGTCAATCCGCAGCGAGCGCCTCGACCGGAGCCACCCGGGTGGCCAGGCGCGTGGGTGTGGCAGCAGCGACCAGCGTGAGCACCGCCGTGGCGACGACGATGATGGCGACGGGGATCCACGGGATCTGCGGGGCCACGAGCCCGGCAGGAGTGAACTCCGGCAGGGTCGGAACCGAGCCGAGCAGCGACTGTGCCGCGATCCACCCATACGTGACGCCCAGCACGAGACCGGTCAGCGTCGCGGCCACCGTGATGTGCGTGGCCTCGAGCAGCACCATGCGACGCACCTGACGGTTCGACAGCCCGATCGAGCGCAGCAGTCCGAGCTCGCGGCGACGCTGCACCACGCCGATCGTGAGCAGGTTGACGAGGCCGACGGCCGCGATGACCGCGGAGACGGCGACCAGTACCATCATGATCGCGGCGAACGCGTCGAACGGGGCGAAGAACTCCTCGGGGATCTCGCCGGTCACCTGACTCATCATCAGACGTTTCGCGGACTCGAGCGCGACCGCGAACATCGTCACCAGCGTCACGCCCATCACCACGCCGATCGCCATGCGGGACGACCGCTCCGGATAGCGCAGCGCGTTCTCGGCGGCGAGGCGCGCGGTCGCGCTCGAGCCGAACATCCGGCCCACCAGGCGCAGCACCGGCGGCATGAACAGCACGGATCCGAGAGCGAGCCCGGTGAAGGACAGCACACCGCCGAAGAAGGCGATGACGACGCCGAGAGGAGTCAGAAGTCCGACGACCACGCCCGCGGCGAGGAGCACGGCTCCGGTGATCAGCAGGATCCAGGCGCCGACGTGCCGTCCGGCCTTGCCCGATACCTCGTCGTGGGTCCGCTCGACGGAGCCGCCCAGTGCCTGCAGCGGGGTCACCGAGAGCACCCGCCGGGAGCCGGCCCAGGCGGCTGCCCAGGTCGTGAGGGCGACACCGATCGCGGGCAGGGCGACGAACGGCTGTGCGAGCGAGAAGGACGCCGGGGTGTTCTCGATCAGCTGCGTCCCGACCTGCACACCGATCACCGCCAGCACGAGCCCGGCGAGCAGGCCGATCACGGCGCCGAGGACACCGACGACGAGACCCTGTCGTCCGACCTGAGCCCGCTGCGAGCGCGCGGTCGCCCCGATCAGACGCATGAGCGCGATCTGCCGCGTGCGTCCGGCGATGATCGTCGAGAAGGTGTTCGCCGTGACGATCGCGGCCACGTACATCGCGACCACGGTGAGCAGCACCGACAGCAGCGCGACCACGAACGCGAGCGTCTCACTGTCTCCGATGAAGGGGTCGGCCTGCAGGACTGCGCCGATGTATGCCGTGATCTCTACGAGGAGCACACCGAACGCGGCCGAGAGCGCGGCGACGAGGATGCTGGCGCCCATGCCCCGGTCGCGCAGCCAGGCCAGGCGAGGACCGGTCGCCCGCGTCTCGGGGACGACCGTGGCGACGGCGGTCATGCCGCCACCTCGGCAGCGAGCATGTAGGCGGAGATCTCCTCCGCGGTCTGGCGCGGGTGGTCGGCGACGATCCGGCCGTCGCCGAGGTAGAGCACGCGGTCGGCATGGCTCGCCGCGATCGCGTCGTGCGTCACCATCGCGATGGACTGCCCGTGCTCGCGGCTCGCGGTGGCGAGCAGACGCAGCACCTCGCGCCCGGTCTTGGAGTCGAGGTTGCCGGTGGGCTCATCCGCGAACACCAGGTCGGGGGCGGTGGCGAGGGCGCGGGCGATGGCCACACGCTGCTGCTGTCCGCCCGACAACTGATGCGGGCGGTGGTTGAGGCGCGAGCCGAGTCCGAGCGTCTCGATCAGTCCGTCGATGCGCGCCCGCTCGATCGCGCTCGGCCGACGGCCGTCGAGCTCGAACGGGAGCATGATGTTCCCCAACGCGTCGAGAGTGGGCACCAGGTTGAACGCCTGGAAGATGAAGCCGACGCGGCGGCGGCGCAGGATCGTCAGGTCGATGTCACCGAGGCCGGTGATCTCGGTGTCCCCGATCCACGCGCGCCCCTCCGTCGGGCTGTCGAGCCCCGCCATGATGTGCATCAGCGTGGACTTGCCGGAACCGGAGGGGCCCATGATCGCGGTGAACTGTCCGCGACGGATGCCGACGCTGACGTCATCGAGCGCACGGACGGTGCCTTCGCCCGAGCCGTAGGTCTTCTTCAGGTGCTGGACGCGGGCGGCGAGCCCCAGGTCGGTGGTCGTGATCTCCATGCCTTCGACGCTATTTCTGCGGCCCCGCGCCGGTCATCGCCCGGCCGGAGCATCCGCGTACATCGCAGGGATGATCCGCACTCGGCCCTTCCCCGGTCGATCGGCGGTCAGGCGAGGCCGTGCTCGAAGGCGAAGACCACCAGCTGCACCCGGTCGCGAAGCGCGAGCTTCGTGAGGATCCGGCTGATGTGCGTCTTCACTGTCGCCTCACTGAGGTACTCCCGGCCCGCGATCTCGGCATTCGACAGGCCACGAGCCGCGAGCGCGAAGATCTCCTTCTCCCGGTCGGTGAGCGTGGTGTACTGCGGCGGGACGGGTTTGGGTGCCTCGGCGAAGTGCGCGAACAGGTCGCGCGTCGCCGAGGCGGCGATCACGCTCGACCCGGAATGCACGGTGCGGATCGCGGCGAGCAGGAACTCCGGATCGGCGTCCTTCAGGAGGAATCCGCTGGCCCCCTGCCGGATCGCTCGGGCCGCAGCCTCGTCGAGGTCGAACGTCGTGAGCATGACGATGCGGGGAGGCTCCGGCCGGGTGAGGATCTCGGCGGTCGCCGTGAGTCCGTCCATGACCGGCATCCGGATGTCCATCAGCACCACGTCGGGCCGCGTGGCACGGACGACGTCGAGTGCCTCCTGTCCGTTGCCGGCTTCGCCGACCACCTCCAGGTCGGGTTGCGAGGCGACGAGCATCCGGATGCCGGCGCGGAACAGCGCCTGGTCGTCGACGAGCACGACTCTGATCATTCGGAAGCTCCGATCGGAAGCGAGGCGTGGACCACGAACTGTGCCCCCCGATGCTCGGCTTGCAGACTACCGCCGACGAGCTGTGCCCGCTCTCGCATGCCGATGACACCGTGCCCGCCGGGCCCGACCGTCGTCTCCCGCGGCACCGTGTTCCGCACGTCGATGTCGACCCGATCGGGAAACCACGCCAGGTGCACGTCGACCGCACCGTCGCCATGGCGGATCGCGTTCGTCAGCGCCTCCTGGAGGATGCGGTACACGGCGAGCTGGATCGCCCCCGGTGGTTCCCCCGGAGGCATCGGGTCGACGGTGACACGCGGCTCGATCCCCGCCTGCCTCACCTGCGCGAACAGCGCTTCGAGGTCGGCGAGCGTGGGCTGCGGGCCGTCTCCCTGCCGGTGCCGAAGCTGGGTGAGCAGCATCCGCACGTCGCTCAACGCCCCACGGGCGGTCTGTGCGATCGTGCCGAGCGCCTCCGTCGCCATCTCGGGTTTCGCCGCTGCCGCGTAGCGCGCACCGTCGGCCTGAGCGATCACGACGGCGAGAGAGTGGGCGACGATGTCGTGCATGTCGCGGGCGATGCGTACCCGCTCCTGCTCCTCGACCGCGAGCGATTCGGCCTGCAGCTGCGCGGCACGGGTCCGACGTGCACGCAGCACGACCCGCCACAGCAGCCCGCACACCCACGCGAATCCGAGCGCCATGACGGAGACGATGAGCAGCAGCGTGCCGGTCGTGACCTTCTCCCAGCCGGTACCCGTCCCGAAGGCGACGCCGTTCACGATGACCATGTACACCGCCGCGACGATGCCGCCGAACAGCGCGGAGGCGAACCCCCACCAGAGCACCCGCCTCGTGCCCCACGCCGCCGTGGCGTAGAGCACGAGCAGGATGGCGAAGTCGATCGGCAGCGGGCCGAACCCGGCGATCATCTGGAGGATCGCCCCGGCCCAGGCGGCGACCAGCGACCAGCCCGGCGCGAGTCGTCCGATCGCGACACCGCCGAACATCAGCACGGCAGCGAAGACCACCGCCACGACCGATATGCCTCCGATCGCCGTGTTCCCGGTGCCCGGCCCGTAGAACACGAGCGACGTCGGCATCAGGACGAGGAAGAGCAGCGTCGCCCCGACGATGTCGAGCGCGAGCGCCGTGCGGGAGAGTGGCCGGATCACTCCCCCACGCTACGCGAGCGCACCGCACGGACACATCCGTCCGTGGATGTATCCGTGCGGTGTCGTACGCGGGCGAGGATCTCCCGTCAAGCGGTCGAGGAATCTGATTCCATGGGCGCCCATCGCCTCGAGCGCAGGAGCGCCGCCCCGCCCATCAAGAACAGGAGCACTCCCAGGGCGATCGCCGCGGAGCTGTCGGCACCGGTGGTTCCCAACGTGCCGCCGCCCCCGCCGGACGGCTGCGGGACGTACGGCGTCACAGGAGCGATCGTGGGCGTCGAGACGTTGCCTGCCGCATCGATGACCGTGATGGTGACCTCCTGCGGGTCGGCAGGACCGGACGAGGTGCAGCTCCACTCCGGCATGACCACAGCGGTGCGGCACAGTTCCG
Organism: Microbacterium sp. Mcb102; assembly: GCF_024519805.1. Taxonomy (NCBI): domain Bacteria; kingdom Bacillati; phylum Actinomycetota; class Actinomycetes; order Micrococcales; family Microbacteriaceae; genus Microbacterium; species Microbacterium sp. Mcb102. The sequence goes on along the minus strand of NZ_JALJRG010000004.1, from coordinate 374,435 downwards.
TGCCGTCCGGCGCCGTGACGACCACGGTCGTCCCCGGCTCGCCGGTGCCCGAACAGGTGATCGTGAGATCCGGGTTCTGGACACAGACCGGGTTCAGGACCGGAGCGGGCGGCACCGTGTCGACGACCACGTCGATGGGGTCGCCCGCGGTCGTGTTACCGGCGGGGTCGGTCGCGGTCGGCGTGATCGTGTTCGTCCCTTCCGGGAGCGGATCGGTCGGGGTACACGACCAGGCGCCGTCGACGACGGTGGTCGTGCAGAGCACGGTGCCGTCATCGTCGGTCAGAGTGATGGTGTCGCCGTCATCACCGGTGCCCGTGAAGGTGGGCGTGGCATCCGTCACTGCAGCGCCATCCGCCGGACCTGTGATCACCGGGGCCGTGGGGGCGACCGCGTCCACGGTCACGTCGATCGGGTCGCCCGCCGTCGTGTTCCCCGCAGGGTCGGTCGCGGTCGGGGTAATCGTGTTCATCCCCTCCGGCAACGGATTGGTCGGGGTGCAGGACCAAGCGCCATCGACCACGGTCGTCGTGCACAGCACGGTCCCGTCACCATCGGTCACTGTGATCGTGTCGCCATCGTCACCGGTACCCGTGAAGGTCGGCGTCGCATCCGTCACCACAGCGCCATCAGCCGGACCGGTGATGACCGGGGCGGACGGCGCCACGGTGTCCACCGTGAGATCGATCGGATCACCCGCCGTGGAGTTACCTGCGGGGTCAGTCGCCGTCGGCGTGACCGTGCTCGCACCTTCCGGCAGCGGGTCGGTCGGCGTGCAGGACCAAGCGCCATCGACCACGGTGGCCGTGCACAGCACGGTCCCGTCACCATCCGTCACGGTGATCGTGTCACCGTCGTCACCGGTTCCGGTGAACGTGGGCGTCGCATCCGTCACGACAGCACCATCAGCCGGCCCGGTGATCACCGGCGCCGACGGGGCCTCCGTGTCGACCGTGAGATCGATGGGATCGCCCGCCGTGGAGTTACCCGCCGGGTCTGTCGCCGTGGGCGTGATCGTGTTCGCGCCCTCCGGCAGCGGATCGGTCGGCGTACACGACCAAACGCCATCGACCACGGTCGCCGTGCACAGCACCGTGCCGTCATCGTCGGTCAGAGTGATCGTGTCGCCGTCATCGCCGGTGCCCGTGAAGGTGGGAGTCGCGTCCGTCACCACAGCGCCGTCAGCCGGGCCGGTGATCACCGGAGCGGAGGGGGCCACCGTGTCGACCGTCAGATCGATGGGATCGCCCTGAGTCGTGTTCCCGGCCGGATCGGTCGCGGTCGGGGTGATCGTGTTCGTCCCCTCCGGCAGCGGATCCGTCGGCGTGCACGACCATCCGCCGTCGACGACGGTCGTCGTGCAGAGCACGGTACCGTCATCGTCGGTCAGCGTGATCGTGTCGCCATCATCACCGGTACCCGTGAAGGTCGGCGTCGCATCCGTCACCACAGAACCATCCGCCGGGCCAGTGATGACCGGAGCGGACGGGGCCACCGTATCCACGGTCACGTCGATCGGGTCGCCCGCCGTGGAGTTACCTGCGGGGTCAGTCGCCGTCGGCGTGATCGTGTTTGTGCCTTCCGGCAGCGGATCGGTCGGCGTGCACGACCATGAGCCGTCGACCACGGTCGTCGTGCACAGCACCGTGCCGTCACCGTCGGTCACGGTGATCGTGTCGCCATCGTCACCGCTGCCCGAGAACGTCGGCGTCGCTGTGTCGACGACAGCACCGTCGGCGGGCCCCGTGATCACCGGGGCCGTAGGGACCACAGTGTCCACGGTCAGCTCGATCGGAGTACCGTCCGTCGAGTTACCCGCGGGGTCGGTTGCCGTCGGTGTGATTGTGTTGGTCCCTTCCGGCAGCGGATCGGTCGGCGTGCACGACCATTCGCCATCGACGACGGTCGTCGTGCACAGCACGTTTCCGTCACCATCGGTCACCGTGATCGTGTCGCCATCGTCACCGGTGCCCGAGAAAGTCGGCGTCGCATCCGTCACCATGGCACCATCAACCGGACCTGTGATGACGGGGGCTGCAGGGGCAACCGTGTCGACCGTTATATCGATCGGGTCGCCCGCCGTCGAGTTCCCGGCCGAGTCCGTCGCCGTGGGTGTGATCGTGTTCACGCCTTCCGGCAGCGGATCGGTCGGAGTGCACGACCAGGCGCCATCCGTGACGGTGGTCGTGCAGAGCACGGCGCCGTCTCCGTCGGTCACGGTGATCGTGTCGCCGTCATCGCCCGTTCCGGTGAACGTCGGCGTCGCATCCGTCAGTGATCGTGTCGCCGTCATCGCCCGTTCCGGTGAACGTCGGCGTCGCATCCGTCACCACATCGCCGTCCTCGGGACCGGTGATCACCGGGGCTGACGGGGCGACCGTGTCCACCATCACGTCGATGGGATCGCCCTCGGTCGAGTTGCCGGCCGGGTCGGTCGCGGTCGGGGTGATCGTGTTCACGCCTTCCGGCAGCGGATCGGTCGGAGTGCACGACCAGGCGCCATCAACGACGGTCGTCGTGCACAGCACCGTGCCGTCGCCATCCGTCACCGTGATCGTGTCACCATCGTCTCCGGTGCCCGTGAACGTGGGGGTCGCCGTGTCCACCACAGCACCGTCAGCGGGACCCGTGATCACCGGAGCAGCAGGGGCAACCGTGTCGACCGAGAACTCGATCGGATCGCCCGCTGTAGAGTTCCCGGCCGGATCCGTCGCGGTCGGGGTGACAGTGTTCGTGCCTTCCGGCAACGGATCGGTCGGAGTGCACGACCATTCGCCGTCGACCACGGTCGTGGTGCAGAGCACGTTGCCGTCACCATCGGTCACGGTGATCGTGTCACCGTCGTCACCGGTACCGGTGAAGGTCGGTGTCGCCGTGTCCACCACAGCACCATCTGCCGGCCCCGTGATCGCTGGAGCCGACGGAGCCACGGTGTCGACGGTGAAATCGATCGGGTCGCCCGCTGTCGCGTTGCCGGCCGGGTCCGTCGCCGTCGGCGTGACCGTGTTGGTCCCTTCCGGCAGCGGATCGGTCGGAGTACACGACCAGGCGCCATCCACCACGGTCGTCGTGCACAGCACGGTTCCATCACCGTCCGTCACGGTGATCGTGTCACCGTCGTCACCGGTGCCCGTGAAGGTCGGCGTCGCCGTGTCCACCACAGCGCCGTCAGCCGGCCCCGTGATCGCCGGAGCCGACGGAGCCACGGTGTCGACGTTGAGATCGATCGGATCGCCAGCCGTCGAGTTACCGGCCGGGTCCGTCGCGGTCGGCGTGATCGTGTTCGTCCCCTCCGGCAGCGGATCCGTCGGCGTGCACGACCATCCGCCGTCGACCACGGTGGTCGTGCAGAGCACGGTGCCGTCACTGTCCGTCACCGTGATCGTGTCGCCGTCATCGCCCGTTCCGGTGAACGTCGGCGTCGCATCCGTCACCACAGAACCATCCGCCGGACCGGTGATCACGGGGGCTGACGGGGGCACGGTATCGACCGTGAGTCCGATCGGGTCGCCCTCGGTCGAGTTGCCTGCCGGATCCGTCGCCGTCGGGGTGATCGTGCTCGCGCCCTCCGGCAGCGGAGTCGTCGGCGTGCACGACCACTCACCGTCCACCACGGTCGCGGTGCACACGACGTTGCCATCGCCATCGTTCAGCGTGATCGTGTCGCCATCGTCACCCGTGCCCGTGAACGTCGGCGTCGCATCCGTCACCACATCGCCGTCCTCAGGACCGGTGATCACCGGGGCTGACGGGGCGACCGTGTCCACGGTCAGATCGATCGGAGTACCCGCCGTCGAGTTCCCGGCCGGGTCCGTCGCGGTCGGCGTAATCGTGCTGGTGCCCTCCGGCAGCGGATCCGTGGGCGTGCAGGACCAGGCGCCAGCCGCCACGGTCGTCGTGCACAGCACGTTTCCGTCACCATCGGTGACGGTGATCGTGTCGCCGTCATCACCCGTTCCGGTGAATGTCGGCGTCGAATCCGTCACCACGGCGCCATCGGCGGGGCCAGTGATCACCGGAGCGGACGGCGCCACCGTGTCCACCGTCACCTCGATCGGGTCTCCCGCCGTCGAGTTCCCGGCCGGGTCGGTCGCGGTCGGGGTGACCGTGTTCGTGCCTTCCGGCAATGGATCGGTCGGGGTGCAGGACCACTCCCCATCGACCACAGTCGTCGCGCAGAGTACGGTGCCGTCACCGTCCGTCACCGTGATCGTGTCACCGTCATCACCGGTCCCCGTGAACGTCGGTGTCGCCGTGTCCACCACATCGCCATCCGCCGGGCCCGTGATGGCCGGCGCCGTCGGGGCGACCGTGTCCACCGTCACCTCGATCGGTTCCCCCGGGGTGGAGTTCCCCGCCGCGTCCGTCGCCGTCGGCGTGATCGTGCTCCCGCCCTCCGGCAACGGATCGGTCGGGGTACACGACCACGCGCCATCGACCACAGTGGCCGTGCACAGCACGGTGCCGTCGTCATCCGTCACGGTGATCGTGTCGCCATCATCACCCGTGCCGGTGAATGTCGGCGTGGCATCCGTCAGCACCGCACCATCCGCTGGACCAGTGATCACCGGCGCCGAAGGGGCCACCGTATCCACCGTGAACGCGACGGGCGCACCGGTCGTGCTCGTGCCGTCGATGTTCGTCGCCGTCGGCGTCGCCGTGGCTGCACCTTCGGGTAGCGCCGTCGTGGGCGTGCACGACCATGCACCGTCCACCACGGTCGTCGTGCAGAGCACGGCACCACCGCCATCGCGGACCGTGATCGTGTCGCCATCGTCTCCGGTGCCCGTGAAGGTCGGCGTGGAATCCGCCACCGCGGCGCCATCCTCAGGTCCGGTGATCACCGGCGTCGACGGTGAAGGGACGGTCACGGTGATCGCGTTGCCGGCGAACGCCTGGCCGTTCACCACGGTGTACGGCTGCACGATGTTGGCACCCACGGCGAGATCCGATGTCGAGGTGCAGCTCCACGTCCCCGCCGCGGTCACCGTCGCGGTGCAGAGCACGGCTCCCGAGTCGTCGCGCATCTCGACGGCATCGCCCGGTGTTCCCGTGCCGGAGAATGCCGGTCGAGGCGGAACCGTGGCTCCATCGGCGGGACCGGTCACCACGGCTGCCGCCCCCCACTGGAGCCGTACCGTGCCGTTTCCACCGCTGGCTGCGGGTCCACCGCCGACCGCTCCTCCGCCCTGGGTCAGCGCCGCGCCGACGACACCTGGGGCAGCGTAGCCTGACCCTCCGCCACCGCCGCCGTCGCCGATGCCTTGAACGGCCACACAGCGACCACCACCGCCGCCGTAGTACCCGCCGCCACCGCCGCCACCGCCGTCGAGGGTCAGGCTGGTGCCGCCACCGCCGATACCTCCGACGTATTGCGCACCCGCTGTAGGCGCGCCAGCTGTACAGGCGCCCGCCCCACCCGCCCCTCCTGCGGTCTGGCTGCCTCCACGTCCGGTCTCCGCTGCGGCATCCGCCGCCGCCGGGGCTCCCGTCGTTCCGCCCCCAGCGCCTCCCGCAGAGCCAGCCACGCCGCTCCCTCCCGGCGCACCGCCGCCCCCGCCGGCGATGAGCAAGGGGGTGACGCCATACCCTCCCTGCCAGATTGCGCTCATGCCTCCGCCGGCTCCACCCGGACGCACGTTTCCGGTGGCAGCGCCACCGCCAGCAGCGCCACCGCCGTATGTCGGGGCTCCATGCAGCGCCGCGCCTCCCTGGCCGACGGTGACCGTGAGAGATGCCCCGGGCGTGACGGATAGGACGCCGATGGCCTGCCCACCCGCACCACCGCCTTGCGCGCCCTGACTCGCGCCGGCCCATTGCCCCCCGCCGCCCGCACCCGTGAGCGTGGCGCTCACCTGCGTGACGCCTGCAGGGACGGTGAAGGTCTGACCGCCGCCGGTGTAGGTGAAGTCGACGCAATGCACGTACGCGCCCGTCGGGACACACGCGACCTCCGCTGCCGAAGCGGATTCCGACCCGCCGAAGCCCGCGGTCAACGCCGACGCCACGCCGAGGAGCAGCGCCAGAGTCGCAGCCGTCTTTCGTGGGGCCGCGGCACGAGGGGCCGCAGGGGCCACGGCAGCCCGGCGAACCGGATCTGTCCCGCGAGTGATCCGCTTCATTGCTCTTTCCCCTCAACTGTTCCGCGCTGGGGCACACGTAACGATCGAAGAGTATTACGACACTCAGCGGAAACATAGGGTTACCGCAAAAATACCGATATAATGCGCCGCGCTAAACGCGGGCGCGGGGTCAGACGCGGGCGAGGATCTCGCCGTGCGGCACGAGGTACCAGCCGTCGCCGTCGTCGGCCCAGCGCTTCCACGCATCGCTGATCTCCTGCAGGTCCGCCGGAGTGGCCATGTCGCTGTCCACGAGCTGCCGCGCGAGCGCGGACTCGAGGATGCGGTCGGCCCACATCCCGCCCCACCAGGCACGCTCCGCAGGCGACGCGTAGCACCAGGTGGATGCCGTCGCCGTGACGTCGTCGAAGCCCGCGGCGCGCGCCCAGGAGAGCAGCCGACGACCCGCATCGGGTTCGCCGCCGTTCGCACGCGCCGCCGCCTGGTACAGGGCGAGCCACCGATCGAGTTCGGGCAGGACCGGGAACCAGATGAAGCCCGAGTAGTCGGCATCGCGCGCGGCGACGATCCCGCCGGGCACGGTCACGCGGCGCATCTCGCGAAGCGCCTGCACCGGGTCGCCGACATGCTGCAGCACCTGGTGCGCGTGCACGACGTCGAACGAGTCGTCGGCGAAGCTCAGCGCGTGCACATCCTCGACCGAGAAGTCGAGGTTGGCCAGGCCGCGTTCCTCGGCGAGGCCGCGCGACAGCGACAGCGCGTTCTCGTCGATCTCGGTCGCGGTGACGTGGGCGACGACGCCGGCGAAGTCGACGGTGATGGTACCGGGGCCGGCCCCGACGTCGAGGAGTCGGGTCCCGGACGTGAGGTGGGGGCGGAGGTAAGCAGCGGAGTTCCCGATGTCGCGCACGTTGTGCGAGCGGAGGACTGATTCGTGGTGTCCGTGCGTGTACGAGGCCATGCGTTTCAGTGTGGCAGAGCGCTCAGACCGGCCCGCTTCGCCACCTCGTCGACCACCGGCTGCGTCGAGGACATCGGTGTGCCGATGAGGATCTCTCCGATGCGCAACGACGATGCCCGCTGACGGGCTCCGGTCGCGATGATCCTCTCGATCGCGTCGGCGGACGCACCGTACAGGTCGTCCCCGGCGAGAGATGCGCCGTCGGCTCCTTCCGCCCTCCGGACAGCGTGGCCGCGGCGCGTGCGATCGTCGGCATCGAGTCGGAAGAACCGGACGTCCGCTCGCGGGAAAGCCGCGCGTACGTCTTTCGGCGAGACCTCGAACGGTGCGACGACGATCAGCGCCTTCGCCCCGACCTCGACGAACACCGTCTGCACCACCGCTGCGGCCTCTGCTCCGTTCACAGCATCCGCATTCCACGAGAAGCTCAACTGCGCGACGTCAACGAACCCCGTGCGCTCGCCCGCAACCCATTGCCTGCGAGCCAGCTCCCAGCCGACGCGCGAGGCACCGGCGCACCTCGGACCCGTGATCCAGATGACCCGGGCCGTCGCATGCTCTTCGGGGAATACGACATCGGATGCCACCTCCGCCCCGCCTGCCGGCCGGGCGATCACTGCCTGCACCGTCTCCTCGATGGTCGAGTGCGCCGTGTCCAGTCGTTGCCATGCGGGGTGCGCCGTGCTCGCCTCCTCGGTGCCGGCGGCGAGTGCGGCATCGACCTGTTCGCGCTCCCACCTCCGGGGAGCCAATCGTCTCCGCCTCGTCTCCTCATCCGCATCCAGCCACAGGGACGACGTCGGGAACCCGCTCGCCGGCGGCGGCTGCGACGGATCGGCGACTCCGGACACCACGAGACGTTCGACACCCGCGTCGCGGAACCGCACGGCGAGCCGGGCGAGTGCGGTCTCCTTCAGCGCCCACCGGTCGGGGGCGTCGGACGGCGCAGGGTAGCACATGCCGAGCTGATCGATGTCGACATACCCGGTCGGCACACCGTCCGACGCGAGACGCTCAGCGACAGCCCACGCGACGGCGCTCTTCCCCACCCCCGGCACTCCCGCCAGCCGCAGCACATCCATGCGACCCAGTCTGGCAGCGGGGATCAGCGCAGGTCGGCGACGGCTCGTCGGATCGCCTCGCGGTCGGGCTTGCCGGAGAGCAGGACATCCATCTCGTCGACCAGGATCAGACGGGAGGGACGCGCGTGCTTGCCGAGCTCTTCCGCGACAGCCTCACGGGCCTGCGCGAGCTGCTCGGACTCGCTGCGCCGCAGCACCTCGCCACGCGCCGCGACGATCACCGATGCCTCCCCCCAGCGCTCATCCTCCACTCCGACCACGACAGCCTCGTGCAGCCCCGGGACACGCCGGACGATCCGCTCCACCCGATCGAGGGAGATGTTGATGCCGCCCGACACGATCACGTTGTCGGCCCGCCCGTGCACCCGCACGATCCCGTCTTCCACCAGACCGAGGTCGCCTGTGCGATACCAGCGGATGCCGTGCTCGTCCCGCACGAAGGTGCGCGTCGTCAACGAGGCGTCACCGAGATAACCCTCGGCGAGCATGGGCCCCGCGATGCGCAGCTCCCCGTCGACCGTGCGAACGCCGACCGTGTCGAGCGGCACGCCGTCGTACACACAGCCACCGCTGGTCTCGGTGGAGCCGTATGTTCGGACCACCCGCACGCCCAGGTCGGCCGCACGCTCGCGAAGCGGCTCCGGCAGCGACTGTCCGCCCACCAGGATCGCCCGGTACGCCGTCAGCGCAGCACGCACGGCCGTGTCGTCGGCGGCCTCGAGCAGCGTCGCGATCTGCGCAGGGACGAGCGAGGTGTACAGCTCGGGAATCCCCGCCCCCGCCGAGGGGCGCAGCATCGCCAGTGTCGCATCGGCGAAGGACGCAGGCGAGAACCGGCCGTCGAGCACGGCCGGCCGGGTCCCCGCGACGATAGAGCGCACCATCACCTGGAGCCCTGCCACGTAGCCGGCCGGCAGAGCAAGCAGCCAGCGGCCGCTCCCGATCCTCGCCGCCGTCGCCTCGGCGCTCGCGCGCAGCGCCTCACCGCTCAGCGCGACCCGCTTCGGTATGCCGCTCGACCCCGAGGTCGCGATCACCGCCGCGATGCCGTCCGCCACGTTCTCGGGCGCACCGGCCACCATGCCGAGCCCCAGCGCCGGTCCGCCCTCGAGCGCGCGCTGCAAGGCCTCCCGCAGCAGATCCGGATCTTCGGCGTCCGTGGGGGTCAGGGCGGTCATGCGGGTCTCCGGCTCAGTAGTGCCAGGGGAACGACGACCAGTCGGCGTCGCGCTTCTCGAGGAAGGAGTCGCGACCTTCGACGGCCTCGTCGGTTCCGTAGGCCAGACGGGTCGCCTCGCCGGCGAAGACCTGCTGTCCGACCAGACCGTCGTCGACCGCGTTGAAGGCGAACTTCAGCATGCGGATCGCGGTGGGCGACTTCGTGAGCACGGTGCGCGCCATCTTCAGGGCCTCGCGCTCGAGATCGGCGTGCGGCACCACGCGGTTCACGGCGCCGGCCTCGTAGGCACGCTGTGCGGAGTACTCCTCGGCCAGGAAGAACACCTCGCGGGCGAACTTCTGTCCGGTCTGCCGTGCCATGTACGCCGAACCGTACCCGGCGTCGAAGCTGCCCACGTCGGCATCCGTCTGCTTGAACCGGGCTTCTTCGGCCGAAGCGATCGTGAGGTCGCACACCACGTGCAGCGAGTGCCCGCCGCCGGCAGCCCACCCGGGCACAACCGCGATGACGACCTTGGGCATGAAGCGGATGAGCCGCTGCACCTCGAGGATGTGCAGGCGGCCGACAGCCGCGCGGCTCGCACCGTCGACGATCGCCGTCTCCGCATCGGAGTACTTGTAGCCGTCGCGACCGCGGATGCGCTGGTCCCCACCCGAGCAGAACGCCCAGCCGCCGTCCTTCGGGCTCGGGCCGTTTCCGGTCAGCAGCACCGCTCCGATGTGCGCATCCTGCCGGGCGATGTCGAGCGCACGGTAGAGCTCGTCGACGGTGTGCGGGCGGAAGGCGTTGCGCACCTCCGGACGGTTGAAGGCGATGCGCGCGACCCCGCCGTCGTGCGACACGTGGGCGGTGATGTCGGTGTAGTCCTCGGCGCCGGGCGCGAGCACCCATTCGGCCGGGTCGAACAGATCGGAGACGAATGCGCTGGTCACGGCTTCCACCCTATTCCTCGCCCGCCCCCGGCCACGGAGGAAGCGCCGCCCCGACCGGGACGGCGCTTCCTCGATCGCGCGTGGTCAGCGACGCCGAGCGCGGACCGTCTTGATCCAGCCGTCGACGATGTCCCAGCCGACGCCGAGCGCGACACCGAATCCCAGCAGCACGGCGAGGATGCGGAACACCCCGCCTTCGTCGGCCGATTCGGCCTGTCCTGCCGCGAAGCCCTCACCGCCGGCCGCGGTGACCTGCGCCACGAACTCCGGGTTCACCAGGTCACCGGTCAGCAGCGGGACGAGCACCCAGGCGAGGAATGCGACGGCGAGGATCGTGTTCGTCACGGCCAGCCCCGTGGTCCAGCGGCCCCTGCGGTAGAGCACGACCGCGAACACGGCCTCCGCGACGATGAGCAGGAACAGGACGCCGATCCCCCACGGCCACAGCTGCGGGTTCAGGATCGGCAAGGTCTCGCCGTCGACGTGGACGAAGCCGCGGTAGCGATCCCAGAGGAGAGCGCCGATCGCGATACCGAGGAAGACGAGCGACGCGATCAGCTCGCTACGCCCCACTCCCTTCTCCGTCGGCTCCGGCAGCTGGTCGAGATCCCACTTCTCGATCGCCGTCGTGCTGTTCGAGCGCTCGAGGATCACGAAGACGAGCGTGGTCCAGAAGCAGATGTGGAGGATCGCGCCGCCGGTCGCCACGATCGAGGTCGAGATGATCTCGCCCACGGGGGCACCGGAGATGGTCTGCCCCAGTGCCACGCCGCCGAGGACGCAGACCGGGACGATCATCAGCAGCAGCTTGAGCAGCCGCCACCAGGTCAGGTAGAAGCGCGGGCCGATGAGGTACAACGGGCGATCCGCGTACCCGGCGGCCAGGACTCCGGGGTCACCGAGCTCGGTGAGGACGGCGCGCTCGGCGTCTTCCGGCGTCTCGCCCTGCTCGAGCCTCGCCTCGATCGCGTCGGCGATGGAGGCTTCGAGCTCGGCGCGGACGTCGTCCTGTGCCTCGGGCCGGAGACTGCGGATCGTCGCGCTGATGTAGCGCTCGGTGAGTGTGGCTGTGGTGGTCATGTCAGTTCTCCTCTGCGGTGAGGGAGGCGATCGCCGTGGTGAGCGACCGCCATTCGTCGGTGAGGGTGTCGGCGAGGCGGATGCCGGCATCCGAGGTGCGGTAGAACTTGCGGGGCCGGGCCTCGTCGGTGTTCCACTCGCTCGTGAGGTACTCCTGCTTCTCGAGTCGTCGCAGCAGCGGGTACAGCGTGTTCGCGTCGGTCGCGAAGCCTCGCTGTTCAAGCTGCTCGAGCAGCGAGTATCCGTATCCCGGCGTGCGCAGCAGCTGCAGGCAGGCCAGCACCACGGTGCCGCGCCGCAGTTCCTGCAGGTGCGTGTCGAGCGTCTCGTTCATGTCGATCACATTACTGTGCGTCACACACCATTGTCAATCACACATTTATGCCTGACCCACCCCCTCCCCTCGGGATAGCCGAGCGCACGGCTTCTCGTCGAGCGCACGGCTTCGTCGCGTTTACACGCCGTGCGCTCGGCAGCAAGCCGTGCGCTCGGCAGAGAGGCGGGGCGGGGCGGGGCGACTCACCCGGGGGACGAGCGGCGCGGCGGGGCTTCCACGGAGCAGAATGGGCACATGATCCCGCCGCTCGCAGACCTGATCGACTCGGCCAGGGTCGTCGCCCTCCCGATGCACAGCCGCTTCCGCGGCGTCGAGGTGCGGGAGGCGCTCCTCTTCGAGGGCCCGCGGGGGTGGGCGGAGTTCTCGCCGTTCACCGAGTACGAGGATGCGGAGGCCGCGACCTGGCTCGCCGCCGCGATCGACTTCGCGTGGCGCGAGCAACCGGCGCCACTGCGCGACCGGATCGGCGTGAACGCGACGATCCCCGCGGTGGATGCCGCCCGCGTCGCCGAGGTGCTGGACCGGTTCCCCGGATGCCGCACCGCCAAGGTCAAGGTCGCCGAACCGGGTCACAACCTCGCCGACGATGTGGCGCGAGTCCGCGCCGTGCGTGAGGCGATGGGACCGGAGGGACGCATCCGCGTGGATGCCAACGGCGCCTGGAACGTCGACGAGGCCGAGCACGCCGTACACGCCCTGGGCGAGTACGACCTGGAGTACGTGGAGCAGCCCTGCGCGACCGTGCCGGAGCTCGCGGATCTGCGCAAGCGGGTCAAGTACATGGGCATCCCGGTCGCCGCCGACGAGAGCGTGCGCAAGTCCTCCGACCCGCTCGCCGTCGCCCGCGCCGGTGCGGCCGATCTGCTCGTCATCAAGGCGCAGCCGCTCGGCGGCATCACCCACGCGCTGCAGATCGTCACCGCGGCGGGGCTCCCGGTCGTGGTCTCGAGCGCACTCGACACCGCGATCGGCCTGTCGCAGGGTGCCGCACTGGCCGCAGCCCTCCCGACGCTGGATTACGACTGCGGGCTCGGTACCGCGTCGCTCTTCCTCGACGACGTGGCGGACCTGCGTCCCGTCGACGGCTCGATCCCGGTGGGTCGGGTGACGCCGGATGCCGATGCGCTCACCCGTCTCGCGGCCTCAGATGAGCGCCGTGAGTGGTGGGTGGCACGGCTCGCCCGCTGCCACTACGAACTGACGTCCGCCGCGAACTGAACCGATACGGCGCGCGACATCCCACCGGTGGTCAGTGCGTCTCCACCTGCTCGCCGAGCATCTCGGCGAGGTGACGCGTCGCAAGGTCAGCGCCCCGCGGGCCATGGTCACCATCCGCGCCGAAGATGGTCAGTATCTCCGCATCCTGTTCGCCGTCGGCGCCGAACCAGTGCGGGGTGCGCGTGTCGAACTCCGCGACCTCGCCGGCTTCCAGAATCACGTCGCGGTCGCCGACGATGAGCCGGATGCGGCCGGTGAGCACGTACATCCAGGACGAACCTTCGTGCGCGGTGAGCTTCGGTTCCGACGCCTCCCGCGGCACGATGATCTTCCACGCATGCCTCTCCCCCGGCTGGCGAGTGAGCGCCACCACGGTCCGACCGTTGACGCGTCGCGGGCGCAGCCGGACACGGGGATCTCCGGTCTCGGGAGCACCGACGAGGTCGTCGAGGGAGACCCGATACATCCGCGCGAGGGGCAGCAGCAGCTCCAGGCTCGGCCGCCGCTGACCGGTCTCCAGGCGGGAGAGCGTGCTCTTCGAGATCCCGGTGGCCGTGGCGACCTCGGCGAGCGTCAGGCCTCGGCGAGCGCGCAGCGACTGGAGACGGGGGCCGATCTGTTCCAGTGTCGCGTCGAGCACCGATTCCTGTTCTTCCATGACTTCATAGGACCACAGGCGTCCCGGTTTCGGCAACACGAGTTGCTGGTGGGACGTTCCGCGATCGATGCTGACGGTATGACGGAGACTTCCACCCCCACACCCCTCCTTCGCGCGGGCACGGCCGGGCTCGCCCTCAGCGTCCTGGTCGCATCGCTGGGGACGAGCGCCGCGAATGTCGCGCTCCCCACGATCGCCGTCGAACTCGACGGCACCTTCGCGCAGGCGCAGTGGGTGGCCCTCGCCTACCTGCTCACGATGACGGCGACGAGCCTCACGGTGGGGCACCTGGGCGATCTGATCGGGCGCCGTCGGGTACTGCTGCTCGGCATGGGTGTCTTCACGATCGCGGCGGCACTGAGTGCGATCGCGCCGTCGCTGTGGATGCTGATCGCCGCCCGCGCACTGCAGGGCATCGGTGCCGCCGTCATGATGGCACTCCCCCTGGCGCGCGCCCGCGACCTGGTCCCGCCGGATCGTCTCGGCCGCGTCATGGGCCTGCTCGGCACCACGGCCGCGGTGGGGACCGCCTCCGGTCCGGTGCTCGGCGGGCTCCTGATCACGGTGGCCGGTTGGCCGGCGATCTTCGCCGCCATGGTGCCGCTCGGACTCCTCGCCGCAGCCCTGGCGGCGGTGACCGGAGCGGAAGCACGGCAGGCAGGCAGCCCCCGACGCGGCTTCGACCTTCCGGGCATGGTCCTGCTGACGGTGGCGGTCGCCCTCTACACGCTCGGCGTCACCGCACCGGGCGATCAGGCCTCGTGGCCGACGCTGCCCCTCCTCGGCGGAGCGGTCGTCGCCACCGGACTGTTCGTGATGCGCGAGCGTCGCGCGAAACACCCGTTGCTGCCGCCGACCCTGCTCAGGAACCGCCGCGTCTCGCTCGGCGCAGTCCTCAACCTCATCGTGGGCACCGTCATGATGAGCACCCTCGTGGTGGGCCCCTTCTTCCTCGCGGGCGCTCTGCACCTGCCGCCCGCGGCGATCGGCGCCGTCATGGCGGCCGGTCCGCTCGCATCGATCTGCACCGGCGTGCTGGCCGGACGCGCGGTCGACCGGTTCGGCACGCACCGGATGACATCGGTCGGACTCGGCGGCATGCTCCTCGGGGCGCTCGCGCTCGCCCTGCTCCCCGGGTGGTGGGGGCTGCCGGGATACATCACGGGCACCGTGCTGCTCGCTCCCGGTTACCAGCTGTTCCTCGCCGCCAACAACACCGGCGTTCTGAACTCGACCCCCGCCGACCGTCGCGGTGCGGCCTCGGGCCTCCTGGGACTCTCCCGCAATCTCGGTCTCGTCACCGGCGCCTCCGTGCTCGCCGCGCTTTTCGCGGCAGCATCCGGCTCCGGCGAGATCGCAGCCGCCTCCCCGGACGCGTTGACCTCTGCGTTGCGGACGACGTTCCTCGTGACGGCCGCGCTCCTGGCAGCCGGCGCCCTGCTGTCGCTCGCGCCGAACCGCGCACGATCGAGCGATTCCGCGACCGATGCTCCGGCGACGCGCGCTACGACTCGATGATCAGCTGCACGAGACGGCCGAGCTGCTCGCTGCCCGCCTGGCGCAGCTGCGCGTCGTCCTGGCCGGCCATCGCCCCGCGCACGGTCATGCCCTCCCAGAGGATCATGAGCATGCGTGCCGCGGTCTCGGCCGGCAGGCGCAGCTTCAGCG
This sequence comes from Microbacterium sp. Mcb102, assembly GCF_024519805.1. NCBI lineage: Bacteria > Bacillati > Actinomycetota > Actinomycetes > Micrococcales > Microbacteriaceae > Microbacterium > Microbacterium sp. Mcb102. The sequence continues at coordinate 359,236 of NZ_JALJRG010000004.1, read as the reverse complement.
CACTCACCGAGACGATGTCGTCGATGATCTGCGCGATGCTCGCGACCATCTCGCTCTCCTGCGCGAGGTACGCCTCGCCGAACTTCGCGTCGCGCAGAGCCCGGATGCGGATCTCGCTCAGCAGCATCACGCCGAGGCGGTCATCGCCGCCGAGCTCCATGATCTGCTGCACGAGCTCGATCGGATCGCACCCTTCCACCAGGGCACCCTCCGCCGTCAGTTCCTCGACGCGGGTGCGCACTCCCCTCACGCGCACGTCGGAGACGCTCGCGGCGAGCATCAGGAACAGCTCGTCCTTGGATTCGAAGTTGGAGTAGAACGCACCGCGGGTGAATCCGGCTCGCTCGCACACGGCCTCGACAGAGGCGCCGTCGAGACCGACCTCGGCGAAGACCTGCGCGGCGGCCTCGAGCAGACGGGCACGCGTGTTCTCACGGCTGCGGGTTGCGGGTGTCGACATCGAAACCTCCTGACCCTTCACTCTCGCACGATTCACACCCGGCACACAGATTCCGACGTGCCGGTCAATTTACGATACATGTATGTATCGGATACACCTGTGTATCCAATCAGTACCCCTCGGAGGAACGCGTGTCCACACTCCTGTCCTCGCTCGGCCGCTGGTCCTTCCGGCACCCCTGGCGAGTCCTCGTGTCCTGGCTGCTCGCGCTCGGCATCGCCGGAGCCGGAGCACTCGTGCTGGGAGCGGGCACCGACAACACGTTCTCGATCCCCGGCACTGAATCGCAGGCCGGCCTCGAGCAGCTCTCGCGGTCGTTCCCGCAGGTGAGCGGCACGAACGCGCAGTTCATCGTCGTGGCAGCCGACGGCGACGAGATCACCGCCGACGACTACCGCGACCACATCGAGGATGCCGTCGACGAACTCGGCGACCTCGACGGCGTGCTCGCCGCCACCTCGCCCTACGACGAGATGGTCGAGGGCATGATCAACGACGACGACACCGCCGCCATCGTGCGCGTGCAGTTCGACGGCGAATCCACCGATGTCTCGGACGAGACGAAAGACGCGCTGCGCTCCGTCGTGAGCGACCTCGACGCCGAGCTCCCGGACGGCGCAGAGACCTCGCTGGGCGGCGACCTCTTCGCGATCTCGATCCCCGGTGTCACGCTCACTGAGGCGGTCGGCCTCCTGATCGCACTGCTCGTGTTGATCGTCACCTTCCGCTCCTTCGTCGTGGCCGGTCTGCCGCTGCTCACGGCCATCCTCGGTGTCGGCATCTCGATGGCGGGCATCTTCACCGCGACGGCCTTCGCGACCGTGTCGTCCACCACCCCGCTGCTCGCACTCATGCTCGGGCTCGCGGTCGGCATCGACTATGCGCTGTTCATCATGGCGCGACATCAGGATCAGGTCCGCGAGGGCGTCGATCCCGAAGAGTCCGCCTCGCGTGCCGTCGGAACGGCCGGATCCGCGGTCGTGTTCGCCGGCGTCACGGTGCTCATCGCACTGATCGGCCTCGGCTTCGCCGGCATCCCGTTCCTGACGACCATGGGCATCGCGGCCTCCGTCTCGGTCGCCGTCGCGGTCGCGATCGCGGTCACGCTGACCCCGGCATTCCTCGGCTTCATGAAGGGCAAGGTGGTGGGTCGCCCGAGGCGCGCGCCGAAGGCGAAGAAGAACGCAGACAGCGATGATGCGCCCGCCGCTCCGGTGCGCGCGAAGGGCAGCGCGCGGTGGGTGAACGGCGTCACCAAGCGCCCGATCCTCGTCTCGCTCGCCATCGTGATCGGCCTCGGCATCGTGGCCATCCCCGCGCTCAGCCTGAACCTCGCGCTCCCGAACGCCGGCGTGCTGCCGAAGGACTCGGAGGCGCGTCAGACGTACGACCTCGTGGCTGAGGAGTTCGGACCGGGGTTCAACGGACCGATGATCCTCACCGGCACGATCGTCACCTCGACCGACCCGCTCACCCTGATGGAAGACCTCGGGGATGCCGTCGCCGAGGTTCCCGGAGTCAAGGAGGTCGCGCTCGCGACCCCGAACGAGACCGCCGACACCGGGATCGTGCAGATCGTCCCGGAGACCGCTCCGGACGACCCGGCCACGGCAGACCTCGTGCGCGAGCTGCGGAGCCACCACGACGAGTGGCTCGATGAGTTCGGAATCGACCTCAAGGTCACCGGCTTCACCGCCGTCGGCATCGACATCTCCGACCAGCTGGGCAATGCGCTGCTGCCGTTCGGCATCTTCGTGATCGGGCTCTCGCTCATCCTGCTCACCATCGTCTTCCGCTCGCTGTGGGTGCCGATCACCGCGGCCGCCGGCTACCTGCTCTCGATCGTCGCCGCGTTCGGCGTGGTCGGCGCCGTGTTCGAGTGGGGCTGGTTCGCCGATCTGCTGCACGTCGCCAAGGTCGGTCCGATCATCAGCTTCATGCCGATCATCCTGATGGGCGTGCTGTTCGGGCTCGCGATGGACTATCAGGTGTTCCTCGTCTCGCGGATGCGCGAGGACTTCGTGCACGACCCCGACTCGAAGAGCCCCGATCGGGCGACGCGACGCGCTGCCGCGCTGCGCACCGTCCGCAGCGGCTTCACGGGCTCGGCCAAGGTCGTCACGGCCGCAGGACTCATCATGTTCGCGGTCTTCGTGGCGTTCGTCCCCGAGGGCGACTCGTCGCTGAAACCCATCGCCCTGGGCCTCGCGGCCGGCATCGCGATCGACGCCTTCCTGGTGCGGATGACACTGATCCCCGCCCTCATGGCGATCCTCGGCGAGCGCGCTTGGGAGCTGCCCGCGTGGCTGGAGAAGATCCTCCCGCGCGTCGACGTCGAGGGCGAGGCCGTGGAGCGCGAGCGCCACCTGGCCGAATGGCCGGGAGATGGCTCGATCGTCGCCGCGGATGATCTCGACATCAGCGCCGATGCGCCGATCGTCGAGAACCTCTCGCTGCGCATCCCGGAAGGCGGAGCACTCATCGCGACCGGTGGCGACGTGCGGGCACGACGGGCGCTGGCGCTCACGATCGCGGGCCGGGTGACACCTACCGACGGACGGCTCCGCGTCGCGGGCCATCTGCTGCCCGGACGCGGCGCCTGGGTGCGCGCACACGTCGGCTGCGTGCTGGTCGACGACGCCGACGCTGCCCTCGCGGACCTCGCCGAGGCACTGCGCGGAAAGTCGCAGATCGTCGTGATCGACGGGATCGATCGCCTGACCGGCGGCCAGCGCGACCAGGCGGCCGCGATGCTGCGCGATGCCGCGGCCTCCCGCACGCTCGCGGTGTTCGCCACCGCGTCCGATGCCGACGCGGCACAGACCACTCTCGCGGAGGCCGGTTGGCCCGACGCACAGACTCTCGACACGCGCGCTCCTCGCCGGAGCGCCGCAGAATCCACCGAGGTGACCGCATGACCCTCCCCATCGAGCGTGCGCGCTCCCGCAAGCCCATCACGTGGCTGACCATCCTCGGCGTGCTGCTGCTGCCGGCGGCGGTCGGCGGCATCCTGGTCGCGGCCCTGCAGAACCCGACCGAGCGTCTGGATTCGATGACCGCGGCCATCGTGAACCTCGACGAGCCGGTGACCATCGACGACCAGGTCACCCCGCTCGGACGCCAGCTGGCCGCAGGTCTCGTCGAGGGCTCGGACGACCTCGACTCCAACCTCACGTGGGTGATCTCGAACGAGGACGATGCGGCCGACGGTCTCGCCGACGGTTCGTACCAGGCGGTCATCACCATCCCCGAAGAGTTCTCCGCGGCGGCCACCTCGGCCGGTCAGGCGATCTCGGACGGCGGCGGTGAGGCCGAGCAGGCCACCATCACCGTGACCACTCCCGACGACGGCCTCGTCGCCGACGACCTCATCACCGGCCAGATCGCCGATGTCGCGGCCTCGACGATGGGCACCATGCTGTCCGAGGCGACGACCGAGAACATCCTGGTCGGCTTCACCACCATCGGCGACCAGATCGGCGAAGCCGCCGACGGGGCGCTGAAGCTCGCGAACGGTGCGCGGGACGCCGCGACCGGAGCGGCAGCCATCCCCGACGGTGCCACGAAGCTGGCCTCGGGCGCGGGCGAGCTCGGGACGGGTGCGTCGTCGCTCGCCACCGGCCTCGACACGATCGCCGGGAAGACGCGGGAGGCTGCGGCGGGTGCTGCGCAGATCGGTTCGGGGCTGACCGGCGGCGGCAACCAGCTGCAGCAGAGCGTCGGTCAGACCCAGCAGCTCGTCGGAGCGATTCAGGGGGCGTCGACATCGGCGAAGAGTGCAGCGAGCGGATCGGCCGCTCTCGCGCAGAAGCTGGGCGGGCTGGCGCAGACCGCCTGCACGCCGCCGGTCGCCGACCAGGATGAGTGCGACCTCCTGACCTCGCTCGCCACGGACGCGGGCGCGGTCGCGACCTCAGCTGGAACCGCCTCCGGTGTGCTCAACAGCCCGAAGGTCGCCGGCGGAATCGCCGCCCTCCCCGGCTCGCTCAGCACGATCGCCTCGAGCATGACCCAGGCGGGTGCGGGCGCCACCCAGCTCTCCGGCGGACTCACGCAGCTCGCCGACCAGGGCATCGCCGCATCCGCGACCGGAGCCCGCGGCATCGCGACCGGTGCGACCCAGCTGTCCACCGGTGCGACCGCACTGGCCGACGGCACGACCGAGCTGGCGACCGGGATCGACACCCTGGCGACCGGGACCGGCGACCTGGCGGGCGGGCTGCGCACCGCATCCGACTCGCTCCCCTCGTTCAGCGACAGCGACTCGAAGTCGCTCGCCTCGGTGATCGCCGACCCGGTGTCGTCGAACTCCTCGATGGACACGATCTTCGGTCCGACCGCCATCCCGCTGCTCGCCGCCGTCGTGCTGTGGTTCGGCGGACTCGCCACCTTCATCGTGATGCGCGCCCACACCGCCCGCACTCTCACGTCCCGGCGCTCATCCGCCGCGCTGACGCTGCGTGCGTTCGCACCCGCCGCCCTGATAGGCGCGGGACAGGGGCTGCTCGTGTCACTGATCGTGCAGATCGTGGCGAGTTACGACGCCGCCACCTGGTGGGCGTTCGCCGGAACAGCGGTGCTTGCCGGCGTGGCGTTCGCAGCCGTGAACCAGGCCCTCGTGGCCCTGTTCGGTGGCGTCGGGCGCTGGATCTCCGCCCTCGTCGGTGTGCTCGCCGTCGCGACAGGTCTCATCTCGACCGTGCCAGGGTGGCTCTCCAGCATCGGCGCAGCGCTCCCCACCGCTCCGGCGTTCGCCGGCTTGATCGCGGGAAGCGGCTCGGCCGTCGCTGCCCTGGTGGTGTGGGGCGTGCTGTCTCTGGTCGCGACCACGCTCGCGGTCACCCTCCGTCGGACGACCTCGGCCAAGGCGGTCCTCGCCACCGCCTGACCCGCCCCCTCCCCCTGGACCCCTGCCAAAACGGAGACCATCCGCTCCCGGCCCGGCGCGTCGAAGTATGACGCGGCGCGCCGTGCGTGTTTCGGTCTCCGTTTCCGCACAGGAGACGCGCGACCCTAGGCTCTCGGCATGCGCCGACCGTTCATGGACACCACCGAGCAACTCACGAGCCTGGAGGGCCAGCAGTACCTCGTGCTCCGGCCCACCGCGGGCGTCGACGAGGTCTACCGCGAAGTCCAGGATGCTGCGCTCGCGCGCCTCGGCATCCCGACACGGCATCCGCACACCGGGCACGTCACGCTCCGAGGGTTCTACGAACCTGAGCGGCGCGCGGAGCTGGCCGAGCTGATCCGCTCATGGGCAGCACGGCAGTCTCCGATCGAGGTCATCGCCGAGGCCGTCGACGAGTTCCCCGTGCCCTGGCAGATCCTGATCGTCCGCCTGGAACGCACCGACTCCCTCGTCTCGGCCTACTCGACCCTCACCACCGCCCTGGATGCCACGGACTTCCGCCGTCTCGGCGAGCTCCCGCTCGAGGACTGGACGTTCCACCTGTCCGTGCTCTACGGCAAGACCCTCGATGCCGCCGAGTGGGGCGCTCTCGCGCAGGCCGAGTCCCGCGTGCTCCGGCCCGCACCGGCCGAGGTCATCACCGAGGCCGAACTGGTCTGGTACCAGGACGGCATCGAGCACGCCGAGGTCCTGCCACTCGGCGGCTGACCGGCCGCCGGACCGGCGAACCCCTCGGCGACCCCGTCCCCGGCCGTGCAGTCAGGCCTCAGGATGCCGGCGCGAAGGTGCGCGCCGTCTCCAGCAGCAGCCGCGCCCCGAACCCGGTGGCTCCGGCGGTGCGCCAAGAGTCGTCCTTCTCGGTCTGCATCGTGCCGGCGATGTCGAGGTGCGCCCAGGGAGTGCCGCCGACGAAGTGCTCCAGGAACAGCGCCGCCGTCGTCGCCCCCGCGAACGGACCGCCGAGGTTCGCGATGTCGGCAATCTCGGAGTCGAGCTGTTTGCGGTACTTCTGCTCCAGCGGCAGCTGCCACACCGACTCGTCGACGGCCTCGGAGGCCGCGCGCACCAGGTCGACCGTCGCCTGGTCATTGCCGAAGACCGGCGCGGTCGCGGCGCCGAGCGACACCAGCGCGGCTCCGGTGAGCGTCGCGATGTCGACGATGGCATCCACCTCGTCTTCGTTCGCGAGCACGAGCGCATCGCTCATCACGAGGCGCCCCTCGGCGTCGGTGTTCTTCACCTCGATCGTGGTGCCGCCGCGCGCAGTCAGCACATCGCCGAGCTTGTACGCGGTGCCCGAGGGCATGTTGTCGGTGCACATCAGCCAGCCCGAGACCTTGGCCGTGACCCCGGCGTCGCGCAGTCCGACGAAGGCACCGAGCACGGCGGCTGCGCCGCCCATGTCCATCTTCATGAGCAGGTGCATCGGGTCGCTGGGCTTGAGGCTGATGCCGCCCGAGTCGTACATGATGCCTTTGCCGACGAGGCCGAGATGTCCCGTGCCGCCGCCGCCGGGGGTGTAGACCAGCTTGATCATGCGCGGCTCCTCCACCGAGCCCTGGTTCACGCCGAGCAGCCCGCCGCAGCCGAGATCGATGAGCGCCTGCTTGTCGAAGAGCTCGACCTCGAACCCGAAGCGCGCGCCGAGCTCGACGGCGATCTCGCCCATGTTGACCGCCGTCAGATGTCCGGGAGGGGTGTTCGCCAGGTCGCGGGCGACGACAGCGGCACGCACGGCGGTGAGGGCAGCGGCGACGGGCTCGGTCGTCCCTCCGGGGACGTCGATCGTGAACGCCGCGAGCGGGACGTGCTTCGACGACCCGTTCAGCACCGTGTAGCGGTAGCGGGCGAGCAGCGCCCCTTCGGCGAGCGCGCGCACGGCAGCTGCGGCATCCACTCCCGCGAGGTCGTCGATCCGCAGGCCCAGCGTCTCCCGCCGCGAGGCGGCCCTGGCGAGAGTCGCGGCGGCGTCGCGCAGGCCGCCCGCCCCGGCATCGGCCTTCGCCCCGAGACCGACGGCGACGAGGTCGGGTTCTCCCGCGCGCGGAAGCACCATCGTGGTACCCGGCTTCGCCGTGAAGCCGGCGTTCTCGAGTGCGTCGCGATCGAACCCGAGGTCTGCGGGCACCTCACCGTCGGAGTACACCCCGATCCCGATCGCCCCGACATCGGCGGCGACCTCACCCACCCGGATCCGGACCGCATCGACGGCGTCCAGTCCCGGTGTGGTCTTCAGATCGGCGGGGATCAGCTTGTTCGGCCTGCGGTCCATGAGTCTGCTCCTTGTTCTGCGATGCGGCGTCGAGATCCGTCCCTGCACCCTGCGGGACGGGAGACGGGTCAGCCGACCATGTCGACCGGTGAGCCCGGGCCCCAGGGGATGCCGAGGAGGAACCAGACCACGTACAGGGCGGTCCACGACAGCAGCATCCACACCGCGTACGGGATCATCAGCGCGATGATCGTGCCGATGCCGGCCTCCTTCTTGTAGCGCTGTGCGACCGTGACCATGAACGGCAGGTAGACCATGAGCGGGGTCAGCACGTTCACCGGCGAGTCACCGACGCGGTAGGCGGCGAGCAGCGTCTGCGGTGCCACATCGAGCGACGCGAAGATCGGGATGAAGACCGGGGCGAAGATCACCCACTTCGGCACCAGGCCGGGAAGGATGAAGTCGAGGATCACGATCACGACGATGAACGCGAGCAGCAGCACGATCGCAGGCACGTTCGCCTGCTCCAGCAGTTCGGCGGCCGAGATGGCGGCGACGGTGGGGAGGTTGCTCCAGTTGAACAGCGCGATGAACTGGGCGATCATCAGGAACATCACGAGCAGGCCGCCCAGGCTCCCGAACGTCTTCGCGATCGCACCGACCGCGGCCGAGCCACCGCGCAGCGTCTTCGCCCCCGCCCCGTACGCGAGGCCGCACACGAGGAACGCGAGCGAGATGATGAAGACCAGGCTGGCCATGAACGGCGTGGTGCCGATGATGTCGCCCGTCTCCGGGTCGCGCAGCGGTGCGCCCGGCGGCAGGGTGAGCACGAGGATCACGGCGACGAAGCCCAGCAGCGCCCAGAACGAGAACTTCAGCCCACGGGCCTCGGCGTCGTGGTCGACGTTCTCGGCCTCGTCCGCGATCGTCATCTCTTTGCGATCGTATTTTCCGAGCCGTTTCTCGGTGACGAGGACGGTCACGAGCAGCGCCACCGTCGTGAGCAGGAACGTCGACACGATCCCGAAGTAGAAGTTCTGCGTCACCTCGATCGGCTGCATCCCGGCACTGGTGAGCACCTCGTTCGTGATCTCGGTGAGCATGCTGTCGCTCGGTGTGATGAGGAGGTTCGCGCCGAACGCCGCCCCGACGCCGGCGAACGCACCGGCGAGACCCGCGAGCGGATGCCGCCCCACGGTGAAGAACGCGGCGGCAGCCAAGGGAACCAGGATCAGGTAGCCGGCATCCGTCGCCACCGAGGAGAGCACACCGACGAAGATCAGGATGAACGCGAGCCAGCGACGCGGCGCGACCTTGACCACGCGGCGGATCATCGCCCCCATGAGTCCGGCGTGCTCGGCCACGCCGACACCGGCCATCGCGATGAGCACCACCGCGACGACGCCGAAGCCGGCGAAGTTGTCGACGAAGGACGAGAAGAAGAAGCGGATGCCGTCGATGGACAGCAGGTTGCGCACCTCGAAGGTCTGCTCCTCGATCGTGTAGTCGGGAACTTCCGCGGGCATGCCGGTCGTGGTGTCGTAGATCTCCCAGTTGCCGCCGAACTGCTCGTTGACCTGGGAGAACTCGTCCTTCGGGACCGGGATCACGACGTCGTCCGTGACCGACACCCCCACCCAGGACAGGATGGCGGAGAGCACCGCGATCAGACCGATCAGGTAGACGAACATGATCGTCGGGTCCGGCACCTTGTTGCCGACCTTCTCGATCCAGTTCAGGAACCCCCTGCTCTCGGCATCCGAGGCACTCACCGACTTCTCCGCAGCCATAGCCCCCATGATCGTGTCGAGCGAGAAGCTCCTGCAAGCACACCCCCTAGAACTAGGGGGGTCGCCGTGATCCGGGGCGCGCCCTATCGTGGGGCCGTGGACCCGATCGTCGCGACCCTCGTCATCCTGCTGTGCGCGGTGATCGCCTTCGTCTCCAACCGCATCCCCCTCGGTGTCGTCGCCGTCGGTGTCTCGGTCGCTCTCTATCTGACCGGCGTGCTCGACCTGGGTTCGGCTCTCGCCGGATTCGGCGACCCGACGGTGCTCTTCATCGCCTCCCTGTTCGTCGTCAGCGAGGCGCTGGAATCGACCGGCATCATCGCGTGGGCCGGGCAGAAGGTGGTCGCCCACTCCGGCACCGGCCGTCGGCGGCTGCTGCTCACGATCGGGCTGCTGACCGCCGCGATGACGGCGGTGATCAGCGTGAACGGCTCGGTCGCCTCGCTCCTGCCGCTCGTCGTCGTGGTCGCCGCCCGCGCGGGGATCCGCCCCTCGCAGATGCTGATGCCGCTCGCCTTCTCAGCCCACGCGGGGTCTATGCTGACCCTCACCGGCACGCCGGTGAACATCATCGTGTCCGAGGTCGCCACCGACAACGGCGCCCGACCGTTCGGCTTCTTCGAGTTCGCGCTCGCAGGGCTCCCGTTGCTCGTCGGCACGCTCGCGATCATCCTGCTCCTGGGCAACCGGCTGCTGCCGGAGCGCACTCCGGCATCCGCACCGATAGACCTCGAGCGCCTCGCGTCCCTGCTGCGCACCGACTATGCGCTCTCCCCGGACCGGGCGCTGGTGTCGGCCTCGCGCGGAGTCGCCGAGGTCGTCGTGCCGCCGCGCTCCAGCCTGATCGGCCTGCACGTGTTCCCCGGCATGTGCACACCGTCGGGCGACCTCGTCGTGCTCGGTGTGCGGCGCGGGCAGGAGGCGCTGGACGAGTCCGGCACCGACCTGCAGGCCGGCGATGCCCTGCTCCTCGACGGCTCCTGGGACGACCTCCAACGGCACACGTCCCAGCGCGACGAGGTCCTGGTGGTCGACGCGCCACTCACCCTCCGCCGCTCCGTGCCGCTCGGTGCGGGGGCCAAGCGGACGGCGGTGATCCTGCTCGCGATGATCGTGCTCCTCGCGACAGGGATCGTGCCGGCCGCGATCGCGGGGCTGCTCGCCGCGGGAGCGCTGATCCTCACCCGTGTCGTCTCGATGACCCAGGCCTACCGCGCGATCTCCTGGACGACGGTCATCCTCGTGGCGGGAATGATCCCGCTCTCCACGGCATTCCAGGAGACCGGTGCCGCGCAGCTCATCGCCGACGGGCTGCGCTCGTTCCTCGGTGACGCGGGTCCGCACGCGGCCGTGGCGGTGATCGTGCTGATCACGCTGGTGCTCGGGCAGCTCATCAGCAACACCGCGACCGTGCTCATCGTGGCTCCGGTGGCCGTCGCTCTGGCGGCCGCGATGGATGCGTCGGTGCTGCCGTTCCTGATGGCTCTCACGATCGCCGGGGCGGCGTCGTTCCTCACCCCCGTCGCGACGCCGGCGAACCTCATGGTGATGGAGCCCGGCGGCTACCGCTTCGGCGACTATGCGCGCTTCGGCTGGCCACTGACGGTCCTGTTCTTCGTCGTCGCGGTGTTCTACGTACCGCTGATCTGGCCGTTCACGGGCTGAGCGAGTCCGGCCTCCCTCACCGGTTCTGCAGGACCAGCCCGTCTTCCACGGCCCGCCGGAACAGGTCGACCTTGGTCGGTGCGGCGCGATCGACCGCCGCGTACTTCGCCCGGATGCGACGGATGTGATCGAGCACGGTCTCACGGGACAGGAACAGTGCCTGCGCCACCCTCTCGGCCGTCTCTCCCGAAGCGTAGAGGGACAGCACCTCGGATTCCCGGCGGCTGAGATGCGCAGCGACGAACTGGTGATCCGCGTCGAGGGCGGCCGCCCACTCGGTCGTGGCGAGGATGTGGCCCTGCGCCGCCCGTCGCACCGAGGAGGTGATCACCTCGAGGGAGTCGGACTTGTTGATCATGCCCACGGCACCCGCTCGCGCCGCTTCGCGGAGATGATGCGGCTGATCGCCTGCGGTGTAGGCGACGACGCTCGCGCCGAGGGGTTCGAGGGTGCGCAGATTCTCAGACGGAGTGGAACCGTCGGATAGCGAGAGATCGAGCAGGATCACGTCGAGCCGCCGAGCGCGGCTCGCAACCTCAGCAGCCGTCGCACCGCTGGCCGCTACCCGGATGCCCCCGCTGCGATTGAGGATCGTGGCGATGCCGAACAGCATCGCAGGGTGATCTTCGACGATTCCGACGAGTACGGGCATGTGGGCTCCTGCCTCGGGCGCGCTCCCCTGCGATGAGCATACAACCGCGTATCCGCGGTTTCGGCGGCATGTTTGCGCACGTGTCGGACGCACGAGACCCGTCCGCGCGGATGGTGCCGCGGACGGGTCTCGGGTGTGCGAGTGGTCGAGACTCAGCTCAGGCCGGAGTAGGCGTGCAGGCCCTTGAAGAACACGTTCACGATCGTGAAGTTGAAGATCACGGCCGAGAAGCCGACGATAGCGAGCCACGCCGAGGGGTTGCCTCGCCAGCCGCGGGTCGCACGTGCGTGGATGTACCCCGCGTAGATGACCCAGATCACGAACGTCCAGGTCTCCTTGACGTCGAAGCCCCAGAAGCGGCTCCAGGCGTAGTAGGCCCAGATGGATCCCGCGATCAGCGTGAACGTCCAGAGGATGAACCCGATGATCGTGAACATGTACGCCAGGCTCTCCAGGCGCACCGCATTCGGGAAGGTGCGGAGGAAGCCCGGGCCGGTCTTCGCCGCTCCTTCTGCGACGAGACGCTCCCGACGCGATTGCATGAGCTGGATCACCGAGAGCGCGAAAGCGAGGGCGAAGAACGCCGTGGCGAGCGAGGCGACGAACACGTGGATGACGAGCCACACGCTCTTGAGCGGGTCCATGAGCGGCGAGACGTCGACATAGAAGTTCGTCGCTCCGAGGCCGAGCAGCACCACGACGAGCCCGGTGATGAAAGTGCCGAGGAAGCGCAGGTCGAGGCGCGTGAGGACTACGAGGAAGACCGCCACGATGAGCAGCGTGCCCATCATCGCGAACTCGTAGAGGTTCGCCCAGGGCACGCGACCGGCGGCGATGCCACGGGTGACCGCCGCCGCGAGGTGGAAGACGAATCCGAGCACCGTCAGCGAGGTGCCGATCCGCGCCATCACGAAGCGCTGCGGCGGGGCTGCGGCATCGGATGCACCCGACGACGCGGTGACGCTTCCGCCGCCGGCTCCGACGAGCGCCGGCTCGCGGACGGTCTGTGCGTCGGCCGTCGCCTGCGAGCGCCGTGCGAGATCGAAGGCGTAGGCCACGAAGGCCGCCGCGTAGATCGCGATCGCCGTCCACAGCAGGACCGGCGAGATCACGTTGAGCTCGAGCATGGTGTCAGTCTACTTTCCGGGTGTCGGGAGCCGGGGTGTCCGGCGCTGCGGGATCCTCCGCGATGTCGTCGTCGGCGGCATCCGTCTCGGCGCGCACGACGGTGCCGCCCGCCGCGTCGAGGAGTCGGGCGTGACCGGCGACGAGATCGTCTACGGCGGCCGCGAGGGTCGGGTCCTCACCGCGAGCGAGCGCGGCGTATTCCAGCGCGATCTCCCCGTCGTGCGCGGTGGCCTTGACCCACACGCGCCGACGCGGCACGAACAGGGCGATCATGAGCCCGCCGAGCGCCAGCAGCGCGAAGCCGAGCACCCACACACCCGACTCGTCACGGTGGATCTGCAGCGACGCGAATCTCTTCACCGATTCGGAGGAATCCGTCGCCCCGGCCGGAGACTCGTCCTCGAAGGTGACCGAGCCGAGGCCGTTCGGCAGCTGGGCCGTCTGTCCGGGGACGAGCTCGATCGATTCGACGTCGGTGCTGCGACCGGTGAGCTTGGTCATGCCGGTGGTGTCGAGCACGTACACAGAGCGCGGCACGCCCTCGTTGATGCCGAGGTCGCCGGTGTACACATCGAGCGTGAGGGTCGGGTTGGTGAGGTCGCCGTAGGCGGAGAAGAAGGCCCCGCTCTCGAGCACACCCGTCGTCGGGTAGAAGAACCCGACCAGGCCGACCTGCTCGGCCAGGCCGTCCGGGATCTTCAGCACACCGAGCGAGGTCATGTTGGTGTCCTGCGGGAGGAACGGCGTGCTGTTGGTGAAGACCACATTGCCGCCCGGGTCGCGCACGGTCACGGTCGGCGCGTAGCCGTTGCCCAGCAGGAACACGTCGTCGTCGGCCACCCCGAGCGGCTCGTTGACTTTGACTGATCCCGTGCGCTCCTCGCCGTTCTCCTGCACTGTGACGTTGGCCGAGAAGTCGCCCGCCTGTCCCGAGCCCGGCTCGCCGAAGGGCTGATAGGTCACGTCGAACGAGTCGAGCCGCATCGAGTACGGCGAGAAGGCGTCGTCGGCGACGAAACGGCCGCGGTTCATCGAGTCGTAGTCGAGCAGGGTGTTCGCAAAGGTCTCGCCTTCGACCAGCACGCGCTGGCCCGTGTAGGAGAAGCCGCCGCCGACACCGACAGTGACCAGCACCCCGACGAGCGCGAGGTGGAAGAGCAGGTTGCCGGTCTCGCGCCAGTATCCGCGCTCGGCGGAGACCGAGAACGTGCGGCCGCGGTCGTAGCGCTCCACGCGGTAGCCGAGAGCCTTGAGCTGCTGGGTGGCGACGTCGATCGACGCGGCGGCTTCTGCCTCGGCGTCGCCCGTCTTCGTTCCCGAGTCGGCAGCGGGATCGCGCGTGACGGCACGGTAGTCCTCGAGCCGCTGCAATCGCGCGGGAGTGCGCGGGGGACGGGCGCGCAGCGCCTTGGCGTGGTGCTTGATGCGCGGGATCACGCAGCCGACGAGCGAGGCGAACAGCAGCAGGTAGATCGCCGAGAACCACGGCGACAGGTACACGTCGAACATCTTGAGTCCGTCGAGCACCGGGAAGAGATCCGGGTTGTCGCGTTCCCACTGCGTGACGCCGTTCGGGTCGGCCATGCGCTGCGGGAAGATCGAGCCGGGGATCGCCGCGATCGCGAGCACGAGCAGCAGCACCAGCGCCGTGCGCATCGACGTCAGCTGCCGCCAGCCCCAGCGCAGCCAGCCGACGAAGCCGAGACGCGGCTGGGTGATCGAGTCGTCGCCGTCGACGTGGTCGGACGGGCGGAGCGGATCGCTGGAGTCGCTGTTCACGGCACCCTTGTTCTTCGTGGTGGTCTTCTCGGGGCGGGTGTTCTTCTGGGAACGGCCGGAACCGTCAGAGCGGGAGGATGACACTGCCCATCACCGCCGTCAGTCGAGACATGATGTCGGTCCACAGGCCGGTGACCATCAGGATGCCGAGCAGGATCAGCAGCACCCCTCCGATGACGTTGACCACGCGGATGTGGCGGCGGAGGAAGCCGATCGCCTTCGTCGCCCAGCCGAAACCGAGTGCGACGAGCAGGAACGGGATGCCGAGCCCGAGCGAGTAGGCGAGGCCGAGGAAACCCGCGCGCACCGGATCGCCGGCGTTGAACGACAGCGCGAAGATCGCCGTGAGCGTCGGGCCCAGGCACGGCGCCCAGCCGATGCCGAGCGCGATGCCCAGCAGCGGAGCGCCGATGATGCCGGCCTTCGAGTCCACGTGGAAGCGCAGCTCGCGCTGCGCGAAGCCGAACAGGCCGAGGAAGACCAGGCCCATGGCGATGATCACGACACCGAGGATGCGCGTGATGATCTCGCCCCACTGCAGCAGGAAGACGCTCGCCACGCCCCCGAGGGCGGTGATGGAGACGAAGACCAGACTGAAGCCGAAGATGAACAGCAGCACGCCGAGGACGAGCCGGCCGCGTGTCGCGGTCTCAGCCGTCTGCGTCGTGGCGCGCCCTTCGCCGTCGGCGGCGACGGCCGGACGGGGGGCCACGGCCCCCCCGAGGAAGCCGAGGTAGCCGGGCACGAGCGGCAGCACGCACGGAGACAGGAACGAGACGAGTCCCGCCAGCATCGCGACCGGGATCGCGATCCACAGGGCCCCGGAGCCGATGATCGCTTCGGGGTTCACAACGCTACCGGGGTGTTCACGAGTCCTCCGCGAGCGCGTCCTTGACGAGCGTCGAGAGGATCGAGGGGCCGTCGATGGGGCCGATGATGCGCGCGGCGACACGGCCCTGCTTGTCGAGCACGAGCGTGGTCGGGGTGGCAGCGATCGGCGTGACCTTCGCGAACGCGAGCTTGGCCTCGGCGGTGTCGACGTCGATCAGACTGGGGTACGTGATGTCGTACTCGTCGGCGAACGCGACGGCGGTGTCGGCCTGGTCGCGGGTGTTGATGCCGACGAACGAGACGTCTTCGTCGGAGAAGTCCTGCCACACGGCTTCCAGGTCGGCGGCTTCGAGGCGACACGGCGCGCACCCGGCGTACCAGAAGTTGACGACCGTGACGTTGCCGGCGATGTCCGCACTGTCGAACTTCTCGCCGGTCTCGGTGACGCCACCGAACTTCACGGGTTCGTCGCGCTCGGCGACGGGGATCTCGACGATCGCGCCGTCGGCCGCGACGTAGCCGGTGTTCTCGCCACTCAGGAAGGATTGGCTGACCGGATCGGGAGCGCAGGCGCTCAGACCGATGGCGAGCACCGCAGCGAGCGCGGCACCGACCGCACGGCGTGAACGCCGGGTGCGGGAGGAGCGGCCGCTGCGGATCTGACGGACCGTCGAATCGCGTGGCACGACTCCGAGTTTACGCAGAGGATCCTATGCACGAGGTGGATGCGGAAGGGCCTGAGACCCCGGTCAGAACCGCGCCAGGACGTCGTCGACGCCGGCCCGGAACCGCGGACAGGTCGCGATGTCATGAGCCCGGCATCCCATCGCATGTTCGGTCATCTCGCGTGACCGGCGCATCTCCTCCATGCGCCGATCGAGGTCGTCCAGATGCTGCTGCAGCACCTGGTGGCGACCTGCACTTCCGTCGTCAAGCAGCACGGCGATCTGGTCGAGCGTCATCCCGGCGGCCTTGCTGCGCTGGATCACGGCGATGCGCACGACCTCGTCCTCTCCGTAGCGGCGGCGACCGGCAGAGTCACGCGGCGGCCGCAGCAGACCCACCGACTCCCAGTGCCGCAGCACGTTCGTGGGCAGCTCGAAACGGGCAGCGACATCGCCGACGGACCACGGATGCTCAGCGCTTGACTTCATGTTGACATGAAGTCACAGACTGGCGAAGAACGCAACATCCACCGGAAGGACCACCATGTACGACGCCATCGTGATCGGCGCAGGACCGGCAGGACTGCAGGCCGCTCTGACCCTCGGACGCATGCACCGCTCGACGCTGCTCCTCGATTCGGGCGAGTACCGCAACGGCACCGTCCTGCACATGCACAACATGATCGGTGAAGACGGCGCACCCCCGGCGGAGCTCCGCGCCACCGCCCGCGCCGAGCTCGCCGCCTACGCCGACGTGGAGGTGCGCGACGCCGGCGCGACCGGCATCTCCGGAAGCGAGGGGGCCTTCCAGGTCGCCCTGGCCGACGGCTCGACGGTCGACGGACGACGCGTGATCCTCGCCACGGGCGTCGCGGACGATCTGCCCGACGTCCCCGGATTGCAGGATCTGTGGGGCACGCGCGCATTCATGTGCCCGTTCTGCGATGGACATGAGCACGCGGGCAGGGCCATCGGCATCCTCGGTGCTGCCCCTCGCGCCGAGCACCTCATCGGGCTTCTCGGTCGCTTCGTCGGCGACATCACCGTCTTCCCCGTCGGCGAGGCATTCTCCGACGAAGACGTGCGCACGCTGGTGGCGAAGGGCGTGCGGGTGAGCAGCACCCCGGTCGTCTCGTTAGAGAAGGACACCGAGGGCGTGCGGATCCGCACGGACGACGGCGAGCGCGTGGTGGCCGGCATCTTCGTGGCCGCGGGATCGATGCGTCAGCGGGCGCCGTTCGCCGCGGACCTCGGGCTGGCGATGCTCGAGTCCGGCTCGATCGAGATCGACGAGTTCGGCCGCACCTCGATCCCGGGCGTCTTCGCCGCCGGCGACCTCGCCCACCGCGCGAGCCTCCCCGGCCCGATGGCGTCGGTGCTGCTCGCGGCCGCCGCCGGTCAGCTCGCCGCGGTCGGCATCATCCAGTCACTCGCCTGAGCGGGACGTTTCGTCTCGTCGCTGCGCTCCTCGCTCAACGACCGATTCGGTCGTTGAGCGAGCGCAGCGAGACGAAATGCCCACGCGAACGAAAGTCAGACCGCGCCGACGTCGACAGCGGAGCCCGTCGCGGCGGGCTCCGCGTAGGCCACCTCGCGCCACACATCACCGACCCGCTCGAACGAGGTGACGCTCGACAGCGCGCAGCGACGGGTGCGCGGGTCGTGCCGCAACGGCAGACCCGCGACCCGGAGGTGCGTGATCCAGATCGGCGCCTGGTGCGAGACCATCACGAGGTCCCCCTCCGGCGCCGCATCCCAGGCCTCGTCCATCACGCTGAGCATCCGCTCCGCGATGGAGGTGTACGGCTCGCCCCAGCTCGGCACCGAAGGCTGGCGCAGGTGCCACCAGTTCATCGGGTTCATCAGGGAGCGACGCATCTGCGTGCCCTCGAACACGTTGGCCGGCTCGATCAGGCGGATGTCCGTCTCGGGCCCGAGGTCGAACCGCTCGGCGAACGGCTCCGCCGACTCCTGCGCCCGCTCGAGAGGCGAGGCGTACAGCGCGACGACGGGGCGATCGAGCGACGCCAGGTGGTCGGCCGCGGCCGCCGCCATCCCCCGGCCTGCCTTGCTCAGGTGATAGTCGGGAAGCCGCCCGTAGAGCACGCGAGCAGGGTTGTGCACCTCACCGTGTCGGACGAGGTGCAGACGAGACGCCGTCATGTCACGCCTTGCGGTAGCGGGAGTCGCCGAAGCCGAGGATGAAGTATCCGATGAACGAGAACACGAAGAGCAGGAAGAACGAGAAGACCCCGCCCTTGCCGAAGCGCGCGCCGACCTTGACGGCGACGACGATCGCGAGCACCACGTTCGCGATCGGCACCAGATAGAGCAGCACCCACCAGCCCGACATGCCGGCGATGCGCAGCAGGAAGATCGCGTTGACGATCGGGATGAGGGCGAGGATGCCGGGGTATCCGGCCTTGGTGAACACCTTCCACCAGGCGACGGCGAGGAGGATGTAGAAGATCAGCGCCACCACGCCGGAGGTTCCGGAGAAGATCTGACTGACGAAGTCGGGGACGACCGGGACGTCGGCCGCGGGGACGAGGGTGAGATTCATGGGGCACCTTCCGTTCACAGCCACCCTACTGATCGTCGGCCCACCCCGCCGGGAGGAGCCGCGCACCCCCGTAGAATGGCCGGGTTCCCCATTTCCCAGATCAGAAGGAATACTCCGTGCTTCGCACCCACTCGGCAGGCTCTCTGCGAGCCGAGCACATCGGTCAGACCGTCACCCTCTCGGGTTGGGTCGACCGCCGTCGTGACCACGGAGGAGTCGCTTTCATCGATCTGCGGGATGCCTCGGGCATCGCCCAGGTCGTCATCCGCGACGAGGAGATCGCCCACCCGCTGCGCAACGAGTTCGTCCTGAAGGTGACCGGCGAAGTGTCGCGGCGCCCCGAGGGCAACGCGAACCCGAACCTGCCGACCGGCGAGATCGAGCTCATCGCGACCGACGTCGAGGTCCTGAACGAGTCGGCCCCCCTCCCCTTCCAGGTCTCCACGGCCGTCGCCGACACCGAGACCGTCGGCGAGGAGGCACGCCTCAAGTACCGCTACCTCGACCTGCGTCGTCCCGCCCAGGCAGCGAACCTGCGCCTGCGCTCGGACGTCTACAAGGCGATCCGCGACGTGCTGCACGCCGAGGACTTCACCGAGGTCGAGACGCCGACTCTCACGCGCTCGACCCCGGAGGGCGCCCGCGACTTCCTGGTGCCGGCACGTCTGAGCCCGGGCAGCTGGTACGCCCTGCCGCAGTCGCCGCAGCTGTTCAAGCAGCTGCTGATGGTCGGCGGCGTCGAGAAGTACTTCCAGATCGCGCGCTGCTACCGCGACGAGGACTTCCGCGCCGACCGCCAGCCCGAGTTCACGCAGCTCGACATCGAGATGAGCTTCGTCGACCAGGAAGACGTCATCACGCTGATGGAGTCGCTCATCGTCGCGATGTGGAAGACGATCGGCGTCGAGGTCGCGACCCCGCTCCCGCGCATCACGTACGCCGACGCCATGGCCAAGTACGGCTCCGACAAGCCCGACCTGCGCTTCGGCCTCGAGCTCGTCGAGGCGACCGAGTACTTCCAGGACACCCCGTTCCGCGTGTTCCAGGCGGAGTACGTCGGTGCGGTCCGCATGCCCGGTGGTGCGAGCCAGCCGCGCAAGCAGCTCGACGCCTGGCAGGACTGGGCGAAGCAGCGCGGTGCGCGTGGTCTCGCGTACGTCCTGTTCAACGAGGACGGTTCGCTCGGCGGCCCGGCCGCGAAGAACCTGTCCGAGGCGGAGCAGGCCGGACTCGCCGCCTTCGTGGGCGCTGAGCCGGGCGACTGCGTGTTCTTCGCCGCCGGTTCCACCAAGGAGAGCCGCGCGCTGCTCGGCGCCGCCCGCGTCGAGATCGGTCGCCGCCTCGGCTACCTGAACCCGGACGAGTTCGCGTTCACCTGGGTCGTCGACGCTCCGATGTTCGAGCCGGCCGCCGACGCCGTCGCCTCGGGCGACGTGGCCGTGGGCGCGGGCGCCTGGACCGCCGTGCACCACGCGTTCACCGGTCCGAAGCCCGAGTTCCAGGACACGTTCGACACCGACCCCGGCTCGGCCCTCGCCTACGCGTACGACATCGTGTGCAACGGCTCCGAGCTCGGCGGCGGCTCGATCCGCATCCACCGCGAAGACGTGCAGAAGCGCGTGTTCGAGGTCATGGGCATCAGCGATGAGCAGGCCGACGAGCAGTTCGGCTTCCTGCTCGACGCGTTCAAGTTCGGCGCTCCGCCGCACGGCGGGATCGCGCTCGGCATGGACCGCGTGCTGCAGCACCTGTCCAAGACCGAGTCGATCCGCGAGGTCATCGCGTTCCCGAAGTCCGGCAACGGTTTCGACCCGCTGACCTCCGCTCCCGCGCCCATCACCGACGCGCAGCGCGCCGAGGCCGGCGTCGACTTCGAGCCGGAGGACGACGAGGCCTGACGACCGTTTCGTCTCGCTCCGCTCGCTCAACGACCGGGTTCCTCCCAGGGGCCTCGGTCGTTGAACGAGGAGCGCAACGCCCAGCCAATGCCAACCTCGGTCGTTGAGCGAGGAGCGCAGCGACGAGACGAAACGCCGTTCAGCCGAGGAGCGCGAACGCGGGGACGATGTTCTCGTTCCACACGTCGACGCCGAGCTTCGCGATCAGGCCGACCACGACCACGAGGAAGACGACGCGGATGAAGGTCGTCCCCCGCGAGATCGCCATCCGCGACCCCAGGTAGCTGCCCGCGACGTTCGCCACCGCGAGGATGCCGCCCAGCAGCCACAGCACCGCCCCGTGCGGGATGAACAGCATCAGCGCGCCCGCGTTCGTCGCGAGGTTCACGATCTTCGCCTTGGCGCTCGCCTGCAGGAAGTCGTAGCCGAGCAGGGCGACGAGCGTGATGACGAGGAAGGTGCCGGTGCCGGGGCCGATCATCCCGTCGTAGAAGCCGATGCCGAGCCCGGCGGCACCCGCCATGATGTGGTGTTTGTGCCCGTGGTACCGCAGCTTCGTCGCCGCGCCCATCTGTGGTCGGAACGCGGTGAACAGGGCGACGACCAGCAGAGCGATGACGATGATGGGCTTGAACGCGGCGGGCGGCAGTACCGTCGCGACGGCCGCGCCCCCGAACGAGCCGAGGAACGCGATCGCCGCCATCGGCAGCGCCGTGCGGATGTCGGGTTTGGCGCGGCGGTAGTAGGTGACGCTGCTGGTCGCGGTGCCGAAGACGGAGGCGAGCTTGTTGGTCGCCAGCGCCTGCACGGGCGAGATGCCGGGGATCAGCAGCAGCGCCGGCAGCTGCAGCAGGCCTCCCCCGCCGACGACCGCATCGATCCAGCCGGCGCAGAACGCGGCGATGACGACGAGGAGGAGCATTCCCCAGGTGAGCTGCTCCAGTCCGAGCACTGCGCCGATATCCACTCGGCCATGATTCCAGAGAGTCGGCCGCACGCCGGCATCCGCTCCGCCCGCTGGCAGACTGGTCGCATGCTCGAGGCCCTCCCACTGCCCCACTCCTTCGAATCGCGCATCGGGACGGCCGTGCTCCGCCGCGCGGTGGTCGACGACGCGGATGCCGTGATCGCGTTGCTCGCGGACGACCCGATCAGCGCGGCGCGGGGCGATGTGGCATCCGACGAGGATCGCCCTGTCTACGCTCAGGCACTCACCGAGATCCTGGCCGAGCCCTCGAACGATCTGCTCGTCGTCGAGCTCGACGGTGCGGTCGTCGGCACGCTGCAGCTCACCTCGATCCCCGGGATGTCCCGCCGTGGTGCACGGCGGCTGCTGGTCGAGGCGGTACGAGTGCACAGCGGGCTGCGGTCGTCGGGCATCGGATCCGCGGTGATGCGCTGGGTGGGTGAGGCGGCGGCCCCCGCTGTCGGAGCGTCGATGGTGCAGCTCACCTCGGATGCCGCCCGCACCGACGCCCACCGCTTCTACGAACGCCTGGGCTACGTGGGCTCGCACCGCGGATTCAAGTACAACGTCCCGCAGGCCTGACCCGCGCTTCCCTCGGCCGATCGCAGCGTCCTCGGCCTGATTCTCGGATTCGGGCCGAGCGAAGCGCGGAAGGCCGAGCGAACCGCGCCCCGCACCCGTCCCGCCACCACCGCGACACGCGCCGTTCACCCGACCCGGGACGGTCGGCAACCTGCGCCTCATAGTGTCCTCTCGCAACCCGAAACCGGCGCACCCCCGCCGGACACCGAGAGGACACTCATGGCTCGCTTCACCCGCCGCGCGCGCATCGGCGCCGGCATCGCCCTGGCCACCACGGCCGTACTCGCGCTGACCTCCTGCGCGTCCGCCACCGACGCACCGGCTTCGAGCAGCGAGGGGGTCGATGCCGCCGCGGCCACGTCCGTGGAGGACTTCGGCACGTTCGCCGACCTCGAGGCCGCTGCGAAGGAGGAGGGGTCGCTCAACGTCATCGCCCTTCCTCGCGACTGGGCGAACTACGGCGAGATCCTCGACCTGTTCACCGAGAAGTACCCCGAGATCACGATCAACGAGGCCTCGCCCGACGTCTCCAGTGCCGAGGAGATCCAGGCCGCCGAGACCAACAAGGGCCTCGACACCGCGCCCGACGTGTTCGACCTCGGTCTGACCGTCGCACTGCAGAACACCGACACGTTCGCCCCCTACAAGGTGCAGACGTGGGACGAGATCCCCGACGAGCTCAAGGAGCCGACCGGACTCTTCGTCGGTGACTACGGCGGATACATGTCGATCGGGTACGACTCGTCGAAGTTCGACGCGCCGTCCGAGCTCGCCGACCTGCTGTCGGCCGACTACAAGGGCGCCGTCGCGATCAACGGCGACCCGACCCAAGCCGGCGCCGCGTTCGCCGCCGTGGGCCTCGCCACCGTGCAGTCCGACGGCACGCTCGATGACTTCCAGCCCGGCATCGACTTCTTCTCGGACATGCAGAAGGCCGGCAACCTGCTCAAGGTGGATGTCACCACGGCGACCATCGCGAGCGGCGAGACCCCGGTCGTCTTCGACTGGGACTACCTGAACGCCTCGCACACGGCCGACAACGAGGACTGGAAGGTCGTCGTGCTCGACGGCACCGGATACGCCGGCTACTACAACCAGGCCATCAACGTCGACGCCCCGAACCCGGCGGCGGCCCGCCTGTGGCAGGAGTTCCTCTACAGCGACGAGGTGCAGAACCTCTGGCTGAAGGGTGGCGCGCGTCCGGTGCGCATGGAGGCCATGACCGAGGCGGGAACGATCGACGCCGACCTCGCGGCCGCGCTCCCCGAGGCTCCCGAGGAGACCGTGGTGCCGACCGAGGAGCAGTCGACGAACGCCGGCACGCTGCTCGGTGAGAAGTGGGCCGCGGCCGTCCAGTGACGACAATCTCCGCACCGGGGGTGGATGCTGCGGCATCCGCCCCCGCCACGGCCGCCGGGCCTTCGCAGCATGCGAGGGCCCGGCGGTCCGGCCCGTCCCCCGCGTGGCTCGGGCTCGTCCCGTTCGCGGCCTACGTCGTGCTGTTCCTCGCCGTGCCGACCATCCTCGCGATCGGCTCCGGCTTCTTCGACGACGACGGCACCTTCACCTGGACGAACGTCGCGGCACTCGGCGACCCGGTCGTGCTGAACACCTTCGCGAACTCCGCCTGGCTCTCGCTGCTCACTGCCGTCGTCGGTGCAGTCGTCGGCGCCCTCGTCTGCTACGCGCTCCTCGGCATGAATCCCGACGGGGCGATGCGGCAGTCAGTGGATGCCGCGGCCGGAGTGCTCGCCCAGTTCGGCGGGGTCATGCTGGCGTTCGCCTTCATCGCCACGATCGGCATCCAGGGCGTGGTCACCCTGTTCCTCCAGGACGCGTTCGGGATCGACATCTTCGCGAACGGCGCCTGGTTGTACGAGCTGCCCGGGCTGATCCTCCCGTACATCTACTTCCAGATCCCGCTGATGGTCATCACGTTCATGCCCGCCCTCGCCGCGCTCAAGCCGCAGTGGGCCGAGGCCAACCTCACGCTCGGCGGTAGCCGGTCCAGCTTCTGGCTGCGCATCGGCTTCCCCGTGCTCGCCCCCTCGTTCCTCGCCAGCCTGTTGCTGCTGTTCGCCAACGCGTTCTCCTCTTATGCGACGGCCGCCGCTCTCGCGAGCCAGGGTTCGCAGATCGTGCCGCTGCAGATCCGCACCGCACTCACGAGCGAGACGCTGCTCGGGCGGGAGAACCTCGCCGGAGCCCTCGCACTCGGCATGATCGTCGTGGTGGCGGTCGTGATGTCCCTGTACTCGCTCATCCAGCGCCGCGCCGCCCGGTGGCAGTCATGAGTCGCCTCGGTCCCTCTCGCACGACTCGGTGGGTCATCGGCATCCTCGTCGGCGCGTTCTTCGCCATCCCTCTCGCCTCGACCTTCCTGTTCACGCTCCGCGGGAAGGAAGGACCGACTCTCGAACACTGGGCCGCCCTCTTCGATCCGGCCGCCTCCGCCGCCATCAAGCCGATCTGGACGGGCCTAGGCAACTCGCTCATCCTCGCGGTCGTCACGGTCGTGATCGTGCTGCTCCTGTTGGCGCCGACCATGATCCTGGTCAACCTGCGCTTCCCGAAGCTCAAGCCCGCATTCGAGTTCGCGGCGCTGCTGCCGATCTCGATCCCCGCGATCGTACTCGTCGTCGGGCTCGCGCCCCTCTATCTGCAGATCGGGCGGACGCTGGGCACGGGCACCTGGACCCTCGCGTTCGCCTACGGCATCACCGTTCTCCCTTACGCCTCCCGATCGATCCAGGCCTCGATCGATGCCGCCGACCTGCGCACCCTCTCCGAAGCCGCACGCTCACTCGGCGCGAGCTGGCCGACCGTGATCCTGAAGGTGCTCGCCCCGAATCTCCGGCAAGGGCTCCTTGCGGCATCGCTGATCTCGATCGCCGTCGTGCTGGGCGAGTTCACGATCGCCTCGCTCCTGAACCGCCCGGTGTTCCAGACCGCCATGGTCGTCGTGCAGAAGCAGGATCCCTTCGCGCCGGCGATCTTCACCCTGCTGGCGCTGGCGTTCGTCTTCCTTCTGCTCCTCCTCATCGGCCGCGTCGCCCGCGGCACCGGAAAGGCCCGCTCATGACCCTCGATCAGGCGCTGCCGCGCACCAAGGACAACCTGCTCCTGGCACGAGCCGGTGAGGGGACCCGCGTCGAGCTGCAAGGCATCGTGAAGAGCTACGCCGGCACGCGCGTACTGCACGGGGTGGACCTCGACATCGCGCCCGGCGAGTTCGTCTCGCTGCTCGGCCCCTCGGGATGCGGCAAGACCACGCTGCTCCGCGTGCTCGCCGGGCTCGAGGGCGCCGACGAGGGTGCGGTGCTGCTCGGGGGCGGCGACGTGTCGCGCGTGCCGACGAACAGGCGCGACATCGGCATGGTCTTCCAGTCGTACTCGCTGTTCCCCCATCTGCGGGTGGTCGACAACACGGCTTTCGGTCTGCGGCGGCGCGGCGTCGGCAGGCAGGAGGCGCAGAAGCGCGCGCTCGATGCCCTCGCGCTGGTCGGCCTGGCAGACTTCGCCGACCGCTTCCCGCACCAGCTCTCCGGCGGGCAGCAGCAGCGGGTCGCGCTCGCGCGGGCTCTCGTCACCGAGCCCAAGGTGCTTCTGCTCGACGAGCCGCTGTCGGCACTGGACGCCAAGGTGCGCGTGCAGCTGCGCGATGAGATCCGCCGCATCCAGCTGCGCCTCGGCATCACGACGGTCTTCGTCACGCACGACCAGGAGGAGGCGCTGGCCGTCTCCGACCGGATCGCTGTGATGAACGCGGGGCGGATCGAGCAGATCGGCTCTCCCGAGCAGTTGTACACGACCCCTTCGACGGCGGGGGTCGCGGCCTTCGTGGGGCTCTCCAGCGTCGTCTCCGGCGTCGCCGAGGGCGACCACGTGCTGGTGTGGGGGCAGCGCCTGCCGCTGCAGTCGCCGGCAGACGGCCCGGTCGATGTGTACCTCCGACCGGAGAACGTCCACTTCGCGTCGGAGGCGGATGCCGCCACCGACGCCCTGGTCGAGGAGAGCACCTTCCTCGGCAGCATGCGCCGCACCCTCGTCCGCACCGAGTCGGGCGAGCTCGTCCGGGTGCAGCATGCCCCCGGCATCCATCCCTCATTCGGCGACCGGGTGCGCATCGCCGTCGCCCCGGAGCCGGTCGCGGTGCACCCGCGCGGGTGAAGCCGCCCTTCCCTCCGATATACCGGGACCGCTAGCGTGAGCCGCGAGGGCGGGTTCCCTCCATCCGAAAGAGAAAGGACGCCTCATGGCAGGCACGTTCGAGCTGTACACCGACAAGTCCGGTGAGTACCGGTTCCGTCTGAAGGCCGGCAACGGCGAGGTCATCGCGACGGGTGAGGGCTACTCGTCGAAGTCCGGCGCGCTGAACGGCATCGACGCCGTCCGCCGCAACGCCGCCGACGCCGAGGTCGTCGAGGTCGACTAGCTCGACACCCCCACTTCACGACGAGACCCCCTGGTGCAGACGTCTGCAACAGGGGGTCTCGTCGTGAAGGCGGGGTCTCGGCAGACCGTGCCGCCGCGCCCTCAGAGCACGCGTGCCAGGAAGTCCTTCGTGCGCGGATGCTGCGGGTTCGCGAGCACTTCGCGCGGGTCTCCTTCTTCGACGATGTGTCCGCCGTCCATGAAGATCAGGCGCGAGCCGACCTCCCGCGCGAAGCCCATCTCGTGCGTGACGACGAGCATCGTCATCCCCTCGTCGGCCAGTGAGCGCATGACCTGCAGCACCTCGCCGACCAGCTCGGGGTCCAGTGCCGAGGTCGGCTCGTCGAACAGCATCATGTCCGGGTTCATGCACAGCGCACGCGCGATCGCGACGCGCTGCTGCTGCCCGCCGGACAGGTGTCCGGGGTAGGCATCCGACTTCTCGGACAGTCCCACGCGCTCGAGCATGGCGCGCGCGATCAGCTCTGCTTCCTTCTTCGAGCGCTTCTTCACCCGCTGCTGGGCGACCGTGAGGTTGCCGAGCACATCCAGGTGCGGGAAGAGGTTGAAGCTCTGGAACACCATGCCGATGCGCGTGCGCACACCGTCGATGTCGACGTCGGGATCGGTGATGTCGATCCCCTCGATCAGCACCTTGCCGGCGGTCGGCTCCTCGAGCAGGTTCACCGACCGCAACAGCGTCGACTTGCCGGAGCCCGATGGCCCGATCACGCAGACGACCTCGCCCCTGGTGACGGTGAGGTCGATGCCCTTGAGCACCTCGTTGTCGCCGAACGACTTCACGAGCCCCTGCACGTCGATCGCCGGCGCATGCACATCGATCAGTTCGGTGATCATCGCTGCCTCGCCATCCGACGTTCCAGCCACGCGCTGAAGCGCGTGAGCGGGATCGTCACGATCAGGTACAGGATCGCCGCCATGATCAACGGCGTTCCGTTCGCGTTCTGGGTGCTCGCGTCACGCGCGAAGTTCGTGAGCTCTTTCGACCAGATGAAGGACCCGGCGATGAACAGCAGGGACGTGTCCTTCAGCAGCAGCACGAACTCGTTGGTGAGCGGCGGGATGATGATCCGGAACCCCTGCGGCACGACGATCCAGAAGGTCGTCTTCATGGGCGACATACCCAGCGAGCGCGCGGCCTCCGTCTGCCCCTTCGGGACCGCCTGGATACCGGCGCGGATCGTCTCGGCCATGTACGCCGAGGCGACGAGGATGAGACCGATGAGTCCGAGCACGACCGGTCCGCCGAGCTTCGTCCCGGGAACGCCCACGGCGATCGGCAGGATGAAGGCGATGGCGAAGATCGTGAGGATCGCGGGGAGTCCCCGGAACAGCTCGATCCAGCACGTCGCGATCCAGCGGAACGGCGCGATGACCGACAGCTTCATCAGGGCCAGCAGCACGCCGAGCAACAGGCCGCCGACGAACGCCACGGCCGTGAACCACAGGGTGTTCACGAGTGCGGTCGTGATGATCCCGGGGAACATCTTCGCCGCGATCTCGGGGTTGAAGAACAGCGGTCCGATCTTCGCCCAGTCGGTGGTCACGATCGCCCAGACGGCGATCGCGATCAGCACCGCATAGACCGAATACCGATACAGCTTGCCCTTGGTGGTACGCCTCAACGCCATCGTCGAGGTCCTCCCGCTCTACCGACGCCGCCGGTCACTTGGCCGCGAGGTACTCGTCGTAGATCTCCTGGTATCCGCCGTCGTCCTGGAGCTCCTTGAGCGCCTTGTTGATGGCTTCACGGAGCTCGTCCTTCTCGCCCTTGGCGAAGGCGAAGCCGTACGACTCGTCGGTCGGGTAGGTCTCGACGATCTTGTACGCGGGGTCGTCCTGCTCGTGCACGTAGTTGACGGGCTGGTCCTGCAGGATCGCGTCGATCTGCCCGGCCTGCATCGCCGGCCAC
This sequence comes from Microbacterium sp. Mcb102, assembly GCF_024519805.1. Lineage (NCBI taxonomy): Bacteria > Bacillati > Actinomycetota > Actinomycetes > Micrococcales > Microbacteriaceae > Microbacterium > Microbacterium sp. Mcb102. The sequence continues at coordinate 330,768 of NZ_JALJRG010000004.1, read as the reverse complement.
AGCTCACCGTCCGACGGATACTGCACGAGCTGGGCGCCCTTGGCGTTCTCGGTCGCGTAGGACTCGCCGGTGGTGCCCTGCTGCACGCCGACGTTCTTGCCGTCGAGGTCGTCGATGGACTTGATGTCCGAATCGGCACGGACCAGCAGCGACTGCAGCGAGTCGACGTACGGGTCGGAGAAGTCGATGTTGGCCTTGCGCTCCTCGGTGATCGTCATGGCCGACGCACCGATGTCGCACTGACCCGAGACGAGGATCGCACCCGACTGCAGCGGGTCGAAGCCCACGTCCTGCACGGAGACCTTGAGATCGAGCTTCTCGGCGATCGCCGCGAGGAGATCGATGTCGAATCCGGAGTACTCGATGTCGCTGGACGGGTCCTCGACCTCGAAGGGCGGGTAGGGAACGTCGGAGCAGACCGTGAGCGTGCCGGCCTCGATCAGACCGTACTCCTCGCCCGCGGCGGGAGCGTCACTGCTTCCCGCATCGGACGAACCGGTCGCGCAGCCGGCGAGCGCGAGAGTGGCGGTCGCCACGAGGGCGAGACCGGCGATGAGGTTACGACGAGGCATGTCGGCTCCTGTAAGACGAGGGCGGGGTGTGCCCACGGACGGGTAGGAGAACATCTAAACATGCGGCTCGTCGCGTGACCAATGACATCAGTCGGTCGACGTATCACGTTTGCGTTGCAAGTGCACGTCAGTGGCGACGTGAAATCAAGTGCCGCAGCGCGTGCGACGCGGTCTCAGACCTCGAAGTCGACCGCTGCGCGCGAGGCGACCACCGAGCGGATGTAACCGGCGACCTCCTCATGCGCGGGGTGCACCTGGTACGCGTCGATGTCGGCGACCGAGTCGAAGTCGGCCACGAGCGTCACGTCCCAGTTCGTCTCCGGGTAGGCCTCGTTGGCACCGGCGGAGATCGACAGCAGCTGCGGCACGACACCGCCCAGGGCGTTGAGGCGACGAGCGACCTCGGCCGCCTGCTCGGCACGCACGGCGGCATCTTCGGCCGCGAGCTTCCACATCACGACATGGCGGATGGTCACAGGGATTCCTTCGTCTCGGTTCGCGCCTCACCGCGGACCGCGGCCTCCAGCGCCTCGCGCAGTCGTTCGGGCGAGACGCGCCAGTGCGCGTGCAGATCGCCGTCGATCAGGACGACGGGGATCTTCTCCCACCACAGCTCATACAGTGCGGGGTCGTCCTGGATGGACGCCTCGACGATCTCGATCTGCTCCGCGGCGGCGTCGGGCAGCTCGGCGACGACAGCGTCGATCACGTCGGAGGCCACCTCGCACAGATGGCAGTCAGGCTTGCGGATCAGGGTCAGCGTGGTCACGCCGACGGCACCTCGACAGCGCGCCCCTGGGAGATCCACTCCCCCGTGCCGCCCTCGACGTTGGTGGCATCGAAGCCGCGTGACTCCAGCGCCTCGACGACGCGGGCGGAGCGACCGCCGGCCTGGCAGATGACGTCGAACGACTCCGCCGGCAGTTCATCGAGCCTGTTGCCGATCTCGGACATGGGGATGTTGACGGCGCCGGGCACATGGCCTGCGGCGAACTCGTCCACCTCCCGCACGTCGATGAGCGGAACACCCGACCGCTCGGCGAGTTCGGCGACGGTGATCGACTTCATGACATCCTCTCGGCGGTACGGAGCTGCGGGCAGAGACACAAAGCGCCCGTCCGAAGACAGGCGCTCGTGTCTGGTCGCTTACTTCTTGTTGCGACGCTGGTGGCGAGTCTTACGAAGCAGCTTGCGGTGCTTCTTCTTCGCCATGCGCTTGCGGCGCTTCTTGATGACAGAACCCACGGAAACCTCACTAAGTCAGTGGCTGGGTGTCGCCGAAATCGGACACCCGGGTACGGGCACGGAAAATGCCTCGGGTCAGTCTAGCAAACCCGACGGGCTCCGCCGCGCGCGCCTCAACCGACGTCGGCGATGGGCCGCTGCAGCGCATCGGCCACGGCGGACTCGGGCACGCGATAGCTGCGGCCGAAGCGAACGGCCGGCAGCTCCCCGGCGTGAACCAGCCGGTACACGGTCATCTTGGACACGCGCATCAGCTCGGCGACCTCGGCCACCGTGAGGAATCGGACATCTGGAACCTCGGGCATCCCACGTACCCCTTTCTCGATGTGCACACTCTATGGGGTAGCTGGGACGCATGTAAACCCATGTGGCCCGTGTGATCAACGGGACGAATGCGCGGTCACTGACCCGCGACGAGGGTACGCACTGAACCCGGGACGCGGGTCAGGCCGGCTTCTTCGCCTTGGCCAGTCGTTCGCGCGCCTCGCGAAGCGCCTGCCGCTCGATCTTGTGGGCCGCGCGCAGAGCCTTCTCCGCTTCGCGCACCGCCCTCTGTGCTTCCTTCAGGCGGCGGTCCCCCGCGAGCTCTGCGGGCTCGAGGTCGACCCAGTCGGTCGCCACGGATCGCGGCTCACCACGCTCGAGGGCGGCGATGTACGCAGCAACGCCGTCGAGCGTCCGCTCGACCCCGAAGCGGAAGGGGTCGGCCGCGGAGAGGAACACGTCGTCTTCGATCGCGCGACGCAGAGCAGGGAATTCCTCCGCGGTGATCACCCGATCGAAGAGCTCGGCCTCGCGCGCAGAGACCTCGTCGGGAGTGAGGCCGCTGCCGCGGGCCTGCTCCGTGTAGCCGGCCAGCACGATCCCGCACCAGCGAGCATGCCCCGTCATGGCGAGCGCGACGGCCAGCCGCTCCTCGGCGGTCAGCGGGGTCTCTTCGAGCGCGGCGAGGCCTGCATCGAGCCAGGCGGAGCTGTTCGGAGTGATCGGCGATCCGGTGATCGGCAGCGAGAGCATCCAGGGGTGGCGCAGGTAGAGCATGATCTGCGCCTCGTACAGCGCCAGCAATCGTGCGCGCCATCCGTCGACCTCGAGGTGACTCGCCGGCGGAAGCCCCGTCGCCTGCTCCTGCATGAGCAGCAGCAGATCGTCCTTGGCGGTCACGTACCGGTAGAGGGACATCGGCGTGAAGCCGAGCTTCGCCGCCACGGCCGCCATGGAAACGGCGCCGATCCCCTCGGCATCGGCCAGCTCGACGGCCGCATCGACGATCTTCTCGACGCTCATCTCCCGCTTGGGTCCGCGCTGCGGGTTCGCGGCGACACCCCAGGCGAGCGCGATCCCCCGTGGCAGCTCCGGCGGCTCGGTCTCAGTCATGCGCTCATCCTACTTCTGTTTATTTAATAAACAGTGTGTTACGGTCATACACAGTTGCGTTGCTCATACACAGTTTTCTTCATACACAGAAAGGATCGCCTGATGGACACAGCCATCGAGGTGCGCGGCCTGCACAAGGCCTTCGCCCAGAAGACCGTCGTCGACGGCCTGGACTTCACCGTCGGACGCGGAGAGGTCTTCGCCCTGCTCGGACCAAACGGGGCGGGAAAGACGACCACGATCAACATCCTCACCACACTCACCCGTGCCGACGCCGGTGCGGCGGCCGTCGCCGGGTGGGATGTGCACACCCACGCGGTCGAAGTGCAACGCCGCATCAGCCTCACCGGTCAAGCGGCCGCCGTCGACGACGCCCTGACGGCGACTGAGAACGTGGTCATGTTCGCCCGGCTCGCCGGGCTCGGCCGCGCAGCCGCCGCGCGTCGTGCGACCGAACTGATCACCCAGTTCGATCTGACCGACGCCGCCGCCCGCACCGTGCGCACGTTCTCCGGGGGGATGCGCCGTCGACTGGACCTCGCCCTGAGCTTCGTCGTGACCCCCGAGGTACTCTTCCTCGACGAACCGACGACCGGCCTCGACACCCGGAGCCGCCGCGACCTGTGGGACATCATCCGGACGCTCGCGGCGTCAGGCACCACGGTGTTCCTCACGACGCAGTACCTGGAGGAGGCCGATCAGCTCGCCGACCGGATCGCCGTGCTGCACGACGGCCGCATCGCCGCGCTCGGCACACCGGCGGAGCTGAAGGCGCGCATCGGCGGAGACACGGTCGAGCTCCATGACAGTGACGGCGCACTCAGCCGACGGATCCCCACCGACGGCACGGTCGCCGACCTGCGGCGAGCGCTCGACCTGCTCGATGAGGAGGGAGCCGACGGCGTCGTCACGCTGCGCCGCCCCACCCTCGACGACGTCTTCCTCGCCGTCACCTCGCCCACCTCGACTTCTCGCCCCGTGAAGGAGAACGCATGAACGCCACCCTGGCCACGCCTCGACCGACGGCATCCACCCCCTCCGCGCCCACTCCGCGTCCGAGGCTGCGCGGGTTCGCCGCCGAGGCCGTCTTCGTCGGACGGAGCCTGCGCCATTCCGTGCGCGACGGCGAATCGCTGCTGATGGCGATCATGCTGCCGGTGATGCTCATGCTGATGTTCACATGGGTCTTCGGCGGCGCCATCGACCCTTCGGGCGCATACGTCGACTACGTCGTGCCGGGCATCATCCTGACCTGCGCCGGCTTCGGAGCATCGTCCACCGCCGTGTATGTCGCGAACGACATGCGCACCGGCATCATCGATCGGATCCGCACCATGCCCCTGCGTGCAGGCGCCGTGCTCACCGGGCACGTCGTCGCCAGTGTGCTGCGGAACCTGGTCGCCACCGCGATCGTGATCGGCGTCGGCGTGCTGGTCGGGTTCCGACCCACCGCGGACCTCGGGGAATGGATCGCGCTGGCGGGCCTCATCACCCTCTACATCCTCGCGATCACCTACCTGTTCGCGGCGATCGGTCTCGCCGCAGGAAGCCCGGAGGGCGCGAACGGCTACGGTTTCGTCCTGCTGTTCCTGCCCTATCTCTCCAGCGCGTTCGTGCCCGTCGCGAGCATGCCGGAGTGGCTGCAGCCGATCGCGGGCAACCAGCCGATCACGCCCACCGTCGAGACGATCCGCGCCCTCCTGATGGATACGCCCCTGCAGGGCGAAGCCTGGTGGGCGATCGGCTGGTGCCTGGTCATCCTACTGATCGCGGTGACGTGGGGCGCGTGGCTCTTCCGCCGCAAGGCGGGACGTCGCTGAGGATGCCTCAGGCGCCGAGGCGCTTGAGTGCGTTGGCGACGGCATGCTTCGCGGAGGCCGCGGCGCGACCGACGACCTCCGCGGCGTGCGCGGCGCTGTCGTTCACGGGGTAGTCGATGTCGGGGGCCTCGTCGCCGTACGCATCGACGAGGAAGGGGACCAGCCAGTCGTCGACGACCTCGAGCGGCTCGACGGCGAGACTGTAGAAACGACGCTGTCCGTCTTCGCGCACCGAGACCAGCTCGGCATCGCGCAGCACCTTCAGGTGCTTCGACACGGTGGGCTGGCTGATGCCGAGGTCGGCGACGATCTGGCTGACGCTGGTGCCCGTCTCTCCTTCTTCCGTGCGTCGCAGCAGGAGCTGGAGGATGTCGCGCCTCGTACCGTCTGCGATCACGTCGAAGATGTCCGTCATGTGATCAGGGTAGTCGGCTCCGGCACGGAGTACCATGACGAAGGCTCGGCGACAGGCGCCGCGTGTCCGCAGCGCGCGGGCAAGAGAGAATCACGAGGGGGCAGCGATGTCGGGCATCGTTTCGGCGTCGTCCCCACGACAGGCCCTCAAAGGCGCCGCCGGACGGGTGAAGCACCTCGTCACGTCCTCGCCCTCCCGCTTCGCGATCGTCGTGTTCGCGCTCCTGATCCTCGTGTTCACGGTGCTGCTGTCGCTGCCGATCGCCTCCGCGAGCGGCACGGTCACACCGCTGAGCGATGCGCTCTTCACCGCCGTGTCGACGATCTGCGTCACCGGCCTCGCCACCGTCGACATGGCCAACCACTGGTCACCCTTCGGCCACGTCCTGATCTTCCTCGGGGTGAACATCGGCGCCCTCGGCGTCCTCACGCTCGCGTCTCTCATGGGGATGCTGATCTCGAAGCGGCTCGGGCTGCGGGCCAAGCTCTTGGCGGCGGGCGACACCAATCCTCTGCGGGCACACGGCGGCGTGGTGAACGAGAGCCAGACCGTGCGACTCGGAGAGGTCGGCCAGCTGCTGACCACGGTCGCCGTGTCGGCCCTCATCATCGAGGCATCGCTGGCAGCCCTGCTGTACCCGGCGCTGGTGATGGCGAAGGTCGACCCCATCGCCGCGCTCTGGGAGGCGCCCTACTTCGCGGCCATGGCGTTCACGAACACCGGTTTCGCTCCGAACGACGGCGGCGTCGCCGTGTTCGCGGACGACTACCTGGTGCTGTTCCTCCTCATGGTGGGCGTGTTCCTCGGCAGCATCGGCTTCCCCGTCATCTACACCCTCGCGAAGCACGTCTGGCACGTGAAGCGGTGGTCGCTGCACACCAAGCTGACGCTCGTCACCACGGTGCTGCTGTTCATCCTGGGCGCCGCCGTCTTCGTCGTCCTCGAGTTCAACAACCCGAAGACGTTCGGGTCGATGGATGCGGCCGACACCACCTTCCAAGCCTTCTTCCTCTCCGCCATGACCAGATCGGGCGGCTTCAACGTGATCGAGATGGACGATCTGAACGGCTCGTCCCTGCTGGCCGCCAGCATGCTGATGTTCGTCGGCGGCGGCTCCGCCTCGACCGCCGGCGGCATCAAGGTCACCACTCTGGCCGTGCTCGCGATCGCCGTCTGGTCCGAGGCCAAGGGCCGCCAGTCGGTCGAAGCCTTCGGCCGCCGCATCCCCAGCGACGTGCAGCGCGTGGCACTCAGCGTCGTCGCGTGGGGCGCGACCATCGTCGCGCTCTCGACCATCACGATCTCCCAGATCACGAAGGATGACATCAGTCACGTGCTGTTCGACGTCATCTCGGCGTTCGGCACCGTCGGCCTGTCCACGGGGCTCACGGCAGAGCTCCCTGATTCGGCCTCGTACGTCATGGCCGCGACCATCTTCATGGGGCGCGTTGGTACAGTGACACTCGCCGCGGCGGTCGCCGCGACCTCGCGAACGCAGTACTACTCACTGCCCGTGGAAAGGCCGATCGTTGGTTGAAGTCCTCCGGGGCGACGCTCCCGTCCTCGTCATCGGTCTCGGTCGGTTCGGCGCTGCCTGCGCCGGCGAGCTCGACCGCCTCGACCGCGAGGTGCTCGCGATCGACGACAACCTCGAACTCGTGCAGAAGTGGTCCGACCGCGTCACCCACACGGTGCAGGCCGACGCGAAGAACATCGACGCCCTCCGCCAGGTCGGCGCCCAGGACTTCCAGGTCGCCGTCGTCGCGGTCGGGTCCTCGATCGAGGCGTCCGTGCTGATCACCGCGAACCTCGTCGACCTGAAGGTCCCGCAGATCTGGGCCAAGGCGGTCTCGCAGTCCCACGGCAAGATCCTCGCCCGTGTCGGTGCGAACCATGTCATCTACCCCGAGCGCGAGGCCGGCGAGCGCGTGGCGCACCTCGTGAGCGGGCGGATGCTCGATTTCATCCGCTTCGACGACGACTTCGTCCTCGCCAAGATGTACCCGCCGAAGTTCATCCGCGGCGTCGGCCTGAACGAGTCGGGCGTGCGCTCGAAGTACAAGGTCACGGTCGTCGGTGTGAAGAGTCCCGGCAAGCCGTTCCGCTATGCCGAGGCGAACACCATCGTCACGAACCACGACCTCATCATCGTGTCCGGCACCAACAGCGACATCGAACGCTTCGCCGGCCTCGACCGCTGACCTCGGACACATCCGATCCCTCGACTCCCCCTCACGGCGGATGCATCGTCGTGCACGGCCGTGGTGGGATGGGATGCATGACCGACAACGCAGCGGCCCCTCCCGTCCTCGCCCTCCGCGGGCTCCGCAAGCAATTCGGGCAGAAGATCGCGGTCGATGACCTCTCCCTCGATGTGCCGGCCGGATCCATGCTCGGGCTCCTCGGCCCCAACGGCGCGGGCAAGACCACGACACTCGCCATGACCACGGGTCTGCTGCGGCCGGATGCCGGCGCCGCGTGGGTGCTGGGCGCGGACGTATGGCAGAACCCCGCCGACGCGAAGGCCCGGATGGGCGTGCTCCCCGACGGCATCCGCATGCTCGACCGCCTCACCGGTGCAGAGCTGCTGCGCTACACCGGGTTGCTGCGCGGCATGGCCGAAGCCGAGGTGGTCTCGCGCAGTGACGAGCTCCTCGCCGCGCTCGGCCTCACCGATGCTCGGGACCGGCTCGTGGTCGACTACTCGGCGGGCATGCGCAAGAAGATCGGCCTGGCGTGCGCGCTGATCCATGCACCTCGTCTGCTGATCCTCGACGAGCCGCTCGAAGCCGTCGACCCGGTGTCCGGCGAGACGATCCGGCAGATCCTCCGGGCGTTCGTCGACGGCGGCGGCACCGTGGTGCTGTCCAGCCACGTGATGGAGCTCGTCGAGTCGATGTGCGATCGGGTCGCGATCGTCGCCGAGGGACGCCTGCTCGCGAACGGCACTCTCGACGAGGTGCGCGCCGGACTGTCGCTGCAGCAGCGGTTCCTCGCCCTGGTGGGGGCGCATGACCTCGGGACGGAGACGCTCGCATGGTTGCGCTCCTCGTAAGCCTGCGCTGGCGCCAGCTGCGCCACCAGTTGTCGCGCAATCCCTGGATGGTCGTCACCCTGATCATCACCGGACTGATCGCCCTCGGATTCCTCGCCGCACTGACGGCGGGACTCGTGGCGCTGCGGTTCGCCGCCCCTGACGCCGCCGTCACCGCGATCGTGCTGGCGGGCACCGTCATCGTCCTCGGCTGGTGGGTCGGGTCGATCCTGGTCAGTGCCGATGACTCGCTCGCGCCGGAACGGTTCGCGTTGCTCCCCCTGACCGCAAGCTCCCTGCTGCCGGGCTTCGTCGTCGCGGGGGCGACGACGGTGGGCGGCATCGGCACCACCGTCGCACTCCTGCTCATGCTCCTCGGCTGGTCGGTGAGCCTGCCTGCGCTGCTGACCGCCCTGATCATGATCCCCGTCGCCGTGGCCACCTGCGTGCTGGGCGCGCGCGTGGTGAGCGGTGTGCTGGCCGGCTGGCTCGCCCGACGCAGCGCCCGCGACCTGGTGGTGATCGTCGGCGTGGTGCTTCTCTCCTCGTCCGGTGTCCTGCTCAACGTGGGGATCGGCGCGCTGGTCCGGGTGAACGATGTCGGCGGAGCCTTCACGACCATCGCCGACATCGCCGCCTGGACTCCGATGGGCGCCGTCTTCGGCGTCTCCGGATCCGTGGCTCAGGGCGACTTCCTCACGGCGGCGCTCCGGCTGCTCATCGCTCTCGCCACAGTCTCAGCCCTGTGGTTCGCGGCACAGGGCCTGCTCGCTGCGCGCCTGGTCGCCCCCATCCAGGACACCGGCGGCGGACGCGTGCGCTCGGCCGGGCTGCTCGACCGGATACTGCCGGCCAGCCCGGTCGGGGCGATCGCCGCCCGCACGCTGCGATACTTCCGGCGCGACCCCCGGCAGATCGTGAACATCGTGATGCTCCTGCTGCTGCCCGCGATCTTCATCGGGCTCTCCCTGATGAACGGGCTGCAGGACGAGTCCATCGGGTTCGGTCCGGCCATCATCCTCATCCCGACGATCAACGCGCTCCTCACCGGCACGATCGTGCAGATGGCGATCGCCTACGACAACGACGCGGTCGCGGCCCACATCCTGAACGGCGTCAGCGGCGCCGCGGATCGGGCAGGGCGACTGCTCGGATTCGGGCTGATCGCGATCCCCGTGACGCTGCTGCTGTGCGCGGCCACCTGCCTGATCGCCGGCCGATGGGACCTGCTCCCCGCAAGCATCGGGTCGGCCTTCGGCCTGACGGCGATCTCGGCAGGCGCCGGGGCCTGGGTTGGCAGTTTCCTTCCTGGCCGCGCGCCCGCACCCGAGGCGAACCCGCTCGGTCGTGGCTCGTCCGGCGGCGTGCAGTCGCTGCTGGCGATGATCATCATCGGGCCGATCACGCTCGTGCTCGGGGCGCCGGCGCTCGGGTTCGCCATCGCCGGCATCTGGAATCCTGCGCTCGGCTGGGTGAGCCTCGGCTGCGGCGTCGTGCTCGGCGCCGCGGCCCTGTGGGGCGGGGCGGTGCTGGGCGGCAGCATCCTGAACCGGCGCTGGCCGGAAGTTCTCGCCGAGGTCTCCAGCGAGAGCTGAGCGGAGGTCGGGCGGTCAGGCGTCGATGTCGAGGACGAGTTCGACCACGTCATCGACGCCCAGGCCCTCGCGGTCCTGGAGCACCTTCTTGATCGGCACGATGTAGCCGCCGTCCTTCGGCCAGAGGGCCGTGGTCACGGTGGTGGAACCGATGGTGACGGATGCGGGGATCATCCCCCACCCGTAGGTGACGATCGACGCGACCTCGTGGATCAGCTCGCTCTCGGCAGGCGGCACGGTGACGAAGTGGAACGGCGCCGGCCCGCGCCAGTACCAGATGACTCCCTCGATCCGCAGCTGCATGGATCAGGCCCCGGCGGCGAGTTCCTTCGCCCGCGCGAGGGCTGCGGCCGCGGCATCCGCGAAGGTGCGGTCGAGCTGCGCGTCCTGCAGAACGGCGACCGCACGCTCGGTGGTTCCCTTGGGGCTCGTGACACGACGACGCAGCTCGGCGGGGTCCTGCCCCGACGCGTCGAGCAGCGCGGTCGCACCGATGAAGGTCTGCTCCACCATCAGCCGGGCGTCGGCCTCGGCGAAGCCCATGCCGACCGCGGCCTTCGTGAACTCCTCGATCAGCAGGTACACGTAGGCGGGCCCGGAGCCCGAGATCGTGGACAGCGCGTCGATCTGCGACTCCGGAACCTCGACGACCGCGCCGACGGTCTCGAACAGCCGTCGGACGAGGGCCAGATCCTCGGCCGTGGCGGCGGAACCGGCAGCGAGACCCGTGACGCCCTTGCGCACGGTCGACGGCGTGTTCGGCATCGAGCGGATGACGCGGGCGTCGGCGCCGAGCACGTCGGCAAAGGTCTGGAGCGTGACGCCGGCGGCGACGCTCACCACGATCGCGTCGTCCGTCAGGTGCGGAGCGATCTCGCGCAGCAGGTCGGGCACCATCGCGGGCTTGACGCCGACCAGCACGATCCGCGCGCTTGCGGCGGCCTCGGCGTTGCCGTCCGGCCGTTCGGCGAGCGCGATACTCGTGACCCCGTCGAGGCCGGCGAACGCCTCGGCCTTCTCCGCGGTACGGTTCGTGGCGGTGATCCCGCCGTCGATCCGGATGCCGGAGGCGACCACACCCCGGAGGATCGCACCGCCCATCGAACCGGCACCGAGAAAAGCGAGAGAAGGAAGCGAGTGAGCCATGTCGTCATCCTACGGCGGGCACTCCCGCAACCTCGGGCGGGCGGTTCTAGACTCGTCCCATGAGTGCATCCGGAGGCAACAAGGCCATCGTCGCGGCGTTCCTGGCGAACCTGGGTATCGCCATCGCGAAGTTCATCGCCTGGGCCCTCTCCGGCTCCGCCTCGATGCTCGCCGAGGCCATCCACTCCGTCGCCGACTCGGGCAACCAGCTGCTCCTGATGCTCGGCGGACGCAAGGCCCAGCGGGAGGCCGACCGCGCACACCCGTTCGGCTACGGCCGGGAACGCTACGTGTACGCGTTCGTCGTCTCGATCATCCTGTTCTCGGTCGGTGGCCTGTTCGCGATCTACGAGGGCATCGACAAGCTCACGAACCCGCACGAGCTGGACAAGACCTGGTGGTGGCTGCCCCTGGTCGTCCTCGCCGTCGCGATCGGGCTGGAGTCGTTCTCCCTGCGCACGGCCGTGCGCGAGAGCAACCTCGTGCGGGAGAAGGGGCAGTCGTGGGTGTCGTTCGTGCGCCGTTCGAAGGCCCCCGAGCTGCCGGTCGTGCTGCTCGAAGATGTGGGCGCTCTGACCGGTCTCACCTTCGCTCTGCTCGGCGTCGGGCTCACACTGCTCACCGGAAACCCCGTGTTCGACGCACTCGGCACCGTGATGATCGGTGTGCTGCTCGTGCTGATCGCGATCGTGCTGGGCATCGAGACCAAGAGCCTGCTGGTCGGTGAGGGCGCGACCCAGGCCGACCACGACCGGATCGTCGATGCCATCAACGCGGGCGACGAGATCGAGAAGATCATCCACATGAAGACCCTCTACCTCGGCCCGGACGAGCTGATGGTCGCCGCGAAGATCGCCCTCAACGCCGACAAGCCGCTGCGCGAGGCCGCCGATGACATCAACGCGATCGAGGCCCGTATCCGCGACGCCGTGCCGGTCGCGCGCATCGTGTACATCGAGCCGGATGTGTACCGCCCGGCGATCGACCCCGAGCCATCGACCGACGTCTTCGTGCTGAAGTCGTCGGACTGATCGCGGAGTCTGACATGATGCAGGCGAAAAAACTCGTCGGTCTCCTGGGCGCGGCCGGTCTGGCCGTCCTGCTCTCCGGTTGCTCCCTGAACACGATGCTCTGGGGCGACGACGGAGCTGGGGTGATCGAGACGACCGAGGGCCTGATCGACGCAGCGACGGAAGGCGAAGCCGACTCGTACATGTGCGAGGGTCACGACCCGGAGCTTCGCGAACCGGCGGACTGGGAAGGGCTGTCCGCGGAGGAGCCCGAACGCTTCGTGGCGGACTACTGGCCGGATCAGGTCCCCCTGGAGCCACGCTGGAACATCGGCCTCTCCCTGCCTACGGAGCGCGTGGCCGGTGGCGTGGAATTCCCCGGCTACGTCTTCTACCAGGAGACCGACGACGGGCTGTGCGTCGTCGACGTCACCTGGTGGACCGTCGAATCCGAGGGCTGACGAGCCCGACACGCGTGCGCTGCGGCGGCGGCTCAGCGCCGCTGCTCGAAGAACGTCCGCAGCAGTGCCGTCGCCGCCTCCGCCTCGATTCCGCCGATCACCTCTGCCCGATAGGGCAGCCGCCGATCACGCAGCACGTCGTACATCGAACCGGCCGCACCCGCCTTGTCATCCCAGGCACCGAAGACCACCCGACCGACGCGTGCCTGCAGGATCGCGCCGGCGCACATGATGCACGGCTCGAGGGTCACGACCAGCGTGTGCCCCTCGAGATTCCAGGACCCGACGGATGCCGCCGCACGCCGCAGCGCCTCGATCTCGGCATGCCCGGTCGGATCGTTCGTCGCCTCGCGGGTGTTGCGCCCCTCGGCGATGATCCGCCCGGCGGGGTCCAGGACCACGGCGCCGACGGGGATCTCCGACGCTGCCGCGGCCTCGGCAGCGAGCTCGAGCGCACGCCCCATCGCGAGGTCGTCGGCAGCGGTCATGCGTCGAGCCTACGACAGCCGCCGGCCGCCGCCGGTGCCTCGATGTCGTTCCCGGAGGCGCGGCGCATTACCCTGTATCCATGCGCGTTCACGTGGCCGACCACCCTCTCATCACTCACAAGCTCTCGGTGCTGCGCGACGTGCGCACCCCTTCGCCGGTGTTCCGGCAGCTCACGGAGGAGCTCGTCACGCTGCTCGCGTACGAGGCGACCCGCAGCGTGAAAGTGAGCCCGGTCGAGATCACCACGCCGGTGACGAAGACGATGGGCGTCAAGATCTCCGAGCCGCGACCGATCGTGGTGCCGATCCTGCGCGCCGGCCTCGGCATGCTCGAGGGCCTCGTCAAGCTGCTCCCGACCGCCGAGGTCGGGTTCCTCGGCATGGTCCGCGACGAGACGACGTTCGAGCCGACGACCTACGCCGAGCGCCTTCCCGACGACCTCAGCGACCGCCAGTGCTTCGCGATCGACCCGATGCTGGCCACCGGCGGCTCGCTCGCCGCGGCGATCCAGTTCCTGTTCGACCGCGGCGCGAAGGACGTCACCGCGATCTGCCTGCTGGGCACACCGGAGGGCGTCGCCGCGATCGAGGCCATGGCCGGTGACCGCGATGTGACCCTCGTGCTGGGTGCGCTCGATGAGCGTCTCGACGAGAAGGGGTACATCGTGCCCGGGCTCGGCGACGCCGGCGATCGGCTCTACGGCACGGTCTGACCCGGCCGACTGCACCCCGCGACGCGGTCGTCTCACAGAGCCCGTCGAAGCGGGGGCACTCAGTCCGCCGCGCCGACCAGACGGGCGAACGCGCTGAGGCGAGCGACTCCCTCCGGGGTGTACGGCAGATCGTCGAGCAGTGCGGGCGAGTGGATCAGGTAGGCGACAACCTGCGCGCGGGAGATCGCCACGTTCAGTCGGTTCTGCAGCAGAAGGAACTCCGGGCCGCGCGGAGCGTCCCGCCCGCTGGAGGCCGCGAGCGAGGTGATCGAGACGACCGCCTCCTTGCCCTGGAAGTTGTCGACCGTGCCGACCGGGACGTCGTGATAGCCCGCCGTCGCGAGTGCATCGAGCACGAGCTGACGCTGTGCGTTGTACGGCGTGACCACGATGATGTCGGCGGGCACGAGCGGCCGGGTGGACCGGGACTCGTCGTTGTCGGTGAAGGAGCGACCGACCAGGTCACGGACCAGCCGGACGACCTCGGCTGCCTCCTCGGGCGACTGCGTGGAGTTGCCGCGGTGCCGCAGTGGGATGACGTGCAGACCAGGTTCGATCCCCTGGACCGCCCGCAGCTCGGTACCGGGGGCTGACGCCAACTGTCCCGCGTAGGCGAGCGTGGATACCGGTGCCGCGACGAAGGGATGCATCCGCCAGGAGCGCGCGAGGAAGTAGCCGTACTCCGGCCGCACGACCGGGTCGCCGTCCATCACCCAGCCGAGCGCGGAGGCATCGACCGGTTCGGGGTGGGCTCCCTGACTCACCTGCGGAAGCTGCTGCGGATCGCCGAGGAGCAGGAGCCGCTTCGCCCCGGCGGCGACCGCGATGGTCGAGGCGAGCGAGAACTGCCCCGCCTCGTCGATCACGAGCAGGTCGAGCCCGTCGCGGTCGACCCGCTGGGTGTTGCTGAAGTCCCAGGCCGTCCCGCCCACGACGGCACCCTCGGAGGCGTGCTCGGCGAGGAAGGCCGCCATCCCGGGCTTCGGGATGGCGGTATACGAGTGCGTCGCATCCGGATCCTTCGGAGCCTTGGCGACCTGAGCCGGTGCGACCCCATCGGCCACGACCCGCTCGAGCAGCGTCTCGATGATCGCGTGCGACTGCGCCACGACGCCGACCTTGAAGCCGTGCTCGTTCACGAGGCGTGCGATGACCCGGGATCCGGTGTAGGTCTTGCCCGTTCCCGGAGGGCCCTGCACCGCCAGATAACTGTGGTCGAGGTCGAGCACCCCCGTCACGATCGCGTCGACCGTGTCGTCGCCCGGGGCGGGCAGCGGCGCGCCCGATACGGTGCGCGGGGGGATCCGACGGAGGATGTCGGTCGCCGCATCGTCGGGGAACCCCGGAGCCGCGGCGTGCACCGCATCGGCCCACTCGTCGATCGCGCCCTGGAGGGACACGACGCGTGGCGGTGCGGCCGGGGTGAGGGCGAGCGGCAACTCGTCCCACGTCTGTCCCTGGACCGCCGACTCGGTGATGAGGTAGCCGTCGTCGAGCACCTCCGCCACCGTGACCGTGTGCGGCACATGCACCGCACGCGACGGGACCTCGGTGTCGAACGGCGCCGGAACTCCGTAGAGTGCGAACGGCTGCGACCCGGCGCCGAGCGTCGTGCCGGGCGAAACCTCGCCGCGGATCTCGACATCGCGGGACATCACCCGCCGCCCCTCACCGATGCTCCAGTCGCGACGGACGGTCGAGGACGGACGGTCGACCCGCACCACATCGCGCGTGCCGTCCCACATGGTCACCGGTTCGCGCAGCCGCTGGAAATGCGACACCCAGAAGCTCTTCGCCTCGCGCGGGAAATAGTCGATCGCGGCGGCCGCGAGTCGATGGACGAGCCCGTCGTCACCCGCCTCGACCGCGCGCTCGGCATCTGCGAGCAGTGCGACCGAGCGCGGGGACGGCTCGTAGATGACCTCGTCGGCTGCGTCGGGCGGAGCCGGGGTGACGCCCTCTTTGCGCGCGATGTCGATCAGCCAGTTGCGCAGACGCCTGGTCGACACGCAGTCGTAGCGGTTGTAGTCGGCGAGGTCCGCCAGGACCGCGTCGGCCCCGGCCTGCTCCCCCGCAGCGGCGAGCTCACGAGCCGCGACGTACTGCACGATCGAGTCGTCGCCCTTCTGCACGTCGCTGGTTCGCACGTCGTCGCCCATGTACAGCGGCTCGAGCTTCTTGATCGAGTACGAGCGCGAACCGACGCGCACCGTCCGCAGCACGAGCGGGTACAGGTCGACGAACACGCCCTCGCGCAGCAGCCGATCGACCTCCCCCTCGCGCACCCCGTGCCGTGCCGCCATCGCCACCAGGTGCGAGGTCTCGTAGGGCGCGTAGTGGTAGATGTGCATGCCGGGGTGGGCGATCCTGCGCGCATTCACGAAGTCGAGGAACGTCTCGAGCGCGCGCTTCTCGTCGGCGAAGGTATGCGCCCAGAGGGCCGAATACTGGTCGGCGTTGTCGACCCACCCGAAGAGGTAGTCGATTCCCCAGTGCCCCTCGCCGTCGGCAGCCGGCTCCGTGTAGAGGGGGTCGCCCTCGAAGTCGAAGAAGATGTCGCCGTGGCTGGGCAGCGGGAGGGTGTGGATCGCCGGCGCGTAGTGCACGTCGTAGGTGGGCCGCCCCTCGGCATCGGCGCGCAACTGCAGTCGCGCCTGGTCGCGGAGCGTCTCGAACGTGTCGATGTTCATCCCCGCTGGCGGCCCCGATGCCTCCGCCAGGGCATCGATCGTCTCGATCCCGGACGCACGCAGTCGCGCACGCTGCACCGGGCGCATCCTCGCGACCATCAGCAGGTCCCGGTGCGCCAGCACCTGTTCCTCGCAGGTCGCGCAGCGTCCGCAGGCCACGATCTGCAGGTCGCCGCGATCGTCTCCCCAGGCGAGCGGCGCACCCGCCGCCCCATCGGCGATGCGCCGGTCGGCGATGAGGGCCCGCAGCCGAGCGCGCCGCACCTGGAAGAGCGGAAGGAGATCATCCACCTGATGGGTGCTGAGCGTGCCGTCGCCGAGGATCAGGTCGACCTCGTCGGACCGGGGGATGCCGAGGCGGTCGAGCTGGTCGACGTATGCCGCGAGCTGCATGAGGGCAGTGACTCGCGCCTTGCGCGCGAGCTTGGAGTCCTGAACGCGCCACCG
The DNA here is from genome assembly GCF_024519805.1 of Microbacterium sp. Mcb102. Taxonomy (NCBI): domain Bacteria; kingdom Bacillati; phylum Actinomycetota; class Actinomycetes; order Micrococcales; family Microbacteriaceae; genus Microbacterium; species Microbacterium sp. Mcb102. The sequence continues at coordinate 313,755 of NZ_JALJRG010000004.1, read as the reverse complement.
GCCGTCGTCGTCCTTGCGGAGGAAGTCGGCGAATCCGACGAACTCGTCGGTGGAGAAAGCCGCCTGGAACACCACGAGCGCATCGGAGCGCAGCGCCGCGACCGTCTCGTCGATCGCGGCCGCCAGCGCCTCGGCATCAACCGACGAGACCTTCTCGATGCGGTGGACACTCGCGTCGCCGAGTTCATCGATGTACCGGGCGAGCACGTTCTGCTCGTGCACGTCGCCGAGCTCGGCGGCACGCTTCAGAGTCGCGTCTTCGGGCTCTTCGACGGCAGGGACCCGTCCCAGCTTCGCGTCGATCGCCCGACACCACGCGAACTCACATTCGGCGGCCGCCTTGAGGTCGCTCGCGCTCCAGATGACGCGCTGCGCCTGAGTGTCGATCCGCACGATGCTCCCGTTCTGTCGGATGCCTCGACACTATCCGCGGCATCCGACACGACGCGAAGCGGCGCCTCCGCAGATGCGAACGTGCGGTCAGCGCCACCAGGTGTCGTCGGGGGTCACCGGGAGGTGCCGCTTGTGCTGCGTGGCGAGGTATCGTGCCTCGATGCGACCGGCGACCTCGGGATCGACGGTGCGCCCCTCGAGGAAGTCGTCGATCTGCTCGTAGGTGAGACCGAGCTCGTCCTCGTCGGCACGACCGGGCTGGCCGTCGAGCAGGTCGGCGGTGGGCACCTTGAACGCGAGACGATCCGGAGCATCCAGGAACTGCAGGAGCGAGCGTCCCTGGCGCTTGGTGAGACCGGACAGCGGGAGGATGTCGGCCGCGCCGTCGCCGAACTTCGTGTAGAAGCCCGTGACCGCCTCGGCGGCGTGGTCGGTGCCGATCACGAGGAGCCCGTCGTGACCTGCGAGCGCGTACTGGGTGACCATGCGGACGCGTGCCTTGATGTTGCCGCGGTTGAAGTCGCTGATGTCGCTCGTGACCGCGAACTCGATGTCTTCCTCGACGCCGTCGACGCCGTTCTGGATGTTGACCTCGACGGAGGAGTCGGGCGCGATGAACTCCAGGGCGGCCTGGGCGTCATCGGCATCGTGCTGCACGCGGTAGGGCAGACGCACGGCGAGGAACTTCGCCTCGCCGCCCTCGGCGCGCACCCGCTCGACGGCGAGCTGGGCGAGGCGCCCGGCGAGCGTCGAGTCCTGCCCGCCCGAGATGCCGAGCACATAGCCCCTCGCTCCGGTCGTGTGCAGGTAGTCGGCGAGGAAACCGATGCGACGCTCGGTCTCGGCTTCAGGGTCGATCTGCGACCTGACACCGAGGTCCTCAGAGATCTGCTGCTGCAACGACATGTGATCCTCCGCTCGTTTCCTCGAATCAGTATCCCGCTTCCGTGTTACGTCGGGGTGACGTCGCGGCGTTCGGATGCTCCTGCCAGTCACGACCTGAGAGAATGGGGCAGTGAAACTCCTCGTCGCCGCGCTCGCATCCGAACTGTCCGCCTTCCCCGAGGAACTCGAGGGCTTCGACCGTCTCGTGACCGGCCCGGGCAAGCTGCAGGCGACGTACGCCCTGACGCGTGCGCTCGACGCCACCGTCTACGACGAGATCGTGGTCGTCGGCACGGCGGGCGCGATCGATCCCGACCTCGAAGCGACCGTCCACGAGGTCGGCACCGCGTTCCAGCACGACGTCACCGACCTCGACGGCGTCGCCGGCCAGCACGTGTCGCTGCCGGCGCGGGTCGCCACTGGGCGCGACGGCGTGCTGATCGCGACGGGCGACCACTTCGTCGAGGATGCCGAGGTCACCGCCGTGATCCGTCCTTCCGGAGCGGCACTGGTCGACATGGAGACCTACGCCTACATCTGGGTCGCACGACAGTTCGGCGTGCCCATCCGCGTGTTCCGCGCCGTGTCCGACCAGGCTGAAGACGGCGCATTGACCGACTGGCGCGAGGCGGTCGCCCGCTGCAGCGTGCAGCTTCGCGACTTCATCCGCGCCGAGTACGGCGTCTGAGGCGGCGGAGGCCGTCGGCGTTCGCGCGGCTCAGCGGGCCTCGATGATGCTCGGACCGTTCGGCAGCGCCCGCACCGTGAGCTGCGCCGGGATCTGCTCCTGCATGGCCTCGACATGGCTGATGACTCCGACCGTCCTGCCGCCCTGTCGCAGCTCGTCGAGCGTGCGCATGGCCACATCGAGCGTGTCACCATCGAGCGAGCCGAATCCCTCGTCGATGAACAGCGTGTCGAGGCGGATGCCGCCGGCCCGGGCCGTGACCACCTCGGCGAGACCGAGTGCGAGCGCGAGTGAGGTGAGGAACGTCTCACCGCCCGACAGCGACTGTGGCGGCCTGGTCTGGCCGGTGAAGGCATCGGAGACCACGATCCCGAGTCCGGATGCTGCCCCTCGAGCCGCGAGCGCGTCGGAGTGCTGCAGCTGGTAGCGGCCCGTCGACATGTCGTGCAGACGCCGGTTCGCCGCTTCGACGATCTCTTCGAGCTCAGCCGCGAGGACGAACGTCTCCAACGTCATCTTGCGGGTGTTGGCGCCTCGCCCGGCGATCGTGTCCGCGAGATTCTGCAGCACCTCGAACTCGGCGGCATCGGTGGCGGTGCGGGCATGCTCGGCGGTGGCGGAATCGATCAGTCCCCCGAGCCGTTCGGCCGTGCCCGCCGCTCGAGCCGCCGCGTCGACCGCGTCGGTCCAGATCGCTCGGGCGGCCTTCGAGGCCTCTTCGACGGGCGTGAGGTCGATCGGCTCCTCCGGCAGCGTCCGCAGCTCCAGATCGAACAGGATCGCCCGTTCCTTCTCCCGCTGCACGGCGTGCTCGGCGATCCGCGCATCCAGAGCTTCCTGCGTCGCCGCGGAGCGGAGGGCGTGTTCAGCGGCGGTCACATCGTCGAACGGCGAGTCGGCGATCGCCTCATCCCGCTCGGCCTCCGCCTCGGCCAGCGCCTGCGTCCTGCGCAGACGTTCTGCCATCGCCTGGGCGACCGCGCGGGCGGCGGAGATCCTGGTGGCCATGTCGTCGAGACGCTCGGCGACCGTGTCGAAGGAGCCGCGCGCCTCGGCGATCAGCGTGTGGGCCTCCGTGCTCCGCTGCTGCAGCAGAGCGTGCTGCTCCCGCGCCCGAGCGAGCGCCGCCATGCCCTCGGTCTTCTCGGCCTCGAGCTGATCGACCCGGGCGACGAGGCCGCTCAGTTGCACGTCGAGCACCGTCAGCTCATCGGCTGCGGCCAGGCTGAGCGCGTGGGCTGCGGCGGCTGCTTCGTACTCCGTCTCGGCCTGGTCGACGCTCCGCCCGTCCGCGCGGGCGGAGACAGCAGCGAGTTCAGCCCGCAGGCTCGAAGACGCCGCGGAGAGTTCACGCTCCCGCTGCGCCGCGACGTCGCGGGCCTTCTCCGCTTCAGCGATGTCGTCGGGCGAGACGGGATCGGCGTGCGTGGCCGGAGCCGGATGCTCGAGTGAGCCACAGACCGGACACGGATGCTCGGGGCGCAGGCTCGACGCGAGCTCGCCGGACATCCCGTCGATGCGGCGCTGCCGCAGCTGTGCGAGGTTCGTCTGCGCGGCGGCGTGCACAGCAGTGGCGTCGGCGAGTTCGAGCTCGGTCGAGGCCTGCGTCTTCTGCAGCCGCTCCGCCTCGCGAGCCGCCGTGCGTCGAGCGCCTGCCTCTTCCTGGGCCGCTCGGGCATCGCCCACGCGGTCGGCCAGACGACGTTTCTCGTCGCGTTCCGCTGTCAGCGCGGCGATCGCGGCGGGGAGGGCGGCGCGTTCCGCTTCCCCGGCTTCGAGGTGCGCGGTCGCCGCCGCAACGGCCTCGTCGGCGGACTGCAGCTCGGCCTCGAGCGCCGGCGCCTGGCCCTCGAGCTCCCGCGCGCGCTCCCAGGAACCGCTTTCCCTGGTGCGCGCAGCAACCCAGCCGTCGAGGTCGCCATCGACGGTGACCTCGAACGCGTCCCACACCGCCCGTGACCGCTGCTCGTCTTCGGCCGCCACGGTGACCGCCGCCTGCGCTCGGGCTGCGGCAGTGATCGTCGACCGCACCGCCTCGGCGGCACGCGCGGCTGAGAGCTCGGCGCGGGCCTCGTCGATCGACGGCGCATCGGCATCCAGTCGCTCGAGCGCTGTCCGGGCGCGATCACGTTCCCCCTGGGCATGCTTCTCTTCGCGAGCGGTGGCGAGCGCCGCATCGGCATCGGCCGCACGCTTCTCCGCCTCCACCTGCTCCGAGGCGCGGCGCTCCGCCCGATAGTCGGCACGCGCCCTCGCTCGTCGGAGTGCCTCGAGACGCCCTTCGATCGACGGGGGGCCGGACACCGCCGCGTCCTCGGTCGGCGCTGTCACGTCGTCGGAGAGCCCGCTCGTGATCACGAGCTGCTCGGCCTCGTCGATACGCGCATTCACCGTCGCGAGCCGAGCGCCGAGTGTCTGTTCCGCCTCCCGGCGCCGCTCGTCGAACCGTGCCTGCACGTCTTCGAACCGCTGCGTTCCGAACAGCCGCCGCAGCAGTGCCTGGCGGTCTCTGCTGCCCGCGAGCAGGAACTCCGAGAATCGGTTCTGCGCGAGGAGGATCACCTGGAGGAACTGCTCGCGGCTGAGCTGGAGGATCTCATCGAGCTCGCCTGCGACATCGACGGCGCGAGCGGCGCGACCCACCCAGCCGGCATCGGTCCACTCGTCGAGGGCGACGGCCGAGGCCTGCTTGGTCATGCCGCCGCCACGTTTGGCGGGACGCAGGTACTCCGGTGAACGGGTCACACGGAAACGGCCCGCCGGAGTGCTGAACTCGACCACCACCTCCGACGGATCGTCGGGCTCGCAGTGATCGCTGCGCAGCCGCTTCTCACCGCCGTCGTAACGCGGCACCCCGCCGTAGAGTCCGAAGCACACGGCGTCGAGGATGCTCGATTTACCTGCCCCCGTGCGGCCGGCGATGAGGAAGATGCCGTCATCGGCGAACGCGTCGAAATCGACGACCTGCCGCGAACGGAAGGGACCGAAGCCCTCGACCTCCAGGCGATGGAGACGCATCTAGACGAGTGCCTCCGCGCGCACGCGCTCATCGAGCACCGCACGGATCAGCTCGTGCTCGACCTCGGTGGGCCCGTGACCTGCCCGCACATGCTCGAGGAACGCCTCGATGCGGTCGGCGTCGGTGACGGCGGAGCGCAGCCGCTGCACGTACGACTTCTCCTCCACCTCTGCGACAGCTGCGGGCTGGTGCTGAACCATCGCGCAGTGGGGATAGCTCTCTCGCAGACGCCGCATCGGCTCGGACTGCGGCACCGCATCCGTGTAGACGGCGCAGACCCAGTCGTCGGCGTGTGCGGCGACGGTGTCGGCTGCGAGGATCTCTTCGAGCGAGCCCGTGAGCGTGACGAGCCGACGCGGAACCGGCAGGTCGAGCCACTCGACCGCGGCGAGGCCGTCGGCATCGAGGTCGACGAGCCAGGATCCGCGCGGCTTGTCCTGCTCGCCGAAGCTGTAGTGCAGCGGAGCACCCGCGTACCGGACGCGCTCGCTGATCTGCTGGCGCCCGTGGATGTGCCCGAGCGCGACGTAATCGGGGCCGTCGAAGACGCTCAGCGGCACGACGTCGAGTCCGCCCTGACGCACCTCGCGTTCGAGCCCGACGGTCGCGTCGACGCCGGCCGCGAAGCAGTGCGCGATCGCCACTGAACGTCCCTCGTGCTCGCGCATGCCGGCGCGGACCAGATCCATCGCATGGGCCATGGTCTGCGCCTGCGTGCGCAGCTGCCGCCCCGAACTGTCACCCTCGGGCCAGTGCTGACGGACGATCGCCGGTTCGAGGTAGGGGATTCCGAAGAAGTGAACAGGCCCCTCGGGGTCGGCGATGGTGACCGGCACGCCGACCGCGAGCGGATCTGTCAGCACGTGGATGCCCTCGCGGAGCAGCCGGGCCTGGAAACCGAGTCGCGCGGCCGAGTCGTGGTTGCCGCTCGTGACGATGACGCGGGCGCCCGTCTCGTGCAGTGACACCAGCGCATCGCCGAGCAGCGTGTACGCGGCGCCCGACGGCGTCGCGGAGTCGAAGACGTCGCCCGCGACGACGACGACGTCGACTGCGTTCTCGCGAACCTGCTCCGTGAGCGCGCCGAGCACCTCGGCCAGCGCGTCCATGGTCGAGTTGCCATGGAACGTCCGGCCGATGTGCCAGTCGGAGGTGTGCAGGATTCGCATACTCACACGGTACGAACACCCTCGGACATTACGTCCGAGGCGTGCCGCGGCATCCGTTCCCGGGGCGGGAATCGGGCGATCTACGCCGGGACGGATGCCGCGACCACGGCTCAGTGCGCGGCGAGGGCCCGCTCGCCCTGCGTGGGCATCAGCTCCTCCTTGGTGCCGCGCACCAGGAACATCGCGATCACGGAGGCGGCGACCATGAAGATCGCGGCGGCGATGAACGTCCAGCCGTATGCGTCGGTCAACTGCGACGGCGTGACGTCGGCCTGAGCGTGCCCGCCCACGGAAGCCGCGTACACGGCGGTGAACACCGACAGCCCGATCGATCCGCCGATCTGCATCGCCGAGTTCGCCATGGCGGACGCGACGCCGGCATCGTGCGGGGCCACCCCCGACAGCGCCAGGTTCTGCAGCGGGATGAAGATGAAAGCCATGCCGACACCGAGCACCACCAGCGCAGGGGCGACCTGCAGGAGGTACGCGCCGTCCGGCGTGATCCCCGAGAGGTAGACCATCCCCGCCGCGGCGAGCAGCGGTCCGACGATGAGCATCGGCCGCGGTCCGATCACCGGCAGCAGCCGGGTCGCGATCGGGGCGATGATCATGGTCGCGATCGGCAGGGGCAGCGTGGCGAGTCCTGCCGGGAACGCCCCCATCCCGAGCACGAACTGCAGGTGGAACGTGAGGTACATCGTGGCGCCGATCATGATGGCGCCGGCGACACCCTGGATGAGAAACGCGCCGCCCCGGACGCGGTCGGCCACGATCCGCAACGGCAGCAGCGGCTGCGCGACCCGGCTCTCGATCCAGACGAAGACCGCGAGCAGGACGACACCGAGCGCCAGGAACGTGATCGTCAGTGGATCGCCCCAGCCGTGCTCGGCGAGGCTGAACCCGTAGACGAGGGCCCCGAGCCCGAGGGTCACCGTGATGGTCCCCCAGACGTCGTACCGGTTCTCACCCTCGGCCTTGCTCTCGGTGAGGAAGAGGGCGCCGCCGATGAGCCCGACCACGACGAAGAAGATGTTCACGAAGAGGCACCAGCGCCAGTCGGCGAACTCGGTCAGCAGCCCGCCGAGCAGGAGGCCGACCGCTGCCCCCGTTCCCGCGACGGTGCCGAACACGGCGAAGGCGGTGTTGCGCTCACGGCCGGAGGGGAACGTCACCGTCAGCAGCGCCAGTGCCGCCGGTGCGAGCAGCGCCGCGAAGACGCCCTGGAGTCCGCGCGCGAGGATGAGCTCCCACCCCTGCTGCGCGAATCCGCCGTACAGCGATGCCGCGCCGAATCCGATCATGCCGATCATGAAGATGCGCTTGCGGCCGATGTAGTCGGCGAGGCGTCCGCCGAAGAGGAGGAGCGCACCGAACGCGAGGGCGTAAGCCGTGACGACCCACTGCCGCTGTCCGTCGGTGAGACCGAGAGCGGCCTGTGCACGCGGCAGCGCGATGCTCACGATGGTGCCGTCGAGCACCACGACGAGCTGGGTGAGGGAGATGACGATGAGTGCCCACCACCGGGAATGTGGACGGGCGCGCAGGGATGAAGACATGGAAAAACCTCCGGTGTCTGATGAGGATGCCGGAGGTTTCGAGCCTCGGATCAGCGCGCCTCTCGGCGCCTGACCACCTCAGCCAACGGGGCTGAGCAGAACTCCATTCTATCGCATGATGTTCGAGGAGGAAGCGGAAGGTCCCCTGACCCACCCTCGTCGCGACGATCGGCACGCGGTGATGCGAGATGCGCTGTGCACCTTCACCTGTGCGGCGTGCGGGGCTGCGCGATGCGATATCAGGGCTGCCCTCCGCCCGACAGGTGCCGGCTTGCCCCGCCGGCTGAGGGTTGTGCCCGCTTCGTCGTGACTACCGACTTCCGCTCTCCTCCTCGAGGTCGTTCGACCAGTTCGCCTGCTGGATCCGGTTATCGAGCTCCCGCAGCTCCTGCGCGACGGCGTCGGCCCTCGATCGCAGCTGCGCGACCGGCAGCGCCGAGACCTGCCGCAGCTCCGACCGCATCTGGCGCAGGTACTGGTCGTTGGATCCGGATGCCGCGGCGGCCGCATCCGTCAGCACGGAGTGGCGCAGACGCAGCACGTCGCGGGCGGCGAGCGCATCCGTCATCGTGCCGTCCGCGCCGAGATCGAGTCGTGCGTTGGTCGCGTTGATGCGACGGATCAGATCGCGCAGCTGGGTCAGTGCGGCGTCCGCTTCGACGATGAGGGCCGCGGCATCCTCAGCCGGCTCCTCCCCCTCCTGGAAGCGGGCGTTCGCGACGATGCGGGCACGCAGCTGCTCGATGCGGCGCTGCAGATCGGCTCGTGCGGTGAGGGCCTCAGCGAGTTTCATGGGCCCATCCTCGCAGCAGGCGGCTGTAACACGGCGTCATACAGCAGGCGAGTCAGCGCGAGCGCAGCAGCGGGGCGTGCTCGGGGTTCGCTACGAACCAGTCCGCGACGTACCAGCAGACGGCGTCGACCTTGCGGTCTCCGCGCTCCTCGATGTCGGCGACGGCCCCCTCGACGACCTTTCCGGCATAGCCGTTGCCGCGGAAAGTCGGGACCGTGAAGGCTCGCGTCAGGGCGATCGTGTGTCCGTCGTCGCGGTAGTCGAGAACGCTCACGAGCTTTCCGTCGCGCATGAGCGTGTAGCGCGACGCATCCTTCTCGTCGGTCAGGATGAAACCGCCGACAGTGTGCGAGATCGTCATCCGCACAACGTTACGCCCGCTCACGGACGCCCGGGCGTTTTGACATGAGCGGTCATGATCGGACATAATCCCCCCATGACCACCAACGCAAGCCCTTTGTCCGCCCAGGAGGCGAACAGGACTGCCGGGATGATGATGCCCGGTCGCGTTGGCATGTGTTGCCGAATGTGTCGCTGAACGAACAGCCACCCCGCCTGACCTGACGCCTCGCCATCTGCGAGGTCAGAGTCACCGAGCATCCACCCTTTGCTCGCTTCCCGGCTCCGCCGGTCATTCATGCAACGCATCAGAGCCCCGCTCGATCCGGGCTCACGTCCTGAGGACTCATCATCATGTCGAACACCGCACTTCTCGAGCGTCCCGCCACCACCGCCGCGATCCGCACGCAGCCGGACGCCGCTGCTCCCCTGGCCGCCGCCGGAGCCGATCTGCCCGCCGTCCGCTCGCCCCGCGGCTTCGCCCTCTACGTCGGACTCGACGAGATCAAGGCAGCCGAAGCCGGAGTGAGCCTCCCCCTCCTCGTCGACGCACTGCGCCGCACTCTCGCCGAGCTCGCACCGGGCGCCGAGACGCACGCCACGGTCGCCCTCGCTCCCCATGGCTCCGGAGGCCGCGACCTCGACGTCGTCCGCCTCGCCCTGCAGGAGCCGGGTGCCATCGCCCGCACCAAGGCCGCCGCCGAAGAGGAGACCGTGGAAGAGGAGACCGGCGTGACCGTCGACATCTCCCGCAAGCGCGTGCTCATCGACGGAGAGTCCGCGGCCTTCACCTACAAGGAGTTCGAGCTGCTGCAGTACCTGGTGCTCCGTGAGGGACGCACGATCGAGCGCAGCGAGCTGGTCTCCGCGCTCTGGCAGGCACAGGATGACGAGACGCCCGGCGAGCGCACGATCGACGTGCACGTCCGCCGCCTTCGCGCCAAGCTCGGCCGCTACGAGGACATCGTCCGGACCGTGCGCGGCATCGGGTACCGGTTCGACCGCCACGCCGACGTCGTCATCCGCTACGGCCACGGCACCCCCTCGCCCGACCGCTTCTGAGTCACCCCGGGTCGGTGTCAGGACCGGCGCGTAGGGTGGGCGCATGACCCTGATCGAGCACCCTGCAGCGGCCGACGCCGCGTCCGCGGATGCTCGATGGGAGACCGTCTACCGGCCGCCGCATCCGCTCGATCTTCGACGCACCGTCGGCATGCTCCGCCGCGGCGGCACCGATCCGACGATGATCGTCGACGGCGGCGTCATCTGGCGTGCCGTGCGCACGCCGCTCGGCCCCGCGACACTCGCCCTGCGCATGTCCGGCAACGAGGTCAGGGGCTCGGCCTGGGGTTCCGGAGCCGAGCACGCTCTCGAGGGCGTTCCCGCACTCTGCGGCGCATACGACGAGCCCGGCGACTTCGACGCGTCGCTGCATCCGCTCATCGCAGAGTCCGCCCGGCGCACCCCCGGACTGCGGCTCGCCCGCACCGACGCGGTGTTCGATGCTCTCGCCTGCGCGATCATCGAGCAGAAAGTCACCGGCATGCAGGCCTTCGGCGCCTGGCGCTGGCTCGTCTCCCGCTTCGGCGAGCGTGCGCCCGGCCCCACGCCGCGACCGATGTTCGTCGCGCCGACCGCCGAGCAGTGGTACCGCATCCCCTCGTGGGCCTGGCACCGCGCCGGCGTCGAGCCCCCGCAGTCCCGCACCATCGTGCGCGCAGCCGAGCGCGGTGACCGCATCGCCCGTGCCGTGAGCGCGGCCACGACCGGCGCCGACCGCGACCGCGTGCTCACCAGCCTCCCGGGAGTCGGCGTCTGGACCTCGGCGGAGACCCGCATCCGCGCGCTGGGTGATCCCGATGCCGTCAGCGTCGGCGACTACCACCTGGCGCACGAGGTAGGACATGCGCTCACCGGGAAGCGCACCGACGACGACGGGATGCTCGAGCTCCTCGAGCCCTGGGCGGGTCAGCGGCAGCGTGTCATCCGTCTCATCTTCGCCAGCGGGGTTCAGGAACCGCGCCGCGGACCCCGTCTCGCCCCCGAGGACCATCGCGGTCGCTGACTCCGTCCGCCTATGCTGGGGCCATGTCCCGTTCTGCGCTACGCATCTCCATCACCGTCGGCCTGCTCGTCGTCGGAGTCGTCGTCGGGTTGATCTTCCAGAACGTCTGGCTCGGTGTGCTCCTCGCCGCCATCGTGTGGCTGGGATGGTTCCTCGGCTACGAGTCGCGTCGTGGCAACAACGCCGGCGTCAACGACGAGGATCACGGCATCGAGCTCTGAGGCCCCTGGCACCGTATCGTCCGCTCAGTAGTAGACGGCGAGCGGCCCCGACGGACCGTCGACGACGCGCACCGGGGTGTCGAACACCCGGGTGAGCACCTCGTCGGTCATGATCTCGGCCGGGGACCCGAACTCCACCACCGCTCCGTCTTTCATGGCGCAGATGTGGTCGGAGTAGTGCCCGGCGAAGTTGATGTCGTGCAGCACGATGACGATCGTGCGTCCGAGTTCCTCCGCAGCCCGGCGCAGGTGTTTCATCATCTGCACCGCGTGCCGCATGTCGAGGTTGTTCAGCGGCTCGTCCAACAGCACGAACTCGGTGTCCTGCGCTAAGACCATCGCGACGTAGGCGCGCTGGCGTTGCCCGCCGGAGAGCTCGTCGAGATAGCGCCCTTCGAGCGGTCCGAGATCGAGGAAGTCGATCGCCTGGCTGATGATCTCCTCGTCCGCCCGGGTCAGCCGCCCCTTCGAGTGCGGGAAGCGTCCGAAGCCGACCAGCTGCCGCACTGTGAGCCGGGTGACGAAGTGGTTCTCCTGCCGCAGGATCGACACGACCTTCGCGAGGTCCTTCGACTTGGTGGAGGCGACGTCGAGCCCGGCGATCTCGATCGCACCGGCGTCCATGCCGTTCAAGCGACCCATCATCGTCAGCAGCGTCGACTTGCCGGCGCCGTTCGGTCCGATGAGCGCGGTGATGCCACCGGCGGGGATCTCGAGGTCGACGGGGCCGATCGCGACCTCGCTGCTGTAGTCACGGCGGACGCCGTCGAGTGCGATCACAGTCGGCCCTTTCTGAGGATGACGATGAGGAACACGGTGCCGCCGACGAGCTCGATCAGGATCGACACCATCCCCTGCGCGTAGAAGACGTTCTTCATCACGAAGTACGCGCCCGCGAGGATCGTGAAGGCCGTGAGCACCGCGACGGGGAAGATGAGCCGATGGTCGTGCGTGTCGGCGAACTGATACGCGAGGGTCGCCACCAGGAATCCGAGGAACGTCATCGGGCCGACGAGCGCGGTCGAGGTCGCCATCAGCACGGCCACCAGGAAGAGCACGAGGAAGAGCTCGCGGCGATGGTCGACGCCGAGGGAGCGCGCGGCATCCGGCCCCAAGGCCATCAGGTTCAGCCGACGGGATCGCAGCCACAACAGTGCGGATGCCGCGACGACGAGCGGGATCGCCAACGGGAGGTACGAGGGATCGGCGTTGGACACGTTGCCGAACAGCCGGGCGGCGAGCACGTCGAACTCGCTCGGGGTGAGCAGTCGCTGCATGAACGTGGCGATCGCGCCCAGCCCCCCGCCGATCACGATGCCCACCAGGAGCATGATCTGCAGGTTCCCGTATCGACCGGACAGCAGCCAGCCGTAGAGCGCGACCGCGAGCCCGACCATGATCGCGACCTGGATCGCGAACTGGCCGACCCCCTGGATCGCCACGAGCCCGGCCACCCCGAACAGGTACACGGTCGAGGTCTGCACGACGCGGTAGAGCGACTCGAAGCCCATGATCGACGGCGTGATGATGCGGTTGTTGGTGACCGTCTGGAAGCTCACGGTGGCGATGGCCTGCGCGACCGCGACGAGCGCCATCACCGTCACATCGATCGCGCGATGCTGGGCGATGCGCCAGAACCCCGTCGAGCCGACGGGCATGGGGTTCCCCCACGCGAGGAGGCCGAATCCGGATCCCGCGGCCAGGACGATGAGGATGCCCAGCACGATCAGGTAACGCCGACGCGCACGCGGGGTCGTGAACGAGCCGGCCGAGCGCGTCGCCGGGGTCGTCGTCAGCTGCTCCCCCACGCCGCTAACCACGTCGACGCTGCCTCAGCAGAAGTAGCACGAACACCACGGCCCCGACGACGCCGAGGATCAGCGACACCGGTACCTCGAACGGCATAATGATCGTGCGCCCGATGATGTCGCACACCGTGACGATCGCGATGCCGAGCAGGCACACCCAGGGCAGGTTGCTGCGCAGGTCGTCGCCGCGCACCATCGAGACGATGTTGGGCACGATCAGTCCGAGGAAGGGCAGGTTGCCGACGACGACCGTGACCACGCCCGTGGTGATCGCGATGAGGACGGTGCCGAGCAGGATGATCCGGTTGTAGTTCACGCCGACGTTCGTGGCCACCTCTTCGCCGAGTCCGGCGATGGTCAGCCGATCGGCGACGAGGAAGACGATCACACCGATGATCGCCACGATCCACAGCATCTCGTACTGGCCGCGCATCACCGAGGTGAAGCTGCCGGCGAACCACACGCCCAGGATCTGCAGCGAGTTGGTCGCCAGTGCGAGATACGTCGACAGGGCGCCGACGACCGCGCCGAGCATGATGCCGACGATCGGGACGATGAGCGAGGACTTGAGGGCGACGCGGCGCAGGAAGGCGAAGAACACCATCGTGCCGACGAACGCCGCGAGCACTGCCCCCGCCATCCGTAACGGGAGCGACGGCTGCGGGACGAGGATCATGACCATGAGGAGTCCGAGCCCCGCCCACTCGGTGGTTCCGGTCGTCGTCGGCTCGACGAAACGGTTCTGGGTGAGCAGCTGCATCACGAGGCCTGCCATCGCCATCGCCGCGCCCGAGAGGACGAGGGCGATCGTGCGGGGCACGCGCGTGATCTGGAACATCTCCGCGCCGTCGTCGGCTCCGGCGATGTCGTACACGCCGGTGAACAGCGAGATGACGAGGAGAACGACGACGACGAGCACGCCGATGAGCAGCGTGCCGTCGAAGAGCCGCCCGGTGTACCGGGGCGGCGGGGTGATGTCGGTGGAGACCATGATGACGGTGCGGCGGCACCCGAATCATCCGGATGCCGCCGCGTTGCCTCAGTTCTTCGCGGCCTCGAGGGCGTCGGCGAAGTCCTCGAGGAACGTCGTGTACGTCTGGATTCCCTCGTTCAAGTAGGTGTCGGTGGGCATGTAGACGATCTGCTCGTCCTTCACCGCCGTGACACCGGCGAGCGCCTCGGAGTTCTCCAGGATCTCGGCCGCCTGCACGTAGTCGGGGGTCTCCGCAGCGAACACGGCGTCGCGGTCGAGCACGAGGATCCAGTCGGGGTTCGAAGCCGCGATCGCCTCGACCGAGATGTCGTCGCCCTGGTGATCGTCGGTCGCGTCCTCGACCTCGAGCGCCGGCGTGAGTCCGAGGATGTCGTAGATCGGGCCGAGCGAGCGGCCGACGGTCGGGGCGAGGTACCCGATCTCACCGCCGGAGGTGTTCACAGCCATGACGGTGTCGGCGTCATCGTAGGCGGCCTGGGCGCGCTCGACGGCGGCGTCGAAGTCATCCACCAGCTTCTGCGCCTCGTCCTGCTTGCCGAAGATCTCGCCCAGCGCGGTGACCTGGCGCTTGAGCTCCTCGTCGAAGGGCTCGCCTTCACGCGGCTCGAGGTCGATGATCGTGGCTTCGGGCACGAGATCGGCGATGGCCGCGTTGTGCTGGGTGAAGCGCTGACCGCTGATGATGAGGTCGGGTTCGACCGCGACGACGGCCTCGAGGTCGGGTTCGCTGTGCAGTCCGATGTCGACGATGCCGTCGTCCTTCACGTACGACACGGTCTCGGGCATGAGCGCGACGGCGCCGGCCGAGAGCTCGACTCCCCAGTCGGAGAGCGTCTGGAAAGTGCGGTTGTCGAGGGCGACGACGGAGGCCGGAGGGGTCGCGATCTCGTGCGTGCCGGTGTTGTCCTCGATCGTGACGGATGCCGCCGCAGGTTCGTCCTTCGCAGGTTCCGCCGTGCTGCCGGAAGCGCAGCCGGCGAGGGCGAGGAGGCCGACGAGCGCGACGCTCGTGGCGGTGAGGGTTCTGGGCACGGACATGGAGAGACTCCTGTTCTGCGGGATCTGTGCGCACACGGTGGCGCTGGGAGGTCGAGGTTAGGGTGCCCTTCCCTCGACATATTTAGGTTAGCCTTACTTCATGAGCGATACGAAATCCGGCTTCTCGATCGAGCGTCGCGGCCTCGAGCTGCGCTTCCGCACCGTGACTCTGAGCGCCCGCGAATGGCTGGCTCCGGACTTCGTGCGGGTGCGACTCACCGGCTCCGACCTCGCCGGCTTCGAGTCGCTGGGTTCCGACGACCACATGCGGCTGTTCTTCCCGGCAGGGCCGGTCGGCTCCGTCGAGGAGCTGCGCGCGTCTCCGAGCCGTGAGTACACGCCGCTGGACTGGGGCGACGACTGGCTCGACGTCGAGTTCGCCGTGCACGGCGATCAGGGTGTCGCGGCGCCGTGGGCGGCGACCGCGCCGCTCGGTTCATCCATCGGCGTCGGTGGCCCCCGCGGGTCGGCCGTGCTGGTCGGCGAGCCCGGTGGATGGCTGCTCGTCGGCGACGAGACGGCGATCCCCGCGATCCGCCGCTTTGCCGCGCTGATCCCCGAGGGAACCCCGGCACGCATCGTGGTGGAAACCGTCAATCAGGGCCGCGAGTTCGACATCGAAGCGCCGGTCGAGGTCGAGTGGCTGCACCGCGGCGATGCTCCTTCCGGCTCCGCGCTCATCGCCTTCCTCGAGCGCCTGACCGCCGAAGATGCCGTGGGCTCCGACCCGTTCGTCTTCATCGCCGCCGAGCAGTCGATCGTCAAGCCGGGTCGGGCACTCCTCGGCCGGTGGGGCGTCGACACCGCGAACGCCGTTGTGAAGGGCTACTGGAAGCGCGGCGAAGCGGAGTACCACGCACCGCACTGAGCCCGTTCCGGCTCCGTGGCCTCCACTGTCGGTGGGAGGCCGTACGGTGGTGCGTACGGTCGTTTGGCACCGTTTCGGAAGAGGAGTGCTCATGAAAGGTGACCGCCTGCAGCAGTGTGCGCGCGACCGCGCCGAGGAACTGCCGGGGGCTCGACTCGAGCATCCTTTCGGGCCCGAATGGGACGTGTTCAAGGTGCGCGACAAGGTGTTCATGCTGCTCACATCGGCCACGGGCGAGGCCATGGTGACCCTCAAGGCGGCGCCCGAAGACGGCGACGCGCTCCGCCGCCAGTTCGATGACATCATCCCCGGCTATCACATGAACAAGAAGCACTGGATCTCGCTCCGCCCCGGCGGCAAGCTGCCCCAGGACCTCGTCCGGGAGCTGGTGACCGAGTCGTACCTCCTCGTCGTGGAGAACCTCCCTCGTCGCCAACGGCCCGTCGACCCCGCCACATTCGGGAAGATCGCTCCCTGACGCCGTGGGGCGTTTCTGGAAGACTGGGCCGCATGGCACTTCTGGATCATCTGGGCATCACCGTCGACGACCTCGAGCGCGGCCGAGCGCAGTTCCATCCGGTCCTCACCGCCCTGGGCTATCAGAGCGGCGGCGAAGACGACCATTCGATCTCGTGGCACAACGGCGAAGAGACCGAGATCATCCTGTACACCTGGGACGAGGACTCCGCCCCGCACCGGCACGGCAAGGTCGGCTGGCAGCACATCGCCTTCGCCGTTCCGACGCGCGACGAGGTCGAACGCCTGCACGCGATCGCGTTGGATGCGGGCTGGACCGCCGTGCGTGACCCCAAGGAGTATCCCCGCTACTCCGAGCGCTACTACGCCTCATTCGTCGAGGACGCCGACGGCATCCGCATCGAATTCATGTACAACCCGCCGCGCGAGACGGCTTGACTCCCGGGCGTGTCGCCCCCTAATGTGGCAAAGCTGTGCCGATCGGCCCAGCACGCCAGCCGAGGAGTCGACGGATGACCGCCCAGCGGAACCTTCCCATCGGAGCGGTGTTGCAGCTTCAGTCGAAGCGCAATGACCGCAACGAGTCGTACCCTCCGGCGCGCGCCGTGTGACAGCATCCGCTCTCGCAACGCCCCGCACCGTCAGGTCCGGGGCGTTTTCCGTTCGGAGAGCACCCTGACCTGTGGCTGACCACCACCACATGGAAAGGAATCATGGAGAGGCTCTCCGCACGGCTGCTGTCGTGGGCGTCGCTGATCGACGAGAAGACACTCGCTCAGGCGCACACCACGGCCCGCATGCCGTTCATCCACCCGCACCTGGCGCTGATGCCGGATGCGCACCTCGGCAAGGGGGCGACGGTCGGCTCGGTCATCCCGACGCTCGGCGCGATCATCCCCGCAGCCGTCGGCGTCGACATCGGCTGCGGCATGATCGCCGTCCGCACCCAGTTCACGAGGAGCGAACTGGAAGGTCGTGACCTCGCCGAGCTTCGGGAGCAGATCGAACGCGCCATCCCGCTGTCGGCCGGCCGATACAACCGCAAGGTCGTCGCGACCGCCGAGCCGCGCATCGCCGAGCTCGAGCAGCTCGCCGAGAACAACGGCTTCGACCCCGCGAGCTACGCCGGCAACTGGCGCCTGCAGCTGGGCACGCTCGGTTCGGGCAACCACTTCATCGAGGTGTCGGTCGACGAGCTCGACCGGGTGTGGCTGTTCCTGCACTCGGGCTCCCGAGGCGTCGGCAACAGGATCGCCGGGCACCACATCTCGGTGGCCCAGAAGCTGGCGAAGCGATGGTGGATCGACCTCCCCGACCCCGACCTGGCGTACCTGGTCGAGGGCACCGAGGAGTTCACCCGGTACATCCGGGAGCTGCGGTGGGCACAGCACTTCGCCCTGCTGAACCGGGAGGAGATGATGGACCGGGTCATCCGGCAAGTGTCCGAGTTCCTCGGCACCGCGGTCGACGAGCAGGAGCGCATCAACTGCCACCACAACTTCACCGAGTCGGAGAAGCATTACGGCAAGCAGGTGTGGGTGTCGCGGAAGGGCGCGATCCAGGCGGACGCCGGTCGGCCGGGGCTCATCCCCGGATCGATGGGCACTGCCTCCTACGTGGTCGAGGGGCTCGGCGACCCGCAGTCGCTGAACTCCTCGCCGCACGGCGCGGGTCGGGAGTACTCCCGGTCGGCCGCGAGGCGGACGTTCACGCACGACCAGCTGCGGGAGGCGATGACGGGCATCGAGTTCCGCGACACGGACGCCTTCGTCGATGAGATCCCGCAGGCGTACAAGCCGATCGATCGGGTGATGGCGGATGCCGCGAGCCTGGTGTCGATCCGGCACACGCTGCGGCAGCTCGTCAACGTGAAGGGCGATTGAGAAAAGGAGCCGGGCGGCGGGGAGCCCGCTGCCCGGCTCCGGCCGCATCCTCGTCGCCCTCGTCAGAGCGGCTCGACTACTCCTCCCCGGGCACGCTCGAAACGTCTTGTCCCCACCTCCCGGGTCACCGATATCTTCGCTGCCCGCGGCCTGGCAAGCTTGCCGAATCGATGCGACGATGACGGGGTGGGATTCATGAATGACGCGCAGATCTGGACCCTGATCGGAGCGTTCAGCGCGCTGATGTTCAGCACCCTCACCGTGGTCTCGACCCTGTTCATCCATGTCGTCCGCAGTGAGATCGGCGGGCTCCGCAACGAGATGAATGCCCGCTTCGACGCCGTGGACGCGCGGTTCGACGCCGTCAACACGCGCATCGACGGTGTCGACGGCGACGTGCAGGCCATCGTGAAGCGGACGTTCGGTCTCGATCGGGAATGATCAGAACCGACGTCAGACGACCGGGGCGACCTCCGCGTCGACGGACCGGTCGGTGAACGCGGCCTTCGGCACGAATACGAGGATGACGGCTGCGACAAGTGCGGTGACACCGCAGACGATCCAGACGGTGAAGTACCCCGCCAGCGAACCGGCCGTCCCCTCGGTCGCGCCGGCGGTCGTGGCGACACCGTGCAGCAGCGCGATGCCGAAAACGCACGAGGCGATCGCCCCGCCCACGGTCTTCACCGAGTTGGTGAGCCCCGTCGCGACACCGGTCTGCGTGGCGGGCGCGGCCGATGCGGCGGCAGCGGGAAGAGCGGCGACCAGCGCGCCGGAACCGAGGCCCACGACGACCATGTTCGTGATGACCTGACCATAGGTGTCATGGAACGGCAGGAACAACAGGAAGCCGAGCCCCACCAGCACCGAAGCGCCCATCAGCGTGACCCGTGGAGTCGCCCATCGTGCGATGGTCGGGAACAGGAGCGCACCCGCGATCATCGCCACGAGGTACACGCCGATGATGAGCGAGGTCGCGAACCCGCTCGTGCCGAGACCGTAACCGTAGACCGACGGATCGGTCCGCGCGAACGTCGACAGCGGCGCCTGAGCACCGAGCACGCTGACTCCGAAGAGCCCTGCGGTGAGGAACACCGGTCCGAGCGCGGGTGAGCGGAACATGCGCACGTCGATGAGCGGGTCGTCGCAGCGCAGCTCCCAGAGCACGAACGGGATCACCAGCAGCACACCGAAGACGACCACGGCCCAGGACCACGGATTCACGAGACCGCCCTCGAGGCGGAGCAGGCTGAGTCCGCCGGTGAAACAGACGAGGGCCAGGGAGATCAGCACGAGGCCGACCGTGTCGAAGATGCCGCCGGTCGGCTCGGGAGATTCCTTGACCCCGAACAGGATCACGAAGAAGCACACCACGATGAGCACAGCCGGAACCAGGAGGACGACCGTGAGGGGCAGGACGTCGATCAGCGCGCCGCCCACGAGAGCGCCGATGATCGCACCACCTTCGAGGGCCGCGACCAGGAGGCCGGCCGCCTTGGCCGTGATCGAGGAGCGTCCTTCCATGCGACGCGACCGTGACCAGATCAGGGCGATCTCGAGCGGGAGCCAGACGACGTAGAAACCCATGAGCGCCCAGGCCGCGAGGAACACGCCGAAGGAGTCCGTGAACGGCAGCACCAGAGCCGCCGCCGCGGTGACGGCCGTCGAGATCAGCAGCATCCGCTTGTGGCCGACCATGTCGCCGAGCTTCGCGAACGCCGGGACGACGAGCGCCGACAGCATGAGCTGCGCGCCCTCGAGCCAGTTCACGTCGGCGTCGTGGATGCCGAGGTGCCGGGCGATGTCGCTGAGCATGGGCGTGTAGTAGCCCTGCAGCACACCACTCGTGAACTCCACGAACGCGAGGAAGCCGACGACGACGGCGAGGGTGCCCAGAGTGCGGGTGCGCGTCATCGCGTCTCCTGCTTCTTGTTCGGGTACTCCCACTCGAGGCGGGAGGAGGGTGAGATCACCCTAGCCGTTCGAGAAGCGCGCGATGGAATCGCTCTCCGCGCTCCAGCGCCGCGATCTCGACGCTCTCGTCGACGCCGTGGATCGAGGCGCGCTGCGCGTTCGACATGTCCAACGGAGCGAAGCGGTAGACCGCCGGCGAGAAGCGGTGGAAGTGCCGGGAGTCGGTGGCGGCCATCATCACGTAGGGCACCGCGGGCACCCCGGGATGCGAGACCTCGAGCGCGGCCGCAAGCAGCGCGAACTGCGCGTTGTCGGTGGGCGATTCCGGCGAGGGCTCGCTGGCCTCGACCACCTCGACGGACACGAGCGGATCGCGGATGCGGCGGCGCACCCGGAACACGGTCTGCTGCGTCGTCTCCCCCAGCGCGATGCGGAGGTTGACGGTCGCGGACGCCTGCGAGGGCAGCACGTTGGCCGCAGTCCCTCCGGACTGCATCGTCGGGGCGACGGTCGTGCGCACGAGTGCCGCCGGTTCACCGCCGAGCGCCGCGAACACCTGCCCGGTCAGCAGCGGCGCCGATCCGAGCAACCGCAGCAGGTGGCGGGCCGGCCCCGGCGTCTGCGCCGCCAGCTGCGACAGCATCCGCAGAACCGCTTTCGAGGCGCGAGGGCGGAAGGTGGCGGGTCCGAGACGGTCGACGGCCCTCCCGATGCGTCGCACAGCGGTGAGTGACGGCGGAGCCGAGGCATGACCGCCCTCGCCGCGCGCCGACAACCGGAGCGTCATCACGCCCTTCTCGCCGACGCCGATCATCGCCGCCCGACCGGGGACGAACGGCAGAGGCGCGTCGACGACGGCACCGCCCTCATCGACCACGAGCCAGGGCACGACGCCGCGTTCGCGCAGGACCCGGGCGATCTCCTCCGCCGCCTTCCCGTAGGTCTCCTCGTTGCCGCCGAACGAGAGATACACGTCGCGGGGCGGAACGAATCCGTCGGCGAGCAGATTCTCGACCGCTTCGAGCACGACGATGAGCGGACCCTTGTCGTCCAAGGCGCCGCGGCCGAACACCGAACCGTCGGCGATCACGCCGTCGAAGGGCGGATGGGTCCAGGCGTCGCTCTCATCGACCGGGACGACGTCGTAGTGCGCCATCAGCACGACCGGTCCACCCGATGCCGCGCCCGTGCCCTCCCAGTGGAACAGCAGCCCGAAGTCGGTGTGCCGTTCGAGGCGCAGCTTCGCGTGCGTCAGGGGATAGAGCTCGGCGATCAGTGCGACGAACTCCTCGAACGGCGCGGCACCGCGCTCGTCGAGCTCAGCCGAGACCGTCGGGATCCGGATCATCTGCGAAAGCCGCTCGGCGATGCCGGGGCGCACGGTCGATGTGGTCACAGTCGCCATCGTACCGAGCGCCCCGGCTCCGCCTGCATCCACCCGGACACAGTGCCGCCCGGCGTCGCTTACGCGTAGTGCCAGAGCACCGTCATGCGCGCCGGACGCGTCTCGTCCCACGGAAGCACATGCCAGATCTCCCGCGGCGGCCCCACCCTGGTCGCCTTCTGCTCGTCGATCCACTCGCAGCCGCGATCGTAGGCGGCGAGGATCGCGGGGAACGCCGTGTCGTCGCCTTCGACCGTGACGGCGACGGCCGCACCGCCGCCGAGTCGATGGCTCCGGATGCCCTCCGGGGTGTCCCGGATGACGCGGTCGACCGGAAGGCACACCTCGATGGGGCCGTCGCTGTCGGCGGTGATCGGGGCGTGGAAGATGCCGAACGCGTCGGAGGGGACGGTGAGACCGCGCTCGGCCGCCAGTGCACTCAACCGCTCGTGCGCCTCGCGGATGCGTTCGTCGAGCTCGCCGACGTACGTCGTGACGAGCAGGCTGAGCACCGCCTGCTCGGGGCGGATGTCGGTCGTGAGGGACTTCGTGTTCATCGGTGATCCTCTGAAATGGCCACGCGCCTGATCGAGGAGCGTGGCGGTCGAGGCTGCGGACGTTCGGACCTGATCCCGGAATGCATCCAGAGCCGCGACCGCGTCGCGGTCGGGCAGCGCGATCACCTCCTGGATCGCATCGAGGCTCATGCCCGCCGTCCGCAGCAGGGAGATGAGCCGTCCCGTCCTCGCCTGCTCGATCCGATAGAAGCGGTACCCGTTGTCCGGGTCCACCGCATGCGGCACCAGGAGCCCGCGCTTCTCGTAGAGGCGCAGGGCCTTCGGCGAGAGCAGAGCGGCCTCGGAGAAGGGACCGATGCTGAGGAGGTCGATGGAGTGGCTCACAGGGTTCACGATGCTCTATGCCCTCGGGACAAGGTCAAGCGGTCACCCGCTCCGGGGAATCGTAGCGAGCAATTTCCGCCGATGTCTCACATTTCGCGCACCTGTCCGGTCAGCCATGGAGAAGGATGTACCGAGAAGACGAAGGAGCACGCATGAGAATCGCCGTCGCAGGAGGAACCGGGACCGTAGGCCGGCACACCGTGGAGGCGGTGCGGGCCGCAGGACATGAGGCGGTCGTTCTCAGCCGGTCGCAGGGAGTCGACCTGGTGACCGGGCAGGGCCTGGATGCTGCCCTGGCCGGTGCGGACGCGGTGATCGACGTGGCGAGCATCCAGACGCTCAAGGCGAGCGCGGCGATCGAGTTCTTCACCGCCGCGACCGGGAACCTGCTGTCGGCGGCAGCGGATGCAGGGGTTTCGCACGCCGTGCTGCTGTCGATCGTCGGGATCGATCGCATCCCCTACGACTACTACGCGGGAAAGGTCGCGCAGGAGAAGGTCGTCGAGGCCTCACGCGTGCCGTGGACGATCCTCCGCGCGACGCAGTTCCATGAGTTCGCGGGCCAGATGTTCGAGAACGCGAAGGTGGGGCCGCTGCACCTCGCCCCGAACGCGCGGACGCAGCCCGTGGCTGCCGCCGAAGTGGGCGAGCGCCTCGCTGCCCTCGCCGCAGCGGAGCCGCAGGGCCGCGTGCGCGACTTCGCCGGCCCGCGCGAGGAGAGCCTCGCGACCATGATCCGCGCCTTCGCCCGCCGCGAGGGATACCGCGGGTGGATTCCGGCTGTGAACGTGCCGGGCCCCCAGATGGCGGGGATGCGCGCGGGGCATGCGCTGCCCGGCCCCGGTGCGGACCTGGGTGTCCAGACGTTCGACGAGTGGCTCGCGTCCTAGCTCCGGGAACAGGCCGGCACGGTCGTCGGTTGCATCCGGGAGAAGCATCGCGGATCCGAGGAGGCGGGGATGGAGCTGACCCTGGTGTCATCGTCGTTCTGCGGCGCCTGCGCACGCACTCGGTCGGTGTTGGCCGACGCCGCTCGATTCCTGCCGGATGCGACGGTGACCGAGATCGATGTCGCTCAGGATCCGGACGCCGCGGAGGCACTCGACATCGACCACACGCCGACCGTGATCATCCGCGACGCATCGGGAGTCGAGGTGTTCCGAGCCACGGGGGTGCCGACGGTTCCGCAGGTGCTCACCGCAGCGGTCAAGGCTCTCCCGGCCTGAGCCCGCCCGTCCGCGTCGGATCTCTTGCGGAGGCAGGGCCCGGGGCGCAGACTGAGCGTCAGCGGTGCCGTAGTCTCACCTCTCACCTCCTGGAGTCCTCATGCCTGCCCTCAACCCGTATCTCTCGTTCCGCATCGAAGCCCGCGAGGCGATGGAGTTCTATCAGGGGGTGCTCGGCGGTGAGCTCGTGATCAACACCTTCGGAGAGTTCCCCGACATGGTGCAGGATTCGAGCCAGAAGGATCTCGTCATGCATGCCCAGCTCGATGCACCCGGTGGACTCGTCCTCATGGCATCCGATTCTCCCGACGGCATGCCCTACGAGAAGCCGCAGGGCTTCTCGGTCTCGCTCAGCGGCAACTCGCAGGACGCGACCCGTGCGGTGTGGGAGAAGCTGGCCGACGGGGCCACGATCACGATGCCCCTGGACGTGCCGCCGTGGGGCGGCCTCTTCGGGATGCTCGTCGACCGCTTCGGCATCCCGTGGATGCTGCACGGCGATCCGGAGGAGTGAGCGGGCACCGCTCAGCGCGGCTGCACGGCGCGACACGCGAGGTGCAGGGCCAGCCGCGCCTCGGGATCGGTCATGTCAATACCGAGGAGTTCCTGCACGCGCCGGATCCGGACCATGACCGTGTTGCGGTGCAGGCCGAGCGCACTCGCCGTCGCCGCGATGCCGGACTCGTGATCGAGGTAGGCGGAGAGCGTGGTGAGCAGCTCCCCACCGCCGTCGCGCAACGGCGCCAACAGCGATTCCGCCGCCGGGACGAAGGTGTCGTTCCCGGTCCAGGCGAGCAGCAGCTGCTCCAGGCCGAGGCTGTCGACACGCACGAACCACCCGGTCGCGGATCGCGATGCGGCGATGCGCGCCGCGTCGCCGGCCTCGTCCAGGGTCGTGGCCAGACCTTCCGCCCCGGCCTGCAGCGACCCGACACCGGTCGCCACCGCGAAATCGCGCAGCACGGCGAGGTGGAGTTCCCGCAGTGAGGCGACGGCGCGCTCCACCCGATCCGGATGCGGGGCTTCCGGGAACGACAGCCATCCGCTGAGTCCGCGGCCCGCCGTGGTCGCATGCGCCTCGCCGTCGATCGCGGAGAGACCGGCGCTCACCGAACGCAGCAGCGAGAAGGAATCGAGTCGTCCCCTCGCCACCACACGGAAGCCGATGTGGTGCCCGCCCGTGCGCCAGCCGCGCTCCGCCATGCGACGCTCGACGTCGGCATCGGCGGCCCCGTGCAGGTCGACGAAGTCCCGAAGCAGACCTGACGACACGGCGACGTCGTTCACCGCCGCCACCTCGTCGATCAGGATGCGCGCCGCGACTGCCGGCATCGCGATCTCTGCCGCGACCGAGAGCGACTGCACCTGCGCCTCTCCGAGCTCGCGACCGAAGAGCACGAGCCGCAGGCCGCTGCGCCCTGGACTGTCGACGCGCACCGAAGCCGCCGCGGAGTCGCCGGCCTTCGCCTGATCGAGCCAGGAATCGAAGCCGATCGCGGCGTGCAGGTGTTCGTCGAGGTGGGCCCCTGCCTCCTGGAGAACCCCGGACGAGTCGATCAATGCGGCCCCGACACCGAGGTTCGCCGCGATGTGCCCCAGCAGGTCGGCGAGGTCGTCGGCGGCGTACTCGAAGGACTGGGCGACCTTGCGCACCTGGCTGAGCGTCAGCGCGTCACGGGCCTCGAGCAGCATCCAGCAGGCCTTCGCGAGCTGCACAGGGCGCTCGACGTCGAGCAGACACAGGCCGATGCGGTCGGCGAGCCGGAACGCGCCCGCATCGAAGCCGGCCGCGCCGGGGAGGGCGAGTCCCGTGAAACCGCGGTCCCGCAGTCGTCGCAGCAGCGCGTCCTGCTGCCAGGTCGCGCTCGGGGCCGTCGAGGTGACGATCGCCAGGCGGTCCGCACCGCTGTCCGTCAGCTCCGCCTCCCCCGCTCCGACGGCGACCGCCTCCCAGGCGGTATCCGCAGGGCCGGCGATTCGCCGCAGCCCGCCGTTCTCCGCATGGGCGAGCAATGCGCTCAACCGCAGCCGCTCGATCACGCTGCGTCCAGATCGTCGAGACCGTACGCCGACGGCACCACCTGGGACCGCCGGTCGGGCCGCGCGTTCCACCACTCGGGCGCGGGGACGGCGAAGACCGCCACGTTCCGGGCGAGACCCAGCTCGGTGACCTCGAGGATCTCCCGGGACACCGCATCGACGATCACGATGATGGTGGGGGCCGAGGCGACGAGGAGTCCGTCGGTGAGCACGGCCAGCGCCTCGGATCGGGTGACCACGCGGTGCACCGCGCCGCCGAGACCGCTGATCTCGACCGCGTTCACGTGCGGGTCCTGGAGCGAGGGCGCGACCGAGACGATACGTCCTTCGGCGAGCAGCTCGGCCCCCAGAGCGTCGGCGAGGAGGGGAAGCGGAGCAGCGGCGGCGGCGAGGTAGGCCCTGCCGAGCTCGAGCGCGTACGCGAGGTGGCCTCCGATCGCGTGCTCCCGCAGATCGCCGACGGTGAAGCCGCCGAGCACCGCACAGCCGACACCGCCGGCCTGGATGATCGCCGATCGCACGACGCGCTCGGCGTCGATGGCCCGATGCGCCTCGACGAGCGCGACTCCGTCGGCACCCGTGTCGCAGGCGAAGACGAGCCCCGGCACGCTGTCGACGAAGAGCGACATCTGGTCCAGCCCCGGCACGGCGCGGCCGGTGCAGTCCGCGTCGAGCACGACGTGCGATCCGGCGAGCGTCAGTGGTGCGAGCCCGTTCATCCCCCCGCCTTCGAGCGAGCAGACTGCGGGAACCGGATGCCCGACCCAGCGCTCGACCGCGTCGAGGAGGCGGGCGAACGGCTCCTCCCCCGGAAGCCGCTCCCCGAGCAGCATCGTCGACCCCACGAACGCGACCCCGAGACAGGGCGTGGCGGGGTCGAGCGAGGAGACCGGGGAGACCTCGATGGGCCAGTCCGTCGCCCGCGCGAGCATGAGTTCGAGCATGGTGGTCGAGCCGCCGCCGCCCGAGCCGAGCAGCGCATAGCCGCGGGCGAGCGCCGTGAGGTCGTCGCGCTGCAGCATCATGCGCTCCAGCCTAGGGAGAAACGCCCTCGCCTGCGGACAGCGTCTCCACCGGGACGAACTCCGCCGAGAGCCCGAATGCGGACGGGCCGAACGCGGCGAGCGCATCGGGAGTGCGCATCATCTCGGGAGTGGAGATGCCCAGCACCCGCACGCGCTGTCCGTACCGGAGCCCCTCGGTCGTGATCGGCTCGGCGGTCTCGTGGTCGACGACGCAGATGAGGTCGGGCACGATCGCCACGAGCGTCTCTCCACGGTGGGCGATGAGGTTCTCATTCTGGAAGGAGATCTCGAACGTGTCGCCCTCCTCCGCCCCGAGCGGTGCGATGACCGCCCGCCCCTTGGCGAAGCCCTCTGTCGTGCGGCGTTCCACGTCGATGACCTTGCCGACGCAGAGCTCACGCAGGTGCGGGTAGAGAGTCGTCGAGAGGGTGTCGGCGATCGCCTCGAACGGCGAACGGTGCTCCTCTCGGGCGACCCGGATGGCGCGGCCGAGCGCGAGTGCCATCGAGATCGTGCGGGGCACGGCCGTTCGCCGGACGTCGGCTCCGGTCATCGCGTACTCCGCGATGTGACCGACGCCACCGAGGCGGATGGTGATGCCGCGGGCGAGCCACTCCATCTGCCGGTCGTCGTCGCCGGTGTCGATCACGACCTTCTCGCCGCGTTCCCCGGCGAGCGCGAGCGGCGACCCGTGCACGCCGTACACGGCGAAGGTCTCCATGGACAGCTCGGGGAACGCGCGGCCCATGCCGTCGGCGTCCACCACCGGGAGCCCGGTCTCGGCCGCGACGATGAGCGGGATCATCGAGTTGATGCCGCCGCACTCGATCGGCATGGTCGCGTCCGCGGTCCGTCCGAGGTGCTCCTCGAGCGTGCGCAGGGCGAGCGTGGGCTCCGTCCCGGCCGGGATCTTCTCGATCATCACGGTCGGGGCGCCCATCTGCGCCGTCGGGATCACGAACAGGTCGTCGGCGAGCTCGTCCGGGTCGAGGATCGTGATGCTCCCCTTCCCCAGCACCCGCTCGACCAGCATCTTGCCGATGTAGGGGTCGCCGCCTCCGCCCGTGCCGAGGAGCGTCGCGCCGCGGGCGAGATCGGGGAGGTCGGCAGCCGTGAGCTGCCAGCTCATGCCGCGGCTCCCGCCGACGCCGATCCGGTGGAGATGCTGCCGTCGAAACGGTGCGCCGGCATGTCATAGCCGAAGTAGCCGGGGCCCACCATCGCGAGGGCGGCCTCCGAATGCCAGCGCTCATCCGCCGGAGCCGCGATCACCCGCACCCGCTGCCCGTAGCGCAGGCCCTCGGTCGTGATCGGCTCGCCGGACTCACCGTCGAGCACCATGATCAGGTCGGGAGTAGTCGCGAGAACCGCCCCGTCGGCCTCGGCCACGAGGTTCTCGTTCTGGAACTGGAGAGTCAGCGTCGCACCGGCGTCACCGTCGATGCGTGCGCGCCCGCGTGCGAAGCCGGTCGTGGTGGCCCGGTGCACGTCGACGACCTTGCCGTCGAACAGCTCTCGGCCGCTCAGGAGATCGACGACCGCGTCGACCGGGTCGGTCTTCTCGTCGCGGGCCGTGGCGATGCGCTGCCCGATCTCGATGCAGCGCGACAGTGAACCGGAGACGAGCGACTCCCGCGCGGCCGTGCCGGACATGGAGAACCCGGAGATCATGACCGAGCAGCCCATCTCGACGCAGGCCACGCGGGCGATGCGCTCGGTCCAGGAGTTGTCCGCCGTCTGCAGCACGCCGGTGTTGCCCTTCTCGTCGCTGAACGCGAGGGGCGATGCCGTGACGCCGTACAGGGTCGGGAGCACCATCTGCAGCTCGGGGAAAGCGCGCCCCATGCCGTCGGCGTCGACCAGCGGCAGCCCGAGCGCGGCGGCCGCGGCGATCGGGATGGTCGAGTTGACACCGCCGACCTCCGCGCACGCGATGTGCGTGACGGGACGACCGAGGTGGATGGCGAGCGCCTTGACGGGCTCCACGACCTCGGCCAGGCTCGGGAGCTTCTCGACCATGACGGTCGGCGCGCCCATCATCGCGACGAACAGCACCAGCGCGTCGTCGGGCACCTCGTCGAGACCGACGACGGTGACGTCGCCGGAAGTCAGCGCCTGACGGGCGAGGAGCGCGCCGATGTAGGGGTCTCCTCCCCCACCGGTGCCGAGAACGGCGGCGCCGCGGGCGAGTCCGTCGATGTGTGCGGGAGTGATGGTCCAGCTCATGTCACGCCCCCATGTCGAGGTCGCCGACGGCTTTCACGCGGATGCGCGTCGCGTTGCCGGGGAGGTACGGGATGGGCACCTCGTCGAAGTCGATGAGCGACACGGTCGAGGGTTTGGCGCCGGCGGCGATGGCCTTGTCGACGGCCTCGGCCCGCACCTCGGCGAGCGTCTCCTCGCGGCGACCGGGTTCGATCGCGTAGACCTTGTCGATCTCGCCGCCGACCTGTGCGATCGAGGCGCCGATGGCGTTCGCGACCGCGTAGTTCTCCGGCCGGTGCACCGTGCCGAACAGCGGAAGCTCGTCGGGGAGCAGGATGGATCCGCCGCCGACCGCGACCACCGCGATGGGCTCGGGCGAGGTGCGCATGCGGTCGACGGCCTCGGACACGCGCTCGGCGATGCGCGCGAGCACCCGCTCGACGAACGCCGGGTCGAGGTGCGCGACCTTGCTCGCATCCCCGACCTGCGCGCGACCGGCCGCGACGGCGATGTCGGTGGCGGTCAGAGTCGATCCGCCGAAGACCAGTGCCTCCGTGGTCAGCTTGTAGCCGACGGAAGCCGGGCCGACCTCGGCCGTCTCCTCGTCGACGATGCTGCCGCCGCCGATGCCGAGCGAGAGCACATCGGGCATCCGGAAGTTGGTGCGGATGCCGGCGACCTTGACCTCGTTCGCCGTCTCGCGTGGGAAGCCGTTGATCAGCAACCCGATGTCGGCGGTGGTGCCGCCCACGTCGATCACGGCGCAGTCGTCGAGGCCGCTGGTGGCCGCTGCCCCGCGCATCGAGTTGGTCGGGCCGGACGCGAAGGTCGCGACCGGGTAGCGGCGCACGTACTCCTCGTCCATCAGCGTGCCGTCGTTCTGGCTGAGGAAGATCGGCGCCTCGATGCCCTGGGCGCGAACGGCCGAGGTGAGCCCGTCGACGATCTCGGAGGCGAGTTCGCGCAGCGCGGCGTTGATGATCGTCGCGTTCTCGCGCTCCAGGAGCCCGATGCGTCCGATCTCGTGCGACAGCGAGATGGCGGCATCCGCCCCCAGCACCTCCGCGACGATCTCGGCCGCCCGCACCTCGAGGTCGTGGTTCACGGGGCTGAACACCGAGGAGATGGCGACCGAGCGGATGCCGTGCGCCTTCATGTCCTCGGCGTGCGCCCGGATCTCGTCGGGGTCGAGCGGTGAGATCGGTCGGCCGTCGAACTCGTAGCCGCCGTGCGCGAGGTAGCTGCGGGCCTGGGTCGCTTCGACCAGCACCTCGGGCCAATCGATCAGGGGCGGCAGCGCACGGGTGGCGGGCAGCCCGAGCCGGAGGGCCGCGACCGGGGCGAGACGGCTCGCCTGCACGAGCGCGTTGATGAAGTGCGTCGTGCCGATCATGACGGCATCGATGTCGGCGCCCTCGAACGAGTGTCCGGCCCGCAGGTCCTCGATCGCCTGGATGATGCCGCTGGTGACGTCGGGGGTGGTCGAGTGCTTCACCCCCGCCAGGGTGCGGGTGCCGTCCATGAGGACTGCGTCGGTGTTGGTGCCGCCGACGTCGATGCCGATGTGCATGATGCTCGCTTTCCTGTGAGGGGTGTCTGTCTGTGGCGGCTCAGGCCGCTGCTGTCTGTTCGACCGGTGCGGCCTGCCGTGTGGTGGCCACGCCGACGCCGCGCACCCAGCCGAGCTTGCCCGCGACGATGTAGAGGGCCATCGAGAGGAAAAGGCTGAGAAGCGACGGGATGCCCCACGTCACGAAGTAGCCGACCAGCGCGGAGACCAGCCAGACGACGATCGTCGCGGGGACGATGCGCGGGGCGGTCGCCGGGAGGGTGCCTTCGTCGCGCGTCGCGTCGAGGTCGGGACGCCAGCGACGCACGATGTAGTACTCGGCGACCATGATGCCGGCGATCGGGGGGAACGCGACGCTCAGCACGATCAGGAACTCGGTGAACTGTCCGAGGATGCCGACCGCGGCGAGCACGGATCCGACGACGCCCAGCACGATGGTCGTGGTGACGCGGTGCAGGTTCTTCCCGAACGCGGTCGAGATGAAGTTCACCAGGCCCAGTGTGGAGGAGTACAGGTTCCAGTCGTTGATCTTCAGGGTGCCGGTGAGCACGATGAACAGGCCGATGAACCCGACCGAGGAGGTCACGATCGCGACGATGTCCCCCGTGGCCGCGGCGTGCGCCAGCAGCACGCCGGCGAGGCCGATCACGAACTCGCCGAGGGAGACGCCGACCACGGTCTGCTTGATGACGTCGGCGCGCGAGCGGTTGAAGCGGGTCATGTCGCCCGTGATGATCGCGCCGACGATGAGGCCACCCGCGACGATGCCGGTTCCGGCCCACACGCTCATCGTGGGTCCGGGCGCGGGGCCCGTGAGCAGTTCGCCGATGTCGTGACGGCTCAGCTCGGAGATGACCGACCAGCCGACGAGGATGAGGAACAGCGGCACGGTGATGTTCGCGAGCCACTGCATCCCGACGAAGCCGAAGGCCACGATCGCGGTGACCGCGAGGCCGAAGATGAGGCTCCAGGCCCAGACCGGCAGAGCGCCGGGCATGAGGGCATCGAGCGACTGCGCCGAGATGGCGGACTGGATGCCGAACCAGCCGATCAGGCTGATGCCGATCGCGAGCCCGACGAGGGAGGCGCCGATCTCGCCGAAGCCGGTCCAGCGTGCGAGGAGGGCGGTGTTGAGGCCCTCGCGCTGGCCGATGAAGCCGACCACGCACATGATCACCTCGAGGATGAGCGAGCCGAAGAGGAAGGCGAGGACAGCCTCGCCGAAAGTCATGCTGTAGCCGAGGGTCGCTCCGAGGAGGAACTGCGAGAGGGCCGAGACCTGTCCGAATCGCTGCACGGCGATGCCGAACCAGGGTTTGCGGGCCTCGGGAGTCACCCGGGAGAGCGCGAAGTCGTCTGCGTGCGCCGTGCGTGCCATGAGGATCCTTCGGGAGGAGGAGGGGAACGGGTTGTGCGCCACAGTAGCCACGCTCGCACACCGCACGACATGTGCATATCGCACGAGAATCGAACCCGGATGTGCGCATCGCACGTGCCGGCTCGGCGTCACGCCCGCGACAGCTCGCGTAGCGACCCCGAGAAACACCGAGACCCCCTCCTGCCGACAGCGGCACGAGGGGGTCTCGACGTGAAGTGGGGGTCTCGACGACCGCCGCGAAGGTCAGTGCAGCGCGTTCGTCTCGATGAAGGCGCGGAGCGCGTGCTCGTCGTCACCCATCTCGGTCACGTGCTGGGGAGCGTCGAGCATCTCCTGGAGCTCGGGCGCGTAGCCGAGCTCGACACCGATGGCCTCATGGATCGTCTCGGCGAACTTCTCGGGCTTGGCCGTCTCGAGCACGAGCATCGGGACACCCGGCTCGACGAACTCGCGCGCGACCTTTACGCCGTCGGCCGTGTGCGGGTCGATGACCTCACCCGTCGTCTCGTACACCGAGCGGATCGTCGCCAGCCGGTCAGCGTGCGTCGAGGTGCCGCTGACGATGCCGAACTCCTCGAGGAAGCGCTCCTGATCGGCCGAGAAGTCGAAGTACCCCTGGGCCTCGAGGTCGTCCCAGGCCCCCACGACGCGGGCGGGGTCACGGCCGACGAGTTCGAAGATGAACCGCTCGAGGTTCGACGCCTTGGAGATGTCCATCGAGGGGCTCGAGGTCGCGAGCGTCTGAGCGGCGCTGCGCGGGCGGTAGACGCCGGAGCGGAAGAACTCGTCGAGGACGTTGTTCTCGTTCGCGGCGAGCACGAGGCGACGGATCGGGAGACCCATCTGCTTGGCGAAGAAGCCGGAGAGGATGTTGCCGAAGTTTCCGGAGGGCACCGTGAAGGACAGCTCGGTCCAACCGCCGGCATCCGTCGCCCGCAACCACGCCCAGAAGTAGTAGACGGTCTGCGCCGTGATGCGCGCCAGGTTGATCGAGTTCACCGCGCCCAGGTGCTGCGCGCGCTTGAAGTCGAGATCGCCGGCGAGCTTCTTCACGAGGTTCTGGCAGTCGTCGAAGACGCCCTCGACCGCGATGTTGTGCACGTTCGCGTCGTCGAGCGAGAACATCTGCGCCCGCTGGAATGCGCTCATGCGGCCCTGCGGCGACAGCATGAACACCGCGACGCGCTCCTTGCCGCGGAGGGCGTGCTCGGCCGCAGAACCGGTGTCGCCCGAGGTCGCGCCGAGGATGTTGAGCACGGCGTCGTTGCGCTCCAGCGTGTACTCGAGCACCTGTCCGAGGAACTGCATCGCCATGTCCTTGAACGCGAGCGTCGGCCCCTCGGAGAGTCCGACGAGCGTCAGCTCGTCATCGATGGCCCGCAGCGGCACGACGCCGTCGGGGAAGCCGGCGTATGCCGCATCGGTCATCCGCGCGAGATCCGCGCGCGGGATGTCGGTCGCGAACAGCCCGAGCACCTCGGTCGCCAGCTGCGGGTACGTCAGCGCACGCCAGCGCTCGAGCGTTTCGCCGTCGACGGTCGGCATGACCTCGGGCACCGCCAGTCCGCCGTCGGGCGCGAGGCCCTCCAACAGCGTCTCGCTGAACGACTGCGGCTGCATGCCGCCGCGGGTGGAGATGAACTGCACGTTGGCTCCTCGGCTCGGGACTCGGCACGTCCATTCTCGCAGGGTGTTCGTCGGTGAGATGACGGGATGACGGATGCCGCCGCGCCGGCTCAGAACAGCGAGGTCGGCAGAGCTCCCTCATGCTCCAACAGCCAGCGCTTGGTCTCGAGGCCCTGGCCCGCATCGCCGCCGGAGTATCCGCCGAGGCCGTCGCCGGCCACCACCCGATGACAGGGCACGATCAGGGGGACGGGGTTCGCACCCATGATCGAACCGATCCCCCGGGCGGGGACGTCGGTGCCGCTGCGCGCGGCGAGGCCGCCGTACGTGATCGTCTCTCCGTGCCCGACCGTCTCGTGGAGGGCCGTGAGGACGGCTCGCGTCGCCACGGTCTGCACGCCGAGATCAACCGGAACGTCGAAGCGGCGCAGCGTGCCCGCGAAGTAGGCGGCCAGCTGCGCGAGTGCCTCGGCGAGCAGCGGATCAGCAGTCGGGCTGGCCGGGAGTGCGCTGCCCTCAGGCGGAGTGGACCGCCACGTGACGCGGGTGATCGCCACACTGTCGCTGACCACCCCGATCATCCCGACCGGGGTCGCGAGCGTGGCGAAGGCGGACATGCGTCGAGGCTACCCGGATGCTCCGACATCGGACTCACGACGACGAGACCGGGCCGTCGCGCAGAGGAGTCTGCGAGACGGCCCGGCCGTGTCAGCCGTGGGAGAGGTGCCGCCAGAGCGCGGCCCAGTGCTCCGGACGGAGGTCACGGGGAAGACGCCGGTCGTCGGCGCCGGCCGCCGCGACGGATCGACGCGCACGGGACACGGGCACTCGCGCCGCCGTCGCCACCACCGCAGCGAGGTTCGATCCCCGTCCCGTGAACATCGCCCGCACGAACGCCTCGTACTCCCGGCGGTCGGATGCCGGGACGAGCGGTGAGCCGCGACGGGTGATGGCCAGCACCCCGCCGTCGACGCTCGGCTGCGGCGAGAAGCCCCAGGCCGGAACGCGCCCTTCCAGAGAGAACTCGAACCACGGCGCGGACTGGGCGGTCATCATGGTGCCGCCGCCGACACCTGCCCGCTTGCGGGCCACCTCCCACTGCGTCAGCAGCACCGCCTGACTCCA
Organism: Microbacterium sp. Mcb102; assembly: GCF_024519805.1. Taxonomy (NCBI): domain Bacteria; kingdom Bacillati; phylum Actinomycetota; class Actinomycetes; order Micrococcales; family Microbacteriaceae; genus Microbacterium; species Microbacterium sp. Mcb102. The sequence goes on along the minus strand of NZ_JALJRG010000004.1, from coordinate 279,164 downwards.
CCGGCCGCTGGACAGCAGTCGCCGGAGGATCGGTGTCGTCACATGGAACGGGATGTTGCCGACGACCACCTCGGCGTCGAGCGGATGGCGAGTCGCATCCGCGACCTCGATGCGCACGCCGGGCAGCGCCTTTCGCAGACGATGCACCCGATGCTCATCGACGTCGATCGCCGCGAGGGGTCGCTCCAACCTTGCGAGCGAGCGGGTGAGTGCGCCGTCACCGCACCCGAGCTCGAGGATCGAGCCCGAGGTGCGCCCGACGAGGTCGGTGATGCGGGCGAGGGTCGGACGATGGGTGAGGAAGTTCTGGCCGAGTTCGTGTCGGCCGCCATGGATTGAACGAGGCATGAGTGCGCTCCAGAAGAAGAATCGGAGCACCTCGAAGGAGGGGAGGACGCGAAGAGGCGTCAGAGAGGACTGCCCGTCCCGAGGTGCGATGACATCTCGGTGGACGGCGCGCAGATGCGTGCGGAGAGCGAGCGCGCCGTCAGGCGCGGCGGTCGCGGATCGCGTAGATGCGCCCCATCATGGGCGCAGCGCATATTGTTCCCATGCCTGACAGCATATCGGCCGTCAGATCCATCCGCGCTCCTCGGCGATGAGCACGGCCTGCTGGCGGGTGCCGACGGAGAGCTTTCCGAGGATGACCGAGATGTGGTTGCGCACGGTGCCCGGCGCGAGCGCGAGTGCCCGCGCGATCTGACCGGTCGTCTCGCCCCGGCGTCCGGCGCGCAGCACGTCGAGTTCCCGGTCGGTGAGCGGCGAGCGCTCGTCGCTCAAGGCGTCGGCGGCGATCTCGGGATCCACGTAGCGAGCGCCCGCGGCGACCCGGCGGATGACGGCGGCGACCTCGTCGGCACCGCGGGACTTCGGCAGGAAACCCGAGACGCCGGAGGCGAGCGCGCGACGGAGCACACCGGGTCGCGCATGACGGGTGACGACCACGCAGCGCGTCGCGATCGCCCTGTGCAGCTTCTCGGCGACCTGCACCCCGTCGAGTCCCGGCATCTCGAGGTCGAGCAGGCACACGTCCGGCTGCAGGCGCAGGGCTTCGGCGACGGCCTGCTCGCCGTCGGCGCACTCGGCGACCACCTCGATGTCGGGTTCCAGGCGCAGCAGCGCTGCGAGAGCGGAGCGGATCATCGCCTCGTCATCGGCGAGCAGCACGCGGATCATCGAGCGCCCTCACCCTGCGTCGGCACCGTCACGACCACCACGAACTCGTCGGCGTCGCGTCGCACCTCGAGGGAGCCGTGCGCCTCCTCGATCCTGCGGCGCACACCTTCCAGCCCGGAGCCGTCGTGCTCGACGTCGACGCCGGGGACCACATCGTTCGCGATCTCGTACCGCCACGCATCCGCGGTCCTGCGGAGCGCCAGCCGCGCCCGCGCTCCCCCGCCGTGCCGCAGCACGTTCGTCGTCGTCTCCCTTATCACGGGGCCCAGCGCGGATGCCGGAGCGGAATCGGCATCCGCGTCGATGGCGGACTCCACCTCGAGCCCGGCCGCGGTGAGAAGGTCGCGGGCGTTGGCCAGCTCATCCCCCAACGGCACCGAACGGAAGCGGGTCGCGAGGTCCCTGGTCCCCTGGCGCGCCTCGTCGACGCTCACCCGGGCGGCACGGAGCTGCTCCATCCCCGCGTCCGGGTCGGTCGGCAGCAGACGCTCCGCGAGTTCCAGCTGCAGCGCGATGACCTGCAGGTGGTGCCCCTGCAGATCGTGCACATCCGTGGCGACCCGCAGCCGCTCCTGCGTGGCGGCGAGCCTCGCCTCGGATGCGCGGGCGCGGTCGAGCGTGATCAGCACGTCCCACCACCACAGCGAGCTGACCAGCATCACCGGGAAGAAGACGGTGTACACGGCGGGGATCAGGAACGGGTTGTCGTCGGCGACGTCGAGAGCGGAATCCGCGATGCCGAGGAGGATGAGGGCGATCGTCGCCGTGATCACCACCTTGTACCGCACCCCGCGCGGCCAGTTCAGCAGGACGAGCGTCAGCACGAGGGGCATCACTGCGAGCTGCCAACTGCCGACCACGACGCCAGCGACGACTCCGTAGATCAGGGCGACGAGCAACGGCAGCAGCAGACGCATCCAGCGCACGCCCGGTTCGGCGTCCAGTCGGTGCCGGTAGTCGAGCAGCAACGGGATCGTGGACGCGCACCAGAGGATGCCGCCGACGCCGACCACGAGGCCGACGAAACCCGCGAGGTCGTCCGCGAGGGACGTGAGCGTCCACGAAACGATCAGCGCGAGCTCGAACGCGATCACGGCGGTCACGGTGTACCACCACGTGGCCGTGACGCCGCGGGACAGCTGTCGCGCCCCCGGACTCGGCTCGACGGGGGCGAGGGGCTCGGCGCGGCTGCTCACGCTCCCACGATAGGGCCGTGACAGTTGTCACGGATGCCGCGTGCGATCCACCCGGGAATCGGTGACGGCCCGACACTGCCGCCACGCCCTCGCGTCGAGTGGACTGGGGTCATCGCAGCGGAGAGACCGTTCGCACCGACATCAGGGAGCACCCCCATGAACCTCATCGAGACCTTCCAGGACCTGGTCGCCCAGGTTCCCGAGCTCGTGCAGCCCCTCATCGTCGCCCTCGCCGGCGCGATCCCCTTCATCGAGGGCGAGGGGGCGGTGAGCATCGGCATCATCGGCGGCATCCCACCCGTGGTCGCCGCGATCGCCGCGATCGTGGGCAACTTCCTGTGCGTCCTGGTGGTGGTGCTGGTGAGTTCGGGGGCCCGGCAGGCCGTCGTGAACCGCTCGCGAGCCAAGGCGGTCGCCCTCGCCGGCGGCGGCACGACGGAAGAGGGTGCGGTGGGCACCGCGGACACCGTGCACAGCACCCCGCGTCGCGAGAAGTTCCAGCGCGCGTTCGAGCGCTACGGCGTCCCGGGAGTCAGCCTGCTCGGCCCCCTCCTGCTGCCGACGCAGTTCACGGCGACGATGCTCGCCGCCTCCGGCGTCGGCAAGGCCCGCATCCTCTTCTGGCAGGCGCTCGCGATCATCGGTTGGACGACCATCGTCGCCGTCATCGTCGGCAGCGCGGTGTACGCGATCCGCTGAGCAGGTCAGGGTGCGGGGGCGTGACATCTCGTCGCGTCCCCACATCTTTGAGTTCAGCCTGTTCTGAATTCATTGTCTTCTGTACAGTGGTCACGTGACCACCGCCCTCGCCTCTTCCCCCACGCACACGGCCGCCGTCGCTCGCCTCGGGCACGCGCTCTCCGACCCCACACGCGCCGGTGTCCTGCTCGCCCTGCGGGAGGGCGCCGCCTATCCCGCCGACCTCGCCGAAGCGCTCGGCGTCTCGCGCCAGGCCATGTCGAACCATCTCGCGTGCCTCCGTGGATGCGGCCTCGTCGAGAGCGTGCCGGACGGCCGCCGTAGCAGCTATCGCCTGGCAGACCGGCACCTCGCACCCGCGCTCGACATGCTCATGCGGGTGACGCTCATCGTGGAGCCGGACTGCTGCTCCGGTGAAGGCTGCACCTGCTGATGACCGCGACGCTCACCCTTCCCCGTCGCCAGACCCTGCATCGCCGCATCCGCCTCATCGTCGGCATCACGATCGCCTACAACCTGATCGAGGCGGTCGTCGCGATCGCCGCCGGATCCGTCGCCTCCTCGGCCGCGCTCATCGGGTTCGGCCTGGACTCCACGATCGAGGTCCTGTCTGCGGGCGCGGTCGCCTGGCAGTTCACCCGCCGTGATCCGGAGCGCTGGGAGAAGCCGACCCTGCGCGTCATCGCGGTCGCCTTCTTCGCCCTCGCGGCCTACGTCACCGCGACCTCGGTGGCAGCGCTGGTCATGGTCGAACGTCCGGAGCACAGCACCGTCGGCATCGTCCTGACCGCCGTCAGCGTCGCGGTCATGCCCTTCCTGTCGTTCGCGGAGCGCCGTGCGGGTCGCGAGCTCGGCTCCGCCACCGCCGTCGCGGACTCGAAGCAGACGCTCATCTGCACGTACCTCTCGGCCGCGGTGCTGATCGGGCTGGTCGCGAACTCCCTGCTCGGGTGGTGGTGGGCGGATGCCGTCGCCGGACTGGTCATCGCGGCCTTCGCCGTGCGCGAGGGCATCGAGGCGTGGAAGGGCGACGCCTGCGCGACGTCGGTCGGCATGCTTCTCGAAGACGAAGACGACGAGCACCACGACCACGATCACTGAGGCAGGAGACATCCGCGCGGCCTAGGTTGGGGGAATGGATGCCGCCCCTCCTCTCCCCCGCGATCTCTTCGGGCGCACCATGCTCGTCACCGGCGCGAACGCGGGAATCGGGTACTGGTGCGCAGAGCAGCTCGCCGCGAGGGGTGCGCGGGTTCTGCTCGGATGCCGCTCCGCCGAACGCGCGGCGACAGCGGTCACGGCGATCCGCGCCCAGGTGCCCGACGCCGACCTGCGCGTGCTGCCACTCGACCTCGGCTCCCTCGACAGCGTGACCGAAGCGGCAGCCGACATCGGCGAACGGCTCGACGCGGTCATCTGCAATGCCGGGGTCAAGGCGGCCGACCGCTCGGCCCGCACGAGCGACGGTTTCGACCTCATGGTCGGCACCAACTTCCTCGGTCACTTCGCCCTCGTGGCGCAGCTCGAGTCGAGCCTCGGGCCGGACGCCCGTGTCGTCGCGGTGGGCTCGATCGCCCACCGCTTCGCGACCCTCGACGCGGCGACCCTCGACGCCCCGTGGACCGGCGCTTCGCTCCGGCAATACGGGCGGTCGAAGGCGGCGCTGATGGCCTTCGCGTTCGAACTGTCCCGACGGTGGTCGGACTCCTCCCGCTCGGCTGTCTGTGCACACCCGGGCTATGCGGTCGACCCGCTCACGCCTGCGCGTCCCGGTCTCGCCGAGGTGTCCGGCGTCGTCCGCGCCCTGTCCGCGCCGACCCGCCTGCTCGTGCAGGGCAAGGACGGCGGCGCGCTGCCCGTCGTCCACGCGGCCACGGCCGCAGACGTGAGGAACGGCGACTACTGGGGCCCCGGCGGTCTGCTCGAGTTCCGTGGGGCGCCGGCGCGGGTTGCCGCATCGGACGAGGTGCGCTCCGCGGCGATCGGGTCCGCAGTGTGGGCGGCTGCGGAGCGCATCACCGGGGTGCGCTTCCCTGCCTGATCCCCGCGCGAATGTCCGACCCCCGGTTCAGGATGCAGGCATGATCACGATGCTGTCGGCTCCGTCCGATCTCGGCCTGCGTCCGCCCGAGCCGGGCAGCGTCCCCGGCGCAGCGAAGGCACCGGAGGCTCTGCGCGAGGCCGGCCTGTTCGCCCGGTTCGCCGAGCTCGGGGCGACCGACTCCGGCGTCGTCCTGGCCGGCCGCTACGTCGACGACGATGCCATGAGACCGCCCGGACACGTGCGCAACGAGGGTGCCACGATCGACCATTCGCGGCGTCTGGCGGCACGCATCGGCGCAGCGCTCGACAGGGGCGAGGCTCCGCTCGTGATCGGCGGCGACTGCGCGATCCTGCTCGGCGCAGGTCTCGCGACCGTGCGCCGTGGCGGCATCGGACTGGTGCATGTCGACGGTCACACCGACTTCCGGCATCCGGGCAACAGCGACGAGTGCGCGAGCGTGGCCGGAGAGGCTCTCGCCGCGGCGATCGGCAGGCACTGGCCGGCCGTCGCCGACATCGACGGGCTCGGCCCTTCCTTCGCGGCCGAGCACACCGCGCACATCGGCCACCGCGACGATGACGAAGATCTGCCGGAGGTTCGCGGCATCCTGGGCGGTGTCTTCTCTTCCGCCGACATCCTCTCCCTCGGCGCCGCTCACGTCGGCGCGGAGGCCGCCGCCGTCGCGGGTTCCGCATACTGGCTCCAGGTCGACGTCGACGTGCTCGATGCCGCGATCATGCCCGCCGTCGACAGCCCCGACCCCGGGGGGATCGGGGCGGCAGAACTCACGACTCTGTTGCGCGAACTCGCACCGGGCGCGGTCGGCGCGTCGATCACGGTGTTCGACCCCGACCTCGATCCCGACGGACGCTATGCCCGCCTGCTGGTCGAGATCCTCACCGAAGGCCTCAGCGAGCTCGGCAGCCGCGTGCAGCAGCCCTGAGCCCGGACGATCGCGCGGTCAGACCTGCGGCTCCCCGACCTGCTCGAGCGTGACCCGCACACGCGAAATCCGACGTCGATCGAGCTCCGCCACCTGGATCGTCGCGCCCGGAACCTCGACCGTGTCGCCGACGACGGCGAGTCGCCCCAGCTGCTCCGTCACGAATCCGGCGATGGTGTCGGACGAGCCGCGCGGCATCGCCAGGCCAGTGGCCTCCTCGAAGTCCTGCAGGTTGAGTCGCCCGTCGAGTCCGTCGTCTGCGGAGATGAACACCTCGGCGTCATACTCGTCGAAGATCTCGCCGACCACCTCCTCCACGAGGTCTTCCAGGGTGACGAGGCCGTCGGTGCCGCCGTACTCGTCGACGACGACGGCGATGTGGTGCCCTTCCGCACGCATCCGGGTCAGGGTCGGCAGCACACGCGCGGACGAGGGGATGTACGGGATCTCGCGCATGAGCGCGCGCAGCGGCCGCGTCGGATCGTCGGACGCGGCCTCGAACAGATCACGGACGTGCACGAACCCGGTGATGTCGTCGATCGAGGTCTCCGAGACGGGGTAGCGCGAGAACGGAAGATCACGCACCTGCGCCATCACCTCGCCGACGCTCGCGGCCTCGTCGAGGGCGACGACCTCCGGGCGCGGGCGCATGACCTCGCTGACCTGCCGCCCCCGCAGGGAGAGCACGTCGTCGAGGATGCGTCGCTCGTCATCCGGCAGCCCCTGATGGCTGGCCACGATGTCGCGCACCTCCTCATCGGTCATCTCGTCGCTCGTCTTGTGCGGGTCTCCGCCGAGCAGCCGGACGAGGGCGTTCGTCGACACCGAGAGCAGCCAGATCACCGGACGCATGACCGTGGCGAAGCCGTTGAGAGCGGGCGCGACCGCGTAGGCGAACTGCGCGTTGCGCTGGATCGCGAGGCGCTTGGGCACGAGCTCTCCGAGCACGAGCGACAGGTAGGCGATCACGAGCGTGAGAACGAGTGTCGCGACCGTGAGCGCGAGCGCGGGGGCCAGCCCCCACGACTCGAGCACGGGCGCCAGGGACGGCGCGATCGATGTCGCACCGTACGCCGCCGAGGCGAACCCGGCGACGGTCACACCGATCTGCACCGCCGAGAGGAAGGTGTTGGGGTTGCGGGCGAGGGCCGCGACCTTCGCCCCGCGGCGCCCGCGCTGGCCGATCGCGTTGATCTGGCTCTCGCGCAGCGTGACGAGTGCCATCTCGGTGGCGGCGAAGACACCGCCGATCAGCACGAACGCGAAGACCAGGGCGATGTTCCAGAGGAGGTCGCCCATCAGCGGGCCGCCTCCTCTGTGGTGGGGTGAGCGCCCGGGATGAACCGGGCGCTCGTACTGTCGGAGTCCGAAGAGTCAGAACAGCGCTGCGCGCTCAAGAGTGCTCCTTCTGGGTGATGGTGGGGGTGGTGTCGGTAGAAGCGGTGACGGCATCCGGGGCACGACGGGTCTTGATGAGGCTCGCCGCCGTGGCCACCGCGATGGTCAGGCCGATGAACAGCAGCGAGAACCAGATCGGGATCTCGGGTGCCCACTCGACGCCCTGGCCGCCGTTGATGAACGGCAGCTCGTTGACGTGCAGCGCGTGCAGGACGAGCTTGACGCCGATGAACCCGAGGATGATCGCGAGCCCCTGGGCCAGGTAGACGAGCCGCTCGAGCAGGCCGCCGATGAGGAAGTAGAGCTGTCGGAGGCCCATGAGCGCGAAGGCGTTGGCGGTGAAGACGATGTACGCCTGGTCGGTGAGACCGTAGATCGCGGGGATCGAGTCGACGGCGAACACCAGGTCGATGAACCCGATCGCGATGATCGTGAGCAGCATCGGCGTGACGAAGCGCTTGCCGTTCTTGACGACGGTCAGCTTGTCGCCGTGGTACTCGTCGCTGACGGGCAGGTGTCGACGGACGAACGTCATGAAGCGCCCGTTCGCGGGGTTGCTCTCGTGGTTACTGAACGCCTGACGGTAGGCGAGCACGAGGAGCAGTGCGCCGAACAGGTAGAAGATCCACGAGAAGTTCTCGATGAGAGTCGCGCCGACGGCGATGAAGATGCCGCGCAGGATCAGCGCGATCACGATGCCGATCATCAGAACCTTCTGCTGATAGATCTTCGGCACTGCGAAGCCGGTCATCACGATGAGGAAGACGAACAGGTTGTCGATCGACAGTGCCTTCTCAGTCAGATAACCGGCGAAGTACTCACCGCCGAACGTCCAGCCGGAGAAGACGCCGATGCCGACGCCGAACAGCAGCGCGAGGCTGATGTAGAAGATCGACCAGCGCGCCGACTCCGCGATCGTCGGCTCGTGAGGCGTGCGCACGTGCGCGAAGAACTCATAGACGAAGAACGCGATCGTGACCGCGATCGTGATGATCCAGATCAGGGGGGTGATGTCCAAACGGGCTCCAGACTTCGGGGTACGACTGCACCGCCAAAGTCTTCTCCATTCCTGAACAGGAACCGGTGGCCCGGGATGCGACGTGCATCCGTAATGACGACCCGACCGTATCGGAGTACTCCCCTTGGGATCTCCAGGCTAGAAGACGACCCTTTGCGATTCCTGTGGGTTCGCCTGGAATGCCGGCGCCGGTGGACTCAGTCCTCGTCGATGATGTCCACACCCGCGACTTCGGCACGGTCGATCGTCGCGGGGAGCACGTCGTCGAAGAGCGTGACGAGCACTGCTCGGGTCTGGACCGCATCGCGCGCGTTGATCGCTTCGCGCATGGCGACGGTGAAGGCCTCGATCTTGTCCCACTCGAAAGCGTCCCGCGAGTGCTCGCCGAAGCGCCGGATCTGCGGTCCGAGACGTTCGATGATGACCGCTCGCGCAGCGTTGCCCTCGATGCGGGCGAAGCCGGTGGCGATGGCGCGCAGCGCAGTCCCGAAGCCCGTCACGTCACGTGACTTCACCGACCGCGACATGTCGTCGGCGAGATCCGTGAGGTACGCGACGTCGTCATCCTGGATCACCGGCATGACGTGGCGTACGGAGCCGATCCAGATGTCGCCGAAGAGGTCGACGGCGTTGCGGACCCGATCGAGGTCGATCGGCGCGACTCGCGTGTAGCGGTTGCGCTGCATCTCGACCAGGCCGTGATCGGCCAAGCGGTCCAGCGCGTGGCGGATCGGCGTCTTCGAGGTGCCGAGCCGCTCGGCGAGCTCGTAGTCCCGCAGACGCTCACCGGGGCGCAGCTCGCCGCTGATGATCGCTTCCTGCAACCGGGCGTATGCCTCGTCACTCATGGATCTGCGCTCGAGGGGTCCACCTGAGAGTGCCAATTTTCCTCCACTCGAACGGAAAGCGACGTAGAGCCTGAAGTTCTACCTACCATGCAATGTATCGCATCCCAGAGGCCGACGACCGTGGAAACCGCCGTGAGGGCGCCAGGCCGGGGTGCAGAAGCCTTCCGGTCGCAGCGGCTCCCACAGCGACAGGTCATCTCCGGCCAGGTGCCGATGTCAATCCGGGGCATCGACGACAGAGCATGACGCGCGGATCATCCCCTCGTCGATCCCTTCGTCGACCCAGCCCACGCGGTGGCTTCTTCAGTTAGTCTACGATGTAGATCTACGAAGGGGAATCATGAGCGACACACGATTGCGGTTGAGCGGCATCCGGCGATCCTTCGGCGAGCGCGCGGTGCTCTCCGGCGTCGATCTCGCCCTGCCGGCGGGTCAGATCCTGGGCCTCCTCGGACCCAACGGCGCGGGCAAGTCGACCCTGATCGCCATCGCCAACGGGTCGCTGGCACCCGATTCCGGGTCGGTCACCGTCGACGGCATCGACCTCGCCTCCCGCCGGGATACCGCCGCCGCCGTGATCGGCAGCGCGCCGCAACGTCTCGGTATCTACCCCTCCCTCACCGTGCGCGAGAACGTCGCGGGGTTCGCTCGCCTTCACGGCGTGCGCGGGCGTGAGCTGCGCGCACGATGCGCGGAGGTGATCGAGGGGCTGGGGCTGACGAAGAGCACCGGCATCCGCGCCGATCAGCTCAGCGGCGGCCAACAGCGCCGACTGCACCTCGCGATGGCGCTCACCCACAGCCCGCGCCTGTTGTTCCTCGACGAGCCGACCGTCGGTGCCGACGTGGAGTCGCGCCAGCAGATCCTCGACCTGGTGCGCCGCATCGCCGACGACGGAGCATCCGTGCTCTACACCACCCACTACCTCACCGAGCTCGAGCAGCTCCCGTCACGGCTCACTCTCCTGCACGACGGTGTGCTGCGAGATCTCGGAGACGTCAGCGAGGTGGTGAGGTCGCAGGGCGACGGCGTGCGCGTGCGCCTGCAGCCGAATACTCAGCCGCCGGCCGGTTGGGTGCGCGAGGGCGACTGGCTCGTGAGCGGATCGACGGGCACCAGCGCGGGTGAGCTGCTCGCCGAGCTGATCGCGCGTCTCGGCGTGAGCGCGAGCGCGATCATCGATGTGCGGTTCCCTCGCCCGACCCTCGAAAGCGCGTACGTGCGCCTGCTCCACGAGCAGGAGACGCCGACACTCGACGACGCGGAGGTGCACGGTGTTGCGGCATAGTCTCGCGGTCGCAGCGATCGACGCACGGATCCTGTGGCGCGACCCGTCTCCGGTCGTCGTCATGACGGTGATCCCGCTCGTGTTCGTCCCGTTCTTCGTTCCCGGTGCGCGGGGGCAGCTCGCCGCCGCCGGTTACGCCTCCGCGTCCGGTGTCGAGTACGCCGTCCCCGGCCTGGCCGTGCTGTTCGCCCTCCTGTGCGTCCAGCAGGTCGTCACGGCGTTCTTCCGTGATCATCAGTGGGGCACGTGGGACCGGCTGCGGACATCACCGGCCCGCAGCGTCGACCTCCTCCTCGGCAAGTCATTGACGGCATTCGCCGCGCAGCTGCTGCAGTTCGTCGCGGTGCTCCTCGGCGGCGCGCTCCTCTTCGGGTACCGCCCCAACGGCTCCGTACTCGGACTGGTCCTGGTGCTCGTGGCGTTCTCATCGGCGATGATCGGCTTCGGACTGCTCCTGGTGTCGGCATCCCGATCCCTCGAGCTCGCACTGGTCATCGGCAACGTGCTCGCCATGCTCATGGCGGGGATCGGCGGTGCGTTCGGGCCGGTCGAGTCGCTGCCGACCTGGATGCAGACCATCGCTCCGGCGTCGCCCGCATACTGGGCACTGCAGGCCATGCGGTCTCTCACCCTGGATCATGCCGGAGCGCTCGACACGCTCGGCCCGTCGATGGCACTCTTCGGCTTCGCTGCGGGCTTCGTCCTGCTCGCCGTCGCACTGCTCGCCCTGCGCAGGCGGAAAGGAATCTCCTGATGACACCTCGACCGGAGCGGATCTCCCGCGCCGACGTGCTGTCGGCAGCGCTCGAGCTGATCGACGCCGACGGCCTGGACCAGCTCACCATGCGCCGCCTGGGCACCGCGCTCGGGGCGGACCCGATGACCGCCTATCGGCACTTCGCCGGGAAGTCGGACCTCGCCGCTGCACTCGCCGACGAATTCTGGACGGGACTCTCGCTTCCCTCCACCTCCGGGGTGCCCGATTGGCGCGCCTACGCGCACGAACTGATGCGGGCCATCCGCACCGAGCTCGCCGCGCATTCCGGACTCATCCCGATCGTCGCGACGCACCCGATCACCTCCCCCGCGGCGCTCGCCGTGGCCGACGAGGCGATCGGCATCCTGCTCGGCCTCGGGGCTCCGGTCGATCCGACCCTCGGCGACCTCGTCAACGTGCTCGTGATGATCACCGTCGCCTCGGCGATGGGAGAGTTCAGCGCTCCCGCGGGGTCGGAGTCCACCGCTGCGGAGACGACCGAGGCCGAGGGCGAGCACGACGACACCGAGGCAGCACTGCTGTCGCAGCTGCCCCACCTCGGCCGGATCATCGCCGCGGGGTGGGCCCCGTCGGCCGAACGGCAGTTCGAGGCGGGCATCGGCGCCATCCTGCACGGCTGGCCGTTCGCCCTCCCCCCGACATCGTGAGGGCGGCCTCGACCGCGTGGCGGATGGCATTCGCACGCATCCGTGGGAATCCCCTGAGCAGCGTCTCGCTGATCCTGCTGATGGCGATCAGCTCCGCCACCGCCGGCGCGGGTGTCGCCACCCTCGTCTCGACGATCGGGGCGACGGAGCGGCTCTTCGCGCTCGCGGAAGCGCCGGACGCCGTGCAGATGCACGTCGGTCCGCTGGAGACCTCATCGCTGGATTCCTTCGCCGCGACGCACCAGGACATCGTCGACGACCACCAGGTGCAGGATGCGCTCCAGCTCGACAACCAGAACCTTCGGATGCACGGGATGACGGATGCCGCGCGCGACGGTGTGATGGACCTCCTGCTGGTCACCCAGAGCCCTCGATTCGACTTCCTGCTCGGACCCGACGGCACGCCGACCAACGTCCGCGACGGCGAGATCGCCGTGCCCGGCTACTACGCCGACGCCTACGACCTCGCGCGCGGTGACACGGTCGAGATCGCCGTGCAGGGTGACGTGCAGACGTTCACGGTCGCCGACACCGTCAGCGACGCCCAGATGGGGCCGAGTCTGGTCAACTCGAAGCGGTTCGTGGTGTCCGAAAGGGATTGGAACGACCTTGCCGAACGGCTCCCCGTGGAGCACATCCTCACCTTCCGCCTGGTCGACGACGCAGGAGATCGATTCGCGGAGGCCTACCGTCTGGCCGGACTCCCGGCCAACGGTGCGGCCGTCGACGGGAGCCTGCTGCGTCTGATCGCCGCGCTGACCGACGGTCTGGTCGCCATCCTCACCATCCTGGTGAGCATCGTCCTGCTCGCCATCACGCTGCTGTGCCTGCGGATCATGGTCCTCACCGCCCTCGAACAGGACGCCCGTCGGATCGGTGTGATGCGGGCGGTCGGCTTCTCGCACCGCGAGGTCTCCTCGACCCTGCTTCTCGGATACGCCGTGCAGTCGGGTGTCGCGGTGCTGGTCGCCCTGCTCCTGGTCTTCCCTGCATCCGCGCTTCTGCGGGGCGGCGACGTCGTCCTTTCGAGCGGGCACGGCAGCACCGGGACGATCGTGATGCTGCTGGCCGTCGTGGTCGCATCCGCGATCCCGACCGCGCTCGCGGCGCAGCTGCTGCGCCGGGTGCGGCGCATCAGCCCGCTGCTCGCTCTGACCAGGCCCGGGGTGTCGGCGCAGACCCGACGTCGTCCGCGTGCGCTGCGATGGGATCTTCCGATTCCTGTCAGCATCCGCCTCGCCGCACGCGGCCTCACCACGCGGGGCACCACCGCCGTGCTGCTGATCGTCATGGTCGGCTTCGCGGTCGCACTGGCGGCCCTGCCCCAGCGCGTGACCCAGACGATCGCGGCGCCCGACTTCATCACCACCATGGGCGTCGGCCAGAGCGACCTCCGTGCGTTCGTCCGCGAGGGTGCGGAGGCCAGCGCGGGCGACGCGCTCGAGCGGTCTCTGCGCGATGACCCGGACATCGCCCGGTTCGCGAAGGCCACCAGCTTCCGGGTCGCGCTCATCGCCGCGGCGCGCACCGATGACGTCGCTCTGGAAGTGGGCGACACGTCGGCCTTCCCCCTCGCTTATGCCCGTGGCGAAGCACCCGCGGGGCCCGGGGAGCTCGCGCTGTCGACCCTCGCCGCGCAGACGGCCGGAGTGGATGTCGGCCAGTCTGTCCAGGTGGACTCGGCCGGTTCGACCCATCGATACCGCATCACAGGCCTGTATCACGACATCACCAACGGTGGCCGATCGGGGAAAGCCGTCGAGCTGCCCGGTGGTGACGGTATCCCCCTGTGGCAGACGTTCATGGTCGACCTCCGAGAAGGCGTCGATCAGGGCGAGAAAGCCTCGGCGCTCGCGCTCGACCACCCGTCGGCGTCGTTCACCGAGCTGGACCGGTTCGTCCACTACACGCTGGGCGACACGGTCGAGCGTCTGAAGACGGCGTCGATGATCGCCTGGGCAGCCGCTGCCGTGGTGATGCTCTTGGTGTTCGCTCTCCGGGGGCGGCTCGAGGCGACTCGCGACGAGTCCGATCTGCGTCTGCTGCGGCTCCTCGGATGGACTCGCGGCGGGCTGCGCACGATCCCCCTGCTCCGGGCGGTGGGTGTCGCCGGGGCCGGTCTTCTCCTCGGGTGGGTCGCGACGGAGTCGCTCGGGCCCGGCGTGCTCGGTGCCACCCTCTCCTCGTTCGGCGGAGGCGCCACCGACCTCGTCGCGGCCAACGGCTGGAGCCTGATCACTGGCCCCGTGGTGGCTGCCGCCGCCGTGGTCGGTGCCCTCATCGCCTCCGCCCACAGCCCCGCACTCCTCAACGAAAGCTGACCGACATGCAACGATCGCCCGCACTCATCACGGCGCGCGCCGTCACCCGACGCTTCGAGTCGGCCGCGGGCGACTTCGCGACCGTGCTCGACGGAATCGACCTCGACGTCGCCGAAGGCGACTATCTGGCTCTCACGGGTCCCAGCGGCTCCGGCAAGACGACTCTGCTCTCGTGTCTGAGCGGCTTGGACCAGCCGTCATCGGGGTCGGTGCGCATCGGCGACGACGATCTCTCCGCGCTCGACGACAAGGCCCTCGCACACATCCGTCGCACCACCCTCGGCTTCGTGTTCCAGCGCACCGACCTCCTCGACGAGCTGGCGGTGATCGACAACATCCTGCTCCCGGCGGTGCGACGACGCGGCCGGGTCTCCGCAGACACCCTGGCGGACACCGCGCAGCTCATGGATCGGCTCGGGATCGGACACCTCGGCGCTCGCGCACCGCACGAGCTCTCCGGCGGCCAGCGGCAGAGGGTCGGCATCTGCCGCGCCCTCGTGAATCGTCCGCCGATCCTCATCGCGGACGAGCCGACCGGTGCCCTGCACCGGGAGGCCACGGACGACGTGCTCGACGTGTTCGACGAACTGAACGCCTCAGGCATGACCATCATCGTCGTCACGCACGACGATGTGGTCGCTCAGCGGGCGCGGTCCCGCCGTCATCTGGTCGACGGCCGGATGGTCGACGCCGTCCATCTCACCGACGGGCCCGGGCCACACGATATGTTGACGTCATCACACTGAGGAGAACGACCATGCGGATACCTGCCCTGCCGACGCTCGAATGGACCAACGGCGAACTGGATGCGAGCTACGACGGCGACACCGGCGAGCTCACCCTCCATGCGGCACCGGGAGGAGATTGGACCAACGACTCGCTCGGCGGTCCCACTCAGCACGGCGCGAGCTTGCTGGGCTTTCGGACCGATGGCGACTTCACGCTGAGTGCCAGGGTTCGCGTCGTCGGGGAGCGGACGACGTTCGACGCCGCCGTGCTGGGACTGTGGTGCGATGAGCAGTACTGGGCCAAGCTCTGCTTCGAGTATTCGCCCGACGGGCGGGCGATGGTCGTCAGCGTCGTGACCAACGAGTTCTCCGACGACTGCAACTCCACCCTCGTCGAGCGCGAGTTCGTGTATCTCCGCGTCGCCCGTGTCGGAGACGCATTCGCCTTCCACGCCTCCGACGACGGCGACCGGTGGGAGTTCGTCCGGGTGTTCCGCCTGAAGACCGACCTCCCCGTGACGGTGGGCTTCATGTCACAGGCGCCGATGGGAGAGGACTGCGACTCGCGCTTCGACCGGATCCGGTTCTCGGCGGGAGCCCCGGCCGACCTGCGCGACGGTTCCTGAGGCCGGGCGCGATGTACGGCCAGCACGGCGACTTGTTCGGCACCACGACCTCCTCATCGACGAACGCACTGTGGCGTCAGCGCGATTCCGCACAGATCGTCTGACCGAGCATCTCTGCTCCGGCGTCCTTGAGCAGGCCCCCTCGGCAGTCGTTCGTCCGATCTCACGATGGCTGTCGGTGGCGCAAGCAGCGTGCTGTGGCATCGTCGGCGGGATAGAACGACTCGATACGCAGTTCGTCGATGGTGATGTCGAGCGCAGACTCCACGGCCGCGGACATGCTGAAAAAGCGCAGGTCCTCGCCCGCGACCTCGAGCTCGAGCGGGATGACGACATCCGTGACCGCCGGCCGCCCTACGTCGTCGCCGGGGTAGGCCGCGACCTCCTCCGCCAGGCGACGGAGGCGGGAGTCGCCGGTGCGGTCGGCGCGAGCGCAGACCTGACCGATGAGGTGGGTTCGCCATTGACCGAGGTTGCGGATCCGGGGCGCGAGACCCTCCGGGTGCAGCGACAACCGTACGGCGTTGACGGGAGGCTCGAGGAGGTGCAGTGCGCATCCCTCGAGCAGCACGTCTGTCGCGGCGTTGCGGTCCATAACGTCCCACCAGCGGTCAAGCACCAGCGCTGGGTACTGCGCATGGGCGTCGAGGAGTTGTCGCAACGCCGAGCTGACAGAACGGAGTTCCGGTGCGTTCATCGCCCGCTCGGGATGTGCGGGCGCAAACCCGGCACTGAGGAGCAGCTGGTTGCGCTCGCGCAGCGGTATGTCGAGGTGTGCAGAGAGTCGATCGAGCATTTCTCGCGTGGGCTTGGACCTCCCGGTCTCGACGAAGCTGAGGTGTCGGGTCGAGACGTGTGCACGGGCTGAGAGCTCCAGCTGGCTGAGCCGTCTCCGCTCGCGCCAGCCGCGCAAGAGCACCCCGACGTCGCCGGCATGGATCACGGTCATGACTCTCGACCCTAGCCAACAGTCGTGGTTCGACCCATGACCTCCGAGGTAATCGACGCGACTACCCCTCCGCGCCCAACATGGCTTCACCGCGGCGGCTCCGCTGCGGCCGATACCGAAAGGCCCCGATATGACCCCCATCACCGACTTGTATCTGCAGACCTGGAACGCCTCGGACGCGAACGCTCGTGACCGCCTCCTCGCCGAGCATTGGACGGAAGGCGCCACATACACGGACCCTCTGGTCGATGTCGGTGGACGAGACCAGATCTCGGCCACGATCGGCGCCGTGCGGGAACAGTTCCCGGGGTTCGTGTTCACGCTCGTCGGCGAACCTGACGCACATCACGGCCTCACCCGCTTTCAGTGGGGGCTTGGCCCCGCAGGAGCCGAACCGCTCGTAATCGGCTTCGACGTCGTCGTCGGCGACGGCCAGGGCCGTATCCACCAGGTCCTCGGATTCCTCGACAAGGTACCCGCCTAACCTCATCACCGCGCACGCGGAGCGGGAGAGGGCTCCGCGTGCGCGGCCAGCTCGGGAAAGCCTGTCCTGCACTTTGACTCGTCACTGTTATCAGGTTGATAATGTTCTCAAGATGACCCCATTCGCAGTAGCAAGGAGCACACGATGACCGACATCACATGCGACCGAGCGGGAGTGCACGTGCAGTTCCCCGGCTGGGAGGCCACGATGACGGGCTTGCCTCAGCTACTGATACCGAGGTCGGCGATCCGCGATGTGTCCATCGAACAGGGGTGGACCTCAGAGATACTCGGGGTGAGATCCGGCCTCGTCGTCTCCGGTTACCGCAAGCTGGGGACTTTCAGGCACCCTTCAGGGGTGCGGCGACTGGTCTCGATGAAGCGCGGGCACCGCCTGCTGCGGATCGCCGTCGACCGAGCCACGATCGGGTTCGACGAGATCCTTCTGAGTACCGACGATGCAGAATCGATCGCCGCAGAGATCCGAGCAGCCGTGCACCCATGAGCGCCTGACGTCCACACCACCCGGTCGGAAACGCGAGGCGGACCATCTCGGTGCCGACGGTCTGGCTGGGCTTTCCGGCACTTCGAGGATCAGACCGGCTGGCTACTCACGCGCGCACGCGTCGGCCACCGAAACCGTTGGACGAATCCGGCGATCGTCTTCGAGCGCGTCGCGAGGACGAACAGTCCGTACCCGATGATCCCGCCCAGGATGTTCGTCAGCCAGTCATTGATGTCCGCGAGGTGTCCGCTGAGGGCGAGCCGCGAGGCGGCCATCTGCGTCAGCTCGATGGCGAGGCTCGCACCGGCGACGATCGCCAACACCTTCCACCAGCTCGCACGCGCGGTGAGCAACGGGACGAGCACGCCGAGCGGGACGAACACGGCGACGTTGATGAGAGCGTCCTCGAACCCGTAGTCGACGAACGGCACGAGGTAGAGCGACAACGGGCGCGGCCCGTCATAGAAGCCCGTCCCGACGCGAAGGAAGATCGGGAACACCGTGTTGGCGAGCACTCCGCCCGCGTAGACCGCGAGGACGGCCGCGACGCTCGCCCGGGCGAGCGTGACGCGCCCTCGGGAGCGGAGGACCCGGATCAGCACGAGGAAGATCACGACTCCGAAGGGGATCACGATCGGGAGCATGGGGACTTCGACGAACTTCATTCACTGCTTCCGGTGATTCCATGGTGCGGTGCAAAAGCACCGCACTGATCGTACAAGCACCGGGACCTGCGACGATCGTCGCCAACCTCGACCGACGCGACTGATGTCCGATCTCACGAAAGTTGTCGGCTGGTGAGACAGAGCAGCCCCGGAAAGACGGGTGGCTGATGCGGCGCCGAAAGCGCCCGTTGTCTCACGAAACTTGTCGGTAATCGCGTCTCAACCCGTCCTGCGTAAAACGTCGAGCGGACGGTTTCGGCGCGGCAGGTTCCGGCAGGGGGTTTCGGTCGGCGCACGGCCGGCGTGTCGTGTGGTCGGCCGGCGGCCTGGGAGGGGGCTGCCGGAAACGATCGTTTTCGGTGATAGCCCTCCACCACAAATGGGTCACGACATCAGCAGAGAATCGAGGATGATTGAGTCGTGGAGATTGAGCTGCTGCATATCGCTGATTGCCCTAGCTGGGTTGAGGCCAGTCGTCGTGTTGCCGAGGCGCTTCGCGAAACAGGCCACGACGGATTGAGCCTGCGTTATCGACTCATCCGAACAGAGGAAGACGCCGCCGGGGTTCAATTTGCGGGCTCCCCGACGATCACGGTGGACGGAAACGATCTCTTCCCGGGGTCGGATCGTAGTAGTGAGTTGGCTTGCCGCATCTACAGCACACCTGCTGGGTTGGCCGGGATGCCAACGGTTGAACAGATCCGAGAGGCAATGAGGGCCTATGGAGACTGAGCTCGATGTCGCCTGCACGTGCTGCGGCCGGCATCTACCACGAAGGAAGCTGCACGCCCTCGGAGACGACGGTGCGTTCATCTGTCGACGATGCGGTTTGTGGGTCGCGCTTCGCTTACGACGTGACCGCCCGCCTACGTAGTCCCCACACTCAGAAGCCGCACGCACGGGCGAGCTACACCACGGCGATTGTCCGGACTTCGCGCTCCCATGCCTGTGTTGCGACCTGCACGGCATCCCAGGGGGAGCCGAGCGGGGGCGTGTAGGAGAGGTCGAGGTCGCTCATTGCGGCGATCGTCATGCTGTGGTGCAGCGCTGCCGCGTAGGTGTCGATGCGCTTGGAAATTTCCGCACCGCGGGTGCCGACGAGCTGCGCGCCGAGCAATAGCGCCGATGTAGAGGGCGAGTTGATGGGTTGTCCCCGCTTCTCAAAGCGGTTTCACTTTGTGGTCTCATCGCCGGCGCGGATCATGAGGAGCGCTCCGGTGATCGCTGCGGCGAAGATCACGATGTCGGCGATGTTCCCGATGAACCAGTTTCCGTAGGCGAGAAAGTCCACGACGTGTCCGCGGGCGAATCCGGGATCGCGGAAAAGGCGGTCGCCTGCGTGTGAGGCGGCAGCTCCTCCGAGCGCGCCGATGACGATTGCCCATCGCAGGCGTTGTACTCGGAACGCGAACACGATTGCTGTGACGGTGGCGGCGACGGCTAGCAGCGCGAACACCCAGGTGAAGCCTTCCCCGAAGGAGAATGCCGCTCCGGGGTTGTAGGCGAGCTGCAAACCCAACAGGTCACCGATTAGGGGGATGCGCTCACGCTCAGTGAGGGTCGCTTCGGCCCACACCTTCGTTCCCTGATCAATCAGCACGACAATCGCGGCGATCAGGAGCGCTCCGCCAGTGAGCTGCCACCGCCGCGCCGACGGCAGCTTTCGCGCAGCGGGCGGGTGGCCTTCTGCCTGGGAGGAGGTCACCCGAGCACCTCGATCAGACGGACGATGACGCCGGATTCGATCAGGATGAACAGGCCCAGACCGATGAACACTGCCGGTACAAGCCAGTGCTCGACGCGCTCCAACCCCTCGGTGACTGCCTTGTTTGTGCCGATGAGCCGGCCGGCCGCGCACCAGACGGCAACGAGGATGAGGAACACGACGATCATGATCGCGACGTCGCCGGGAGTGCTGGTGCGGAAGATCGGCGTGTAGAGGGAGATGTTGTCCGCCCCGTTGGCGATCGTGATACCCGCGACCCCCCACAGTCCGACCGCGGTGATCTTGGCGTCGTCATCGTCATCGCCGTTGCGGCGCAGGCCGCGAATGAGCGTCCAGATGCCGATGCCGAGCGGGATCAGGCCAAGGAAGCCGACCCATTCGTCCGGGACGATGGTGAGGCCGAGTGCGGCGATCACGCTGATGACGACGAGGGTGATGAACCCGAGGTACTGGCCTGCGACGATCTGCCACGGCCGGGGTTTCCCTCGGCTGGAGGCGAGGAAAAGCACGGTGAGCACGACGATGTCGTCGATGTTGGTTGCCGCGAACAGGCCGATCGCTGATCCAATGGTGGCGAGCATCAGCGTCCCAGTCGTGGCGTGCGGGTGCGGGCGGCCCGCAGGCCGTTGAGGATCACGATGACCTCGGCGACCTCGTGGACCAGGACGACAGCCGCGAGCCCCAGGACGCCGAAGAGCGCGAGCGGGAGCAGGGCGGTGATGATCAGCAGCGACAGGATGATGTTCTGGTTGATGATCCGTCGACCGCGGCGGGCGTGATCGAACGCCCGCGGGATGAGGCGTAGATCATGGCCGGTGAAGGCCACGTCGGCGGATTCGATCGCTGCGTCGGAGCCGGTCGCGCCCATCGCGATGCCGACGTCTGCGCCAGCGAGGGCGGGGGCATCGTTGATGCCATCGCCGATCATCGCGACCGGTCCCGCCTTCGACAGTTCCCCGATCGCGGTCGCCTTGTCCTCCGGGCGCAGCTCCGCTCGCACATCGCTGATCCCGGCCTGCGCAGCCAGTGCACGAGCGGTCCGGGCGTTGTCGCCGGTGAGCATCGTCACCCCGACGCCCTGGCCGGTGAGTGTCCGGACTACCTGGGGGACTTCAGGGCGCAGCTCGTCGCGGACGCCGATCGCGGCGACCGGTGACCCGTCTCGGTGCACGATGACGACGGTCATGCCCTGCTCTTCCAGCGTTGCGACCCGCTCAACGAGGTCGCCGGCGTCCAGCCAGCGGGGACTGCCGACGGTGATTCTCGATCCGTCGACGGTGCCGTCAATACCGTGGCCGGCCTGCTCGGTCACATCTGCAGCTGCCGGTGTCCCCGGAGCTGCGGCGGTGATCGCTGAGGCAAGAGGATGTGTGCTGTGCTGCTCCAGCGCAGCCGCCCACGCCAACGCCTGGACCTCGGTTACACCGTTCGCGGTGAGTACGGCGGTGACCACGGGTTCGTTGCGGGTAAGGGTTCCGGTCTTGTCGACGGCGACGTGCCGGACCGTACCGAAGCGCTCGAAAACGGCGCCGGACTTGATGATCACACCGAACTTGCTCGCGGCACCGATCGCAGCGACGACCGTCAGCGGCACCGAGATCGCCAGCGCACACGGGGAGGCCGCGACGAGCACGACGAGCGCGCGGGTGATCCACACCTCGGGGTCACCCAGCAGCGAACCGATGATCGCGACAAGCGCCGCGAGGATCAAAACGCCGGGCACCAGTGGACGGGCGATCCTGTCCGCGAGACGGGCACGCTCGCCCTTTTCGGTCTGCGCTTTCTCGACCAGCTCCACGATCGTCGTGAGCGAGTTATCGGTACCCGCAGCCGTCGCCTCAACCTCCAGCACGCCGGCATTGTTGATCGCGCCGGCCGACACCGCATCGCCGGGCTCGACCTCGACCGGGATCGACTCCCCGGTGATCGCCGAGGTGTCCAGGCTGGAGCGCCCAGAACGCACGATCCCATCGGTCGCGATCCGCTCACCCGGGCGGACCACCATGACCTGGCCAACCGTCAACTCTCTCGCCGGTACCTGCGCGACGGTGCCGCCCTGCAGCACCGTCGCTGTTTCCGGCACGAGCTTCAGCAGTGCCCTTAGCCCGCCGCGGGCGCGGTCCATCGCCTTGTCCTCGAGCGCCTCAGCGATCGAGTACAAGAATGCCAGAGCTGCAGCCTCCTCCACGTACCCGAGGATGACTGCGCCGATCGCGCTGATCGTCATCAGCAACCCGATGCCGAGCTTGCCCTTGAATAGTTTCCGGATCGCGCTCGGCGTGAACGTCGACGCACCCAGCAGTAGTCCGACCCAGAACAGCACCAACGCCGGGATCTCGAAGCCGGACCATTCGAGGATCAGACCCCCCAGGAACGCGACACCCGAGAAGATCGGCACCATGATCCCGCGGTCTTTCCACCAGGGCCGCTCAGCCTCTTCGTGTTCCTCTCCCGCCGTGGCGGCAGGCTCGTGCTCGCAGCCACACGCCGCGCTCACGCGTCAGCTCCCGCTCCGCAGCAGCCCGCCACCGTGCACGCCGAGTCCACGCACGGGGCGTGCTCGTCGACAGCCAGCGTCACGTCCACCAGTGCGACGAGGGCAGCAGCTAGGTGTGGGTCGGCGATTTCGTATCGGGTCTGACGGCCCTCCGGCTCGGCAACGACGATGCCGCAATCGCGTAGACAGGTGAGGTGGTTCGACACGTTCGAGCGCGTCAGCTCCAGTTCGCGCGAGAGCACAGCGGGATAGCTCGGTCCGTCGAGCAACGTCATTAAGATCCGGGAACGGGTCGGATCAGCCATGGCCCGGCCGAGTCGGTTCATCACATCAAGACGGGAAGCAATGGTCAGCATGCACTGAACTATACAGTGACCGCTGACTGGTTATCAATTCGATCGAATGTTATGGCGTTCTGTTCGTCGCCGCGTCAATCAGTCGTGAGGTGCGCGATCCTGCTGTGGTGGACGACGCCGCATGCCGCCGGGCGCTCGATAGCGATCGTCCCGCGAAACTGCAGCCGGAGGCTGTCGTTCGGGAATAGGCCGGTGCCTGTTGAGTTATATACCCCCAGGGGGTATGTTGTGGGTATGAACGGTTACACCGACAACAAGGCGGATCTGCGCAAGCGATTGAGTCGGGTTGAGGGTCAGGTGCGAGGTATCTCGCGGATGGTCGATGAGGACAAGTACTGCATCGACATCCTGACGCAGGTCGCTGCGGCCACGAAGGCGCTCGAAACGGTGGCCTTGTCGCTCCTGGGTGACCATCTGAGCCATTGCGTCGCTCAGGCAAGCGCTGAGGGTGGCGAGGTTGCGGCGGAGAAGGTCCGCGAAGCTAACGACGCCATCGCTCGCCTGGTCCGTTCATAACCACACGTCTAACGATCTGGAGAAATTCACTATGACTGACCGCATCGAACTCGGACTGAAGGACGCAAACGCTGGTTGCGCATGCTGCGCAGCCCCATCGAACATCGAGGCATCCGCTCCTGTGGCGGCCCCGGTCTCGGAAGAGGTACTGGTCACGGGAATGACGTGCTCGCACTGTGTGTCGAGCGTCAGTGAGGAACTGAGCGCGCTTGACGGTGTCGCGTTCGTCGCTGTCGACCTGAACGCCGGCGGCTCGTCCCGCGTGACGATCCACAGCGCAGCCCCTGTCGATCCCGCTGCCGTGAGGGCTGCGGTCGAAGAGGCCGGTTACAGCCTCGCGACCAGCCAGGCCTGATTCACTTATCCGTCCGCACCCGGCTCGACCCCGGGCGCATCGAACAAGGAGTTCTGATGAGCCAGCACGACGAGCACACCCATCACATCGCACACGAGAATCCCGGCACCGCGCCGACGGCGCAGCATGACCACGCGGCGATGAGCCACGACCACGGCGCTCCTCAAGGTCACGCGGGCCACGGCGGTCACGCGGGCCACGGCGATCACGTGGGCCAGTTCCGGCGGTTGTTCTGGATCATGCTGGTCCTTGCGGTCCCGGTTGTCGGGTTCTCGGGGATGTTCTCGATGCTGCTCGGGTACCCGTTGCCGGAAGCCGCCTGGGTTGGGTGGGTGTCCCCGGTTCTCGGGACGGTCATGTACATCTGGGGTGGGGCCCCGTTCCTCACCGGCGCGGTGAGTGAACTTCGTGCCCGCAAGCCCGGAATGATGCTCCTGATCGCCCTCGCGATCACGGTCGCGTTCCTCGCATCCTGGGGCGCGAGCCTCGGCCTCCTCCATCATGAGCTGGACTTCTGGTGGGAGCTGGCGCTGCTGATCGTGATCATGCTGCTCGGCCACTGGATCGAGATGCGCTCCCTCGCACAGACCACCTCAGCACTGGATTCCCTCGCTGCACTGCTGCCCGACGAGGCGGAAAAGATCGAAGGCGACACGACCGTGACGGTCGCCCCGTCCGATCTGCTGGTGGGTGACGTGGTGGTGGTGCGCCCAGGCGGGCGGGTGCCCGCTGACGGGCGGATCGTGCAGGGCTCGGCCAGCATGGACGAGTCGATGATCACCGGCGAGTCCCGGCCCGTGCGCCGCAGCGACGGCGACCAGGTCATCGCCGGCACCGTCGCCACCGATTCCGGGGTGCGGGTCGAGATCACCGCGATCGGCGACGACACCGCTCTCGCGGGGATCCAAAAGCTGGTGACCGAAGCGCAGAATTCATCCTCGCGCGCGCAGCGGCTCGCAGACAAGGCCGCCGGGTGGCTGTTCTGGTTCGCGCTCGGCGCCGCCGCGATCACCGCCATCGTCTGGACGATCGTCGGCATGCCCGACGCCGCCGTGATCCGCACGATCACCGTGCTGGTGATCGCCTGCCCGCACGCGCTCGGTCTGGCGATCCCGCTCGTCGTGTCGATCGCCACCGAGCGTGCCGCTCGCGGAGGCGTGCTGATCAAGGACCGTCTCGCGCTGGAGAGCATGCGCACCGTCGACACCGTCCTGTTCGACAAGACCGGCACGCTCACCAAGGGCACCCCCGCCGTGACCGCGATCGACCCCGTCTCCGGGACCGACCCTGACCAGCTGCTGGCCTGGGCCGCGGCCGCGGAAGCAGACTCCGAACACCCCCTCGCCCGCGCGATCGTCAACGCGGCGAAAGAGAAGACCCTCACGGTCCCCTCGTCAGCCGATTTCGAATCGTCCCCGGCGGTCGGGGTCCGTGCACGTGTCGATGGGCGCGTTGTGCAGGTCGGTGGCCCGTACATGCTCGAGCAGGAACACGCCTCCGAGCTACCGGTCGCCGACGAGTGGCGCCGTGAGGGTGCGATCATCCTCCACGTGCTCGTCGACGGACAGGTCGCGGGTGCCCTGCGCTTGGCGGATGAGATCCGCGCGGAGTCGCGTCACGCCGTCGAGGCCCTCCACGAGCGTGGCGTGCAGGTGGTCATGATCACCGGTGACGCCGACGCGGTCGCAGCCTCCGTCGCGGGCGAGCTCGGCATCGACCGGTACTTCGCCGGGGTCCGACCCGAAGACAAGGCCTCGAAGGTGAAAGAGCTGCAAGGCGAAGGGCGCAAGGTCGCGATGGTCGGAGACGGTGTCAACGACGCCCCCGCGCTCGCGCAGGCCGACGTCGGCATCGCCATCGGCGCCGGGACGGATGTTGCGATCGCGTCCGCGGGCGTCATCCTCGCCAGCGACGACCCCCGGTCGGTGCTCTCGGTGATCGAACTGTCGCGGGCCAGCTACCGGAAGATGAAGCAGAACCTCTGGTGGGCCGCCGGCTACAACCTGCTCTCCGTCCCCCTCGCCGCCGGAGTGCTCGCCCCGATCGGGTTCGTGCTCCCGATGTCCGTGGGCGCGCTGCTGATGTCCCTGTCAACCATCGTCGTCGCGCTCAACGCGCAGCTGCTGCGCCGACTGGATCTGCGCCCGGACGCCGTGGCCGGTAAGTAGCGAGAAACAGTTAGGTCGACGGACGTAGGCTGGGGCGAACGGGAGGTGAGTATGTCGCTGATCAAGGTCTCACAACAGGTGCGCGGACCGCGCACGCTCACCCACACCGTCCTGGCCGTCCTCGCGATCGCCGTGGGCATTATCGCCGGCCTACTGGCGATGCACTCCTTCAACTCGCATGCGACGGCCGCCGGTCACCATGACACCGTCACCGTCAGCACTCAGGCCGAAGTATCCGCCCATCACCCCGACGCCTCCGCGACCGCCCTCGTGCCAGCCGCGCCGACACAGGAGGCGGGATGCGCGACGTGTGGGGCCGGAGATTCGATGACGTGGATGGCGTGCGTCCTCGCGCTCCTGGTGGCCACCATCCTTCTCAGGCGGATCGGGCTCGGCTGGCGGCACACCCTCTTGGTTGCGACCCGCGCGCCCGCGACAACACGCGGGCCCGCCCGCGCTCACGCCCTTCCCCCGCCTCCATCTCTCACGGTTCTCTGCATCAGTCGCACGTGATCACGCGCTAGCCCGCTCTGGCGGGCAACGCACCCTCGGGCACCGGCAGCCGCCGGGCCCCATCACTGACCCTTGGAGAACCCTCATGAAGATTCGACCCGCGGCGATCGCCGCACTCACCCTCACCGCACTGCTCGCCCTCGCCGGCTGCGCGGGAACCACCGGATCCGACAACGGCATGGAAGGCATGGACCACGGCGGCAGCTCGTCCGCGCCCGCAGAGACAGCAGATGCGAATGACGCCGACATCATGTTCGCCAGCATGATGAAGGAACACCACGCACAGGCCATCGAGATGTCCGACGTCCTCCTCAGCAAGGACGGCGTTGACGAGCGCGTCGTCTCTCTCGCCGAAGAAATCAAAGCCGCTCAGGAGCCCGAGATCCAGCAGATGGACCAGTGGCTCGAAGACTGGGGCGCGGAGATGGACAGCATGGAGGGCATGGATCACGGCAGCGGCATGATGTCCGAAGAGGACATGCAGGCCCTCGAAGATGCCGCCGGTCCCGATGCGGGGCGTCTGTTCCTCGAGCAGATGATCCAGCACCACGAGGGTGCCGTCGACATGGCGCAAGACGAAGTCGACAACGGTCAGAACAGCGACGCCGTCGCACTGGCCGAGACCATCATCGACACGCAAACGGAAGAGATCGCCACCATGAAGGAGATCCTCGCAACTCCGTGATCCACGGGTGGGGTGCGGGACTCCCGCACCCCACCCATAGATCTGTTTGCGGACACCATCATGCGAACCCTCAAGAACTTCACCCTGCCTACTTCCCGCCTGCGACGTCGCGGAGCACTCACGATCGCTACGACAATCGCGGCCAGCATCGTGCTCGCCGGGTGCACAGCACCTGCCGAGCCGACCACCGGACACGACCACGCCACCACCATCGAACACGTCCACGCGATCGTGCCTGACCCCTCAGGAGACGGCTACCTACTGGGCGCCCACGACGGGATCTACACGGCCACGCTTGACGGCGAAATTGGCGACCGCGTCCAGAACACCGACTTTGACGCGATGGGCCTCACCGCCATCGGGGATACCCTCATCGCGTCTGGACACCCCGGGCGAACGACTGCCCCCGAACTCGGTTCCCCCAACCTCGGAATCATCCGAAGCGACGACAGCGCCCGATCCTGGTCACCGGTCTCGCTCACCGGAGAGAAGGACTTCCACGCTCTCGCCGCCGGCCCGGACGAGAGCCTGTACGGGCTTGCGTCAGACTCCATCGAACTGCTCCGCAGCGACGACACCGGACAGACATGGTCGCCCGCCGGGGAAGTCGTCGCGGTCAACCTCGCCATCGACGCCGCAGGGCAACTGTTCGCCGCCACACCCGACGGGCTGCAAGTCAGCGCGGATGAGGGCGCCACGTTCACCACCGTGAACGATGCACCGCTGCTCTACCTCCTCGCCGCTTCACCCGATAGCAAGCGCCTCGTCGGTGTCGGCAACGGCGGACAGATCTGGGTCAGACCCGCATCAGGCGCGGAGTGGGTTCCCGCCGGCACAACCCACGGCTCCGCACAAGTGATCACCATCACGAACGGCGGCGACATCTTGGTCTTCGATCAGAGCGGACTCACTGCGCTGCCCCGCTAGGCCGCCCCGAACGGTCACAATCTTTCCCGGGTTCGGATCGCAGCAACGACTTGGGCTGAGGTAGCCGATCCCAGGGGTTACTTACACCAAAGTGCTCGTCCGAGTTTGGCGCTCCCATGCCTGCGTTGCGAGCTGCACGGCGTCCCATGGGGAGCCGAGCGGGGGCGTGCAGGAGAGGTCGAGGTCACTCATCGTTGCGACGGTCATGCCGTGGTGCAGAGCCGTGGCGTAGGTGTCGACGCGCTTGGAGATCTCCGCACCGCGGGTGCCGACGAGCTGCGCGCCGAGCAGCAGACCCCTTTTGTTCCCCTGTGCGCGTGCGGTCGGGTGGCGTTGTCCCTGTACTTGCTGCATGGCGGCCTCATCGCGCTCTGGAGTAACGCGTATGGCCGCTCTGCAGAGAACTTCTACTTGGGCTGGCTGGTGATCGTTCCGGGCATGATCGTGGTGGGTTGGCTGTGGTGGCGCTTCGCCGGAACTGGCCCAGTTGAATGGGCGATGGGCTGGCTCAGCGGACGTCCCAAGACTTCCTCGTTTCGCCGGTAGAACCAGCGCGTGGCTCACGAGTTCGCAAGGAATCTTGATTGGTGGGGCTGGTAGCATCCTGAGATCATGGTCGTCTACGGTCGCACTCGCAACTGCGCCAGCCGCGCCGACGATTTCCTGATAACGAAGATCATTACAGCCCTCGGGCTGGCGCTTCTTCTCGTTGTCGGAGCATGGCCGGGCGGCCACCGTGACGCGACGGACGCGACTCCGTATCTGAGCACGACATCCTCATCGTCACTAGGAACGCCTTCCGCCGGCCATGTCTCGGCGGGTTCGGGTGAAAGCGTTGCCGGCGCGACCGCCGAACAATTCGTGACCGGGGACACAGCAAACGACATCATGATCGGTGTTGCCGGGTGCCTCTTGGGTATCATCTGCTGCTTCTTGGTGCTCATCGTCACGCGGACCTTCCTCCGTCACGTCCCCTCTTCTCGCATTCGCGAACGTTTGCCGCGCGCACCATCACTGGCGGCCATGACGGGGCGCCTGTTCGCATTGCCTCCTTCTCTCACACAGCTTTCTCTGTCGCGGACCTGACCCTGGCGGCGCCATCTTTTCGATGGCGCTCCACTGGTCGTCCTCGTTCGTTGTGTGTGTTTGGAGTGTCTATGAAATCTTCCGTGAAAGCGGTACTTGTCACCGTGGCTTTTGCCGTGGTGTTGCTGGTCGTCGCGCTGGTCTTCGTCCTCATCAATCAGAATCAAGCTGCCGCACCCGAGACGGGGCCCGCTGATGGTCCACAGGTCGTCCGTGAGAACTCGCATGTCCTCGATGACGGAGGGGAAGGGGCGGTGACGGTTGTCGAGTTCCTCGATTTCGAGTGCGAGGCCTGCGGTGCTTTCTATCCCCTCGTCGAGGATCTCCGCGGCAAGTTCGATGGCGAGATCACTTACGTGATCCGCTACTTCCCGCTGCCGGGTCACCTCAACTCGAAGAACGCCGCGATCGCTGCCGAAGCCGCAGCGCAGCAGGGCCGCCTCGAAGACATGTATCACCGCCTGTTCGAGACGCAGCCTCAATGGGGTGAGGCTCAAGAGTCGCGGGCGGACCTGTTCCGGGGGTTTGCGGAGGAACTCGGATTGGACATGGCCGCGTTCGATGAGGCTGTCGCTGATCCTGCGACAGCAGAACGGGTTCAATTTGATCTAGACGAGGGTGAGCAGCTCGGTGTCAGCAGTACCCCCTCGTTCTTCATCGATGGGGAGCCTGTCGTACTGGAGACGTGGACCGATCTGGAGGACAGCATTGAAGCCGCGGTGAACGGTGCTGAATGATGGCGCATTCGCTATCGCACCGTCGCGTCATCATCGTTGGCGCCGGGCACTCCGGATTGGCGACAGCCGCCGCGCTCAGGTCCTCCGGGTTTGAGCCACAGAAAGACTTCGTGATCATCGATTCTGCAACCCCCGGTCAACGAAGCTGGGTCACACGGCGGCAGTCGATGAAACTACGCAGTGCGGCACGCCACAGTGTCGTCCGCGGGTTCCCTTTCCCGGGCGATGAAGACCGTCATCCGAGTGCGGATGAGATGTCCGACTACCTGTCTTCGGTGGAGAAAGCCATCGGTGTGAAAACCGTGTGGAGCACACGAGCTCTTGGAGTCAACCGGTTGGGCGACGGATCCACGCTGCATCTGTCGACCTCCGCCGGGGAAGTGCAAACCCGAAATGTGGTCTGCGCAACGGGAGCTGCCGCCGTGCCGCGCATACCGGGGTGGCGCCAGGAACTAGCAGTACCCGGTTTTGTGCTGCATTCCAGCCAGTACCTCTACCCCGCGCAGGTACCCCCCGGCCCCGTGTTGGTTGTTGGCGGCGGATACAGCGGAGTGGAGATTGCTGAGGAACTCGCGTCCTCCCACGACGTCACCCTCTCCACTCGAGCGGAACCCTCACGAGTATCAGAGCGGCCCATCTGGTCAAGGCTGCGGCGTAAGGGTCCGATGTCCGAGGCACGCCCCCGCGTAGCTTCGACAGACGTCACTCATGCCGCCGCCGTAACGGAGATTCGCGGAGACACCGTGATGTTCGCCGATGGGGCGTCCATGAAGCCGTATTCCGTGGTCCTTGCGACCGGATACAGGCCGGCAGACACATGGCTGCCCGATTCGGAGCCGCCCGGGCAGCCATTGCACGTCAGTGCACGCATCCCCGGACTGTTCACTGTTGGCATGCCGCGATACTCCCGCGCGGACGCTGACACCCTCGCTGGGGCGAGTCGCGATGCGGCGACCGTCGCCCGGCTCATCGTTGGACGGCCGTAAAGGAGCACCATGACAGAAACAGGGCACAGTCACGGTATTGGTGACGCCACTCCCCGCAATCGCCTGGTCATCGCGTTCGCGATCACCTCCTCGGTCTTCATCGTCGAAGTGATCGGCGCGATCATCACAGGTAGCCTCGCACTGCTCGTTGATGCTGCACACATGCTCACCGATGTCATCGGGTTGGCGATGGCCGTCACCGCTGCGCATCTGATGAATCGTCCCCCGACTCCCAAATACACCTTCGGTCTTCAACGCACGGAGGTGCTCGGTGCGCTCGCTCAAGCAGCTCTGCTGCTCGGAGTGGGCATCTTCGCGCTCGTGGAAGGCGTACGGCGGCTGTTCGAGCCCCCTGAGATCGCTTCGGGAAGTCTGCTGTTCTTCGGCATCGTCGGTCTCGTCGCCAACATCGCCTCCATGCTCGTATTGTTCAGCGGCCGCGGACGCAATCTCAACATGCGCGCCGCGTTCCTCGAGGTCGTCAATGATGCCCTCGGTTCCGTCGGCGTCATCGCCAGCGCCATCCTCATCGCCGTTTTCGGTTGGTATCAGGCGGACGCCGTCGCGGGCGTCTTGATCGCGCTGCTCATCATTCCCCGCACCCTCATCCTGTTGCGAGCATCCGGCCGGGTGTTGATGGAGTCCACACCCGCCGGCCTCGACCTCGAGGACGTCCGCCGCCACATCCTTGCCCTTCCGCACGTGGTCGCTGTGCACGACCTCCACGCGACCCAGGTCTCGACCGACCTCCCCACGCTCACCGCCCATGTCGTGGTCGATGACACCGTCACGATGGAAGCTTCCGCCGCACTGCTGACATCACTTCAGCAATGCGTCAGCGAACATTTCGCCGTGAGCATCGAACACTCCACCTTCCAGATCGAACCCGAATCCCACCCCGGAGAGCACGACACCCATGCATAAACGCCTCTCGGCACGCACCACTGCCGTCCTCACCACCCTGTTGTTGTCGGCATCCGTCGTACTTGGGACTGCATCTTCGGCCGCCGCTCATGACGACTTCGTTTCGTCGTACCCCACCGCCGACTCGACCATCAACGGCTCCCCCGACGAGATCTCTTTGATGTTCACCGGGGCCCTCACCGGTGGTGACGACGCAACGGTCGTCGAGGTTATCGATGACAGCGGAGCAAACGTCGCCGTCGACCCGCCAACGGTGAGCGGTGACTCGATCACCCAACATCTCTCCCCCGACGCCGCAACCGGCATCTTCACCGTCCGCTGGAAGACCGTCTCCGCCGACGGACACCCGATCAACGGGGAGTATGTGTACACCGTCACGCCCGCGACGGACACGGAACCCAGCACTCCGACCACAAGCCCCACCCCTGAAACCTCCCCAACGGAGGAGCCGGAACCGGCCCGACCCGCGCAAACATACGGTGGCACGGCATCCGGTGGCGGTGCTTTCGAACTGCTCCCCCTGTTCTTCCTCTCGGGTCTGGCACTGATTCTGGGGATCGGCGTTGTGGGAGTGGTTATGGCCGGGCGCCGGCGTCACCAGCGCGACCGCGCACAGGCCGCCAAGGATGCTGCAGCTAAGGAGAAAGACGCCGATGCGTGATCGAGTCCGCCGGTCGGCCGTGATGCTCATCGTCGCCGCCATCGTCATCCTGATCGATCAAGGCACCAAGACTCTTGCTCTGAACACGTTGCGGCAGGATGCGCGTATACCGCTGATCGGTGACTGGCTCGGTCTTCAACTGGCCTTCAACCCCGGGGCGATCTTCTCGCTCGGGGAAGGCTCCACATGGGTCATCACCGTCATCGGGGTCGCTGTCACCGCGGTCCTCATCGTTGCCGCCACCCGAGCCCGGAACGTGTGGTCGGCGGTTGGTTTCGGTTTCATCGTGGGCGGTGCGATCGGGAACCTCATCGATCGCTTATTCTCGCCGCCCGCGTTCGGGATCGGGCACGTCACCGATTTCCTCGCCTACGGGAACCTGTTCATCGGCAACCTCGCCGATATCGCTCTCGGCATCGGTGCCGTGTTCCTCATCGTCGCGGGTCTGCGCACGAGCCGTCGCCGGCCAGACCCCACGTCCCGCCCCGACGACCCTGTACCCGCCGAAGAAACGGTTCACCCATGAGTCCCAAAGAACGCGTCCCCTCCACTTACCAGCGGAACGCCCTGGCCCCCAGCCTCGTCGCCGCCGCGATCCTGTTTCTGGCCCCGGCGCTCTTCCAGGCGAATTGGGCGCCGCTCGTCCTCTTCATTGCCTCAATTTTCGGGCTGATCGTCGCGTGGTTTGCGCTCCAGGCACGCCACTGGTGGTGGATCCCGGTCTTCCTCGCCATTGCCGTGCTCTGGAATCCGGTGATGCCCTTCCCCTTCTCCGGTGTCGTGTGGACCACAGCACAACCCATCGCGGCCGTGGTGTTCCTGGCAGCGGGGGCGACGATCAAGGTGATCCGGAAGTGAACTGCGCGATCTTCTTGTCACGACCATGCGTATGAGCGGCGAGATCCCCGACAGCCCCCCATCTCTGCAGGCGTTCCTCGCACCGGCCGACATTCCGCTTCCAGTGCTACCGATCGTTGCGGGGATCCTCGCTGCGCTGTATCTCGTCGGCGCGATCCGGTTGTGGACGCACGGGCGTCGTTGGCCCGTGTGGCGCACGGTCAGCTTCCTGCTCGGGTGCGTTCTCCTCGCGGCGGTCACCGGTCTGGGTGTTGAAACCTACGGCCAGGCGCTGGTGTCCGTTTTCATGTTCCAGCAGCTCACTCTGATGATGATGGTGCCGCCGCTACTGGTCCTCGGCTCACCCGGAACCCTTCTTCTGCGATCAACACCGCACCATGGGGCGGGACGGGTAGTCCTCACAGCGGCCCACAGTGCTCTTCGAAGCCCGGCCGCGAAATGGATACTCAGCCCGTGGGCCACTGTCCCGCTGTACCTGTTCGCGTTCTACGGCATCTACCTTGCGGGTGCTGCCGATGCCATCCTCGCTCTCCCCGGGGGCCACGTCGCACTCGAGGTCGGATTCCTCCTCGCCGGCATGCTCTTCACCATCCCCATCCTGTCCTCCGATCCGCTGCCGGTCAGGTTGGGTCATGGTGCCCGTGCACTGGACGTGTTTGCTGAAGCCGCGCTCCACGCGTTCTTCGGGGTGTTCCTCATGATGGCCAGCACGATCCTGGTCGGCTCATTCGTCGCCCCCACCAAAGCACTGGGCATCGATCCCCTCGCCGATCAGCAGCTAGCCGGCGCTCTGGCATGGTCCTACGGTGAAGCCCCGACCGTGCTGATGTTGATCTACGTGATGCATCGCTGGTTCCGCAGCGACACCGCCCGGGCTGCCGCGGCCGACCGGTACGCCGACGTGCACGGGAACACCGACCTCGACATGTACAACGCCTACCTCAAAAAACTGAGCTCTCATGACCGTGACCGCTGACCCATTGGTGAGACACGCCCTCTCCGTTCGACCACGGCGCGGGAACCCCCGAGCGCACGATGCGCGCCTACCAGCTGGGGTGCCGTTTCCCGTAGCGATCGTCGCGTCCGCCATCGCAGGAGGCATGCTGGATCTCGCCTACCCCGCAAACGGGTGGTGGCCCGCAACGTTCGTGAGCGTAACCATCGGGCTGTGGACGCTCCGCGGACGCTCTCTACCCGGGGCGTTCCTGATCTCCCTCGTCTACGGCGCGACCTTCTACTTCACCCACCTGGTATGGGTGACCCGGTTTCTGGGACCCATCCCATGGGTCGCGCTGGCTGGCTTGGAATCCCTGCTGTTCGGTGCCGGCGGTGCGCTGATCGCACTCGCCTATCGGGTCACCACCACCCGCGCGGGATACGCGTATCGTGCGATCACTCCCATGCTCGTCGCCGGGGTATGGATGCTGCGAGAAACACTGATGGGGAGTACGCCGTACACCGGGTTCCCATGGGCGCGCGTCGGTTTCAGCCTCGCCGAGAGCCCGCTCGCGGAAGCCGCTTCATGGGTGGGAACCACGGGGCTGTCCTTCCTGACCGTTCTCGTCTGCGCGAGCGTCGTGGAAGCCCTCATCCTCCGCCGATGGGAGCCAGCAGCAACGGCCGTGGTCATCGTCGTTGCCGCGATAGCCATCCCTCTGTTCCCCACCGAGCAAGCGGGAATGATGCGCGTCGGATGGGTACAGGGCAACGGACCCAGCGGCTACTTCGACACCAGGACACCAGGCGACATCCTGCGCGCACAGGAAGAAGCGACATCTCCTCTCCTGGGGCGTGAAATGGACCTTCTCGTCTGGCCAGAAGGGGCCGTCGACGCCGATCCCCTGCGCGATGCCGCCGTCGCAGACCGCCTTGATCGACTCGTGCAGAGTGCCGGCACTCCGGCACTGGTGAATGCGGCAACCACCCGCGGAGCCGACACGTTCAACACCTCCATGCTGTGGACCAGCGCCGGGCCGCAGCAGCTCCACGACAAGGTCAACCCCGTCCCTTTCGGCGAATACGTCCCGGACCGTTGGTTCTACGAAGCCATCGCCCCCGACCTCATCGGATTGATACAACGCGAGTACACGCCCGGCTCCAACACACCCCTCATGAACGTTGACGATGTGCCCATCGGTCTGGCGATCTGTTTCGACGTCATCTACGACGACGTCATCCACCAAAGCGCTGCCTCTGGCGCGCAAATGTTCGTGTTTCAAACCAACAACGCGGACTTCAGAGGCACCGACGAGAACCTCCAACAGCTGGCCATCGCCCGCATGCGCGCGCTCGAAACAGGGAGAACTGCGGTGAACGTCTCCACCACCGGGACCAGTCAAGTCATCGGCCGCGATGGAAAGGTGCTGGCGCAGGTTGCGGTGGACACGACCGCGGCGAAGATCACCGAGGTCCCCCTCCGCACCGGCACGACTCTCGCTGTCGTGCTGATGCCGTGGCTCGACTGGATGCTCAGTATCGGAACGGTACTAGCGCTGCTCGTCATGTCGATCCGACCGCGACGGACTCGTGCTGACTCCCAGGAAGACGGATGGATGACGTTGTGAAGCTCAAGATTCTGACCTCTGTCGCGGCGCTGTGCGCACTGCTTGTGCTCACCAGCTGCGCACCCACCATCCACCTCGAGCCCGCAGCAAACGCGAACGACCCGCTGTGCGCAGAGGTCACCGTGCGACTACCGGACTCGATTGGCGACCAGGCTCGCGTGTGGACGGACGCTCAGGCCACCGCAGCATGGGGTACCCCCAGCAGCGTGCTCCTCACCTGCGGGTTGGAGCCCCCGGCCCCCACCACCCTGCAATGTGTCAGCTTGGGGGGCGTCGATTGGATCGTCGACGAGGAGGAGACCCCGAATCTGCGGCTCACAACCTACGGCCGGGAGCCGGCTGCCCAGGTGTACGTAGACACGACCACCCTGTCGGCGGACGCGGTTCTCGAATCTCTTGCCGGGGCGATCCAGCAGCTCACCAAGACCGGTGAATGCACGGCGCCTGTGACGGAAGACCCGGACGCTCCTGGCACTGGGACGGGAGATACCACTCCATGAATCCCGTCGTTCTCCGGATCGTTGGACCAACGATTCTCGTTGTCGCCGCACTCATCGCTGTGGTGGTCGGGCTCGCAATCGGTGGAGGAGCTGCACCGAGACTCACCAGTGACCCTGGAGCGCTCGTGCGATGGGGACTCCCGGCCGCGAAGCTGTTCGTCAATCTCTCCGGTGCGGCGATGCTCGGGCCCCTGGTGCTGGCGGTGTTCGCTCTCCCCTCAGGGGGGAAACCCTTCATCGTCGCGCTAAATATTGCCTCTGCCGGCGCCGCGACCCTCACCATCACAAGCGGGGTGGTGGCTTTTCTCACCTTCCTGTCGTCATTCAATCCGCAAGTGAGCTTGGGCGCTGAGTTCGGTGCGCAGCTGGGCCGCTTCCTCCTCGACACGGAGCTGGGACGATCATGGCTTATCACCGCGATCCTCGCCTCGGTCGTGACAGTCCTCGCATTCGCTGTGCGCAGCTATGGTGCGGTGCTGTTCACGACCGTGCTTGCGGTCATCAGCCTGATACCCATGGCCACCCAGGGCCATTCGGGTGAGCTCGCCAACCACGATCCCGCGGTCATGTCCCTCGTCCTGCATGTCATTTCAGCAGCGATATGGCTCGGGGGTCTCATCCTGCTCGTCGTCGTGCGACCGATTAGCTCTCCGCACGAACTCGACAACGTGCTTCGCCGGTACTCGACGGTGGCGCTCATCGCGTTCATCGGTGTCGCCGTCTCGGGATACGCGCGGGCGCTCACTGCCCTCGGCCGGTGGGAGGATTTGGCCTCACCGTACGGCCTCATCCTCTGCACAAAGATCGGCGCTCTTCTGGTCATGGGCGTCCTGGGTGCCGCCTACCGCCGTCGACTCATCGCGAAAGCCAGCGAGGGCCGTGGCGCCTTCTGGATGATCGTGTGTGTCGAACTCGGTTTCATGGGTATCGCGAGCGGGGCCGCCGCAGCTCTCGCCCGCACCGCCGCCCCCGCCGATACGGTCACACTGCCGCAGAACACCGCCGCGGAGATCCTCACCGACGCACCTGTCCCGATCGCACTCACCCTGCAGAGATGGTTCACGGCGTGGAGCCCCGACCTCCTCTGGGTGCTCGTCGCGGGTTTCGGAATCGTCTTCTACCTCGTCGGCGTCCAACGCGCACGGCGCCGCGGGTATCCGTGGCCAGCCAGGCGGACGGTCAGCTGGATTGCGGGGATGGGGGTGCTTCTGTGGACGACCAGTGGCCCGCTCGCCGCCTACGACGACGCGCTCATCAGTATGCGATTCCTCTCCTTCGCTCTCCTCAGTCTCGCGATCCCCTTGCTCCTTGTCTTCGCGGCGCCCGTCACCCTCGCAGCCTTGGTCATCCATCCACGGGAGGATGGAAGCCGAGGACCGCGGGAATGGCTTCTCTGGGCCGCCCACAGCCCGCTGGCACGGTTTACTCTGCGCCCCGTCGTCGCGGCGGCTCTTTTCGCCACGTCGCTGTGGTTGTTCCACTACTCCGACCTGTTCCGCTGGTCGCTCTACGACCAGCTCGGAGCGGAATGGATGATCAGCCAGCTCCTCGTCACCGGGTGCCTCTTCGCACGATCGATCGCCCTAGATGCGTCCACGACCCCCGAGGGGCGGTGGCGTGTGGCCTCACTCACTGCGCTCACAGGCGTGGCAGCGTTCTTCGGCATCGCCACGATCACTCGCTCCGACCTCATCGTCGCGGAATGGTTTGGCGCCATGGGGCGGACATGGGGACCCACCCCCCTCCAGGACCAGGCCCTCGCCGGAGCCGCCACCTTGGTGATCGCGGGAATGCTCGCAATCCTCACCGGCTTCTCCGTCCTCCACACGAAACGCAACAACCGACCTACCGACAGCACCCCCGTGCCCGCCGTACGAAAGGACCCGCACCTGTGACCTCCACCCACCGCACCCGCTGGCTCGCCAGCACACTTCTAGCTCTCATCACACTGGGAATCTTGGCTACACCGGCCCCCGCAGCTCTCGCGCACGACAACCTCCTGGACACCGTGCCCGGGGCAGACGAAACCGTCACCCAACTTGACGACGTCGCTCTCACGTTCAGCGGGGAACTCATTGACTTCAGCCAGGCCAGCTTCGCCCAAGTGCAAGGACCCGACGGCCTCTTCTACGAATCCAGCTGCTCCACCATCGACCGCAACATCCTCACCACCCCGGTCGCACTCGGAGAACCGGGCGTCTACACCGTGCTGTGGAACGCCGTCTCCAGCGACGGTCACCCCATCTCCGAGAGCTTCACGTTCACGTACGCTCCCACCAGCAGCGAGCCAGGGCTGGGATGGGACAAACCAGCATGCGGGAACGAACAATCACGGATCCAACCGGCAAAGGCGTCGCCCTCCACCGCGCCAACCACCGAACCGCCAGCAGCGGACACCCCTGCCCCGGTGGTATCTGCAGGCGAGAACGAGGTGGCTTCAATCGCGATCCCGCTCATCATCGCCGTTGCTGTCATCGGTGCCGCGGTGATCACCGCCACCGTTGTCGTACGGCAAGTGAAGAAGAAAAAACACAACCGGTCGAGCGCCGACGTCCACACGGACCCGAAAGAGTGAGCCTCGTGCCAGGACAGTCGAACTCAAGTTCGATGCGTCAAATATGGGCCACAGATCAGAGATCACGGGCGAGTCGGCGCGACTTCGGCCCCCACGAACGGACGATAGACCAGACAGCGGGCAACGCGAGCATGGCCAATCGGCGCGCCCATGGCAGCAGAATCCACGAAGCCGAACTCGAGGAGAGGGCACAGTGAACGAACGACGCGTCTCCGCGGCTGCTACGGAGGCGGCTGAAGAATGCGGGTGTGCACCCACGCCCGCCGAACGCGACTCATTCTGGAAGCTGAGTGTGACTCGACGTGGCGCTTTCGGACTCGGCGCCCTCGGCGTCGCTGCATTCGCTGCATTCGGTATCGGCTCCGGCGTCTCAGCGGCGTACGCTGCGTCCTACCCGAGCTGGGACGATGTCCAACGCGCCAAGAACAACGAAGCTGCCAAGGCCGCCGAGATCACCCGAATCGAAGGGCTGATCCAGTCCTTGACGCAGAAAGTCGCCGAGACCCAGGCTGCCGCCGATACAGCCTCCGACGAGTTCTACGCAGCACAACAGGAATACTTCGCTGCGATCACGGAAGCCGAGAGCCTGCAGGCGCAGGCCGACGAACAATCAGCGATGGCCGAAACCTCTGCGCGCAGGGCCGGTCAAGTTGCGGCACAGCTGTACCGCAACGGTGGAGACGACTCAGCACTGCAACTGTTCTTCTCCGGTTCCGCGGACAACGCCGATGAGCTCCTGTCCCGGCTGGGCACCATGGACAAGCTGCTCGAGTACAACCGGTCGGTCTACGATGACGCAATCTCGGCGCGCAACACCGCCCAATCGCTGACCGATCAGGCGAAGGTCGCCCGCGACGAACGAGACCGACTACAGCAGGTCGCGGAGCAGAAGATGATTGCCGCACAAGAAGCGGCCGACGCCGCGCAAGCCGCGCTCGACGAGCAAGCCGCGAACCTCGAGACGATGCAGGCGCAGCTCGCCGCGCTGAAAGACACCACCACGCAGACGGTCGCCGGCTACCAGGCGGGTGTAGCCGCGCGCGAGGCCGAAGAGCGCGCCCGTCGCGAACGCGAAGCCGCCGAAGCGGCAGCCAACGGAGGCGGCAACGGTGGCGGCGGAGGCTCCGCCGGGAGCGGCGGTTGGGTTCGGCCCCACGGGGGCGGCCGAAGTTCAAGCTACGGCCCGCGGACCCCCATCTGTGGTTCGCAGGGCTGCTCCTCGAGCTACCACTACGGCGCCGACCTGGCCAACGGCTGCGGAGCGGCGATCTACGCCGCCAACTCCGGAACCGTGGACTACGCCGCCGCCAACGGCAACTACGGCAATTACGTCCGCATCCAACACGGCGGGGGCGTCAGCACCGGGTACGCCCACATCAAACCCGGTGGCATCGCCGTTGGCCGGGGGCAGTGGGTCAATTCCGGCCAGGTCATCGCATACGCGGGTGACACCGGACGCTCCTTCGGGTGCCATCTGCATTTCGAGGTCTACATCAACGGTGGCTACACCAACCCCGTCCGGTTCATGGAAGATCGCGGCGTCTATATCTAAGGTTCCGACGCCGGATCACGAAGTGGCGCCGTCGACATGAGCAGTTGGGTAGAGAGGACTGCTCCAGTCGGCACTCGCGACGTCCCTGCTAGGGATCTCAGAGAGGAAGGATGACGCTGCCCATCACCGCCGTCAGCCGCGACATGATGTCGGTCCACAGCCCGGTCACCATCAGGATGCCGAGGACGATCAGCAGTATGCCGCCGCAAACGTTCAGCACCCGGATGTGACGTCGGAGAAACTCGACCGTCTTTGCCGCCCAACCGAACCCCAGTGCGACCAGCAGGAACGGGATGCCGAGGCCAAGCGAATACGCGAGACCAAGGAAGCCAGCCCGGACAGGGTCGCCGGCGTTGAACGAGAGCGCGATGATCGCGGCAAGCGTCGGCCCCATGCACGGCGCCCAGCCGATACCGAGTGCCACTCCGAGTAGCGGCGCCCCGACGATCCCGGCCCGGGAGCCGACGTGGAAGCGGACCTCCCGCTGGGCGAAACTGAACAA
This sequence comes from Microbacterium sp. Mcb102, assembly GCF_024519805.1. Lineage (NCBI taxonomy): Bacteria > Bacillati > Actinomycetota > Actinomycetes > Micrococcales > Microbacteriaceae > Microbacterium > Microbacterium sp. Mcb102. Next base: position 238,164 of record NZ_JALJRG010000004.1, on the reverse strand, counting down.
CCCGAGGAAGACGAGCCCCATCAGGATGACGACGACTCCGAGGATGCGCGTGACCAGGTCACCCCAGCGTAGGAAGAACACGCCGGCCGTCCCGCTCAGCGCAGTGATGAGAACAAAGACGACACTGAAGCCGAGGATGAACAGAAGCACGCCGACAACGAGCTGACGGCGCTCAGGCGCGACTGCGTTCGTCGCGTCACCCTTCGAGCGCGGCGCGACCGCTCCGCCGAGGAAGCCGAGGAAGCCGGGGACCAGCGGGAGCACGCAGGGCGACAGGAACGACACGAGGCCGGCGAGCATCGCGACGGGGACTGCGAGCCAGAGCGCACCGGACCCGATGATGGTGTCTGCGTTCACGGCGTCTCCGCTAGGGCGTCTTTGACGAGGGTCGAGAGGATCGAGGTGCCGTCGATGGGCCCGATGATGCGGGCGGCGACACGGCCCTGTCTGTCGAGCACGAGAGTGGTCGGTGTCGCCTGGATCGGCACAGCCTCGGAGAAAGCGAGTTTCGCCTCGGCCGTGTTCACGTCGATCAGGCTCGGGTAGGTGATGCCGAACTCGTCAGAGAAAGCCTGGGCAGTGTCAGCCTGGTCGCGGGTATTGATGCCGATGAAAGCCACATCCTCGCCGCCGTATTCCTGCCAGACGCTTTCAAGATCCTTCGCCTCGATGCGGCACGGCGCGCACCCGGCGTACCAGAAGTTCACCACCGTGACCTTGCCGGCGTTGTCCGCACTGTCGAAATCATCACCAGTTTCAGTAACGCCACTGAAGACCACGGGCTCGCTCCGCTCGGCCACCGGGACCTCGACAATAGCGCCGTTGCCGGCCACATACCCGGTGTTCTCACCCTTGAGGTAGGAATCGCTGACCGGATCCGGCGCACACCCGCTCAGACCGATGGCGAACACTGCGGCGAGCATGACTCCCGCCGCACCGCGAACGGTACTAAAACGTGGGTCTCGAGGCACATTCGCACCTTACGCAGATCCCCTATGCGTCCGCCGAACCGTGCCACCGCCCCACGAGATCGCTTGCCACTTTCGATGTTCGTCAGAGCAAGTTGATGCGTAGGCGACCTCGGCGTTGCTGACACACGGCGTCAATCCCGGACGACCGTGTGACAACATCCGCGAGAATCCGCCACCTTTCATGAGAACAGCGACAGGTTTCGTGAGAATGCGACAGGTTTCGTGAGAATGCGACAGGTTTCATGAGAAACGACATGTCGAAATCTGTGTCCGATCTCACGAGAGTTGTCGTGGGATCGGATCGCGATCCCGCGGGTTTCCGGGACAGCTGTAGCCGGCACATGGAGCGACTTGCCTCATGACGCTTATCAGAATTTTGACGACGAGAATGATCGACCAAGCTGACTTGCTCGAGAGGCGTTGGAGCCAGTCACATGTGGCAGGGTGGATCGCCGCAGGGCCGCGGGCATGGGCACCCACTGCACTAGGGGCGCGGTCTAGGAAGACTCTGCTGCGATCGGGATGTCGATATGCCCGCGAGCCACGACGACGTTGCGCTGGATGACGTAGCACTCCACGTAATGATTCCCTCGGAAGGAGGTCACTTCGCGCCGCTCGGTGCCGTGGGTCGGACGGATGATCTCACCGCGTATGTGATCCCGCCGCTCAGCCTCGGCTCCTCGGTTCAGTACCTTCCAACGCACCTCATATGATCCCGGCACGTCGATGTTGTCGATTGCGAACGTAAGTTGTTTCTTTGCGGGCAGTCGCGAGAACAGGTTGAGAAATGAGTTCAGCGAGGTAGGACGGAATCCGTCCTGGGTCACGGTACAGCTAATCTCAACCGAAAAACGGATGTCCACGGGATGGGTGTCCTCGATGAACTCTTCCGTGTCGTTGAACGACCTGGCTGCAAGCGCATTCTCCGCTCCAGCCACTACTGCTGGGACGGACTTCCCGAATACTGCTCTCCACTTCTTGTACTCGTTCTTCTGACCAGCAGCGTTGACCGCGTCGGTGCAAAGCTCAGCGCCGGACGCAGCCTTCTTCTGGAAGCGCTTCTTGACTCGAACGCGCTGGCGGCTTCCAAGCGCCAGATAGAAATCGTGGTCCACCTGGTCCGCGAGGTACAGAAGGAAGTCGCGCATCATCTCGCCGTAGGACTCGGACGTGCCAGAGCGATGTTCCGTCGTAGACGTCAGGAAATTGTAGGCAAGGGTGTCTACGAGCAGCCCGCCCATCACGACTCCTTGCTTGTTGCGCCATGCTCGAGCGAGCTTGCACAAGCGTCGCAGATTGCCACTAGTAGCTGAGTCTTCCTCGCTGATTGCGGAGATCTCATCGCGTGGCTTCGTCATCTTCCACGAGTCGCTGTAAGTGTCCGGGTAGTCGAAGGACCCGTCATCGTTTTCGAACACGGGCTGCACCTCGAAAGTGAAGTTCGAGAACTCCACTACGACGACCAGCCTGTCGACCCCGACAGTCGTCGTCGGATACCGCTTCTGGATCGCAGCGCGGGCGCGCCGCAGCGCTTTGAGCGGCCCGCCTTCCTCCTCGTATGAGGCGCGCAGACTGGACGGCAACATGTACAAGAGGTCAAGGTCCGATATACCTTTGATCGCTGTCCAACGACCGTAGGAACCGACCATCAGCTTGTTCGCCGTGGAGCCGGTCAAGCTGCGGAACTCGCTGTTCAGAGCTTTCGTTACTTCGTCCCGCCGGTCGGCGATGCTCTCAGCAGTGTTGACCCTGAGATTGGTGAGGAGACCATCGAAGATGTCACCGGTTTGCGACATCAGTGCTCCCAATCCTCTCGAAGCGCCTCCGGCAGCATCAAATCGATCTCCTGCGTGCTGAAAGTGAGGTCTTCCTTGTCCTTCAGGCCGGATTGAGCCATGGCGTACGCCTGCGGTGTCGTTCGCGGGGCGTCCTTCAGCACGGCCTGAGCCGCCTTCTGCAGCTCGTCTCGTCTCTGCCGCGCCTGGTCGAGCGGCAGAGACTCGGACTTCAGGTCCACAATCAGCGACAGATACGACTCCCGCAAGTTCCACAGCAAAGCCGCGGTGTCGCGGTGCTGCTGCATCTCCTCGCCGTATCGGAATGTCCGGTCACCCAGGCTTGCCGCCGTGACTAGCACGGCGATGAAGGAGGTAGCTAGCGATGCCCACTGCGGGTCCAGCAGCAGCCCGAAGAGTGACGCTAGGAACGTCCCCGATCCGACCGCCGTGAGAACGAACTTCCAGACTCTTTGCCTCCGCGAGGACATCGCGCAGATGTCAGCTTGCTTCTCATGGGTCTTCTGCGTGTAGGCGATGCGCCCATATAGCTCTCTCACCTGGTTGAGAAGCAACTCACGACCCGCCTCTGACGGTTCTGTCTCTCGTCGATGCATCTTTCCCCCAGCCCACGGCGACAGTCCGCCGCAAGTGCATGCTAGCGGCGGACACCGACACGGCCCGTTTCGAAGGAGAACCAATGGGCGTAGCTCGGCCGAAACGTTGGGGACGAGGTCCCGCGCAGGCTACGACTCATTCCGGAGACCCCAGAGAGAAACGACTCTGCATGCCCCGGAATTTACATCCGGCTCACAAGGGCGACCCGTCATGAAGCCTGAGCGAATTCACCGATAGAGGCGACGCAGTCGCGCTACTTCCTCGACTTAGAGAGCTAGCGGACATGCCCGCAACGTCGAGGACGACGAGTACAGTCTGACCCGTGAGCGATTCGTCTGGCCAGCCTCGTGTACGCGGTGTGATTGAAAGCGTCAATGGGCGTGCGAATGGTCGCGGCGTCCCGGAGCTCAGCCAGGCCGTTCTTCGTCTGGAGGATGGGTCGACGCTCGAGGTGCGTATGCCGCGGCCATTGGGAACAGAGCGGAATTTTCAGGCACTCCCTGTCGCGTTCGATTTTGTCGACTTTGGTGTTTGCCCGATCTGCCTCGCGCCGGAGCCGCGAAGCCGGGAGCATGTGCCGCCCCACTCAGTTGGCGGGAGCGTGATCACGATGACGTGTGAAAACTGCAACAACGAGTTCGGCAGCAAGTACGAGCCGCACCTGCGCAATTGGTATGAGAACGCGATCGGGAAGGTACGGCTCTCGGGCAAGACCGTTCCCGGCCGCCGCAGCGTTGGCGAGTACCTGCTACGCGAGAACGCATCCGGTGGGTTTGTTCTCTTCCAACACGGTAAACACGACCCGGCGGTCTCTCAGATCTTGGGAGAACAGGAGTTCGAGATGAGCTACGAGATTGTCGACGCAACCCGTTCGCACATCGCAGCGGTCAAGACTGCATATCTGGCCGGATGCGTTGCGCTGCACGCGATCCCCCGGACGCCCCGCGCTGATGCGTTGAGAGCTGAGCTCCTCGTTGCCCGAGACGTGCCCCGTGACCAGAAGGCTGAGCTCGGCGACGTAGCGAGGTCCATCAAGGTCGCGCGTTCCGCACACGAACCGAGCCCTGGCGAGATCATCTTGATGGCAGCCTCGGATGAACTAACGGAATCTGCAATGGTGATCAGCTTCAATCGCGTCTTCGCCGTCGATTGGCCGTTCGACCCGATCACGGGATTCGCAAGGCGAGCTGACTGATGGCGGCTCAAAACGATCGTCGCGGCCAGAAGAAAGTAGGGCCGGCGATCGAGCCTGCGGAGATCGTGGAACGCTTCGTTCTGCGTGCGCGACGGGTTGCCGCGCACTCACTCTCACAGTCGAGGGACAGCCTCCAGGCGTTCGCAAACACGATGATCCGCGGTAACATCGATCTAGCGGGCCGCTTTACTGTGGTAGAGGACCTGCCCGATGAGGAGACCTTCGAGTCTCTCGTCGCTCGCCTGCGCCCACTCACGGTCGAGTCGGAGCCGATCTTCTACAACCGAGTCCTCGACGCAATCACCACATTGACTACCGGCGCGGCAACAGCTTCCGATAGGCAGCGAATCACGGCCCTACGAGCCGCCTGGGAGTCGACGGAGATCCAGGGGACACAGGTCCAGGGATACACCGTTCAGGCCGCCGGACCCGATCATGTACCGACCAGCATCGTCTCGGATACGCAACTTGCGGCAGGCTGGCTCTACGCAGATCTCGTCCACGCCGACCCCCGCGGAGCGAAGGTGGCGGCGCTCGAGCATGATCTCAAGGAGCGCTACACCGCGGCGGTTCGCGTGTTCTCGCGCATCGCGATGCTCACACTCGACACATTGGACCTTGTTCACGACCTGCAAGAACGATCGCTGATCATGTTGTCTGATGATGCATGGACCTCCGCGGTAAGCGTTCGCGAGTCGGAGTCACCGATCGATGTGCACGTGTTTTACGCCGACACCGGCACCGCGGTCCCTGATCTAGCGGAAGGCAGCGACCTGCCGACCGAATGGTCGCGCTTCACCGTCTCTGACCTGCTCCTGCAGGACCCCGCCAATCAGGTGTCCCTCACCCTTCAGACTGGCGACGAGCATACGAACCTCGAAGCCGCCATCATGCATCGGCGTCCTGAAGAAGGCGGCGTCGAATGGGACATTTTCGTCGATGGGTGCCTCATCCTCACCTTCGCGTTCACATTCGAGAACGATCGGGCAGTCGCATGCACCCTCGCTGAGGAGAAGTACCTCGAACTCACAAACGCGCAGAAGCTTCGCTCCGCACAGCTCGCACGGCGCCTGCACTCAGCAGATCGCGCGGTGTTCGACGTCCCCGGCGGAAACATCACCATCTCGATGGAGGACCTCAGCGCCGAGGAAGAACATCAGATGCGCGTTATCGAGGAGGCGCTCAGTGATGTGATCGAGATCGAGAGGATCACGGGGAATGAGATCGGAGTCTGCGACGGACGCTTCACTAACCTGGAACGCGTCAGACTGCGGCAGACACGTCTGATCTGGGAAGGCAAAGTCGTCCATGCCCGCCTAAAGAGCGCGACCGTCACCTCACCATCGGGAAATCCACCGCAGGTTATCGCCATCAAGGAAGGGTCGATCGCGTTCGCCGGGCAACAGATCCCAACGCCCGAGACGCACCTCTGGCATCAGCAGCTCGAGGTGCATCCCACCACGGCGACCGACAGCCCCGGGCACCCGCGCGACTACATCATGAGTCCGCCGCGAGGCGAGCACCTTATAGCGTGGGCCCCCGCACGGTTAGTCCGCTCTGAAACCGAGCCAGTGCTCGCGTCGCCGTGGGATCTCGCCGGAATCGATGAAAAGTCGTTCCGGTAGCACCGACGAGTTCGGCACAACGCAGTCGACGCGCCGAGCACGGACAGAGCACCAGCAGCCCATCAGTTCCGTATCGGCCAGCAAGGCAGGCGCGATCCTCACCAGAACTTTCCTACACGCGGGCTTCACCAACTACGCCACAGTGGCGGGCTGCAGATGGCGACCGACGCGAAACGCGCCTGTCTCACCTGGAGCCGTCTGCGGAGTTCGCGGTGCCCGCCGAGTGGGAACGCACCTATCGACCACTCGCCGTGAAGACCCCTGCAGCTGGCGAGATCCTCACTCTCACGCACACAGCTGCACCCCGCACTACCCTCCCCAGTCAGAAGCGCCCGGGGCGAGGTGCCCGTGCGCAGCCATTGGCGTAGCGGTCATCCTGCAACTCTCGAAGGCCGCGAAGCCCCTAGAGCTTCCCAGCGAGGACCATCGCGCGCATCGCGATCTTGCCGGCATTCATGATCCCGTATCGGTCTTCGACCCGCGCGGCGAGCTCGTTCACGGATTCTCCTGCTTCCGCGGCACCGAGCACGCTGCCGAGCAGCACCGATTGATCGTAGACATCTCCGCCGGGGGCTAGGAACTGCGCCATCAGCTCTTCGGTGGGAGTGAGGGGTTTCCCGCGCAACGGAGTGCTCACCTTCCATCGAGCATCCAGGCGGTTCAGCGAGTACCACTTCGCTCTCGACCGGACGGAGCTCGGCGATAGTTTGACGCCACCCTTCCCCGACGTCACGGCTGCGCGAGCCCAGATATCTCCCCCCGCTCCTTGAGGCTTCTGGAAGGTCATGTCGCTGCGCGCGATGACGGCCATCGGCTGCAGCATCAGGGTAAAGACGCAGGAGTCATGGACCTCGAGCCGGATCCGGCTTTCGTCCTCTCCCCAGCTGCCGCCTACAAGCTGACCCGACACTCGCAAGTCCTCCGCACCCTTCGAGCTGAAGAGTAGCGCCGGGCTGAGTACCGTCACCGGGGTTCGGCCCTTGTTGATCACTGTGATGACAGCGACATCGAGTGCGGGACCGTCCAGTCTGTATGGCATCCGCCAGTCGATGGCATCGGGGTTCTCCATATCTGCCGGAGAGGCACGAACCATCCGGAGGCCATCGGTGCGGCCGAGCTCGAGCTGCACCTTCAGGATGCTGCCGCCCCATACCCACTCCCGGACAGCCCAGAAGAGTGCCACAGCCGCGACGACCAGGATCCCCACCTGCACCAGGTCGGCAAGAGGATTAGGGGCCGGCGCGACGCAGGCGAGGGGGGCTAGACAGATCACGTGGCCTCCTGGCGGTCACGTGATCTTACCGAGGCCGACGCTCTGCGCTTCTCCGGACATGTCCGGCACGGGTCACTCGTAAGGGAGGGCGCTTCGCACAATCTTCAACTCTCCTGCTCGAGCAGCCTCGGCGAGCACTCTGCCGTGAAACAGTGGCCCTGTTCGGTACATTGATGCGACCGACTGGATCTGTCACGTATTGAATCGTCTCGCCTCGAAAGACCACGAATGGAGCCCCCATGGCCCAGGACTACCCGCTCGAGGAACTCAGTCCGCGCGCTTTCGAACAAATGACGATCGCCGTGTGTGAGGAGGTGTTCGGTCCAGGGCTTGAAGCCTTCGGGGCGGGGCCGGACGGGGGGCGCGAGGCCACCTTCCGTGGGCTCATTCGGTGGGGCACCGAGCCTGACGATCCGAACGTGTGGGATGGGTACACGGTGATCCAAGCGAAACAGCGCGAGCATCACTCCGTCGATCCCGCTAACAACCTCTCTTGGCTTCTCAAGCAGATCGACGCGGAACTCGAGAAATGGCTGGACATGTCCAGCACCCGGGCTCCAGTCCCGGACCACCTCCTTTTCGTCACGAACGCCCGCATCTCGAGTGCGCCGGGCGCCGGCATCGACCGCCTCACCGCGCACCTTGCCAAATGGTTGGACAACCCCGCGTCCGGCGACCCGAGAGTCACCCTGCGAAAGCGCGGCCTTCGACAGATCCGGGTGTGGCACCGAGACAAAGTCAACTCTCTTCTCACCGCTCACGGATCCGTGCGCAACGGGTTCAAGTCTCTCCTCACCGTGGGTGACCTGCTCGCACGCCTCACTCAGATTTCCGACACCTTGAGGCCCGACGAGCTGCATCCCTTCTTGCACACCCACGCGGGAGCGGCGCTGTCCGCCGAACGCTGGGTCCATTTTCAAGAAGCTGGCGGCAGCGACCGCGAGTCCGTCGAGCAGATCGTCATCGACCTGAAAACTACCGACGAAGACGCAACGGAGTCTACGGTCCTCTCCGAGATCTTCACCCGGTCAAGCGCTGTGCTGAAACCCATGATGGCCGATCGAGTGGAGCGCCCCCACGTCGTCATAACCGGACGAGCAGGAAGCGGCAAGAGCACCATCACGAAATTCGTCACGCAGGCATTTCGCTCACAATTTGCGGCAGAAGAGTCTCTGCCACCTACCGCTCGGCACGTCCGCGAAGCAACCGAGGAAGCATTCCGCGGCCTTGGGACGGATGGTCCTACCGGGCGGCGATGGCCCGTGCTCATCAGGCTCACGGATTTCGCTGCGGCCATCGGGCCGAGCGGCGACCTCATGCTGCTCCGATTCCTCGCCGACACGATCTCGCGCCGGGCCGACATCGACGTCAAACCGAACGTCCTCAAACGGTGGCTCACCTCCTGGCCGTCGATCATCATCCTCGACGGGCTCGATGAAGTGACCGCGCTCGAGGTCCGCCCACGAGTGCTCGACGCGATCACCTACTTCGTGGAAGACCTCGAGAACAGCAACGCCGACCTCCTCTGCATCGTCACCACCCGCCCCTCCAGCGACGCGGAACGATTCATGCCCGAACGATTCCGTCAACTTAACCTCACCTCCCTCGATCGGGAGACAGCAGAACGCTACGGGCGCATGGTCACTCAACGGCGCCTCGCCGACGATCCGGACCGCCGAGACCCACTCCTCGCGTCCCTGGAACGTCAGTTCTCACTGAGCACGATGCAACGCCTCATGAAGACTCCGCTCCAGGTACTGATCATGACGATCATCCTGGAGCGAGTCGGAACACTGCCCTCGGACCGCTACCAGCTCTACTCCCAGTACTTCGACACGATGTACACGCGCGAAGCAGGAAAACCCACCACCCTGGCCCCCCTCCTCGCGTCACAGAATCACGCCATCATCTATCTACACGAAACGGTCGGCCGGGTCCTCCACATCAAGGCGGAAACTTCCGGAGGCGAAAAATCGGTGATGCCCCGCGGGCAGATGCGCGAGCTTCTCGACGCCCGACTCACCGAACTCGAACACGACACAGACCGCCTCCGAACCCAGATCGGGGACCGGATCATGCAAGCCGCAACCGAGCGGCTCGTCCTCCTCGTGCCCGCCGAAGACGACGGGCTCGCCTTCGAAGTCCGCAGCCTTCAAGAACTCATGGCTGCTCGGTCACTCGTGAAAACCAACGACGCCAACCTTCGCACGCGGCTCATCGCCCTCGCCCCCAGCCCGCACTGGCGCGCAACCTGGGTGTTCATGGCCGGATACGTTTTCTCCAACGGCACCGACGAACAACGAGAAATGATCGTCCACATCGTGGAGAACGTCGACACGGGCGAGACGTGGCCCGGCTGGTTGAGCCCGATCGGCCCCGAACTCGCCGCTGCCCTCCTCGACGATGGCCTCGCCACCCAGACACCTAAATGGCTGCGCCGACTCGTCCAAGTCGCCCTCCGAGCATTGACCGGCCCGGCACCACGCAACATGCAGGCGTTCGCGGACGGCCTCACCGCAGCAGCCAGCGCCGATTCCACCACACGAAGCCTCATTCGTAACACACTCATCCAGGCCCTATCCGGGACTCCACGAGCAAGTCACACCGCCCGGTTCCTCCTCGCGATGACCAAGCTCGACGCAGGGATCAGTCAGGCAGCGCTCCGGGACGCCACAGAACCGATCTTGTCGAGAACCTCCGAGACCTTCGACTGCCTCGGCACCGTCCTCGAAGACCACATCTCGTCGCTGCCAGAACCCGGCGACGCGGTCGTGGCCCTCAGACCCCTCCTCGATGCTTTGAACTTCTACCACGCACCACCGTTCGGCAGCGGCGAGGTCGGCGTGACCCTCGTGCACAACGACACCGTCACCGACAATTCGACCGCGCAACTGATCGACGACCCACACACCGCCGCACTCCTCGAAGTCCTCATCGCCTCTCTCCCCCTCGAGAGCTGGCGCGTCCCGCACGGGGTGTCTGTCATCTACGAACGCGGCGCCGGCCGCCGCCCCGTCTCCGACCAACTCGACTGACCGTCACGAAACTGCACGCGAACCCCAACCGCCGCGCGCGTCGCACACATGCATGGAGACGAGTGGAGATGAAGTCGGCCCTTTCGGACTGTGCCCCACTTCGGCAACGCGGGTCGTGGTGCCGATCTTGCCGCTGGGCCTGACCAGACCCCGCTCAGCGCCCGGTGGCGACACCGACCGGAGACTAGGGACGCTTCTTCGACCCAACCGACTTGAGCCCGCGGCGTCCACGGAGTAGACCGAGGTCCCGTCCTTGGTGCGGTCGTTCGAGCCGGCTCAACACAGCGTGCTGGGTCTCTGGCGTCCAAAAGATCGTGAGGCGCTCTCGAGCTCGGGTAACCGCCGTGTAGAAGATGCTGTGTGAGAAGCGGTCCTCGTTGGCGTCGGTGATCACAACCTTCACGGAATCGTACTCGAGACCTTGCGCCTTGTGGATGGAAACCGCGTAGGCGACTTGGAACGGAACCGTCTTGCTATTGGACTCGTCCTCCTCGTCGGTACTGCCCTGCTCCGAAACGGAGAAACGGACCGTCGAGCCGCCGAGCCACTGCAATCCGGAGACTCGCGCGACATCAAATGCCGTGAGTATCCGATCTAACTCGATGTCAAACTGGATCTGACCGGGGAAGGTTTCGATTCCAACAATCGTTCCTTTGAGGTTGTTGTAGATGACTCCTCTGAATCGCGAGGTGTCCCCGAATAAGACGGGGTCGCCGATCTTGTACGTTGAGACGCCCCAAACGGTCGCTTCGCCAGGATTGCCGCTCTGGAGGAACCGGTTGATGTTGTTGATGCCGTATAGGCCGTCGTAGTTGAGGCACAGGATGATCTCTTGGTCATTGCGCGGTGCGAAGAGGGTCTCGTCGAGCACGGCTGAGTAGCCGTAGTGAGCCAGCAACTCCTCGATGTTCGGCTCGATGCCGCGCACGGCATCCCAGAACTTCAGTAGCTGGTCGCTCTTCGTGCGGTAGGGGCTGGTGAGCTCGAACACCGAGGAGTCCGGCAGGAACGCCGGAGCCAACGTGAACCAGTTTCCGAACTTTATTGATTCGATCTGGTAACTGTCCCCGACAAGAACGAGTAGTTCGAACGACGTTCGCCGTAGCACCTGGAGGAGATCGTCGTTGCTGACGATGCTGCACTCGTCAATGAACAGCACGTCAAATTCGGTGCCAGTGTCGTTCCAGAGGTGGCTCGCGATCGTGCGAAACGTGGAGTTCTGGGCACTGACGCGCCGCTCAAGGTTGTTCTTCGCCGGATTGGTGTGCGCCAGGAACAGCTTCCTCTTGTCGTTGAAAAAGTGAGCGATGTGGTCGATCATCGTCGACTTTCCCGTGCCGGCTGCACCGTAGATCAAGGCGACCTGGGAACTCGCGAACAGCGCTTTGAGCGCTGCCTCTTTCACCGGATCATCCACGTTCACCGTCGGCGTCTCCTCAAGCCATCGCTCGACCGCCTCGGTATAGCCGCCGATCCCAGATTTGGCATGGGCCTGAAGTTCTTCGATGATCTCGACCGAGTCGTCTTCGTACTCCTGGACGAAGACGTGCTTCTTGTCGTGGACGAGGTCGCGCGCCGGGCGGTGCCCGTGCCAGAGCTTGCTGTTGAAGGTCGCGATCAAAGCGTCAATGTCACCGAAGCGCTCAAGCTCCTCATCGGGTGTGTAGAGCATGCCGTGCTGTTCGACGTTGTTCTTGACGCGACGAGCAAGCAGCTCGTGAACGCGGTCGCGAGTGTCCAGACTTTCGACCAGGTCGGAGAAGGTGACGTTGTGCTTTTTCGGCGATGTGCAGAAGGGCATTGAATCGAATGGCTTGCATCCGCGATCCAGGTTGAGATTCGAGAGCAGGCTAGAGGTTTGAGAGCTGTACTGCTGCTTGAGGATCAGGTTATTCATCCTGAGCATGAGGTAGCGGATCATATTGTGCCCGGGGCGATGGCGGGAAATCAGATCGCGGGCCCTCTCAAGCACGGGAAAGATCGCCGCCTTCTGGACGCGCCGCGTGGCTTCCTCTCGTAGCCCCGCAAACCTAGTGTCAGGAAGCGCGACGACATCGAGGAGTCCAGTCTCCGTGCGAGTTAAGTACTCCATAAGCACGCGGTACTCACTGGACCCTGACGATACCTTCGACGCCACTCCGAACAACCGAGCGAAGTTGTCGAACTCGCACGGACGAATCGAGACCTCCCAGTCCGTGATGATGGTGATCGGCATCGTCTGGCCGAGCACGTCGATGGCTTCGGAAACCACGGTAAGGTTCGCCGCGTACTTGTCTGTCATCTCGATGTCTGTGAAGGCAATGATTCGGTCGACCTTCTGCAAGTGATCAGTCGTCGCGCGGAAGACTACCTCGTAGAGAATCCGCCCCTTCGTGAAGATCGGCCGGATTCGATGGACGTAGTAACGGTTCCGAACACCTCCTGGTGTCGGATCGGCGCGGACGGCATCGATCCGGGCGGCGATCTTGCGGTGGTACTCGCGAAGTGAAGGATCGAGGTTGACCGGAAAATCCTCCAGATTATTGAGCGTCTCCATCTTGCAAGCTGCCCGCAGCAGCAGGCGAAGCCTGATGAGGTACTCGTAGTACTTGAGCATCAGCCGCTCTGAGGTGTCACCATCCATCGTGTAGTGCGACACGCTCTCCTGTAGCAGCTTGTGAAAACGGTGCAGGAACTGAACGCGCTTCGGCGCTGACCCGATGGCGACCAGCGCCGCCTGAATCGCGTCGTAGTCGTAGTCAGCATCAGCACGGCCCGCGTGAAGGCGAACCGCTGCTCCCTCTACGAGATTTCGAAGGTGTGACAAAACCGCGAGCGACATAAGTGCACGATCGCCTTTCAGCGCAGCGATGCTGTCACAGATCGCACGATCGGCGCTACGGATCTGATCATCGACTGTTCTCATCGCCGCCCCCTTGCAAACCCCGTCGTCGTGTCCAACCTGTGGCTCGTGCCAGAGCGCTGGGATGGATCGCTGTACGCTCAAAATACCGCGCGTGGTTGCAGTACGTCACGAACTAGCCGAGTTCCGTCCAATCTTCAGTACGTACCTCGGCAGCCGAGCTACGCTCGAGCACTTCATAAATTGACGAGCCACCCTTACATCCGGCATGTACTCCACCGACCAAGCGCACGAGGCTCTCAACGCACGCGGCTTCTCCCACCCGCAAGAGACTCTCCGGCGCATCACTCGGCACCCGGCGTCGCTGGCCACTCACGCTTAGCCACTTCCACCTCAAACTCAAGGTGGTCGTAAGCTCGCGCTATGACGATCTCGGAGCCTTCGTCGGGCACGTCAAGGCGGCTGCACGTCCAAACCCCCGAGCACTTACGGGGAGATGCCTGATCATGGATACACGCTCGCATCAGCGCTCCGCGCTGCTTGTGCTCGACGTCGATGGCACGATCTCCAGGATCCACCGCGAGGAAGAGCGCGCGCTGCATCAGAACGATGAAGGCTGGCGCTCCTGGATGACGGTCGACGATGAACTGGTGGACGCACTTGACGATCTCGCCCGGCGACCCGGCGTCCAGGTCGCCTGGTTAACGACATGGCCGCGCGATCAGGTCGGCTGGTTAATCCGCGAGCCGTTGCGGGGCAAGCTCACCGGCCCGTACGTGCCCTGGCAGAACTGGCCCAAGCGTGGATGGCGGACGGCGAGTCTGATCTCGCACATCCGTCAGACCAGCCCAAACGCGGTCGTGTGGGCAGACGATCGAGCTCCGGAGGACGCTGAGCAACGGCTAACCGCGATGACGGAGGTCCCATCGCTGGTCGTCCGCCCCGACAAGTTCGTGGGCGTCACCCTTGCCGATGTTGGGCGAATTGATCAGTTCCTAGACGAGCAGCTCGTACTCTGAGCGCCCGCCGCGCACGGCGGCCCTCATTCGGCTGCGTCCTCGGCCTTGGCACGAGCGTGGGATGCACAGAGTGCCCACACCCACATTCGGATCGTGTAGGTCCTCGCCGGTGCCCCGCATTCTTCGCAGGTCGTCGTGCTCTCCCACTCAGCGGCGAGGATGGCGTCGCTGAACTCTTTGTTGTAGTCGTAGACGTCGTCGGATGCGCGAGCGTAGAAGCTGAGAGAGCCGAACTTTGATTTGATCTGCTGAACGACGTAGCCCGGAGCGATCGCCGCGAGCTTTCTGTCAAGCCGGTCGAGAAGCGGGTACCAGCCGGAACTCACATCGATGAGCTCCGGCCAGCCAGGTTCGATGCGCGCAATGATCCGCCGAAGCACCGGCGGAGCGTTCTCAGTCATATCGTCCCCTCCTGATCGACGTTCTCCGCTCTAGACGACTCGAACGGGCTAGTGGTGGCTCACGGGTACCTCGGCTCGATGGGAGCCTACGTACCTTCGTTCGTGTCGTCAGCCACCTCCAGCGGTTCCGCAAGCAGGACCAGTGTGGAATGCTTCGAACCGTTACGGGCAACTAGGGACGCTCGGGACTGTTGCCGCAGTCGAGAATGCTCACGGAACGCGCGCCCTACGCGCAGACTGCGCATCACGGCCCTATCGAAGCTAATCATTCCTCGACGACGCCACTCGATAGCGGCGTGACCTCGAAATCCCGTGACCGCCCGTCGGCGCTCCATGAACTCGAGTTCTGGGAAAGGACCCGGCAATCCACCGGTGTCGGGCAGCAGGTGGGTGAAGAGTTCGGCGAACGTCGGACCGAGGCCCGTGCGGCGTCGTGTCTGCGCGATGAAGATAGCGGCAGCCAGTGCCCATTCCTCCGCGGTGTCATCGCCGGTGAACTCTTCGAACATGTACACCCATTCTGTAGGCGGCGGACTCGTGATGTCCTGCCACCAGATCGGGAACGCCTCACACATGACGCACACCATCACATTTCGCGGTCGCATGCACGGGCCGATCCCGCGCCGCGACCGCCAGTCACCGGGATGGGCAGCACACGTGCAGGGAGTAGCGGAGCAATCCGACGAAGATGATGATTGTTTCGTATGGCCTCCCAAATTATGCCATACCGATTAGGCCAAACATGAGCGCCCGGATCTAGACGCTTGGAAGGTGCGCCAGCGGAACGACGACTTGGAAGCAGATTGGGCTGCGTTCGCGCAGCGCTTCGCCACTTCCCTTCGCACTGCTCGCCACAAAGCCAATCTGAGCCAGGAAGACGTGGCCTACCGCGCCGGGCTGACCCGGTACACGTATCAGAAGTACGAGAAGGGCGAATCACGCCCCGGCCACCCGGCTAACCCGACGTTGCGAACTCTCCTGGCTCTCACCCAGGTGCTCGGCATCACCTTGACCGATCTGGTCCCGGGGAACGCTCCCGATCTTCGAAGTCGCTGAGCGCTGTTCAGGCCCCTGCGTGACCCACGGTGCATCGTCGGCCCAGCCGGGAACGATGCGCCGGGATACGACCCGAGATGCAGGTGCCGCACGCACAGAACGCTCCAGGATGTCCGCTCTTCTGCCGGAGCGCGTGATGTGGCGCAGGAGAACCGCTTTCTCACGGTAGGACGCTTCCGCGACCCCCTTCTCAAATGGCGTTTTCGATACCGTCGCCCCGCTCGATTTCGGCATTCGGATCGCGGTGTACATCGCGGCGCGGTGAACTGCTACGACCGTGGCTGCGGTCGATTCCAGTTCCGCCGTCCGGCTTCCACCTCCAATGCCTACGACGAGCCCGATGAGCCCTTCGACCTGCTGGGAGTCGCTCTCGGCGAGTGCAAACAAGCTGAGCGTGACGTCAGGGTGCGTTAGCGTCACGAGCAGGTCAACTGCCGGCGCATACGAGCACGAGGCTCGGAGCCAGCGCGCGTCAGGTCGCTCTTGCCAGCTGTCGATGATCAAGCGCAGGGCAAGGTCGTATTCGCCCGTGTGCATCGTCACTCCACGTCTCCAAAGGATTCCTGAAATCGACTGTTCGGCGCGATGGCACGCCGACGGGGTGGACAGGAGTTCATCTTCACCGAGGAAGTGCCATCGACGGTGGCGAATGCAAAACCCACCTCCCCTACTGAACACCTCAGTCGGGTTTCCGTCGCTGCATACCAAGCACGCGGAGCGAGCGCGATCAACAACTTCGCACGTGGCGCAGCGTCGAAGCATCCACCGAACGTGGTGGCAGCGCCGATACAGACGGAAGCGTGCGCGCTCCTTGGCGAAGTACCCGGGAGGCAGCGCACCGATTGCCTCAGTCGCAGATGTGAATCGAGCGTTGGTCGAGCTCGACCTGTTGGCACCAACCGTCCGCTCCAAATAGTGGGTGAGCGCGCTGAGATCGAGCGAGTTGGCGACGGCCAACCTAGCTAGGAAACCGGCAGGCGTCTCCCCGGGCAGCGGAATCACACGACAGGGAAGAGTTCGCATGCCTACCTCGACCTCAGTTCCACACGATGGTTCAGCACATGCGCCCTGATCGCCTTGACCCTCGGAAGCATGCGCCTGGCAGCGGGCGTAAGCACGCAGCCGCCTTGCGTCGCGACCGCGGACCTGCCGATCCAGAGTTCCCGTCCCTGAATTCTCAGGCTGTCGAAGATGCCGTCCACGGCGCGATGCCCTAGAGAGTGCGCGGCGACTACGCGATCGAACAGCATTGCCAGTGCGTACCCACCGAGACCCTGCGACATCAGAACGTTCGCGAGACGAGCGTCAGTGAGCCGCGCAGTGAGCGCGATTCGCCGCGGAAATTGAGGAATCTCGTCATCCAGAAGTTCAGCTGCGCACCCACCTTCGAGATTTCGCAGTCGCAGCAACTCCGCGGCCGCATCAACTTCGGGTGACCGATACGGCACACCTCGAAGAGTGAGAGTTCCATTCAGCAGGCGTTGCGCGAGCAGGTGCTTGTGCCTCCCCGGCAGGGGAATATCTCGGCCGCTTCCGTGCCACCTCCGGTGTCGCACGCAGACCGGACCGTGCATACGCGCGACTGTGACCAGTTCGCCTCGGGCGCACCGTCTGCAGAGAGCCACAGCTGCCGGAATCATGCGACAACTCGGGCATTCGACTTGACGCGTGGCGCCACCATGTTCACAGGCGCGACCGCCGGCTTCGCGGAGCAATGCACCATCCGGAAGCCCACCCAACGCCTCGATCTTCCGGAGGGCGCTTCTCGGTGTCACCCGAATTGGGAGGGTTCGATCCTCGCGTCGCAACGCCAACCAGAGGTCCTTTTCGCCGATTGCGTTTGCGGCGCAAAGCCGCGCCCAGTAGCTCGCCGCCGTTTCTCCCGGATACAGGCGAACGGAAGTCGGAAGCCCGGGACGCGAGGTCATGCCGCACTCACAGGCGTTCGCGATCGTCGCGGCTTGCTTGTGTGGAGCGTTGCGGCCGTCTGACGGCGGGCAAGGTCGCGTTCGAATGCGGCCGAATCGAGCTTCTCGGTTCCGTTGTCCATCGCGCTCAGGGCAGCGAACTGCAAGAGGTCCTTGAGCAGTCCGATCTCCCCGCCCGTCAGCGCGTGCAGTGTCGGCGCCGCGGACAGAATCGATCCTGGCCGTTGCTCTGCTAGACACAGTGAGCTCTCCATGGCGAGAAGCAGATCACCCCAGCGAGCCTTCTCCGCGGTCGAGATCAAAGGAAATGGTAAGGCCACGTGCACTTCGAATCGCTTCCCGATCTGCCCACCACGTGAGCCGTCGAGAAGTCCGGTCCCCTCAACTGCGATTCCGGCGTAGACGAACGTGCCTCCACATCGCTCGGAAAGCTGCTTGAGCATGTCTGATGCTTCGACGTTCTGCCGGTACTTCAGATCGAGGTGATGCACGTCATCGACCAAGACGAGTTCGGTGGAGCATCTGCGCAGGGCGTTCGAGACCGCTTCCAGCAGGTCCCCGTAGGTCATCCTGCCGAGAACCGGGAGACCAAGGAATCGGGCGAACTCATGCATCAGAGCTTTGGCTGAGCACTGGGCAGGTACCGCGACATACACGACTGGGAGCATGCCCGGCCCCGCAGCCGGGTGGCCGGTGTCTCGCCGCCTGCGTTCGTGTGCTCTACCGATCTCAACTAGCGAAGTGGTCTTGCCCTGCCCTGGCTCCCCCGAGAGGATCAGGCCTAGCTTCCCGACTCGTCGGTAGGCGTTGAGCATGACGCGATCGCGAACGGCTCGCTGGAAGGCTTCGAACTGCGGTGTCCGCACGAAGGCGCCTGCCTGCGAGTATTGAGCTCGTCCCTGGTTATATAACGCGCGGTCCCCGAAGCTCATGGCCCGAAGCTCCTCGGATGTGACCGGCGCCGGGCGCTCATACGCGGTGTCAACGTGCTCGCGCCAGCCTTCCTTGGTCGCGATCTCGATCATTCGTCGATCCTCCGCCGCACCTCGTCGAGCCTGTCTCCGATGAGAGGGAAGCCACCGGTGTTAGGCCATTCCTCAATAGAGGTGGTCTCGATGGAAGAGTTGTCATCGTCAGCAGGTCGTTCCTCGTCCTCGATGCTCTTCACACTTGTGAAGTTCATCGGATCTTCAGCGATCGCTGCCAATCGAGCGCGCTCTCGCCCGCTTCGCTTCTGACCGTTGCTTCGAGGCGACGGATTCCCTTGACCGGCGAACGCCTTGATCGCCATCGCAAGCTCGCGACGTTCAGCATCGAGCTCAGCGACACCACCGGAGCGCGACGTGCGGGCGTACCGCCAGACATCACCCAGCATCGGGAGTTCATGGACCTGATTGGACCATCTCAGAGGGATGAACTCGCCGTCCCGCTCGAGCCAGACGACGTGCAGATTGTAGGGGTCTACGCGGATCGGCCATCGGCCGTTCCGCACTTTGTCAGGAGACTTGCGCCTCCACAGGCCTTTGAGCCGCTCGGAGTTGTAGACGCGGTTATCGATGCGCACGCCGTAGCGGTTCAGAACTCGGTAGTCCACAGGTAGCAGCGCGATGTAGTCGTCTCGCGTCAGCGGTACGTGGAGTTCGGGCACATAAGCACGGAACGCGCGACACATCTCGTTCGGCGACAACTTGATACGCGGATGCAACGGGTCCCGCAGTCCGTCATGCGGACGATTCTGCCACTCGACCGCGATCCAGTCCTCCAGGAGCTCCTGGGCCTGTGCGATCGTCAGTAGTTCGTCGGATTCCGTGTCTGTGTCGCGACCGCGATGTTCGACGCTGCGGCCGACATATCCCTTCACGTGCTGCAGCAGCATTGAGTTGATGGCCCCGAACGCTCGCTCTACGTGCGGTTTGTCCGTTGGTGTGTGCGGCGCCGAGGTGATCAGCGAGATATTCAAGGTTTCACACGCAGCGCGGAAATGCCGCGACAAATAGTTTCGTCCGCGGTCGGTGGTGATCGTGTCGGGAAACACATACGGCTGCGCAAGACGCAATCGCTCAAATCGCTCCTGATCGATCAGTTGATCGTCAGCCCATGCCGTCGAAATCAGCTGTCGGGTCTCGCGAACCCCTTCCATACGCCGGCCATAGGGCACCAGGGCCCGTGCAAGGACAGCCACCAGGTCGACGCTCTTCGTCCCTTCGGGGCGCAGCATCGCGGCAAGAATCGAGCGACTTGCGACGTCAAGGAGAATCGTCAGTTCGGGCCGGCCGACGGTTTCGTCATCGATCCGCAACATGACATCGATCCGCGTGGAGTCCATCTCGACCAGTTCGCCGGGACGCAGTGCGGTGCGAGTGCCGAATGTGCCGTCGGGTTGAAGCGCAATCGACTCGCGAGTCTTGGCCGAACCGAAGGTGAATTGCCCGTGCTCGTCTGCTTCGAGAAGTCGGAAGAACGTCGCTCGGCTCGGCATCTTCACCGCATCGCCGTGGAGACGTTCGACGCGCCTCATGATTTGTTCGATCGCTGTAGTTCGACTCACAGTCGAGGCGCGGCTCTTTCCTCCGAGTACGTGGTTGATGGCCTCGACGAGGCGTGGATCCCATGTGCTCTTGCGTGGGGAGCCTTTGCCTGCAGTGGTCGTCCCCTGCTCTCGGAACGCTTTAAGCCGACGCTCCACGGCGCGCGTGGAGACAGTTCTGCTTAGGCGCACCTCCAGCCACTCGCGCTCTGCTTCAACAGCCTTCCCGACCCCGATCTCTTCTCGGGTCCCCTCGATGCGTATGCACGATTGCAGCCACGGATCCATGTCCGGCGTGATGTCCTGCACCTGCAGAGAAAGGTTCAGCAGACCTGAAGTGTCGCTAGGCACCGGTGTTGCATCATGTCGAAGCTCGTCGAGAGCGACTTCGACCTCACTTCCGTCCTCATCTCGGAGCATCGCCGAATCCTTCTCAATGAACAAGACCGAGAACTTGCGTTGACGCCACGTGAGCGACCCGCCAACTACAACGCGCATCACACGCTCCTTTGCCACACGATCGTTCTGATGTTGAGGGCTTGATCGAGATCTGCCTCGAGCGCCCCTGACCAGAGGTGCGCGTAGCAGTG
Organism: Microbacterium sp. Mcb102; assembly: GCF_024519805.1. NCBI lineage: Bacteria > Bacillati > Actinomycetota > Actinomycetes > Micrococcales > Microbacteriaceae > Microbacterium > Microbacterium sp. Mcb102. Next base: position 217,309 of record NZ_JALJRG010000004.1, on the reverse strand, counting down.
TGCGAAGCCCTCGGACCCGACGCCGAGCAGCGCAGCTACCTCAGCCAGGGGCAGCCCATCTTCTGGGAGCCTTGGCAGTTCTTCGCTGCTCGCCCAGTCTCGGAACGGGCCCAGGAATCGGAGGTTGGCCTCGCGGACTACCGATTCCGCGTCATAGACGACATACCGCCAGCCGCGCTCAGCGGCGAACACCGCTGTCATGTCGAACTGTCTTCTGACGTCGTCCTTGATCTGAGTCGCCGGCTTGACGTCCATCAGCACGGCGTGCCCGTCGTCCAGACGCACGAAGTAGTCCGGGCAGTGCTCGCGCGGGCCGTCGGGCGTGGTCCATCGGATCCACATGGGCTGGCTGGCGACCGCAACCACGCCCGGGGTGCGGTCCAATTCGATGAGGCAGCCCCGCTCCGTCAGCGACTCGAATCCGACCGACGCGCCAAGCGCTCCCATCCAGTGGTAGCCGTCGTAGTGCCGCTTGAGCCGCCAACTGGGAAAGTTCCGAACGGGATTGCCTCGTTCGAAGGGCACGCTGTCGCAGTCGACGGCGTCAAGCTCTAGTTGCACGCCATCGAGACGGTACTCAACGCGAGCTCGCGTCCGGTTCGCTTCAGTGGTGGGAGGAACAGGCCACTTCTGAGTCAGGTCCATAGGGATCCAATCGACATCGACGGATACTTCCTATTCGGCAGTCAGCCTCTCTCCTGGGGAGCGGTACTGGCCTATGTCCTGAGCCCTGACAAAGATGCCCCGACTGGGGATCTGCTCACGGGCAGACTATGTCCGGCACCCAACGAGGCTGGTCGACACGCCGCTCTTCCGACACGTCTAGTGAGACTCCGACACTTTCGTGAGACTCTCCGACAGCCTTCGTGAGACTCCGACACTTTTCGTGAGATCGGACAACTGATCCCGCCACGGAACTTTCCGTGACCAAACCGTTGCATTCGTTATCTCGCCGTTATACAGTGATCACACGGTGAATGTTTGCTGTGGCATACACCGCATGTGATTGCAGGACACTCTTGGTGCAAGGGACAAGGGCCGGTCGGGAGCCTCTCCGACCGGCCCTTTACTGTTCCCACTATTCTGTGAACATGACCGATCGCAAGCTCGCCCTGGAGGCCTGGGAGAGCCTGTTCCGCGCGCAGCACGAGTTGTTCACCGAGATGATGTCGGACTTCGAGCACAGCGACCTGGGTCAGGCCGAGTACGACGTGCTGCTCACCGTCACCCGCTCCCCCGGCATGACCGCGCGGCTGCGCGACATCACCGCGAACATGCTGATCAGCCAGCCGAGCGTCTCGCGCCTGGTCGACCGCATGGTGACACGCGGGCTCGTGGCCAAGTGCGCCGACCCCGACGACGGACGCGGTGCGCTGATCCGCGCGACGGATGAAGGGGCCCGGGCGTTCCGCTCCCTCGCCACCGTGCACGGGCGCTCGATCGCCGACCGCATGTCGCGCCTCGGCGATGACGAGCTGCGCACGCTGCGCGACCTCGCGGAGAAGCTCCGCACCCGCTGACCCGCGGCCGCGAGAACGGCCCGCTTCCGTTTCTGGCAGGGTGGGGTGCGTACGCCCGCTGTGTCGCGGGCACGTCAGACCGCCCCCTCGGGGGGAACCAGGGAGGTCATCCATGGAGTTCGCCGGAATCGTCGGCATCCTCGTCATCGTCGGTATCGCAGTCGTCGTCGCCGTCGTCCTGCTGCTCATCCTGCTGCTGTTCGCACGCAGCTGGATCAAGGTCGCCCGAGCCGACGAGGCCCTCGTCATCTCGGGCCGCAAGCAGAAGGTGCAGACCGCGGTCATCGCGACCGACGGGTCGAGCCGCTCCGAGATGTCGGAGTCGCCCGTCACCGTCATCGTCAACGGCAAGTCGCTCGTCAACCCGATCACGCAGCGCCATGAGATCATCTCGCTGCGCTCGCGCCAGGTCTCGCTCAACGCCGAGGCGCAGTCGCTCGACAGCGTGACCCTGAACGTCGACGGTGTCGCGATCGTGAAGATCGGCTCCGACCCCATCCTGGTGCGCCGTGCCGCCGAGCGCTTCGCCTCGCAGGACAAGGCCATCGAGCAGTTCACCACCGAACAGCTCGAAGGTGCCCTCCGTGGAATCGTCGCGACGCTGTCGGTCGTCGAGCTGATGCGCGAGCGGAAGAAGTTCTCCGACCAGATCGCCGCCGACGTCTCGCAGGAACTCGCCGAGCAGGGCCTCATCCTGGACTCGTTCCAGATCAAGGGCATCACCGACAAGGTCGGCTACATCCAGTCGCTCGGCGCTCCCGAGATCCAGGCGAAGCGTCAGTCCGCCGAGATCTCGCAGACCAACGCCGACCGCGCGATCAACCAGAAGAACATCGCGAACCAGGAAGCCAACCTGATCGAGCAGACCGCGCTCGACACGAACACCGCCAACTCGAACGCCGGCATCGGTCGCGCGCGCGCCGAGGCGGAGCAGGCCGAGAACCTCGCCCGCGAGCAGGCGCAGCAGGCCGTGCTGCAGCAGCAGGCCGAGAACAAGCAGGCCCAGCTCGACGCCGACGTCAAGCGCGTCGCCGACGCGCAGCGGTACGAGGCCGAGACCCGTGCTCAGGCCGAGCTCTACACGCGCGAGCGGGCGGCCGAGGCCGCCGCGATCGAGCAGGTCAAGCAGGCCGAGGCCCGCACCCGCATCGCCGAGCAGCAGGCCGAGGCCGACAAGGCCCGCGCCGCCGGTGAGGCCGCGGCTGCCGTCGCGAGCGCCACCGGTGAGGCCGACGCGCTGCGCTCGAAGGCCGAGGCCGAGGCTCACGCCCGACGCCTGCAGGCTGCCGCCGAAGCCGAGGCGATCCGCGCCGAGGGTGACGCGCGCGCCGCGGCGCTCGAGGCCGAGGCCAAGGCCATCGCCTCGAACCAGGACGCCTTCCTCTCGCAGCGCGTGCTCGAGGTGCTGCCGTCGATCATGGCCGAGTTCTCGAAGGGGTACGCAGCGATCGGCAACGTGTCGATCATCGGCGGCTCGGGCCAGGACGGCGCATCAGACGTCGTCGGTGCCGACAACGCCAAGGCCCTGGCCTCGGTGTTCGAGAGCGTCCACTCGGCCACCGGGCTCGACCTCGCCGGCATCATCCAGGGTCAGGCCGTCGGCCGCGGCTTCGGAACTGGTGTCGCGGAAGCCACGCCTGCGGCACCCGCACCGCGCGTCTCGACGCCGACCACCCCGCCGCCGCCCGCACCGCCGGCTCCGGCAGCGGAGTAAACACACCTTCACGACAAGCGGATGCCGCGGCCGGTTCGGTCGCGGCATCCGCTGCTTGGTCTCTGCGACGGGCAGACTGGACGGATGACGTCCGCCGCCTTCGACCTCGCCGCCATCGGCGCGGGGCTCTCGTTCGCGGCCGCGCTCGACGAACTGTCCGCAGCACTCGATGCGAGCGGATCGGTGGTCGTCACCGCCCCACCCGGCACGGGCAAGACCACCCTCGTGCCCCCGCTCCTCGCCTCGCGGAGCACCGGTCGCGTGATCGTCACCCAGCCCCGCCGCGTCGCCGCCCGCGCGGCCGCCCGACGCCTCGCCCACCTCGACGGGTCGCCCCTCGGGTCACGCGTGGGATTCACCGTCCGCGGCGAGCGCTCGGCAGGACCCGAGACGCAGGTCGAGTTCGTCACGGCCGGAGTCCTGCTTCGACGGATGCTCGACGACCCGGGACTCGACGGTGTGGATGCCGTGATCCTCGACGAGGTGCACGAACGCGCGCTCGAGACCGACCTCCTGATCGGGCTGCTCTCGGAGGTGCGCGAGCTTCGGGATGACCTGGTGGTGATCGCCATGTCCGCGACCCTCGACGCGGCGCGCATCGCCGCCGTCATCGGCACGGACGACTCCCCCGCGCCGATCGTCGACCACGATGTCCCCGCCTTCCCCCTCACCGTGCAGTGGGCTCCGAGCCCCGTCCCCCGCCTCGACGAGCGCGGCGTCACCTGGGGCTTCCTCGATCACGTCGCGGTCGTCACGGCATCCGCGGCCGTGGACCTGGTGCGCGAAGACCCGAAAGCCGACGTGCTGGTCTTCGCGCCAGGGGCTCGTGAGGTGTCGGAGATCGCCCGCCGCGTCCGCGCTGCGAGCGATGCCTTCGACGTACGCGAACTGCACGGCCAGATCCCGCCGGCCGAGCAGGATGCCGTGATCCGCGGCCGCGCGCCGGCCGACCGTCCGCGCATCATCGTCACGACATCGCTCGCGGAGTCCTCGCTCACCGTGCCGGGGGTGCGCCTCGTCGTCGACAGCTGCCTGTCGCGGCATCCGCAGCGCGATGCCGGCCGCGGCATGACGGGCCTCGTCACCACCGCCGCATCGCGCTCGTCGTGCGTGCAGCGTGCGGGGCGCGGCACCCGTCAGGGCCCCGGCACGGTCATCCGCTGCGTCGACGAACGCACCTACGCGGCGGCGCCCGCCCGTCCCGTGCCCGAGATCGCGGTGATCGACCTCGCGGATGCCGCGCTGCTTCTCGCCTGCTGGGGTGCCCCGGGCGGCATCGGACTGCGGATGATCGACCCGCTGCCGGCCGAGAACCTGGCCGATGCGATCACGGTGCTTCGGGCTCTCGGCGCGATCGATGACGACGGTCGCGCCACCGCGGAGGGCCGCGTCCTGGCGCGCATCCCGACCGATCCTCGTCTCGCCCGAGCGCTTCGCGACGGCAGCCCGGTCGTCGGAAGCCGACTCGCGGCCGAGGTCGTCGCGCTGGTGAGCGGCGAGCTGCGCGTCTCGGATGCCGACATCGCGCAGGCCCTCATCGCGCTGCGCGGCGGTCGGAGCCCGGAGGCCCGCCGATGGCGCGACGATGCGAACCGCCTCGAACGCATGGTCCGGGACGCGCCGGGTGTCCGGTCGGACCTCGACGGAGTCGGGCTCGTGATCGCGCTGGCGTTCCCCGGCCGGATCGCACATCGCGTCGAGCGCACCGCCGAAGGGGCGACATTCCTGCTGGCCTCCGGAACCCGGGCCGGGGTGCGGGGTCCGCTCGCAGCGGTGGAGTGGCTCGCCGTCGCCGACGTCGCGCGCGCCACCGCGCGCGCCGCGGCCGGGTCCGGCGCGATCATCCGGTCGGCCGCTGTGCTCACCGAAGCGCAGATGGAGCAGGCGGCGAGCCACCTGATGACCGACCGCGTCGAGGCGGAGTTCGTCGGAGGCCGCGTCCAGGCTCGACGCGAGCGGCGGATCGGCGCCATTCCGCGGTCCTCGGCGCCCGTGAAGGCGTCGGCACAGGAGGGCCGCGACGCCGTGCGCCGGGCGCTCCGCCGCGACGGGCTCGGTATCTTCACCTGGTCCGACACCGCAGACGCGCTGCGCCGGCGACTCGCACTGTTGCGACGAGAGGTCGGCGATCCGTGGCCCGATGTCTCGGATGCCGGGCTGGTCGACTCCCTCGACGTGTGGCTCGCGCCCGAGCTCGATCGCCTCGCGTCCGGCACCCCCGCAGCACGGCTGGAACTCTCGTCACCGCTCCGGCGCCTGCTGCCGTGGCCCGATGCCGTGCGCCTCGATGAGCTCGCGCCGGAGCGCCTCGAGGTGCCCAGCGGATCCCGCGTCCGCATCACCTACCCGGAGCCCGACTGCGACCCGCACGCACGGCCGGTCGTCGCCGTGAAGCTGCAGGAGTGCTTCGGGTGGGCCGAGACTCCCAGGCTCGTCGACGGGCGGGTGCCGGTGCTGTTCCACCTGCTGTCCCCCGCCGGGCGTCCGCTCGCGGTCACCGACGACCTCGCCTCGTTCTGGTCCGGCCCGTACAGCCAGGTGCGCGCCGAGATGCGCGGCCGCTACCCCCGGCATCCGTGGCCCGAAGACCCGTGGGCCGCCGTGCCGACCAAGCACACGAAGAACCGCGCGGCGCGCTGAGCAGCGGCCGGAGTCGGAGCCTCAGCGCGTGCGCCGCCGCAGCGTGAGCGACGCGAGCACGAGGGCACCCACCGCGAAGGCCACAACGATGAGCAGCGGACCGAACACGTCCCAGCCCTCGTCGCCCGCGGCCACCGCGTTGATCGTGTCGATCGCGTAGCTGAGCGGGAGCCAGTCCGAGATGGCGTAGAGGACATCCGGCATCTGGTCGCGGGGCATGAACAGGCCGCCGAGGATGATCTGCGGGAACACGAGCAACGGCATGAACTGCACCGCCTGGAACTCGGTCTGGGCGAACGCGCTGGCGAGGAGCCCGAGGGCCGTGCCGAGCAGCGCATCGACGACCGCGACGAGTCCGAGCTGCCACAGCGGCCCGTCGACATCGAGGCCGCACACCCCGACCGCGAACGACACCGTGATCACCGCCTGCAGCAGAGCCATCAACCCGAACGCGAGCGCATAACCGAGGATGAAGTCGGCCTTCTCGAGAGGTGTGGTCATCAGACGCTCGAGGGTTCCCGAACGGCGCTCGCGCAGGGTGGTGATCGACGTGATGAGGAACATCACGATGAACGGGAACAGCGCCAGGATCGCCCCGCCGAACTGGTCGAAGACGCCCTCCTGGTCGCTGAACAGCCAGGCGAAGAGACCGACCAGCAGGCTCGGCGCGACGAGCATCAGGGCGATCGACCGCGGATCGTGCCGCAGCTGGGCGAGCACGCGCCCGGCGGTGGCGAGCATCCGGCGGCCGTTCATCCTCCGGCCCCCTCTCGGTGCTCGCGGGCTTCTCGCCGCGAACGAGGGACGTCGGTATCGCCGTTGCGATCCCGTTCGATCAGTGCCAGGAACGCGGACTCGGCATCGGTCGTGCCGGTGTCGGCGAGGAGCGACGTGGGTGTGGTGTCGGCGATGATCCGCCCCTCCCGCATCAGCAGCAGCCGGTCGCAGCGCACCGCCTCGTCCATGACGTGGCTCGACACGATGAGGGTCACGCCGCGGTCTGCCAGGCCTCGGAACAATGCCCACAGCTCGGCGCGCAGCACGGGGTCGAGTCCGACCGTCGGCTCGTCGAGCACGACCAGCTCGGGGGAGCCGATGAGCGCGACCGCGAGCGACACCCGCGTCGCCTGGCCGCCGCTGAGCGCGTCGACGCGCTGCCCCGCCTGGGCCCGCAGCCCGACTTCGTCGATCACCCTGTCCACATCGCCCTTCGGCGCCTTGAGCAGCGAGGCGAAGTACGAGAGGTTCTGGCGCACGCTGAGGTCGCCGTACACCGCAGCGCCCTGTGTGCCGTAGGCGACGCGGTGGCGGAGCTGTCGCGATCCGCCCGTCTCGCCGAGGACGGTGACATCACCCCCGGCGATCCGCTGCACACCGACGATCGAGCGCATCAGGGTGGTCTTGCCGCATCCCGACGGTCCGAGCAGCCCCGTGACCTGTCCGCGCGGGATCGTGAGGTCGATCCCGTCGAAGACCTGCACCGCCCCGCGGTTCACGCGCAGCTGCGCGATCTCGACGGCCGAGTCATTCATCATGTGATGAATTATGCGCCTGCGCCTCGAGCACGCAGAAGAGGTCGGCCTTCCTCAGTCGAGCAGGTGGCGGAGGTAGCGTGTCGGATGCTCGAGGAACGAGCGCCAGTGGTTCACGATCTCGAGGTCGCCCCATTCGGCGGGACGGACTCCCCACGCCCCCACTTCGAGGATCTTCGCGCCGGGCAGCGCCGCGAGCACCGGCGAGTGCGTGGCGCACAGCACCTGCCCACCGTCGTCGGCGATGCGCCGCAGCACGGCGATGAGCGCCAGGGTCGAGTTGAACGACAGGGCGGCCTCCGGCTCGTCGAGGCAGTAGAAGCCCGGCTCGTCGAAGCGGCTCTCCAACAGCGCGAGGAACGACTCGCCGTGGCTCATCTCGTGGAACGGCACATCGGCGCCGGCGGTCGACGGGTTGTCTTCGAGATAGGTGTAGAACGAGTGCATCGTCTCGGCCCGCAGGAAGAAGCCCCAGCGGTTGGCTCCCACGCCGCGCTGCAGCCGGATCCACTCCGACAACGGGGACTCGGTCGCTCGGGTGCTGTGCCGCGCCTGACGCGAACCGCCCTCGGGCGAGAGGCCGTAGGCGAGTGCGACGCCTTCGACCAGGGTCGACTTGCCGCTGCCGTTCTCGCCCACGAGGAACGTCACCCCGGGGTCGAGATCGATCCCCTCCCGCAGCACCTGGGCGACCGCGGGAATGCTCGTCGGCCATTCCCCATCCGGCGTCGGGGCGTCGTCGTTCGGGCGCACCGCCACGACCGGCTGCTGCCGCCGTCGGCGAGAGCTCGGCTCCCAGAACGCCTCCATCGTGCTCCCTCCGCGTGGTGTCTCGTGGAGGCTACCGGCATCCGCGGACATGGAGTCGCGCGGGCGCGATCAGCACTCGATGACGTTGACCGCGAGGCCGCCCTCGCTGGTCTCCTTGTACTTGGTCGACATGTCGGCACCCGTCTGACGCATCGTCTCGACGACCGCATCCAGTGAGACATAGTGGCTGCCGTCGCCGCGCAGTGCGAGACGAGCCGCCGTGACCGCCGTCGACGCGGCGATCGCGTTGCGTTCGATGCACGGGATCTGCACGAGTCCGCCGATCGGGTCGCAGGTGAGGCCCAGGTGGTGCTCCATCGCGATCTCGGCCGCGTTCTCGATCTGGCGGTTCGTGCCACCCATCACCGCGGTGAGGCCGCCGGCCGCCATCGCGCACGCGGAGCCGACCTCGGCCTGGCATCCGCCCTCGGCTCCGGAGATCGACGCGTTGGCCTTGAACAGCGATCCGAGTGCGGTCGCGGTCAGCAGGAAACGACGGATGCCGCGGCGACGGTTCGCCTCCGCGGTCTGCTCCTCGTCGAGGTCGCTGGCATTCTCCAGCGCCCGCACATCCGACTCGAACCCCAGCAGCGCGCTGCCGACCAGCTCACCGTAGGGAGTCACGGCGTTGCCCGCCCCCAGGCCGGAATCGGCGAGGAACCGCCACCAGTACATGGCGACGGCCGGGAGGATGCCGGCAGCACCGTTCGTCGGCGCCGTGACGACCCGGCCGCCCGCCGCGTTCTCCTCGTTGACGGCCAGCGCGAAGGCGCCGAGCCATTCGCCCGGCAGTTCTCGATGCCCGTCGGCCTCGACCGCTTCGAGCTGGCCGCGGATCACTCCGGCCCGCCGCTTGACCTTGAGGATGCCGGGCAGCGTGCCGTCGGCGTGGAGGCCGGCATCGACGCACCCCGACATCGCATCCCAGATCGCGTCGAGCCCGGCCGCGACCTCCTCCTCGCCGCGCAGCGAGGTCTCGTTGAGCCGCGCGACCTCGGCGATCGACAGTCCGTTCTCGTCGCACACGGCGAGCAGCGACGCGGCATCTGCATACGAATAGGGGAACCCCGCGGTCGTGAGTTTCGCGTCCTCTCCGTCCCGGCGGATGAAGCCGCCGCCGACCGAGTAATAGGTCTCTTCGGCGACGACCTGCTCCGCGGCATCCCACGCGGTGATCGTCATGGCGTTCGGATGACCGGGCAGCCGGGTGCGCGGCGCGAAGACGATGTCATCCTTCGCGAACGGGACGTCATGGATGCCGTCGATCGACAGCGCGCCGCCCACGGGGAAGTCCGTCCAGGCGGATCTCACGTCGGCGGGGTCGCACGTCTCCGGCGCGAGTCCGCGGAGCCCGGCGACCACGGCATCCGGAGTCCCGTGCCCGATCCCGGTGGCACCGAGCGAGCCGTACAGCGTGCTGCCGACGCGCGCCACGCGCGGGAGGGCGCCCGTCGCGGAGAGCCGACGCGCGAAGTCGAGGGCGGCCCGCATCGGTCCGACCGTATGGGAGCTCGAAGGCCCCACTCCGATGGAGAAGAGGTCGAAGGCCGAGACGTACGCAGTCACCCCTCCAGGCTACGCCGCATCGGCACCTTCGGTTCACCCCGGTTAACTCGGCGCCGCGTCAAGCCCCTTCAGCCACGCGTGCTTCCGAGGCATCCTGATCGGACGACACCAGGAAAAGGGGCCATCATGACGAACAACACTCCCGGACAGGATCCCGCCGAGGCGCAGACGCCCACGCCCACGCCGGCCTCCGACACGAGCGCGGACGAGGCGACCACACCCGCCGAGGCCGAATCGCCCGAAGACGCCGACCCGAGCGAGGTGCCGAGCACCGAAGACCTCGAAGAGCCGAGCACCGAGAAGGACCCGGGCGAGGAACCCCAAGCTCCGAAGCGCGAAGAACCCGAGCCCGACCACGAGGCCGTGGGCATCGGGGTCGTCGACACGGAAGAGCCGCAGGCCGGCTGAGTAACTCGCTGAAGCCCCGGATCACCGCCGAGACCCCGCCCCGCAGACATCAGCAGGGCGGGGTCTCGGCGTGGACGCGGGGTCCCGGGGGACCTACTCGACGAGCTTGCCCGCGGTATCGACCTCGCGCATGAGCTCGGCGATCTCGGGCGAGACCTCCGGGATCTCCTCGCGGGTGACGCCCGCGGTCGGCGACCACACCAGGTTCACCTGCAGGGTCGGGTCGGTGTCGGGGAAGTCGCTGCGGTTGTGGCATCCGCGCGTCTCCCGGCGCTCCAGCGCGGCCTCGAGCGTGGCACGAGCGGCGAGCGCCGAGGCCTTGAGGTCGAACGCGTGCGCGAGGTCCTGGAAACCGGCGATGTCGGGGTGGATTCCCACGTCCTCCATGCGCCCCTCGATCATGTCGAGGTCGGCGAGGCCCGCACGCAGCCCGTCTTCCGAACGGACGACGCCGGCGTACTCGGTCATCAGGTTGCGGATGGCGCGCTGCAGGGCGCGCACGTTCTCGCGCCCCTCCGCGGCGAGCAGGTCGTTGATCTCGGCCCGTGCTGCCGCGACCGCCGTCGCCGACCGGCGCTGCGCGTCGAGCCCGGCCGCGTGCTCCATGGCCGCCTGCCCGACGATGCGTCCGTACACGAGCAGCTCGATGAGCGAGTTGCCGCCGAGCCGGTTCGCGCCGTGGAGCCCGCTGGAGGCCTCGCCGATCGCGTACAGCCCCTCGACGTCGGTCTGGTGGTCCTCCGGGCGCACCCAGACCCCACCCATCGAGTAGTGCGCGGTGGGGGCGATCTCGATCGGATCGGTCGTGATGTCGAGCATCTGCAGCTCCATCATCGTCTGATAGACCCGCGGCAGCCGGGTCATGATCGTCTCGCGCGGCAGATGCGACACGTCGAGCCAGACGCCGCCGTTCTCGGTGCCGCGTCCTTCCTTGATCTCGGTGTACGCGGCGAGCGCGACGCGGTCGCGGGTCGACAGCTCCATGCGCTCGGGGTCGTACTTCTCCATGAACCGCTCGCCCAGGGCGTTGCGGAGGATGCCGCCCTCCCCACGTGCGGCCTCGGAGATCAGGGTGCCGGCGGCGTTCTCCGGCTCGATGATGCCGGACGGGTGGAACTGCACGAGCTCCGGGTCGCGCAGGCGCGCTCCGGCGTCGACCGCGAGGCGGAAGGAGTCGCCGGTGTTCTCGTCGCGACGCGACGAGGTGCGGCGCCAGATGCGGTTGTGCCCGCCGGCCGCGAGGATCACGGCATCCGCGTGGATCAGGTAGCGGGTGCCGTCGGCCTGGTCGAACCCGTAGGCGCCGAACACGACGTTGTCGCGTACGAGCAGACGGGTGATGTAGACGTGGTCGAGGATCGGGACCTCGAGCTGCTCGGCCTTGCGCACGAGCGTGCGCTGGATCTCGAGGCCCGTGTAGTCACCGGCGAAAGCGGTGCGGCGGAAGGTGTGCGCGCCGAAGAACCGCTGCGAGATGCGGCCGTCGTCTTCGCGGGCGAAGTCCATGCCCCACCGTTCGAGGTCGCGGATGCCGCGCTCGGCGCCCTGGGTGACGATCTCGACCGTGTGCGGGTTGGCGAGCAGGTAGCTCTCCTTGATGGTGTCGGCCGCGTGCTGCTGCCAGCTGTCCTCGGCGTCCATGGTGCCGAGCGCCGCGTTGATGCCGCCGGCCGCGAGGGAGGTGTGCGCGTCCTGACGCGGACGTTTGCCGACGGCGAGGACATCGACGCCGTGTTCGGCGATCTCGATCGCTGCGCGCAGACCGGAGCCGCCGGTGCCGATCACGAGGACGGTGGTGGATATCTGACGTTCGGGGGTAGACATGCTTTCCACGCTAATTAGGGGACCCTAATAACTCCAATGCATAGTTCGAGTGGAAACGATGCCGGTAGGCTATGACCATGAACCTCGAGCAGCTCCGCGGGTTCGTCGAGGTCGCACGCCTCGGACACTTCACCCGCGCCTCCGAGCACCTGCACCTGGCACAGCCGTCGCTGAGCCGACAGATCTCCACGCTCGAACGCGAGCTCGGCGCCGAACTGTTCCACCGCGCACGCGGTCACATCGCGCTCACCGCCGCGGGCGAGACACTCCTCCCCCGCGCACAGCGCATGCTCGCCGAAGCCGACGCCATCCGCGACGAGATGGGCGAGCTGGCCGGTCTCCGCCGTGGACGTGTGCGACTGGGCGCGCCACCGACCCTCTGCATCAGCCTCGTCGCCGAGGCGATCAGCGTGTTCCACGCCAGCCATCCGGGCGTCGATCTGCATCTGACCGAGAGCGGCTCCCGACGGCTCGTCGAGCAGTTGGCCGTCGGCGCCGTCGACATCGCCCTCATCACCGAATCCGACGGTCCACCACCGTCGGGCTTCAGCCTCACGCGCATGCCACTGCTCGCCGAAGAGCTCGTCGTCATCTCCGCCGCGACGGAGCCACCCGTCTCGACCATGCCCGCGATGAGCCTCTCCCACCTGGCCACCCTCCCGCTCATCGCCCTCGACGAGACGTACGAGCTGCGAGCGACCACCGACGCCGCCTTCCGCGCGGAGGGCCTGGTGCCCACGCACGTGCTCGAGGGTGCCGAGATGGATGCCGTGCTGCGCTTCGTCGAGCGCGGTGTCGGCGTCGCGGTGGTCCCGGCGATGGTGCTGCTCGATCGCCCCGCGCTGCGCTCGGTGCGGTTGACACATCCGATGATGACCCGCACCGTGAGCCTCGCCCACCGTGCGGACGTCACCCCCGCCGTCGCGGTCGCGGCGATCCGCGAGGTCATCGTCGCCACGGCCGCGGAGGTCGCGCGCCGCGACCCCGCGATCACGAGCCTGCTCTGACGCTGCCTGCGGTCAACCGAGAGCGCACCATCAGTCGTCGCGACACAACGGCCCGGATACAGCAGAATCCCCGCCGCTTTCGCGACGGGGATTCTGTACTGTCTCAACACAGTGTGCGCCCGAAGGGACTCGAACCCCTAACCTTCTGGTTGGGAGTCTCGGACGAGGTCCTGGACGCCGAATATCAGTGGCTCGTGCTCTCTGAGGCGGTGGCCCTGTGAGCGCCGCGTGGGACGCGATGATCGCCGCCGAGCTTGAGCAAGGCGCGCCGATTACGTCCGTGCCCGGCATCCCGCCGTCCGCGCCGACGCCGCCGCATGTCGCTTCGTGCCTGCGGGGCATCCAGTCGTTCCACGAGGGGCGGGCGTTCCCCACCCTGCCGCAAAGCGACCGGGGCCGTTTTTCCCTATCCTCACCCGAGTAAGAGGGGGAAATACTATGTCAATGCCGATCGTTGCCGAATGGTCACAGATCATCGACGACTACGCGCTACACCTGGTCGCGTCCGACCGGTCACCGAACACGATTCGCGCACGCCGTGAACAACTCGCGCACATGGCGCGCCGCATAGGGATGCTTCCCGACGCGGTGCGCGCGCCTCACCTTCTGCGCTACGTCGGCGCGATGGACTGGAGCACCGAGACGCGTCGGAGCCGGTACGCCGGTCTGCGCGAGTTCTACAAGTGGGCGAAGCGCAACGGCTACACGCTGGTGAATCCGGCGAAGCAACTGCCTCGAGTGAAGGCCGCGACGCCGAACCCCGATCCGGTCCCGGCTCCCGTGTACGAGGCGTCCCAGCGGAGCGCGCGGGTCCGGGGCGACAAGCGCGCGGAGATCATGCTCAGGCTGGCATACGATCACGGCCTACGCCGGAGCGAGATTGCGGTAGGACATTCGGAGGACTTGCGCCAGGACCTCCTGGGCTGGTCCCTCCTGGTCCACGGGAAGGGTCGCAAGGTCCGTATCGTGCCGCTCACGCCGCGCATGGCCCTGGAGCTTCGCGCGCTCGGACCCGGGCACTTCTTCCCGGGCAAGATCGACGGGCACCTCTCCCCGCGTCGCGTGGGCGAGGTCCTGCGCGACTCGATCGACGGCAACTGGACCGGGCACAAGCTCCGGCACGCCTTCGGTACGAACGTTCACGAGGCCACCAACGGCGACGTGATGACCGCCGGGAAGTTGCTCGGCCACGCGAACCTCAGCGCCTCTCAGCATTACATCCGACCGGCAGACGCCCGCTTGCGCGCGGCGGTGTACGCCGCCGCCGGATACGCCCCACCCGACCCGACCGACCGAAAGCTGGTCGCGGTATGAGAACGGCCCTCGCCACCAGGCGAGGGCCGTTCTTCGTCTGACCGTCAGGACGCCTTCGGCTCCCCGCTCTCGTCGACGTACAGCGCGGCCATGATGAGCGGCAGGATCACCGGAGCGGCCCCCGGCGGCACCCACCCGCCGAACACGGCCACGCCGAGCGCCGCCGCCGCGACCCCGTAGGCCCAGCGTCGGAATGCGGGCGTGAGCACGGTGGCTCCCTTGGCTCGGAGCGCGGCGCGCCGCTCGCGTCGGGTCGTGTATGTGTCAGTCATGTTGTTCCTTTCGGTTAGTCGAACAGGTCGGCGGGCGGGGCCGGTGCGGGCGGTCCCTTGCCCAGGTAGATGTGGTCGACGAGTTGGCGGTTCCAGAACCACAGGCGCTGATTCTGGACGTACCACTTCGTCAGTTGTATGGCGAGGGTGACACCCCCGGCGACGAGGGCGGCGACGACGACGCCCGCGAATGCGAGGATCGCGAGGACGATGGGATCGGCGGTCACAGGCTCAGCGCCTTCCAGGTCTTCGCGCCCACCACGCCGTCGACCGCGAGGCCGGACCGGCGCTGGAACTCCTTCACGGCCCGCTCGGTCGAGGGACCGAAGTCGGAGTCCAGGGCGAGCTTCCCGGCGTACAGGCTGTAGGCGTTACGGAGGCGGGTCTGGAGGGCGAGGACGTGGGCACCCTTGGCACCGCGTCGGATGACGGGCCGGGTGGTCACGGGCGAGAATGCTCGGGCGTCGGAGAGCGGCCCCCAGACGCCGTCAGCGGTGAGGCCGTTGGCCTTCTGCCAGGCCATGACGCGCGCCGTCGTGTCGGCCCCGTACTTGCCGTCCTGGTTGGCACCGACGACCCGCTGAATGTCCTTCACGGGCCGCTTGGTGGTGTTGCGTCCGATCGTGCGCCCGCCGCCGCTCTGGCCGACGACGCGCGTCGAGTCGTGGTACTTCCAGTACCCGTCCGACGTCGCGGCCCCGTCGACCTCCTGGTGAAGGTGGTTGCCCTTGGAGTTGCCGGTGTTGCCGATGGTGCCGATCACGGTCCCCTCAGCCACGAGGCGGTCGAGGGGCGGCGTCGATGCCAGGTTGTTGAAGTGGCACGAGAGCACTCGGGCGTTGGCGTACTGAATGCGGACGTAGTACCCGGCCCGCGAGGTGTAGCCACGACCCACGACTTTGCCCGGTCCGCTGGCCTTCACGAGGGTGCCCGCGCCGTACGGGAAGTCGACGCCGGAGTGACCGGCGTAGGTGGTGTGCTTCGCGAAGGGAATGGGAAGTTTCGACATGTGGTGTCGCCTTTCGTTTAGAGCGCCTGTTTCCAGCCGCTGGAGGTGTAGGTGAGGACTTCGCCCGGACCGAACCCGGCAAGCTCGAAGGGGAGCGTTTCCACGCCCTCCCACTTGCTCCCGGTCCAGAGGTAGGCACCCGAGTTGGTGCGGGTGTTGAGCTGGGTGGACTTCGGGGAGTTCCCGGCGGAGTTACGGGCGTACACCACGACGTAGTACGGCGTCGCGGGGCGAAGGTTCTTGAACGTGTGGGACCGGGCACCGGCTCCCAGCACGACGTCGGTGTACGGTGCCGAGTCAGCGGGGCTTCGCACGTTGATGCGGACGCGGTAGTCGATGACCGCCGCGCCCCGATTGTCGGCGGGAGCGTCCCACGCGATCGTCAGGGCCGTGGGGTCGACCTTCGTGGCGCGGACGTTGCGGACCAGGGTCGGCGGCTTCGGGATGCGCGGGGCGGCTCCCTCGGTCGCGGACGCGGTGCCGTCCCCGATGCTGGTGTGGTTGGTGTCGATCGACGCGAAGATGCCGAACGACGGCCCGTAACCCTCGGCACTGTGGGCGATGGTGAAGGTGCCCGTCCAGAGGACCGTGTAAGTGTCGTTGCGGCGCGCGTGAGGGATGTTCCAGGTGCCCGAGAACTGGCGTCCGCCGAAGGCCGCGGACCAATAGAACGTGGATGACGAGTCCCAAGACCCCCATCCGTTGCCGTAGTAGCGAACCTCACCGCGATAGGTCGAGTAGTTCCCGGCCTGGTTGGGGCCTACGTAGCTCACCGCCACGTAGATCTGCTGATTGCCCGACCCGTTGAGGTCGCCAAAGTCGGAGGCCATTTACGCCCCGGTCCGGATCCACACGTCGCCCACTTGCGGCGAGCTCGGCGCGGTCGCGCCGACGCTGATGCGTCGAGGTAGCGAGAGCATGAGCATGCCGACCATGTCGCGGGTCTCGTTGATGAGGGTGTCAATGTCGCTGGCCTGGTTGCCGCCGGAGGCGAGGGGAAGGCCAGCTTGTGCGGCGGTATCTCCGATTGCCATGTGTCTCTCCTAGAGGTTGTCGATGGTGCCGGTGAGGGCGTCGATGGTGCCGGTGAGAAGGTCGATCGCACCGGGCGGGGTGTCGCGGAGTCCGCCGGACCCGAGCGTCATAAGTCCGGCGGTGAGGTCCCACTGGACACGGGTTAGGGTGCCGATCTGCACGGCGGTTCCCGGGAGGTCGATCTGGATTTCCTGCCCAGGCCGGATGCTGTAGTCGGTCGCCACGGTGACGTCCTGGGTACGGCGTCGCCCGCGTAGCTTCATGAGGTGCGCCCCGGCGAGTCCTTCGCCCGGAAAGGGCCGCTCAAACTCCAGCGTCTTCACCTTCCCGGCCTCGCCCGCGCGCTCGAACATCTCGCGGCGTGTGCCCTTGTTGTCGAACCAGCGCCAGATGATGACGACGCCGGTAACAGATGCGTCCTCGTCTTCGGAGTCGATCGTGTCCGCGCCCTTGACCGTGTTTGACGGGCGCACAGATACGCGCCCCGGGACTGAGAAGTCGAGGGGGTCGACGAGGTGCCAGCGGCGCTTTTCGTCGCAGTACAGGCGCAGTCCGGTCGACGCGATCAGCGGGGCCAGGAAGGACCAGGCCGTCTTCCCTTCGCGCCACGTGAATAGCTCGCGCGGCCGGTCGATGTGTGCGCCACGCAGAGAGATGGACCGGAACGGCTCACCGTCCCACACGTAGTTGTATTTGCCGTCGTACGGGGTCGTCCCGTTGAAGGCGTCGAGGTCCTCGAAGGTGTCAAAGACCATGACTTGATCGACGTCCAGCCAGCCACCGGCGGGTAGTGCACCAGGCGTCCAGATGCGCGGCGCGATCTTCTCGACGCCATAGGACAACGTGCCCAGATTGAACCGGAGCGGAGTCCAGGTGTTCGGGCTGAGAGTGACCGGCCAGGCACTATAGGAGGTCACGCCACCGGGCGCGCTCGCGTTGTAGCGTTCAACGGCACCCAGGATCACCTGGACGGTGTGGCTGGCCCGCACCCAACACGTGATCGTGTAGGCCGTGCCCTGATCGATCGGCACGCCGCCGCCTTCGTCCTCGCCGTAGAAGACGCCGACGTTGCCGGAGGTCGGCGCGGTGATACGGAGCCGGTATGCATTCGTAGTGCGACCCCCAACCGGGGTTGAGATGTTGCCCACCCCAGCGCCCATGCGCGTCCACCCCTCGGTCGATGCGCTCCCGAGCGGGTTGGCGATGAGGTTCCGACCGTCCCATGCCGCCGAGACGTCGGCGTCAACCGTCCCCGGCTCCAGGTGGGCGCCGGGTATCGCCTTCGCCAGGACGTGGTTGACGAGACTGCGAAGGCTTTGTTCGTGGTCGCGCGGTGTGGTGTCCTCGTAGATGTCGGCCCAGCCGTCCAGGATCGCTTCGTCCGATGCGAGGGTGAACGTCAGTTCCTTGCCGTCGTGGGACACCTCGCGGCGGATCAGTCCAAGGTCGGCATCGAGGTCGGTCTGTCCTTCGGTGGCGGCGATATCGACGCGCTGGCCGACGCGCAACTGTTCGATCAGGGCCACGTCGGTCAGCGGCACGGTGACGGATGCCCCGGCGTACGGGTACCGGTCGGCGTCCACGGTGACGTCCCCGCCGGAGATGTTGAGCGCGGTCGAAGCGGTGTCCGTGTGGAGGGTGATGGATGCGGCGGGAGCGTTCTGGAAGGCCACGCGCGTCACACCTCCTGGTAGCCGACGAGGACGTACCAGACGTCGGTGTCGTCGCGGTCTTGTTCGACGCTCAGGACGCCGTCCAGGGCGAAGTCCATGCCGAGTTCGGCCAGGTCGGTCGAGGCGTAGCGGAACGTCTTCCCGGCGCGGTACATGGCGACGGCGGCGAACGCGGCCTCGCGGTCGTCATAGACCGTGACGAGGGTGCCTGAGCGGGGCCGGGGCGGCACGTAGGACACCCCGATCGAACCGTCCAGGAGGTCGTGGAACTCGTTGCGAGATTGGAGGTCAGCGGCATAGCCGGCCACCGCGAGAGGCCGAGTCTTGTTGAGGACGCTCCAGGTCTGAAGGCGGTGAACGCTGGTCGATGCGCGGGGCGCGCCAGTCCAGTCGTAGAACTCGTCTTCGTCAGGAAGGTCGGGGGTGTCGCCGCTGAAGGCGGGGCCGCCGTAGACCCCGGGCACCAGCATGAAGTCGTCGATCCAGACGTCTGAGTCACCGCGCGGCGTGCGGGTGTTGAGCATGAGGAGGTGCGTCCCTGTGGACACGTCTTTGGTGAAGGTCAGGCGCAGTTCGTGGACGCCCTCGCGGTTGGGGAACGGGTCAGAGAGTGCGCGCGTGACGCCGTCCACGCGGTATTCGATGGTGCGGGAAGTGGCCCCGGGACTGATCTGAGCGGCGGCCAGACGAACGGGGATCACGACCGTGTACGTTCCGAGCGGGAGCGCGTTGACGAGTACGTACCGGTACGAGGTGTATTGACTAATCAGCCGCGCAGATCGCCCACCCGAAGCGGACCACTGCGCCGACTGGATCGCGATGTCCGAGCCATCTCCAGACCAAGCCATGCCGGATATCGGCGTAAGCGCACTGAGACCCGTAAGGGTCGATTCTGAGCCATTCACGGCCCCGACCCACCCGGGCGTCAAGTCTGAGTCCGGGCTGTATCCGCCGTCATGGTAGACACCTCCCGGCGTTCCCACCGTGTAGCGCGATGCACGGAGCACCGACCCCGCCGCGATGCCGGACGCGCGCACGTCGACCGCCATTGTCGCCGCGCCGGTCGGAACGACGACGTTCCCGAGTAGCCGGGTGGGCGTCGCCGCCGACGTCGACACCGCCTGGTAGGGGATCACGGTGACGTTGGAGACGAACGCCCCAGCGGCGTTGTAGAAGTCTGCAGTGATCGCGGCTTGGGCCCCGACTGCCGAGACGTCGACAGCTACGGGCACGGTCGCGCCAGCGGTGACGGCGGCACGCAGTGCGGTCGACGCGGCGAGGTAGATACGGGGCACGCCTCCGGTCGGCGGCGCGCTCCAGGTGATCGACGCCACCGGAGCGTTATTGACGCCCGTGGCGGTCACGGCTTGGTCCGCCGTCGCGCCCGTCCCCGGCTGGAATAGCCACGCGGTCAGCGACGCTTGCGGGGTGCGTGACCGGTTGCGAGCTACTTCGATCGATCCGCCGGGGACCTCGAAAGTGCCGTGAGTCGCGAGGTTCCGGGCCAGTTCGATGGACGCCCCGGGGGTGCCGCCGTCCAGGTTCGTGATGGTGTGCATTAGGTCAACTGCTTTCCGCCCATGCGGGCCTGGACTTCGATGTACACGGGGCGCGACTGCTGGCGTCGTCGCCACGACTCCACGTCGTTATTGGCAGGGGTGGTGTTCGCGCGGACGTCGATGGTCGCGTGACGCTTGCGGGCGAGCGCGTCCAGGTCGGCCTTGGCTTTCGACTTGCCGGTGGTCTTCACGGCAATGTCGGCGGTGCGCTTGCGGGCGACGTTCTCCAGGTCGCTTTCTGCGCTCGAGGTGTCGACCTTGATATCGACGTCCGCGTTGGGGTCGAAGGAGTCATCGAACGCGACGGACGCCTGGGAGCCGCCCGCCTTGCCAAGGTCGTTGAGCGCGGCGGCGTAAGGCTGGCGGGCGTTCTCCGGGAGGGCGACGAACTGCGCGACCCATTGTGTGCGCTGGGCCTCGGGCATTTCCATGAGGTTGGTCCACTGCTCGGGCGTGAGCTTCATGGCCTGGAGGTTCGCCTGGTAGGTGGCGACGGCGGCGGCGTGCTCCTGGGTGTAGGTCAGCCACCGTTCGATGTTCAGCGCGCCGTCCTCGGTCGTCGCGTAGTCGGTCGCGGCCGAGCGCATCGAGTCATACGCACCGGTCACGGACGCCTGCACGGTGTCCTGCGCGGCGGCGATCGCGTCGGCGGCTTCCTGCTCGGCTTCCATCCGAGCCTGTGCGGAGGCCACGCCCGCGTCCCGCTGACGCTCGGCAGAAGCGGCGGCTTCCTCCCGCGTCGACATCTCCTGATCGATCGAGGCCAGCACGTCGTCGTAAGCGGCCACCTCGGATTCGAGAGCTTCGATCTTCGCGGCGGCTTTCTCGTCAGCGAGGGCGCTCGTCGAGGCGATCGCCTCGGCCTCATCCATCGCCGCATCCCGGGCCTTCTGCATGGACTTGCGGTACTCGTCCTGAGCGTCCGCGCCGGAGGCCAGAAAGCCCTCCACCTCGTCGAGGGAGCGACCCGCACCCTTGAGGCCGTCGACCCACTTCTGAAGCTGAGTCGGGTCCTTCTCCCAGAACCAGCGCCAGTCAGTCGCCTTCAGTTGCTCAAGCTCCTGGATGCGGTCGACGATTTGCTGGGCACCGCTCAGCCAGGCTTCGGTCGACTGTCCGGCGTTGACGGCTTCGACGGCGAACTGGCGGGCTTGCTCCCGTAGCTCTTCGGCCTTCTCTTCGCCGTTCACCAGCCCGTTGACCACCAGGCCGATACCGGCGGCGGCGAGGCCCAGAGCGATGCCCAGGGGGCCGGAGATGCCGGACGCGAGTCCACCCAGGGTGCCCTGGGCGAGGTCCAGGATCGAGTCCATTTCGCCGTTGAATGACGACGTGACTTCGGAGAAGTTCGCGGCGGCTTCGTTCTTGAACTCTTCGACGTTTTCGGACGCCTTGCCGAAGCTCTTCTTGGTCCCGCTCTCGACGTCCTGCGCGCCGAACTTGAGTCGGCGCAGACTGTCGCGTGTTTCGTCGAGTTCGTCTGACAGGTCTTCGGCGGCGTCCTGCGCCTTCTCCAGTTCCTTGTCGAGGTCGGCACCCTTCGCGGCCTTCTCCAGGTCGTCGAAGGCGTCTTCGGCCTCTTCGAGCGGATCGACGATGCCGTTGGCGATCGCCTTCTCGACGCCGTCCGTATCGGCGGCGATCCCGATTTCGTATTTGCGGGCCATGCTTACTTGACCTTCTCTCCCAGTTCGTGGAGCGTGCGGACGGTGGTTTGAATCCAGAGGGCGGCGAAGCGGGCGATGCTCTCGGATGCCGCCGGGAACACGACGTTGCCGCGCTTGCGACGCGGGCCGAACAGGTCGCCGGTGGTGCGCTTGTAGGGCTTGCCCTTGCGGGACTTCGTGGCGATCGGTGCCTGAGCGGGACGACCGAACTCGGCGGCGGCGGCGAGGTCGGAGGCGGCGGCACCGCTCCGGAGCTTCCCCGTGGTCGCGGACCGCAGGAACACGTTCTGATTGGTGACGCCGACCTTGGCCGTATCGACCAGCGCCCGGTGCTGGATGCGGGTTACCGCGCGCTCGGCCACCTCGCCTTTCCAGATGGGCTGACCCTCGGTCTTGGTGTGCCGGTTGATCTGCTTGCGGACCTCGGCGGGAAAGGTCCGGTAGGCGATCGCGAGGGAGCGCAGGGGCGAGTCGATCAGGAGACTGATACGCCCCTGCACTCCCACGGTTACACGCCCGCCGTCGTCGGGGTGAAGGTCACGTCACCGTCGACCGGGAGGGACAGCTGGTCCTGAGCGAACGCGCCGCCCTCGCCGCCGGGATCGGGTGCGATCAGCACGACGTTGGCGGAGAAGGTGCCTTCGGGGGCGACGTAGGACACCTCCACGACGTCACCTTCGTTGGCCCAGAACATGCGGGCCAGGCCGGTAGCGGTCCAGTCCTGCACCAGGTTGACCTGGAGGGCGCGCCCGGGCTTGCCCTGGCGCTTGTGCATCTTGCCGCCGACGTCGCGGAACGATGCCGCCGCCTCGTCGGTCTTGACGAACTTCGAGGAGGTGACGTGCTCGGTGTACGTTTCCTCTCCGACCTTGAATGCGATTTCCACGAAGTGCGGATTGACTTCGACCATTGGTTACTCCTTCTTGAAACGTGAGAGGTGGATGATTTCGAGGCGGTACACGGTCTCGCCGGTCTCCAGGCGCACCTTGGTGGCGCGGTCCCAGAAGATCGACCCGTGAGAGTCGAGGGCGGGCAGGAGGACTAGCACCGCCTCTGTGGCGGTCCGGGTGCCCTTCTCCGGGTCTTTCTCGGGCGCGGTGACGGTAAGGGTGTAGGTGACCCCCACGTGGTGCGGTGGGCAGGGCTGGCCGTTGAACGTGGTGGCAAGGTCGCCCTGCTCGTAGTAGAGGACGACACTCAGGGACTCGACGGCCCCACCCTCGGCGTCCCACACCTTCCAGGTGTTCGGCACCACGGCGGTCAGGTCGGCCACGAGACTGTCGGTCAGGGCGTCCAGGAGCGGGGTTTCAGAGGCCACCGGTCACGCTCGCATTCACCGGTCGTATGATCGACCGGATTGTCTTGTCGAGCGGTCGCGGAACGAAGCTGAAACCTTCGCTTCCGACCCCGCCGTTCTCGTCTGCACGTCCCGCCGCCCACAGGTTTTTTGCCTGTTGCAGTTGCGCGTACACCAGGTTGAACGGGGCGTCCTCGGGGTCGAGGGCCAGCACGGCGAGCACCTCCCCCAGCCGGTCCTGGAGACCGAACTGGAGGAGGAGCGCCGCCATAGCCGACTGGACTTCGGTCGGCTCCGGGGCGTACGTGACGACTTGGAGCCGAGCCGTATCGAGGACGAAGCCGAACAGTTCTTCGTTCTCGATGGGCGCACCCTTCCAGGCCGCGTTGACGCGGCCCTGGTCGGAGGCGCTGTACCAGTCGGCCATGCTCAGGCCAGCCGGAGCCAGGTGACGGAACCGTCCTCGACGGTCTCGCCCACGTTCGGCACGGTCGGCGCGGAGCCGCCCGTGGTACCGGCGACCACGGCCTGGTAGATGTTCTCGCCGGACTTCGCGAGGTCGCCCACCTCGTAGTCGGTCGTGTTGGCGCGGGCGTCTGCCGCGCCGATGTGGACGACGGCAACGGCGCGGACGACGAACACCTGGAGGTATCCGTGGATCGCGCGGTCCACTCCACCCTTGGCGAGGTCGAGGGCGTCGATGCGGAGCGGTCCGCCGGGAAGCTCATCGAACTCCACGGCCTTGCCGGACCCGACGATAACGGACGGAGTGGAGGTGATGCCGGTGTCACCGACGACGAGGACCAGGCCGTCAGCCGAGCCCTGCCAGTCGGTCGAGGCGGTGAACTTCACGAACTCCGGGATCAGGTCCTTCGGCGTGTAGATCAGTTCCTTGTAGGCGAGTTCGTTGGCGATGATGAACGTGGGCGTGTCGCGCCGTCCGTCCTTCTTCTTGGCCTTGATCGCCAGGATGCCCTGGATGACCATGCCGAGCGCCACCGGGTAGTCGTGGCCCTCGACGTCGGGGTACGCCTCGGGCGCGATCGGGTTGCCCGCGACCGTGCGCCAGACCTCCAGCGCCACGCCGTCGGACCAGATCAGGTGATCCTCCAGCACCAGCTTGAAGAACGATTCCACGGCTTCCTCGGCCCCGGGCAGGTCGAAGAACTCGCGGGCGATGTCGGCACCGAAGGCCCACTTGACGAGAGAGGAAACGTGGCTCTTGGTGAAGCCGACGCCCGACGAGATGGGCGTCTTGTTGCCCGCCCACTGTGCGCCCAGTCGGTTGACCGGCGCATCCTGCTTGCCGCGGTGGAGGGTGTAACCCTGCTTGCCGGCCAGGGTGATGTTCGTGCCGAGCGTGCCGAGTGTGATGTACTCGCGCTCGTAGGGAATGCCCTGGTACAGCTGGCCGAGCCAGTTCGGACGGGCGACCTCGCCACCGGCGGCGAGGTCCGTGGTCACGTCCTCAAGCGCGGCCAGCACGCCCTCGGCGTCGTCGCGGGCGTTGCCGGTCAGGAGCGGGTTGCGCATGGTCGCGAACGCGGCCATGACCTCGGCGGTGGTCGGCCCCTCGACGGTGGCCGTCTTGGAGGGGGCGGTGGGTGCCCCGGCGCGCTGGGTGGCGGGGATTGCGGATGCGGTCACGGGAAGGTCCTCCTGGGTTTCTTCCGACTCGGCGGTCGGCTCGGTGATGGTCTCGGTGATGGTCGTGGTGGTCTCGGAACCGGTATCGGTCTCGACGGTCTCGGAGTCGTAGACGCGCTTGTAGGTACGTCCCTCGTCGTCGGTGTAGGTGTCGTCGGTGTGGCTCTCGGCCACCGCGTCGCCCTCGGTCGTGGTCGTGGGTTCGGCCTCGTCGTCGTCCGGGGTGTCGGCGGCGAGGACCATGGCGGACGGGAAAGCGCCGCGCCCGCAGACGGCGGAGCCGGACACCTTGCCGCCGGTGGCCTTGCCGTTCTTGATGCCCGTGCGGAACTCGCCGGACAGTCGGCGGCGCTTGCCGTTCGGGTCGCGGGCGTCGGCCAGGGCGGCGTCGCCCTCGGGGGTGCGGTCGAAGACGTAGGACGCCATGATTCCGGCGGGCGTCTCCCAGAGCGCGGTGGCGTGGCCGACCGGCTCGAAGCGGTCGTGGTCGAGGTTGAGCACGACGCTGGACGGATCTTCGGGGATGCGGATCACTCCCGCTTCCACCTCGAACGTGCCGACGTTGGTGCGGCCCTTCTCGCCGTACGGGATCAGAAGGCCGGTGACCGAACGGTCGTCGGCGCTCGCAAGCACCTCGCCGCCCTCGATCTGGATTTCGATTTCTCTCATGTGTCAGTCCTCACTGGTGGGGTTGCTGTCGGGGTTCGGGGTGGCGTGCATGTTGCTCTGGTCGCCCCGGATGGAATGGCCGGGTGCCACCACGTCGTCGAGGGACATGCGCGCCTCGAAGGCGAGGAGCATGCGCCGGGCCAGGCCGTACTCCCAGAGGTCGGACCGTTCGCCGCCGTTGCCGACGCCCTGGTACCGCATCTCGGTACCGCCGCCGGAGCCGCCCTGGCGGACGCCTTCGAGGATCGACGCGGGCATGCTGGTGTGGTTGGCAATGTCGAGGCGGTTCGCGTTGCGTCCGGTCTCGTAGAGGTCGGTCGGCATGCTCGCTCCGGGGAACTCGACCTTGACCGTGGAGGGGACCAGGCCGGTGCTGTTCTTGCGTCGGCCTTCGTTCCACTCGTCGCGGATCGCGGCGCGCTGTTCCTTCGAGTACCCGAAGTAGTCGGTTGCTTCGAGGGTCAGGACGGTGAGCGCGATCGGGTTGTCCAGACGGTTCTGGTAGGCGTCCTCGATCTTCTGCGACTGTCGGATGGTGGTGGCCCCGTTGACCAGGAGGCCGTCCTCGCCATAGCCGATCGGAATGGCGATCGGGTTGGCGGTGTACTTCGCGGGCACCAGGTCAGAGGTGACCTGGACGAAGCCCTTTTCGTCCACGAACCACATGCCGAACGGGATATGGAGACAGTCGTCCATGTCGGCGGTGAAGCCGTAGCACGCCCACCCCTCGAAGAACCAGTCCGACGCCGCGCCGAAGTCGCGATGGTACGGGGCCACGCCCGACGCGGAGGTGGTGAGCCAGGGTGCTTGAGACTTCGCCTGGACGTCGCCTTCCATCTCGAACTTCGGGATGCTCGCGAAAGTCGTGCACGCGATCCCGTGAGCGCGAGCGACACCCGGCACCTTCAACGCGGCTTCGCGCGTGATGACTCCGGCACTCTCACCGAGAAGATCTTTCAGGGTGTCATCGACGACCAGGCGCTGGAGGTCCCCAGCCGGTGCCCACGGCGACACAATGCCGACCGGAGCGCGCCCAGAGGGGCGCATGAGTTCGAGCGCCGCGCGCTCGGCATAGTCCTTCTTGATGTTTCGTCCAAAGATTCCCACGTGTTCGAACCTCTCTGCGGTCTTGGAATTTGCGGTCAGGATTCGGGGAACGACACGCCGTGTCGCTTGCGGTAGCGGTCGCGCTGGCGGTAGTCGCCGGGGTGCTCGTCACGCTCGTGGCGACACCCGGCGGTCAGCGCGTCGTCGAGGTAGAAGCGGAAGGG
The DNA here is from genome assembly GCF_024519805.1 of Microbacterium sp. Mcb102. Taxonomy (NCBI): domain Bacteria; kingdom Bacillati; phylum Actinomycetota; class Actinomycetes; order Micrococcales; family Microbacteriaceae; genus Microbacterium; species Microbacterium sp. Mcb102. The sequence continues at coordinate 190,875 of NZ_JALJRG010000004.1, read as the reverse complement.
ACGCCACCAGGGATGTTCCGCGCAGGTCGTCACGATGCCGCCGCCGGACTCGTCGTGCTCAATCGGGCTGTGCTGGTAGCTGCTCATGCGTCAATCTCCAAAGTCGAAGTGGTCGCTAGGCGCACGTTGCGGTTGCACCTCGTCGAGGAACTGGAGGGCGAGCGTCGCCGCTTCCATGGGTGTGATGTCGGCGTCCGGCTGGTCCTTCGGACGCCCGAGTCCGAAGCCGCCATAGGTGCCGATCGCGCGCTTTGTCGCGATCGCGGCGGCCTTGTCCAGCGGGTCCTGTTTCCAGTGCGCGAACGTGTACGGCGGTTCCTTCGGCTCGAGGAGCTTGAGGAGCTTGGTCGCGCCCTGGCGGACGTCGAGCGTCTTGGCCGGTGTCAGCGTGGGCTTGGGCATGGCACGGCCCAGCGCCTCGACCTCGACGGCAGCGGCTTGGCTCGCGCCGTCGTAGATGATCGGGACGCGGTGTTCACGCGCGAGGATCAGGACCTTCTGCCAGAAACCCTTGGTGCCGTGCTGGTGGTGGATGAGGCCGATGGCGGTGCGCGTCTCGCGGTCCTCTCCCGCCATGTCCTCGGCCACGGCCACGAGGTCGAGGGGTTCCAGGACGTGATGCCACGCGACGGCGACGGAGGACCAGAGGCCGTCCGGGTGAACGGCGATCGCGAGGGAGAACAGGCCCGGGTTTGACGGGAGGGCGCCGGGTACCGTGGTGCGCTCCCACGCCGCCATGCTGATGAGGGTGGTGGTCGCGCCCTCGTCGCCGAAGATGCCCAGATACTCGAAGATGAATTTCTGTCGGGGCTGAAGTACGAAGTTGCGGCGCACGTCGTCCAGGTCGGTGAGGTTGCCGACGCCGGGGTGATGCTTGAGGACCAGCCCGCGCACGTTCGCGAGCGGGTGCGATTCGGTCGGTTCCCAGTCGGCCAGTTCCTCGTCGCTCGTGGAGTCGGGCGCGTTGTATCGGAGGATGCCCGCGCCGAGCTCTGCGGCCTTCTCGAACAGGACTTCGTAGAGGAGGTTCCCGGCCCGGATCTTGTCAGCCGTTCCGGTGATGATGAACTGGCCCTTGGTGGTGTCGAGGGTCGGCGGGATAGCGGCCAGGAGGTCTTCGGTCATCTCGGGCTTCGCGCGCCCGGACTCGTCGATCAGTACTTCGTCGTAGGCGGACCCTCGGAAGTTGTCACCGATCGGAGCGTGGACGGCGAACACGGAGCGGTTGGGGAAGCGGAGCGCTTCGGACCCGGCTTGCCGAACGATCTTTACGGGGCGGTTCTTCGGGTCGGGGTACTCGGCTTCGATCACGTCGAGCACTTCGTGGTTGAACTTCTCGCGGGCTTTGAGGCCGGTGGTCGCGAGAGTGAAGGCGGAGTTGCGGCGCGGTCGGCATGCGCATCGCCCGATGATGACGGCGAGGATGGTGGTCGTCTTGGTCGACCGGCGCGGCATCATGATCGCGTCGATGGCGTGGCCGACCGCGAGCATGTCGACCACCAGGAGTTGCTGGGGCACCGGGTCTTGCGGGTTGCCTTCGCGGTCCTCCAGTTGGCCCATGATCTTCATGCCGGTGAGGAACTCGCGCCGGTCGCGCTCGGTGGTGCGAAGCTCGGTCACCTCGTCCGGTTCGAGGGCGGTGGCTCGGTGCGCGAGCCACGCCGACTCATCCATGAGCCAGTGATCCTCAAGTTCGGGGAAAAATACGCCTGTAGAGCCATAGGCGGGGGTTGCTGTGACAGACATAAAAAAGACGCGCCGATCAGGAGTTCTTGGACCAGTTGAGTAGGCCGGATGAGGTGGTGGAGGTGTGGACGGCGGGAGCACGGCGGGCACGGTTGGCCTTCTGGATCGCGGCACCTCGTCGGCCACCGTCCGCACGGTTGCCGATGCACCGGCCCGTCTTGTAGCGGTGCTCGGGTGCGAGGTTGCCGAGGCCGTGCCCGCCGTCCGGGTCGATGTGCCCGACGTCGTACCGTTGCTCGGGGTCTATCTCGTGCCCGCATCGCCAGCAAGTGACCTCACGCCCTGAGCGCCGCTTGGCCGCGACCTGAGCGCGGACGATGCGGGCGTTCGCGACGTACTCGGGGTCACGATGCTTCGCGCTCACGGGTGAGTGGTCCCGACGAAGACGGCGCAGACGCAAGGCCGGACGGGATAGCGGCAGTAGTGGTCATGGCGCACGACCATGCCGCGGTCGGCCATGCATCCATGTGCGTGGTTGAGGTGCGGGCCGGTGTGCTCGTATCGGAGCGTGCAGACGATCCAGGCGTCCCGGTCCTGCCACACGGCAGAGCACCGGCCCAAGATGTGCTCCCGCTCCCACTGGGCCCGGACCAGGCGGACGCTCGCGGCAGTGTCACGCCGACGCGCTCGGCGTCGGTCACGGATGCCGAGGTAGAGCCAGAGCGCCACGACCATGGTCAGGGCGACGAGAAGGGCCAGAGGGCTGATGTTGTCGATCACGACTGGACCGCCTCACGAAGGCGGACGATGCCCAGGCCGGTTCCGAGCACGTCGATGGTCTTGCGTCCGGCCACGACGAAGGCCTGAGCCGCGTCGAGGTAGTCGAGGCCGTCGAGGGCCAACTGGTCCTTTGCGGCGTCGAGGGTCAGGGCCACGTCGACGAGGGTTTCGTGGGTTCGGTCGCATCCAGTCTTGAGGGCTTCACCGGCGAGGGTCAGGGCCTTCTGGGTGAGCGCCCGGAGGTCGGCGTCTACCTGGAGCAGGGTGTTCTTTCCGGACTGGCGGGGGCTGATGATCGTGTTCATGCTCGGTCTTTCGGTTCGTAGGTGGGGCCGAGGATCGCGCGGATTTCAGCGATGGTCGGCGGGTCGATCAGGTCGCGTTCGTTGCGTCCGTCTGCCCGGTGGTGTCCGCAGGAGCACCAGCCGGATTCGAGGTAGGTGTGGGCTTCCATCCCGTCCCTGCTTCGGTGGTGAGTGGTTGAGGGAGTAGTGGCCCCCTCCTAGAACGGAAGGGACCACACACGTCCTGATGCTTCGGCGGAGCCGGGCGTCGGTCGTAGGTGTGGGCGCGTCTCTCGATCGCGCTACTGACAGGCAATTGAGGGCGGGGCTGTCCTGGATGACGCGCCCGGTCGTACCACTTACCGCGTCTCCCCGGCCTCTCGGGGCGCTGGTGTTTCGCAGTACAGCTCTGCGGGTCTCCCCTCGCTTCACCCGGGACCCGTGAACGGTCGCTGTGGATGGCTGGTGGGTTTGGGCCGGGTGTGCCTCACGGCTAGCCGATGTGCCCGTTACACCCGTGATGGGTGCCCTTCGCGCCAGGGTGCGCGGAATGCCCGGGGCCTGTCTCTGATTCGGTTCACGTGTCCCAGATTGCGGCGTACGGCACAGACACGGATGCATTGAGTTCGGCGTGTCACAATTTCGGACGCGCTACTATCGACCCATGAGCATGACAGTCACATGGACCCTTGGGGAGCTTCTAGCGAAGGCGCGCAAGGATGCGGGCATGGACCAGCTACAGCTGGCACGTGCCGTCAGCATCGGGCGTAACACGCTGTCGACGTACGAAACGGGGCGCTCGGTGCCACCGTTCGACGTGATGGTGCGGATCGCGCGCACAACTGGCGTGAGCCTCGAATGGCTCGCAAGCGCCGTTAACGCAGAAACGGCCCCCACCGAAGTGGAAGCCGATTCGTCACTGTCTCAACACAGTGTGCGCCCGAAGGGACTCGAACCCCTAACCTTCTGATCCGTAGTCAGATGCTCTATCCATTGAGCTACGGGCGCCCAGCCCGCTCAGCGGGCCGTGGAACAGCCTACAACAGTCCTGACGCGAAAGCGAAACGAGGCCTCAGTCGCTCGCCGCCTCGGCTTTCTGCTGCTTCTTGCGCCGCTTGGCCCGCGCGCGCTGCTCGGAGGAGAGCGCCTGCAGGTCGACCAGACGCAGCGCCTGCATGCGTGCCTCGCGCATGCGCCCGTAGTCGGGATCTTGATCCGGTCGCATGCCCTCGACCCGCAATCGGCGGTCGAGATTGTGGCGCACGTCGGCCCAGGCGGCGTCCCGCGCCTCTTCGACGATCTGCGCCAGACGTTCCCGGTCTTCCATCATCTCGCGCAGGCGCTGGCCGACCCCGGTGGACTGCTTGGCCCGGCGGCGCAGGTTTCGCACATCGCGGTCGCGGTAGTCGTGCGTGCCCACCGGATCGGAGTGCCGACCCCTGGCCCGCTTACGCAGCGCGGTGACGTTGGCGGCCGCTTCTTCCGACTCCTCGGCCATCGCCCGCAGCGCCTCCCGCGCATCGTCGATGTACTTCTCCATGTCGAAGACGCCGTCTTCGGCGATGGTGCCGATGAGGATGTGATTCTTCACGGCGAGGCGCGCGGCAGCCGTCGCGATCGCGACGCCTTCGGCGATGGCATCCGCTGTCCGTCCCACCGGTACCTCCTCTCCACGAGCGTACCGGTATCACTGGGGCCCGGTGTCGGCCAGAATGGTTCCGGATCAGCATGCCCCACCCCTCCGACATCCACCGCCACGGCCCCGGATCGCGCACCGCAGGAGACTCATGAAACACCTCGATCTCGCCGGCAGCACCACCGTGATCACGGGAGCGGCGAACGGCATGGGCGCCGACATCGCCCGACTGCTGGCAGCCCGCGGCACGCACCTCGCGCTGATCGACCACGACAGCGCCGCCCTGGCGACCATCGCCGCGGAACTGAGCGGGTCGACGGTGACCACGCATGTGGTCGATCTCCGCGACGACGACGCCGTGTTCGCCGCAGCCGACGAGATCACTTCGACGCATCCGAGGGTCAACGCCCTGATCACCTGCGCCGGATCATCGATGCTCGGAAACCTCGACCAGCTCACGATGGAGGAGATGCGCTGGCTCACCGACGTGAACCTCTGGGGCACGGTGTCGATCACCAAGGCGCTGCTGCCCGCCCTCCGCGCTGCGCCCGCCGCGCACATCACCCACTTCGCGAGCGTGTATGCGCTCGCCGCTCCAGCCGGGCGCATCCCGTACGCGCTGAGCAAGTTCGCCGTGCGGGGCTTCTCCGAGGCACTGCGGCACGAGCTGGAGGGCACCACGGTCAGCGTCGGCGCCGTCTATCCGGCCGGCGTCCGCACCGGAATCATCCTGCACGGGCGCTACGCCGCCGCGATCGATCCGGAAGTCGCCGCTCGTGCCGCCGCCGCACAGGCCGCGATGTACCACACCGACCCGGCGGACGCTGCGGCCCGCATCGTCCGAGCGACCGAGCGACGGGCTGCCCGCACGATGGTCGGACGGGAGGCACGACTGATCGACGTGCTCACGCGCATCGCCCCGTCGTCGTACTGGCGCGTGATGCGACGGCCGCTGCGCGCGGCGATCGACACGACGACGCCGGTCGCCTGACCGCACCGGGCCGGGTCAGCGGACCGCGCCCACCCAGATCCCCGACGCCCACGCCTGCTGATCGCCGTTGCACCCCACCGAGCCGGGGTAGCCGCGGACGACGGCCATGCAGTTGGCGAGGAACTCCGGGTCGTTGCCGAACATCGAGGCGTACGCGCCGGAAGACGTGAGCGCACCCCAGACCCGGAACTGGTAGATGTGCGCGAGCTCGTGCGCCATGGCCCAGTTCAACCGGCCCGCACTCCAGTTCGCGATGTCGCCGCGGTACTTGATGTAGCCGTTGCTGTTGGCGCAGGCCGGCGCGTTCCCGCCCGCGCACGACGACGACTCGTACAGCCCGACACCACCTCCGCCGACGAGGTCGAGCGCCGCCCGCACCCGCGCGTACCCGTCCGGCCCGCTCGATGTCCAGGCCGGGCCACCCGGTCCTGCGCTCTGCGCGGCCTGCACCGAGGCGACCTGGGTGCCGACCTTCTCGGCGAGCGCATGCACCGTGGCCGTGGCCGCCGTGACCGTGGCGGGGTCCCTCGACTCGGCCAGCACGGTCTGCTGGGCCGACAGCGCGGCAGCCCGATGAGAGGCGGTGTCGACCATCCCCTGTGCATTGTCGAAGACGCGGCTCAGGGCCGTGATCTCGGCGACGAACGCCGGCCGCACCGCGAGCACCGCCGCGCGGTCGGCCGTGTCCTGCTCCGCCTGCGCGATCGTCGCCTCGAGATACTCGGTGCGCTGCCTGGCCTCGTGGTATTCCTGCGACAGGCTGCCGAATTCCGCCACGACCGCGACGCGCTCCCGATCGAGGGCATCCGCCCGCGCGAGCACTCCGGCGGACAGCACGACCGCCGCCGCGAGCGTGACCGCCAGCACCCGGCGCATCACTGCAGGAACCCCGTGGTGTCGCCGATCTCGGCATCCTGCTCAGCGATCTGCGACCGCAGCGCGGTGAGCTTCTGCGCGAGCTCGAGGTTCTCCCCGTGGGATTCCTCCAGGGCGCGCTCGACACGGACGATCTCCGCTTTGACTGCGGTGAGGGCTGCCACCCGCTCCTGATCGGCGATCGCGACCAGCGCGACTCCTCCGAGAAGCAGCAGGCACCCGACCGCGACAGCAAGACTCCGCATCTCGCTCCCCAGAACAGCGCAACGTTTCCGGACCGACTCCGATCGGACCAATATACAACTGGACCCGTCGTCGGTGTTCCCGAATGTGCGCGAGCGGGACGGCGGCGGTTCAGACCAACAGGTCGCTACCGTCGGCGAGACGACGCTCGGCTGCCGACTGGCCGCTGGCGAGGTGAGCGGGCACGATACGGCGGAGCGCCTCCGTGTCGCGTGCGGCCATCGCCTCGAGGATGATGCGGTGCTCTTCGGCCATGGCGAGCAGATCGTCGTGCTGCCCGAACAGCCACCGCAGCCGGGTGAGGAACACCGCGATGAGCTCCCCGAGCATCTCGTTCCCCGCGAGTTCGACCGCGACCTCGTGGAATTCGGCCGCCGCGATCCGCGCAGCCTCCGAGTCCTGGGCCGTGGCCGCCGCGAACTCGCGCTCGTAGGCGGCTCTGATCCGGGCGATACCCGCCTCATCGTGACGCTCGGCGGCGAAGACGAAGATGAGCGTCTCGATGGCCTCACGGACCTCGGCGAAATCCTGGATGTCGCGGCGGGTGAACTCGCGCACGACCGCCCAGGTGCGGGGGCGTGCGACGACGACCCCTTCGGCCACGAGGGTGCGGATGGCCTCGCGGACCGGGAGGCGGGAGACGCTCAACTCGGCCGCGATGTCGCGTTCGACCAGACGCGACCCGGGCGCACGTCGGCCCAGCACGATGTCGTCGCGCAAGATGCGCGTGACCCTGACCGATTCGAGTTCGCCGCTTGTCCCCATAGCCCCCGCCATCTGGGCATTCTCGCATCACGGGCCGGGTTACTCAACTTTTGGTATCCCAACACGCCCGGGATGCCTCGGTCCGGGACGAGCGCGCGAGACGCGGAAGGTCTCGGTCGCGCTCGCCCCGGAGACCTCAGGGGAGGCGGTTGGCGATCGCGATGTTCGCGGTCAGCTCGTCGGCGTTCTGCCGCACGACGTACGCCGGGCGATCACGCTCGACCCGCCACGACTCGCTCAGCGGCCCGACGTTGACCGTGTCGAAGCCGGCCTCGTCGTAGAAGCGCGTCGCGAACGCGACGGCCTCGGCGTCGTCGCCGGCGGTGGCCAGCGCACGACGGTTCGGGGCTCCGGCCGGCTTGCCGTCGGTCGTGATCTCGGCCGCGAAGATGTGGTTGAACGCCTTGGCGATCTTCGAGTCCGGCAGCGCGCGCTGCACCAGCTCCGACGTCGTCGTCTCTCCCTTGTCGAGAGCCTCGATGTGGCCGTCGCGCTCGAAGTAGTAGTTGTTCGTGTCGAGCACGATCTTCCCGGCGAGCTCTGCGGCGGGGAGCGCGTCGATCGCGCGAAGCGGGACGGTCACGACCGCGACGTCCGCGGCTGCCGCGGCGTCTTCCGCCGTGGCGGCCTTCGCGCGGGGCCCGAGCTCCTTCACGAGGTCCGCGAGCGTCTCCGGACCGCGGGAGTTGGCGATCACGACGTCGTAGCCGTTCGCCACCGCGACCCGCGCGACCTGGCTGCCGATGTGTCCTGCACCGATGATTCCGAGAGTAGTCATGCTGGGGGCAACGTCGAGCACCGCGGACTATTCCCTTCGTGTCGGGCTGTGTCGTCCCGTGACCGAGGTCACAGTTCGCGTAGCAGCGTCTCTTCGGTCCGCCGGTAGCCGAGGCTCTCGTACAGCTCGACGGCAGCGGCGTTGAAGCCGAATACGTGCAGCCCGATCGAGTCGGCGCCGAGTCGTCGGGCCTCGCGTTCGGCAGCGTGCATCAGCTCGCGCCCGTACCCCTTGCGGCGCTGACCCGCGGCGACCTCGATGTCGAGCACGAACGCATGCGCATGTCCGTCGCGTTCGCGCATGCCGAGCCAGAGGATGCCGACCTCGACACCGTCGACGGTCGCCGTGAAGAGCTCCTGCCCCGGGGTGGCGAGTCCGTCCGGCAACTCCTCGACCAGCTGACGGTGCGACTCCGCCGCGGCGTCCTCCGGGGAGAACCGACCGGATGCCACGAGGTCCTGGGCGAATCCCTCTTCCGAAGCCGTGACGAAGCGGGGGAACCTCTCCGCGGTCATCGGCAGCACCTCCACGTGTGCGGCGACATCACGCGAGGGCAGCGGCTCGAGCACCATCTGGATCGACGCGACCGTGAAGCCGCGATCGTCGACCAGCGCGTGACCCGCCGCATCCTGCGGGAGCAGCGGCACACTGATCTGCGTGGCGCCCATGTCGTGCGCGATGGTGAGGATCCGCGCGACCAGCTCGTCGTTCTGAGTGCCGGTCAGCTCGGTCTCGACGGCGAGGTCGAGGAGGAACAGCTTCGTGCCGGCGAGCACCAGCCACAGGGTGCCGAGCTCGCGCCGACCCTCGTCGAGGATCCGCATGACCCGTGCCGTCGGCGTCGCCGCCCCGTGCGGCAGCAGCTCGTCGAAGTATTCATCGGCGAACGCGACCGCATCATCCCCGACACGCCTCCCCGATGCGCGGTTGCCGTCGATGAGGCGCTGTCTGGCCGCGCCTCGCCACTCGTCGAAGCGTCCAGCGGGCAGGGGCTTCAGATGCACGGGCATGCATCCATCCTGCACCTCAGCTGCGGGTGAGCGCGTCCTCGGCGGCGACCCAGGCCAGCATGGCGCACTTGACCCGCGCCACGTACTTCGACACCCCGCCGAGGGCCGCGGCATCGCCGAGCAGCTCCTCGTCGGGCTCGATCTTGCCGCGGGAGCGCATCGCCTCTCGGAACGCCGCGATACGCACCTCGAGGTCTTCGACGCTGAGTCCTTCGGCGAGCTCGGCGAGGAGCGAGGCGGAGGCCTGCGAGATCGCGCATCCATGGCCCTCCCACGCGATCGCCTCGACGCCCCCGTCGGGACCACGGTGCACCTGCAGCGTGATCTCGTCGCCGCAGGTCGGGTTGAGCTGGTGCGACTGCGCCGGGATCTCGTCACGCAGCCCGTAGCCGTGCGGGGTGCGCGAGTGATCCAGGATCAGCTCCTGATACAGGTTCTGCAGGTCGCTCATGCGCCCCTCCGGAAGAAGTCGATCGCTCCGGCAACGCCCTCGATCACGGCGTCCACCTCGGCCTCTGTCGTGTACAGGTAGGTGCTCGCCCTGGTGGACGAGGTGACGCCGAGGCGTCGGTGCAACGGCTGGGCGCAGTGGTGTCCGACCCGCACGGCGATGCCGAGGTCGTCGAGGAACTGCCCGACGTCGTGCGAGTGGATGCCGGCGACGTCGAAGCTCGCGAGCCCCACGCGCGGCAGGTCGATCCCGGCACCGAGCACGCGGACCCCGTCGATCGCGCTCAGCCCGTCGACGAGCCGACGCCCGAACGCGGCCTCATGCGCGGCGATGCGCGGCATCCCCACCTCGGTCAGGTAGTCCACGGCCGCGGCGAGCGCGATGGCCTGCGACACCCGCTGCGTGCCGGCCTCGAACCGCTGCGGCGGCGGCAGGTACTCGGCTTCGGTCGTGGTGACGGTGGTGATCATCGAGCCGCCGGTGAGGAACGGGGGCATCGCGGCCAGGACCTCGCGCCGACCGTAGAGCACCCCGATGCCGGTGGGACCGAGCATCTTGTGCCCGGACAGCACGGCGAAGTCGACGTCGAGCGCGCGCACGTCGAGCGGCAGGTGCGGTGCCGACTGGCAGGCGTCGAGCAGCGTCAGAGCGCCGATCTCGCGGGCGAGCGCGACCAGGCGCTCGACCGGATTGATCACGCCGAGCACGTTAGAGACGTGCGTGAACGCCACGAGCTTCGTCCGCGCGGTGATGAGCTCGGCGGCGGCGTCGAGGCGCAAGGCACCGTCGTCGTCGAGCGGGATCACCTTCAGCGTCGCGCCGGTGCGGGCCGCGAGCTCCTGCCACGGGATGAGGTTCGCGTGGTGCTCCATCTCGGTCGTGACGATCTCGTCGCCCTCGCGCAACCGGAGCCGCTGAGCAGCCGCTCCCCCGCGCCCGAGCGACGCGTTCGACAGCGAGTAGGCGACGAGGTTGATCGCCTCGGTCGCGTTCGAGGTCCAGACGACCTCGTCGTCGTCGGCCCCGATGAAGCGGGCGAGCGTGCCGCGAGCATCCTCGAAAAGCTCGGTGGCCTCGGCGGCCAGCGTGTGCGCCCCGCGGTGCACTGCCGAGTTCATGGTGATCGAGAACTCGCGCTCGGCATCCAGCACGGCCGACGGACGCTGCGAGGTCGCGCCCGAGTCGAGGTACACGAGCGGATGCCCCTGCACCTGCGTGTGCAGGATCGGGAAGTCCTCGCGGATACGCCGCACCTCGGCCTCGCTCAGAGGGGCGATCACGTCGACACCGGAAGAAACGCTCATCGCTCCAGTTTCCCACCTGCGAGCCCGGGGTGGGCCCGCGGGTCAGCGACCGTCGAGCGTCTTCGCGTCGGCGACCTCGTCGTAGCGGTCCTGCGCGTCGAGCACGTCCTCCACGTGGGACTCCGCCCAGACCTGCAGCGCCTGGAGCGGTTCATGCAGGCTTCGGCCGAGCGGGGTGAGCAGGTAGCGCGAATGGCCGTCGTCGCCGACCGCTCGCTCCAGCATGCCGTCGCGTTCGAGGGCACGGAGCGTGTCGACGAGCACCTTCTTCGTGATCCCATCCATCCGGTGGTGCAGCTCGCCGAAGCGCAGCGGCTGCTCGTGCAGGAGGACCACGATCATCGCGGTCCACTTGTTCGCGATGCGGGCGAGCGACGCCCGAGACGGACAGCTGGCGGAGAACACCGTCCACGTGCGCGACATGCGCTGCTCCTCCCGGTGACGTTGAAGTAACCGCGCCCTCGGCGAGACGCTGGATGCTCCAGAGTACCGACCACACGAGAAGGAGCATCATGTCGGCGATCGACGTTGTAGGACAGTACGGTGCGGCCCTGGCCGCGGGAGACATGGGGGCACTGGCGGCCACCTTCCATCCGGATGCCGTGTGGCACCAGCCCGGCGCCAACCAGGCATCCGGCGACCACGTCGGCCCCGACGCGATCCTCGCCCACCTCGGCCGCTTCATGGAACTCAGCGGCGGCACGTTCGTGCTCGAGACCGACTCGGCGACGGAGGCCGGCGACCTCGTCTCCGCCACCGTGCGCTTCCGTGCGCAGCGCGCCGGACACGATGACCTCGACCAGCACGGCGTCGACGTCTTCCGCATCGCGGGCGACCGCATCGCCGAAGTCTGGCTCATCAGCGAGGACCAGGAGGCGGAGGACCGCTTCTGGGGTCAGGGCTGACCGACCGGCGTCGGGCGGTCGCACTCTCGACCGCTCGACGCCCGCGCCCCTAGGCTCGACCCATGATCGCCCCGGACACGCTGCTCGCCTTCGTCGTCGCGGCGTTCGTCATGGTCGTGATCCCCGGTCCGACCGTGCTGTTCACGATCGGCCGGGCCATGGCTCTCGGGCGGATGGGCGGGTTCCTCAGCATCCTCGGCACGGCGATCGGCTCGATCGTGCTGGTCGTCGCGGTCGCGCTCGGCGTCGGCACGATCATCGCCCAGTCGGCCGTGCTGTTCACCGTCGTCAAGGTGCTCGGCGCCGGCTACCTGATCTTCCTCGGCATCCAGGCCATCCGGCACCGGAAGGATGCGGCGCGCGCGATGATCGCCGCTCCGGCGCGGCGCTCGGGGTGGCGGCTGCTCACCGAGGGCTTCGTCGTGGGAGTCACCAATCCGAAGTCCATCGCGTTCTTCCTCGCGATCCTGCCGCAGTTCGTCGATCTGCACGCGGGTTCCGTCCCCGCGCAGCTCTTCCTGCTCGGAGTGATCGTCGTCGTCATCGGCGTGACGTGCGATGCCGTCTGGGTGCTCCTCGCCAGCGCCGCCCGCGACTGGTTCGGCCGCTCACCTCGCCGCATCGAGGCGATGGGTGCCACCGGCGGCGGACTCATGATCGCGCTCGGGGCGTTCCTGCTGGTCTGGAGCGAGAAGCCCGCGACCGCGTGAGCGCCCGGCGCGACCCTGCTCACATGCGAGCGAAGCGCGCCCGGGCGATGCAGAAGACTCCGTAGATCGCGAAGCCCGCGCCGACCGCTCCCAGGACGAGTCCGCCGAGAGGCAGCTCCAGCAGACTGTGGAGCGCGGCATCGAGCCCCGCGCCCTTCTCCGGATCCTGCGTGACCGCGGCGACCACGAACAGCACGCCGGTCACGCCCACCGCGATGCCCTTGCCGAAGTAGCCGATCACCCCGAGCGTCACGATGCCACCGCGTGCGACTCCCGTCGGCAGATCGAGCAGCTTCTCGAAGCCGCGCGTGAAGCCGCCCACGACGAAGCCGATCCCCACGCCGACCACCGACAGTCCGATGACGACGAGCAGGGCGACGCCGCCCGGAGCGGAAAGCACCACGGAGCTGAGGGTCTTCGACGCCGTCTCCGAGTCGGCGTTGCCACCCAGCGCGTAGATGAGGGCCATGCCCGCGACCACGAGGTAGGCGAGGGCGATGCCGAAGAGCTTGACGCGCTGCCCCCACTTCTTCGTCTCGGCGGGGTCGGCGGCGAGGAACGCACTCGCGATCTGCCACACGGCCAGAGCGATCAGCCCCGTGGCGACGAGCACGAGCAGCAATCCGCCGACCGGGTTGTTCCGGATCTGCTCCATCGCCCCGTCCTGGTCGGCGTCGCCCGAGGCCCCCGCGGCGATGGTGATGGCGATCGCGCCGATGATGACGTGGATCAGGCCGAGGACGACGAACCCGACACGGGCGATGCGGCGGAAGGCGGTGGACCCCTTGGCGACGCGCGCAGCGTGCTTGACCGTGCTCATCATTGAAGGGTATCGCCGGCAGCGGACGCGGTGGAGGGGCTTGCTTTCCCGGCGCCTCTCGGCATCAGACGCTCGAAGACACCGGCTGCCGGAGAATGGTGCGCAGCTTCGCCGGGTCGGTGCGACGCAGGTCGCTCAGGTAGATCTCATGATGCAGACCGCTCATCGTCAGACCGTGCTCGGGGATGAAGCGGTGATGCAGGTCGTCGAGGACCGGCCCCTCATCGTCGAACGGACCGACGTGCAGAGTCTGCACGCTCATCCCCTCGTCGAGGGTCTCCAGCCGCACGGAGCCGAGTGCGGGCACCGGCTCCTTCTTCTTCGCCGCTCTCTGCGCCACGGACTCCACCGCGTCGGCGAACATCGAAGACGTGATGTGGTCGCCGACCATGATCATCAGCGTCCACTGCCAGGCGGACTTGTCGCGATGAGTGGTGAACGACTCCATGTCCGATGCGTGCCAGAGCCCTTCGAGGGGCATCACGACCGTGTCGATGCCGAGCTCGTCGCGGCTCGCGAACTTGAGCGTGTAGGCCAGGGGGAACAGAGCCGAGACGGCCTCCGCATAGGCCGGGGAGGTGTTCGGGTCTCCGGCGCCGTCGATCATCAGGTACTGCATCGGCGGCACCTCGACGATGCGGAACTCACCGCGCTTCGCCCGATACGCGTCGAGGGTCTTCTTGGGGTCGATCGCCGCCATGACGTGCCTCCCTGGTTCCGTGCGCCCAGTGTGACACGGGGCGCGGACGCTGGCCTTGCTCCGCCCTAGTTAGCTTCGAGTCTCGAAGGTAACTCCCGGATTTCCCACCTTGCGACGACAAAACTCCGGCCATCGGGGAAGAAATCCCCACTCGATGAGGCCTAGTCTCAATCATCACGAAACGATCACGTTCGCTTGACTTCGAGTCTCGAACTCAAGAAAGTGATCCGAGGCGGATCCCGAATGGCCGGGACGCCCACCCTCCGGACTTCGGCCGGAGGACGCATTGCACAGCAAAGGAGCTCGGAATGAAGAAGAAGTACGCACTCGCGGCCCTCGGTCTCGCGGGAGTCCTCGCCCTCGCCGGTTGCGGCGGCGGAGGAGCCGGCTCCGCGGGCGGCGGCGAGAAGGCTTCCGGCGACAAGGGCGACCTGCTGATCGGCGTGTCCATGCCGACGCAGACCTCCGAGCGCTGGATCGCCGACGGCACCGCCGTGCAGGAGGGGCTGGAGAAGGCCGGCTATCAGGTCGAGCTGCAGTACGCCGGCGACGACATCCCGACGCAGGGCCAGCAGATCGACCAGATGATCACCAAGGGGGCGGATCTCCTGGTCATCGCCGCGATCGACGGCACCGCTCTGTCGTCGCAGCTCGACGCCGCTGCGGCAGCGAAGATCCCGGTCATCTCCTACGACCGCCTCATCCGCGACAGCGAGAACGTCGACTTCTACGTGACGTTCGACAACTACAAGGTCGGCGTGCAGCAGGCCACCTCGCTGCTGGTCGGCCTCGGCGTGCTCGATCAGGACGGCAAGGACACCGGAGAGAAGGGCCCGTTCAACATCGAGCTCTTCGCCGGCTCTCTCGACGACAACAACGCCCACTTCTTCTGGCAGGGGGCGATGGACACGCTGCAGCCTTACATCGACGAGGGCGTGCTCACGGTGCCGTCGGGGCAGACCGACATCGAGCAGGCGGCGATCCTGCGCTGGCAGCAGGAGACCGCGCAGAAGCGCATGGAGGATCTGCTCACCTCGACGTACGGCGGCGGCACGAAGCTCGACGGCGTGCTCTCCCCCTACGACGGGATCTCCCGCGGCATCATCACGGCACTCCAGGGCACCGGCGGTCTCGGCGCCACCATCGCCGACGGTCTCCCGATCGTCACCGGACAGGATGCGGAGATCGGCTCCATCAGCCTGATCGACCAGGGCGTGCAGTTCTCGTCCATCTTCAAGGACACGCGCAAGCTCGCCGAGCAGTCGGTCGTGGTGGCGGAGGACATGCTCGAGGGCGAGGAGCCCGAGGCGAACGACACGGAGACCTACGACAACGGTGTGAAGGTCGTGCCGTCGTACCTCCTGCAGTCGGACATCGTCTACAAGGACAACATCACCTCGCTGCTGGTCGACTCGGGCTACTGGACCCAGGCCGAGGTCGACGCCGGCGTCGCCGAGTAGTCATCGCTCCGGGGCGTGACGTCGACACGGCGTCACGCCCCTCTCGACGGAAAGGAGCCGGTTCATGACGACACCGGTACTGCAGATGCGGGAGATCGAGAAGAGCTTTCCCGGCGTCAAGGCGCTCCAGGGCGTCGACCTCGATGTCCGCCGCGGCGAGATCCACGCGATCTGCGGCGAGAACGGCGCGGGGAAGTCCACCCTCATGAAGGTGCTGTCGGGTGTCTACCCGCACGGGGCGTACGAAGGGGAGATCGTCTACGAGGGTGAAGAGGCGAAGTTCGGATCCATCAGCGACTCCGAGCACGTCGGCATCGTGATCATCCATCAGGAGCTCGCGCTGATCCCCTACCTCAGCGTCGCGGAGAACATCTTCCTCGGCAACGAGCGTCGGGGAGCGGGCGGACTCATCGACTGGGACCGCGCGAACTCCGAGGCCTCGCAACTGCTCGCCCAGGTCGGTCTCGACGAGAACCCCGCCACGCCGGTCGGCCAGCTCGGCGTGGGCAAGCAGCAGCTCGTCGAGATCGCGAAGGCACTGTCGAAGAACGTGCGCCTGCTCATCCTCGACGAGCCGACCGCCGCGCTCAACGACACCGACTCGGCGCACCTGCTCGACCTGCTCCGGCGCCTGCGCGACGGCGGGATGACATCGATCATCATCTCGCACAAGCTCAACGAGATCGACGCGATCGCCGACCGCACGACGATCCTCCGCGACGGCCGGTCCATCGAGACGCTCGACATGAGCGACCCGGCCTCGACGCAGGACCGGATCATCCGCGGCATGGTCGGGCGCGACCTCGCCCACCGCTTCCCGGAGCGGGTGCCGGAGCTCGGCGAGGAGGTGCTGCGGATCGAGAACTGGACCGTGCATCACCCGACCCAGCCGGGACGGATCATGGTCGACGACGCCTCCCTCACCGTGCGCGCGGGAGAGGTCGTGGGCATCGCCGGGCTGATGGGCGCCGGACGCACGGAGCTCGCCATGAGCGTCTTCGGCCGCACCTACGGGCGCAACGCGAAGGGGCGAGTCCTCGTCCGCGGCAAAGAGGTCGACACGTCGACCACGAGCGCCGCCATCCGCGCCGGGATCGCGTACGCGACCGAGGACCGGAAGAAGTTCGGGCTGAACCTCATCGACGACATCCGCCACAACATCACCCTCGCGTCGCTGCGGATGATCAGCCCCGGCGGCTGGATCGACGCGAACCGGGAACTCCGGATCGCAGAGCAGTACCGCGCCGAGATGAACATCAAGACGCCCAGTGTGCTCCAGCTCGTGGGCAACCTCTCCGGCGGCAACCAGCAGAAGGTCGTGCTCAGCAAGTGGATCCAGACGGAGCCCGACGTGCTGATCCTCGATGAGCCGACCCGCGGTATCGACATCGGCGCCAAGTACGAGATCTACACGATCATCAACCGCCTGGTCGCGGCGGGGAAGGGCGTGCTCGTCATCTCGTCCGAGTTGCCCGAGCTGCTGGGCATCTGCGACCGCATCTACACCCTGGCCTTCGGCAGGATCACCGGCGAGCTGCCGGCCGCCGAGGCCACCCAGGAGAACCTCATGCAACTCATGACTGTCGAAAGGACGGCCGAACGATGACCGGCGTCACCAACCTGTTGAGCCTCGCCACGCGCAACCTGCGCCAGAGCGGCATCCTCGTCGCCTTCATCGCGATCGTGGCCTTCTTCGCCATCCTGAACCCGACGTTCCTCTCCCCGGGGAACCTCACGAACATCGTTTTGCAGTACTCCTACATCCTGATCCTCGCGATCGGCATGGTGATCGTCATCATCGCCGGTCACATCGACCTCTCGGTCGGCTCGGTCGTCGCCCTCACGGGTGCCACCGCCGCGGTCCTCGTGATCCGGATGCAGCTGCCCTGGTGGGTCGGCGTCATCGCCGCGCTGGTGGTCGGCCTCCTGGTCGGCGCGTGGCAGGGTTTCTGGGTGGCATTCGTCGGCATCCCGGCGTTCATCGTGACGCTCGCCGGCATGCTGCTCTTCCGCGGCCTGACCTTCATCGTGCTGGGCAACGTCTCGCTGTCGCCCTTCGGCGGCACCTACTACTCGATAGCCAACGGATTCTTCAACGGACTCTTCGGCGGCTACGGGGTCGACGTGTTCACCCTCGTGATCTTCGCCATCGGCGTGGGCGGCTATGCCGTGTGGCAGGTGCGCAGCCGACGCTCGAAGGTCGCACACCAGCAGTCGGTCGAGGCGCTGGGCTGGTTCATCCTGAAGATCGCCCTGATCGCCGCCGTCGTGATGTGGTTCGGCTACCAGCTGTCCACCAGCCGCGGTCTCCCGTTCGTGCTGATCCTCCTGGCGGTGCTGATCATCGCCTACTCCGTCATCACGCAGAAGAGCGTATTCGGGCGTCACGTCTACGCGATCGGCGGCAACCTGCACGCGGCCCTGCTGAGCGGCGTCAACGTGCGCCGCGTCAACTTCTGGATCTTCGTGAACATGGGACTGCTCGCCGGTGTCGCCGGAGTCGTCTTCTCCTCGCGCACGAACGGCGCGCAGCCGGGGGCGGGGAACATGTTCGAGCTCGACGCGATCGCCGCCTGCTTCATCGGCGGCGCCGCGGTCACCGGTGGCGTGGGGCGCGTCGGTGGGG
Organism: Microbacterium sp. Mcb102; assembly: GCF_024519805.1. NCBI lineage: Bacteria > Bacillati > Actinomycetota > Actinomycetes > Micrococcales > Microbacteriaceae > Microbacterium > Microbacterium sp. Mcb102. The sequence goes on along the minus strand of NZ_JALJRG010000004.1, from coordinate 172,850 downwards.
CGATCGTCGGCGGTCTGATCATGGCGGTGATGAGCAACGGCATGCAGCTCATGGGTCTCGACCAGGCGACACAGCAGGTCGTGAAGGGCCTGGTGCTCCTGATCGCCGTGGCCTTCGACGTCTGGAACAAGCGTCGGGCGGGTGCCGCCCGCTGACCCCGGCGGTGCCGATCCCACGCGATATGCTCCCGCTATGAGCAGATGGTCGAGCGGTTCCCAGTCGGGATTGCGCGAGGCCAACACGGCCAAGATCGTCGACGCGGTCAAGCGCTTCGGCGGGCTCACCCAGGTCGAGCTCGCCGAAGCGACCACCCTGTCGACGGCGACGGTGTCGGCGATCGTGAAGGAGCTGTCGCTCTCGGGTCTGGTGGAGACCCATCCGACCTCGCGGAGTGGCCGTCGCGCACAGCTCGTCACCATCGCCCGGCGTGCCGGGCTGGTGGCCGCCGTGCACATCGGAAGCCGCAGCATGCGGGTGCGTCTCAACGACGTCGGGCAGTCCGTGCTCGCCGACCGGTCGATGCCGCTGCCGGCCGACCACGCCGAGGACACGGTGCTCGATCGCATCACGCTCCTCATCATCGAGATGCTGGACATGATCGCGGCGCAGGCCGACGAGCTGATCGGCCTCTGCATCGCGATTCCGGCGCCGATCGACCCCGACACCGGTCTGGTCGCCTATCCGGGCGTCATGAGGCGGTGGGAATCGCAGCCCATCGCCGCGGTCGTCGAACAGCGCCTCGGATGCCCGGTGCTGGTCGAGAAGGACGCCAACCTCGCCGCGCTCGCCGAGGCGACGCTCGGCACGGCACGGGATGTCTCGGACAGCCTGTTCATCAACGCCTCGTACACGACGAGCGCCGGCGTGATCATCGATTCGCGGCTCTACCGCGGACGCGGGGGCACGGCGGGTGAGATCGGACACGTGCAGGTCGACCCCGCCGGATCCATCTGTCCGTGCGGGCAGCGTGGCTGCCTCGAAACCGTCGTCGGAGCCGAGGCCGTCACGGCACCGCTGCGGGCCGCCTACGGCCAGGTCACCTTCAAGGACGTCATCGCCCGCGCCGCCGCCGGCGACCCCGGCTGCGCGCGGGTGGTCTCCGATGCGGGCGCGACGCTCGGCCGCGTGGTCGCGGGTGTCTGTCAGACGCTCGACCCCGAGATCATCACGATCGGCGGCGAGCTCACCGACGCCGGCCCGGTCTTCCTGCTGCCGTTCGGCGCCGCCCTGCGCGAGCACGCGCCGCAGCGCCGCGCTCCTCGCCGCGAACCGATCCCCGCGTCGTTCGGCAAGGACACGGTGCTCGTCGGCGCGACCATCCACATCCTGCAGTCGACCGATCCGTCCCAGCTTCTCGAGGGCCGCTCATGACTCTCTCGGCGTCGCAGGCGGAGCCGCTGCTCACCCTGCGCGGCATCACGAAGCGCTTCGGTGCCGTCGAGGCGCTCACCGACGTCGATTTCACGGTGAACGCGCGCGAGGTGGTCGGCCTCGTCGGCGACAACGCCGCCGGCAAGTCGACGCTGGCGAAGGTCATCGCGGGTGCTCTCACCCCGACCTCCGGCGAGATCCGCATCAACGGCGAGCGCGTCGACATCTCCTCCCCCGCCGAGGCGAACCGACTCGGCATCGCGACGGTCTTCCAGGACCTCGCCGTCTGCGAGAACCTCGACGTGACGGCCAACGTCTTCCTCGGACGCGAGCTGCGCACCTCCAAAGGCATGCTGCGCGAGGGCGAGATGGAGAACGCGACGCGGCAGGCGCTGACCGATCTGGCCGCCAACATCCCGTCGACCCGCACGCCGCTCAACTCCCTGTCCGGTGGCCAGCGACAGGCCGTGGCGATCGCGCGCACCCTCATCAGCCAGCCCCGGCTGGTCGTGCTCGATGAGCCGACCGCTTCGCTCAGCGTCGCGCAGACCGCCGACGTGCTCACCCATATCGAGCAGCTCCGCGAGCTCGGGCTGGGCGTCGTGTTCATCAGTCACAACATCGCCGACGTGCAGGCGGTGTCCGACCGTGTCGAGGTGCTGCGGCACGGCCGCAACAACGGCAGCTTCTCCAGCCAGGACGCCGCCTACTCCGATCTCATCGCCGCGATCATCGGTACCTATCGCCCGCCCAGGAAGGGCGATGCCCCGCGCTGATCGACGTCGACGCGGGGCATCGGGTGTTCAGCCCTGTTCGACGGGCAGCCAGAGCTCGCACGACGCGAAGTCGCCGGTGAACTCGAGGTAGCGCACGATCGAGGGGCCGGGCCGCAGCCGCCACGGGTTCGACGGGAACCACTCGGTCGCCGTGGCCGCCCACAGGTTCTGCAGGGTCGCCGGGAACGGACCCCGCGCGGCGAAGACCGCCCAGGATCCTTCGTCGAGGCGCAAGGAATCGAGGTCGTCGGGCACCGCGGTGGTGTCCTGCAGCGCGACGCCGTGCAGGTATGTGAGCAGCGTGCCCTCTGCAGCATCCGGCTCGATGTCGGCGGTGATCGCGAGGATCCCGGCCGGTTCGGCGTCGGCGAGTGCCTTGAGGCGCGCGTGCTCCTCGGGCGCGATCGCGGCGATGTGCGCCTGGATGTGCGGGTTGACGCCCTCGTGGATGAGCGGGACCTCGGCGGCGTGACCGGCGAGGACGAACGCGGGACGGTGGGTGATGGTGACGTCCATCGGGGTGCTCCCTTCGACGCTCAGGCGGAACCGGAGCGTGGGTTGTGTACGGAGAGGACCCCCGTCTCGGCGCGCGTCGGCCGGCCCGATGCCGTGCACCGCACGGAAGGCGCGACCGAAAGCCTCGACCGAGCCGTAGCCGTGGCGCACCGCCACATCGAGCAGGCTCGAGGCGCCGGCTGCGAGTTCCGCGCCGGCGAGCGTCATGCGACGGCGCCGCACGTACTCCGAGAGCGGCATGCCGGCCAGCGCCGAGAACATCCGCCGCAGGTGGTATTCGGTCGTGCCGTGCTCGCGTGCGAACCCGGCGACGTCGATCTCGTCGGAGCGGGTGGCTTCAACGAGATCGACCAGGGCGTTGAGCGTTCCGATCATGAGGTCCTCCTTTCCCCACCATCGTCGCCGCGCCCCGACCATCGGCACCCGACTTCTCCGGTCGGATGCGATCGGCTCGCCGTCAGAGTTCGACGGGCGGCGCCGGCTCGTTCTCGGCGGCCTCGGGATGACGGGCGAGATTCACTATCGCGGCGACGAGGCCGCCCCAGATCGTGACCATGGCGATGATCATCATGACGATCGCTGTCGTGGTCATGCTCGTTCTCCTTTCTCCGGCGTCGCGACGATCGGAACAGCCGACGTCTCCGCATCCGGCTCGTACTGCTCCTCGGCCAGGAACTCGTCGTACTCCGGGTCGTCCTTCGCGTGCGAGCGTCCGCTCCACGGCAGCGCCGACAGCAGCAGCGCCAGCACGACGAGGGCGATCACCATGCCCCAGCCGAAGATCGCGAGGAACCACCCCGGATACCCGCTGTACGGCTCATTGATCTTCGTCATGAGCTCGCTGACGAGCAGGTAACCGAGCACCAGCGGCGCGAGCACGCCGACGAGCAGCTTCCAGAGCAGTCCGACCCGGAAGCTGGAGCGGCGGTTGAGGTGCTCGACGAACACCGGGAGCTTGTGCAGCAGCCACGCCACGATGATCACCGCCACCAGCGCGACGGCCATGATGCCGAACGCATTGACGAAGGCATCCGCCGTATCGAGCACCGACAAAGCCGTGGTCGTCGAGAAGAGCGCCATCGAGACGATCGCGAGCGGGATGGCCACCGTGAGCGTCGTGCGCACGCGCGCCCAGCCCAGCTTGTCCTGCAGCGCGGCGACGATCACTTCGAGGATCGAGATGAGTGAGGTGACCCCCGCGAACACGAGCGCGCCGAAGAACAGCACGCCGATGATCGAGCCCCCGGTGGCCTGCGAGACGATCGTCGGGAAGGCGATGAATGCCAACCCGATGCCCGAGGACGCGACGCCGGCGACCTCGGTCCCCTGTGCCTGCGCCATGAACCCGAGTGCGGCGAAGACGCCGATACCGGCGAGGATCTCGAAGCCGGAGTTGGCGAAAGCCACGACCAGCCCGGATCCGGTGAGGTCGGTCTTGCGCTTCAGATAGGAGGAATAGGTCACCATGATGCCGAAGGCGACCGACAGCGAGAAGAAGATGTGCCCATAGGCGGAGGCCCAGACGCCCGGGTCGGCGAGCGCCTCCCAGTTCGGGGTGAAGAACGCGTTCAGACCTTCCATCGCACCGGGGAGGAAGAGCGACTGCACCACGAGGATCGCGAACATCACGGTGAGCAACGGCATCAGGATCATGTTCGCGCGGCCGATGCCGCGCTTCACGCCGAGCGCCATGATCACGATCACGATCAGCCAGACCACGACCAGGGGGATGCCGACCTGCGGCACGAACTCGGTCGAGACCCCGACCTCCGCGACGTCCGCCGACCGCAGGAAGTCGATGAAGAAGAAGTCGTTCTCGTTCCCCGGCCCCCAGGTGAGCTGGGCCGAGAACCAGGTGTACATGGCCGCCCACGCGATGATCACCGCGTAGTACACCGCGATAACGACGCAGATCAGCACCTGCCACCAGCCGAGGGGCTCGGCCGCCCGGTGCATGCGGCGGAACGCCAGCGGCGCCGAACCGCGGAACCGGTGCCCGATCGCGTAGTCGAAGAACAGCAGCGGGATGCCCGCCGTCAGCAGCGCGCACAGATACGGGATGAGGAAGGCCCCACCGCCGCCCTCATAGGCGACATAGGGGAACCGCCAGATGTTCCCGAGGCCGACCGCAGATCCGATCGCCGACAGGATGAACACGTTCCGCGATCCGAAAGCCTCGCGTTTATGGGTCTGCGTCGATGCGGTGGCCATGCCGGTGAGACTACCGGAGGGCCACGACGAACGCAGCACACCTCGTCGGCGTCGCCCCGCACCCCTGGTGCCCCTTCACATTCGGCGTTCAGAATTTGTGAACCGCGATCACATACTCTCGAACGGTCGGGGGATCTCTGGGGAGAGCGAATAGCCATGAACGTGAACGACCTGCTCATCGGCGTACCCGGCGCGCTTCCGCCACTCCCGGACGGGGAGAATCCGTTCCTGACGGATGATGCGCTGGTGGGCTCCCAGATCACCCGCATCCTCGTCGATGTGCTCGGGGGAACCGTCGGTGTCCTCCTGGAGCTGGGACAATCGACACGTCTGCGCGGCACCACCGCGCTGCTGCGGGTGACCGGCGTGGTGCAGCAGAACTGGCGCAGCACGCCGACGGCGAACGAGTTCACCGCCTGGTCGATCTCCGGGCTGACCGTGCAGCAGCGCGATGACGAGTTCCACGTCGTGATCGACTGCTTCCCGGTCGGAGCCCTGCTGGTGGTGGGCGCTGCGGCCGACTTCACCCTTCTCCACGCAGTGGCGCCCGATGTCGCACCACCCGATGACCATTTCGACCCGCGCGCGCTGATCCGCTTCGGCATCGCGGACGAGTCGACGGAGGTCGAGCCCATCGGCAGCGCGCGCTCGGCGGGCGGCTGCTGCTGAGAGAAAGGGCAGCTGCTGCTGAGAGAAGAGGATCGATCCGCCGCGCTCTAGATGAGCGCGTCGGCGAGCTGCCGAAGTCCGTCGAATCGACCGTCGAACGTGTCTGACGGAGTCGGCGGGTCCCCCACCGGGCGTCGCACGTATACAGTCCGCATTCCCACCGCCTGCGCGCCCCGCAGATCCCAGGCATGGGCCGCGACCATCAGCACGCGCGAAGGATCACCGCCCGCAGCTTCCACCGCCAGAGCGTAGACCTCGGGGGCAGGCTTGTAGGCGCGGACGGCGTCCGCCGAGAGCGCCAGATCCCATTCCAGGCCGGCGTGCGCTCCCAGCCGATGCAGCGTCTTCGTCGTCGCATTCGACAGCCCGAGCACGCGGAACCTCTGCGCGAGTCGCGCGACACCGTCGGCGGAGTCGTCCCAGGGCGGAAGCCGCTCAGCCGCGGATGCCAGTCGATCGATGCGGGCCTGGTCGTCGAGCCCCGCCGCTTCAGCCACCCGCAGCGCTGCCTCGCGATCGAGGCTCTCGGTGTCGGCGTAGTCGCGTGCGCCTCGCCCGATGCGGGCCTGTTCGCGTTCGATGTGACCCTGCCAGACACCGAGCAGCTCGTCAGGGTCACGGGCAGCGCCCACCGCTTCGGCGATGGCGGTGCGAAGGCCGCGGGGTTCGTCGACGAGGGTGCCGAGCACGTCGAAGACAACGGTCGTGATGTCGCGGAACATGCTCTCGAGTCTGCCGTGAACGACAGACGACCGGGCCCGCAAGCGAAGAAAGAAAGTGCGGAGACGAGGGGATTTGAACCCCTGGTCCCCGTGAGGGGACTCCACCTTAGCAGGGTGGTGCACTCGGCCGGACTATGCGACGTCTCCGTGGATCCGACCCGAAGATCGGATGCACTCAGCCATCATAACGGGTTCGGCGGACAGTCTCGAACCGGGGCCGCGACTCCCGTTCCCGCCGACGCGCACTCGCCCTGAGAGGGGATGCGCCCCGGCGCTGGGATACTGGCCGCACATCATGGACGACGGCGTCCATCGCACCGAAGTGGAGTCGCCATGCCCCTGACAGAAGCGGTGGACGAGCAGCACGTCAGAGGTCGGCTCGGCCGCCGGTGGGATGACCGCGCTCTCGGGTACGGGATCGTCCTCATCCTGCTCATCGTGTCGTACGGCCTGTGCGCGATACAGCCCAGCACCGACCCGAGCCCGTGGGCCTTCCTCCCCATGCTTGCGACGGTCGCCATGGTCTTTCATGTGACCCGGGCCCGACGCATGGTGCAGCGGGTCTCCTGGGTCGTGCTCTCCGTCGCCGGGGTCACCGCCGTCATCGCCGACCTGTTCGGACTCGAAGGACCATTGCTCGCCATCCCACTCTCGGCCGCGTCGATGATCGCACTGCTCGTCGCCCCGTGGGTCGTCATCGCCCACCAGGTGACCCGGCGCGGCCTCAATCTGGAGGCGCTGCTGGCGGCGATCACCGCCTACATCCTCGTCGGCATGTTCTTCGCCTTCGTGTACAACCTGATGTCGCAGATCTCGGTGGATCCGCTGTTCGGCGAGGCAAGCCTCGACTCGCTCGGCAATCAGCTGTTCTTCTCCTTCACGGCGCTCACGACGACCGGTTACGGAAATCTCGTGCCGGTCGGTACCGGCGGCCAGGCGGTGGCCATCGCCGAGGGCATCACCGGTCAGCTGTTCCTGATCACGGCGGTCGCGCGGATCATGCGGGGAGCGAGCGCGAAGCGCGCCACGACCAGCGACGCCTGAGAGCGAGCCGGTCCGTCCCCGCGCCCCTCGCCCGAAAAGGGTGACGTGCACCACGTCGAGTCCGTCATGCGCTGCCACGATGAGCGATGCGACGCCGCCCGCACCCGACCCCGGGGATCCGCCCCGGTCACCCGGATCCCGCGCCGTCATCACACGGGTGCGAGGTGCGACATGGCCGGTGACCGAAACGCCGACGGGCGCGACGACGTCGCAGCGCCGGATGCGGTGGCGCCGGAGTTCGTCCTCAGACGCAACCGCGGACGCGACGCGCGCACCCGCGCGCCCCGCTCGCGGCAGGGCCCCTGGCACCCGTCTGCTGACCGCCCCGACCCGGTCGCGCTTCTCGAGGGGCAGGCCACGACCCGGGATCTCGACATCGTGCCGCTGCGATACGAGCGGATGTCCGCGTCGCCCTTCGCCTTCTTCCGCGGGTCCGCATTGCTCATGGCCTCGGACCTCGCCACCGCCGCGCACACCGGCATCACCGTGCAGCTGTGCGGCGACGCCCATCTGTCGAACTTCGGCCTGTTCGGCACCCCGGAGCGTCGACTGATCTTCGACATGAACGATTTCGACGAGACGTTCCCTGGGCCGTTCGAGTGGGATCTCAAACGGCTGGCGACGAGCTTCGCGGTGGCCGGGCGGCAGCGCGGCTTCTCGACGGAGGAGATCGACGCCTGCGTCCGCGCGTCGATCGTCGGGTACCGGAAGGCGATGCGGCGGGCCGCCGATGCCCACGTCCTCGACGCCTGGTACGACCGGTTCGACGCCGACGGCGCACGCCGTCGGATCCGGGCGGAGCGCGACCGCGGAAGAGCCGAGGACGAGACCGTCGCGCGGCTCGATGCCGCCATCAAGAAGGCGCGCAAGCGCGACCGGATGAGATCGTTCGCGAAACTCGTGCACGTGCAGGACGGACAGCTGCGGATCATCCCGAACCCACCACTGGTGACGCCGGTCGAAGATCTCCTCCCCGGAGCCGTTCAGGATCTCGACGAGGTCGGCATCATGCGCGATCTCCTCGCGGCATATCAGGACACGCTGCCGGGCGATCGGCATCCGATCTCCGAGTACCGCTACCGGCACATGGCCAGGACGGTCAGCGGGATCGGCAGCGTCGGCACGCGCGCCTGGATCATCCTCCTCAGCGGCAGAGACGACGGAGATCCCCTGCTGCTGCAGGCGAAGACCGCACCGCCGTCGGTGCTCGAACGGTTCCTCGGCCCTGGCACGCACGACAGCGAGGGAGAACGGGTCGTGCGCGGGCAACGGCTCATGCAGGCAGCCAGCGACCTCTTCCTCGGCTGGCAGCGGGTGACCGGCACCGACGGCGTCACGCGCGACTTCTACGTGCGTCAGCTCCACGACTGGAAGGGCGGAATCGATCCGGAGACGATGACCCCGAGAGGGGCCGCGCTCTACGCGCGCATCTGCGGCGAGACCCTCGCACGCGGGCACGCGAGGAGCGGAGACCGGCTCGAGATCGCCGGTTACCTCGGTCGGGGCCGGGCGTTCGAAGAGGCGATCTGCGCGTTCGCCGACGCCTACGCCGATCAGAACGAGGAGGACTACGCGGCGTTCCTCGCTGCCCGCGCCTCCGGGGGACTGCCGACCATGGGCACCGGGGAGCCGGGACGGTGAGCGCGTCCGCACGGACAGCGAGATCCCGCGTCGAGCAACGGCGCCCCGATCTGCTCTTCAGCGGGGCATCCGGATATGCGGTCGTCGCCGCCCTGGTCGTCGTGTCGTATGCGCTGTGCGCCGCGCAGCGTGGCCCCAACCCGAGCCCGTGGGCCTTCCTGGTGACCCTCATGACGGTCGCCGTGGTCTTCCGGGTCACCGCCGCGCCCCGCATGGTGCAGCACGTGGCGTGGGTGATCCTGTCGGCCGCCGGGGTGGCCACGATCGTGGCGACGCTCCTCAGCGCGAGCGGCCACATCCTCGACATCGCGTTCTCCGCGGCGACGATGATCGCGCTGCTCGCATCCCCCGTCGCTATCATCGGGGACCAGGTGAAGCGCCGCGGGCTCAATGCCGAGGCACTGCTGGCCGCCGCCACCGCCTATGTGCTGGTCGGTCTCTTCTTCACCTTCGTCTTCAACCTGCTCTCCCTCGTCTCCCCCGAGCCGATGTTCGGCGGCCCCGACGACGACTCCCTCGCCAACCAGCTCTTCTTCTCCTTCACGACGCTCACGACGACCGGCTACGGCAATCTCGTTCCCGCGAATGCGGCGTCTCAGGCGGTCGCCGTCGCCGAGGCGATCACCGGTCAGCTGTTCCTCATCACAGCCGTCGCGCGCATCATGCGCGGCGCCGGCACGATCGCCGCCGCCCCCGCTGCACCGTCGAAGGAGTCGTCATGAAGAGATGGGGCGTCATCGCCGTCCTCGGATCCGCCCAGTTCGTGATGGTCCTCGACGGCACCGTGATGAACGTGTCGATCTCGACGGTGGTGTCCGACCTCGACACCACCGTCGCCGCGATGCAGGGGGCCATCACCTTCTACACGCTCACGATGGCCGCGTTCATGCTGCTGGGGGCGAAGCTCGGCGATGTGTGGGGGCGCCGCAGAGCGTTCGTTATCGGGTCGTGCGTCTACGCCGCCGGCTCGCTGATCACGGCAGTGAGTCCGAACGTGCAGTTCCTGTTCCTCGGCTGGTCGATCGTCGAGGGGCTCGGCGCCGTGCTCGTCATCCCGGCGATCGCGGCGCTCGTCGCGGACAACTACGGCGGTCGCGAGCGGATCACGGCGTTCGCGATCATCGGCGCCGTGTCGGGCGCGGCCGTCGCGGCCGGACCCCTGATCGGTGGATTCGTGACGACGTACCTCGACTGGCGCTATGTCTTCGTTGCTGAGGTCTTCATCATGATCGGCGTCGTGCTGTGCGCACGGATCGTCACGGATCCGACCCCGAGGCAGAGTGTGCGCATCGACATCCTCAGCGTCGCGCTGTCGTCCGTCGGACTCGTCACGGTCGTGTTCGGGATGCTGCAGAGCAAGACCTGGGGGTGGGTCCTGCCGCTCAACCCTCCCGAGATCGGCGGAGTCTCCGTCGCTCCGCTCGGCATCTCCCCCGCCGCCTGGCTCATCGTGCTCGGGCTCGTGCTGCTCGCGCTGTTCCTCTCCCGGCAGCGGAGCCTCGAGCGCGCGGGACGGGCGCCCCTCGTGCACGTGGGGATGTTCTCGATCACCGCCCTCCGCAGCGGACTGTCGGTGCTCGGCGCGCAGTACACCGTGACGGCCGGCCTGTTCTTCATGGTGCCGGTGTACCTGCAGATGACGCTCGGTCTCGACGCATTGGAGACCGGCATCCGGATCTTCCCGCTGTCGATCGCCCTCGTGCTGTTCTCCATCGTCGGCACCCGGCTCTCGCGCATGCTGTCGCCGCGGACGATCGTGCGGATCGGTCAACTGGTGCTCGTCGTCAGCGCGCTCATCCTGCTCGGCTCCGCCACCAGCGATCTGCGCAGCGGATTCTTCGCCACCGGGATGTTCCTCGCCGGCGCCGCGCTCGGGCTGCTCGCCTCGCAGCTCGGCAACGTGAACATGTCGAGTGTGACCGAGAAGGAGACGAGCGAGGTCGGCGGCCTGCAGGGAGTGTTCCAGAACCTCGGCTCGTCGCTGGGAACGGCGCTCATCGGCTCGATCCTCATCGGCGCGCTGTCGACGTCGTTCGCCTCGGGGGTGGCGGCGAGCGATCTGCCCGACGCCACGAAGACGACCGTGGCGACCGCGACAGAGCACGGCGTCACGATCGTCCCCGCCGCGGACGTCACCGCCATCGCCGAGGACGCGGGTCTGAGCGACGCGGATGCCGACACCCTAGCGACCGTCTATCGCGACTCGCAGCTGTCGTCGCTGCGCATCGCGTTCTTCGGGCTGATCCTGATCAGCCTCCTCTCGCTCCTCTTCTCGAAGGGGATACCGAGCGCGAAGGACGTGCATCGACCCCGCCGGGAGACGACGGCCTGAGGCCAGAGCGGGCGCGAGGAGGGGCCATCCGCAAGGATGAACACCATGACGACCGTCTCCGCGCCGCGCATCGAACACCACCGGGAGCCACTCGGCATCGGCGAATCGCGCCCGCGACTGAGCTGGACGCTCAGCGACGCTCCCGCCGACTGGAAACAGCAGTCCTATGCGGTGACCGTTGTCCACGCCGACGACGACGAGACCGTCGAGGTCGCCTCCTCCGAGCAGGTGCTGGTCCCCTGGCCGGGCCGCGCGCTGGAGTCCCGCGAACGCGTCGCCGTACGCGTTTCGGTGCAGGGCGATGACGGCGGCTGGTCCGATCCGAGCCCGGAGACGTCGTTGGAGACGGGTCTGCTGCACCCGGAGGACTGGTCCGCGCGGCCGGTCGGGCTGGAGCTCGACGAGAACCCGGAGAGCGATGCCCGCCGGGCGACGCTGGTGCGGCGGGGATTCCGTGTCGACGGCGAGATCGCCCGCGCGCGGCTGTACGCCACCGCGCACGGCCTCTACGACGCCGAGATCAACGGCATCCGCGTCGGCTCCGACACCCTCTCCCCGGGCTGGACGGTCTATCGCGAGCGACTCCGCTACTACACGTACGACGTGACGGACCTGCTGCGCAACGGCGAGAACGCGCTCGGAGCCTGGCTCGGCGACGGCTGGTACCGAGGTCGACTCGGTTGGCGGGGCGGTCGCCGCAACATCTTCGGCGGGGACCTGTCGTTCCTCGGCCAGCTGGAGATCACCTACACCGACGGAACACGTCAGACCCTCTCGACGGACGACGCCTGGAAGGGCGCGCCCTCCCCCATCCTCCGTTCCGGCATCTACGACGGGGAGGACCACGACGCGCGACAGGAGGTGCCGGCCTGGTCGACCGCCGCCTTCGACGACGGTGGCTGGATGCCGGTCACCGTGCGCGATCGCGACCCGCGCACGCTCGTGGCGCCGACCGGACCACCCGTCCGAGTGACCGAAGACGTCGCGCCCCTCGCCGTGCTCACCTCACCGAGCGGGGCACGCATCCTCGACTTCGGTCAGAACCTGGTCGGACGGGTGCGTATCCGCGTCACGGGGCCGCGGGGTTCGACCGTCACGCTCCGCACATCCGAGGTGCTGCAGGAGGGCGAGATCTACACGCGTCCTCTGCGCAGCGCCCGCTCCACCGACCACTACACGCTGGCCGGGCGCCCCGACGGTGAGGAGTGGGAGCCGCGCTTCACGTTCCACGGCTTCCGCTACGTCGAGATCGACGGCTGGCCGGGCGACCTCGATGCGGATGCCGCCGCCGGCGCGCTCACCGCGCGCGTGCTGCACACCGACCTCGAGCGCACCGGCTGGTTCGCCTGCTCGGACCCGCTGGTCGAGCAGCTGCACCGCAACGTCGTCTGGGGCATGCGGGGCAACTTCCTCGACATCCCGACCGACTGTCCGCAGCGCGACGAGCGCGTGGGGTGGACGGGCGACATCCAGGTGTTCGGCCCGACCGCGTCGACACTGTTCGACGTCTCGGGGATGCTCTCCGGCTGGCTCCGCGATGTGGAGGCGGACCAGTTGCCCGACGGCACCGTCCCCTGGTTCGTCCCCGTCGTCCCCACACACAAGGTGTGGGATCCGATCCGGCCCGGCGCCGCCTGGGGTGATGTCGCGACGCTGCTGCCCTGGACGCTCCATCAGCGGTTCGGCGACGTCGGCGTGCTCGCCGCCCAGTTCGAGAGTGCCCGGCGATGGGTCGACAAGGTGGAGTCCACCGCCGGTCCTGATCGGCTGTGGAACGAAGGCTTCCAGCTGGGCGATTGGCTCGACCCCGCAGCTCCTCCGCAGGATCCGGGCGCGGGGCGTACGGACCGCTACCTGGTGGCGACCGCCTATTTCGCGCGATCGGCGCGCGCCGTCGCCGACATGGCTCGCGTGCTCGACCGCTCAGCGGATGCGGACCGGTACGCCGCTCTCGCCGCGGAGGTCGCGGCAGCCTTCCGTGCCGCGTATGTGAAGCCCGACGGCACGATGACCTCGGATGCTCAGACCGCGTACGCCCTCGCGATCGCGTTCGATCTGCTCCCTGACCCTGCCCAGCGCGCGAAAGCGGGTGACCGTCTCGCCGAACTCGTCCATGCCGACGGCAACCGCATCGCGACGGGCTTCGTCGGCACTCCCCTCGTCTGCGACGCCCTCACCCTCACCGGCCACGTCGACACCGCGTACGACCTACTGCTCGAGAAGGACTGCCCGTCATGGTTGTATCAGGTCGTGCACGGCGCGACCACGATCTGGGAGAGGTGGGATGCCCTGCTTCCGGACGGCACCGTCAACCCGGGGAGCATGACCTCGTTCAATCACTACGCGCTGGGCGCGGTGGCCGACTGGCTCCACCGCAGTGTCGCCGGGCTCGCCCCCGCCGACCCCGGCTACCGACGCATCCGGTTCGCGCCCCGACCAGGGGGCGGGCTGACTCATGCGTCGGCGACTCAGCTCACCCCGTACGGCGAGGCGTCGATCTCGTGGCGCATCGAGCACGACGAGCTGCAGGTCGACCTCGTCGTTCCCGTCGGAGCGACCGCCGAACTCGACCTTCCGGGCCAGGACGCGGAGGAGCTCGGGCACGGCTCACATACGCGCTCGGTGCCGCTGTCGGGGTGACCGCCGGTCGCCGACAGGCGGGTCAGCCGGCGGTCGACTGCCGCACGATCAGCTCGGGGCGGAACCGCACCCGGCGCTCATACCTGCTCAGGCGGTCGAGCTGGCGAGCCGCTTCACATGATTCTCCGGATTATGCTTGCGGATCACCGAACCGGCTGAGTCAGCGTTCTTCACGATCGTGCCCTGCCGCTTGACCTGCACTTCGATCACGCCGGCGCGAGCCAACCGCTGGAGGGACTCCAGAGAGGGGGTGACGTCGCCGCGCTCCAGACGGGCGACGTGGGGCTGCTTCCAGCCGAGCCGGCGCGCAAACTCCGTCTGCGACAGGCGGTGCTCCTCACGGTAGCGAACGACAGCGACGCTGACGTCGTCGGCGAGCTTGGTGCGGGCCGCTTCGGCGGCGTACTCCGGATCCGATGCTCGGCGAGCATCGCGGACAGCCTGGTGGTCCTGAAGGTCCGACAAGTTCATGATGATCCCTTCGTCACGGTGATCTGGTTGAGTCTTCTCACGGCGTCCTCGCAGGCCCTCTTGAAGCCTTTGGGGTTGCTCTCGGCTTCCGGTCCGTACGCCCCTATGACGAAGGTGTCGCCGATTTGCCGGTAGAACGCCCGCACAGGGCTTCGTCCAGCGCGGGGACGGAGTTCTCGGAGTTTCTGAGTGTTCTTGACATCGCTGGTATGCGGATATCCGAGGCTGGCCCCCACGACGCGGAGCTTTGCCACGGCGTTATCGATGGCGACGGCCTCTCGGGCGTTCAAAGCCGAATACTCCGAGGTCGCCTCTGGATGATCGACAACTTTCCACACACTCGAAGTATAACACGGACGTTATAGGTTCGATCATTGTTGACGATGTTCGCGAGGTAGCAGGAGCACGTGCGCGATCCACTCCCCAGTCGGCTGACCGCCGGGGCTGCCTGAAGGTCAGCCGGCGGTCGACTGCCGCACGATCAGCTCGGGGCGGAACCGCACCCGGCGCTCATACT